>CAKRTS010000013.1 GCA_934402315.1 uncultured Acetatifactor sp. | reverse complement strand
AAAAGCCAGCTGATTAGGTGGTTTATTTGCTATGCCCTTTATTTCTTGGTTGTTTTCTACTTATTTGTTTCAAACTTAAAGCCTCCTCATGATTGTGCCACAGGCTGTTGTGCTTTCATTTGGTTACTTCTTGGGTTGATACTGCAGCTGCACCACTGCCTCACAATTTTCCGTGAACGGAAACATATCTACTGCCACACATTTTTTCACCTGATAGCCCTTCTTCGTCAGGTATTTCAGATCCCTTACCAGCGTGTCGGGATTGCAGGAGACATAGACCACTCTCTTCGGTTTTATCGTCGCCACCGCGTCCAGAAATGCCTCCGTGCTTCCGCTGCGGGGCGGGTCCATCATGACAACATCCACTTCTGCTTTCTGCTCCGCCATCTCCACCAAAAATTTTCCGGCATCATTCTGGTAGAACTCTATATTGCTGATCTGGTTCATCCGCGCATTGTTCCGCGCATCCCTGACAGCATCGCCGTTCAGCTCCACACCGATAACCTTACCCGCCTTATCCGCTGCGATAATGCCTATGGTTCCTGTGCCGCAATATGCATCCACAAGAACCTCTCTTCCCGTCAGCCCGGCATAGCACATCGCCTTGTTATATAACTTTTCCGTCTGAACCGGATTCACCTGATAAAAGGATTTCGGCGAAATGCGGAATTTCCTGCCGCACAACTCATCTTCAATATATCCCTTGCCGTAGAGAACCTGCTCCTTATCGCCCAGCACCATACTGGTTCCGCGGTCATTTACATTGACAACCACGGTAGTAATCTCGGGATGGAGCTTTCGCAGCGCTTTGACAAAATTATTTTTGGAGGGCATGATCGGGGAACCGAGCACCAGCACAACCATAATTTCTCCCGAGACATGACCGACACGGACAAGGACATGCCGAAGCAGACCGTAGCCTGTGTCCTCGTTATAGGGACGGATTTTAAAGGAGCGCAGCAAGCCGCGGATAGAGACAATGATCTCATCCGCCTTTTTATTTTCAATCAGGCAGCTGTCCACCGGCACAATTCTATGACTGTTCGCCTCATAGATGCCGGAGATCACATTGTGCCGCCTGTCCTCGCCAAACGCTGCATGTACCTTATTCCGGTAATGTGTCGGCTGCTCCATGCCAATAATCGGCTCCGGCTTACAGTACGGCTCCATCAGCTTGCGGAACCTCGTCTCCTTCGCCTTCAGCTGCTCCGCATACTCCCTGTTGATCCACTGGCAGCCGCCGCACTTTCCCGCCACCGGGCAGACCTTCTTTGATGTATCTTTGCGCACCTTAGGCGTGCTATTCTTCTTAGCTCTCTGCTCTTTCTCTGTCTTCTGCTGTTCTGACTGCATCTTCTATCTTCCTCTCTTAAAAACTTATTTTATCTCTATCTCAGGGCAGCCAATTTTTGCTCCCCAAAACTCACCGATAGAGTTTCTAAGACCGGATGCTACATTACTGTAATCCCACAATAAAGATTCCAAACGCCATAATTGTCATAACTGTCCATCCTAAATATCTTCCTACAATTTCCAAGCCGGACGGCTCTGCATCTTCTACATTGCGTATCCGAAATAACAGACTCCATCTGAATAGCTCGTCTGCAAATAAAATGGACAGGACGTTGAGAATACAAATAAACACAGCGCCAAGCCAGTCAAATGGGTTTCCCTTATGTGTCAGTTCAGGGTCATTCACCAGCTCATAAATCGTGGAGGCAGATGGCTCCATTTTATCAATCACATTGCCCTCTTCATCCCATTCAGTTCCACTGCCGGTCACATAGATAAATCCAATAGTTTCTAGGGTTCCATCCTCATTGTAAAACAAATAGTCACCCTCAAAATCCAATACGCCGCCACGGAACATTACCTTCTCACCATTATAGATCTCAACACCTGTCATTCGTTCATTCAATTCTTCATCTTTGGGGATAGCTGTGGGGTCTTCTTTCACGGTGTAAGGGCCATAAGCTTTATCTCCGTATTGCAGCATAACTGTTTTATCGTCAGATACGATAAACTGTGTCTGCTCCCCGTTGATTTTACCGGAATACACTGTGTTTCCGTTTTCCTGTGTTGGAACAAGAATTACATCATTGTATCTATAGCCAACTCTTGAAATTGTCTTAGGATAAATCACTGCAAAAATCAGTGCCATAATAATCGTGACAATAATGATGCCTTTTTGATAATAATTCAAGTCCTTGATTCTTCCCATAAGCACACCTCCAATATCACCCCATTTTTTTACAATTAAAATATAACAGAAATAACACCAAAAATCTACTATCTGCATAAGGTTAGAAGACTCAAATAGTATTCCCCTATTAGTTATAAGTCAGGTAACCAGAATACATTGATAACGTAGTACATTTGAAATTTTGTACCAAAAATAAATGGGGGTATCAAAATCATTTACCGAGAAATTTTAAAAAAAGGACAAAAAAATAAACCGATTTGTGGTCGATTTATCTTTCGTAGCACTTTTGCAGGACCCTCCTTTCCTGCGTTGATTACCTTTTTGATTACCTTTTGAATACCGGCAAAAATAGAAAATGCCGAAACCCTTATATTTACTGGATTTTCGGCATTTTTATTCGTCGGAGTGGCGGGATTCGAACTCGCGACCTCCACCTCCCTAAGATGGCGCTCTAACCAAGCTGAGCCACACCCCGAAACACAATAAGGATTATATCGTGTCCGGGGAGAAAAAGCAAGTGTTTTTTTCAAAATTGTAGATATTTTTACAACTATTTTTTCATTCTCTTCTGTGCAGCCTTAAATTCCCTTGAAACAGAAGGTAAATTCCAGTCTCCGGTCTGCCGGAAGAAGGTACTCGTCATGCACCTTCGAGCCCCAGCTGTCATCGCCGCCGACACCCATCTGGGCAAGTGCAGCACGGATGACCGTATAATGTACCTTAGGCAGTTCGTTCGGATGTGCCGCGTTTTCCATCTCATGCGGTGTCCAGGGAAGTGCTGAAAAGCTCATGGCATTTCCTGCAAAAATCACACCACGTCCCTTCGCATCCGTCACCTTGGCATACCGGACCTCCGTCTTGTTGCCACATTCCTGAGGCACCATATAGCGTGCCATGTTCTCTTCGACCTTGTTGCGGAAAATTCCGATCTTTGCCCCGCGCTGTCTGTCGGCATAGGTCTCCTGCGGTCCGTTTCCGTACCATTCCAGATTGTCAAGGTCAGCATCAACCTTAAACAGCATTCCGAACTCCGGCATGTCCCCAAGCTCCTTCACCGGATCCATAGCCAGCGTCGTCTCAATCGTTCCGTCTCCGTATACCCTGTACTTTACCTCGCACTCGCTGACCGGCGTGGTGGGCATCTGGTAACGATAGGTGAGAACAACACCGTTGCCCTGCTCTTCAATAACAGGATTCTTGCCTTCCACCCCATAGGTGCCCACATACATACTTGCGAGCTTCCACTGTCCGTAACGCTGCATCATATGGTTGCCGCAGTCATTGTCTACCGGTGCACGCCAGAAATTCGGCTTCGGCATCGTCTTTAACAGTTCCTTTCCGCCATAACGGTAGGAGACAAGTCCTCCGCCATAGGAGAACAGCGCTTCAAATTCCTCGCCTCTGACACCGAGATTACTCTTGCCGCGAATGATCTGCAAGGACTTATCCACCGCAACCGGTCTGTCGGCAATGTAAGTCTCCTCTCCGCTCTTGCGGAACACGCCCTGTCCGAACGCGATCTCATACCCTGCCCTCGCCCATGCGGTATCCTTTTTCAGACAGAAAGACACGGTAACAACATACTCGCCTGCAGTCTCGGGAATCAGGAACGGCTGCGGGAACTCTCCGCTGCAGCCGGGCTCAACGTCCGTCATCAGCTTTCTTTCCTCGACAAGCACACCCTCTCTCTCAACGCGGAGGAAGCAGTCGAAGTCACTGGTATCGGCAAAAAGATTCTTATTCGTGATCTTGATTTTGTCCTCCATGACTTCAACGGAAATATTCTGGTAATTATACTTTACCTCCTGCATCTTCGGTGAAGGCTTTCTGTCACCGCCGTATACAATACCGTTGCCGCTGAAATTATAGTCGCAGGGTCTGTCGTCAAAGTCACCGCCGTATGCCTGAAACTCATTGCCGTAGCGATCCTTTTTATAGATGGACTGATCCACATAATCCCAGATAAAGCCGCCCTGATACAAAGGCTCTCTGTCCGTCAGATCCGTGTACTTATGCATTGCGCCGCAGGAATTTCCCATCGCATGCGTATACTCGCAGCAGATAAAGGGCTTGCTTCTGTCCTTCTTGAGCCACTCCTCGATCTTTGCCGCAGGCGTGTACATCTGGCTCTCAACATCACTGGTATCGGGATAGCTCCTGTCATGGAAAATACCCTCATAATGAATGACTCTGCCCTTGTCATGCTCCCGCAGGAACTGTGACATATCAAAAATGTTCTTTCCGCCAAATGCCTCATTTCCGCAAGACCAGATAAGGATTGCCGGATGATTCTTATCCCTCTGATACATGGACTCGACGCGGTCAAGCATCATGGCATTCCATTCGGGGCGGTTTCCGGGCACGATATTTTCCATCGGGATCTTGCCGTCCAGTGCAGCCGTCCAGGAACCATGGGATTCCAGATTGCACTCATCGATCATATAAAGTCCAAGTCTGTCGCAGAGCGCATATATCCTTGAATCGTTCGGATAATGGCAGGTACGGATCGCATTGATGTTATGCTGCTTCATCGTCACAAGATCCTGCCAGAGCTCCTCCTCGTTGACCACACGACCGGTGCGTGAGCTGAACTCATGTCTGTTCGCGCCCTTGAAGACAATGCGCTTTCCGTTCAGCTTCATCAGCCCGTCCGCAATTTCAAAGCGCCGGAAGCCGACCTGTACGGGGATTATCTCCTGCTGCTTTCCGCTCTCATCAAGGACTTCTATCTCCAGCTTATAAAGGTTCGGCTCTTCCGCACTCCACAGCAAAGGCTTTTCCACGGGAATAACGAAATGATTCTCGTTTTTCAGTGCCGCAGACATATCCGCAATCGCCTTGCATTCCGTCACCTGTCCGAGATTTTTCCTGTAACTGTCGTCATAACGGAACTCCCGCGTCTCCTTTAACAGAGACACATTGATCCTACCGTTCGCCGTCGCCTTCAGATCCAGCACGAGCTCTGCCTTATCGAAACCGTCCTGCAACAGAGTCTGCACTCTCATGTCGCTGATATGTACCGCCGGGACAGTATAGAGGTAAACATCACGGAATATGCCCGAGAAGCGGAAAAAGTCCTGATCCTCACACCAGCTGCTGGAGCTCCACTTGAACACACGCGCTGCCAGCTTATTTTCTCCTTCTTTCAGATAAGGCGTCAAATCAAATTCCGAGGGTGTGAAGCTGTCCTCACTGTACCCGACATAGCTGCCGTTGCACCACAGCACCAGAGCGCTCTCAACTCCCTGAAAAGAAATATAGACAGGCTGACCCTTCATGTTTTCCGGCACTTCAAAATACTTTACATAGCTTGCGACCGGATTAAATCTTTCGGGGATTTCTCCCGGCTCCGCCTCCTGCCAGCCATCCCACGGATACTGTACATTTGCGTACTGCGGCGCATCATAGCCCTCCATCTGGATATGCGCAGGCACATGAATGTCCGCCCAGCCCTTGCAGTCATAGCCCTCCGCCTCGAAGCCGTCCAGTGCAGAAACGAAATTGGGCGCATAGGCAAACTTCCAGAGACCGTTCAGGTTGAACCGAAAGCTGCTGACTCCTCTTTTTTCCTCTTCCTCATTCGCGTAACATACATGATCGGAATGGGCATCCAGCCTGTTGTCCCGGAAAAACTCGGGATCCTTTACCTTATTGTAGTCAAATTGTTTCATCTTACTTTTCTCTCCTCTCCTGATGACAAAAATTATTGTACCACATTGAATCCGGTTTCAAAATGGAATTTTCCTGTCTCGGGATGTGCTATTTTGTCCTGATTAGGCTTCCTTTGTCTCAAGCAGCCGCACGAGGTACTCCCACACTCTTCTCGTCGATGAAATGCTCAGTGTCTCTTCCGTGGTATGAATGTCCCGCATATTCGGCCCCATGGAAACACAGTCCAGATCAGAAATCTTGCTGCCCAGAATACCGCACTCCAACCCTGCGTGGATTGCCTCAACCTTCGGTGCCTTTCCGTACATCTCCTCGTACAGTCTGACCATCTTTTCGCGCAGCGGTGAATCCTTTCTGAACTTCCATCCCGGATAGTCACCGGTTACGGTATTGCTGCCGCCCGCCAGCTCGGTCAGGGCAAAAAGCTTTCCGATCAACGCATTCTTCGCGCTCTCGACGCTGCTCCGCACAGAAAATTCTGCCCGCAGTCCGCCGCCTGCATACTCCAGAATCCCGAGATTCAGAGATGTCTCCACCAGCCCCGGCATGTCTGCACTCATTGCCTGGACGCCGTTGGGAACAGCACTGAGGAAGTTCGCCGCCTTCCTTGTACTCTCTGCCGTTGTACACTCAACCGCTGCGGACTCTTTTTCCGTCGCCTTGATAAATACATCCGGGTCCTTGGAGGACAATTCCGACTGGATTTCCTTTTCCACCGTATCCAGAACCGAGGCGAATTTCTCGCTGTCGGCCTTGTCAATAACCAGCAGTCCGACAGTCTCCCTCGGAATGGCATTGTCTGCCAGTCCTCCCTTAAGCTCTGCCAGCCTTACCGGCATCTTCTCACAAAGCCGTCTTAACAGGCGGCCGAACAGGCAGTTGGAATTTCCCCTCTCCTTGTCAATCTCGCCACCGGAATGTCCACCGAGCAGACCGCCCACGGTGACTTCGTAAGTAAGCCCCTCGAGCCTCTGTGTTTCCAGCTTCAGGTCGCACTTCACCCTTGCTCCTCCGGCACAGCTCGTCAGAAAGATTCCCTCCTCCTCGGAGTCGAGATTGACCATACGGTTTCCCGTCAGCATGGAAAGGTCTATCACTCTCGCACCATCCATTCCGACCTCTTCATCAACCGTAATAATTACTTCCAGCTTCGGATGGCTGATGGAATCCGAGTCCAGAAGTGCCAGAGCATAAGCGACCGCAATGCCGTCGTCTCCGCCGAGGCTGGTTCCCTCTGCGTAGATTTTATCGCCGTCCACCGCTACGCGAAGTCCGTCCTTCTTCATATCAATATCACAGTCTGGCTTCTTCACGGCAACCATATCCATGTGCCCCTGAAGAATCACCGCAGGCTCCTTCTCGTACCCCGGTGTCGCCTCCTTCACGATAATGACATTCTTCCATGCATCCTGTATATGGAACAGCCCTCTTTCCTCTGCAAACGCTGCAAGGAAATCACTGATCTGCTCCACATTTCCCGAACCATGCGGTATCTTTGTAATTTTTTCGAAATAATGGAACACGCTCTGCGGCTCCAGATTTGATAAAACGCCCATTTTAGTCCTCATTTCCGTGCACTCTTTTTCTGTAACGGTTCTGCGTCAGGTGCACCTTGGCGCAAATCCCGTATAAACAAAAAGGGGAGTCCTTCGACTCCCACAGCTCCCCGAGTAGGGCTCGAACCTACAACAACTCGGTTAACAGCCGAGTGCTCTACCATTGAGCTATCGAGGAATGTATCAACAAAATCTAGTATATAGTATTTTCTGCCAATGTCAAGTATCACACTTATTTTTTATTTCTGAGTATTTTTCTCAATAGCCTCCCAGAGACCATTCAGATAGGTTGCGCCGATCGCCCTGTCGTACAGTCCGTATCCCGGTCTGCCGGTCTCGCCCCAGATCATTCTTCCGTGATCCGGCCGGATATAACCCTCAAAACCGTTATCGTGGAGCGCTTTGGCAATGGCGTACATGTCGAGTGTTCCGCATTCCGAGAGATGCGCCCGCTCCTCAAAGCCCCTGCCGTCTGGCAATACCGCTACATTTCTCATATGCGCAAAATGAATCCTTCCCATCCCTGCATATTTCGCCGCCATCTTCACAACATCATTTTTTCCGGAACAGCCGAGCGAGCCGGTACACAGTGTGATACCGTTGTTGGGCACATCCACCAGCTTCAGAAAGCGGTCGAGATTCTTTTCATCCGTGATAATGCGCGGCAGACCGAAGATGCTCCAGCAGGGATCATCCTCATGAATCGCCATATTGATTCCGCATTCCACCGCCACTGGAATGACTCTTTCCAGAAAATAACGCAGATTTTCCCACAATTTTTCTTCCGTCATCGCCTGATATTCTGCGATCACACCTTTCAGCTCGTCCCTGGAATAACTGGCATCCCAGCCGGGCAGCGTCAGATCATTGTCATTTTGCAGGGGATTCACACGGTCAACCTGCTCCTGATAATAGACAAGTGTTGTGGAGCCATCCGGAAGCCTGTGCTCCAGCTCTGTTCTCGTCCAGTCAAACACCGGCATGAAGTTATAACAGACACACTTCACCCCAGCCTCCGCCACACGGCGGATATTCTGGCAGAAATTTCCGATATAAAAGTCTCTGGTCTCTTTCCCGAGCTTGATGTCCCCATGTTCGGGAATGCTCTCCACGACCTCAAAATGCAGTCCTGCGGCTTCTATCTCCTGCTTCAGCTCTGCAATGCTCTCCCTGCTCCAGACCTCTCCCACCGGCACATCATACACCGCCGTGACAACCGTATGCATACCGGGGATCTGCCTGATGTCCTGCAGCGTAACCCTATCTGATTTTCCATACCAGCGAAATGACAGCTTCATATCCTACCTCGCTCTCCTATCTTCGAGTATAGTATGGGCAGACATCGGAAAAATATGCAGACGAGGATAAGTCGTTTTCAAAAACATGAGGCGGATATCCTTTTCAGGAATATCCGCCTCTTATAAGTGTTCGTTTCTTTTTCCGGAACTCTTAGGATGCGCTTGCAACAGCTGCTGCAATTGCATCTGCTTCCTCTTCGGTCAGACGTGCTGCCGCATACATTTCGCCATCATCTGTTATAAGATAGATATCCTCGCCATTCTCCAGATATCCCATCTGCATTGCTCCTACAGTTACCAGCAGATACTCTGTTCCGTCGTCTAACTGTGCATTTTCTACTGTGTACTCTGCAAAGACCTCACCCGTTCCATCATTTACATAAGCGATGTCTCCTGCCGCTCCCTCGTAGAATGCAATCATGAAGTCACTGCCATTTCCATCAGCAGCATAAAAGCCATCTACAAAGGTTACCTCAGTGCCCGCTGCTTCGTCATTATCTGCCTGCACTTCCTCCTGCACAGATGCATCTGCAACATCAGCCTCCTCGGATCCGCCGCATCCTGCCAGCAGTGCTGCTCCCATCACACTCACAATCATGATTGCCAAAAGTTTCTTCTTCATTTTAATTCTCCTCCTCGTGATTATCCCTGCGCGCTATGCACGCTCAAGTCCATTGACCATTTTAGCTATCTGCCTTCAAAAAGTATAGTACCCCTATGGCTACTTTTCCTGCTTTTTCATTTCATCGGTGTACCGGTTCCCTCGGCTGCATCCATTCTCCCACGGTGAACCAGACCGAGCCTTGCCGCCTTTCTCTCTGCCTCTGCCCTTCCTTTCACCGCAAGCTTTTTATATATATTTCTGTTATGCTTCTTCAGCCCATCATAAGATATTTTAAGCTCTGAGCAGATTTCATCCATAGCCATCCCCCCACACAGCATCGACAAAACCTGCATTTCACGGTTTGTAAGAGCTATCATTTCCCTCGGGATAAACCGCATATAGTCGGGATAGCCCGCTGCCACCCGGAAGCATTCCCTATAAATCTCTGCCACATACGCATCGTCAATATCAGGAAGCTCTCCATTCTCCCTCATTTGCGTAAGCAGCGGAAGCACTGACGCCCCTTCAATCGCGAAAAGCCTTGTGAAATGATACTCTGATGCCTTTTTCACAGCCCGGCTCAGGCATTCCTTCCAGTGCTCATCCCCCATGCGATATAGGATGACTGCCTTTAGCAGCTCATTCTCCATCCAGTAAAAATGTCTCTCGTATGAGAAAAAGTATCCCTCCAGAAAGGCCGCAAGGTCGAAAGCCTCCTCGAGGCGATTTTCTGAAATAAGGCAGCGAAGCTTTATCATCTGCCGGTATCTGTCAAGAATACAGAAGGAAACCCTCGCATCCGGAACGGTCTCTATATAGCTCTCTGCATCTGCATTGGAGCCGCCGAACAGGGAGATCCACACCCCAAAGGCTTCCAGATTCGGCAGGAGCTGTACCGCCTTCTCCTGTCTCACCTTCTCATTAAAAGCTTCCGCTATCCGCCTTGCTGCCGTTAATTGCCGCTCTATCAGATGCTGCCGTACCTGAATTCCTACCGCCACAAAGCAAATTTCAATCCTTCCTTCATGTGCCGCAGCTTCAAATCCATCGCCGCATCTTGTCAGAACCTCGTATGCCGGCATTGTCCCTTTTTCAAATCCGCTCTCTGCCAGTGCAATGGTTGTAAGACCTTTGCCGTATCTCCCCAGAATAACCTCCACAGATTTCCCCATGAATCTGGCAATCTGAATGTCATTCTTTGACCACTCGCAGAAATCCAGACCGCCGTTCATAAGGGACGGCATATTTCCCGTCACGCAAAGCTCCGGCAATACCATATCCTCTTTCCGGATAAGTGCAAAGACCTTCTTCATCATGCGCAGCGTGCCCTTTGTCCCCCTGTGAGGAAGTGATATGTCCAGATAGGCAAGCCTTGATCTGGCTTCCCTCCTCTGCTCCCTGCTGTTGCCTTTGTCCTTACTAAAAAGTTCCAGCTCATGATACCACTTTTCGGATTCGTCCGGCTTAAGAAGCAGAGCATACAGCATACTCATCCCCGCCATAAGCACAGGCAGCTTTCTCAGCTCCTCTCTTGGAAATTCCAGATAGTAATCCTTGGTCTCCACATAATGACCTGTCCCCGGATGTGTATTGGCATTATAGATTAATAATTCCTTTACGCACTGTATTTCTCCTGCTTTTTTATAATACTTCAGTGCATCCGGAATGTTACCCTTTCTCTTAAAATACTCCGCCGCCCTGCAATAGTTCTCTGTTATCTCTTTCTTTGACCATATGAGATTCTGTTTCCAGCAGTAATATCCCCTTATTTCCGGACGTATCGAATAATAGCCATCCCTTTTCACCTGAAGCTGGCTCATGGCTTCGTAGCAGTATTCCATTACTCTTCCAACGCTTTCGTCACCAGTAAGTGCTTCTGCCATTTCCTGCGTAAATTCATCATACCGACATACGCACAGAGCAAAATGACGAAATTCCGCTGTGTATTGCTTATCATAATAGCTGTCCCATAAGTGGTAGATATCCTGCCAGACTGCAGCCTTCATATCCTCCGAGTATCTATTTCCATTCTCCATTCTTGCTGCATAGCAGTGAAGTGCACGCACATATCCCTGTGAGGCCTCCGTTATCAGTGCCGCATCTTCCGGGTGGAGCTGTATGCCGCGCCCTCTGAAAAACTCCTTCACCTCCTTCTCCCCGAAAGCAAAGTCCTTTTCCTGTATCCTCACAAAGCCAAGATCCATCTCCTCACTCGCAAGATATTTCGGCACTGCCCCTCTCGTAAGCATGAGTACCTGAATACCCGGAGTATGCAGGAGATCTCGCAGACAGCCTACCGCTTCCTCTTCCCAAAGCCATTGCATATCCTCCACGATGACCACACTTCCCCGAAAATCCTTCCAGACTGGCTTTTCACGAATGCTTCCACTCTCACAGTGCAATAGGAGCGGCTTTTTCCTCCGGCAGTAATACTCTGCCGCCGCTGTCTTTCCCCAGCCGCCCGCTGCCGTCATAATAACAGGCGCAAAAAGCTCCTCTGCACTTTTCAGCTTTTCATATACTCTCGGCACTTTGATATATCCCATTGCCGATATACTCCTCTCTGTTTCTTTCTGTCCGGCAGATGCTATACAGACTACACTGGAACACGGAAGCATGCAGCATCTCGTGACATCAGGAAAGCCCAGAAAACACGTATTTAACGCACTTTCTGGGCTTTGAGAGCAGATAACGGGAATCGAACCCGCCTCCTCAGCTTGGGAAGCTGATGTACTACCGATATACTATATCTGCTTACGGAACAAATGTATTATAGCATATATTCCGTGAAAATGCCAGAACTTTTTCTGTGCTTTATAAACTTTTTATAACAGCTTCTACTCCTCAACTGCCCCCAGCCACTTCAACGCCTTCAGTATACCGTCCTGCTCCACTGCACCCGTGACAAAGTCGGCGATCTCCTTCACATCCTCTGTGGCATTTCCCATTGCAATCCCGATATGCGCGCGCTCGATCATCGGAATATCATTGCTGCTGTCCCCGATTGCAACCGTCTCATCCACAGAAATGCCTAACTTCTCCGCAACAAGCTCTATGGCACTCGCCTTTGAACAGCCCTTCGGCATGATCTCAAAATACCCTTCCTTGCGATCCACAAAGTCAAGCCAGCCCTCAAACTCCTGCCGGAAAGCATCCATCTTCTTCACATCATCGACATAGGCATAAAACTTATCAAACTGCCCGAGTCCCGCATCAAAATTGTCGTAGCCGTAGCCATCAAAGCGCTTTAAAAACTCCCGGAAGGTGTCGGTGACAATCTTCTCCTCTTCCTCCAGATAATTGTTGTCACTGCCCTCAAGGCATGCGTCGATCCGGTATTTTCGCAGACCTTCGACAATGCGTCGGCTCTCCTCCACCGTAAAGCTCTTGTGAAACAGGGTCTCTCCATGGTATACCACCATTGTGCCACAGCCGAGCGCCAGACCGTCAAATTCTGTCTGCCCGGTGATCTCCTCACCTACGAGCGCCAGCGTCCTGCCGGTATTTATCATGCAAATATGCCCATTTGCCCTTGCCTGCTGTATCGCGTTTCTGGCGCTCTCCGGCATCGTTCTTCCGTCCTCGCCCACAAGCGTTCCGTCAATATCAAAAAAAATCAGCATACTTTCTCCTTCCCGGCATTTTCCACACTAAAAAATACAGTTGCGGCCGGCCGGAAGTTCCTCCTGCCACAGCCATAACTGTATTTTTACAAGAATCTATAATCGATTCATTTATGCAACCTTGGACTTAGCCAGCTCAGCAAGTGTCTTGAAGCCTTCTGCATCGTTAACTGCCATCTCTGCCAGCATCTTTCTGTTCATATCTACTCCAGCAAGCTTCAGACCATACATAAACTTGCTGTAGGAAAGTCCGTTGATTCTTGCAGCTGCATTGATACGAGCGATCCAGAGCTGTCTGAACTGACGCTTTCTCTCTTTTCTGCCTGCATAGGAGCTGGTCAGAGCTCTCATAACAGACTGCTTTGCTACTCTGTACTGCTTGCTTCTTGCTCCCCTGTAGCCCTTTGCAAGCTTTAATACTCTATTGTGCTTCTTCTTGGCATTTAAGCCGCCTTTGATTCTTGCCATTTCTTCTCTTCCTCCTTACCAGACTTATAAATAGGGTAAAATCTTCTTCATATTCTTTACGTTTGTTGCATCCGTCATAGCAGGCTTTCTCAGATTACGCTTATTCTTCGTAGTCTTCTTAGTTAAGATATGGCGCTTGTAAGCCTTATTTCTCTTCAGCTTACCGGTTCCCGTCACTTTAAAACGCTTTGCAGCTGCTCTGCTTGTCTTCATCTTGGGCATAACATATTCCTCCTAAACATAATTTAATCTATTTTAACTTCTGCTAACCAGCGTGCAGTACACTAGCGCTTTTCAGTTAAAAACATTGTCATACTTCTGCCTTCCACCTTCGGTGCTTTCTCAACAACCGAAATATCGGAAAGGCTCTGGGCGAAATCGTCCAGAATGTGCCTGCTGCTGTTCATATGAGCCATCTCACGACCGCGGAAACGAAGTGTAATCTTCACCTTGTCTCCCTTTGTCAGGAACTTTCTCGCAGCGTTGATCTTTGTGTTCAGATCATTGGTATCAATGTTGGGAGACAACCGGATCTCCTTGATCTCGATAACCTTCTGTTTCTTCTTTGCTTCCTTTTCTTTTCTGATCTGTTCGTACTTGTATTTGCCGTAATCGACAATCTTACACACAGGAGGCTTTGCCGTGGGCGCTATCTTTACCAGATCCAGCCCTGCATCCTCTGCCATCTTCATGGCATCTCTCGCAGACATGATTCCCAGCTGCTCGCCATTCTCACCGATCAGACGGATTTCCTTGTCTCTGATCTGCTCGTTAATCATTAAATCGCTAATGGTCGTACCCTCCATATAAGAAAATATAAAAAAGGTGGACAGCACAGCTATCCACCTGAATCTTCTTCTCACAGTCTCTTTGCACGGCAATGTCAAGGACTGTTAAAATCTGAACACTTACTGACCTGGTTGTCGTAAGGTGAGAGTGGATACTCTGCTTGCTGGCACGCTTTCTTCACATGCTTAAACAGAATACCACACTCTCTATTCCTTGTCAACAACTTTTTTACTTTTCTTCAAAGGTTGCACAGGCTGTTCCCTGACAGCTGCATGCGCCGCAGCCCTTGATGTCAACATGACCCGCCGTACACTTATAGTCAGAGTTATAGCTGCACTTTGTCGCCTCGCAGTCAATGCTGATCGTATTGCAGGCATGGCAGGTAGAATTCTTAAAGGAATCCTGTCCTTCCCTTCTCTGCGAAAAGCTCTCACAGCATGTCTCGTCACAACAGCATGCATTCTTACCGCCTACAAGGATGTCACCCTTGCTGCAAAGATGCTGGTCGTTGTAGGTACAATTATCCACTGCACATTTTAAATCTGCCATCGTTTTTCCTCCATTCTGTCACTCCAGCAGTCTGCTTCCCTATTTGCAGACCTATCTACAGTATGGACCAAACGTCGGTAAACTATGCGCGGTTTTGTTTTATTTTGTTTCTTCCTGTACCTCTTCCTTGCGGATTTCCTTTGTGCGGATCTCGGTACAAATCTGCTCTGTAAACTCAGCAAGAGACTTCTGACCCTCGTCTCCGAGGAAACGGCTTCTGACAGATACGACGCCCTCTTCCGCTTCCTTCTGTCCAACAACGATCATATAAGGAAGCTTATCCAGTCTCGCCTCACGGATCTTGTAGCCGATCTTCTCCGAACGTTCATCCACAGTCACGCGGACACCGTTCTTCTTCAGATAGTCAGCCACGCTGTTTGCATACTCCGTAAACTTCTCGGAGATCGGAAGAACACGAACCTGCTCCGGGCAGAGCCATGTCGGGAACTTGCCCTCGTATTTCTCAATCAGCCATGCAAGCGTTCTTTCGTAGCAGCCCATAGAGGTTCTATGAATGATGTAAGGGCGCTGCTTCTCACCGTTCTGGTCGATGTAGTACATATCGAACTGCTCTGCGAGCAAGGCGTCCCACTGTACCGTAATCATGGTGTCCTCTTTGCCGTAAACGTTCTTTGCGTTGATGTCCACCTTCGGTCCGTAGAAGGCGGCCTCGCCGTCCGCCTCATAGAACGGGATTTCCAGCTCGTTCAGAACATTACGGATGTGCTGCTGGGTCTCCTCCCATACCTCGGGCTCGCCGATATACTTATCCTTGTTATTAGGATCCCACTTAGACAGTCTGTAGGTGACATCTCCGTTTACGCCAAGGGTCTCCAGACAATATTTTGCAAGTGCAAGACACCGCTTGAACTCCTCAACCATCTGGTCAGGGCGCACGATCAGATGCCCCTCTGTGATCGTGAACTGACGCACACGGGTCAGTCCGTGCATCTCACCGGAATCCTCATTTCTGAACAGGGTTGATGTCTCGCTGTAGCGGCAGGGCAGATCACGATAGGACTTCTGGCTTGCCTTATATACATAGTACTGGAAAGGACAGGTCATCGGACGAAGTGCAAAGACCTCCTTGTCCTTCTCCTCGTCTCCGAAGACGAACATTCCTTCCTTATAATGGTCCCAATGTCCGGAAATCTTATAGAGATCGCTCTTTGCCATAAGAGGTGTTCTGGTACGCATATAGCCCCACTCATTATCCTCCAGATCCTCGATCCATCTCTGCAATGTCTGGATGATCTTAGCTCCCTTCGGCATGAGCAGCGGCAGGCCTTGACCGATGACATCCACTGTGGTGAACAGTTCCATCTCACGGCCTAATTTATTGTGGTCACGGTTCTTGACATTCTCCCAATATGCCAGGTACTCCTCAAGCTCTTCCTTCTTATTAAATGCAGTACCATAAATACGCTGCAGTCTTGCCTTGTTGGAGTCCCCGCGCCAGTAGGACATGGAGGAGGAGGTCAGCTTAAATGCCTTAATTCCCTTTGTGCTCATCAGATGAGGGCCCGCACAGAGATCTACAAACCCGCCCTGACGGTAGAAGGAAATCTCCTCACCCTCCGGCAGCTCCTCGATCAGTTCAACCTTATACGGCTCGTTCTTTTCCTGCATGAACTTAATCGCCTCGGCTCTGGGCAGTGTGAACTTCTCCAGCTTCTCACCCTTCTTGATGATCTTCTTCATCTCCGCCTCCAGCGCATCCAGATCGTCTCTGGAAAAAGGCTCATGCTCAAAATCATAGTAAAATCCGGTCTCGATGCTCGGTCCGATTGTCAGCTTCGCCTCCGGGAAAAGATTCTTCACTGCCTCAGCCAGCACATGGGATGCGGTATGGCGGATCGTTGCAAGTCCCTCCGCATCACTTGCGGTGCAGATCTGCAGCTCGCAGTCCTTGTCAATCACTGTCCGCAGGTCAACGACCTCTCCGTCTACCTTTGCACAGCACGCCGCCCGCGCCAGCCCTTCGCTGATATCAAGGGCGATGTCATAAACACTCTTGCTCTCTCCGTATTCCTTTACGGAACCGTCCTTCAAAGTAATCTTCATGTCTTCCTCCATTCTGCCGCGCTGTATGCGGCGTTTTCCTCTTTCATCAATAAAACAACACATCAAAAAGTCCCCTGCAATATTTCTATTGCAAGGGACGTCTCTCATCATGAACGCGGTTCCACCCTTTTTGCATCCGGCTCTGCCTCACGCAGTGCCTTCTGCCACCTTCATTTGCTCGTAACGGGAGCGACCGGGCTGTATTAAAGCCACTCCGAGATGGTCTTCAGACACCCTCTGCATCAAACCGCTCTCAGCTCTGTCTCCGATCGGGACAGGCGGCTCTCTCTGGGAACTTCCGGCATCCTACTGTTCTCTTCTTCGTTTTCCTTTTATACTATTGCCTGAAACTTATGATTAACTATCATAGTCCTTTTTATGTAAAAAGTAAAGTGCTTTTTTAAATTCCTGCGTTCTCAATTTCCTTCGCCGTGATTTCAACGAGCTCCATGCAGCGCTTCTTCTTATTGCCAAAAGCACCGGACAGGCTGGTAAGACCATCTGTAAGCTCATCCAGCACCGCGTTCTTCACCATGTTTCCGACACCTGCCACCTCCGCAGAGCGCTGTATCTGGAACTTACCCTTAGCGCCGGTGATCCAGACCTGATTATTTCTGTCAAGCTCCGGGAAAACAATAACATTTGCGAAGCCGTGCTTTACAATGGATGCCTGTCCTGCCTCGAACTTAATGTCCTTGATTGCCTCATACAGCTCTTCCAGTGTTGCAAAATTTCCCTTCAGATTCAGCTTTACAATTTTTACTCCCATCATTTCTCCAAATCCCATTATAATACCCCTTTCCGTCCGCTTTTGCGAACTATCCAACTGTATTTTCCATCCGTGTCTCCATAATGATGCGATTCATGTTTCCGCATATTTTCCCACTGAAAACAGGATATTTTAAGTAGTATAACACAAAAAGCCCCTATGCGCAATGTTATTGACAAATTTTACCGGGATATTACATATTCACTCTCAGTTTCATTTCCTTTTCAATATACTCACCGACGGTTCCCCGGCTGATGTCAAGCGCTACCGCAAGCTCTCCATACAGACTATCCTCGGCAATATGGAAATACTTATCATCCACTGCCGTCACCTTGCGCCCCGACTGTATACGCTTTTCCCGTCTTTCCCGCACCGTCTTAAGCAGCCTCGCCCACTCTTCACATTTCCCGGTCTTCATGCATTCCCGATAGGTCTGCTCGGCGAATTTCTCATTTTCGATCTCCAGCATCGGAAGCTCAGGGATCGCCTTCAGCAGCTCCTGTGCCTCCTCGCGCTCCATCACCCGCCGCATGGACTCCTTCGGGGAATCCACCGGTACATACACAGTGCTTCCCGACATATACCTTGGCTTAAGGATATAATATTCCCTCTCCCTGTCCACACCCGGCATTGTCAGTGTTGTAATATTTTCCACAGTGCAGACACCCTTGCTACCACAGACTACATTCTCGCCTATTTTGAACACACGAAACCTACCTTCCTATAATTTCAAGCCCTAAATCATTGATTTTTGGACTTTTTTCTTTAAACAGTTACCTCATAACAAGTGCTAAAGCGCATGAGCATTCATTGTATCAAGTACTGAATAGCTGAAAACAGGTACACCAAAGAAAGCATCCATTGCTTTTGCTTTATAAAGGCTATAATTCCTCTGATCAACTATGATGATGAACCTTCCGTGTCTAATGGCATCGTGTGCCAACTTCCTTCGTCCCATCTGCTCATACACTGAGTGCCAGCTAAGCTTTCAAACAGGGTCATGCCCTACGGAGAGAACTACTGCCAGCTACAGCTCTTGTTTGTCTTTTGATTGTTACTGACCTTCCTTTTCTGCAGGGACTGTTTTTCAGTGGACGCATACCCTGCTTTATCAGTTGGTCTTGGTGCTGATGCAGTGTTCCCACTCCATCTCGTTTACGGGTTTCTTTTCCAGAACCCTGCCCGAATCCAGATAAACTCTGAATCCCGGCAAGTGTCTGGAATTGTAATGCAATCTTAAGTATCACCTTATGCTGCCTGTGGTATTGCCTGATCTGGTCTTACAATGTCTCCCAACAGTTTCTTCGGATCATATGTCGTCCCCTTTGTCAGAATGGTGAAAATCACCCTTAGTATCTTGCAGGCAATCACTATGAGCGACTGCATCTTCTTCAGCGGATTTTGCTTCCTTGTCGTATAGTAGACATGGAGTTCCCTGAATTCCTCCGAATGTGCCACTGCCGACTTTGCCGCCTGAAACAACCAATATCTGAGCCTTTTGCGTCCTCTGTGACTGATTTTGGTCTCTCCGGTATGTTTACCCGAACTGCAGGCTACCAATCCTAATCCGCTTAACTTCTGTATTTCCTTTACATCGTCAAATCTTGATATGTCCCCCATCTCTGCAAGTATCCCAGACAGGATATTTTCACCGATTCCTGATATTGCCAGAATGTTCTTTGCATATGGAATCTCCATGCATCTTTGATTTAACTGATTTTCTATATCTGAAAGTTGCTCATCAAGCTCGATAATTCGATTGACGAACCACTTAACAGCCTGTCTGCTGGCATCCGCTCCATCCCTGATCCCTATGCTTTTCCTTGCGTATTCCAGAATAGATGGTGCATTGACATAGCCCCGTCCACGGAGCTTTGCTTCATGCCATATCTGTTTCATCCCCTCTGTTCCAATGGCAACCAATTCATCCGGAAACGGTGCCACCTTAAGCAGCTCCAAACTAAATGCCCCATCTATTTTTCCAAATGCATCCTTGTATTCCGGAAAATAGATTTTCATCTCTCTGTGAAGCCGATTAAGATTCCGGATCCGATCTTCATTCAACTGATCTCGAAACATTGAAAGGCGTCTGATATCTGCATAAAGTTTTTCCGGAAGATATGGCATTCCAAAGTTGCCATCCTTCACCAGATTTGCAATAAGCTTCGGATCCTTTTTGTCATCCTTGAGCTGACTGTTGTCTTCCAACTCTTTTGTTTGCTTTACTGCATATGGATTTACCTGCACAACACTGATTCCCTTTGCAACCAGCCAGGTTGCCAGCGCGAACCAGTAATGACCGGTAGGCTCCAGCCCTAAGACAATCTGTTTCTTATCATTTGCAGCTGCAAGCTTAGTGCTCCAGTCCAACATGCTTTCAAAGCCTTCTGCCGTATTGCTAAAGGGAAAAGCGGACTTACTGAGTTCTCTTCCTCTGGTATCAATTGCCCTCACATAATGCGTCTCGCTGCCGATATCGCATCCCAATATCAGCATGTCATCACCGACAAATGAAAGCTTATCGTTTTTGTCAAACTTACCTCTGGTTTCCAACTCATGCCAGGTAGATGCTTTTAACCCTGCCTTAATGGCATCAGCTTTTGCAATAATCTCCTGCTGTTCAAAAATGTTTACAGATAAAACTTGATTTTTCTTCTTTGAGCCTTTAACATTCATTGTAGATACCTCTTGTATTCGTTAGATTTTACCAACTTGCCGGTCAGTAATAATCTAATTGTACTTGAGGTATTTTTTTCGTCAATCTCTTGACCTATTTAAAGTATACAGGAAGCTTTCTGATCTTTTTATCATCGGCTACACTTATGTTATATCCATATTTTAGCATTTCAAACCGGGAAATGTCAGTAAATTGTTTTCCAAATATTAATTTTTGTGAAAATTGCGCAGTAAAACAGGCCAGCAGGTTGTGCACCCTGCTGACCTGTTCTTAGTCAATCACCTTTACACTCTCAATCACCGGCTGATTTTCCGCTGCAACCGTGCCGTTTCCATCCGTTACCGGAACTGCGTCACAGATCGCATCCACAACATCCATGCCATCCGTCACATAGCCGAAGCATGCATACTGTCCATCCAGAAACACGCTGTCCTCATGAACAATAAAGAACTGGGAGCTTGCGCTGTCATACGCCCTTGCACGCGCCATGGAAATCGCGCCTCGGATATGGGACAACTCGTTTTCCACACCGTTCTCGGAAAATTCGCCCTTGATTGTCTCCTCTGAGCCGCCGGTTCCGTTGCCGAGCGGATCACCGCCCTGAATCATAAATCCAGAGATGATACGGTGGAAGGTCAGTCCGTCATAGAAGCCGTCCTTCGCCAGCTTTAAGAAGTTCGTGACCGTAATCGGCGCTGCATCCGCGTCCAGCTCTACCTTCACCGTCCCGTAATCCTTCACCGTAATCTCTACATGGTGCTTGCCGGTTGCCAGCTCCTCCTGCACCTCTTCCTCCGTCGATGCGTCCGTGCCGCTGCTTTCCCCTGTCGCATCAGCGCCTTTATTCCCGCAGGCTCCGAGTGCCAGCACCGTGACCATTGCCATAAAGAAGCCCAGCCATCTTTTTCCGTTTTTCATCTTTATCTCCTCCTGTCCCTATGTCCTCCCGGAAACAAAATCCGACCCGGTGACATTTTCTTTCGCCACCGGGTCATTGTATCAGATTACCGTCTTCTTTTCAATGCATACGCCATAGTTCACAAACTTTTCAAAAATGTTCAGTTCTCCTGATCTCTCTTACAGTTCCTGATTGCATTGTGAAGCTCCGCAAACAGCTCCTCATATCTCGCCTCACTCGTCCCTGCAGTCACCGCAGCATATAGCGAAAGCGGAATCTGTTTTCCGTCATATTCAAATTCCTGTCCGTTCATGCTCCTGAGCTTCTCTGCAATTCTTTCCGCATAAGCCCTGTCACTGCTGCAGGTCAGGATACAGAATTCATCCCCGCCGATGCGGAAGACAACATCCTCCTCCCCGCAGGAAATCGTCATCCGGCGCATCTGCTCCAGAATTGCGAGATCACCCGCCTTTCTGGAAATATCATTGATGCGCATCATATTCCTGATGTCACAGCCTACGAACCAGCAATCCTTCCGTTCCTGAAACAAATCATATAACTCGCCAATATCCACATGTCTTCTCTGCATAATATACTCGTCTCCCTTCTCCGGAGGTGCACAAAACCTCGGAAACAGCTCAATATATTTCGTCTTGCGAAATTCTGAGGGTTTACAATTCCAGATCTGTTCAAACGCGCGCGCAAAGGATTCGTGTGTGCTGTAACCGTATTTCAGTGCCACATCCAGTATGGAGCTTCCCCCACCGGCTGACAGTTCCCGCGCCGCCAGCATCATCCGCCGGCGCGTCACATAATCGTGAACCGAAATATTGTTCACACAGCGAAACATTTTTTCCAGAGTCGATTTCGAGCAGAAACATGCCGCAGCCACATCCTCCGTCCTGATCTCATCGCCCAGATGGGCCTCAATATATTCCAGCGATGCCACCAGCAGTCCGACGTTTTGCATCCCTATCCCCCGCTTCCAACTCTTTCCCGATATCGTAGTTTCATTATAGCAGAGCTCAGATTTTCCGGTTTGACTTTTTGAGTAAACCTCAGGAGCCGCTCCGGCTCAAGGCAAGCAATATTCTGCTCTCGCGGAGTGCCCTGCTCTGGTCGTAGTCATATTCTATCGTCTGGATATTGATCTCCGGATATTTCTCATGAAGCTTCTTCATGATGCCTCTCTCGCATACATGGCTGACAAGACAGCCGAACGGATGAAGGATCAGCACATTCTCACTGCCCCGCTCAACGTACTGCACGACCTCTCCCGCAATCAGCCAGCCGTCACCCGTATTGCATCCGTAATCGATGATTCCTTCCGCTTTCTCCTTCAGCTCCGCAAACGGCATATCGGAAAAGAACCTGCCGTCCGCCCCGATTGCGGTGAGAAGCTGTTTCTGCAAGCCGCACAGATAATTCTGCGCAAAGTCATAGCCTTTCGATAATGCCCGGTTCTCAAGATATTTTTCCGCCTTATACTTCTCCGAATCCACCAGATAAATGCAATAGTTCAGGAAGCCGCCGCTGTAGGCTGCACCGCCGTGCTCCAGGATAAAGCTTTCAATATTGTCGTTTCCGAGCTTAGAGTACTTCATATAAATCTCACCGGTAATTCCCACAAGCGGCTTTGCCTTCCCGGTCAGCGGGATCGCTCCAAATTGCTCCACCGCATAACGGTAATTCTGCATCCGGGTTCTTCTGCCGTTCCGGTGCCTGCAGATGCTGTCGCACAGGCTCCGTTCGACCTCCTCCCGCACCCGGTCCGTCTCACCGCTCACCGCCTCGAAGGGTTTGACCTGCTGGTAGAGGCACATAATCAGATCGCCGTAACAGACAGCCGCCGCAGCCCCAAAAAGGAGCCCCGGCGTAATCCGAAAACCTGTATGCTTTTCTTCTGTCTGAAGGCTTAGCGAAATGACAGGAATCTGCAAGTCCTTCTTATATAATACCCTCTGCAGCAGGTTATAAATATTTCCCGCCCTGCACGCTCCGCCCGCCTGTGGCTCCATGAATGCCACCTCCTCCGGCGAACGCTCTCCGCTCTCCAGATACTCCAGAAACTGTGCCACGATCAGAACGGACGGATAACAATAGTCATTGCTGATATAGCGCAGCGCCTGTGTTCTGTCCTTCACCGGATTTTTCAGTGTCTCAAAGGAATACCCTTCCGCCCGGAAGGCTGCTTCCAGAAAAACGTTGTGATATTCCAGCATTTCACACAGCAGTATTGTCCTTTTCTTCCTGTCCTGCCGCGAAAATTTTTTCCGTACTCTGTGAGGCTCCATAGCCAGCCTCCCTTCGCCTGTTTTCTTCTGTTTCTATTATATAGTATGTCAGCGAGAAATCAAGCGACAGCACTTTAGCGGTATTCCTCCGTCAGCGAAATATCCGCCAGTCCGCAGGCTCTTCCGTCCTTCAGCTCCGGCCATTTCTCCAGAAATACCCAGTCATCCTTATGTAATGCCTTTACGCAAATCGTCAGTCTTTCGGGGAAGTCGAAACTTTAATTATATTCGTTGTCACATTTGCAGTCAATGCACCGTATACCCAAAATCATTTCAGCTAAAATGTACACCAGTTAGAGAAAACCGCAAAAAAATTGCGCAACACGTTGCTTTTCGTGTTGCGCAATCAATTAGACATCTTTATTCAGCCATAATCTTCTAGCCCTCTTCGTTCAGCTTGCTCAGCTTCGCCGCCTGGTCGGCTGCGATACATGCATCAATGATCTCCTGGATATCTCCGTTCATGACCTTATCCAGCTTGTAGAGCGTCAGTCCGATGCGGTGATCTGTGACGCGACCCTGCGGGAAGTTGTAGGTACGGATCTTCTCCGAACGGTCTCCCGTGCCGATCTGGCTCCTTCTCATCTCCGCCTCTGCGTCATGCCTCTGCTGCTGCTCCATGTCATACAGCTTTGCCCTCAGCAGCGCAAACGCCTTCGCCTTATTCTGGATCTGCGATTTCTCCGTCTGGCTGTACACAACGATACCCGTCGGATAGTGGGTCAGACGAACAGCGGAATCCGTCGTATTGACGCACTGTCCGCCGTTGCCCGATGCTCTCATGACATCAATGCGGATGTCCTTGTCATCGATTACAATATCAATATCATCGTCCACCTCCGGCATCACTGCCACGCTGATGGTGGAGGTGTGGATACGCCCGCCGCTCTCCGTCTCCGGCACACGCTGTACACGGTGGACACCGCTCTCATATTTCATGCGGGAATAAGCGCCCTGTCCGTTAATCATGAACTGTACTTCCTTCATACCGCCGATACCGATCTCATCGACGTTCATGGTCTCTACCTTCCAGCGCTGGCTCTCCGCATAATGCACATACATACGATAAATCTCCGCCGCAAACAGTGCAGCCTCGTCTCCGCCTGCTCCCGCACGGATCTCCACAATAACATTCTTTTCATCGTTCGGGTCCTTCGGCAAGAGCAGAATCTTCAATTCCTGCTCCAGCTCCTCGACACGCTTCTTGCTGTCATTCAGAGTCTCCTTAATCATGGCACGCATCTCTTCATCGTTCTCGCCCTCAAGCATCTCCAGCGAATCCTCAATGTCCTGCTTGCACTTTTTATACTCCGTGTAAGCTTCCACGATCGGTGTCAGGTCGCTCTGCTCCTTCATCAGCTTGCGGAAGCGCTCCTGATTATTTGTCACAGTGGGCTCATGCAGCTCCCCCATGATCTCTTCAAAACGAATTAATAAATCTTCCAGCTTGTCAAACATAAACTACTCCAATCTCTTCTATACTTCAAAGCCAAGGGTTCCCAGAACCACTCTGTCCAGTCCCCCGTAATCCTTCTTTACTTCAACCTCAAGAAAGCCGTTCTCCTCCATCAGCCGCTTCACTGCCTCTCCCTGATCGTAGCCGATCTCAAAGAACAGCATACCGCCCGGCTTGAGATACGCTCCGCAATCCGCGAGTATCCGCCGGTAAAAGCGCAGTCCGTCCGCACTTCCATCCAGCGCCAGACGCGGCTCATGTTCCCGCACCTCCGGCATCAGCGTATCGATAACATCCGAACAGATATAAGGCGGATTCGATACCAGCATATCAAATTTCCCCTCAACCGCTTCAAAGAGATCGCTTTTTACAAATGCGGCATTCTCCAGTCCGAGCTGTACTCTGTTGCGCTCCGCGACCTTCAATGCGTCCTCCGAAATGTCCGCACCTATTCCCTCACAATCGTTGGAATACTTGAGAAGGCTGAGCAGAATACACCCCGAGCCGGTACACAGATCCAGAATCCTCATGCCGTCATGAAGCTCCTGCAACGCCTCCTCAACCAGCAGCTCCGTGTCCTGCCTGGGTATCAGCACATTCTCATCGACATAGAAATCGAGTCCCATAAAGCTCTGCCTGCCGATAATCTGCTGCAGAGGAATATGCGCAGAACGCTTTTCGAGCATTTCCTTATATTGCGCCCGTTCTTCCTCCGTGACCTCTCTGCCGCCGTATACAAGCAACGTATTTCTGTCCGTCCCGCAGATCTCCTCCAGAAGCAGTCTGGCATCCAGCCCCGCTTCCTCTATTCCCGCTGCCGCTAAGGTTCCTTTTCCCGTTTCAAATGCTTCCCTGTAATTCATGGCGTTCCGTCAGCTTCCGCAGCGCCCTGTTCCCCGTCCGCTGCCTTTTCCGTGTCCTTCATCCATGTCTCGTCAACCTCATAGCCGAAGTTGTCGTAAAGGTATTTTTTCCAGTCAAACACCGCCTCAACCGCAGCGATGGCAACCTCCACCATCTGCTTGTCCGGCTCCTTGGTCGTCATCCGCTGAATCCACATTCCGGGCGCCGATATGATGCGCACCAGAATATTGTCACTGCGGCCTGCAAGACGGATGATCTCATAGGAGATACCTGCGACAACCGGCATCAGCAAAATACGCAGAACCACCTTCTGCACCGGGCTCTCCACGCGGATAAAAAAGAACAGCACAATACTGACAAACAGTACGAAAAAGATAAAGCTCGTTCCACAGCGCTTGTGCAGTCTCGAGCTGCGCATGACATTGTGCACTGTCAGCGGCCGTCCCTTTTCAATACAATTGATACACTTATGCTCCGCTCCATGGTAGCGGTACAGTCTCTTGATGTCCTTCATCAGGCTGATTGCCCAGATATACAGGATGAAAATCGCAATGCGGATCACGCCCTCAATGATTGCCATCAGTGATGCGTTCCGCACAAAGCCCTTGCAGAGTGATGCGAGCAAATACGGCAGCACAACAAAAATGCCCACTGCGAGAACAATGGAAAAAATCGTAACCAGCGCAGTCGCAATTTTTCCGCCGCCCTCCGAGCCTTTCCCTTTCTTGCCTTCCACATCCTCCTCTTCATAAAAGCTGGCAGAATAATTCAGACATTTCATTCCCAGCACAAGGGAATCTATAAAATTAAAAATACCGCGCACAAACGGAATGTTATTTATTTTGTTGCCATGCAGCAGTCCCTGATAATTTTCCAGTTCAACCGCTATCTCACCGTCCGGCTTCCGCACTGCCACAGCGTATTTTTCCTGATTCTTCATCATGATACCTTCCAATACCGCCTGTCCCCCGATACCGGAATAGCATCTGTTCCTTTTCTTAGCCATGATCCTTCAACTCCATAATTCCGCATTTTATGTTATGCCTGCGCCCGCAGGCGCCGCCTTATGCCAAAAGAACTTAAAAAAGGTTGAGATACCAGCACCTCAACCTTTTTTCGCAATTCTTATTTAACGCCGTACTTCTTGTTGAACTTCTCAATACGTCCATCGGCTCTTGCTGTCTTCTGCTGACCGGTGTAGAATGAGTGGCACTTGGAACAAACTTCTACATGGATTTCAGGCTTTGTAGAACCGGTTACAAAAGTGTTGCCGCAGTTGCAGGTTACGGTTGCCTGATAGTACTGGGGATGGATTCCTTCTTTCATCTCTTTCACCTCTCTATATGATCGCATTATTTTTTTGTTCTCATCCGCACTGCTTATGGAACCACAAACAGCGGTATTATTGTACCACACGCTTCGTCACAGTGCAAGATATATTTGAATTATTTTGTCAGATTCTTAAATAAATTTGTTTTTCTTTACCATCTGTACAAATTCATTGTTGTTTTTCGTTCTGGCAAACATGTCAAGAATGCGATCCGTCGCCTCATCTGCCTTGAGTCCGTTGAGTGCCTTTCGCATGATATTGATAGCTTCCAGTTCCTCGCCGTTCAGCAGCAGATCCTCTCTTCTCGTACCGGACTTTGCAAGATCGATGGCAGGGAAGATACGCTTCTCGGAAAGCTTGCGGTCAAGTACCATTTCCATGTTACCGGTTCCCTTGAATTCCTCGTAGACAACATCATCCATCTTACTTCCGGTATCTACCAGCGCAGTCGCAAGAACCGTCAGGCTGCCGCCCTCACGCATATTTCTCGCCGCGCCGAAAAATCTCTTCGGCATGTGAAGCGCCGCAGGGTCAAGACCACCCGACAGGGTACGTCCGCTGGGCGGAACGACAAGGTTGTACGCTCTTGTAAGTCTTGTGATGCTGTCGAGAAGGATCACGACATCCTTCTTATGTTCTACCAGTCTCTTCGCGCGCTCAATCACCATCTCAGACACACGCTTATGATGCTCCGGCAATTCGTCAAAGGTGGAATAGATCACCTCGACATTGTCTCCGTGGATCGCCTCCCTGATGTCCGTCACTTCCTCGGGACGCTCATCAATCAGCAGGATCAGCATATGCATATGAGGGTTTGTCCGCAAAATAGACTTTGCAACCTCCTTGAGCAGCGTTGTCTTACCTGCCTTCGGCGGGGAAACGATCATGCCACGCTGTCCCTTGCCGACCGGGCTGACAAGATCCATGACACGCATTGCCACGCTGCAGCCGGGCGTCTCAAGCCTGATGCGCTCGTCGGGGAAAATAGGGGTCATGTCCTCAAACGCAACCCTCTTTGCGGACTCTTCGATCGTGTAGCCGTTGATTGTCCGGATAAACAGCAGTGCACTGAACTTCTCCTGCTGGGTCTTGATCCTCTTATTGCCTCTTAAGATGTCTCCCGTCTTTAATCCGAAACGGCGGATCTGGCTCGGCGCAACATAGACGTCATTCTCGCCGGGCAGGTAATTCTCACAACGGATAAAGCCGTAGCCATCGGGCATAACCTCCAGAATACCGCTCGCCTCTTCGCCGCTGTCCAGCTCCTTCGGGTATGTCTTCTCGTCGTAAACTTCATTATTCCTGTTCGGACGCGGCGCAACGGCATCCGTTCCCTGCGCCGGATTTTCCGCCTTTGCAGCGATCGGCGCACTCTCGCTCCGCACGCCGCCCTCCGCACGGTAGTTTGAATCGTTGCGCACAGCATTACCGGAACGCTGCTGTGCAGATCTTCCGTAGTCATTCCGTCTGCGGACATATTGTCCGTCTCCGTTTCCTGCCGGCTGCTGGGAATAGGACACTCCCTGCGGTCTGGCCGCATTCTCTGCCGCTCCGGCGTTCTCCGCCTGCTGACCCGCAGCCTTTTCAGGCGTTTCCGCCGCCTTCAGTCTTTCATCTTCTGCAAGCATCGCCTCTACAAGCTCTGCCTTCTTCATGGTTGAAGTTCCTTTCAGCCCTCGCACCTTCGCAAGTTCCTTTAATTGTACAAGAGCCAGTGATTCATATTTCTCTCTCATATACTCCTCCTCGTAATCTCCAGAATCAAAACCTGAAAGTTCATATCCATACAGCAAAATTTAGGGATTCATAAGCGATGGTACTTTGATATGCTTTCCGAATTCATTTTTGACCAGCAATGATTCTTTTTACATTATAATACATATTTTCAAATTTAGGAAGAAAAATTTTTAAGAAAAAGCAATGATAATACAACAGTGAGGAAAAATGCTTGACACGTTCAAAATTCTATTGTAGAATATGTCTTGTCCGAAGCAAACCGGACACAAGATGCGATAGTGGCTCAGTTGGTAGAGCGCCACCTTGCCAAGGTGGAAATCGCGGGTTCGAGTCCCGTCTATCGCTCTTTTTTATTGCCAAAAGACGAATAGAGCACTTCTATCCGTCTTTTCTTTTTTACTCAATAATAATATTCGCGCACTTGACATCCATTCCCAGATTATAGACAATTCCGGACTTTAATCCAACGACCTTCGGGCGGGTCGGATAGTTTGCGTTGTTTTCCACGACCTTCGCAGACTCGCCGTTGCTCAGATGCACCACCGAATCCACCGGATACAGGATCACACTGCTCAAAAACAGCTTTATCACCTCGACATCCAGTTCCCCGGTCATCGCCATAATCATTTCCACGGCATCTCTGGGAGAAAATCCCTTCTTATACGGTCTCTCCGTGACGAGGGCATCGTAAATATCAGCCACCGCAAGAATCCGGGCATAGGTCGAGATTTTTGTGCCGGGCAGTCCGAGCGGATAACCGTTCCCGCCCATCTTTTCATGATGCTGTAATACCCCCATCAGGATCTCCGGTGCAATCCCCGGCTTGTTCTTCAATATATTATAGCCCCTCACCGGATGGCTCTTCATGATCTCGAACTCCTCGTCCGTCAGCCTCGCGGGCTTGTTAAGGATCTCCGGCGGGATCTCGGACTTTCCCAGATCGTGTAATAATCCCGCCATACCGATCTGGCATACGTCCTTGTCGGACATCTTGTTCTGCCTTGCAATCACCATGGCGATGGACGCCACATCAACGCTGTGCTTGAAGGTGTATTCATCGCTGACCTTCAGGGCATCTATATCGACAGCGATTGCGTCATTCTCGGTAATCGCCCTCATCAGATCCCCCGAAATGCTGTTTGCGGCATTGACAAAGCCCTCATCGGCAGGGTTGTTGAACAAGAACTGCATACCGGTGGCAACCCTCTCCTTTACGCTCTCTGTCAGGCGGACTTTGGCGCGGTCGTTTTTCCGCAGTGTCTCGATCTTATCCAGTGTCGCCGCAGAGATCTCAATATTCGTCTCCTCAGGCTCCTCCTCACCCTCTCGGATATACACTCCGGTGATATTCATTTTTCTCAGAGCGTCAATGATATAATCATCCAGTGCCGTTTTCCTCGCCACCAGGACACGACCGGTTCTGTCAATGATAGACTGGTCGATCACCATGCCGCTTTCCAGCAATCTCGCGCTGATATATCTCCTTCTGACCAATACCTGTTACCTCTCTCCCCGCCGGATATCGTTCACTCTATCCTGTCTGCGTATTTGATGCGGTATATTCTGCACAATGCATCATCGATACGCTCTTCCGAAATTGTTCCGTCCTGTACTGCCTGCAGAACAGCCTGATACGCCTTTGCAAAATCCTCCGGCAGATACAGCATATCACAGCCCGCCTTCAGCGCCATAATCGCCGCTTCGTCGGCTCCATAATAATCACTGATGACCGCCATGTTCAAAGCTCCGGACACGATGACTCCGTCAAAGCCGAGCTCTCCGCGCAGAATATCCGTCACGACCCTGCTTGAGAAGGTACAGGGCTCATTATCCCCGGTAAGTCCCGGTGCTGCCACATTGCTTATCATCATCATCTCCGCCCCCGCCTCGATTGTCTGGCGGAATGCCGCAAATTCCTCGCTCTCAAACTGCTCCGCCGTTCTGTCCGTAGATGCAAGCCCCTTGCCCGGATTCTGTGCGGTGCTTCCCACACCCGGGAAAAACTTCACGCACGCGGTAACTCCCTGACTCTGCAGTCCCTGAAGCATTGCGCCCGCCATGCTGCCCGCAAGCTGCGCGTCCGCTCCATAGGAACGGTCGCCGAGCCAGCTGTTATCGGCTGTTGTTATATCTGCCACGGGAGCCAGATCAAGGTTGATTCCCAGAGCGCTGAGCGTGCTGCCCAGTGCAGTGCCCGACTGATAAGCGTTGTCCGTGCTGCCCGACTGTCCTGTCGTCTTCGGTGAATCCGCTTTTGTGCCGATTCCGGCATTTGCCACTGTCGAGACGCTTCCGCCCTCCTCCTCGACGGCGAGGAAAAACGGATCTCCGTATTTTGCATAGTTCTGCGTATTCGCCAGCATCTCCTTAAACTGTTCTTCCGATTTGATATTCTTTGCCGCATAGACAATACCGCCTACCGCGTACTGTGCAAGCGCCTTCTGCGTACCCTCACCCGCCTTGACCGCAGTAGCGACTCCTGTGATCGACTCCGGTGTGACAAGGAACAGTCCCGCGACCTTATCCTCCAAAGCCATCTCACTTACCCTCTGACTGACCATCTCATCCAGCCTCTGCTCGGGGGTCGGCTCCGGTTCTCCGGTCGGTTCCGGCTCAGCAGTCGGCTCCGGTGTCTGCAAGGTCTCCTCTGACGCGAGAATATCCTCCAGTGCCGCCTGATTGCTCTCCTGTACTGTCTGTTCCGCCTGCTTTCCATCCATAAAAAGCTTCACGCATACCACGATTGCCGCCGCTGCCACTGTAACAAGCACCAATACCGCAATATATGCGATCATCTGGTTTCTGATCCGTCTCTTACGTCTCTCTTCTCTCCTGTCCTGCTGTTTTTCGTCCATCTCTTCCTCCGCACAACTCTGGCACAATCTGCAAAAATATAAGGAAACGAAAGTTACTTCGTTTCCTTATACCACTTCGTTCTTTTCTCTTGTATCTCGTTGACAAATCCGTACTTTACTTCAGAACTGTATCTATTTACTTACCGTATTTTCTTTTATCTTGTACTTTATTTTACAACCGTATCTCATTTTACTGCCGTATTCTGACTTTCTTTCGTATATCAGCCATCGCTGATAGTACTATTATATTTTCTTGCTCGACAAATGTCAACAGTAAACTGCGAAATCATTCCGCAAGATACATATTCAGCCCTTTTTCTATTTCGGACACCGCGTCCTCAAGACTTCCCTGCCCCCGCAGATAGGAACTGAGAGAATCAATGAGCACCTCCTTGATCTTGGCATCTTCCTTCACAGGTCTGCTGACCGTCTTGCAGATCTCGGCAAGTCTCTGCGCTGTCGCCTCGGGAAACGCCTTGATTTCAAACATCACCTCGCTTCCATCGTCCCCCTTAATCGTAGTCACTGCCGCCATGTCGGAGCGGTCTCTCAGGGTAAGTTTTTCCAGCGACCTTGCATTGACAGGGAAGCCCGAATAGTAATCCTGATCCTGTATCTGTTCCGAAAGTGCAAAGCGGATGAAATCCTTTGCCGTCTCCTGCTTCTGACTCTTTGTGCAGACAGCCGTTTCCAGCGAGGGGATAAACTGATTTTCAAACGCCGCAAACTCACCCTTGATATAATCAGTGATCGCCACGTCAAACATACAGTCGTTAAAACCTGCTGCCCCCTTCTCAATCGCCAGCTTTATCTCCGATGCCAGATCCCAGATATTGTGCCTGCGATTGTTTTTGTCGTCATATTTTTCGACAATACCACAGTTGTCCGCAATGATCTTCATCGCCTCCAGCTTTTCTCTCAGTACGTCTTTATCAAGTGTCTTGTCTTTTACAATGTCACCACAAAAATACGGATAGAACAGATCAACCATGTCCTCAACGGTCTTGCAGCCCATATAGCTCTCCTGTTTCCCTTTGAGAAAGGCCGCAAGGGCTTCGATGCTCTGCATATCAGCAGCCGTGATGTCACGACCGGTAATATAAGAAAAGCCAAACTGCAGCGGAATCACATAGGTTCCACCGTCCTCCGCCCGGTAGCTGTCCGTAATGTTATTCAACAGCTCCCCGTCTTCCTCCATGGGCGCAAGGACTCCGCTCAGGTCTGCGAGCAGTCCCTTTTCTATAAAGGAATCGGGATTCAGATGATCCAGCACGAGAATATCCGGTGCATCTCCGCTCATAAGCATCGTATTCAGCTTCTGGTAGACCTCATTATAGTCATATTCAACGTTACTGTAGCTGTCGTCAATACTATAGGCATATTCTGTCTCGATCATGACCTCCGGGTGAGCGCGGTGATAGAGCGCGACTGCATTCTGTAAAAGATAACTCTCCTCGACAGCATAAAGCTTCAGCACCTCCGTCACCTCAGCAACCGCATCTGGGTCATACCGGTACACGTTCAGAATAGCATTCCCGCCATCCTGTGAAAACAGTGCATAGATCCCGCCATCCGTCGATGCCGCCAGCCCGGTGCACCAACGGTCGGACAGGGCAAAACTCGTCTCCGAGCCCGGCAGGAGCCTTTCCCATTTATCTCCGTCCGCTGCATAGCGGAAAATTCCGCTGTTGCCGGCAGCAATGATTGTGCCATCGTCTGCTGCACAGAAGCTCAGTCCGTTCTTACCCTCAAGATCCATGGGAATGATCTCCGCGTCCTTTTTCTTTCCCTCCGGTCTCTTTTCAATCTGACCGACATTTCCGCTGCTGTCACGGCAGACAAGGTAGATATTCTGCCCATCCGACAGAACTGTCTCCGCGTAATCTCCTGTCGACGCCTCACTCTCCAGCGTCGAACCATCCTGCCCGGACACCAGGCTCATCGCCATCGCCCCATTGACAAACAGCTGTCCGCTGTCAAGCGCTGCGATTCCAAAGATCATTTCATAGATGCCCCAGTCCTCATTCAGCCTGTTCCAGTCTTCCGGCGTGACCTCTACCGCAGCATCTCCCTCATTTTTCCAAAGGTGCCCCTTGTATTCATCGCCGTCCCCATACTGTGAAAACAGATACTGCACTCCGTTTCCATCCTGCATCAGGCGCAGATCAATCCACTCCTCAACGGGAAGCACAATGTCCTCCAGCCATTGCCCTGTCACATCTGCAAAGCCTTCCTCCGTCTGCTCCAGCTCCCGGACAGCGAGCCGCTCACCCTCCGCCTTCGCCATGACAAGATGTAGCTTATCATCCTGTACAAAGAGCTGCCTCGCCGTCCAGCCTGCCCATTCCTCTGGCAGCGTCTGTTCACTCTCCACATAGCGTCCCTTCTCCTGTACCGCCGGAGTGTCCTCCTGCTGATTCTGCTTTCCGCATCCCGCAAGCAGTCCTGTCAGCATTGCCAGCGTCACCGCCAGCGCTGCGAATCTTTTTCTCTTCAAATCCATTACCTCCTTTGGATGCCGTTTTCCCGGCATTCCTTAAATACAGTAGCACGATACGCCCCCTTTGTATCTTAAGTGTATCAAACGGAAATATTACGATTTTCTGTATTTTTGCACAAAGAAATACCCGCAGCTGATGCCACGGGCATTTGGGGTGCTTTTATATACTTCTCGATTTTTGTCCTTCTTTTATCTCTGCACACGGCCGGATGCGTCGCCGCCAGCCAGTGTCTCGACTTCCTTTCTGGAAACAAGGTTGAAGTCGCCGGGAATGGTGTGCTTCAGGGCAGATGCCGCAACGCCGAACTCAAGCGCATCCTTAAAGTTCTTTCCGTCCAGCATACCGCAGATCACGCCGCCTGCAAAGGAATCGCCGCCGCCCACACGGTCAACGATGGGATGGATGCTGTACTCCTTGGAATGATAAAATTCCTTGGTATCTCTGGAGTAGATGCATGCCGACCAGCCGTTATCGGACGCGGAATGGCTGACGCGCAGGGAGGAAATGCAGTACTCAAAGTTATAATCTGCAACCATCTGCTCAAAAATGGACCTATAGCCCGCAAGCTCGAGATCGCCGCTCGTCACATCCGTCTTTCCGGGCTTATATCCCAGCACCAGCTCTGCGTCTTCCTCATTGCCAATGCAGACATCAACATACTGCATCAGGTTCTTCATCACCTTCTGTGCCTTCTCGGAAGTCCAGAGCTTCTTGCGGAAGTTCAGGTCAACAGAAACCTTCACACCGTGCTTCTTCGCTGCCTTCAGAGCCTCCTCTGTAAGCACTGCCGCCGCATCGGACACAGCGGGGGTAATACCGGTGAAATGGAACCAGTCTGCATCCTTGAAAATATCATCAAAATCAAAGTCCTCAGCTGTCGCCGTAGAGATGGAAGAATGCGCTCTGTCGTACACAACCTTGGACGGTCTCATGGAAGAACCGCTCTCAAGGAAATAGATACCCAGTCTCTCGCCGCACTTTGCAATGTGCTTTGTTCCCACATTGTACTTTCTCAGCGCAGCCACAGCACACTCACCGATCTCATTGTTCGGAACTGCTGTCACGAACTCTGCGTCATGTCCGTAGTTTGCCAGAGATACCGCTACGTTAGCCTCTCCGCCGCCGTAGTTGATGTCAAACTCATCTGCCTGAATAAACTTCTCAAAATTCGGGGTGGACAGTCTCAGCATGATCTCACCCATGGTAATAACCTTTGCCATTGCTTTGTATTCCTCTCTTCTTTTTGTTTTATTTCTGGACAAGGTGTACAGCGAAGCCGCCTACCTCTTCCTTCAGGTAAATCGCCTTGTATTTACCCTTGTCATCCTTCTTGGGCTCCTCAAATTCCACACCGAGAACCGTCGTCATATAGTTCACAGCTCTCTCGATATAATTTGTGCGGATCGCAATATGTCCGTTCTTTCCCTTAAACGGCTGCTTCATAACTTCGACAGCTGTTCCCGAGAAAATAGAGCTGTTTCCGACCTTGGCAGGCATACCGAACAGGAAAGCAAAGCGGTTCGCCGCCTTCATTGCCTCCTCCTCATTCGCAGCGTTGATGCCCACATGTGCCAGTTCAAAGCCAAGCATCGTCTGTACAGCCTCTCTTGTCAATGCCTCGATCTTGTCCCATGCGCCCTCATTTATCAGGTCACCGGGCACCATCCATGATCCGCCGCATGCGATGATCTTCGGAAAGTCAAGGTAGGAAGTCAGGTTCTTCGCATTGATTCCGCCCGTAGGCATAAACTTCATATTGACATAAGGAGCTGCCATTGCCTTGATCTTTGCAAGACCGCCGGACTGCTCTGCCGGGAAGAATTTTACCACATCAAGTCCCAGTTCAATCGCCTGTTCAATGTCGGACGGGCTGGAAGTACCGGGAGTGATCGGCACACCCTTCTCGATACAATACTTCACTGTTCTGGGGTTCAGTCCGGGGCTGACAATAAATTTTGCCCCTGCCGCAACCGCTGCATCTACCTGCTCTGCATTCAGGACAGTGCCTGCGCCCACACACATCTCAGGGAAATTCTCAGTCATGATCTTGATCGCACCCGCTGCCGCACTGGTTCGGAACGTTACCTCCGCACAGGGAAGTCCGCCCGCGCAAAGTGCTTTTGCCAGAGGAAGCGCATCCTCCTCGCGGTCAATCTTTACTACCGGAACAATACCGATTTTGCTGATCTGCTCTAAAACTGCGTTCATACCAACCTACTCTCCAATCTGCATCATCTGTCATGCGTCTTTATTTTTTCAGGCTCCGCTTATGCCAGAACCTCTTTTACTGCCTCTGCGATCTTGTCACACTTACAGTTTGTCCAGAAATATTCCTTGAACTTCTCACCGGACAAAGCACCCTTTACCAGCTCACGATCCAGATTTTTCAGGATCGTCACCATATCAGTATGCGTTACTTCCTTCACTTTATCCAGTATTTTCTTATTTCTCTGCTCAGGCTCTACTCTCTCGGGCGGATAGCCACCGCCGCCGGGTGCGCAGAAAAGCTTCTCAAAGATGTACTGTAAATTCAGTTCTCCGCCCCAGCCGAAATTCTCCGCAAAGGGAAGCGCCACACAGTTTCCGTCATTTACCTGTGAGAACAGATAAGCGTCCAGCGGAGACTCTATATGTCCGCAGAGCACCTTCGGGAAGGAATTACATGCAAGCATGGCTCCTTCGCCTGTTCCACAGCCTGTGATTACATAATCAGCCGCCCCCGAATTCAGAAGAACTGCTGCCAGAATACCGTTCTGTACATAGGTTAAGGAGTTTGGGGCCTCAGCGCCACACATTCCGTAGTTGAACACTTCGTGTCCCATCGGCTCCACAACCTTTTTCAATGTAGCGCAGATCATCTCATTCTTCGCTGCCTGACTGTTCTCGTTAATCAATGCTATTTTCATGAAAACTCTCCTCCGATTCCCATTCTATCAGCCTGGCTGCTTTCCGATATAAGCCAGAATACCGCCGTCCACATAGAGAATATGTCCGTTGACCGCATCCGAAGCGTCGGAAGCAAGGAACACTGCAGGGCCTGCCAGCTCCTCGGGCTTCAGCCATCTGTTTGCAGGCGTCTTCGCACAGATAAACTGGTCGAAGGGATGTCTGCTGCCGTCGGGCTGGATCTCGCGCAGAGGCGCTGTCTGGGGTGTCTCGATATAGCCGGGTCCGATACCGTTACACTGGATGTTGTACTGGCCGTACTCGGAACAGATATTCTTTGTCAGCATCTTCAGTCCGCCCTTTGCCGCTGCATAAGCGGACACTGTCTCACGTCCCAGCTCAGACATCATGGAGCAGATGTTGATAATCTTTCCGTGACCCTTCTTAATCATGGAAGGGATAACTGCCTTTGATACGATGAAGGGTGCGTTCAGGTCAACATCGATCACCTGCCTGAACTCTGCTGCCGTCATCTCTGTCATCGGGATTCTCTTGATGATGCCCGCATTGTTTACGAGAATGTCGATCACGCCGACTTCCTTTTCAATCTGCGCAACGAGTGCATTGACAGCATCCTCATCCGTCACGTCGCAGACATAGCCGTGTGCCTTGATTCCTTTCTCTGCATAAGCTGCAATGCCCTTATCCACCAGCTCCTGCTTGATGTCATTAAATACGATGGTTGCGCCAGCCTCAGCAAACGCAGAAGCGATTGCAAAACCGATTCCATAGGAAGCACCTGTCACAAGGGCTACCTTACCTTCCAGCGAAAAACAATTCACGAAATTTCCCATTGTCTAATCTCCTTTTTCTGATTTTATATGTATCTCTTACATCAGATCCTTCATTGCAACGCCGTCCATATCATCAAAGTCCTGATTCTCACCAACCATGCCCCAGATGAATGTATAAGCTCTGGAACCGCAGCCGGAATGGATCGACCAGCTCGGCGAGATCACTGCCTCCTCATTTCTCATGACAATGTGGCGCGTCTCGTTGGGCTCTCCCATATAGTGCATAACAAAGGCATCCTCCGGCATCTCAAAATAGAGATAAACCTCCATTCGTCTGTCATGTGTATGGCAGGGCATTGTATTCCAGACACTTCCCGGCTCAAGCTTCGTCATTCCCATCTCCAGCTGACAGCTCTCCACCTGTCCGGGCAAAATGTATTTGCAGATCACTCTGTGGTTGGCATCCTCCAACGTACCGAGCTCCACCTTGTTCTCCGGCTTTACGATTACAACACCTTCCTCCGGCGTTCCCTCCGGCTTGATCAGCACGGTAGGGCAGGTTCTGTGTGCCGGTGCCGAATTCAGATAGAATTTCGCCGGCTTCTCAGGGTCTTCACTCTCAAAGGTGATGTCCTTTGATCCCATACCGATGTACATAGCCTCCTTGAAGCCTACCTTGTACACCCTCCCGTCAACAGTGATCCTTCCTGCACCGCCGATGTTGATGACGCCGAGCTCTCTTCTCTGGCAGAAATACTCTGCGCGAAGCTCGTCCCCCGCAGTCAGCACGATCGGTTTCACCGGTACAGCCGCTCCTGTAATAATTCTGTCGATATGGCTGTACACCAGCCTGATTTCACCGGGCACAAAAAGATTCTGAATCAGAAATTCCTCCCGCAGGCGCTCCGTCGTATAATGTTTGACGTCTCTGGGGGATACTGCTGTTCTAAGTTCCACTGTGCTACACCTCTCCTTCCTTTTTGATGCCGTTACAGATATGATCCGTCCGCGTTCGACCCGCGTCCATTCGCAAACCCGCGCTCCCGCGCTTTCCGCCGCTTCGCGGCTGCGTTTGCTCATAACCGGGCGCTCTACTCATGAACATTCGCGCTCGCAAATGCATGCAAGCATGCATTTCGCTCCCGCGTATGTTCATGGTCGAACTGTAAGTGCTTACATTATATCACATCTTCTCTGGCACTGTAAATACAGTATAATAGAAAAGATTCTCCAAATCTATTCAAATCCGTCTCAAATTCTTGCATATTTTGAACTTTTGATTTATGCTTTAGCTATGTAAGAAGATTTCAAGAAATATTGAGGTGACTTTCAATGGACGAGGTGACATCCTGCAAGGTTGCGATCGATAACTGCCAGCGCACGCGCACATTTTCCATCGCACATCTTTATAAAGAAGAAAAAGCCATGGATATGCATATCCATGACTGTTACGAGCTCTATTACTCCATCTCGGGCGGCAAGCAGTTTCTGATCGACAACCGCTTTTATTCGATCGCGCCCGGGGATCTCTTCATTATCAACCAGTATGAGAGCCATAAGCTGACCCAGATCGACAATCAGCTCCACGAGCGGATCGTCCTGTCCGTCTGTCCGGACTACACCAAGCGCATCTCCACGCCGGAGACCGATCTGGACTACTGTTTTGCAAACCGCGGCGCCTCCTTCCAACATAAGCTCTCCCTCAACCGGGAGCAGCAGAAACGCTTTCTGTACTTTGTCAACAAGATTACCTCCGCCAAGGGCTATGCGCATGACATCATTGAGCAGGCCGCCTTTATGGAACTCCTTGTCATGATTAACACGCTCTCCAATGCCAACGCTGGCGCAGAGGACGAAAATGCCTTCAAGTACAATCATCAGGTGGATGATATTCTAGCATATATCAACCGCAACATCGGTCAGCCCATCACAGTCTCGGAGCTTGCAGAGCATTTCTTCCTGAGCGAGTCCTATATCTGCCGTATCTTCAAGCAGGCAACCGGCACAACCATCGGAAAATACGTCACCGCACGCCGCATCAGCATCGCAAAGGCTCTGCTAAACGACGGCGCAGGCGTCAATGAAGCCTTTGAAAAAAGCGGCTTCGGCGATTACAGCAACTTCTTCAAGGCATTTACAAAAGCAGTTGGCGTATCTCCGAAGAAATACGCCAACCTCAGCATCTCTTAGTCTGCTGCCCTTTCCTTTTCCATGCGCTTGATCTCCTTCCAGAGCGCCAGCGCTTCCTCCGGATTATCCGGCTGCTTCACGTCACCGAACACATGGGGATGTCTGCGGATCAGCTTGTCCGAAAGCCCCTGTACGACATCGCCGAACGAAAACGCTCCGCGCTCTCTGGCAATCTCACTGTGAAGAAGCACCTGCAAAAGCAGATCGCCAAGCTCCTCGCACAGGTTTGCATCATCCTTGTTATCAATCGCCTGTATCACCTCGCCGGATTCTTCCGTCAGGCATTTCTTTAGGGACTCATGCGTCTGCTCCCTGTCCCACGCACAGCCTTGCGGGCTTCTCAATATCCTGACAATCTTCTCCAGCTCGTCCATTGTATGCGGATCACCCTCCGCGTAGGTCTTACCGTCATATTCTCTCATCTGGCTCTTCCCTGTCCGTTCTTATTTGTCCAGAGGCTTCCCTGTCAGAAGCTCATAGCCCTGCAGATATTTCTGGATCGTCTTATCCACAATATCCTGCGGCAGTGTCCAGTCATTGCCGGGATGGTTCGTAAGCCAGTCACGGGCAAACTGCTTGTCGAAGGAAGGCTGCGCATGACCCGGCTCGTAGCCTTCCGCGGGCCAGAAGCGCGAGCTGTCCGGCGTCAGCATCTCGTCGCCGAGAACAATATTGCCGTTTTCGTCCAGACCGAACTCAAACTTTGTATCTGCGATAATAATGCCTCTTGTCAGGGCATATTCCGCGCATTTTTTATAGAGTGCAATCGTGTAATCGCGGAGCTTTTCCGCATATTCCCGTCCCTTTCCGGGGAAACGCTTCTCAAGGTAGTCAACGCTCTGCTCAAAGGAGATATTTTCGTCATGATCTCCGATCTCCGCCTTTGTTGACGGGGTATAGATCGGCTCCGGCAGCTTGTCGGACTCCTTCAGTCCCTCGGGGAGCTTAATGCCGCAGACCGTGCCGTTCTTCTGGTAACTCGCCCAGCCGCTTCCCGTGATGTAGCCGCGCACGATGCACTCAACAGGCAGCATCTCCAGCTTTCTGCACATCATGCTGTTTCCGTCAAACTTCTCCTGTCGGAAGAATTCCGGCATATCGTTGACGTCCACGGAAATCATATGGTTGGGAAGGATGTCCTGCGTCATATCGAACCAGAATTTTGACATCTGGGTCAGTACCGTACCCTTCTTGTCGACCTTATTGTTAAGGATCACATCAAAACAGCTGATCCTGTCCGTGGCAACCATAATCAGGCTGTCTCCGTTGTCATAAATCTCGCGTACCTTGCCCTCCTTGATGGGCTTAAGCTCCTGAACACTCATTGTTTTCCCCTACTCCTTTGCTGCGTTTTTTGTGAAACTACATCTAAAGTGTATTGTACTCACACGGAAAAATCAAGTATAACTTCATTCCGCAATCTTTCTTGCGACATAGACACCGCTCGCGGATGCATGGGAGAGGGAATGGGTCACGCCGCTTCCGTCGCCGATAATGTACAGTCCCTTGTGACAGCACTCCAGATTCTCGTCAAGCTCCACCTCCATATTATAGAACTTGACCTCCACGCCGTAAAGCAGCGTATCGTCATTTGCCGTTCCGGGCGCAATCTTATCCAGCGCATAGATCATTTCAATGATACCGTCCAGAATACGCTTCGGCAGCACCAGACTCAGATCACCGGGCGTCGCCGCAAGCGTCGGCTGTACCAGCCCCTCCTCGATCCGCTTGGAGTTACTGCGGCGTCCTCTGACAAGGTCGCCGAATCTCTGCACAATTACCCCACCGCCCAGCATATTGGAGAGCCGCGCAATACTCTCACCGTAGCCGTTGCTGTCCTTGAATGGCTCGGAGAAATGCTTTGCAACCAGAAGTGCAAAGTTCGTATTTTCTGTCCGCTTCTCCACATCCTCATAGCTGTGCCCGTTTACCGTGACAATGCCGTTCGTGTTCTCATTTACCACGATGCCGTAAGGGTTCATGCAGAAGGTTCTCACATTGTCCTCGAACTTCTCTGTCCGGTAGACGATCTTACTCTCGTACAGTTCATCCGTCAGATGGGAAAAAATAACCGCGGGAAGTTCTACCCTGACGCCGATGTCCACCCGGTTTGACTTCGTCGGAATGTTAAGCTCCCTGCAGACCGTCTCCATCCACTTGCTGCCGCTGCGTCCGACGGAAATCACACACTTCTCACACTCATATGCCGTCTCGCCGCAGAAGATTCTGTATCCGCCCTCGGCCAGTTCTATCCGGGTCACAGGCGTATCAAAATGGAAATCCACTTTGTCCTTCAGTTCAGCGTACAGATTCTCCAGCACGATAAAGTTGATGTCGGTTCCCAGATGACGCACGGATGCGTCGAGAAGATTCAGCTTATTCTGGAGACAGAGCTTCTTGAAATGCGTGCCCGCCGTGGAGTACATCTTGGTTCCCTCTCCGCCGTACTTCATGTTGATCTCATCCACATACTTCATCAGGTCTATGGCTTCCTTCTTGCCGACATACTCATAGAGCGTACCGCCGAAATCATTCGTGATATTGTATTTTCCGTCCGAGAATGCGCCCGCACCGCCGAAGCCGCTCATAATGGAGCAGGATTTACAGCCGATACAGCTCTTAATCTTATCCCCGTCGATCGGACAATGTCTCTTTTCCAGAGAATGTCCTCCCTCAAACACGCCAACCTTAAGCTCCGGCCGCTGCTTCATCAGCTCATATGCGGAAAAAATACCTCCCGGTCCCGCACCGACAATCACCACATCATACTTCATCCTTAAGCTCCTCCATTTTCCTTTTCTATTTTCAGTTCCCTGTCTGTTTCCTGTTCCTGCGCGGAATTTTCTTCGTTTTCCCGCAGGCTGCTGTCCTCCGGCTTTCTGCGTCTGCCGCGTCTTCCCGCCAGAATCATAATTCCCGCAAAGCTTACAACGCTTACCGCGGAGACAAGAATTCCTGCCGTCGCGCCCTTTGCCCTGTATTTCATCGTGATCTCATAGCTTCCCGGCTCAAGGTCAAACGCCATGAGACAGCCGCCGAAGGTAGTTCCCTCTGTCACCTCACCATTGATCTTCACCGTCCAGCCGTCCTCATACGGAACGGAAAGAATCAGCCGCCCTGCCGTCTCCATTGTAATCCGCCCGGAAATGGCATCGCCCTGCCATACCACATCTTCGAGATGCTGTGCCGAAAGTATGCCGAGTGCCGCATCCAGCACCTCCTCATCCAGCCGGTACACTCCCACGGAAATTCCCGGCGTGGTATCCGTTTCATCGCCGTTTATCAGGGATACCGTCTGACCGGCTTCGAGATACCCGAGGTAAAGCACGCTCCCCTTCTTGAGATCAATGAACTTTTCATCCCCGCTGCTGCCGCCGATGCAGCGTATCTTTGTCGTGCCGGAGGCAGTGACAATTCCATAATAAATGCCGTCGTCCTCGGCTACAAAGCGCACATCGTCCCCAGTCTTGACTGCCTTTTCCTCGTGGAAAAGCTCTCTCGTTATACCAAGCTCCTTCACCATCTGGTTCTGCAGTCTCAACGCCTGATCCTGATAGCCGTCCGGCAGGTCATAGCCGGTCGGTGCGACATAGCCGAAGGGCAGGGTCTTCCTGCATTCATAGAGATAGAGCCCGCCGCTCTCGGCAGCCTGCGCGTACAGACTGCAGTCGTAGGTGTCTGACTCTCCGAACATATATCCCACATTCAGCAGCGCCGAGGTCAGCCCCGTCGCCCCATCAAAACCGTAATAGACCTTGCTGTGCCGCATTCCCCATCTCGTATAGAGATCCATGACATAGGAGTTCAGGGTGGAGGAAAAGACGCTTGCCGACGGATAGCCTGTCAGCGTCGCATCGTTCTTCGTCTTCCGCGTGAATTTTTCCAGTCTGTAAAAGCCTTTTCCCCATGTCTGCGTCACTTCGTAAAGCGCCTTGTAATCCTCCTGCTGTGCGAGGTAGGCAGACCGGCTCGTCGTACCGATGCTGGTGTCCCATGTATTGACCCCGCACTCTGCCAGAACCGCGGCAAATGCCACGACAGCCACGGCATGCCGTATCTCCGGTGCCTTCTTTGTCCGCAGCAGATACAACAGAATCGCGTAAAACGTCACAAACACAAGCGTCAGCAGCTTCACGCCAAGGTCGAAGTCCTCATGCTCCACAAATTTCTGGCAGAACAGCAGAAAGATCACGGCACTGAGATAGCCGTACAAAATCTGTTGCTCCTCTGCCTCCCTCATATGATGGTACGCGTCATAGCACATCAGCAGAACCAGAAAGACATAACAGAAGGACTGCCTTGCCGGCAGGGAATCCGGATAGTTCATTCCATGCCAGATAAATTCCAGAACATTCGTCGAAAAGCTCAACAGGAGAAAGCCCGCAAGCGCCAGCCTGCAGAACTTTTCACGGATGGACAGGCTCTTATTCATGACATACATCGGCACAAGCATCAGCACCGCACTGCCGCTGTAGATATTCGGCCAGTGGTCAAGTCCTCTCTCCGTATAAACGCAGACACAATGCCTCGCAAGTACATCCAGCACGGAAAAATAGGATTCCACCTTTTTCGGAAAATCCATATCCCCAAAGTCTGTCTGAATGATCGCGCACACCTCAGGTATCAGCAAAATTGCTGCCATTCCGCCCGCCAGCAGGGAAAAGGCCGCAAACCTGCCGATGCTGCGAAGAATATGCTTCCTCTCTGTCACCAGAAGCAGTCCGAAATAAAGGACAAGGAAAATGCAGATCATGATCGAGAGATAATAATTCGTAAAAATCGAAAAGGCAAGCGTCAGGCAGTAAAGACCACTCTTCCCCTCCTTCACCAGCCGTTCCAGCCCGAGAATGATTAACGGGAGGATCCAGACGCAGTCAAGCCACATGATGTTATAGTTGTACGCCGCCATAAATCCCGAAAATGCATAAAACATGGAGAACAGCGCCGTCGCCGGCTCCGTCGTATGAAAATGCTTCTGCAGATAAATACAGCAGGAAAGTCCGCATAATCCGGTCTTGAACACAGCCAGATACCCGATGAACTCGATCAGATGGCTCTCGGGCACAAGCAGCGCAAGCATATGGAAGGGACTTGCAAGATAATAGACAAACAGTGCAAGGAAGTTCGAGCCGATACCGACATTGAACGAGAAGTCAAATCCTTCCCCGCCCCGTATCTTATGAAGTAATTCACTGAAAAAGGGCATATACTGATGATACAGGTCACCCGACAAAAAGCTCCTGTCCCCAAAGGGATAAATATTCTTGACAGCAAAAAGAACCAGCATCACAATGACTGGCATGAAAAAGGACAGTGCAAGTATCACACGCCCCTGTCTTTGTTTCTTCATAATCTATAGCCTCGATTTCCTCTAAAATCTCTTCCAAGTATAACAGATTTTTTCCTGCATCACAACACTAACCGACAACATATATTATTAATGAAACAGTGCTTTTTGAAATGAGGCTTCCATGAAAATAGCAATCGCAGGGCGAAACAAAATGACAGACAATTACGTCCGGTATATAGCTGCTGCCGGTCTTGAGCCGGTAGTTACCCTGAACATCGGAGAAATCACAGGCTGCGACGCGCTGATTCTGCCCGGCGGAGGCGACATTACTCCCGCCCTTTTCGGGGAACGCAATCACGGCTCCCGTTCCATTGACACAGAGCTTGACATCCTGCAGCTGCAGGCGCTTGAGCTGTGCATCCGTCACAGGCTTCCCGTTCTCGGGATCTGTAAAGGCATGCAGATCATTAATGTCGGCTTCGGTGGCACAGTCGTGCAGGATCTTCCCACGGCGTCTCTGCATCAGTACACTGGCAGCGATCAGTACCATGATGTCGCCACCGTTCCGGGAAGCTGGCTATATCCCTTCTGCGGAGACCGTTCAACAGTGAACAGTGCCCACCACCAGTCCATCGGAAAGCCCGGTGCCGGAATCTCCGTCGTACAATATTGCCCAAAGGATAACTGCCCTGAGGCACTTGTCCACAATTCCCTTCCCATTCTCGGGGTACAGTGGCATCCCGAGCGCCTTGACCAGAAGTTTACTGTGCTTTCCGGGCAGAGCGTTTTGGCTTACCTTGTTTCATTAATCCCTTCGTCCCGGCAATGACATTCTGGGTATTCCGGGCAATTCCCGCCTTCATACGGTTCCCGGCAATGTCGAACAGCGCCTTGACAACAGCCTTTAGCGCCTTTGTCGTGTCCGGATCAAGGTCTTTCAGCGCCGTGATGATCCTGTTCATGCTCTGCCGCCATTCCACCGTAAAGTCGATCAGATTATCCACCTGGGAGGCGGAAATCACCTGGAACAGAGTGTCCACGAAAACTCTGAGCTGCTTCTCATCCAGTGAGAGAATCCATGTATTCAGCGTATTATCCATCTGCTTTCTGCTCTCGTAGATGTCATCGACATGCTTTAAGTGATCCCCTTCCACCAGCCATGTATAAGGGTCATGCTGCATGAGTCCGAAGGTCTTGCTCTCGACGACCTGAAAATGCATATCCGACTCGAACAACATCCCGACAAGCGAGGAATGCGGCAGGATCTTCGTCACCCTGTCCGCTATGACATCATAATTTCCCGCCTTCAGCACCTCCGGCCGGAAGCCCGGTCCATCCATGCTGAACACCCGGATGATTCTCTCCTGGATATCCGGTCTGCAATTCATGGCGCTGTACACGGCGAGATTCCCGCCCTTGGAATGTCCACCGACATAAAACGGGCTGTGAATCCGCTCCGCTACCGTGTTCAGGTACCCCACACTGTATTCCTGTCCGGGCACCGGCGCACAGAACGCCATGTTAAAGTCCTCTTTCCACCCGACAATCGTCTCGTCGGTGCCGCGAAACGCGATATAAACCGTCCCATCATTCAGGATATAGGTGATTGCCGAAAACTGCATCTCCGACTCTTTCTCCACCATGTTGACATAACAGTTCAGCTTCAGATTGCTGTATCTTTTTCCCGCCAGCATTCCCTCAATCAGCGCACGGTTGACTTCCTCGTAGCGCACATCTGCAAACAGCTTCTCGTAATCCGGGTATGCCTTCAGGCTCTCCAGCGTGACGGAAGGAAGATTCTCCCGGACTCCCGGAACCATTCCGTCGAATTTCAGATAAGAGAGCTGGCACAACGCCAGACTGTCAACCTCCGTCATAGGCATTTCCCGAAAAGAATATTTCCCATATTCTTTTATATAATCCAGAACGGTTCCCATACGACTCTCTCCTCCCAAATTATTCCATAAAGATTTCTTTTTCTAATTGTATTTTAACAGAAAATATGGTATTTTTATATTAAATTTTTGCAAAAGTTTTCTCAAAAAAAAATGTATTGGGGAGGTCACTATGTCAAAAGCACAAAAAAATAAGAAAAAAGTAACCTTGGGTCTGAGCCAAAAGCTTCTGCTTGTCATCCTGCCATTACTGGTCGCTGCATTTGCGGTAACTGCAGTCATTCTCTACAGCAATGTCAGCGATATGCTGTTGGAGAATTCTACTCAGGCGTTTCAAATCGAAACGGAAAGCAAGGTCATCTCGGTAGAAAACAACATTCTGACAACCTCCGGCAGCAAAAGTCTTCAGAATGCCGTTATCCAGTTCAGCCTGATTGCCTCCAAGCTGGAGGTTGTGCAGAACTTTGTAAAGGATATCACCATCATGGATGAAGGGCATCTTTTTATGGTCGACACCACCGTCGGCAAGATCACCGCTCATCCGAGCGCTACATACGATAATACTGATCTGGCCAGCTATTCCCCCGGCACTTTTATGGGAGATATTATTGCACAGATCAATGCCGGCAATACGGAGCTGTTTACCGTTTCAGAGGGACGTCAGGAATATTATGTTATCCTGTCCTTCCTCGATGAGACGCCTTATGTCCTCGCTGCCTATATCAATCAGGCTGCGATGCTCACAAAGCTGAACAATCTGCTCACGCTGATCATCGGTGTATTCACAGTTGTCATCCTGCTGGTCGTTGCCGTGATCTTCATTTTCCTGCAGGGCTCTATGAGACCGATGAAAAAGCTTACCGATACGCTTACTACAATTACCGACGGTGACTTCACTGCCGCCGTCACGGTAAAGGGAAATGACGAAATTGCGCTCATGGGCCGCTCCCTGAACAACTTTGTAGAAATTATGCGTAGCATCATTCTCGATATACACAGCGTTTCCGATCAGCTGGGAAATTCCAGTGCAACAACCAAGAAGATTTCCGACACTCTGAATCAGGCCGCGAACTCGCAGGCGGACTCCATGAACGATGTCAGGACAACCTTGAACCAGCTTGCGACCGGTGTTCAGGATCTTGCACTCCATGCCACCACCCTCTCCGGCGTTGTGGATGAGACCAACCAGAAGAGCAGCCGCGCAAAGGAAAACATGCAACAGACCGTCACCGTTGCCTCCCAGGGACGTGCAGACATGGAAGGCGTAAATAAGGCAATGTCATCCATTGTTTCCGCCATGGAACAGCTGGAAGCAATCGTTGACAAGGTAGGCACCTCCACCGAAAAGATCAATACCATGGTAGGCATCATCAGCGACATCTCCGACCAGACGAACCTGCTCTCCCTGAATGCCGCGATTGAAGCTGCCAGAGCTGGTGATGCCGGACGCGGATTTGCAGTTGTTGCCGATGAGATCCGTAAACTTGCAGAGGTCAGCGCTTCCTCCGCATCCGAGATTTCCGAGACGATTAACGAGGTAAATTCACAGGTTTCCTATATGGTACAGCAGACAGAGGAAAGCGTTACCCATATCAAGGAAAATTCCGAGAAAATTACGGTCTCCTGCGGTATCTTTGAGCGAATTTATGAAAATGTTACCGAGACAGACAATATGATCTCCGAGATTGTTACCGAGATCGCTCATGTGGATGATGTGGCCACAAACATTGCTGCACTTTCCGAGGAGCAGTCAGCCAGCACAGAAGAAATCCTCGCTTCCACGGAGAACCTTACAGAGGCATCCAGACAGCTCTCTGAGGACAGCCATGTTGTCGCATCCAGTGCGGACGATGTTTCTGCTGCTGCCGTCGCACTGTCCGAGCATATGAAGAAATTCAAGATATAAGCTATGAAGTACACGAAAAACTGTCTGGTACAGGCTCTGATGCGACTGCTGCAGGAAAAGCCCCTGTCCTCCATTTCCATCACGGAGCTGGCTGCGGAAGCTGGCATTTCGCGTATGACCTACTACCGCAACTACCAATCAATTGATGACGTGCTTCTCTCCCATCTCTCCGACCTTCTTGACAACTACAGGCAGGATGTGGAAAAATGGCTCGACAAAGGCAGCTACAATGATTACAGAAACATGCTTCACTGCTATGAATATTTCAGTAATCACGCCGACTTTATACGCTGTCTCCTGAAATGCAACATGGGTTCCGTGCTGTTGCAACGCCTGACAGACTATATTATTAATACGTATTACACAGAAGAAAAGGGTATAGCTTACTACTATACCCTTCAGGCTTTTGCCGGTTCTCTCTATAATATTTACATTGCATGGATTCTCAAAGGGACAAAAGAGTCCGCCGACGAGATGGCTACTCTTATCTGTGGTCTATATCCACATACTCCCGCTCAGTCATGATGCTCTTATAGGCAGGACGAATGATCTTATCCATGTTGATAAGCTCTTCAAGACGATGTGCGCTCCAGCCGACGATTCTTGCGATTGCAAAGATCGGAGTATACATTTCCAGCGGGATTTCCAGCATACTGTAGACGAAACCGCTGTAAAAGTCCACATTCGCACTGACACCCTTATAGATGCGCGCCTTCTCCGAGATAACCTCCGGGGCAAGGCGCTCTATCATGGAATAAAGTGCGAAATCCTTATTCCTTCCCTTTGCCTCCGCAAGTTTCTGTACAAAGCCCTTAAATACCTGCGCTCTCGGATCGGAGAGCGAGTAGACCGCATGACCCATACCATAGATCAGTCCCTTGCCGTCAAAGGCTTCCTTGTTCAGAATTTTCTTTAAATAAACTCTGACTGCCTCTTCGTCACCCCAATCCTTCACATTTGCCTCGATATCGCGCATCATCTCCACAACCTTGATATTAGCGCCGCCGTGCCTTGGTCCCTTCAATGATGACAGCGCCGCAGCAATCACGGAATAGGTATCCGAACCGGAGGAGGTCACGACACGGGTCGTAAATGTTGAGTTGTTACCGCCGCCGTGCTCCATATGAAGCACCAGCGCAATATCCAGCACCTTCGCCTCAAGCTCCGTATACTTCTTGTCCGGGCGAAGCATCATCAGCAGGTTTTCCGCTGTAGACAGCTTTCTCGACGGGCGGTGAATATACATACTCTCGTCATTCTGATAATGGTTATATGCATGATAACCATAAACCGACAGCATCGGGAACACACTTATCAGCCCGATACATTGCCGGAGCACATTCTCAATCGTGGTGTCACAGCAATTCTTGTCATAGGAAGCAAGTGTCAGCACGCTCCTTGTCAGCGAATTCATAATGTCACTGCTCGGCGCCTTCATAATGACATCCCGGGTAAAATTGGTCGGCAGCGTCCGGTGGGATGCCAGAATATCCCTGAACTCCTTCAGCTGCTGCTCTGTCGGAAGCTGGCCGAACAGGAGAAGATAGGCAACCTCCTCAAAGCCGGAGTGTCTGCCCTTGAAGCCGTTTACCAGCTCGATACAGTCATAGCCACGATACCACAGTTTTCCTTCACACGGTGTCTTCACGCCGTCCACCATCTTAAAGGACTCTATTCTTGAAATGTTCGTCAGACCGGTGACAACTCCGTTTCCGTTCTTGTCGCGCAGTCCTCTCTGTACATCATATTTATCAAAAAGTGCGGGATCCAGTTTGTCCGCTTCCCTGCAAAGAATTGCATAATCATCCAAATGTTGTTCGTTCTTCCTCAATAGACATACCTCCTTCTTCCACTTTCCATTTTCCCTTAGTTTTCCACCTTATAAGTCTGATCTTACTTACACAGCTCTGCGACGGTCTCATTGATTACCTTACCGTCTGCCTTGCCCTTCAGCACGCCCATGACTGCCTTCATGATCTGTCCCTTATTCTTTGTGGAAACAAGCTCTGCAAAATTGCTCTCGATATAAGCCTTTACCTCCTCCGGGGACATCATCTTCGGTGCATATTCGGAAATAACGTCATAGCGCTTCTGATATTCCGCCATCAGATCCGTGCGCTCTGCGGGACAGGAATCCAGCTGCTCCTTCACCGTCTTCAGCTCCTTGATAATCACCCTGTCAACCAGTTCTGAGGGGACATCCTCTCTACAGCCTTCATCTATCGCCACCTTTTTCACTGCAGAAACCAGCGAAGAAATCGCATCCTTCCGCTCTTTATCTCTCGCCTTCATTGCCGCTACCATATCGTTTCTCAATGTTTCAAGTTTCATATTACGTTACCTCTCTTTCTTGCCATGATGTATACAAGTATAACATAAAAAACAATAAATTTCATTACTTATTTTCTCTTCCGGCATTTTGTGATACGATGTATTTATTCAGCACCAATAATTTATAGAAATGAGGAAATCTATGCAGAGCGAAAAAAATGTAATTGACATTAAAACAGACGGAGCGCACAGGGAAGTGAGCCCTATGCTCTACGGAATCTTCTTCGAGGACATCAACTACGGCGGCGACGGCGGACTGTATGCGGAACTGATTGCAAACCGTTCCTTTGAATACTACACCCGTGAGGTGAATCCCCCCGAAGCGGATGCCACGCATGATGTCCATAAAATGTGCTGGGAGACCATCGGCGACATCTCCTTTTCCATCGGCACTCGTTTCCCGCTGAGCAAGGCCCACAGCCACTATGCCCATCTTTCCGGCGAGGCAGGCTGCGGACTGCGCAATCTCGGCTTCTGTAACGAAGGTTTTGCCGTCCGCGAGGGACAGGTTTTCCGCTTTTCCTGCTATGCCAGAAACGCAGCACCCGTAAAGCTCAACATCCTCTTTGCGGACTCTCACGGCACACTCTACGGAAACCGCTGTTTTTCGTTGGTGCGCGCCGCTCACGGCTGGTCAAAGTATAACCTCACGATCACTGCCACCGGAACCTGCAAACAGGTTTACCCGGAGCTTCTGCTGGAGACAGAAGGGGCTGTGGATCTTGATCTGATTTCCCTCTTTCCCGCAGATACGTTCCATGACAGGCAGAACGGTATGCGCCGTGATCTTGCCGAGCTGCTTGCAGACCTTCACCCCCGTTTTATGCGTTTTCCCGGCGGCTGTATTGTCGAGGGACGGAGCTTCGACAATATGTACTGCTGGAAGGATACCGTCGGCGCTCTCACCGAACGCCGCACGAACTGGAACCGCTGGCAGATGGAGGAATACCAGATCAACGGACAGTCCTCCGCCGACTACTATCAGTCCTACGGCATCGGATTCTATGAATATTTCTGCCTCTGTGAGGATCTCGGTGCAAAGCCTGTTCCTGTCATCAACTGCGGCATGACCTGCCAATGGCACGAATCGCTTCTGGCACCTATGGATGAGTTGAAGAAATGGATTCAGGACGTTCTCGATCTGATTGAATTTGCCAACGGCTCTACGGAAACTCCCTGGGGAAAGAAGCGTGCCGATATGGGGCATCCCGAGCCCTTCGGTCTGGAATACATCGGCATCGGCAATGAACAGTGGGGCTCTGTCTATTTTGAGCGCTACGAAGCTTTTCAGAAAGTGCTTTCCGAAAAGCATCCCGAAATCCGCCTGATTACCTGTGCCGGCTGGACATCCGAGGGCGAGGACTTTGATACCGCTTACCGCTGGATGAAGGAGAATCCTGAAAAGGCCTATGCCGTGGATGAACATTTCTATAAATCGCCGGAATGGTTCCTGGAGAACCTTCACAGATATGATAATTACGACCGCCGCCTTCCAAAGGTATTCGCGGGAGAATATGCCGCCCATACGGATGAATCCACGCCGAAGCGCGTGTGCAACTGGTATGCTGCCCTTTGTGAAGCAGCTTTTCTGACCGGTGTTGAAAAGAACAGCGACCATGTCGTGATGACCTGTTACGCACCTCTTTTTGCCCGCACGGGACACCAGCAATGGCAGCCGGATCTGATCTGGTTCGACAATGACAGCGCCTACGGCACACCGAGCTATTATGTACAGCAGCTATTTTCCACCCACATCGGGACGCAGCTTGCCGAAATGTCCGTATGCGCTGAGGGAAGTAAAATCTGCACCTCCGCAACGCTCTCCGAGGATGGCAGCACTCTTTATGTCAAGCTGGTCAACCTTGCAGATACCGCGCTCGACGTTCAGCTGAATATTGACCGCCCGGTACAGTCCGGGACGCTCTCCACGATTTGTGCTGACCTTGACGCTGTCAATTCCCACGCAGCACCCAAAAATGTGGCACCTGTCGAAAGCCGCTTTATCCCGCAGGACAAGCTCCACCTCGCCCCCTACAGCGTCACCGTAGGAACGCTTCTGCTGGCATGATACGGCAGCGGAAGAAGCACGGCTCCCCATCTCTATCGCCCGCCTTCTTCCGCCAGCCACTTTTCAACCGTTTCCGTTTTCTCGCCCACCGCCTGCGCAATCTGCTCAACCGGCATCTGCATCCGGAACAGCCTCACTGCGGTGATTTGTAACCCTTGTGCTTTTCCACGCTCTATACCTTGCTCTATACCTTGCTCTATTCCATCCTGTACCCCAGCCTCGTATTCTTCTCTGTACTTCTGTTGTAATGTCATATACTCCAGCCTCCATTCTTTATGTTCCACTGCCCTACACACATAGCTGTCCAACTTCTCTGTAAACGCATCTGTCGCCTCATTCGTCCTGATATATCGCAGGAACGCCGCCAGTCCCTTGGGCATTCCTTCTGCATTCCCACCAGCGTTCAGGAAGATCTTATATGCCTCATCGCCAAGTACCAGCTCCGGCATCTCCCGACAACGGTTTTCAAAGGTATATACCGGCAGATTCACCTCTGGAAACAGATCCTCCGGACTGATAAAGATGACATAGCTTTTTTTCAGCTGATTGTAAGATTCCCCTTTCCAAATCAGATTCAAATCAACCATGCCCTGATAGTATCTGCTCCGTCTCGGAATATCCTTCCTCAAACTGACCTGCATTTCAATATCGTAGACAGAATCTTCGTCATCCTCCAGATAGACATCCAACCGAATCCCCTTTGCGTCCTTCGTCTGCCGCAGTTCCTGCTGGCTGTTTACATAGGTAATGTCCCGCACGCGTCCTCCGAAGATGACTTCGAGCAGTTCTATACAGAGCGCTTTATCCGAAGTCAGAATCTTACAGAAAAGAAAATCATCCGTAAAAGTAAGTTCCTCGTACTGCTTCGGTCTATGCAGTGCTACTCTGTGCCCGTCTTTGCTGAGGCGCTCCTCCCCTGTACCTCGATTAGTTGTCTGTCCTTTTGTTCTGTTCATTTCCATAGCTCTCCTCCCTTGGAACAATGTTTTCCGCAGGAGAAGCTATGGACTGACTGCTCCATTTGAAATCTCCTGCTGTTTTGTTAGTTGTGGTATTAAGCATGAAATTTCAAATAGATTTGTAAAAGATTTACAGCAATCATGATTTGTAATGTAAGAAAATTCTATTCTCATTTCCAGATTAGCACAATTTTTTCCTAATTGCAAGGATTATATTGCACCGATATACATTGGCGGAAAAACTCTACCTCTCCACTGCCATCCAGCAGCCCTCGGCGCCGATGCCGTCCTCCGGCGGTATCAGGATTCCTTTTTCGATCAGTGCCGCCACAAGGGAATCAATGACCGGCAGGTTTGCAAGTGTATTCGCATGGCGCCATTCACCCAGCAGATAATCCGGAACAGACTTTCTTATCAGCGCCGCCAGTTTTTCTGCTACAAGAGCAGCCTCTTCCTCAAAATATCCATTGCGAAGTCCACGGCTGATATCAAAGAGCCTGCCCTTATCCTTCACCGAGTTTACCAGAATCTTCGTGTAAAGCATATCATCCTCTCTGTAGAGATATCCGCACTCGATTGCCTTTGCCGCCTGCTCCTTTTCTGTCTCGCTGAGAGAACTCACCTGCACCCCGTCGATTGCCCGGATTGCAAGCTGAAGCTGTGGATCGTTAGAAACATTCCAGCCACAATGAAAATGCTTTCTGATGCGTGTTATATAAATATTTTCCAGTTGTACCATTGCATAACCGCATATATTCCGGGCATCTGCCCCATCCCAGCCGCCACCGTAAGTCCTGCCGTTATCAGCATATCCGTAAACACTGAAGGGGCGCTCAACCTCTTTTATGCGCTTAAAATATCTTTCCTTCAACACGCTCTCCACATTACAGGAAAAGGCGCTTGACATATAGGTTACCTGCTGCCAGAGGATCAGGTTCAGATCAACCTTCCGGTTCAGATACGGAAAGGAAAGATATTTCTCCTTATTCTCCTCGATATAATCAGCAATAATATCGCAGATTTTCGGCAAATGCTCCGCGTACAGCGCCTGTGCCTTTTCAATCACATCCCGGTCCAGCAGGATAAAATTCATGGCATATCTGCCATTGTCCAGCCTCCTGAGAAGCCCATACTCGCCGTTCTTCCCTCTTCTCAGGATTTCAAGCTCCTCCTCGACATAGACAGTCGGGACATTCAGCTCTGCTGCAATTTCCGCGGCATTTCTGGACTTTTTATGGCAAAGTGTTATTCGCAAATTTACCTGCTCCCGATTTTTCTTCTTTCAGGCAAATTAAAAGAAGGTACCGCATAAATTAATCTGACCCATTTTCCTTCAGATTGTTTTATCCTGTGCCTTCTTGTATTATCATAGTCTTGTAACTGTTGGTATAAAAGAGGCAGGAACCTCCCCGACCAAAGTTCGGTTTCCTGCCTCAACCCTCAACGCACCGGCGATGCCCGTGTGTTTAAAGCAAGACCATGATAACTCTTTACGTCGAAGAAAGCAATCCTTTAACTCCAGATTTTTATAATCATGTAATCGCTAACCTCCAGCTCCACCGGCTCAGATGCTCCTGCGGGCAGGCAGGATGCCTTTCTGTCCATGCTTACTATCACCGCTGCATCAAAGTACCCGGTGGTAAGCTCTGCTTTCGCATCTGCAGGGTTCGTTGTGAATCCTGTGGAAAGACTCATGCCTTACTGCTTTCCTCCATGGTTCCCTATTCCCAGTTGTCCTTAAAGGATCCTATCTCTGTCATCGATGCATATGAAAGCGACCGTCCAACCGCTGAAGGACTCAGAAACATGGATTCCGTTGACGAAAGCAGCTTCCGGTATGTGATTCGTCAGTATTTAAGACACTGGAAACAGAAACTCTTGTCAGAGCGCATTTCTCTCCACCCCGTTTCTGATCTGGTCGGAAACTGTCTCCGCACTTTCTGCAGGCAGTTCATGCAGATTCACCGCACCCCGAATCTTCTTTTTTTCAGATACCACATAACCTGACACGACCCTGCTCCATAAACTCTTTATACTTAAGGAAAAAGGAAAGGAGGATCCGCTTATGGATCAGGAAAAACAGCATGATATTGCCCTGATGCGCTACTCAGTGATATCGCCAGTCCTCTCTGGACTTCCGGAAAACTACTCCTCTCTGGAAGCCTTTTATCGTGATGCCTCAAACAAAGGAACCATTGCTCCTGACGGCACACTCAAGCACTTTGCACCCGCCACGATTGAACGATGGTGCCGCAACTACCGCAGGGGCGGTTTTGATGCACTCATTCCGCAGGGACGCGTTGACGAAGGCAGGCCAAGGAAGCTTGATGACGATCTTCAGGAACAAATCCGCTATCTGAAAGAGAATTATCCCCGTATGTCTGCCTCAGCCATTTTCAGACAGCTTCGGGACAATGGCAGCATCAAAAGTGGGGAAATATCGGAATCCACCATTAACCGCTATGTCAACCAGCTGGCAGTCCAGCTTAAGACTACCACAAATCCCGATATGCGCCGTTACGAAAGACCCCACATCAACGAAGTCTGGTGCGGGGATTCCAGCGTCGGACCTTATCTGAAAACGGTCGATGGCAAAAAGCACAGGGTATATATCATTGCACTAATTGATGATGCAAGCCGCTTCATCGTCGGCATTGATGTCTTTTTTCATGATAACTTTGTAAATCTCATGTCGGTGATCAGGTCTGCCGTTGCCAAATACGGTCGCCCGCAGCTTTTTAACTTTGACAATGGTAAAAGCTACAAGAACAGGCAGATGGAGCTGCTTGCAGCCCGTATCGGTTCTGTCATTCATTATGACCAGCCCTACACTCCGACACAGAAAGCAAAAATCGAGCGCTGGTTCCGTACCATGAAGGACCAGTGGATGGCCAGCCTTGATATCCGGGAATTCCATTCACTGGAAGAGCTTAAGGAAAATCTGTTTGCCTATGTACAGACCTATAACCAGTCACCGCATTCCTCTCTCAAGGGGATGTCCCCGCAGGACAGATATTTCTCGGAACCGAATCTGTTCCACCGGCTCTCCGAGGAAGAGATCGGGCACAGCTTTCTTCTTGAAATCGGGCGGAAAGTCTCGGCTGACAGCGTGATTACCATTGACCAGGTGGAATACGAAGTGGACTGCCGCTTTGCAAAGCAGCACATCCGCCTCCGGTATTCTGCTGATTTAAAAGACCTTTTTGTTGTCGAGGCTGACGGCACGCTCACTCCAATCCGCCTGCTTAACAAAACGGAAAATGCCTTTGTTAAGCGCGGGAAAGTACACTTATGCAGAGGTGAGGAATGATGGATTACTTTACAAGATACGGTCTGGAATTCAATCCGTTTATCAGGAATTCCAAAGAGATACTTGTGGATACTGCAGAATACAGGGAGTCGTTATTCCGGCTTGACTATCTTGCAAAAACCAAAGGGTTTGGTCTTCTGACCGGCAGCCCCGGTCGTGGCAAAACCACGGTCATAAGAAACTGGTCAAGGGAACTCAATCCTTCTTTATACCGGGTTGTGTATTCCAGCCTTTCCACTCTTACGGCAAACGATTTCTACCGGAATCTCGTACGGGAACTGGGGGCAGAGCCTGCCTATAAAAAACCCGATAACTTCCGGATGATTCAGGAGGAAATAACCCGCCTTTCCGTTGAAAAGCGCAAGACTCCGGTCATCATCATAGATGAAGCCAACTACATCAATAATGCCATCCTGAATGATCTGAAGATCCTTTTCAATTTCGAAATGGATTCCAGAGACCGGGCAGTGATACTGCTTGCCGGTCTCCCCAAGCTCAATGCTACCTTAAATCTTGGTGTCCACGAACCTCTCCGCCAGCGGATTGTCATGAACTATAACCTGGAGGGTATGTCCAAAGACGAAGGGCGTTATTACATTTCCGAAAAATTAAAAGGTGCCGGCTGTAACCAGACCGTCTTTGAAGCTGCTGCAATGGAAGCTGTCCTGAATGCTGCTGACGGGACTGCGCGTCTGATCAACAAGTTCTGCAATGCCAGCCTGCTCATAGGTGACAGCAGCAAAGCGGAGTTTATTACAGCAGACATCGTCATGCAGGCAGTCAGTGACTGCGAACTGGGATAGGAGGTACGTATGGAATTTACATGCAGACATACCTACGAGAATGACTATTTTCAGGAATGGACCGGAAGCTGGGAACTGCTCCACGATGAAGGCAGCTTCTGGGAACTATTAATCAGTGGACGCGGGTCATCCTTCCACTCAATTCTTGGGGAGTCTTCCGCTGGACTCTGTCTATGCATCCCTTCCATTGATGTCGGATGCGGTCTGGCAGGCTGGGCAGATACCTTCTGGAACACCGAAAAACTGTCCGGTTTTGTTTCTGTTACCGATGCCGTTACAATAGCAGAAGCCCTACGCAGTTTTGGGCAGCACTGATTCAGCGCCTCCCTCAAATACTTTGAGGGAGGATTTTTAAAACTCAGATAATCTGCATAATCAGGTGAAAACAATCTGACAAAGGGTTTCTCTTCAAGCATGAACGGCATCATTTAATGTAGCAAACAGAGCATCATTTAATTTGCAAAACAACAGCAAAGCCAGACGATGTGCTTTGAAAACATTCTCGTGGAGACCTCTCTTGGGTCTCCCCACATGGGATCGCCCGCTCCCCAGATTACATATTCCTTTTCGTCAAGTGCCAACGGCCGTTCATTCATTTCTGTCATAGTCTCTACCTCGCTTCTTACTTTCTGTCTGGCTGAAAATAATCTTTGACGTACAGCGACCTCGCTGGTATTCAGACGCTCCGCTATCTCTGCGGTAGACAGACCATCTATGTAGTACAGGATCATCACCTCGCGGTATGCCTTTGTAAGAAAAGCAATTCTGCGATAGATCGCACCGATCCTTTCTGCGCTGTCAGTGTCCGGCGCTTCGTCCGCAATGACCGCAAAAATCTCATCGGCATCTCCCTCATAGAATGCATCTGCCCGCTTTCTTCTGTTGGCTGAGAAATCGGCGTATACATTCCTTGCCACTTTCCAGATGAAGGAATACAGACTCGAAATTTCTCCCTCCGAATGCGCTGCCTTTACCAGTGCAAAAATAATATCCGAGCAAAGCTCCTGTGCCTCATAGCTGTCGCTGGTGCGGGCATAGCAAAACCCAAACAGCTTATCCAACAGTTCTCCGTCAAAATATTTTAATAATTCATGCCTCTTCATATGGTTTCTCCAAGCGATTGATCAATGCTTTCATCTATATAGTCGGTCGTCAAGCTCATTTGTTAGGCAATATTCTACCATATATTTTAGAACATTTTTCATTCTAACTGTTCTTGGGCTTGTGTTTTTCTCATCTCCGATGATATGATAGAAAAAAATGGAAGGGAGAACTCTATATATGAGAAAAAGATATGTTCTGGCTCAGTAGTCTGAGCTTACAATAAAACTGAACAGTGAGCTCAGATGAATCCTTACAGTCATTATAGGAGGATAATCATGAGCTATTTACGTGCAGAAGAAATTCTGCCGAAGGAAGTACTTGAACTTGTTCAGCAGTATGTCAGCGGCAAAGCCATATACGTCCCCTGCAGGGAGAAACAGCCCGGGCAATCGTCCGGGCTGTTTTTATGTTCGCCGGGACAAAAGCTATGTCCCTGCGGCGATATTGGTACGGCTCACCCGTTCGAATGTTCTGACGAAATCCGATACCTCGATATAGAACTGTCCGTAGGTCTCGTCCGAGGAGACATTGATCAGGTCGCCGGTTCTGGTCTTCTCGCCGTTCTCCTGATACTGGAGGGAAAAGGTACTGTAGGGGTTTCTTAAGAGAATGCACTTCTTCCCGTCAATCTCTTTCGCCCCCATGACCGTATAGGCGTGCCCACCGTTCAGACCGTCCTCCTTGCCTGCTGTGCCCTTCGATCCGGCATGATAGACATAACCACGCTCTTTGGCGGTGCGGATCTCTTCGAACAAAGCGTCTTCGTCCTCCGTGCCCACCGGCTCCTTGGAGATCCCAAGGAGCCGCTCCAGAAACGATCCGACCTCGCCGTACCAGAGTGACTGGTAGCCCTTGACCCCATTTCTTCCCACAAATGCACACGCCTTCTCTATCATCTGCATCCAGAGCGCACCGGAAGACAATGCATCCGCACCGGCAATCCGGGGAATCTCCTTGCTGACACGCACATAGATCGGTGCCAATTCCGTCTCTTCGAAGTCATCCACCACTTCAAAGCCATTCAGCAGATCTTTCCCCAACTGGTCTTCCTGTAACTCTCCCTCCGTCAATTCCTCCACAGACGTTTCTTCCTCAGGCTGTTCCTTTGCCTTCTCGACCACCCTTCTCTCATAGAGCCGGACCACCACACTGTCCCCCTCATCCACGATACAGCTTTTCAGGATCTCCGGTGAAAACTCCACCAGTCCGGCAACGGATGCCATCATGTAACAGTTGGAAACCAGACGCTGCTTCAGGTCATTGACCGTGGGCTCATGGGCAAACAACGGTGTATCCTTCTGGTCACTCCAATACGTCAGCTTGCGGATCAGGGCGTTGCGCGTAGACCCACTTTGGCCCGTACCGGCCTCTTCCGGCCGCTTATTCCGAAAGTCAAGGATCTCCGCCCCCTCCGGGACCACCAGTGTGCCGTTTGTCATTGTGTCAAAATAGGACTTGACCCCCAAAAGTGCCGTGCGGATCTGTTCATTATTCTCCTGCTGCAAAGCCTTCTCAACCGCTTTCCGCGCCGCCTGCAGATTCTCTCTTTCCCGGGTATAGCCGACCCGGTATCTGGTTCCCTGTACATACTGCCCGATCAACGCCACCGTATCCGGCGATCCGCCCGCCTCCTGCAAACTGCGGTTCAATGCCGCCAAACGGTCTCTTGACTGGTAACTTAGCTTATCCGAATCCGTGGAGATAGCTTCTTCTCTTGTCCGGCGGACAGTCTCTGTCTGCTGCCCGGCCTGCGGCATTCCCAGTTCCATGCGCAGTTTCCGCAGTTCCAGCCTCCTGACATCCTCCTGTAGTTCCCGGATCGTCTGCTCCAGCTCCGCCGTGTCCCCGCCGCCTGCCAGTTCGGCCTTTTTGGCTGCCAGGAGATAATAGGCCTGATAGCGTTGCTCTCTCAGCCGCAGATCCTCCAGCCATGCCGGATCGCTGTTCGGATCTGCCTCGGCATCCTCCCGCAACAGATGGATCTGGGCGCAAACCTGCTGCATCTCCTCTGCCGTCAGCTGCTCCTCTGGCGCTGCCGGAAGCTCTGCTGTCTCCGGCTCATACTCACTGACCAGCCCGTACCAGTTATCTATGTCCTGCTGTGTCAGCTGTGATGCCTTTTGTTTATCGGCTAAAATTTCCCCGCTCAGGAAAACTCTGTTCTGTTGACAGTACACCGAAAGTCTGTGTGTAAATGCCTCCATGACCGGTGCAAGTGCCTCCAACCGCTGCATGCCCGCCGCATCCTCGCCGTCCTCATACAATCTCTGGAGCTTGTAGTAACTGCTGACCAGACTCACATATTCCTTAAAATTTGCACGGATATTGCTGCTCACAAACATTTGCGGCGTAAAACGGTATTGTTCCAGAAACCGAAGCTGAAGCTCAGGATCATTTTTTGTCGTCTCCTGCTGAACCTGCGCCAGCTGTGTGTAAATTTCTTCTGTATAGGCAGTTGCCTTGCTTGTCAACGCCTTACTTCTGCGGATCTTCTCCTTCTTCTCGGCATTGATGCTCTTTGTTCCCTTTCCGGATGTCCCTCCAAGCTCGGCAGTATCCTTCATTTCCGCAGTCTTTTCCCTATATAACGCGAGCGAATCCGGCTCTGCCGTCTGGTTCGCATAGGCTTCCTGCGTCTGCTGTAAAAACCGCTCGTCAAACGCCGTCGTCTCTACCGTCTGCTGCTCCTGCGTGTTGATCTGGAGCTTGTGTTCCTGCTCCTTCTGCAACTGATTCCCCATGATACCTGTCTTTCCCATTCTCATCCCCCTTGTTCTCTGTCATTTACATAAACTCCGCTGCAAAAATACGTCGTCTCCTCTGCCTGTCCGAAAAGCCGCTCAAACAGCGTCTGCGCCTGTGCTGTGGAAAGCGTCATCCGCACAATCGTCTCCGGCGCATATAATTCATCCAGATGCTCGATCGCACAGGCAAGCAGCTTCGCAAGCACCAACGGATTGCTCTGCATGATCCAGCAATAATCCAGCGTAATTCCTTCATCCTGCCTCCGCAAGAGCACTGCTCCCTGCACTTCGCCGCCCCTTATCGCCGCAAAGCTCGCCGGTTCTGTGGAAAGATACGGTTTCATCGGCAGAGCAAGCTGCTCCCTTAACCATTTCTCACATACGCCCCGCTCCCTTACGGAAAGCTGATAAACCGGGCGGATTCCGCTCCTATTGTTCCCGAGCTGTGGCAGCAGTTCCTCGTTCAACCGCCGGAGTGTGACCGCCCCTGCCGGAAAGACAGCCGTGTCAACAAAGAAGCCGCTGTTTTCCAAAAAAGGTGTCAGCAGACAACGCTCTCCCTCTTCCACATAAGAGATGCGAATTTCTCTTTCCCCGCACCATGTCTCCTCCAGGAAACGCTGTATCAACGCTTTCCCGAGCCCGAGGCGCCTTGCCTGCGGTCTGACATATATGCTCTCCAACGCAGCGCCCTGCTCGTCTTCCTCCCATACAAGCGCACCCTGCGCTTCGTCCAGAAAGCGGACGCCAAGCGCGTACAGCCCTTCTCTCCGGTTCATCAGCTCCACGAATAGCTCCTGCGGAATGCAGGCCGCCCAGTCAGCCAGTTCACCGGGTGACAGCAACTCACACCTCATATCTTCCGTCTCCTTTACCGTAACCTGCCACATCACAGATGTCTTAATTTTAAATTATAACATAAAGGAGACGAAAAAACTATACTTCGAGACTTCAACTTTTCATCATTCCTTTTTCAAAAAACTATGGACGGATATTTTTCCTTATATTTCATCCCCTTTTCACAACATGGACATGCATATGCGATAGTTCTAACCCTAGCTAATGCTCGTTGTCTACACCCATATGAATTCTCATTCATGCCAGTGTCCTCAAACATTTCCTGCAACCTATCGCATTTTTCCCTATCCTCCTCTATTGGTTCCTCAATCTTACCACTATTTGCGCATTCGCTGCAAAAATGATTGCTATTCTTCTCACTTCTTTTCCGGATATATGCTCAACAATTTCACCACTCATTTCCACATCAAATTATGTACTTTCAATTTGCAAAGTTACATAAAAAAGCACCTCCCTCAAAATGGCAGGTGCAAAGATACAGAAAAAGCCACCGTTTCAGGCAGTTTTCTCATCAATCCCAATTAACAGCATCATGGGAAACTGTTTCTCCTCTCTCAATTTCCTTTTGTGCCTCTTCCAGCTTTGCGCGTTCTGATGGCGTCACTTTTGTAAAATCAGGATCCCATGCAATCACAAGTTTTTTTATAAACTCTAAAGCAAAATTTTGTTCACTTTCTGGTAAAATTTCCATCAAGTCAATAGCCTGTTTTGTTACTGAGCTCATTTGTTATTCTCCTTTCTGAAATGTTATTTATATATATCTCCTCTAGAATTAATATCGATTATATATAATATTTCTATCTCACCATTTGGCAAATAATTATATATTATCCTGTATTTCCCAACTCTCAACCTTTTTCGTCCATCAGTATAACCTTGTAGCGGTTTTATATCCCCTTGGGGCGGTTGTTCTGTCAATCCTTCAATCGCCTTCTTTATTCGCTGTTTTGTCTGTCTATCCATTTTGTTTATAAACTTGACAGCCGTTTTACTATATTCTATCTGCAATCCCTATATCCCCTTTATTCCCATTTCTGCTGTTCTATTTCTTGCCCCGCGTACATTTGTAATTATAGCGTTTTGTTTACTTTTTCAAATTACAAAAAGTCGGAAACACTGCTCTTATCAGCATTTCCGATTCTTAAACCTAATAGCGAGAGGGGGATTCGAACCCTCGACACTGCGGGTATGAACCGCATGCTCTAGCCAACTGAGCTATCTCGCCATATGACATATACCAACCTGAGTTGGAGTGGAAGTTATAGGGTTCGAACCTATGACCCTCTGCTTGTAAGGCAGATGCTCTCCCAGCTGAGCTAAACTTCCATTTGTCGGTTACTCTCGCAACCGACTTGATTAGTATACCTTGCAAATCTGTTTTTGTCAACTGTTTTTTTACATTTTTTCCGGTGCGGAAAATCCCAGAACCTGTATGCAGGTTTCCAGTACATTTCTGGTCAGCACCAGCAGTGCGAGCAGTCCCTCCCGCTTCGCCTCGTCCTCTTCCCCGAGGATCTTCGTCTCATGGTAGAAATGATTGAAGTCGTTGGCGAGATCGTAAATATAGGCGCACACCTTATGGGGAGCCGTCTCTTCCGCGGCACTCTGCATCATGGCATTAAACTGCACAAGCTCCATCATCAGCGCCTTCTCCGCATCGCCCGAAGCCACACGGAGCGAAAGCTCCTCAGAATTTCCGCCCTGCTCCTTATACTTGGCCAGAATCGACTTGATCCGGACGATCGTATATAAAATGTAAGGACCGGTATCTCCCTCAAAGGAGGTAAACCTGTCTATGTCAAAAATGTAATCCTTGGATGCCTGATTGGAGAGATCACCGTACAGCAGCGCGGAGATAGCGACAAGGTCTGCAACCTGCCTTGCCTCTTCCTCGGACATTTCGCGTCCCTCCCTGATCTTGCGGTACATCTCGTCCTTCGTCTCACGGATCAGTGTCTCCAGACGCATCACGCCGCCGTCTCTGGTCTTGAACGGTTTGCCATCCTTGCCGTTTACCGTGCCGAAGCCAATCCATCTCAGCTCTGTTTCAGGCTCCACAAGCTTTGTCTTTCTCGCGCAGCGGAAAACCTGTTCAAAATAGAGATCCTGCCTTTTATCCGTGAGATAAATGATCTCATCGGGATGATACAGCCGCATACGCTCCATAATTGTAGCAAGATCCGTCGTATTATACAGGGAAGCCCCGTCTGACTTCAGGATCATGCAGGGCGGTACCTCCTTGGTATCCGTCTCCTCCTTGACATCGACGACGAGCGCACCCTCGCTGATATAGGCGTAGCCGCCCTTCTTCATATAATCGACCATCTCCGGAATCAGATCGTGCACATCGCTCTCACCTTTCCAGAGATCAAATTCCACGTTCAGGCTGCCGTAATTTTTCTTCAGATCCGCCACAGAGACATTCAATATATGCTTCCAGAGCGCACGGTAGCCGCGCACACCGTTCTGGAGCTTATAGGTCGCCTCCATCGCCTTTGCCTTGTACTCAGGATCTTCCTTGGACTTTGCACTGGATGCAGGATAAATCTCCTCAAGCTCTGAGATGGTGAACGGCGCTTCCGCCGGATATTCTCCCTCATAGCTTTCATCAAAGTAGATCAGATCAGGCTTTCTTTCCTTCAAGCCCATGATGACAAGACCCATCTGCAAGCCCCAGTCCCCCAGATGCACATCGCCGATGACCTCATGTCCGACATAGCGGTTGATCCGCTTGATGCTCTCACCGATGACAGCCGAGCGGAGATGTCCTACATGGAGAGGCTTTGCAACATTTGCTCCACCGTAGTCCACAATGATCTTCTTTGCCTTTGCGGGCTTTTCCAGTCCGAACTTAGGCTCCTTCGCCATGGTCTTAAGCTGTTCTAACAGATACTCTTCGGAGAGCTTCAGGTTGAGAAAGCCCGGCGCTGCCGCTGCTGCCTCCTGAAACACCTCGCTGTTTTTCAGCTTTTCCGCAACCTCGTTGGCAATCATGATCGGTGCCTTATGATACTGCTTCGCACCTGCCATAGCGCCGTTGCACTGGTATTCACAGAGATCGGGACGGTTGGAAATCGTAACCTTTCCGAGTGCGCTGTCATAACCGGCAGCCTCAAACGCCCTTCCCATCTCTTCTGACAACAAATCCAAAATCTTCTTCATACTAAATCCTCATCTCTGCACTTCTATTCTCTGCACATCGCCGCTCAGACAGCAGCTCTGCCCGTACTGCACAAATTATATTTCTAACTATACCTTACTTTTCCGGCACACGCAAGGAATTTCTGCTGTTACGGAATGTCATCTCTGTGAAAACGCGCACCCGCAGTAATTCTGCCGGTACAGCTCATATTCCGCCGATAATTCGATCGACCTCTTATAACCGTTCCGCTTTTTGAAGTCGGACGGCAGCCAGCTGACTCCGTACTCCTCAGACAATGCCTGTCCGATCTCATTCAGCTTCGCAGCATTCTTGAGCGGACTGATGGTAAGCGTCGTACAGAAATAGGCATAACCGCCCTCCTTCGCACGCTTTGCCGTCTCCCGCAGTCTTAAATCGAAGCACCGGAAGCATCTCTCGCCGCCCTCCGGGCAGGCTTCAAAGCCCTTCGCAATCTCATAAAAACGCTCCGGCTCATAATCTCCCTCGACAATCCGGATCGGATATCCCTTTTCTTCCCTATTATATGCCTCGATCAGTCTCTTCTGTTCAGCGACTCTCTTCCGGTATTCCTCCGATGCGGAAATATTCGGGTTATAATAAAAGACCGTTATGTGAAAATACCTGCAAAGATATTCCAGCACATAGCTGCTGCAGGGTGCGCAACAGCTGTGCAGAAACAAATCAGGTGCGGAATCCTCTCCCGCACCTGTCAATCCCTCTATTATCTTATCCAGCTCTCTCTGATAATTTACCTGATTCACAGACTCATCCTCCGACTGCATCATTCTAGCATGACTCAGTCTTTTTTGCAAGCTGCCTCTCCTCCGGCACTAATACTCATACACAAAATCCCGAAACAGGGCTGAGCCTCCGATCTTCTTTGTCGAATAGATGCTGAGACCACAGCGGCAGCCCGAAAAATGATCCAGACCGAAATACAGCTTGTGTCCTTGTCCTGCCTTCTTCCACTTCACATCGGAAAGGTCTTCGCTGTAGAAAAACTCCGCCTCATCTCTTCCCTTCTCAAAATCCGTCTCCATCCGGAGCCGGACAACCGGCGAGGCAAGATGTATCTTCTCCTTCACGATACCCGGCATGTAATCCGCAACCGTGGTATTCCGGTTCTTCTCCGTATTCTCTCTCTCGATGACAACGAGGTAATACTGCTTGAGCTCCATTGTCACGGCAAGCAGCCCGTAGCAGCCCTGCAGCGCACAGAGCCCCGCCACGTCTCCCTCATTCAGCCCTGCGGCATCAACCGTGACTTCCACACTGCTCTTCGGGAAAAACATCCTCTGCGTCAGCGTATTTACCGCCTGCGTGACATTCGTGCACAGCTTTCCCGTCTCAATGCGCAGTCCTCCGCCCTCCGCGATTTTCCAGAGCGCCGGATTCGGCTCATGGTTCCACTGCCACTGCGGTTTCAAACGGCAGCTGCCATCCTCCGTCACCGGTGCAAAATCGTCCGAGGTATAGAGCGGTTCGTACTCATAATACGGTCTGTTGCTGACATTTTCTGCAATCAACGGCGCTTTCCCGGCATTGCCGAAAACAGGAAATCCCTCCTGCCATTCGACCGGAACCAGCACAGGAGCCCTTCCGGCGGCAAGCCGGTCCTGCATCATCACAGAAAACCAATGTCCGTCACTCGTGTCGACAAGTCCTCCCTGCGCAATCCCATTGTTAAAATACCCCATGTCATCGTCCAGCACTGTCCTGCCCTGAAACTCACCGTCCAGCCTGTCACCTGCATAGCACAGCTGCACCTTTCTCCCTGTTCCCGTCTTCGGCCAGCGGATCACGAACAGATAATATCTGCCGTCTATCTTATAAAAGTGCGAACCCTCATATCCGAGCCAGACATCCTCCTGCTCCGTGAGCAGCTTCCGCGCAAAGCCTCCCGGCATCAGTCCGCTTAAGTCCGGGAGCATCTCCCTGATGAAAATCTCCTTGTGCCCAAAGATCAGATACACCCTGTCGTCATCATCGAAGAAGAGCGAGCCGTGATGAAAATAGAAGTCAATACACCGGCTCTCCCACGGCCCTTCCACGCTCTCCGCGGAGTAAAAATAGGTCTTGCAGGTCTCCTTCGCCGCGAAGCTGACATAAAAGCGCCCTTTATAATACCGGATGGAGCCAGCCCACATGCCATAGCCGTAGTTGCTGCGCTCATTCGTCATCCTCGCCTCCTCCGTTCCCTCAAAGGTCTCGAACACATAGCTGGCGATCTCCCAATGAATCAGATCATAGGAGCGGAGTATGACCGCTCCCGGCAGGAAATGCAGGGTGGCGCAGAGCATATAGTACACATCCCCGACCCTGATTACATCCGGATTGGGATAATCTGCTTTGATAATTGGATTTGCATTTTTTACAATAGTTCCCTCAGCCTTCTTCATCGCTGTCTCCGTCCTTTCCCTTGCTTCCCGTCAGGTCTCCGGCTTTGAAATTACCACTTTCCCGTCCTGTATGCTGATGCTTACCTTATTATCATCCAGCTCCAGCCCGGAGAGCAGCTCGGCAGGAATCTGTACTCTCCCGACCTTATCGACAATGGCATATTCCTCCTGCGTCTCCTCCGCACGCCAGTCGATATTGCTCTCCTGCAGCCGGTCGGCATATGCCTCCTTGAGAACACGTTCGCTGCTGATCTTGCCGTCCCGGATCGCCACGACTCTCTTCACCTTCTTGGAGAGCGCGACATCATGCGTGACAATCAGGATCGTCTGACCGTTCCTGTTCAGCTCGGAGAATACGTCAAAAATATAATTTGCCGTCGCCGCATCCACGCTTCCCGTCGGCTCATCCGCGAGCAGCAGCTTCGGGGAATTTGCCAGCGCAATGGCAATAGCGATCCTCTGCTGTTCACCGCCGGACAGCATGTTCATGCGGCTGTGCTTCTTGGCACCCATTCCCACCATCTCCAGGAGCTGTAATGCCTTTTCCTTCTTTTTCTTCGTGCCGGAAAGGCTCATCGGCAGCATCACATTCTCCAGCGCCGACAGATAAGGCACAAGATTTCTGCCGTTATTCTGCCAGACGAAGCCGACCGTGTCCCGCTTATAGCGCACAAGCTCCTTCTCCGTCATGGTGAAAAGATTGCTTCCCGCCACGAAGAGCGAACCGGCACTGGGACGATCCAGACCGCCAATCATGTTCAGGAAGGTCGATTTACCGCTTCCGCTGTTACCGATGATGGCGGTCAGTTCCCCTGTATCCACCTGCAGATCCAGCCCCTGAAGCGCAAGCACCTCCGTCTGTTTGGTTTTATAGATTTTTACCAGGCCTTCCGCCCGTATCATTGCGTCCGGCATGTGTCACTCTCCTTCTGCGGTTCTTATGACGCGCTCTCCATTTTCGAGTTCAATAATCATATCTCCGGCATCCATCAGTCCGACATCATGTGTTGTCATGAGAATGGATATTCCTTCCTTTCTCGTCATATCATGAAAGAGCTTTGTCACCTGTGCTGCCATCGCACTGTCAAGCTCTGCCGTCGGTTCATCAGCCAGAATCAGCTTCGGACTGTGTGCTATCGCCCTTGCAATGGCCACTCTCTGCTGCTCACCTCCGGACATCTCCGCCGGCATATGATGGATACGGCTTCCCAGTCCCACAAGCTTCAGGCATTCCTCCACACGCCTGTCGCGCTCCCTGCCAGCCCTGATTCCTGCCATGCGCATGGAAAACTCAACATTCTGAAAGGCATTCATCGTCGGGATCAGTGATACCGCCTGGAAAACAAAGCCCATATCTCTTCTGCGCAGGTTCTCCCGCTCCTTGTCCGACATCCCTTTCACGGCTCTGCCGTCGATCCATACCTCTCCTGCCGAAGGATTATCCAGCGTTCCGATGATGTTCATAAGCGTTGTCTTACCTGAACCGGAACGCCCCTTCAATATCGTCAGACTGCCCTTCGGAATTTCCGCATTAATTTTTTTCAGTGCCTGGAACTGCCCTCCCGGCACCTGAAATATCCGATCGACATCCTTTACCTGAATCACAAAATTATTCTCCATTATTCTTCACCCAGCTTCAGCGCCTTTGTCACATTCATTTTAAACAACAACAGAATCAGTGTCGCAAGACATACCAGCATCACACAGGCAATCACACTGTACAGCCTCAGCATATCCGACGCATTTACAACCAGCTCCATAGGCAGCACCTGATTTGCCGCGGCGTATGCCCGCTGCAGCATCGGCACGAACATCACTGATGTCAGCCGTCCGATTCCGATACCTGCGATAACAGACAGCACACCTGAAAAAAGCTGCTCGTTCAACAGCATATGAATCAGCTCACCCTTATGCATTCCGCAAGCCCTCAATACACCGAAAATCATTTCTCTGGAGCGTATCGACATAATCCAGTAAATCAGATAGCCGACTGCACACAGCAGAATCGTCACGACAAAGCCCATCGTAAGGACGCCATTCGTTCCCTGTAACAGCGGATCCTCTATTGCATCCTCCACATCACTCGTCCGATCCACGAACTTCTTGAGTCTGACATCATTCTTATCTATCCAATCGTACACAACCTTCGTATCCGCATCCGGCTTCAGACTGATCCAGACTTCATAGGGCTGTGTTCCCCACTTCTGCTGCAACAGATTATAATGCGCCACAAGAAGATACTGGTCTTCCGTGTATGCGGTGCCGTCAGGGTTGAGATCCGTAACTGTCGGGGCATAGCCGGGCCAGTAGTCAAAGAAATCTACGATCTTCCCGGTGGCGCTCATTCCCTTGTTATTATAATATGTAATGGAATCTCCAATCTCGTACCCAAGCTTACTGCGGAAATTCTCTGATACCAGTATTCCATTCTGCACCACTGCAAGCTCATTCAGATAGTCATAGTAAGGATGCCCCATGAGTCCGGTAGGTACCCATGTTACCATGCCGAAATTCTTCGTATGAATGCCCATGAGCACAATGGACTGTCTGGATGTCTTTCCCGTTCCGAGATATGCCTTTTCGTCGTAGATCACCTTAGTATAGTTCTCAGCACAGCTTAAGTCCGCATATTTACTGTAATCTGGCTCAAGATAACTGCCCGTCGCCGCACCGTTCGTATCCGTTATCTCTGTCCAGACCTCCCGCACGATCACATCCGCTCCGTCCAGATATTCTACGTTATCCCTTGCATTCTGTAAAATCGTCCGGGCCACAGTTGCATGATACATGCCAAGTGAAATGGTCATGATGAGAAAGAGCATGATAAATTGCTGTTTCCTGCCATTTTTAATTATCTCCATAAAGGACGCATAGCTTGCCGGGCTCCAACGCTTCTTTCCGATCAGATAAATCAGCTGGACAAAAAGAGGCTGAAGTCTGAGGAAGAGCAGTCCCAGTCCCACAATAAACAATGATGAACTGACATAGAGAAGCGGATCCAGCGCTTCTCCCGAGAGCACACTCTCTGCCAGACTGTCCGCACTTTTCCGAAAGCTGTAATACCCATACAGAGAAAGACCGAGCAATATGACATCCAGAAAAATCTTTTCCCACCAGCTCTTCTTTTTCAGCGCCTTCTGCTGTTTCAGCTTGACGATTGTGACCCGGCTATGCCGGATTGCGGGCAGGGTCATAATGAGCAATGTAGCGAGCACGGAGGCTCCCGCATAGATCCATACCTGCGGAGTGAAGGTCAGGGCAAGCGTCCGGCTGCTGTCAAATTCCAGAAAGCTCTTCGCCGAACCGAGGATCTGGCTGAACACGGCTCCGAGAGCAATGCCCAGAATTCCCCCGACAAACGCCAGAAACATACTCTGATAAAGATAAAGTCTGAAAATCTGTCCTCCCGAGCTGCCACGGCTCTTTATGACAGAGATTTCATTCCGCTCCATCTCATACATCTGTCCGGAAATCATGAACAGAAAAGCACCCAGCATAATCAGTACCGGTATCTGGAGAATCGTCAGCGTTGCCTGTATCCTGCCTTGCTTCCGCAGATAGGTCGACAGGGTATCCTTATACAACGGTTTCTCTATAACTCCCTTATAGGCGCTCTCGTCCGTATAATACTTTGTCTTTTCCAACAGCTTCTCCACCTGTGAAGCGGTCAGATCCGAATACTCAAACAAGGTGTAATAGCTGCAGTTCATCGTATATTTCTGCGCATTATCCCCCGTGAACATCTGCCGGTATAAATCCATGTCCATCAGACAGACATTGTCCATCAGATCCGGGTTCAGCTGCCAGTAAAAATCGCTGTTGTCCCCTGCCCGGAATATTCCCTTGATATAGAGGCGGATCTCTCCTCCCTCAGCATCCTTCAGATTATCCAGCCTGATCGTTTCCCCGACCAGCAGATTCAGACCAACCAGTGCGCTCTGGCTGACCACAACCTCGATGCTTCCATCCTCCGTGAGTCCGCTCTCCGAGAACATTTCCCCGCTGATCAGCTCTGCATGCTCCTGCAGCCCTGACAACGCACCAATTCTCACCGGAATCTCACCGACATCCGTTCTGTTCATGGTTGAATGTGCATCCTGCTTATACATGAGGTAATAGCTGATAACCTGTCTCTGAGTGACACCAAGATCGTTGCATATCCCTCTGTTCAGCTCCTCCAGACGGCTGATCGTCTTCCCACCGGCCTCTTTCTTAGAGACTACCGACATCTCAAGCTTTGCCGGCCACTCACCAGTATCTGCCAGCGCGTTCTGAAACTCATCACGCAGCATCCTGTCATACGCAGCAGTCTGATAAAGCGGAAAACTCACCACTGTGGCAATCAACAATACACTTCCCAGAAGCAGACACAGATTCATCCACTTCTTTGACATTAATTTTTCCAGCATTATTCTAAGCATATTTCCATTCCCTCCGACAGTCCCTCTACCACCCAGTAATTTGAGAGGTCGGATCCGCCTGCAATAAAGCTCTGATAAAAAGCTTTGCCATCCTGGTTCTTAACCTTGACATAGGTACAGCCATTCTTTTCCTTCACAGCCTTCTTGGGTACAAGTAGCACTCCCCTCATGGACCGGATCTGCACGGTCACCTTGAAACGGCTGCGGTTCCACCATCCGTCGAACTCCTGCGAGCTGCCTGCCATCTCCCCGATATCCTCCGGTGAAACCTGTATGAGTGCATAATCCGAAGGAATTGTAGCGCTCACCGCCATCTTATTCTGGGTGACAACCTCTCCATGCCCTGTCTTATCCTGTCCCTCCTGCCCTTTATAGGTAATCGTCGCCTGATTTCCAAAGGCAAGCTGACCATTCTGATCTTCGACAATGATATAGCTGCGCGTCTCGTCCGCAACCTGGAACAGCCGCGCCCCCGGCTGCACCAGATCCTCCGCCTCGAAGGAAACCACCTCCGTGACAATGCCGCTGATCGGAGACCTGATCTCTGTGACAGCGAAATCGTTCTTCATATCCGTAATCAGCTCCTCAAGCTCACGGATTGTCTCCTCCTTCGCCTTTAACATCTTTTCATCTCTATTCTTCTCATCCAGCTTAGCCTGCTCCGCCTTCCATACATCCAGACGCTCCTGTTCCCGCTGGAGCTTTCTCTCGTTCCGCTCAAGCTCCACCTCATCCGCCACAACTCTGACTCTGGCGAGCACCTCGCCCTTCTCGACCTGCTGATACTGCCGCACAAGGCGCTCTGTATAATAGACCGTTCCGTAGGTCAGATCATTCTTCACAACCTCCGTCGAGGGATAGTACAGATAGCCGGTTCCGCTGAACTCATGCCCGACACTTCCCTGTTTTACAACCGCCGTATCGTCTGAAGCCGTGATTGCGGATTCTGTCAGAATCTTATCCCCCGCTGACAGCCCGGAGACGATTTCCGTATACATGCCGTCACTCATGCCTGTCTTCACAGGGGTATAGACAGCCTCCTCATTCTGCAGGACATAGACATAGCTCGTCGTATCGTCCTTGTTGATCGCATCCTTCGGAACAGTAAGTACATCCTTTGCGGTCTTCTTCACAATCACGATTACCGCATAGCTCCCCTGACTGATTTCCTCCTCTCCTGTCTCGACATAAAAGGTTGAATATACAGCTCCATTCTGCTCCTGCAGTCTCTGATACTCTTCTGTCTCCAGCACCTGATATTCCACCTCATAGCGCTTTCCATCCACAAGAGCGTAAACATCTTCCGCCTTTGTAACCGTGCTTCTGCTGATATACTCACAGCGAAGCTGTTTTTTTTCCGGTTCACATACCGACACAATACTTTGTCCGGTACTGATCCAGTCCCCGTTCAGATAATACTGCACTGCGGAAACCACTCCGCCCGCTGTCGTCGTCAGCGTCAGCTCCTTCTTATCCTGACGCAGATACTCCAGCTGCGCAAGATTGTATTTACGATCCAGTTCATAAAGCTCTGTCCGCTCCTTTATTGCTTCCTCAAGCTCCATGACACTCTGATCCGCAATGTGATACTGACCGCTATACCTTGCATACTGCTGCTCCCATTGCGCATATTCCGGTGTCAACGTCCGCTCACCGGTTTCCGCATTCACCTGATATTTCTCCGGCTCATTCTCCTCAATGCTCTCCACGGTCCTGCCGTTTTCCGTTTTGCTTCCCCTGGCCTCTGAAAGCTCCTTATTTTTCTCTGTCAGAAACTCCTGATAGCTTTCCTCCATATCAGCTATCTTCTTTTCCATGTTCTCAATACTTTTGTCAATTGCTTCCGTATTGCCATGCAGCAGCCTCTGTCCCTTTTTTACTGTCTCGCCGGGAAATGCATCATACTCTTCAAAGCTCATGGAACGCTCTGCTTCATATTCCTTCACCTCAGGACACACCATTGCGGAATATACCGTTGCATCATACAGGGTTCTCACTGCCGCTTCCTCGTAATTCTGTGCCACACCTACGGGCTCCAGCAGCTCCGGTATCTCCCCGGAAACTGCCTGCGCTCCCTGCCCGCAGCCGCTGAACGACAGAGCCAGTCCCAGAGAGAGCACCACTGAAATTATTTTCTTTCCTCTGATCACCATCTTCGAATAACCTTCTCTCCTTCTTCAAGACCACTCAGGATCTCGACCATGTCGTCTCCGTGTAAACCTGTTTTCACCCATCTGACCTGTCTCTGACCGTCCTGATCCAGCACATAGACATACTCTTCCCCATCCGCACTGTTTATCGCGCTGACCGGTACTCTGAGCACCTGTTCCTTACAGTCAGTCACAATCTGGATCGTTCCCGAAGCGCCTACCTCGATTCCGGTCTCATAGGAGCCGTCAAACACAGAGAAATACTGCTCCTCCCCCCACTTATCCATATGGGTAGGCATCAGCACATATTCGCCTGCCGTCTTTCCGCTGGAGAGCGTCATAGTCACCGTCTCTCCCTCATGAAAGTAGCCCGCAAGCTCCGGCACCGAGGTTTCAAAGAGACACTCCTCGGTATCCACAATTGTCATAATCGTCTCATCTCTCTGTGAGGTTTTTCCCTCAAGATTCTTTTCCAGACGGTAAACTACGCCGTTCATCGACGCATATACCTTACTGTCCTTCTGCTCCCTGACAAGGCTGTCGAGCTTCCTCTGATCCAGTTCAATGGCATCGTTGTAATCCTCACGCAGATATCTGTAATTCTGCTGTATCGTCTCTACGGATTTCTTGACACTCTCGTCCGTCCCCCATCCCTTATAGAGATAATTGACCCACGCAGCCGATATTTCATAGGACTCATTTGTATCCGCATAACCCAGCAGAAGGCTGTTGCGCTCTATCTGATATTCCAGCGTCTCAATCTGCCTGTCCAGATCTCCCCCGGAAAGTTCGGCGAGCAGGTCACCCTTTTTCACGCTGTCCCCTTCCTTGACATATACCTTCTCAATCAATTTACCGCTTATGGAAAAGCTGACCTCCTGCTCAGCCATCTGACTGTAGGTTGCTTTCACCTTCTCGACCTTACTTACGTCACCGATATCGACCACTGCAAACTGATAAGCTGTTCCCTCCGTCTCCGGCTCATATACAACAATACTCTCTTCCTGCGTCTGCCCTCCGCAGCCCGTCAGACCTGCTAAACATGCGCTTAACAGACAGGCAGCATATTTTCCCCATTTATGGCGTTTCCTCTTCACCATCTGTCGACCTCTCTAACCCTTTTTTATTTTCACCTGTTCCCAGGCTGATCTACCTTCTGACTGTCTGTACACTTTTAAACTGCTCAAACAATCTATCGATCTTTCCTCTGATAAAATCTCTGCAGTCATCCTTCACCAGAAAGTAGAGACAGGACTCCTTCGCATACTCTACCGGCATACCGCGGCCTGCTATTTTAAAGTTGACAAACCCCTTGTCTATGTAATCCCCGATCTCCTCATTAGAAATAAAAGCCTGTCGTTTCATGCATTCCTTAAAGCTTCTCTGCTGTGTCTTGTTCGGACAGGGAAACGCGGTATTCACATCAAATTCCAGCTGCATCTGCGACTGCTGTCTGTAATGCTCCGCCCTGTAAGCACAGCCCGGATAACAGACCTCATTCACCAGAAGCTCGATCCGCCCCGCATAGGGCCCCAGCTTTTTCAGCGCCTCCTCATTATGATTCAGATCATAGTCCAGCACAACAAGGAAATAATCCTTCTGCAGCTCCTCCAGTACGCCATCTACGCCGGTGATGCGTTTTGTCGTCGAGGAAATCAGCTTAAAATCCGGGTATTCCCTCCGTATGTACTCCTCCAGAACCGGCGTGTTTACCAGTACCTGATTCAATCCGTTATCAGCCATGCGCATGATCAGATTGCAGTAGGTGTCCTGCAGATGCTTCTCCTCGATCAGCGAATTCGTCCATGTAAATCGAACCGGAATACCTCTGCTGTTATAAATTTTCAAAATATTCTCAATATCATTTTTTCCCGTGATGCCGAAGACGGCTCTCCCGCCGTTCCAGATCGCTCCGGGAAAGGTTCCGTACACGGAGCCGATCCGGTAGCCATCCCTGAATTTCTCGGGATAATCCTTCATGAGATTGATGATCACCTGATTTAACAGTCTGAAATAACAAAAACCGGGCAGATGCCAGTATACTTCCTTTGCCGCCATAACGTCTAACTCCTCCCTATGTCTCCGGCACCCATTTTCTGGGTCTTGGGTGATTTACGGTAATAACCTTATTCGCTGCAAGGTTATTCAGAAGCAGGATTCTCGCCTGTCCCTGATATTCCGGTCGGACCAGATAGTGACAGTAGGTTTCGACCAGAGAGAAGAGATTGGCTGTCCTTCCTTCGATCTTGAAATTGCTGAAGCCCATCGGCACATATTTCTCCCAGATCGCCTCCGGTGAAATATAAGTGCAGTAATTCTGAATCGTATGAATACAGTTTTTCTCTCCGTATTCACAATACCACTTCTCCAAAGGTATCTGCTTATCTGCGGGAAGCTTTCGGTTTTTTAACATAATGCGCTGGTTCCTGGCAATATTTTTGTAGTGCTCGCCTCTTCTGGGACAGTCCGGTATGCAGACAGCATTGACAAGTATTTCGCACCGCTCCTTATCCTCTATCTTATCCAGTTCTTCAAACCGATTGTTGAAATTGTAGTCAAGTACAACCAGATGATAATCCTTCTTCAGCTCTTCGTTGACGAGCCTGATATCCCTGATTTCCTTACAGGTAGAACTGTTCAGTCTGTAGCCCGGATAATTCTCCCTGATATACCTTTCGAGAACAGGTGAAAAGACAATGACCCCGTTCATACCATTGTCTGCAATCTGCATACAGAAGTTGCAGTAAGGATCCTTGCAATCCTCCTCATTCAGCAGCATATTGGTATAGGTATACCGCACGGGAATTCCCTTCGCATTAATGTTTTTGACAACGTTCCGCACATAATCAGCATCGCATTGGTCGTAGTTGGAGGGTCTGCCACCGTTCCAGAGGGATGCCGGAAATTCGCCGAAGAAAGACGCGATCTGAATGCCCTCCCGGAAAAATTCAGGCTTCTGCTCCATCAGACTCAAAATCAGCATATTTAACGGGTAATTCTGCCGCAGGCCCGGCAAATGAAATTTTACTTCCATTTTACACACTCTCCATTCTTTAGATGATCCTTTATTCTCACATCCAGTATTTCTTCATCTATAATTCCGAAATGTCGATCCGTTTTTATTCAAAAAGGGATGATGCCCGGAAAACACCACCCCTTCTATGATTATAAAAACAATTGATTGTAAGATGCCTTACTGTGCATTTGCCTCTGCAATATAAGACTTCCATGTTTCAGCGATAGCTTCTACACACTCGGAAACAGGCTTGCTGCCAAGATTCCATGTAAGATCCTCACCTAACTTCAGGTTCGGAATCAGTCCATCATAGGTAACCATACCGTTGGATACCATTCTGGTCAGTGTCAGATCAACAGACTCGGTATCGCGGAACTTTGCATAGTAGCCGGCTCTCCAAGCGGGATAATCTTCATATCCGGGAGTAGGATCGGTGATTACGTTAAATGCAAATGCGATCTTCTCAGCCTTGTCAGCGTCGTAGCATGCGGGAATTGCAAGTACGTTGTCTGTGTAGCAGTTTGTGTAATCGGTTGCGTTAGGTCCCATCGGGAAGCATACGAAGCCGTAATCATCAGCCATCTCAGCCCAAGGAGAGCCAGAACCGGGAGCGCCTGCACAATATGCCTGCTCGATACAGAATACAATTTCACCGTTTACAAACGCGCCATTGTAGTAATCCCATGCCGGAGCCTCGCCGTTCTCGTCCAGTGTCTTTGTGTAGGTCTGCACCATCTTTACGCCCCACTCAAGACCTGCAAGAGTCTCCTCGTCCTCAAGACGATAGGTATACTCGCCGTTCTCCATGCCGACATACTCGCCGCCGTTAGAGAATACAGCTGCATTGTACAGAACAGAATCGTTCATGTCCATTGCGTAGATATCAATGGTACCGTCACTGTCGATATCTCTCTGCACCTTTGCGCAGAGCTCTTCGAACTTATCCCATGTCCACTCCATGTTCTCCTGAAGATCATAGATCTCCTCAGGATCAATACCTGCCTCGGAGAGCAGTCTCTTATTAAAGAATACACCGGTACGGGGTTCCGGATCATAGGGAGACATACAATAGATGGAATCACCCTTGGACATCAGCTCATGTACGCCGCTCTTCCACTTATCCTCGGAGAAGTCAAAGGACTTCAGGGTTGCAAGGTCATACATCAGACCCTGGTTCATAGCGGAGGTAATTGCTGCATCCTGACGAAGAACGAATACATAGTTGTTCTCGTCGCCGCCGGTGGTTACATAGTCTACGAAATCCTGAGGAGCAGATCCCCAGTCAGAGATGGACTCTCTTCTGATCTTGAAGTTATAGGTCTCCTGCGCCCAATCCATGTACTCCTTGGTCGCCTCGCCGTAATCATTCTCTGTAATATCGAAACCGTCTGTGCCATTGTCCTTGTTGGACCACCAGTCGCGGATTACGATCTCCATGCCGCCCAGATCGTAAACGTTTCCGTTCTCGTCTGTCAGAACGGGATACGGATTGACATCCTCTTCTACAGAAGACGCCTCTGTGGACTCTGTAGAAGAGCTTTCAGCTACTGAAGATTCAGTGCTGCTCTCTGCGGAAGAAGCTCCCGCATCCTCGCTTCCACAGCCAGCCATGCTCATTGCCATCACGGTTGCCAGAGAAGCTGCCATCAGTTTTCTAAACATTTCTCTTTTCATTTTTCATCCTCCTTAAATTTATATAAATCCTTTTCCCAGCCGGAGAACGGTAATGCCTTTTCCGGGGTGTTCCCGGCGGGTACATTCGGATATATATACAATTACATCTTGATACCGGAGCTGCTTAAGCTCTCAACAAAGCCCTTCTGCGCGAAGAGGTAGATCAATAAAAGCGGAACAATCAGCATCAACGTACCTGTCGAAAGAATACAGTTGGAATAACCGACAGACCCAGTAGACGAGGTTCCCGTAATTCGCTGGATGTATACCGACAATCTGTCCACCAGCATCGAAATCTGGGTACTGATCAGTTCGATATTTCCAAGGAACATCTTGGAGTAAAAGCTGTCCGTCCACTGCCAGACAAACGAAAACAGGAAACAGGAGGTCAGGATCGGTGTTGCATCCGGCAGCATGATACGCACAAAGGTCATCAGCGTGCCACAACCGTCCACATAGGCTGCCTCCTCCAGCTCCTTCGGAATGTTCCGGAAAAACTGACGGATCATATAGATATATAATCCATTCTTCAAGCCCATACAGCCCGCACTCATCAGATAATACGGAAGGGAAGATCCCCTGAGGTTGATCGCACTTCCCGTTGTCAGCTCAAAGATACCAAATATATCGAAAAATTTAAAGTGCAGATGCAGGGACGAAGAAATCAGCTGCGGCGGTATAATGATGACCATCAGTACACAGGCAAACCAGAACTTCTTCAACGGGAATTCAAATCTTGCAAAGCCATAGCCCACCAGTGTACAAACCGAAATCTGCAGGATTGCAATTGTTAATGATACAATGATCGTATTTGTCAACGACTTCCCGTAGTCCATCAGCTGGGCTGCAAGAATGTAATTCTTCGTCGTAAAGTGCTCCGGAATCGCAATGACCGTCGGACTGTAGATGTCCTGCTCCTCCATGAAGCTGACAGATATCTTATCCAGAATCGGCTGCAGGATCATGAAGCACATACCGAACAGCAGGATGAATCTGCAGATGCTGACCGCGTACTTCATAATGGTCTTTTTCAGAAGATAACCGCCGGATTTCCGGTTTCTCTCCCAGAAGGTACTATCTCCATGTACTTTTACCCTTTTAGTCATAATAGTAAACCCTCCTTGAAATGAACAATGCTGTAATACCGATGAACGCTATGACAATCAGGAAGTATACCCATGACATTGCGGAAGCATAGCCATAATACAGCTGTACCGTCATTACCTCTGTAATTTTCTCGATCACCTCATTGTCCGATCTCATACAGAAATCAACAACCGTATAAATCCAGTTTACAAGGAACAGTGAGCTGATCATGGGGAATGTAATCTTCCACAGACTCTCCCACTTTGTACAGCCCTCTATGTCAGCCGCCTCGTACATACTCGAAGAAATCGTCTGTAATCCGGATAAGAAGATAATGATCTGGATTCCCGAGGAAATTGCAATGTCATAAATATTGTCAATAATATCAAACACTATCTTAAAGGCTCTTGAACCGACTCCAGCGGTCTCCAGAATAGTCTTGATCGCGCCTGTGATACTGACTGTCGGTGTACTCTCCTCCACTGCCGCCTGAATACTTGCCATCAGTGCATTGTCTGTCTCCAGACCTAAGATAACACCCGAGGAAAGAATTACCGGCAGGAAGAAAATTGCCCTTACAAAAGCTCTTCCCTTGAACTTCTGGTTCAGAATCAGCGCAACAAAGAAGCTGAATACCATGATTGCCAGAGAATCCACCACCATCCGTCCTAGTTCCTCTACCAGCAGACGGTTAAATTTGGGATCAACGGTGAATGCCTTAACATAGTTCCCAATGCCGATCCAGTTCATCTCAAAGGTTGCCGATCCAAGCTGCACATCACAAAAGCTCATATACAGCGACTGGAAAAACGGCTTTACCATAAATATCAGGAATCCCAGGATAAAGGGCATAATAAACAGATATCCGGCTATCGCCTTACGTTTTTGAAGACCCGCTAACTTATTCTTCTGTTTCTTCATCATCATTACCCTTTCTACTTATTTCACTACCAGATAGTCTCTGGCGGGAACCCGGTGTCCGTCCACTTCCGCATCGTTATAGCTATAATTTACATAGACCCTTGTACCATCCTCATACACCGTACACTTCAATTCCTCAGAAAAACTGATGTGATCCGTCATGTGCTGGTTGAACGTATGACCAAGCTCTTCATTATATCTGCTGTAAATGCTAACGATTCTGTCATGCCATGCGCTGTACTCCGCGCCGAAGTACTGTGTATACAGAGTTTTCTGTAAGGCAAAGGGACTTTCGTTCATTACCGTAAAGTACAGTCCGGCTCCATATTCAGCAGAACGGAGCAGCTCCTCCTGTGTCTCACCGGTAAGGTTTAGTGCTTCTCCCGTATAATCGACATAGCCGTGAAGCGCCAGCTGATAGAAAGGAACAAAGGTATCAATGATGGAATATTCACTGCCGTTTAAGTCCACTCCGGTGACAATATCTGCATACACAATCGCATAATCATTTCCCATACGGGTCATGATTCCCATGCCGCTGTCCTTGATCTCCTTAAGCTTCTGTGCCTGCATCTCCATCGCCTGCTGTCTGGAAACAGTATTCTTGCGGTAGAAATCGGAAGAAAGGATATAGCCGGTGTCATTCAGCGAAATGTTCGCGCCAAACTTTTCCGCACCCTTTACCAGATTGTCTGTCATCTCCATGATCTTGTCTGCATGAAGCAGATAATAGGGATCCTGACTGTCACGCTGTGCATAAGTAATTGTGCTGTAGTCATACAGCTCTGCCTTTTCCTTGCTGATAAATCTTGCCGCATCTGTGAAAACCCAAAAGCCATTCAATAAATTACTGTTCTGTGCATAATGCGTGATACCGTCCAGATACACTCCGACCCCAAGTGCCTCGGCATTCTTCACCATATTCTTAAGATCTGACCTGCTTCCCAGACAGGATATGGTTCTGGTTCTGCTCAGCATCTTCTGCTGTACACCACCGTTCATCCAGCCTGTGAGCTTTACACTCATATTCCTCAGTCCATCGTTATACAACTCTGTGGTGATTGCCTCCGCCTCCTCATAGCTCGTCAGCTTTAAGGGTCTCGATACCGGCACACCGAGCACCTGCCTCACCTTGTCTACCGCTCCGACAATCTCCAGAGCTACCGGTGTCTCCGTATCGTCGCGCATCGCCATGTCCGCACCGTATTTGTCCTGCATATAGCCTCTGTAGACATTTGCCATATCAACATAGCTTCCAGAGTCGATAAAGCGGTATCTCTGTGTCAATGTCTCATCCGGCAGCTGCTGCAGATACATGAACATCGTTCCGTTTATAAGAGAGGACACGTCATACTGTTCTCTCTGGGCAATGCTGTAAACTACATTTACATAGTTGTAGCTGTTATATCTTCCACTGACATCTGCCTGTATCGATGCATACGGAGCGCCCTCCTCCAGAATACAAAGGAACGAATTATCCTTCTCGGAAATACCGAAGGTATTAAAATAGGTTCTTGTTTCGTGTACTACCGATGTCCTGTTGAGGCACATATCCCAGCCGTAAACATTTGCATAATAGCTGTTCTGTGTGGTCTTACCGTTGTTGAAGTTAATCAGCGCACCGCCGCCCTCCGGAATCATCAGATAACCTTCGTCATCCATTGTCCCCGCTCCAAAGTAGGGAAGAACAGTCAGGCTGTAGATCGGCTTATCCTCCTGATATTCCAGCTCGGACATCGGGACTTCAACCAGAAGATCATCTCCATCCAGACGATAGACGATGCTGACATTAAATACCGGTTTGTCCGTAGTCTTTTCTGAACTGTCGAGGCTCTTGTCTTCCTCGTAATCCTCCGTCGTATAGCCCGCTGCCTCAAAAAAGCCTTCAAACTTCTGCTTCAGGCTGCCATTTGTCTTATCACGGAGTACATAAATCACCTCATCCGCAAGAATTGGATACTTCGCAAGTAATTCCTCTTTATTATCCTTCTTGCCGAGCTTATTGATATCATACTTCTTGTAATATTCCTTTATAAGCGTGGCATCATTGACATCCATCTGGCTGAACCAGTATTCCAGCTTTTCCTCTGTCGTAATCGGCGGGATATAATACTCTCTCTCCACATCACCGATAGAATATTTCACCTTAACGTAATTCTCGCCTGTCTCTATGTCATACAGACCATTCTTAATGCCGTAATCGTAATTATTATACTCCGCATCAACACCGTTGACCGTACTCCACACAATAGACAGCGTTGACTGCAGACGTCCCCGTTCAGAAGCCTGCGCCAGTGGATCATTTGCGCCATCATCCGGATTTGACTTCCAGACCTTGCCAGTCTTCTTCGCAGTAACCGTAAACTGCGTTGTCAGGGGATCCATCTCAAATTTAATGGCATCGCTCTCCATGACAATTGCGTTTTCTTCACCCTCGTAACCGTTGAGCCGGATGATCTCTACAGGCTCCTCCTGATTCTGATAGGTCATGACAACGATAATACCTGCTAAAATCACCAGACAGATAATAATCGGAACAATCATGCTTTTCAGCTGTCTGATAACTGCCGCTTTCACTTTTCCTTTTCCGGCTGTTTTGTCCTTTTTCATAGCTTTTCCTTCCTGCTCTGTTGTCTATGTTGATTGCTGACAGACATTGCTATATTCGGAATAAAATCTCCCTGCCCAGCGAAATAAAATAGGATATTCCCTGTGATATCATGCTGAAGAATAAGAGCAGGATAAATATCATGACCAGCATGGCAAACAAGGTCGCAATCGTAAACAGGATGTTTTTTCCCATCTTGTATTCATGGATCTGCGACATTGCCGTCACAATCAGCAGAGCCACCCATACCAGTGATATGCCGCTGAGTACGGTATAAAACTCTCTCTCATCCACCGTCACAAAGTTGCTGAAAATAATCAGCGGAAGCTGAACCAGTGGATAAGGCACCAGTGCATAGCAGGTTGCCATATAGACCTGCCCGAGACGCCCCTTACCGTCAAACAACGTCGTCAGAGCCCAGTTGCCAACTACCCACAATGCCAACGGGAAGAGAATGCTGGCAATATACAAAAAGATATTGATTCCCTCCCAGTAAACATTCAGAAAGATAAAGCTCGTAAACTGAAGCTTCATGATCCTGACGAGAAGTGTCAGAATCAATATTGTATTTGCCGCTGCGATAGAACCGCGCTTCTCATGTGTCAGATCCCAGAACCCGTCCAGAGGATGCGTGATGCAGTACAGCGCAAATTTCAGCGTCGCAAGATAATGTACATATGTCTCTTTCTTTTTCAATGCTGCTATCATACCTGCCTCCATCTCTACGTTCTAAAAATGTCTGCGACATCAATCTCATGCTTTACCCGCTTGACCTTGCCAATTCCCATCGGCACAAGGAAAAGCACAAGAATCACAGCAATGATAATGCCGATATGGTCTTCCACCCATTCCTTACGATACTGCTTAAAGGCTTTGGAATAATTATCATCGTCATACTTCAGTTCAAAGTACTCCATGGCCTCTTTATATCTTTCCTGCCTCAGAAGGGATCGGCCGATACCGATGTAAGCCAGATCATAATTGCCATTGATATCCATGACCTTCTGCCATGTCTCACCGGACTGCGTATAATTTCCCGCATCAAATTCATCGATTGCCTGATAGATCAGCGTTCCAAACTCTGTTGTTGTAAACAGTGTCACGCTGCAATCCAGCGAATCCAGAACAAGGAGATCATAACCCATGTGTTCAATCGCAGCAGGTCTGCGGAAATAGCCGTCCTCATTGCCGTTACCGCCGAATGCAAATACCAGACGCCCCTGGTCGTTATAGGCGAACAGTCTTCCGCGGTTCTTATCCAGCGCCACATAGACATCATTCTCGAAAGCCGTGATGTCAATCATCCAGGACGGACCGGAGTAACCGCCGCCGCTTCCCCAGTAGAGATCACCGTATACAGGGTATTCGCCGTTTCTCACGAGAATATCATCTCCCAGAAGATTCAGCTTGCGGATCGCGTCAGCGTCACCGGAATCCAGATCCGCTTCCTCAACCCGACCTGTACATGCATAGATAAAGCCCTCATAGTCGATATAAATATTATCATACTCCGTGGGAACAAAGGATTCCATCTGAGCCCTCTGCTCCGCCGTCGCAAGTCGTTTCCATATGTAATCCGTCCAGTTGAAGGTAACCTTTGAGGCTCCGACAAAACCGGAAAAAGTGCCGTCCGCCTCATATTTGATCAATCCCTTGTTGATACCGGAGGCGATGCAGTATACACGTCCCGCTGTATCAACTGCGAGCTTTGTCGGCTGGAATACAAGATCAGGATTCAGGGTGGAATCCTCCGGCTTGTTAAACTCCAGAAGGTAGTTCAAATCTTCATCCACCTTCAGCACACGTCCGTTGTTGGTATCCGCAATGAAGATGTTGCCCTCCTCAGTCACCGCAATATCGCTCGGCGAGGCAAGTGTCTTCGTCTCCACGTTTCCACTGATTTCATCAATGATACGCACCAGCTCAAACTTTTCTCTTCCTGTCCTCTCCAGCTGCAATATACGGTTATTGCCGGTATCACAGATGTAGAGAGTGTTGTCCTTCACAAAGAGTCCCTGCGGATTCTTCATATTGATATCCAGCCCCAGATCCACGGAAGCAAAAACCCGCGTGACTGTATAGGCATCCGGCGAATCCTGAACATCTTCCCAGTAATCGTAATTATAGGTATAGGTTCTTTCCGTTGCGCAGGTCACCATCGAGGAACCCGCCAGTACTGCGGCGGCAAGGGACAGCGCGCCGACTCTTCTTATTATCTTTTTCATATGCCACCTCTGCACTGTTTAATCCTTCAAGCCGGAGCTTGCCATCGTTTCCAAAATCTGGCTCTCTGAGAACACGAAAATCGCGATGGGAACGACCATGACCACAACCAGAACAGCTGCACCCTGACCGGTTCTTGCAATACCGCCGCTCTGGATCTGCTGCAGTGCATACACCAGTGTCTTCTTTTCCTCAGAATAGATATAGGTTGCCGCCTTGTTATTCCAGAGACCCTGAACCGAAAAGATAATCAGTGTCATCCATGCAGGCTTAACATTCGGCATAACAATTCCACTGAATACCTTCCATTCATTTGCACCGTCTATCTTTGCTGCCTCAATCAGCGAGGTCGGCAGTCCTTCCATGAACTGCTTCATCAGGAACAGTCCCATAGGAGAAGCAAAAGCAGGAATGATGATCGACCAATAGGTATCAATCCAGCCCAGTCCGTTTAAGATCAGGTAGTTCGGAATCGCCGTAACATATCCCGTAAACATCATCGCAACCGTGACAATTTTAAAGAATACCTGCCCACCCGGAAAATCATACTTTGCAAGCACAAATGCACCCATTGACGAGATAATCAGATGTCCGAAGGTTCCTACCGCTGTAATGAAAGTCGTATTGAACAGGTATCTGGAAAAGGTTACCCACGACTTTCCCATCGTCACAAACAGATCTGAAAAGTTATCCGTCGTCGGATGCTGCGCCAGAATCTTGGGTGGGAACATGAACAGCTCATCCAACGGCTTTAATGCACTGCTGACAGCATAGATAATCGGGAATGCCATAACCAGCGCCACCAATGCCAGAAACAGGTACAGACAGATATCTCCTGCAATAGAGCGGTTCGGTTTTCTCCTCTTGATCAGTTTCTTGTGGTACGCTTTTTCGATGTTTTCTTGTTTTTTCTTCTTGCTCATATCAGGTTCCTACTCTTCTCAACAGACTTTGAATTGCTTTGTTACACAGAATCATCATCAGGAACAGAATCGTTGCAATCGCACACGCATAACCCATTTCAAATCTGGAATAACCATAGTCAAACAGGTGGGTAACGATCGTCCGCGCCGCGTAATCCGTACTTGGATATCCGCACAGCGCCATGGTTACGTCGCACACACCAAACGCCTGGGTGATCGACATGACCGCGCCGAACATCAGCATCGGCTTCATATTTGGCAGGGTAATGTACCAGAGCTCCTGCCATCTGTTCTTGATACCGTCCATGTAGCCCGCTTCAAACTGTGACCGGTCAACTCCCTGCAGACCTGCCACGAAGGAGAGGAAGCCGGTGCCAAGACTCATCCAGAGAATAACCAGCATACAGATCGGCAGCATGTAAACCGGATTAATAAACCAGAGAATCGGCGCATCAATAATACCAAGATTCATCAGGAATGCATTGACATAGCCGTAAGCATCTCCTCTGAAAAACACGGAGAAAATGACGAAACAGTTGCCGGCAATGGACGGGGCATAGAAGACAACCACCGCCACGCTTCGCACCCACCTCGGAAGTTCGTTGATCAGCCACGCGAACAGGAACGACATGATATAGCCGAGCGGACCTGTGATAACCGCGATCATCAGTGTATTCTTTACACCAATCAGGAAAACGTCGTCCTCCAGCAGCAGACTGATGTAATTCTGCAGCCCGATAAATCTCGGACTTTCCAGAATGTTGTAATAAGTAAAGCTGAAGAAGATGGATACGACAACCGGTGCCACGAAAAACATGGTAAACAAAATTGCATAGGGTGCCAGAAATGCATAGCACATTTTGCTTCTCTTTGCCTTTTTCCATGCCACCTGCGCATTGTGTTTCCGCAGGGCAACATATTTGCGTAAATATTCTTTCATTTTTCACTCCCCTATTCTACCGGCAAGCCGAATTCGTTTCGTTTCTTGGTAATTTCATCGTTAATGGTAATAGAGTAGTCGATAATTGTCTCTCTGGTGTCATCCTTGTCGTTGATTACCTTCCGGATTGCATTGGTAATATGACGTCCAGTGTAATATCCTCCGGGAACCTCTCTGATGCCCACCGTCTGATTCCACTGTTCACTCAGGATTGCAATATCGTCCGCGCTCCATGACAGCTGTTCAAAGGCATCCTTATTCGCTGTCGCATATCTTGCAGAGGAACCAAGAAGCGCCTCGATCTCACGTCCGAATCTGACCTGCGTATCCGGCTGAGCCCACCATTTCATGAACTCCCATGAATTCTGTTTCAGTGTCTCGTTGTCCGTACTGATCATCATGGTCGCGCTTCCTGTGATGAAATCGGAGCGGTCTATATAGGTTTCACCGTTTTCATCCTGACGCTCTGTTCCCGGAATCAGGGTGAAGTCCCAGAGGCCTCTGATTTCCGGTGCGGATACGATCAGTGTATTATAGGTCGAATATGCCGAAATACCGATTGGCATCTCGCCGGAACGGAACCGGCTGACAAAATCATAAACCGTAGGGAGTCCGTAGTCATTGAAGTATCTGACATAATCATCAAATGCCTTGATACCCGCTTCATTATCCACCGTTGTCTTCGTTCCTGCCTCATTGTACAGATCACCGCCGTTCTGGAACATCAGTGTGAAATAAAGCGATAAGTCCGGCGTGTTGGAGGCAACTGCCGTGGTTGCAGCCGCGCTTCCGCTGCTGCCTGCTGCAGATGGGATACCCACTGACAGGTTATTACCCTGAATGGTCGGGAGCATTTCAATCAGTTCCTGCCATGTCTGCGGTACTTCCAGTCCAAGCTCTTCAAGAACGTCCTTTCTGTAGAACATTACATTGAAGGTCTGTGTCTCGGGAACCGCATAAATACTGCCGTCCAGAGAATACTGTTCATAGGAGCTCGGCGTATAATGGGAAAGCACTTCCTCATAATCCGCAAACTGCGTAATATCTTCAGCTGCTCCTCTCAGTGCATAGTTTACGGGCTGATCCGCGCCCACCGACAACACAACATTGGGTCCCCTTCCTGCCAGAACCGCATTCAGCAGTGCTCCAGGGTCTACAATCTCAACATTGACCTTTACTCCGCTCTCCGGTGTGAAAGTGTCATCCACCATCGCCTTCAGTATCGTTCCCTGATCACGTCCCGTCAGAACCCATACCTTGACAACTTCGTCACTTTCCTTGTCATCATATACGTCTCCGACAGAGTTGTAATCTACCGTGAAGGATGCGACAAAGGATTTGATTTCATGCCAGAGCTTTGCAAAAGCCCCCGCTTTATCTTTCGCCGGTCTGGTATCCGTTCCGCTCACGGCAATATAATCAATATCCAGATTCGTCTGGCTCATATTCAAAGATGCCGTTCCCAGCGCCGTGATGTTGTCCTTAAAGGTTGTGAACTCCAGCGTGATTTTATTGGGCTTTTCACAGAAACGCTCCAACTGCTGGGCAACCGTCTGGGCAGTGGCGATCTGGTCAGCCTTCTGTCCGCTGTATGCCACCATGTCATCCACGATCTTATACAGTCTCTTGGATTCCAGATCCATCGCCTGCATGATTTCCGGATAGTTCAGATTAATCTTATAGTCTCTGTACTTATCCGGATTTGCTCCGGTATACACCAATATCTTTCTGTAGATCTGGTTCAGCCGGTAGGTGGAATCCTCCAGCTCCTCAAGTATCGGCCCAAGACCGCCCAGTGCCGCCTCCATGCGGATCGTATGAGTTCCCTCCGTCAGATAAATATTGTAAGGAGTTCCCTCTTCGTCTGCGAGTTCCACACACTTCCAGTCGTTGCTATACTCGAAGGAGATCTCCTTCAGTTCCTCAAATGGCACCTCGCCATCTATGTATACCGTTCTGTTGGAGACGCTTCCTCTCGCGTAGTTCTGGCGTCCCTTGATCATGATGTTGTAATAGCCATCCTCCGGCACTTCAAAATCCCATTCAATCCACTGTCCCGGGCTTCTCCATGCCTCGCCGCCCACATAGTTCAGAATCGTGGTCGTCACGCTGTTCGGCTGCGTTGTCGGGGAAGACCTGTCATACTTCGCATAGAGGGAAGATTCCGATCTGAGTGTCGATGCCTCGCCCTGTACAGTCTGGCTGTAATTTTTCGCCCCCTCGGAGGCGTTTGTCTGAGGCTGCTTTGCAAGGTACTCCTCGTAAGTGTCCATGCGCTGTACTGCACTGACTACCATCTTCCTGAGAAGCATCGGCTCATTCTCGCCCTCAAGCGAGATGCTGTTTGTTCCCTTCTCAAGATAAAATCTGTAGGGTTCTGTGATGTACCCCATATCATCCCTGAAGTAAGCAGTCTGCCAATCATAGACCTCCACCTGCGTCGGGCGGATTTCATTCCCCTGATTGTCTACTCTCACCTCTCCGCCATCCGTCCAGATTCTGGAGAACGAGACATTCCTTGCATCCTCAAAAGGAACCTCTCCATTGATATACACAACGCGTTCCGCAGCAACTCCTCTCGACTCTGGAAGAAGATATTCTATATAAAAGTTATAGAAGCCGCTCTCCGGCACATCAACCTCCCATGTAACCACAGAGCCGGTTCCGGTAAACAGTACCTTTCCCGCGCCCTCATAGTTCTCCTCTATCTCCACATCGCCAGTAGAGGTATAGGCAAACAGATCCACATCCCTACTCTCAGACGCGTCCGCAGCGCCTGCATGGTCACTCAGATATCCTGTATAGGTTCCCTCTCTCTCCATGCCTGCAATTTCCATAGAAAGATCCGTTCCCGCATACTTCTCATGAAAATCCTCCACATCGCGCATCGAAAGAAGGATAGCAATCACCGCTATCACTGCCACCACGCACGCTGCCACAATCACCTTCTTAACAGAGCTTTTCATAGTTTCCTCCAAAAAATCCAGTATAATCGCAATTTACACATACGACAGCATTATTTCCCTCTGCCCATAATAGCATATTACACAAAACTCCGCAAACTGTCTTCCCACTTGTTGCTATTCTTCCCTTAAAATTTGCGGAGCTTCTATGCAATTTGTTCACTTTTGCATTCTTTTCACCAGCTGTCTCCCTGCATATTGCTGTTCTCTTCCCTTTTTTATCTGCCGTTTTTTTCAGTGGCACTCATAGGTAAAGCTGCTGAACGAAGCGCTTCCTCCAGCCTCCTGCGTGGAATATACGAACAGACCGAAGCGGCAGCCGCAGAAGTGATCCAGCTTGAAATAGAGCTTGTGATCGCCGCCCAGCTTCTTCCGCGTTCCGTCTTCTTCTATATAATAGAAGGAAGCCGTGTCCTTCATCTCCGTGAAGTCAACCTCCAGACGCAGTCTGACCTTCTCTCCGCCGAATGGGATGCACGCCAGCTCCTTCTCCGCGTTCTCCTCCGGTCTCAGCGGCATCATGGAGCTGTTCTGCGGCTCCACCGCCCTCACCGTCAGTCTGAGCTGACCGTCCTTTCTCATCAGTCCGATGAAGCCGTAGCAGCCCTGTAATGCGCAGATACCGGCGAAGTCTCCTTCCTTCAGGGCACTTCCGTCAACCGTGACCTCCCCGGCGCATCCCGGATACCACATTCTCTGCGTGATCATGTTCCGCGCCTGCGTCAGCCTTGTACACAGCTTATCCGTCCTGACGCTGAAAAGCCCTTTTTCCCGATCCTGTTCTATCAGAGACAGCAACGGCTGGTGATTGAACTGCCAGCATGTCTTCCATTGACCCTTGAAGTCATCGCTGTCCACCAGCGGCACATACTCATGCCCGGGGCGTGTGCTCTCGATCGCAAAGTGCTCCGGTATCCTGCCGTTCTCGCCAAGCACCGGAAACGGTGCCTCGATCCTTCTCTCCGCCTGTTCTCCGGTCAGTGCTTCGCGCCGTACCGTCAGTCCCTTCCCCCATTCCATCGGAATCAGAATCGGGATGCGTCCGACCGCGCCGCTGTCCTGGAAGAGCATGGCATACCATTTTCCGTCCGGCGTATCGACAATACCGCCCTGTGCAACGCCCTGACCGCAGTAGCCCCTGTCGTCCTCCAGAATCTCTCCGCCGACAAATTCACTGTCTATCGAATCCGCCACAAAGCACGCCTGCGTTCTCTTCCAGTGATCCCACGCCGAGTGGATAAAGAACAGATAATACCTTCCGCCGATCTTGTAAAAATGCGTTCCCTCATAGCCGAGGTTCGGGTTGCCCTCGTCGCTGACTGCCAGTCTGTGCAGTCCCCCCTCCTTCGGCCCGCTCAGATCACTTTTCAACTCCGTAATGTACACATTCTTGTTTCCGTAGGCAATGTACACTCTGTCGTCATCGTCGAAAAGCAGGGAGCAGTCATGATAGAAGCCATCCACATAATGCTTCTCCCACGGTCCTTCCATCGTCTCCGATGTGTAGAGATAGGTCTTGTGCGTATCGTTTGCTACAAAGCAGACATAGAATTTCCCCTTGTGATACCGCAGGGATGCCGCCCACATGCCCTGTCCGTAGATGCTTTGATCCCCCTCAAGCCTCTGCGCCGGAGTACCGTCGAGCACATCATACACATAGGCCGCGTGCTCCCAGTGACGCAGGTCATAGGAGCGCAGGATTTCGCAGCCGGGCATAAAATGCATCGTGGTGCTGATCATATAATAGGTGTCTTCGACTCTGATCACATCCACGTCCGGGTAGTCAAGGCGTGTGATGGGATTGATCGGTTCCAGCTCCCCGGTCAGTTCACAGATCTCGTCGATCATTTCGCCGATTGTCTCTATTGTGTCCGCCAGCGGCGCATCCGTTGTAATGTCAACTCCTGCCAGCGCGGCAAGTCCCACCGGATCAAGCGTGCTGCCCGCAGCAAGCACCTTCTTCCAGTCATCTACCGCAGTCTGTCCTTCCTTTTCAATCCGCTTGCAGACCTGCGTCGCCACAGTCAGCCCAGCACTGTAGGTATAGGAATACAATCCCATGTAGTAATGCGGCTGGCGCATCCATGTCAGTTCCGCGCCCTCGTTTAACTCCACCGCATCTCCCCAGAATTTCTCCAGCACCTCGCGCATAATGCCGCTCAGGCTCTCCGCCTGTACGCTCTCCCCGACATCCACACGCCTGTACACCTCTCTCTGGTAAGCTGCCTCAAGCAGATGTGTGACAAAGTTGTGGTAATAGGTATTTCCGATCATGCACGCCAGAACCCAGCGGCGGAAGCGCTTATCCTCGCTGGTCTTTAACAGATAATGTCCCATGAGCAGCTCATTCATCGTGGACGGCGCTTCCACGAAGTAAGTAGAAACCTCTGTGTCAAAGATCGACTGTGCCTGATTGCATGCCTTGAAATGTCCGGCATGTCCCAGCTCATGCGCCAGCGTGAACACATCCGACATCTTATGGTTCCAGCTCAGCAGGATGTAGGAATTTTTTCCGTAGGGGCTTGCGCAGAAGCCGCCTGTTGACTTTCCCTTGTTCTGGGCAAAATCCACCCACCTCTCGCGGTAGGCTGTCCTTATCATATCCACATAATCTTCCCCGAGAATCGCCAGTCCCTTCTCTATGTATTCCTTCGATCCCTCGATCGTGATCTCCGGCGCATACCCCGGATCAACCGGCAGCTTCAGATCGGCATAGGTCATTCTGTCCAGATGGTGCACCTTCCGGATCAGTCTCGCATATTTGCGCATATGCGGCGCGAGCTTTTCCATAATCAGGTCAATCTGGCGGTCATAGAGCTTTCTGTCCACCTTCTGCTCAAAGAGCAGGTAGTCAAATACGGAGTCGTAGCCGCGGAGCGTCGCCAGCACCTTATCCGTCTGGACATTCGCATTGTAAGCCGCAGCGGTCACGTTCTCATACTCTCTGATCTTTTTGGAGAACGCAGAAAAGGCCGTCCGGCGCACCGCAGTGTCCGGTTCATATTCATAATTGTCCTCAAAGAGAGAATAACCGAGCGGGTATTCCTTGCCGTCGGCTGTAAACGGCTCGAATTTCATGTCTGCCAGCTTCGCCGAATTATAGATCTCATAGGGTGTGCTGTAGATGCTCTGCCCCAGCGCAGAGATCACGCGCTCTGCCTCCGGGTGCAGCTTGTGCGCCTTCTCCCTTAAAATATCCTTCAAATATCCCTTGTTGTGCTCGCTGAGTTCTATTGCCGCCTGTATCACATCCTCCGGCTGCTGCGTGATCTCGCTGCTCACAAAGCTCAGCCGGCTGTCGATCTCCGCGCCGAGACGGCTTATCCTGCCCATGCGCTCCTGATTGTGATTGTCATAATAATCCACGGAAAGCGCCAGATCGCAGTAACTTCCCACCAGCGTCATCAGCTCTCTGACGGTACGATATTTGCTGACACATTCTTCGATCCGCTCCGGCGTGTCCAGCTTCCCCTGATAGCTCTCCGCTATCTCCTCCGAGAGCTGCTTCGCCTTCTCCGCGTCCGCGAGCATGTCCTCCTCCGTCGCATAGATCCTGCTGAGATCCCAGGTAAGCTCCTCCGGGACGTCTTTCCTGTCCTTTAATTCCTCCGCCATACTCCACCTCTTCTATTCTTTTTCTAATCTTTTTTCCCAGACAAATGCAAAGCCCTTAGCATTTCGCATAAGATAACTCCATTATATCTGGTTATAGGACTATAAACAAGTCCGTAAATTCTCATTATTGCAATGCCCGCCGTCGCCTCTGGGTACAGCAACACAAAATTTCTTCCCATACCCTTGCCTGTCGGCTGCCCTGGGTATAAGGGCACAAAATTCCTTCCTATACCCTCGCCCGCCGCCGACTCTGGGTACAAGGGCACAAAATTCCTTCCTATACCCTCGGTCGCCGCCGACTCTGGGTACTGCGTCACAAAATTTCTTCCTATACCCTCGGTCGCCGCCGGCTCTGGGTACTGCGTCACATAATTTCTTCCTATACCCTCGGTCGCCGCGGCAGGCTCTCCGCGACGCATAGTTTCCCCCAGCCCGTTGATGTCAAGTTATTGTCACGAACTTTTTTCACTTTTTTTCTAACCAAAAGTCCGCAAACCCGCATAACTCCGTTCCGCTGATGGTAAATAACTGCTAAGTACCATGAAAATTGATGGGAAGTTATTGCTAAGTTGTTTTTGCCTAGCACTTCCCTTGATCCACACGGAAGTTCCACTCGATTTCAACCCTCTTATCCTTATAAGCATATACTTTTTTAATGAAAGTATCAACAACCTCCTGTGTCAGTTCTTCGATATGGGAATAGCGGATAATCTGCTTCATATCTTCCTCTGCCTTTTGGCATTCGTTTTCTAACCTACTGAGCTTTTCTATGGCTTCTTCTTCCAACACAGATAAAGAAGAATGCTTCTCTGTCAATTCCATTGCTTTTCTTTGATATTCTGCAATCGGAAGTTTTTTCAGAGCATACTTTTCATACAGCGCATCTTTCTCTGCCTGCACCTGTTTTCTCTCCTGTCTGTATCCGTCCAGTTTCTTCTTTAATACATGGATAGCCGCCTTTTGAAAGGAAAACAGATTTTCCTTCTGTTTCATGGCGTTTCCACGGAGCAACAGCTCCTTATTTAACATCAAAAGCACCGTTTCCTCCAACAGATCGGCATTCATATAAGTACAGCACTCCGGTATCTGAAGCAGGGAATGTTTCCTGCACTCAAAGCGCCTGTATTTATTTTTTCCCCGGATTGGCTTATAATTGAGGGAATATCCACAGCCGCCGCAGTACAGTTTCCCGGTCAGCGGATGCTTCTCTCTGTTACGCTTCGTAGAATGTTCCGGTCTGAACGATGAAACCTGTTCAAAGACGTCCTCTGAAATAAGCGCTTCATGGTGGTCAGTTATCACTTTCCATTCTTCCTTTGGCACAGCTATACCATCCTTGCTCCCTACTGACTTTCTGACAGATTTTCCATATGCCATTTCCCCAAGATAAAAACGGTTATTTAAGATATTTCTGACTGCCTGAGCGCTCCATGTATGAAGTTTTCCATCCTGTACTGTCTTTTCAGGCTTACGAACCTGTGTGATCGTTGGTACATCTTCCTCATAAAGCTGTTTCGCAATCTGCGTACTGCTTTTGCCCTGTACGGCAAGGGAAAAAATATACCGTACAATTTTTGCCTCTTTCTCATTCACTACAACCGTATTTTTCACTTCCCTGCTTTTCTCATATCCGAAGGGAACCTGTCCGAAAACATATTCGCCATTCGCACACTTGTTTTCAAAAGAAGTTTTTACCTTGACCGACACATCTTTGCAGTATAGGTCATATAAAAGTGTCTGGAATGCCGTATCAATCTCTATGGTACTTCCCTGATGTTCCCTGCTGTCATAATGGTCATTAAGCGCAATAAAGCGGATACCCATAAACGGGAATATCTGGTTCAGATAGGTTCCCATTTCGATATAATCCCTTGAAAACCGGGACATATCCTTCACAATGATACAGCTTACCTTGTTTGCCTTTACCTCCTTCAATAATTTCTGCATACCCGGTCTTTTCATATTTGTGCCGGAGTAGCCATCATCACTAAATTCCATAACTTCATACTTTGAAAGCTCCGGATTGTGATGTATGTATTCTAAGATCTGCTTTCTCTGATTTCTGATACTGTTGCTTTCATCCTGGACAAGACTGCCATCCCCGATAGTTCTTTTGTCCTCTAAAGATAAACGTAAATAGATTGCCAGCTTATCCATTATCTCACCCCTTCCATGCTGTCTGCCGTAACCGTAAAAATGACTTCTATCCTTTTTCCCGGATAAACATATATTTCCTTGATAAAAGCCTCTATCACATCTTTTGTCAGGTCTTTTCCGCTTTTTAACTTCAAAAGAGCTTTTATTGCTGCCAGATATTTTGACTCCAGCTTTTCCAATGCTTTTTTCTCTTTTTCACATTCCTGCCGTTGTTTTTCCAGTTCTTTTAGTCTGTCCTCCTGTTTCATTTTATAAGACACATAATCCTTTTGAAGCATTTTTCCGGCACGGTACTCCATGTATACGCTGCCTTCTTCTTCATTGAAACGCCTGATCTTACTTTCTGTATCCCGCAGTCTCTGCTCTGTCTTTTTTACCGCCTCTGCAATCTGTTCCTTTCCATACTCCATGTAATGCTTTGGTCTGCTGAGGAAAACATCAAATTCCATACGGATAAGGGGCAGTAATATATCTAAAAGTTCATTTTTGGATATACGGTTCGATTCCGGACACACTGCAACCTTCGTCTGCCCGCCATTTAGACAGAAATATCCGTCAAGCCTTGCTTTCTCCCCATCTGCGTACTGCTTCACATAGCTGCTTCGCATCATTTTCCTGCCACATACTCCGCAATACAGCACATTGTCAAAGATATTTTCCTCTATCGGATAACCCTTTGTGGGATGCCTGTGCGCCTCCGTCCTTGCTTTTATTCTCCTGCCTGCTTCCACTGCACTTCTGTATAATTTCTCCCCGACCAAAGGCTCGTGTGCGTTTACCGTAACCACCCAGTCATCTTCGGGCTTGTGAATGCGGTTTTTCTCGTTCCTTGCAGTAATGCTCGTCTTTCCCTGCACCAATGTTCCTGCATAGGTTTCGCTTTTCAAAATCCTCTCTACCGCACCTTTGTCCCACCCCTTATAGCTGATGTCATCGTCTGCGTGGTACACTTCCTTTGTTTTCTTATACTGGTATGGTGGGTTGATGCGCCTGCGGTTCAGTTCATCGGCAACCGCAGTATAGCTTTCGGTTTCAACAAATTTCTCATAGATGAACTTTACAATACTTTCCGTATTCTCGTCAGGCAGCAGCACCCTGCGCTTTCCCTTCCACTCTGCCTTATACCCGTATGGCGGCGGACCGCCTACATAGGAACCTTCCTCTCTCCTCTGCTTCAAATGCAGCTTCGCCTTTTTGGAAAAATCCTTTGCATACATATCATTTACAAGGTTTTTGATTTCAGAAGCCATCTGCTTATTTTCATTTCCCTCTTTCCCAGTGTCAAAGCCGTCTGCAACCGCAATAAACCTCACTCCCAAAAAAGGAAATATTTTTTCAATATAATTGCCTGCCTCCAGATAGTTCCTGCCAAACCTTGACAAATCCTTTACGATGACACAGTTGATTTCCCCAAGTCTTATATCCTGTAACAGCCGCAGAAAACCTTCCCTTTCAAAGTTGCTTCCCGTCTTTCCCAAATCGGTATAACATTCCACAATGTCAATCACTTCACCTGTTTTCTGTCCGTTAAACTCTTCCACGAATTTCTTTGCAACTTCCACCTGAACCTCAACGGATTCATTCTTTGAAGCCTGCCCGCAGGCTTTATGTCCCTGATCCGAGGAAAGCCTTGCATATATCCCGGCTTTATACCTTACTTCATCATGCCTTGCTTCTGTCTGCTGCCCTGACGCTTTTCTTTTGGATACTCTGCCCATTCTTATGCACTCCTTTCCTTATTCTTTTTGTATTCCGTTTTCTGCTCTTTTACCTTCTTATTTACTTCCTGCATGATGCGGTACTGGTTCATATAATAAAATTCGACTTCCAGCCTTTTATCCTCATATACTGTAATGGATTTCACCATACTGCAAAGTGTATGACGGTCTATCTCTTTCAGCTCTGAACCCTCCTGCATCGTCTTTAACCGAGCCGCCGATATGACACCGTTTTTAAACAGTTCCTTTATCATTCCCTCCTGCTTTTTCTGCGCCTCCTCAAATTCCGAGGCTTTCCGTTTGAAATCCCCATGCAGCCTTTCAAATTCTTCCTTTGTAATAACTCCCTGACGCAAATCTTCGTACAGACCGGAACAAAGGGAATAATACTTATCCTGTTCTCCTTTCAGCCTTGCGATCTCTGTGTCGTATCGGACGATTGACTCAAAATTGGTTTCCATTTCCAATGCCTTTTCAAACATCTGCTTCTCTTCTAAAAAACAGTTTGCATAATGCCGGACCATTTCCGCAGCCATCGCTTTTAACTGTTCTTCTTCTATGCTGTGTCTGCTGCAGCCATCGCCACGGTTCTTTGTGGAACAGATATAATAAACTTTGCGGGTATCTTTATAACGGTTGATGCGCCGGATCATCTGCTCCCCACAGTCCCCGCAGAACAAAATTCCTGTAAACAGACTGTTTTCTTCTGTTGCTACGCTTACCCTGCCGTCTGTCTTTAGTAAGTTCTGTACAATCTTGAACAGATCTTCCGATATAATCGCTTCGTGGGTATTCTCCACTTTTATCCATTCTTCCTGCGGTTTATCAACACTTTTCTTCAATTTATAATTGATCTTCTCTCTTTTGCCCTGAACCATATGCCCTAAATAGGTTTCATTGGTCAGTATTCTTTTTACGGTCGAACTGCTCCACTGTGATTTTGCTGCTCCGGAAAATCCGCCTTTATAGTTCCCCATAGATTTTTTATATTCTTTCGGGGAAAGAATACCCAGTCCGTTCAGCTTTGCGGCAATCGCTGAAACTGCCATTCCTTCTATCTTCCATGCAAATATTTTCCTGACAATATCCGCTGCATATTCATCCGGCACAAGCTGGCTTTTGTTATTTTCAGCTTTCTTATATCCGTAAAGAGCAAAAGGGGCGATGCATTCCCCATTCTTCCTCTTTACCTCAAACTGGCTTTTTACTTTAGTAGAAATGTCCCTGCAGTAAGAATCATTGATGAAATTCTTGACCGGAAGGATAATGCCGCTTTCCGATGCGTCTGCCTGAAAGCTGTCATAATGATCCGTGAGCGCAATGAAACGCACGGAAAGAGCCGGAAAGATTTTCTGTATATACCTCCCGGATTCAATATAATCGCGTCCAAAACGGGAAAGGTCTTTCACAATGACACAGTTTACCCTTCCTGCCTCGATGTCGCTTATCATTCTCTTAAATTCTGGTCTGTCGAAATTACTGCCCGAAAATCCATCATCAACATAGATATCATAAAGTTCGATATCCTGCTGCTCATGGATAAAGGCTCTGATCAGCTGCCTCTGGTTTCCGATACTGTTGCTCTCGGATTTCAGATTTCCCTCCCTGTCTGTTGCATCCCCGACATCACTGTCGTCCCTTGAAAGACGGAGGTACATAGCCGCTAGAAATTGTTTCCTATTCATTCTATCACTCCTGACTTACGATTATTCAGCTAATATTAACCGTAAATCAAAAGCAACCACTGATTTGTCCTGATTTAAGATTAACATAACTTTTCGATTCTTTCAAGGTTTTATATAGATTCAGATACGAATTTCTGCTAAATGCCTTAAATATTCTTCCATCTTATCATCTATGGTTGGTCCCTCCTTTTGAAACCGAACCTTTACCACATAGTCCCCAATGCGGTGTATAAAGAGGTTATTGGTCTGTTCTGCAAAGAGCGCCAGCTTTTTTTCAACCGGGAGTTTTGTATCAATCTTAATATCCCTGATGTCTGTCAGGGTATTGATATCCACTGTCCGGACGTCCACCGTTTCCATTGCATCCAGCTCTTCACTCGTTATGCCAAGCACCGCCGCCACCTCCTGCACAATTTCTTACTATATTTATTCTTTTATCAGATTGTCCCATGACATACAAAAGCTGTATGTAAAAGCCGGACAGATGCCCGGCTCCCAAATGATATGATCTATGTCCTTTCCTACTTAATTATATCTGTCAAACACTCCCACCTGCACCTGCACACCCTCCGTAATCCTGCCGAGCGTTTCTTCATCAACCTTTCCCATGTGTTCTATAATCCGATCAAAGTTCAGTGCCGTTACCTGTTCGCATAATGCGATGCTGTGCTGATCCAGCCCCTCCGTCTTATACGCAGATATGAATACATGGGTTGGCAGGCTCCGCTTCTTGTAAATCTTTGTTGACAGCGGAACTACCGTAATGACGGTGCTGTGCTTGTTTGCCCTGTTGTTGCTGACTACCACCACCGGACGCATACCGCCCTGCATACTTCCCTGATACTGTATGCCCAGATCAGCATACAGTATGTCGCCTCTCTGTATCTTCATAAGCAGCCGTTGCCTCCGCCCCATATCGGTCTTTCCTTATCGGCGGGACACGTTGTTGTGTCATATATATGGTACTGCATGGTGGAAAGCTCAAAAAAACCGACGCCAATGTTTGCGGCATCGTGCATAAATTCTTCCAGATCGGATTCGTCCTCTGTTATGTCAGACATATTTTCCACGACAACCGTATCATACTGCCCAGTAATCAACTGGGTAATCAGCATATTTACCGCATCACGGTCAATATCCCTGTTCGGTCCCTTGTTGACGATAGTTTCATTCATCAACGCTATCCCTGCTACGCTACACTTCTGGCGGTTCTGCTGAATGATTCTGCGGAGATTGCTCTCTGACTTGTTGGAGTTCATAAACATGACTGCCGGATGCACGAGCGCCCCGACTTCAAAACTTTTCACATTACTGCACATGATAATCACCTATACTTTCTTCTATTCTCATTGATTGAAACAAAAGAGAAGTTTTTTGCCGGCATTATCCTCTCATATAGGAAAGCCTTGTCTGCTGTTATCTGGTAACTGCAAGGCTTGCCTGTATCAGAGGATAACGTGGCGTTTCCGCCACATTACCCCTCTGTTCCATCTGAAAATATCAGATACACTCTCGCTGGTCCCCGAACCGGGTAACATACACTGGGACGGCTCACATCCCGCACTGCGTCTCCATCATGCCCAACCAGACGAAATCCACAGGGAGCCACTCCCGGAAAATGCTTTTCGCTGAAATTCCGGTGCCGTTTTACCTCATTACCTCTGGTTTCCATACCAGTAGGCACAACCCTCTGCTCCATACCTTCACGGGCAACAATGTTATCCATTGCAGATACATCTTCGCACGAAACGGGATTCTGCCACCCCTTTATCCCTGCATAAGCATAGACGGATAAAAAGGCGAAAATAAAATCAGGTGTATGCGTGTCCTATTGAATTGTTTTTAGCTTTTTCAAGCCTGCAACTATCATAACTGAAAAAGGAAGATTTTCAGAGTGCCAGATTGCACTATTTATGGCTGATATGTGCCACCTTAGCAATAACTATATTAAGTACGAAAAAAGACAGTATGAAATCACATGCATTAATTTCATACTGTCCATATAGATTTTTTCCTCATTACAGTTTTGATACAAATACTTCACTGCAACTCAGTTATTAACTCTTATATTTCCTTTAACTCCTTCATATATGCATACTAGGACACCAACATTATCCTGCTTGATTTTAATACCTCATAACGAGCAATACTTATCACTGAATTTGGACGATAAACCAGCCTCATTTACCAATATCCCTTGCAGGAAATGAATAAAAATAACTCTTTTCTAAAATGTTATTCTTTTATATTATATTCCAATCAACTCCCGTAAAAATATTCAAATTATTTTCACTTTTCTAATAATCTTGAAATTGCTGGTTTTAAAGCCATACCCAACGGCACTACCACAATAACGGAAACCACCGCATTGACAACCGATACAATTCCTTTTTGCCCAATAGAAAGCCACACTGCCTCAAATGGAATATGTAATACAAAATAATTTTCAACAAAACTTTTAGTTAGATAGAGAACTACATAAGCAAATGCCCCTAAAGCAACAGCAACAGAATATCTATATATCCTCTTTTCTTTATTGCCTCGCTTTACAAGCATTCCACAAATCCACGCCATAATAAACTTAAATGCAAAAGTAAATGGTGCGGATGTAATATAAGCAGGATTTGTTAAATCGAAAAGGGCAGAACCAAATCCTGCTGATAATCCACCCCAAACAGGTCCTAATAATATTCCTGACAACAGACACATAACATTTCCCATATGTAATCTAGTATTGCCAATTGCTGTTGGAATAGGTATTTGCAAAAATTCTGAAGCCACATAAACCGCTGCTGCCATCAACCCAACCAAACATATTTCTTTTACTGTAATTTTCTTTTCCATTTTCTCACCTCGTATTTTTCTTCTTTACTGTTTATTACAACTAACCTTGCTTAAAAAATATTTATGAATACGATAATCTTCTGTCAATTCGGGATGAAACGTCAACGCAAGTTGATTTCCATATTCCACCGCTACTATCTTATCATCAACAATACCCATAACCGTAACATTCGGACTAACAGACATAATATATGGTGCTCTAATAAAACGCATTTGTTTCTAATTTGTATATAACTTCTCTTCCATGATTAGAAGAAAACTTTATATCCTCCAGTAGCCTATGTATATCACGAATTTGCTTCTCTGTTGTAACATTATCAATCGTCTTCCCTTCCCTGATTGCATCAATCAATTTGTGTGCATAGCAAGCAAACGAACTTCTAAAGATAGATTCATCATCAATATAATACTCTGGCAAAACCACAAATACATCTTTTCTGTCAAGTCTTAACTTACGCTGTAAATCAAATTCTATTTTTCCATTTTCTCCGATAATTGTTATATTTAGTTCCTTATCACCCTCTACTATTGCCGTAGCTGTGAGATTCACTGCAACATTATCTTCCCAAAATAGTGATGCGTTACAGAATTCAGAAACTCCGTCATTTTCATGCGTGTTGTATAATCTCCCTCTTAAAGATGTGCATTCTTTTCCAAACCAAAAATAAAGCAAGTCGATAAAATGTGGCAGAATTGCAAGTCTTACACCTCCGCCTTCTTTTTCTAAATAATTCCAAGTATTCTTTATGTCCTGCATCATATATAATGATGATTGAAAAAACATATCTACATAATAAACTTCCCCTATAGATAACAACATGTCTTTTATTTTTGTAAAATAAGGGTTAAACCGCAGTTCTAAATCAATGAATAGTGTTGAATTAGACATCTTTGCTTTGTTAAGCAACATATCAATATCTGACTGAACTAAGCAGAGCGGTTTTTCGCATAATACATGAATATTTTTTCCAATCAAGTATTCTGCCTGTTGGTAATGTTCCTTGCTAGGCGATGCAACACATACTAAATCCAGCTTCAAATTACCCATATACTCTATATCCCTACATGGATGTTCAATCTCATACCTTTGAGATATTTCCAATGTTCTTTGGTAATTACTCGACAAAAAGGCAACTACTTTCACTCCTGATATTTCATTGAATTTGGGCAATAAGCATCTAATCCCCAGTCCACCGCCAATAATACCAATCTTAACCACATTGCCATCTTCATCGTACATTATGCTGCTCTCCCTCTTGCAATATTTCTCTATACTTATTAAACAAAGACTCAGGAACAGGCATATCGGGAGATACCTGCTTATCAATTCGTTCAAACATCTTCAAACATATATCTGCTGGCTCCATTGAAAGTATCCGAATATATTTTCCTTTTTCCAAGCAATTACATTTGGCAGGTCCAACGCCAACTCCGAAATCTTTCTGCAGATGAAAAGCAAACAACTCTCCCGCCTCTTCTCCGAATATTTCAATAAACTTCTTTGGTGCCGGCAGTAAAAAAGAAATACCTGCCTGCGAATGCTCTAAATCCTCCCATCCAAGTTTCCGAAATCCTGTAACAAGTGTGTCCATACTTGCTGTAATCCTCTCCTTAACCACAGACGGTTCAACTCGCTCCAATGCAGTACATGCAATCCGTTGATTTAAACTTGGTATCATAATATTCATTTCATAATTATGGTATCTTATCATGTCTATAAATTCCCGATTGCCTACAATAATTCCAACTCTTACCCCTGACAATCCAAATTCTTTTGAAAATGTATATATTTCAATACTATTTTGTTCTGCACATTCGTCTTCAAAGATACTAATTGACGGTCTTGTGTATGATGTCATGCAAATGTCGTGATCATGAACCACTTTTAAATTGTATTTTTGTGTAATCCGCAAAAGCTCTTTCAAATCTTCAATTGTTATTTGGCTTCCTGTAGGATTATTAGGATAATTTATATATAAATACATCCGATCTTCTTCTGGGTAAGAACAAATTTTTCTTTCCAAATCATCAAAATCAATAATTCCATTATTGGTTTTGATAAGTACAACTTTTGCTCCATTTGCTGTCGGTATTGATTTTGCGAATGTTACAGTAGAGTCAATGACAAATGCAATTTTCCCTTTAGATATACATGATATGGCATCAATAGCCTGCATTGTACCCTGACATACTAATGTTGCATATTTTCTGAAATCTAAGCCATAAATTCTTTTAATGAATTTATGAAAAGCATCTATTAAATCCTTATTCCCTTCTGGCGATGGATAATGCTCATAATTGTCCTTTTTTAAAAGTTCATTATAATCCTTATCCGAGAGCCATTGTGGAACTACCTTTGAAAAAGTGCTTGCAGAAAACAAATCCACAAAGTCCGATCCATATTCCTTGTTATAATAATCATTTATGTATAGGAAATCTTTATATACTTGATTGTACTCCGTTCTTGCTATTCTGAAACTTTCGTTAATATTGTACATACTATTCATTTTGTCCCTCCGCAAATATTTTCCTTTTCCAGTTTCCACACTTATAACGCACTAAAAGGCTTGTCATACTTATCAAAAAGCTGATCGGTCTTCCCATAAAAACTCCAATAATCCCTGCATATCTTGCCAATATATAAACCAATAAAACTCTTGAAGTTAATTCCAAAATAGTATTAAAAACAGGATATATAACTTCACCTGCTGAACGCAAAAAATTAGTCAACAAATACAACATCGTAAGAAAAAAGTAAAATGACGATATTATTTTTAAATACAATTCCCCATAATAAATAACCTCTTTTTCATTCCCAACCACTAATTGAAGTATATTTTTCCCCCAAAGCCAAACTATTAAGTTCACAAACAAAAATAGTATTAGTGATAGAAAAACTGCTACATATAGTCCTTCCTCTATTTTTTTTGTGTATCTCCTCCCTTTGTTTTGTCCAACGTACACTCCTAACGAACTGCCCAAACATACTGCTGGCACTGTCAATATGGTTTCAATTTTATACGCTACCGAAAATGCTGAAATAACATTGATGCCAAATCCATTTATTACGCTTTGTATATACATCATACTTACCGCTGAGAAAGAGTTTTGTACAGTAGATGTAATGCCATATTTCAATATATTCGATATACGCTTTAAGTCATGGCTATTCCATTGTATTTTTTTTAACAAACTTTTTTCTTTATGTATTAAATAAAAAACCATACATATCGCTGATATTATTTGGGACAAAACAGTAGCGAAAGCCACCCCTCTTATTCCCTGATGCCAAACTGTAACAAACAATATGTCTAAAAAGATATTTACACAACATGAGAGAATTAAAAAATATAGAGGACTTCGAGAATTTCCATATCCTTTAAACAATGCTGCTAAGTAATTATATATAATTACAAACGGAAACCCTAAAGTTATTATTCTAAAATAATTACACCCTCCATCTAGCATTGCATTTGGTATCTTCATACATTCAAGAATATAACGTGGCATTAATAAACCAAATAATGTTAATATGCAGGACATACCAACTGCTAACTTTAATATGGCACTATACATTTTTTCAATTTCTGATAAATTCTTTTCTCCCACATAATATGAAATTAAAATTGTTATTCCAGAAGCGCTTCCCATAATGGTACTATTTACAAGCAACATAGGAGCAAATAAATTTCCTACAATAGAAAGTTCCTCTTTACCTATAAATCTTCCAACAATTACTGTGTCTACAATATTATACAAATTCTGTAATATACTTCCAAAAAGGAGCGGAATAGAGAAGTACACTATATTTTTTGCTGTTTTTTCGTTTGTCATATCTATATTCATGTACTCACACCACTTCAACTTATTAAGGTATCTTAACAAACTTCATTACATTTTATTAGCTATCTGCTTTACATATCTACAAGTATAACCGTAAATGTAAAAAATAAAATACTTCTTGCAGAAAGTGGCACTTTATTGCAGAAAATGGGCAAAATAACTTTGAATATTCCACAGTATCCATTGTTTCACCAACATTTCGCAATAATAACGATGCACCTGCCATAGTTTTTTACAAGCATAATAAAGAATATTTGTAATTCAATTACTCCCACAAAAAATAATTGATCCTCCAATGCAGTAAATGACTTAATGCACATTATCACCAAAAACCTTAAAGTGCAAAAAAAGACGCATAGAATCATACTATACGCCTTTTCCCGCTTTCCAACTGCAAATTCCGGTCAAACGGTGCGCCCATTCCGAAATAAACGGTGTAGCTATTCCGATGTAACGGTGCACTTATTCT
>CAKRTS010000012.1 GCA_934402315.1 uncultured Acetatifactor sp. | reverse complement strand
ATCGAGGTAAGGTGCAGGGTTTATAACATCAATCCGGACAACAACCGGACGTTGAAGGAGAGATCCGCCGTGCTGGAAGGATATACCTATTTTGTGGAGAAGGTGAGAACCTACCGGAAGGGGAATATGGGACTGGAAGAAGCGGTGGATCGTGCGATAGAGGACTGTATCAAAAATCATGTGCTGGAGGACTTTTTCAGGGACAGGAAGGATGAGGTAAAGAAGATGACACATCTGGATTACACATGGGAGAAGCGGGAGCAGATGATCCGGAAGGAAGAATTTGAGGATGGCATGGAGCAGGGGATTGCGCAGGGCATGGAGCAAGGAATTGCGCAGGGTATGGAGCGTGGCATTGAGCAAGGAATCGAGCGTGGAATTGCACAGGGCATGGAGCAGGGAATCGAGCGTGGCGTTGGTCAGGGACGTGTCCAGATATTGACAGAGCAGGTCTGCCGCAAACTGAAAAAGGGAAAGACGCCGGAGGAGATCGCGGATGCGTTGGAAGAGCCGGTTGAAAACATTCAGAAGATCTGCCGGATTGCGGAGCAGTATGCGCCGGAATATCCTGTCGAGAAAGTATGCAACGAGATGATGAAATAAAGAGGTACAGTGCGCTGCACGTCAGGCGTCACAGATACAGACTGCAACGGATTCCAGTACTATTGTGTCATCAGTAATGCAGCCGGCTCTGTTACAACGGATACGGTAACGCTGACGGTTACCGTGCAGTACGATATTCTTAACGGGGCAGACAGTTCATGGACAGAGAATACGGACGGAAGCCTTGCCATCCGGGGAAGCGGTGCAATTGCCAAGTTCCTGAGGGTACTGGTGGACGGAACAGTGGTTGATCCCAGTAATTATACCGTGACAGAGGGCTCGACGATCATCACCTTTAAGCCGGAGTTCCTCAAGACGTTACCGGAAGGCAGCCATACCTTTGAGCTTGTCTGGACGGATGGTACCGCAAGCACGAGCTTCACGGTTGCAAAGAATACGTCCGGCAATAATGGCGGCAACAATAACAATAATAACAATAATAACAACAGTAATAATAACAGCAATAACGACAGCAGCAATAATGCAGGCAGCAGTGCGAATACGACAGATACAACCATCAAAGCTCCGAAGACCGGAGATACTTCTAATGATGCACTCTGGATCGTATTGCTTGTTGTGGTATCCCTCGCAGGACTTTCCGGATTTGCAGAAATTCTTGCAATCAGAAAAAAGAAGGACTTTGAGTAATTTGTAAGTAAGAGGGAAGAACGCCAAAATTAAAATCATCACTTTTCACAGAAAATCACGTGGAAAAGGGAAATGCAAAAATAAAAATCCAGAAAATTTACTAAACTTGCAAGGTGCGGGAATACTTCTGTATGGAAAGAAGTGCGCATTTTGCAAGTTTTTTATGGAAAAACGCCGAAAACGTTTTCAGAAAAGTTTCGAAACAAACACAAAAAAAGGTTCGGAAATGGGTAAAAAATATACAAAACATACATCAAAATAACCAAAGAGTGTAAAAAGTGCACAAAAACCATGCTTGACGGAAGAAAAATCATGTGCTACCATGGCATTGTGAACAGGAAAGAGGTTCACAGAAAAATCTGTAAACCGTCAGTGGGAAACACTGACAAAGAGAAACAGGGAGGAAAATCAGAATGAAGAAAAAAGTAATCGCTATTTTGATGGCAACAGCAATGGTTGCAGCAATGGCAGGTTGCGGAAACAACGATACGCCCGCGAGCAGCTCGGACAACAGCTCCAGCACACAAAGCTCCGAGGCGTCCAAGGAGGATAACTCCGGTACAACAGAGGTGACAGATGTTACCCTGAAGGTATGGGTACCTAACAACCAGGTAGACACCGGCATTATCGACGAGCAGGAGACAGCTTTCGCAGCAGCTCATCCCGAGTGGAACATTAAATGGGTGACCGAGATCGTCGGAGATGATACGGCAAAGACAGAGCTTTTGAAGGATGTTGATGCAGGAGCTGACGTATTCATGTTCGCATCCGATCAGCTGCTTGAGATGGTTGACGCAGGCGCAATCGCTCAGCTGGGTGGCGAGGCAGAGAAGATGGTTCAGGAGACCATCGATGAATCTGTTCGGGCTACCGCAATGGCAGGAGACGAGACCTACGCAATTCCTTATACCCACAACACCTTCTTCATGTACTATGACAAGAGCATCATGAGTGATGACGATATCACTTCCCTTGAGAAGATCATGGCGAAGGATACCGCAGACAATGTTTACAATTTCTACTTTGAGTCTGCAGGCGGCTGGAAGCTCGGTGCTTATTACTACGGCGCTGGACTGACCGTATTCGGACCGGAAGGAAATGATCTTTCTGTAGGCTGTGACTGGAACAACGCGACCGGTTATGCGGTAACAAACTACCTGATTGACCTGATCAACAATCCGAAATGTGCATACGACGGCGAAATTTCCGTATCTGAGCTGATCGCAGACCACAGACTCGGCGTCTGGTTCGACGGTGCATGGAACTACAATATGTACGCAGATGCTCTTGGCGATGACCTCGGCATGGCAATCCTGCCCACCTTCAATCCCGACGGAAACGATTACCAGCTTAAGGGCTTCTACAGCTCCAAGTGTATCGGCGTAAACGCTCACTCCAAGAATATGGCAGCAGCGGTAGCCTTTGCAACGTTTCTTGGAAATGAGGAGAACCAGCTCCTCCGTTTTGAGAAGTCTGCACAGGTTCCTGCAAACATCAACGCAGCAGCTAACGAGAAGGTTACCTCAGATCCGCTGTCCGCAGTTATCGCACAGGAGGCTAGTGAGGCAAGCGTTATGCAGCCTACCCACACCACCTTCTCCAGCAGATACTGGACTTATGCAAACGCAATTCCTACCGAGATCAGAAGCGGTGATTTGAACAAGAACAACATTCAGGAAAAGCTGGATACCTTCGTAGCATCCATGACTGCTGAATAAATTCAGGAAAACAGAAGCAGGATAAGGAAGCCAGTCTGGTTTTCTTATCCTGTCTTCCAGACTATGAGGAGGTTTTTATGGGACTGTTTCAGAAAAAACCAAAAGTAAAAATAGCAAGCCACAGGCCCAGCGATGCAAGTGTGGGTGAGGCACTGCGGAAGGGAAATGTACTTACAAGGCTTTCCCTCGTGGTCTTTGGACTGGGAAATATTGTCAATAAGCAGTTTGTGCGCGGCTTTGTCTTTCTGGCTCTTGAAGCTGCCTATATTTATTATATGATCTCCTTTGGTGCACAGGCGCTCGTCAATATGAGAACGCTGGGCACGGTAGAGCAGCAGAAGGTCTACAATGAGGCTCTGGGTATCTATGAGTATGCAGCCGGAGACAACTCGATGCTGTTCCTGCTGTATGGCGTTATTACAATTGTCATTACACTCGCTGCAATCTTTGCGGCATGTATGTCCATGAAGAGCGCATACTGTACACAGGTGCGCAAGGACAGGGGGATGCTGGTCCCCAAATTTAAAGATGATCTGCGCTCCGTGAAGGAGGAGAACCTTCACACCGTAATGCTTACGCTTCCGATTCTCGGAATTCTTGCATTTACGATCATTCCTCTGGTGTTCATGATCCTGATCGCGTTCACCAACTATGACAGAGAACATCAGCCGCCCGGAAATCTTTTCACATGGGTAGGTTTAGATAATTTCAAGGCGATGCTGGCATCCGGCAGCAAGCTGGCAGCAACCTTCTGGCCGGTGTTGCAATGGACCCTGATCTGGGCAGTATTCGCCACCTTCAGCTGCTTCTTCCTCGGCATGCTGCTGGCGCTTTTAATTAACCGCAAGGGAACCAGATGTAAGGGCTTCTGGAGATTCATGTTTGTGCTCTCCATTGCCATTCCGCAGTTCGTTTCCCTGCTGAGCATGAGGACGATCTTCAACGCGAACGGCCCGGTAAACGTTATTTTAAGACATCTCGGCGTGATCGGGATGACGGAATCCATTCCGTTTTTCACAGATCCGACGCTGGCTAAGATTACGATTATTATGATAAACATATGGATCGGTGTTCCGTACACAATGCTTTCCACCACCGGAATCCTGCAGAACATTCCGACGGAGCTGTATGAGGCTGCAAGAATTGACGGAGCAACAGCACCGGTCATTTTCAGAAAGATCACACTGCCGTATATGCTGTTCGTCATGACACCGACCCTGATTACCAGCTTTACGGGAAATATTAATAACTTCAACGTTATCTTCCTGCTGTCAGGAGGAGGCCCCGATACCATGGAGTACTATTACGCGGGGCGGACGGATCTGCTGGTTACCTGGCTGTACCGTCTTACAATCACCCAGAAGGACTACAACCTTGGCGCCGTAATCGGCATCATGGTATTCATTATTCTGGCTACTTTGTCACTGTTGACTTACCGGCGTACCGGTTCCTACAAAGATGAGGGGGCGTTCCAATAATGAAAGCGAGAAGATTTATTTCAAATACCTTATGTCATGTATTGCTTGCGATCCTCAGTGTCATCTGGGTACTGCCGATCGGCTATGTAATCCTGACCTCCTTCCGAAAGGAGGGCGGTTCCTACAAGAGCTATATCTGGCCGAGAGGGTTCACACTGGATAATTACAAGAATCTTTTCACGCCGACCAGCCAGATTAATTTCGGAAGATGGTTCCTGAATACACTGGTTATCGCGCTCATCAGCACAGTGATAGCGGCATTCTTCGTATTGTGCGTATCCTACTGCATGAGCCGCCTGCGCTTTAAGATGAGAAAGCCGTTCATGAATATTGCACTGATCCTTGGCATGTTCCCCGGATTCATGTCCATGATCGCGGTATACTACATCTTAAAGGGTCTGGGACTGCTGGAGACAGGTCTGCTGAAGCAGGTTGCGCTCATCATGGTCTACTCGGGAGGCGCCGGACTGGGCTTCTACATGGCGAAGGGCTTCTTTGATACCATTCCGAGAACGATCGATGAAGCGGCCTATATCGACGGCGCGACAAAGTGGGATACCTTTACAAAGATTACGATCCCGCTCTCCAAGCCGATTATCACCTACACCCTGATTACAACGTTCATGGGGCCGTGGGTAGACTATATCTTTGCAAAGGTCATTATGGGTAATGACACAAAGTACTATACGATTGCCATCGGTCTGTGGACGATGCTGGAGAAGGAGTACGTGGAATACTTCTATACACAGTTCTATGCGGGATGTGTATTGATCTCCATACCGATAGCAATTCTGTTCCTGCTGACACAGAAATGCTATGTGGAAGGCGTATCGGGAGCTGTTAAGGGCTGATCCTGTTCAGAATGCGGACGGCCGCTGCGGAATAATAGCGTTTATTTTGCAGCGGCTGTTTTTATGCCCTTTATTCCTAAAAAAATTACTATATAAGTTATAAGGAGACGAAATACCGTGAAAAAACAAGGCTTCCAATATACAAGGGAATTTGATGAGGCTTATGAATATCAGGGTAAGGATCTGGGTTCCTGCTGTGGCGCGGCGGAGACCACCTTTAAGATCTGGGCACCCTTTGCGGAGAGAGCGAGGCTCTGTCTGTACAGAGACGGCGGCAGCAGCATGAAGCTGACAGCGGAGGATTCGCTGCGGGATGCCGACAGGATCATGGATATGGAGTCCGCACAGAGAGGTGTCTGGGCGCTTACCGTGTCGGAGAGGCTGCACGGCTGGTACTATGATTTTCTGGTCAGCACCGACGGAGAGACAGTGAGGACGGCAGACCCGTATGCAAGAGCCTGCTGCTGCAACGGGCAGAGAAGCATGGTGGTCGATCTGGCGGAGACAGATCCGGCGGGCTTCGACGAGGATCATGCACCGGAGAGACCTGTGGAGAACATTATTTACGAATTGCATATCAAGGATTTCTCCTATGATAAGGACAGCCGTATCCCTGTGGAATACAGGGGAAAGTACAGGGCATTTTCCGCAGAACCGGCGGAGGGCGGCTATCCGGTCTGCCTGGAATATCTGAAGCAGCTCGGCATCACGCATGTGCACCTGCTTCCGTGCTTTGATTTCGGATGGCTGGACGAGGCTGGGGAGGACAGCCAGTTTAACTGGGGCTATGATCCTGTCAACTATAATGTGCCTGAGGGGTCCTTTGCCACGGATGCGAAGGACGGAACGGTGCGTATCAGGGAGTTCAAGGAGATGGTGCAGGCGCTGCACCGGGCGGGCATCCGCGTGGTGATGGATGTGGTCTACAACCATACCTTTGAGCCGGATTCCTGGCTGGAGCGGCTGGCACCCGGATATTTCTGCCGGAGATATGCAGACGGAAGCCTGTCCGACGGCTCGGCATGCGGAAGCGACCTTGCGGTGGGAAGAGCCATGGTCGACCGCTATATTCTGGACTCCGTGTGCTACTGGGCGGAGGAGTACCATATCGATGGCTTCCGCTTTGACCTGATGGGACTGCTGACGACAGAACTGATGAACCGGATCAGGGACGCGTTGGACGCAGAGTACGGCAGCGATGAGAAGCTCCTGTACGGAGAGCCGTGGAGAGCACAGGACACTTCCATGGAGGAGGGAACGCACGCGGCGATAAAGGACAATATCAGACTGCTGAGTGAGAATATTGCCATTTTCAGCGACGACACCCGAGATGTAATAAAGGGGGACGTGTTCTATCCGAAGGTGCCCGGCTTTGTCAATGGCGGCAGGGGGCTGGAGGACAGGGTTCTTGACGCTGTTACCGGCTGGAGAGATAATATAGACGGCTTCTGTCCCAGAACCTGTAACCAGATTATTAACTATGTCTCTGCCCATGACAATTTTACGCTGTGGGATAAGCTCCTTCTGACGCTGAAGGAGGATGCGATGAAGCAGCAGGAGACCTGTCTGGAGCCAGATCCGGACATTGTCAGAGCGAATAAATTCGCAGCGCTGATTTATTTCACCTGTCAGGGACACCTGTTCTTTCAGGCGGGTGAGGAGTTCGGACGGACAAAGTTCGGAGATGAGAACAGCTTCCGGTCCGACCCGGAGGTGAATATGCTCCGTTGGGGGCAGACGGTGCGTTTCCGTGAGCTGGTGGATTATTACAGGGGGCTGATTTCCCTGAGAAAACAGTTCCCCGGTCTGCGCGACAAGACCGCGGGCGCGCGTTACCGCATCAGCGGAAAGACGGTACACCGCGAACGGGTGGTCTCCTTTATCGTAGACAACAGGAGCGAGGAGAGCGGTACATGGGATGAACTTTACATTATCTATAACGCATCCGGTGTGGATTTCAGTGTTCAGCTTCCGGGAGATTCCAGAGGAAGCATTTCGCCGAACTGGGAGATTCTTGCGGATGCTCTGGAGGCGGACTGCCGCAAGCCTGCACAGGACAAGGTCGTTGTGGCGGCGGGAAGCGGAATGATTCTCGGGAGAAGAACCGGAGAGGGGTGTTAAGGAATGGAAAAAGGTTATTTGCTTGGAAAAATCGGTGCCGGACTGGCGGGGCTGTCCCTGCTTGTGTTACTTACAGGCTGCGGCAAGGAGGCGGAGCCTGTCTATGTCGGGCAGAGCCTTGTGTCCGGGCAGGAGGTCGAGACGCTTGCGCCGGAGGATAAGTACAGAACCTATTATGAGATATTTGTCGGTTCCTTCTGGGACAGCAATGGGGACGGAACCGGGGATCTGGCAGGAGTGACAGAGAAGCTGGACTACCTGAACGATGGGGACAGTTCAACGGACTCCGATCTGGGGATCACCGGTATCTGGCTGATGCCTATCATGCCGGCGAACACTTATCACAAGTATGATGTGATGGACTATACGATGATCGATCCGGACTATGGAACGATGGCGGATTTTGACGAGCTTGTCGCTGCCTGCAATGAGCGTGGGATCAATCTGATTATTGATCTGGTGATGAACCATACTTCCTCCTCGCACCCATGGTTTAAGGCGGCAACGGCATATCTGCGCGAGATCGGGGACGCAGAGCCCGATCCGCGGGAATGTCCTTATGTGGAATATTATCATTTTACAAAGACACCGCTGGTCGGATATGCCAAGGTGAGCGGTACGGACTGGTATTATGAATGTCCCTTCTGGTCGGAGATGCCGGATCTGGATCTCTACAATGAGAATGTCAGGGCGGAATTCAAGGAGATCTGCAAATTCTGGCTTGACAGAGGTGTTGCGGGCTTCCGCCTTGACGCAGTGAAGGAGTTTGTCTCCGACAATACGGAGAAGAATGTGGAGATCCTGACATGGTTCAACGACATGGTAAAGGAGATGAAGCCGGATGCCTACCTCGTCGGCGAGGCATGGACCTCCCAGCCGGAGTATGCAAAATACTATGCAAGCGGAATTGACAGTCTGTTTGACTTTGCTTTTGCCGATCAGACAGGAAATCTCGTCAAATTTGTGTCGGGAACCTATCTGGCAAATTCCTACGGCGAATATATCAACCGCGGCGAGGAGCGTTTTGCCGAGCAGGGTGATCATGCGATCAATGCGCCCTTCTACAGCAATCATGACATGGATCGCGCTGCGGGCTATTATACCGGGGAATGGGCGGCGCAGCAGGTCAAGATGGCAGGAGCCCTGAACATGACGATGACAGGGAATGTCTTCTTATATTATGGTGACGAGATCGGCATGCAGGGAAGCGGAAAGGACGAGAACAAGCGTCTTGCCATGCGTTGGTCGGCGGATGAGAAGGCTGCGGGAATGTGCAAGAGCCCTGCGGCGGCAGACACAAATATACAGCAGACCTATCCGGCGCTGGACGAGCAGATGCAGGATGACAGTTCTCTTTATACTTATTATAAGAATGTGATCCGGCTGAGAAACCAGTTTCCTTCCATTCGCAAGGGAAGCACGCAGCAGTTGGACAGCCTTTCCGACAGTGAGGTATGTGCTCTGCTGAAGGAGGATGGGGGGGAGCGCGTGATTTTGCTCTATAATATGTCAGCAACGGTGAAGACGGTCGAGCTTGCCGGAGCGACGTTGGAGGACGGCACGGAGCTTAACGTGAAGATGCTCGAGGCGACTCTTGTCTCAGGGGAGACACCGGTCACTGTCGATGGAACGACGCTCACAATGCCGGAATATTCTGTGGCGGTGCTGAAACTGTCGGCTTTTTAGAGCGAAAAAACTAAAACAGAAGCCTGTATGGGGCACGGTCGAGAGCATAAGAGGCTGCGACCGTGTCCTTTTTTCTTTCTTTATTATTGTTTATACTTATTTAATTGAAATTCGTATATTGAAGTGTAAAATAGAATTAAATTCAGAGTGACAGAAAGGGTGGGAACAGGGATGAGAGAAAGGTTTCAACGGTTTATGTGGGGAAGATACGGGAATGATAAGCTGAATCAGACGCTGATGATCTTTTCCATGATCTGTCTTGTGCTGTCCATGATCTTCAGGGGGCCGTTTTATCTGCTGGCGGTGGCAGCCATGATATATGTGTATTTCCGTATGTTTTCCAGGAACATTCCGAAGCGCTCTGCCGAGAACCAGTGGTATCTGGGAAAGACGATGAAGATAAGGGGCGCATTCCAGAAGAAAAAACGGGAGCTCGGACAGCTGAAGCAGTATCATATCTATAAGTGCCCGAAGTGCAGGCAGAAGATCCGCGTGCCCAGAGGGCGTGGAAGGATTGCAATCACCTGCAGGAAGTGCGGGACGGAATTTGTGAAAAAGAGCTGATGGCTGATTGCCGGAGAGAGTGTGTGCGGAAAGGAGGATCGCGGTGTTCGGATATATCATTGTCAATAAGGCGGAAATGAAATTTAAAGAGTTTGATGTGTACCATTCCTTTTACTGCGGAATCTGCCGCGATTTGAAGAGGAAGTACGGGGCGCTCGGGCAGCTGTCCCTGAGCTATGACATGACCTTTCTTGCCATTCTGCTGACGGGACTGTATGAACCGGAGACGCGGGAGGGAAGCTGTAAATGTGTCGCGCACCCTTTTGAGAGCCATCCGACGAAGAACAATATATTTACGGAATATGCGGCAGATATGAACGCATTGTTTGCCTATTACAAATGCAGCGACGACTGGGAGGACGATAAGAAGCTCTGGAAGCTGGTCTACGGGCAGCTCCTCGCGGGGAAGGGCAGAAAGCGGAGAAAGCTCTATGCCGATAAGATCAAGCGGATTGAACTTCTCATGCAGGATTTCACGGAGGCGGAGAATGATGGCAGCGCCGACATTGATACCATGGCGGGACTGTTCGGCAAGGTCATGGCGGAGATTGTCACGCCGAGGGAGGACGAGTGGTCGGAGAACCTGAGAGCCTTCGGCTTCTTTCTCGGCAAATTCATCTATCTCTGTGATGCCTATGAGGATGTCGAGAAGGATATTAAGAAGGGAAGCTTTAACCCTCTGAAACGGAGGTTTGAAAGCCCGGATTTCGAGGAGGAATGTAAGACGATCCTGACGATGATGATGTCGGAGTGCTGCAGGGAATTTGAGAGGCTGCCGATCCTTGAAAATGTGGAAATTCTGCGGAATATTCTGTATTCCGGTGTCTGGTGCCGCTATGAGGCAGTGCATGAGAAGAGAATGCGGGAGCAGGGAACATTCGGCGTGAAGAAGGAGAGCTGATGCTATGTACGATCCATACAGTGTGTTGGGCGTAAGCAGAAATGCTACGGAGGAAGAGATAAAAAAAGCATATAAGACGCTGAGCCGCAAATATCACCCGGATGCGAATATCAATAATCCAAACAAGGCACAGGCGGAGGAAAAGTTCAAGGAGATCCAGTCCGCTTACCAGCAGATCATGAAGGAGAGAACCTCCGGCTACGGGAGCTACGGCGGAGGTTACGGAGGCTACGGCAGCAGCAGCGCCTACGGCGGACAGAGAAGCAGCGGCGGAGGCTACAGCTATGGCGGACAGCGGAGCACCGGCTACGACGACTATGAGCAGAGGGATTTCGGCGGCTTCGGCTACGGCCCGTTCGGCGGCTTCGGATTTGGCTTTGGAGGCTTCGGCGGCGAAAGCGCGTCAGGCCAGCAGACGGGGTATGAGGAGAATACCTATATCCGTGCGGCGGGCAACTATATCAGGAACGGTTATTATAAGGAGGCGAGGACGACACTCGACAGCTTAAACGGTGCGGAGCGGACTGCCAGATGGTATTATTACAGCGCGATCGCCCATTCCGGGCTCGGAAATAATGTCGCGGCTCTGGAGCATGCGAGAAAGGCGGCAGCCATGGAGCCGGACAATGTCAGCTACCGCAGTCTGGTACAGCGCTTTGAGAGCGGCGGCAGCTGGTATGAACAGCGTCAGGCATCCTACGGCTATCCCATCTCGGGCGGCGGCAGTGTCTGCATGAAGCTGTGTCTTGCCAATCTGATCTGCAATGTCTGTTGTCTGGGCGGCGGCTGCTGCGGCGGCATGGCAGGGCCGGGAGCGTACTATTAATTGATAAGAATTCTCCCTTGCTTTTTATTCTGTTCTCATATATAATGAATGTACAAGATGTAGATACGAATTGTGCATGAAGACACCAGATATAGAAGAGTCGTATCCGCGAAAGGCTTGCGGTACGACTCTTTTCTGCGCCCTGTGCAGGGGGAGCCTGATAGAAGAGAAGCATCTTGGGCAGAGTGAAAACAGGGAGATGTGACGGATATGAGGATTCAGAAGAGAGACGGCAGAGTAGTACCCTACGAGGAGGAAAAGATCGTAGCGGCGATCCACAAGGCGAACAATGAGGTCGAGGAGAAGGACCGGGCGGATGATGCCCTGATCGCGGAAATTCTCCGCGCGGTAAAGGAGGAGGGAAGGGAGCTGCAGACGGTCGAGCATGTTCAGGATCTGATCGAGCAGCAGCTGGTCGAGGCAAACAAGTATGTCCTCTCCAAGAAATACATGGTGTACCGCTACCAGAGGAGCCTGCTCAGAAAGTCCAACACGACGGATGAATCCATTCTGAAGCTGATCCGCAATGAAAATAAGGAGCTCGCGGAGGAAAATTCCAACAAGAACACGAGACTTGCCTCCACGCAGCGGGATTATATCGCGGGGGAGGTCTCCAGAGATGTGACGAGGCGTATGCTGCTACCGGAGCACATTTCGCTGGCGCATGACAACGGTGTCCTGCACTTCCATGATGCGGATTACTTTATCCAGCCGATCTTCAACTGCTGTCTCATCAATATTCAGGACATGCTCGACAACGGTACCTCCATCAACGGAAAAATGATCGAGTCGCCGAAGAGCTTTCAGGTCGCCTGTACCGTGACGACACAGATCATCGCAGCAGTCGCCAGCAACCAGTACGGCGGGCAGTCCGTGAACATCAAGCATCTCGGAAAATATCTGCGCAAGAGCAGGGAGAAGTTCACGCATCAGCTCGACGAGGAGCTGGGCGACAGCATAGATGCCGTGACGAAGGAGAAGATCGTGAAGATACGTCTGCAGGACGAGTTAAAGTCCGGCGTCCAGACGATCCAGTACCAGATCAACACCCTGATGACGACAAACGGCCAGTCGCCCTTTGTGACGCTGTTCCTCCATATAGACGAGAACGATGAATATGTCGAGGAGACGGTACAGATCATTGAGGAAATCCTGCGCCAGCGGATTCAGGGAACCAAGAATGAGAAGGGTGTCTATGTCACGCCAGCCTTTCCGAAGCTGGTCTATGTGCTCGACGAGAACAACTGCTTAAGGGGCGGAAGGTACGATTATGTGACAAAGCTGGCGGCGCAGTGCTCTGCGAAGAGAATGTACCCGGACTATATTTCCGCCAAGAAGATGCGCGAGAACTACGAGGGAAATGTGTTCTCCTGCATGGGCTGCCGCTCGTTCCTCTCCCCGTGGAAGGATGAGAACGGGAACTATAAATGGGAGGGACGGTTCAACCAGGGCGTTGTCTCCTTAAACCTGCCGCAGATCGGCATTATCGCGGAGGGGAACGAGGAGGTATTCTGGCGGCTGCTGGATGAACGTCTCGAACTCTGCTATGAGGCGCTGATGTGCAGACATAAGGCGCTGCTCGGCACGCTGTCGGATGTCAGCCCGATCCACTGGCAGTACGGAGCAATCGCCAGACTCAAGAAGGGCGAGACGATTGACAAGCTTCTGCTCAACGGTTATTCGACGATGTCGCTCGGCTACATCGGTCTGTATGAGCTGACCTGGCTGATGAAGGGCTGCAGCCACACGAAGCCCGAGGGCAAGGAATTTGCGCTGCGCGTCATGGATCATCTGAAGGACACGGCGGCAAGGTGGAAGCAGGAGACAGGCATCGGCTTCTCGCTGTACGGCACTCCGGCGGAGACGCTCTGTTATCGGTTTGCGCGTATCGACCGGGAGAAATACGGCGATATTCCGAATGTGACGGACAAGGGCTATTACACAAATTCCTACCATGTGGATGTCAGGGAGCCGATCGATGCCTTTACAAAGTTTGCCTTTGAGAGCGAGTTCCAGAATAAATCTCTGGGCGGTGCAATCTCCTATGTTGAGATTCCGAATCTGGTCAACAACCTCGACGCGATCGAGGAGCTGATCCGCTTTATCTATGACAATATCCAGTACGGAGAGTTTAACACCAAATCCGACTACTGCCATGTCTGCGGCTTTGACGGAGAGATTATTGTCAACGAGGACAATGAGTGGGAATGCCCGCAGTGCCATAACAAGGATCATTCCAAGATGAACGTCACAAGGCGTACCTGCGGGTATCTGGGAGAGAATTTCTGGAACGCGGGGAAGACGAAGGAGATCAAGGCGAGGGTGCTGCATCTGTAGGAGATGTGGCGCAGTCAGCGCGGAAGCGAGGAAGTTCAATGAATTATGCTGCGATAAAAAAGACGGATGTTGCCAACGGCCCCGGTGTCCGTGTGTCCCTGTTTGTCAGCGGATGCACACATGCCTGCAAGGGCTGCTTTAACAGCGAGGCATGGGATTTCTGTTACGGACAGCCGTTCACGGAGGAGACGGAGGCGGAGATTCTGCGTGCGCTCGCCCCGGATTACATCAGGGGCTTCAGCGTGCTCGGCGGTGAACCGCTGGAGCCGCAGAACCGTGGGACGGTGCTGCACATCATGGAGACAGTGCGGAAGGCATATCCGGGAAAGAGTATCTGGTGCTATACCGGCTATACTTATGAGTCCGATCTGTTAAAGTGGGAGGCGGAGGGCGACGAGACGATCCGGCGGCTGTTGGAGCTGATCGATGTGCTGGTCGACGGGGAGTTTGTGGAAGAAAAGAAAAACCTGCGGCTGGCGTTCCGCGGAAGCGAGAACCAGCGGCTGATCGACATGAAAAAAACACGCGCCGGAGGGCGCGTGGTGTGTCTGGAGAAACCTTAAGCTCAGATCGTGATTCCGAGATGCCGTTTGATGGCGTCGAAGCTCTCCTTGCTGATGACATGCTCGATCTTGCACGCATCCTCAAGAGCGATATTCTTATCGACACCCAGCTGCATCAGCCAGCCCGACAGGAGCTCGTGGCGCTCGTAGATCATTTCGGCGATTGCACGGCCGGATGGGGTCAGGGTGATGAAGCCGGACTTGTCCATGACGATATGCTCCTTCTGGCGGAGGTTCTTCATTGCGACACTGACGCTGGACTTTTTAAAGCCGAGCTCTGCGGCGATGTCCACCGAGCGGACGACGGGAAGCTGTCTGCTCAGAACCAATATGGTTTCCAGATAATTTTCTGCTGATTCGTTTACTGCCATTTCTATCCTCGATTCTGCTATACGATATAAACTATGGTCTGTATGCGTTTACTTCATGGATTCAGTGTAGCATAGTTTTGCCGTGAAAGCAAATTTATCTGGCAAGTTTTGGATGAAACCTGTATAATGGAGATTACGAGGGTCAAAGCACCCGGGAGGGCGAGCATGTCACAGCTGACAAAGAAGGCGATTGCGGAGGCATTTATCGAGCTCTTGAATGAGAGACCTCTGGATAAAATCAAGATAAAGGACATCACGGACCGGTGCGGTGTCGCGCGGAATACCTTTTACTATCACTTCGCGGACATTCCGGCGCTGCTGGAGAGTATTTTCACCGAGGAGACGAGGAAGATCATACTGAGCCGTGAGGATGTCTTTTCGTGGGAGGACAGCTTTATTTCGGCGGCACAGTTTGCACTGGAAAATAAGCGGCTGATCTACCATATTTATAATTCGGTTGAGAGAGAGAACCTCGAGCGCTATCTGAACGGCATAGCGGGCGAGGTCATGCGCCAGTATGTGGAGCGCGCGGCGCAGGGAATGACGGTGTCGGAGGAGGACAAGAAGCTGATCGAGGACTTCTACCGGTCGGCGCTCGTCGGGCTGATCTTAGACTGGCTGGGCAGCGGCATGAAGTATGATCCCCTGCAATATATCAAGCGCGTGGGCAGTATGCTGAGGGGAAATATCGAGCTTGTGCTTGAGAAACTGCAAAAATAAAATTTGTATAAACAATACATAAATTAACTATAAGATTTGTGCAAAATGCTGTGAATGTACAAAAGTTGGACTTTTTGAGAGTGGTGTATGTTTTTTCGACACCACTCTTTTTCTGTATATTTCCAAACGGGAAAATTATGCATAAAATGGGTGGCAGTTAAGAGAGAAGGAGGAGATGAACATGAAATTCGGAAAAGCGGTCGTAAAGTGCCGCATCCCAATTCTCATTCTGGCACTGGTGCTTTTGGTTCCGTCAGTGATCGGAATGGTAAGTACGAGAATTAACTATGATATGCTGACCTATCTTCCCGAGGACATCGATACGGTCACAGGGCAGGATATCCTGATGGAGGATTTCGGCAAGGGTGCTTTTTCCTTTGTTATCATTGAGGGCATGGCACCGAAGGATGTCTCGGCGCTGAAGACAGACCTCGAGACGGTGGAGCATGTGGAGACGGTGCTTTGGTACGACAGCTTCACGGATGTCTCCGTGCCGATGGAGCTTCTGCCTGACAAGTATTACAATGCGTTTAACAACGGGGATGCCACGATGCTGGCGATCTTCTTTGACTCCTCGACCTCCGCGGATGCGACGATGGATGCGATCAGCGAGATCAGGAAACTCGCCGGGGAACAGTGCTTTGTATCCGGCATGTCGGCGATGGTAACAGACTTAAAGAATCTGTGTGAGGAAGAGGAACCGATCTATGTAGGACTTGCGGTTCTGCTTGCCTGCGTTGCCATGATGATCTTCCTTGACAACTGGATCATTCCCTTTGTGTTCCTTGCAAGTATCGGCATGGCGATCCTGCTGAACATGGGAACCAATTATTTCCTCGGGGAGATTTCCTATCTGACGAAAGCACTTTCCGCCGTTCTGCAGCTGGCAGTCACGATGGACTATTCGATCTTCCTGTGGCACAGCTACGAGGAGCAGAAGGAGCAGGTAGATGACAACAAGGAGGCAATGAGCATTGCCATCAGCAAGACGCTGACCTCTGTTGTCGGAAGCTCCATCACGACAGTCGCCGGATTTATCGCGCTGTGCTTCATGAGCTATACGCTGGGGCGCGACCTCGGAATCGTCATGGCGAAGGGCGTTGTGCTCGGTGTGATCGGCTGCGTGACGACACTTCCCGCAATGATCCTTGTGCTTGATAAGGTCTTGTCAAAGACGAAGCACCGTTCGCTTCTGCCGGATATGGGAAAGCTGGCAGCGGGAATTACAAAGCGTTTCCCGGTTTTCCTCGTCCTGTTCCTTGTCATTCTGATCCCGGCATTTTACGGATACCAGAAGACGAATGCAGAGGTCTACTACGACATGAGCGACAGCCTGCCGGAGGACATGGATTACGTTATCGCCAACTCCAAGCTGAACGAGCTGTTTGATGTCGGTTCCACACATATGATTCTGGTGAGCACGGATGTCTCCGCGAAGGATGTCAGGAGCATGATCTCCGAGATGGAGCAGGTGGACGGCATGAAATATGTGCTCGGCATGGAGTCGGTCGTCGGCTCCCTCGTGCCGGAGGAAATGCTTCCGAAGTCCGTGAATGACATGCTGAAGAGCGATAATTGGGAGCTGATCCTCGCCAACTCGGAATACAAGGTGGCATCGGACGAGGTCAATGCACAGATCGATGCGCTGAATGAGATTCTGAAGAAATATGATTCGACGGGAATGCTGATCGGCGAGGCTCCGTGTACGAAGGATCTGATCGAGACAACGGACGAGGACTTCAAGGTGGTAAATGCGATCTCCATTATTGCAATCTTTGTCATCATTGCACTGGTGGAAAAGAGTATCACCCTTCCGGTGATCCTGGTGGCAGTAATCGAGTTTTCCATTTTCATCAACCTTGGTCTGCCGCACTTTACGGGGACGTCGCTGCCGTTTATTGCACCGATCTGTATCAGCACGATCCAGCTGGGAGCAACGGTTGACTATGCGATCCTGATGACGACCCGGTACAAGGAGGAGAGATACAGCGGCTGCGATAAGAGAACAGCGATCAGCAATGCACTCGGGGCATCCATCCCTTCCATTATTGTCAGTGCTCTGGGACTGTTCTCAGCAACCTTCGGTGTGGCGGTTTACTCGGACATTGACATTATCAAGTCTCTCTGCAATCTGATGGCGAGGGGCGCCATTGTCAGCATGTTCAGTGTTATTCTGATACTGCCGGCGATGTTCATGCTGTTTGACAGAGTGATCTGTGCGACAAGCATCGGGTTTCGGAAGAAGAAAGTGAAGGAAGCAACCAGAATAGGAAAGGAAGCGTTATCATGATAGAGAAGAAGAGCAAGACAATCAAAATCGGTGCGGTATGTCTCGCCGGGGCGCTGGTCATCGGCGTGGCGGGAAGCAATGTATATGCGATGGGAAAGAATAACAGCTCCGGCAAGAGCAGTGATGAGAAGAAGATGGAAGAGGAGCTGAAGGACACTGTCAAGAACCTCTGGAGTCCGGCATCCGATGCGGCGATCAGCAAGGAGGAGACCGTCTATGTCATGGCAGGGGCGGACGGCAGCAGCAACAAGATCATTGTCAGTGACTGGATCAAGAATGCGGGACAGGAGAAGAGCCTTACGGACTTCACCGGGCTGAAGGATGTCGAGGCGGTCAAGAACGGCGAGAGCTTTACCGTGACGGGTGAAAATTATGTCTGGAATACGGAGGGCGGGGATGTCTATTATCAGGGCACCTCTGACAAGGAACTGCCTCTGACGGTGAAGGCAGCCTACACGCTGGACGGCAAGGAGCTTTCGGCGTCGGAGATCGCCGGGAAGAGCGGGCATGTGGTAATCCGTTACAGCTTCGAGGCAAAGGAATATGTGACGGCGGAAATTGCCGGAAAGCAGGAAGAGATCGCCGTTCCGTTCACAGTCGTGACGGGAATGATCCTCGACGGGCAGCAGTTTTCCAATGTGGAGGTTTCCTCCGGAAAGCTCGTAAATGACGGGGATAAGTCCGTTGTTGTCGGTCTTGCGTTCCCCGGAATGAATGAGAATCTCCAGCTGGATGAGGACATTGACATCCCGGATTATGTGGAGGTAGAGGCGGATGTGAAGGATTTCTCTCTGGGCAGCACCTACTGTATTGCGGTCAACAATCTGTTCAGCAGCCTGAATCTGGACGAGGTGGACAGTCTGGATGAGCTGAGCGATGCCATGGAGGATCTGGCAGACGGCATGACGCAGCTGCTGGACGGCTCCTCCGACCTGTATGACGGTCTTGCGACGCTCTATGACAAGTCCGGCGAATTAAAGGACGGCGTGGAGCAGCTGGCGAAGGGAGTGGGAGACCTGCAGAGCGGTGCGGGTACTCTGCGCGACGGTGCAAAGAAGCTGGCAGACGGTGCGGGTACCCTGAAAAACGGTGCAGGTTCCTTGAAGAGCGGCGCGGCACAGCTCAATGCCGGACTCGGCACTCTGGTCTCCAAGAATGGGGAGCTGACCGGCGGAGCAAGGCAGGTATTTGAGACCTTGCTGAAGACGGCGAATGACACGCTGAACAGCAACGCACAGATGCAGCAGCTCGGCGTTACGGCAAACATGACGATCGATAACTATGCGGCATTTCTGGACGGTCTTCTGAGCCAGCTCGGTGGAAGCGAGATCCAGGGTACCGTGTATGAGCAGGTGGTCGCAGCGGTGACGGCTGAGGTGGAGAACAATACACCGGCGATCACGGCGGCAGTGGCTGCGGAGGTCGAGAAGAGCGATGCAGCCATCAGGGCAGGAGTGACCGATGCGGTCAGAGAGAATGTACTGGCGCAGGTCATCGCGTCCGACACTGTCCAGAATGCATGTCCCGGCTTCAGCCGCGAGATGTATGAGCAGGCGAAGGGCATATCCGTCTCCGGCGGGGATGCACAGCTTGCAGCCTTACAGGCGCTTGCAGCCCAGATTGATGCAGCGGTGGACGCAAATATGCAGTCCGCAGAGGTTCAGGCGGCGATTGAATCCAATGTAGCGGCGAAGAAGCAGGAGCTGATTGATGCCAATGTAGCCGCGAAGAAAAATGAACTGATCCAGACCAACGTGGAGCAGCAGATGCAGGCGCAGGCGGGCAATCTGAGCGCCGGTGCAGCGCAGATCGCCGGACTTAAGGCATCACTTGACAGCTATAACCAGTTCTATCAGGGACTGATCGCCTACACCAACGGTGTGGCTTCGGCGAAGGAAGGTGCGGCACAGCTGGAGAGCGGCGCGGTACAGCTGGAAAGCGGCGCAGGAACACTTGCCTCCGGTGCGGGAGAGCTTGCAACAGGTACGGAGAGCCTTAAGAGCGGCACTGACACGTTAAAGAAGGGCATTGATTCCCTCACGGAAGGCTCAGATGCGCTGCTGGACGGCGTAAAGCAGCTTAAGGACGGTTCAATGGAATTGAGAGACGGACTTGTGACCTTTGACGAGGAGGGTATCAGCAGGATCCTTGATGCCTTTGACGAGGACAGTCTGAGCGAGAAGCTTGACCGCTTCAAGGCTGCGGCAGATGCAGCGAAGAGCTATCGTTCCTACGCGGGCATCGCGGACGACATGGAGGGCAGCGTCAAGTTCATCTACAAGCTGGAGGAGATCCAGTAAGAGGTGGACAACCAGCCTTATATATAGAAGAAATACAAAGCCAGAGGACTGCCATATCCCACGGAAAAGCGTGAGTGATGTGGCAGTTCCTATTTCCTAAAAAAAATATAAAAAAGTTATTGACAACCGACAAAAGTTCGCATATACTAACCAGTGAAGAAATGAAAATGATTCTCAAATAGTGATGGCGTACGAAAGGAGAATGCATGATGCCTTTGTCAATGGTTCCTGCAGGGGAGAGCAATGTTATCAAGAAGGTCGGTGGCAAGGAGGAGACCAGACTGTTTCTGGAGAAGCTGGGCTTTGTTGTCGGCAGCAGTGTGACGGTGATTTCCGAAGCGGCGGGCGATATCATCGTGAACATCAAGGAATCCAGAGTTGCCATAGGAAAAGATATGGCGAATAAAATAATGGTGTAAGAGAAATAGGAAGGAGAATGTTATGAAAACACTGAAGGAAGTTGCCGTTGGGCAGACCGTAACGGTCAAGAAGCTTTCCGGAGAAGGACCTGTCAAGAGACGTATCATGGACATGGGAATTACAAAGGGAGTGGAGATCTATGTGAGAAAGGTAGCTCCGCTGGGTGATCCCGTCGAGGTGACAGTGAGAGGCTATGAGCTTTCCCTGCGCAGAGCAGATGCGGAAATGATTGAGGTAGAATAAACTGAAATTGTGACTGCGTCTTTTTTTAGGAAGAATAGTTAGCATAAGCTAACCGAAGGTAGTAAAGACAAATCTTTGAGAGAGGAAGAAGGAACAAAATGTCAATCAAAATTGCATTAGCAGGTAACCCTAACTGCGGTAAAACAACATTATTTAATGCATTGACCGGTTCCAACCAGTACGTAGGTAACTGGCCCGGTGTAACGGTAGAGAAAAAGGAAGGTAAGCTGAAGGTCGACAAAGAGGTCACTCTGATGGACTTACCCGGTATCTATTCACTTTCCCCGTATACTCTTGAGGAAGTGGTGGCAAGAAATTATCTGATCAATGAGAAGCCCGATGCGATCATCAATATCATCGACGGAACAAACCTTGAGAGAAACCTGTATCTTTCCACACAGGTCATCGAGCTTGGCATTCCGGTCATCATGGCAATCAACATGATGGATATTGTCAAGAAGAGCGGAGACCAGATCAACACCGCAAAGCTGTCCGAGAGTCTTGGATGTGAGGTAGTTGAGATTTCCGCACAGAAGGGAACCGGTATCGAGGAGCTTGCAAAGAAGGCAATCGCTCTTGCAAAGAAGAAGGCTCCCGTAAAGCTGGTACATAAGTTTGACGCAAAGCTGGAGAACGCGATCAGCGAGGTAGAGGCAAAGCTGACAGCAGAGGAAGAGAGCCAGAAGAGATTCTTCGCAATCAAGCTGCTGGAGAAGGATGACAAGATCGGCGCTGCCATGAAGAGCACTCCCGATGTGTCAGCCCAGATCAAGGCTCTGGAGGATGCTTTCGATGATGATACCGAGAGCATTATTACCAACGAGAGATACAGCTTCATCACTTCCATCATCGGAAGCTGCTTAAAGAAGGCGAAGGCAAAGAATGAGATGACGGTTTCCGATAAGATCGATAAGATCGTAACAAACCGTATTCTGGCGCTGCCGATCTTCTTTGTAGTAATGTGGCTGGTATACTATATCGCAATGTCAACGGTTGGTGCTGCGGCAACCGACTGGACAAATGATAACCTTTTCGGTGACGGCTTCCATCTTTTCGGCATCGGTTCCAAGGCTTACGGCGAGGTTTCCGAGGAGTATGGTGATGCACAGACGGTAATCGACGGCTTTGTCTCCTATGCGGAAGAGCAGGGAATGGATGTGGATGCAATCGCAGACGCTCTGGACACAGAGTCCGGGGAGTTTGACGGCGATGCGGCGGCAGCGGCACTGGATGAGCTGGTTGGCATGTTCGACGCTTCCGCAGAGGCAACCTATCTTGTAGAGGATGAGGAGACTCTGGCAACTGAGGAAGTTTCTTCAAGCTATGATGAGCTGGTTGACGCTGTGGCTGTTGCAAAGTCTTACGGCTGTGAGGAGCCTGATCCTGCGGAGTACGGTGTGTTCGTTCCCAGTATCCCGGATGCAATTTCCACAGGCCTTGAGAAGATCAACTGCGCTGAGTGGCTGCAGGGTCTGATCGTTGATGGTATTGTAGCAGGTGTCGGCGCTGTATTGGGCTTCGTGCCTCAGATGCTGGTACTGTTCATCCTGCTGGCATTCCTTGAGTACTGCGGATATATGGCTCGTATCGCATTCATCATGGACCGTATCTTCCGTAAGTTTGGTCTTTCCGGTAAGTCCTTCATTCCTATGCTGATCGGTATGGGCTGCGGCGTTCCCGGTGTCATGGCATCCAGAACGATCGAGAACGAAAAGGACCGCCGTATGACGATCATGACAACAACCTTCATCCCCTGTGGTGCAAAGGTTCCCTTTATTGCAATGATCGCAGGTGCGATCTTCGGCGGTTCACCGCTTGTATCTGCAAGTGCATATTTCATCGGAATTGCAGCAATTATCTGCTCCGGTATTATTTTGAAGAAGACAAAGATGTTCTCCGGCGATCCGGCTCCCTTCGTTATGGAGCTTCCCGCTTACCACTGGCCGAAGGTCAGCGCTGTACTGCGCAGCATGTGGGAGCGTGGCTGGTCCTTCATCAAGAAGGCAGGAACCATCATTCTGCTTTCCACCATCGTTGTATGGTTCACGACTTACTTCGGAGTTGTTGACGGTACCTTCAGAATGCTTGCTGAGGACGAGATCGAGTTCAGTATTCTGGCAAAGATCGGCAGCGCTATCGCATGGATCTTCATTCCTCAGGGCTGGGGCAACTGGCAGGCAACCGTTGCATCTATCACCGGTCTGGTTGCAAAGGAGAACATTGTAGGTACAATGGGTATCCTCTACAGCAGCGGTGACGGAACCATCTACCAGAACATGGCAGGTGCGTTCACCGGTGCAAGCGGCTTCTCCTTCCTGGTATTCAACCTTCTCTGCGCTCCCTGCTTCGCAGCAATGGGTGCGATCAAGAGAGAGATGAACAATACCAAGTGGTTCTGGTTCGCAATCGGCTATCAGTGTGGTCTGGCTTATCTGGCATCTCTGGTAGTATACAGAATCGCAGGACTGTTCACAGGAGCATGCAGCTTCGGCATCTGGAGCATCATTGCAATCCTGATTGTAGCATTTTTCTTCTATATGCTTTTCAGACCTGACAAGAATAAGAATGTTGTAAAGTAATGAGACTGATGGGGGAGGGGTTGCGGAACGGCGATCCCTCCCCGTGTCTTTATTGTAATTCAGATGGGAGGCATCCGATATGGGAACATTTTTAGTAGGTGCGGTACTGGTACTTGTTGTGGCGGCGATCGTGCGCAGCCTGATAAAGGATAAAAAGAGCGGAAAGTCTGCCTGTGGCGGCGACTGTTCTCATTGCAAGGGCTGCTCCCACTAACAGGGCAGCGGTCAGGCGATTGCGAAACTCTTTTTTTGCCAGTGACGTTGTACAAAATGCACAGACCACCGCAGGCACGCTTGCGCTACCCTCCGCTCGCAGCGTGTGCACAAGGCACCGAAGTATACGGTGCCTGCAAGTACGCCATGTAAGCACCGGCGGCTCCGGAGTGCGCTGCCTGTGGTCAGGTGCATCTTGTGCAACTGTTTACGGAAGGCTTTGAGTTTCGCATTGCCTGCTTTTGGATAAAGAAAGGGAGATAACGAATGGGTGGAGTACAGACCGCTAATGGTTCGGGGAATATGAGGAGCTATCAGAGGACGCAGATGCAGAGAGAGCTTATCATCCAGAAGCTCCGCGAACAGGGCTGCCGCATCACGAAGCAGCGCCTTATGCTGCTGGACATCATTCTGGAGGAAGACTGCTCCTGCTGTAAGGAGATCTTCTATAAGGCATCAAAGCAGGATAAACAGATCGGCACGGCGACGGTTTACCGCATGATTAACACGCTGGAGGAGATCGGGGCGATCAGCAGAAAGAATATGTATAAGATTGCCTGTGGAAATAATTGCCAGGTGGAGAATGCCTGCACGATAGAGTTTGACGATGACAGCGTTGTAGAGCTTTCCGCCCGGAGCTGGCATGAGATCATCGAGAAGGGGCTGGAGGCGTGCGGCTTCTTGGGCAACCGGAACCTGCGGAGCGTGGTTGCCAAGACCTGTGACTGCGAGTGACTTAAATATCTGTTGCTTTTTAAGGGAATATCCCTTATAATGACGACATAAAACCCAATGGGTGTGGATTTTTCAAGATTAGAAATCTTTTTTCGCCACATAGCTTAACGGCTGTGTGGCGGTTTTTTTGTCCGCAGGAGGAGAAACTAATGAATCAGACCTTTATGAAAGAGAAGAAGATATTTCCGCTGGTGCTGTCCATGGTGCTGCCCATGATGCTTTCGATGGCGTTCAATTCCCTTTACAATATCGTTGACAGCTATTTTGTGGCAAAGCTTTCCGAGGATGCCATGACGGCGCTGTCCCTCGTATACCCCGCACAGAACCTGATGACTGCCGTGGCGGTCGGCTTTGGTGTTGGCGTAAACGCCATGATTGCATTTTATCTTGGGGCGGAGAAGAAGGAGAAGGCGGATGAAGCCGCGACGCAGGGAATCCTGTTCAGCGTGCTGCACGGAATCCTGCTGATGGCGCTCTGTTTTATCGGTATGCGGGCATTTCTGGGAGCTTTTACCTCGAAGGACACGGTGGTACGGCTGGGGCTGGACTATTCCTATATTGTCTTTCTCTTTGCCATAGCGGTCAATGTCGGGATCACCTATGAGAAGATCTTTCAGGCGGTCGGGAGAATGAAGGAGACGATGTTCTGTATGGTGATCGGCTTCGTGGCGAATATTGTTCTGGACCCGCTTCTGATCTTCGGCATCGGAATTTTCCCGAGAATGGGGATCAAAGGTGCTGCGCTTGCGACGGGAATCGGGCAGGTGCTGACACTGGCAGCTTACATGGGCTTTGCAAAGGCGAGACCGCTGCCCGTCAGCATCCGAAGGGAGAAGCTGAAGCCGGGCAGGGAGGTCTGCGGGCGCATGTATGGGATCGGCATTCCCGCAACGCTCAACATGGCGCTGCCCTCCGTGCTGATCTCCGCGCTGAACGGGATTCTTGCGGCATATTCCGAGACCTATGTGCTTGTCCTCGGCGCGTACTATAAGCTCCAGACCTTTATCTATCTGCCGGCGAACGGAATCATTCAAGGGATCAGGCCGCTGGTCGGCTATAATTACGGCGCGGGCGAAAACCGGCGCGTGGAGAAGATCAGCAGACTGTCCCTTGGCATGATTATGCTGATTATGGCGCTGGGAACGGCGGCATGTTATCTCCTGCCGGAGCAGCTGATCGGACTCTTTACGGAGAATGCGGATACGATACTGATCGGCAGGACGGCTCTCCGCATCATCAGCCTTGGCTTTGTCGTATCGTCGGTATCTGTGAACTGCTCCGGGGCGCTTGAGGCGCTTGGCGAGGGGCTGGCATCGCTTACGATCTCACTGCTCCGGTACATCGTCGTCATCATCCCGGCGGCATATCTTCTGAGCCGGAGCATGGAGGCGTCGGGGGTGTGGTGGGCATTTGTCCTGACCGAGACCTTGGCGGCATGTGTGGCTGCATTTGTATTCCGCAGGATCTGGCGGAGGAAGTGCAGGTAGAGAGGGAGAAAGAAATTATCCCCGCTATGGCTCATTGAGAGAGTTTTATTGGACTTTAAATTTTATATGATATGCCTGTAAAGATCATTTGAACATCGATTCGACACGGAGGAGGGACAATGAGAAAAAATGCAGGCAGTCTTGGGTTCTGGGCTGCAACAATACTGTTGGTGTTGGTTGCAGCCTTTTTCTTTACAGCGACGGTGATGAGCAGATCTTCGCTCGATCAGGCGGAGCTGGAGGGATATTATCGGGAAAAGGAGGAGCAGCTTGTCCGGGATGCGAGGAGGTTTCTGAACGCACAGGGGTATCAGAACAGCGGTGTCATGCTGACGCGCGTGGTCGGGGCAGACGGAAGCCGTGTGTATACCGTGACACTTCATCACGGCGATTTTGACGGGCTGGAGGATGCGGAGCGGGAAGCGCTGGTCAGGGAACTGTCAGAGCTTGAATTTGCCGATGAGAATGCTGTTTTCTGCCATAAATTTTTAGACAACACACAGTAAGGCAGAGAAAAGATATGACTTTTCAGAAAATGTGGGGTATACTTTCTATAAGAGTTTTTCAGAATGAGCTTTTCAGAACGAATTTTTCAGATAGAAAGGAGCCCCGGACATGGCATTTATTCCGAAACCACATGAAATTTACAAGCATTTTAAGGGAGACCTTTATCAGATTACGGCGATAGCGGAGCACACAGAGACAGGTGAGCAGCTTGTCATTTATCAGGCACTGTACGGAGATTTTAAGACCTACGCGAGACCGCTCTCCATGTTTGTCAGCAGGGTTGACAGGGAGAAATACCCGGAGGCGGCACAGGAGTTCCGGTTTGAGCTGCAGGGGCCGGAGGCGGACAGGCAGAAGAGGGAGTCGGCGGACAGCATGGAAAGCAGCGCAGGCAGGACGGAGGAGAAGCAGCCTGCCTCACAGCTAACTTTGCAGTCGGATATCCAGCCCGCCCCGCAGCCGGAGGAACCGGACGGCGAGGCCGCTCTTGATCCGCTCGTGCTGGAGTTTCTGGATGCGGACAGTTATGAGCAGCGTCTGAATATCCTTGCCGGACTGCATCACCGGATCACGGATGAAATGATCACGACCATGGCGATCGCATCCGATGTGGAAATCGAGGACGGCGATACGGAGGAGCGGTATGAAGCGCTGAAGAATTGTCTTCTGACTCTGGAAAAGTATGAGTGCAACCGACTCAGGTAATGAAAAGGGCTCTCTGTGACGGAGGGTGAAACATATGACGGTGAAACGGACGGACAAAGCTGCCGGAACAGGCAGAGAAGAGAAGAAAATGGTGATTGGAGTTTCCTCAAGAGCCTTGTTTGATCTGACTGTGGAGAATGAGATTTTCGAGAAGCAGGGGCTGGAGGCATATTGCAGGTATCAGGTCGAGCACGAGAAGGAGGTGCTGAAGCCCGGGTCGGGGTTTCGGCTGATACGGTCGCTGTTAAGACTGAATGACTGCGTGGAAGGGCGGGAGTTGATTGAAGTGATTATCATGTCCCATAACAGTCCGGACACATCGCTCAGGGTATTTCACTCGATCACTCATTACGGTCTGCCGATCACGCGCTCCGTGCTGGTCAGCGGCGCATCGCTCGCCCCCTATCTTTCCGCTTTCGGAACAGACCTGTTTCTGTCTGCCTGTGAGGAGGATGTACAGTGTGCGATTGACAATGGTATTGCTGCGGGGATTATCTGTACGGAGGGCGTGCAGGAAAGCAACGGATATGGGCACGGGGAAGGCAGGACGACAGAGGTAATTCCAATGCCGGTCAAGGCAGGACAGATACGGATCGCATTCGATGGAGATGCCGTGCTCTTTGCCGATGCCTCAGAGGCAATTTTCCAGCGGGAAGGGCTGGAGGCATTTGAGGAAAATGAGAGAGTACACGCGATGGAACCGCTTGAGGAGGGTCCCTTTGCAAAATTCCTGAAAAAGCTTTCCGCTCTGCAGCGGGAGCTCGGAAGGGAGAACTGTCCGATCAGGACGGCGCTTGTCACCTCGCGCAGCGCTCCAGCACATGAGAGGGTGATCCGCACACTGCGGGCGTGGAATGTGTGGGTCGATGAAGCCTTCTTCCTGGGCGGCATGGAAAAGAAGGAGTTTCTGAGGGCATTCGGTGCCCAGATTTTCTTTGACGATCAGTCGGTACATACGAAAAATGCGTCGCTGGCTGTCCCAGCGGCAAGAGTGCCTTATCGGCGCATCTCAGCGCTTTAGGCGCCTGTATTGGGTGGGAGAGAGTCCGACGGCTCTGCGGAAGACCTTACAGAAGTAGTTTCCTCCGGCAAAGCCGTTCCTGCGGGCAACTGTCTCGAGATCGGCTTCGGAGTTCAGAAGGTCATTCATGGCGGCCTCCAGACGCAGCTTTGTCAGGTAGCGTATGGGACTGACTCCCATGCAGGCGGAAAACTGCCTTGTCAGGTGGGCGGTGGAGACATGCAGGCGCTGGGCGAGCTCTTCCACACTGGAGAGCACCGCATATTCCGACTGCATCAGCTCGGAAGCGTGTTTGACGAGCGAAGGGACGGTTTTCCCCTTCGGCTGTTCGATTTCGCGCAGCAGAGCGCATAGAAACCGATAGAGAAATTCGCCGCCCTCATATTTCGCCAGATGTCCGCCGGAGGTAAGGCGGTTTTGAAGATTTAAGAGCATATGGATCGGTGAGCTTTCCGGCGAAAGATGCAGAATGCCGCCGGTGAGGGCAGAAATCCGCTGGACAAGAGGCTGTGCCGCCGCTCCGTCAAAGTGTAGATACAGGAGTTCCCAGGGAAACTCGCCGAGAAAATATCTGCTGTCGCCCGGGACAGGCACGAGGAAGCCGGTTCCGGGCGGGAGTGCCGTGGTGATGCCATCCTGTTGAAAATAGCCCGCTCCGTCCAGTGTGTACTGGAAGAGAAAGCCTTTGAAATCCGGGCGTTCGGCATTGTTAAAATCGTATTTTTCCCGTTGGCGCAGTTCGATCCCGCCGTCGTAGAGCAGGAGGGGAGAATCCTGCTCATCTATATTCAGTACGCCGAAGCAGCTTCTGTTTCTATGCATCAGAAAATTACCCTTTCAGTCAGCTTTTTATCCTTGTGAAACACGATATATATTATTATAATTGAAATTACAGAGGAAGACAAGAATGTCAGAAAAATACTAATTAAAATAAAAGGAGGAGAAGATGGATAAGAACAAATTTGCACTGACACCGCCGATGGGGTGGAACAGCTATGACTACTATGATACGACGGTGAATGAGGAGCAGATCAAGGCAAATGCCGATTTCATGGCGGCAAATATGAAGGAGTTCGGCTGGGAGTATGTGGTGATCGACATTGAATGGTTTGCGCACGGTGCGGGGAGCCAGAGAGACAAGTATCAGTATATTCCCTTCAATGATCTGGAGATGGATGAATACGGCAGACTGCTGCCGGACCCGGAGCGCTTTCCGTCTTCCGCCAATGGGGCAGGCTTCAAGCCGTTGGCGGACTATATACATGCGCTCGGCTTAAAGCTGGGCATCCATATCATGAGGGGCATTCCGAGAGATGCCGCGCACAGACACTTGCCGGTAAAGGGAACGGCGGCGACTGCCAACGAGATCGCTGATCCGTCTTCAATCTGCAGATGGAACCCGGATATGTACGGTGTGCGGAACATGCCGGAGGGACAGGCGTACTATGATTCGATTCTGGAGCTCTATGCGCAGTGGGGCGTGGACTTTATAAAGTGTGATGATATTTGCAATACCAACATGTATCCGCACGATCCCTATTCCGCACGGCACGAGATTGAGATGCTGGCGAAGGCAATCCGGAAGTGTGGAAGGAGCATTGTCCTCTCATTGTCGCCGGGGCCTGCACTCATCGAGGAAGCATGGCATTATGAGACCTATGCCAATATGTGGCGCATCACGGATGATTTCTGGGATGACTGGAGACTGCTGAAGGATATGTTCCACCGCTGTGAGCTCTGGCAGAAGCATGTGTCGGAAGGGTGCTTTCCGGATTGCGACATGCTTCCGGTCGGGCAGCTCGGCAAGGGCTTCGGCGCAGAGCGCAGCTCGAACTTTACGCCGGATGAGGAGCACACCATGCTGACGCTGTGGTGTCTGTTCGGCTCACCGCTCATGATCGGCGGAGAACTGACGAAGATGGATGACAGGCGGATGAAGTTACTGACAAACAGGGAAGTGCTGGCAATGCTGACGCCGGAGTGCAAGCCTTGGCAGATCTGCCGGGATGATGAGAAGGCGATCTGGAGAGCAGCAAATGAAAAGACAGGGCAGAAATATTTTGCACTGTTCAACCTGAACGAAGAGGAGAAGGTGCTTTCGGTGGAATTGCAGGCAGCGGGCATGGATGAGGGCTGTAAGCTGACAGAGCTCTGGACCGGAGCCGCAGCGGAGGTGTCCGGCGGAAAGCTGCAGATTACCATTCCCGCCCATGGCTGTGCTGTCTTCGGGGGTGTTTCTTCTGTTACGAAGGGTGATACTCTGTCATGATTTTCTGCTTGCGAAGGGAGGGCTTCCGGGCTAGGATGTTCCCTGTATGGAACAGTGAAAGTAGGGGAGGAATTCAGATGAAGAGAATGTCTTTGACAGCGGTTATTATGGGCTGTCTGATCGGGCTTGCCGGATGCGGCGCGGGAGCAGAGGGGGACATCGGAGCGACCGAAACAGAAAATACAGAGGACATCTTGCAGAGTGATACAGTGGAAAACAGCGGCACGGGTGATACAACGGATTCCACGGAGTCTTTACCGGAGGAAGAACAGTCGGGGAAAAGTCTTAGTGAGCAGCTGCAGGTGATCGCGGAGTGCAGAGACCTTTGGATGCAGGCGACGGAGTATGCGGGCGATTTTTGCCAATATGCAGTGACGGATCTTGACCATAACGGAAGATATGAAATTATCGTAGCTGATGTCACCGGCACGGGAATTTATACCTACAGCAGCTTCTATGAGGTCAATGCAAGCTATGACGGGCTTAATGAGTGCGAGACAGACTTTGCGGAAGGGGATTCCCAGCCGGATATTGTTTCCGATACGCTGGAGACCTATACGGACGAACAGGGGCGCTATTTTTATGCTGTATATGATTGGATAAGGAACGGGGCAGCGGAATATTATGAGAATGTCCGTGAACTCACTCTTTCGGACGGAAGGATCAGTACAGCGCCGATAGCCTACAGGACGACCATATACGACGAGGGAGTGCCGACCGTCACCTGCGAGGATGCTGAAGGAAATACAATCACAGAAGAAGAGTATGAAAGTGCGGCAGAGAACTACTTTGCAGGGTACAGTAAAAGTACGACGAGCTTTGTCTGGCAGGAAATCAGCGAGCTGGGAGCGACTACGGAGCAGATCGTTGCCCAGTTAAGCCAATCCGCGGGGATGTAGTTCTTGCCATGGTCGGAATTATGGAAATTTGAATGTGTAGAGGATCACTGAGATTTCTGTGCAAGTTCATATAGGTGAAATGTTAGAGGGACGCTTCTCTGCGGTAGGAGAGGCGTCCCTAAAATTATGTCCGAGAAAAGTGAAGAAACGGAAAGGCGCATGTACAAATCGAGCGAGAGTACCTGCGGAAAGTGCGAGAAACGGAAAGGCGCATGTACAAATCGGACGCTTGTACCTGCGAAAATATGGATGCCTGAAAGTATGGGTACAATTTAGACAGACTCACACTCTCCGCGGCAGAAAAAATCCCTCCGATACTTAGGAGGGATTTTCCAGAACGAAGCGAACGACTTTAACATTTCCGTCCATTTCGGTGGATACAATATCGAAGCCGCATTTTTCCGTATAAAACTTTACATTTTCGTCTTTGTCAGAGGGGGTAATTAATGTAAATTTATCCCAGTCTTTGTAATAGGACATTACAAATTTCACGGCTTGTGTTCCGATTCCTTTTCCCTGAAACTCGGGGATTACGCACAGACAGCCAATTTCATATACTCCAGGTTCTTCTTCCTTGCAGGAAACGCAGCCAACGGGCATGTCATCACAGGTTATAATGAATTTGGGATAATTTAGAATTGACTGCTCCATCATTTCCCTTGTTTTTCCATAGGCAGGACATTGTCCGTATTTCATATAATCACTGTAAAAAGAGGCATTGTAGATGGCTATTAAGGTTTCGGCATCTTCAATTCCTGCAGGTCTATATTTGATTTCCATAGTGTTCTCCGTTTTAGAAATTATGCGATTTTTGAATTATATCACTTCCCTGCATCAGTTACAACCGTAAAAGGGGTGTTGACAAATAAATAATCCTCTGCTATTCTTATACTCATAAGCAGATTTTCTATTTTCAAATTTCTGTGCGGCGCAAGCCGATGTCTATGAATTCAGAGAAATCCCTGCTTAATTACCCAATGACAATCATAGAGCGGGGGAAGACATGGCGAGAACCGGAAGTTTATTCTTGTGCCGGTATATTCTCCTGCGGAAAGAGTGAGGAGAGTACGAATGGCAAAACGGTATGAGGAACTGACGATTGCGGATGATTTCATGTTTGGCAAGGTGATGGAGGATAAGGAGCTTTGCCGGAAGGTCTTGGAGTGCCTGTTAGAGTGTTCCGTAGGAGAACTGGAAGACGTCCAGACGGAGCGGCAATTCCGGTACACAACGGACGGCAAGCCGGTTCGGCTGGATGTGTATACGCGGGACCGGAACCATCTCTATGATGCGGAGATGCAGAACCTGAATCATCAGGCGGTGGAGAAGCTGGAGCTGCCGAGGAGAAGCCGCTTCTATCAGTCTGCGATGGACATGGATCATCTGGACAAGGGGAAGTCTTATCGGGAACTGCCGGAGGGAAAGGTGCTGTTTATCTGTACTTTTGATCCCTTTGGACTGGGATATGTGAAATATTCCTTTCAGAACCGGTGCGAGGAGAATCAGGAGTTGTGCCTGCGGGATGGCACGGAGAAGGTTTTTTATAACTGTGTCAGCAGCACCGAAGAGGTGCCGGAGCATCTGAAGGAGCTGTATAATTATATCAAGACGGGGAGAGCCGAAGGTGCATTGACGCGCAAGATTGAGAAAGCTGTAGGCAGAGCCCGGAGGAATGAAGAATGGAGGGCGGAGTACATGAAAGAGCTATTGCATGATGATGACGTCAGGGAAGAGGGAAGGGAAGAGGGAAGGGAAGAGGGAAGGGAAGAGGGAAGGGAAGAGGGAAGGGAAGAGGGAAGGGAAGAGGGCTTGAGCGAAGGCCTGGACATAGGCCGGACACAAGGTCTAAATGAAGGCAAGCGAATTGCCGCCATAAATCTGAAAGCCATGAATATGCCGACAGAGCAGATTGCACGGGCGATCGAAGAAAACGTGGAGGTCGTGAAGCAGTGGCTGGCGGAATTCTAAATAACGATGCACGAGGAGGCAAAGGATGCGATCAACAATAAGAAAGGCGCTGGCGCTGTTCGGTATGTCGGTTTTCCTGCTGGCGGGCTGCGGGAGAACGACTGGCACAGAGACGGTGGAAGGCGGCCACACGGAAAATTCTGCGGAGCAGTCACAGCAGAAGGAGACGGATTTGCTTTCGACAGAGTGGAAATTTTCCGGGGAGATAACGGAAGCCGGGAAAATGTGGTCGGTCGCGGACTATGTGGAGGGTTTTCTGCCGAGGGCGGAGGGAAGGACACCGGGCATCTGTCTCCGCGCATCAGACGGGGCATCCTATTTTGTGCTGTCGGAGTTTTACGAATTGCACAACGGAGAAGAGGGCAGGGAATGGCTTCTGACGGAATATGATACGGACAGGATGGACGGAGAGACGCTGCCGCTTACGTTGAAGGCATCAGAGGGAGCGGCGGAGCTTGCTTCTGTGTTGGAAGAGATGGAAAACCTGCGGGCTGACATCGTCGGGATGGACATTGTTTTAGGTGCGTTTCAATATTTTCTGCAGGTACACGATGAGGAGGGAGCAACGGTTCAGCTGCTTGCCGCCAGTGCCGACCGTGACGGAAACGTGTCGGCAGCTGTGGATCTGCTGCCTGCGCTGACGACAGCGGGCTTTGGCGTGCAGAATGGCGAAATGATTAGTGGATGTTGCTGCGATGCCGAAGGGAGGTCGTATGTCAGTGCCGCCGACGGAGCCGCCGTCTATATCCTTGACCGGGAAGGCGCTTTGCTGTATACGATGACGACGGAAAGACAGGAGATGCTGAGCTATCGGGGAAAGCTGCCTGCGGGGATCCCGGTTTTTGAGTACAGGAGAGCGCAGGACGATCAAATTGCCCTGATTGCCTTTGACGGGGTAAAAACGGCTGTTTTATATAGTGGGGAAGGCTTTTTAGGGGAAGAAAAGGATTTCAGCCGGAGCGGGGCGATCTATTTCCTGAATGGGGGAGGACTGTACTGCTGGGACGCACCTGTCGGCAGTTGTCAGATGATATATGATAAGATGCCGGCCAGCGGTTGCGATGCAATTTTGCAGAATGCGGCAGGAGATATTTTTGCATTCTTTCAGGAGAGCAATGAACAGTACGCGATCAGGCTGGTAAATGAGCCGGAGGCGGAACCGGTGGAAATTGAGATCCTGATGACGACATTCGGGGAGTATGTGAGTGACTGCGCGGCAGCTTACACAAGACGGCATCCGGGCGTGACAATACAGGTAAAGTCTCCTGACGGAGTATTTGGGGATGTGCTGTTGAATCAGCTGCTGACAGACATTTCCCAGGGGAGCGGGCCGGAGCTTCTTGTGCTGAGAAGAGAACAGCTCCTTGCGCTGCAGGATAAAGGTGCCTTGGAGGATTTAAACGGAGTTCTGCGCGACGAGACGGTTTCGCAAATTTATCCGGGAGTGCTGCAGAACGGTATGGTGGAAAATGTCCTATACGGAATTACTTGTGAGACTTCAGTCTCGACCCTGCTTGTTTCCGGGAATATGTGGAAAGAAAAAACGTGGACGCTGGATGAGGTGCTGGCGTTGATGGAGGAAAGGGAAAGTGCAGCGCTGGAGCGTTTTGTCAGTCTGCCCTATGACACCACAGCAGCCCAGATGCTGTATGAGCTGGCATTGGCGGACATGGAAAACTCGCCATTTGTGGATATTGCAGATAAGAAGTGCAGCTACGGTACAGCAAAGTTTGAGGCGCTGCTTGAGCTGTGTAAGCGTTACGGCAAGGAAACGACGGGAGACAGCAACCTCCCGCTGGAGGAACAACGGCAGGAAATGTCGGAGGGCAGGGCGCTGGCATATGCTTTCGATGGCGGTTTTCTGGAATTTGGCAGAGTACTGGCGGCAATGGGAGAAGACTATCATTGTGTAGGTTATCCGACACAGGGCGATAGCGGCAGCTATTTCAATTTCTACAACGGATGCGTGGCAGTCAGCACCGGTGCAGAGCACAGGGAGATCATTGACGATTTCCTGAATTATCTGGTGGAATATGAGACACAGCGGCGGTACTGTACAGACTGGGTGAGAAGGGATGTCTTACAGGACTGTGTGAAGGAGCAGGTTGAGATGTACGGTGAGAAGGCTCCGATTCCGGTCTTTGTCATGGGGGAGAGGGAGGTAATCCCGTTGACCGGCAGGGAGGACGGAACCTCCTATCTGCCGGAATATCTGGAGCTGTTGGAACAATGTATTCCGAGAAAAACGGAATGGAATACAATCAGAAACATTGTTAGGGAAGAAGCAGCCGCCTTTTTTGCCGGGGATAAGAGCGCGCATGAGGCCGCAGAGATCATCCAGAACCGGGTACAGCTGTATCTGGAAGAGCTTTAGGCACCCGATGTAAGCACTGTCGGCAGCGAAGTGTGGATCATGACGGAGATATGGTCAAGCAGCTCGGTCTTGTCATACTCGTCCGGCTTCTGGAACAGGTCGATCAGCAGGCCTGCGGTGGCTTCGGTGTAGAAATTGCACAGAAAATGCCGGAAGCTGTCGGAGACGTGGGTGTCCAGTTCCTTTTCGGTATCCCTCACGATCCGCTCGATCAGCCCGATAAAGTCCTGGTAGAAGAATCTTTTGAGTTCGTCGCGGCCGACGGAATCGTAGATGCAGTTCAGAAAGAAGGAGTTCTGCTCTACATAATTGATTACAAAAGCAAAGGCATCCCGGTAGTCAACGAGCAGATCGAACTGCTTGACGACCTCGAAGGCCTCCTGCTCCAGCATCCATTTCAGCAGCCCATAGATGTCTTCAAAATGATAGTAAAAGGTCTTTCTGTTTACGTTGCAATCTTTAATCAATTCACTTACCGTTATCTTGGAAAATGCCTTGTGCTTCATGATCTTTTTCAGTGAAGCACAAAGCATTTTTTTCGTCTGAAGAGAAGTTTCTTGATGTGTCACGCCATGCCCTCCTGTTCTGAATTCGGTTACATTTATTATACAACTGTCCGCAAAAAAGACAATTTATTTTCTGATGCATTTGCCCATCAAATCGGGCGATTTGTCCGTATTTGCGCATTGCCGCAGGTTTGACCGTGGAATGAGGAAGTGGACGTCTCTATAATTCCGGCATAGGAACAATTTAAGAGAAAGGATGCGGGAAAATGAAGAAATTTTACAACTGGATCGTAAGCCATCCCAGGCTGGTAATTACAGTCTTTGTCATAGCGTCTCTGGTTTGCGCCGTGTGCAAGGGCTTTGTCCGGGTCGATTATGACATGAATGATTATCTGCCGGAGGACAGCGCATCGACAGTCGCGCTCGACCTGATGGAGCAGGAATTCGGCGGCGGTGTGCCTAATGCCAGGGTGATGGTGGAGAATGTCACGATACCGGAGGCACTGGAATACAAAGCGCGGATCGAGGCGGTTCAGGGCGTGACAGAGGTTACATGGCTGGATGATGCGGCGACGGCGAGTACCATCAAGGAAATTTCCAGAATATCAACCATTGCGATAATATTTGTCATACTGGTGCTGATCCTGACAACAGAGTCATGGTTCGAGCCGGTCGTTGTCATGATTGGTCTGGGGGTTGCCAGCGGACTGACAACGGTGATCGGTTTCCTCGCCCTCTGTCTGATGCGGTTCCGGGTCGGCCCTGATCTGGGAAGAGCTCTGGCAAAGGGAATTGCGATCAGCCTTATCACGGTCTTCACCTTTATGCCCTGCCTGATTTTGGCAACCTATAAATGGCTCGACAGGCTGCAGCACAGGCCGTTTGTCCCGTCTTTCGGGGGATTTGGAAGGGTTGTACAGAAGATTATGCTGCCGATGCTGGTTCTGTTCGTGGCGGTCATTGTGCCCTCTTACCTTGCCTCAAATGCAGACAGCTTTTATTACGGAGCGTCCAAAATCTTCGACGAAACGACAAAGACCGGTGCGGACACGGCGAGGATTGAGGAGATCTTCGGCAAGAGCGATACTTATGTGCTGATGGTTCCGAAGCAGGATAAGGCAACACAGAAACAGCTTTCGGACGATCTGCATCTGATTCCGCAGGTGAGCAGTATTTTGTCCTATGTCGATACGGTGGGGATGGAGATCCCGGAGAGCTATCTGGATCAGGCGATTTATGCAAAGCTGTGCTCCGACCGGTACACGCGGATGGTAATCTCTGTGGACGCGGAGTATGAGGGCAGCGATACCTTCCGGCTGGTCGAGGTTATCCGGGATACGGCTGAAGTCTATTATCCGGGTGAATGGTATCTGGCGGGGGAAGGAATCTCGACCCATGACCTGATGGATACGATAACAAAGGATATGACAAAGGTGAATCTCGTGGCAATCGGCGCGGTCTTTCTGGTTCTTCTGCTGACGCTCCGCTCGGTAATGCTGCCGGTGCTTCTGGTGCTGAGTATCGAGACGGCGGTGTGGATCAATCTGGCGATCCCCTATTTTACGGATGCGACAGTGTTCTACATTTCTTATCTGATTATCAGTTCCGTGCAGCTTGGAGCGACGGTTGACTATGCAATTCTCCTGACGGAGCGATACAAGGAATACAGGCAGACAAGGGGAAAGAAGGATGCCATCACGGATACGCTGGCGGCGGTGACGGTTTCGATCCTTACATCGGGGAGTGTGCTGACGGTCGTAGGCTTTCTGCTCGGGGTAATCTCGAGCCATGGAGTGCTCTCGCAGCTGGGATATTTTCTGGGAAAGGGAACCCTGTGTTCGCTGGCAATTGTCCTGTTCGTATTGCCGGGGATGCTGTACTTATTCGATGGAACTTTTATAAGAAAGTAGTCACTTACAAAACTCATGCTTTTGCAAGTGACGTTGCACAAAATGCACAGACCACCGCAGGCACGCTTTTGCTTTGCTTCGCTCGCAGCGGCACGTAACATGCCAAAGCACGCCATGTAAGTGCCGGCGGCTCCAGAGTGCGCTGCTTGTGGTCAGGTGCATTTTGCACAACTGTTATCTGGACTTTATGAGTTTTGCAATTGTTCTATATGAAGAATAGAAAGGCGGGAAAAGATTGAAAAATACAATTTTTCAATCACGAGATTTGTGTCTGCGCGCACTTGACACAAACTCGCTATGCGCAAAGAACGTGCGCAGAAATGGGGAAAAACATGAATAGAAAAAGCTGGAATAAAAAGAGTGTGGTCGCGGGAATGACTGCTCTGGCAGTCCTGGCAGCCGGTGCCGGAATGTCAGAGGTGAACGTTTATGCGGCGGAAAATATGCAGCCGAAGGAAGAGGTCGTCTATGTCATGACAGGCGCTGACGGAACGGTCGAGAGCGTTAATGTTGTCAATATTTTCGGAAAGGGAGATGTGACGGATTACGGAGATTACAGTACGGTAAAAATGCTGAATGCCACGGATGCCATCAGTCTCGAGAACGGAGTTGTCACGTTTTCGACACAGAAGGAGAAGGTCTATTATCAGGGAACGCTGGAAAATGCGCAGATTCCTTGGAAAATATCGGTGAAGTACAGCCTTGACGGAAAAGAAATATCGCCCGATGAGCTGGCGGGAAGCACGGGTCAGCTGGATATAGCGCTGAAGGTTGAGAAAAATGATGCCTGCAGGGGAGAGTTCTATGAGGATTATGCCTTGCAGGTCAATATGACGCTCTCCACGCAGAACTGTGAAAATATCAGTGCGGAGGGGGCGACGGAGGCGCTTGTGGAGGGCAGCGGGAAGCTGACGGAGGGTTCTGCGAGTCTGAGACAGGGAACAGCGGACCTGTATGATGGAATTGTATCGTTGGATGACGGAGCGAAAGAGCTGAATGACGGAACAAAGGAGTTTTATGAGAAGACAGACGGCATGGACAGCGAGATAGAAGGTAAGATTGACGATATGCTGAATACCATTTCGCGCAGCGATGCCGAGATCCGGTCATTTGTCTCCGAGAAAAATACTAACGTGGAATCCGTGCAATTTGTGATAAAGACAGGGGCGGTCGAGAAGCCGGAGGCGGTACAGACGGTCGAAGCTGAGCCTCAGCAGCTGAGTCTCTGGGAGAAATTTTTAAGGCTTTTCGGCAGATAAAAAAGATTCTTTAGCACTTTTTACTGGTAAATTGATAAAGTGCCTGTAAATCTCCGGCGCTTGTGGTATATTTCTCATGAAAAAACGTAAAAGCTTGCGCGGGAAAGAGGTTTATCATGAGAAAAACAAAAGAGATGAAAGCAGGCAGGTGGCTGCTTGCGCTGGCTGTCGGATGTATGCTTATCATGCTTCCGGGAATCACGGCGTATGCCGAAGAGGCAGGGGAGGCGGCAGAGACGGTGTCCAGATTTTACCAGACGATCTGGTCACTGCTGCCCCCGGTGATCGCTATAGGACTGGCACTGATTACGAAGGAGGTTTACTCTTCGCTGTTCGTGGGAGTCATCGTGGGCGGTCTGCTCTATTCCAATTTTAATTTTGAAGGCACGCTGACACATGCCTTCAACGAGGGTATCGTAGCGTCTCTGGCAGACTCCTACAATGTCGGTATCCTGGTTTTCCTTGTCATTCTGGGTGTCATGGTGATGCTGATGAACAAGGCGGGCGGTTCTGCAGCTTTCGGAAGATGGGCGGCAAAGCGCATTAAGACGAGGGCGGGAGCACAGCTGGCAACGATAGCTCTCGGTGTACTGATTTTTATTGATGACTATTTCAACTGCCTGACGGTTGGCTCCGTCATGCGTCCGGTCTCTGACAAGAGTAAGATCTCAAGGGCGAAGCTGGCATATCTCATTGATGCGACGGCGGCACCGGTCTGTATTATTGCGCCGGTTTCCTCATGGGCAGCCGCTGTTTCTTCCTATGTGGAGGACGGAAACGGCCTGTATCTCTTTATCTGTGCGATTCCGTTTAATTTCTACGCGCTGCTTACAATTGTCATGATGATTTTCCTCGCGCTGACGAATCTGGACTATGGCCCGATGGCAAAGCACGAGAAAAACGCTGCTGAGAAGGGTGATATTTTCTCGGGCATGAAGAAGATGGCAGATGCAGCTTCGGAAAAAGAAAATCCGAAGGGCAAGGTGATTGATCTGGTGCTTCCGATTGCGGTGCTCATTGTTGCCTGCGTGGTTGGCATGATCTACTCCGGCGGATTCTTCGAGGGAGTGAACTTTGTCAAAGCCTTTTCCAACTCGGATGCCTCAGAGGGTCTGATGCTCGGTTCTGCGGTCACGCTCGTAATTACGATGATTTACTATCTGCTCCGCCGAGTGATGTCTTTTAAGGATATGGCAGAGTGTATCCCTGAGGGCTTTAAGTCCATGGTTCCGGCGATTCTGATTCTGACGCTGGCATGGAGCTTAAAGGCAATGACTGACAGCCTCGGCGCAAGGCAGTTCGTGGAGGAGGTTGTAAAGAGTTCGGCAGGCGGCTTCCAGGTATTCCTGCCCGCTATTGTGTTCCTGATCGCAACGTTCCTCGCTTTCGCGACCGGAACGAGCTGGGGAACCTTCGGCATTCTGATTCCGATTACGCTGGGAGTCTTCCCGCTGACTGACCCGCTCGGTGTCGTCTGCGTCAGCGCCTGCATGGCAGGAGCGGTCTGCGGAGACCACTGCTCACCGATCTCCGATACGACGATTATGGCGAGTGCCGGAGCACAGTGCGACCATGTGACCCATGTCTCGACACAGCTGCCCTATGCGTTTACGGTTGCAGGAGTCAGCTTTGTGAGCTATCTCATTGCGGGACTGATTCCGAATGCGGTTATTGTTCTGCCGATAGCAATCGTTCTGATGATCGGTACACTGCTTGTCACGAGAAAGCTCATGACCGGGGAGAAGGCCTGAACAGAACTAAAGGTGAAGCAATTGTAATAAAAATAAAGCAAATGTATAAAAAACAGTTGAAAAAATGCTTCGGGGATGCTACCCTTTCCTTGGAAGCATTTTTTCTTTTACACAATGTGTGTCTGAAGCGGGGGATTTCCCTGTCGATACGGAATGATGCTTCGTTTCTGATTGATATGAAAATGAGCTTCTACGAACACCAGTCTACCTACAATCCCAACATGCCACTCAGAAGTGCGATCTATTATGTAAATACCCTGGAAGACTGGCTGAGGCGGAAGAACCTGGACTTGTTCAGCAGAAAGCGGATACAGATCCCCACGCCGCATTTTGTGGTATTTTATAATGGGACGGAAAAGAGACCGGAATACGAGGAAATGAGGCTGTCCGAGGCATTCTGCCATAAGACGGACGAGCCGGGGATTGAGGTAAGATGCAGGGTGTACAACATCAACCCGGACAACAACCGGCCGTTGAAGGAGAGATCTGCCGTGCTGGAGGGCTATACCTATTTCGTGGAGAAGGTGAGAACCTACCGGAAGGAAGATAGGGGACTGGAAGAAGCGGTGGACCGTGCGATAGAGGACTGTATCGAAAATCATGTATTGGAGGACTTTTTCAGGGACAGGAAGGATGAGGTGAAGAAGATGACGCATCTGGATTACACATGGGAGAAGCGTGAGCAGATGATCCGAAAGGAAGAGTTTGAGCAGGGCATTCAACAGGAAAAGCAGAACACTGCGGTGAGGATGCTCAAGTTGCAGATTCCTATGGAGCAGATTGCGCAGGCGGTGGGAGAGAGCGTTGAGACCGTGGAGGGCTGGCTGAAGGAAGCATAAGGGGGAATAGAAGCGAAAATAGAATTGGGAAAAGAATTTGGGGCAGCGTCCGGGGGCGGTGTCCTTTTTCATGCATATCGGTAGGGAGGAGGGGGCAGGTGAGGACATGGACAGGTTATGACTGGGAGTCGTAGAGACCCTGCGCGTAGGCAAGGAGACATGCCTTATTTTTGGTACCTAGCTTTTTATAATAATTAAGAAGGGCAATCTGTTGGGAAGCATCCTCAAGATTGTCCTTTTTTTCTGTGGCGATGGGGCGAACATTGGATAAACCCATAATGTAATCCATGCTGGCATCAAAAATTTCAGACATTGTCATAAGCGCGGAAAGACTGGGCAGGTGGCGGTTGTGCTCATACGCACTGATCGTCTCCTGCGTGACACCCAGTTTTATGCTTAATTGCAATTGCGTAATCCTTTTTTCCTGACGGAGCTCTTTGATTCGATTTTCCAAAGCTGCGATCCCTTCATTCCTTTTGTTATACTGCACAACTTCATTATACGAAACATGGAAAAGATAGTTCACAAGTACAAGCAATATAAATATAACAACAGAACATATATTTTACCAATTTGCAGTCAAGTATTTACATAATCAAATATATTTGGCACAAAATATTGTTGAAAACTGTAAAAATATAAGTTATAATTGTTATCATGAGTTGGCAATACAGACATTTTCTGGTATTGAGCAACAAAATAAGGAGGAACAGAAATGAGAAAACGATCATTTATGGCAATGACGCTGGCAGCAGTTCTGGCATTTGGCGGCATTGCGGATGGAACCGTGCTTGTGTCCCATGCGGAGCAGGAACAGGTGCAGACAGTTTCAGACGGTAACGGTTCTGTAACAGGTAACGATTCGGGGGAGACAGTCATAGAAGTACAGGAGGATGCAACCGTTTTACCGATAAGGTATGACATTGGAAACAGGCTTCTCACGCTTCAGGTTACGAATCCATCGGACAAGTACCGCCTCGCCTACAGCTGGCAGGAGTCTTATAGTGCCAGCAAGGAGAAGATTTTAGCCGAAGGGACGGTTCTGGATGAGAAGGTTTCGGAAATCAGTGCAAATTTTGATTACGACTCTATCAGTATGGATGGAGAGACCGAATATCTCTCTTTGTGGTATGTGGATGCAAACGGAAATTATGTGGCGGCAGGAAAGTGGGGGTCTTCTGATTTTAAGATGGCGGCAGCGAAGAAAAGCTATAATTTAATGTGCTTTTTTGACAACATGGATATTGAACTGGTCAATGGTGATGTGATGCCGGTTGAAGATCTGCGGCTTGAGGGAGGCTATATAAAATATACCATTGATGAAAAATATTATACTAAATTTGAAGGTGGTGGGGCATGGCAGGTAGCTTCGGCGGCTGAACCATATTACCGCATAAGATATGCAACAAACAAAGGCTGCATTGACGCAAGGACATCGTTGGAGCGGTATTCAGGACCATTCAAGATCATTCTTTGGGCGGACAATGCCCTTTCCAGACCACTTGTCCTGGATGACACATATGTGGCACCCGAGGAACGTATGACAAAGCCGGTTTCCATAGAGTGGGACGAAGAAAAAACAGGTGTCGTCAATTTTGAACTGCCGGATGAAGGATGCGAGTATCAAGTCCAAGTGAGGGACCGATCTGCAGCTTCTGCAACAGGAGAATGGTGGTTAAAGGGTGGTGGTACAGGCACAGGAGCCAGAACATTAGCACAGGGAACAAAAGGCAGTCACAATTTTAGCAGTAGCATGAAGCAAACCGGTTATGTTTACTGTGCGGCAATCCGGGTTATCAGTCCCGACATGGATGAACAGGCGAACAGCGAATGGATTTATACGCCGGTTTATGATCCGTCTAAGACGACAGAGGATGTGGAGACAAAGCTGAGTGAGGTACTGAAAGAGCTTGGCGTGGAGCAGGTGGATCAGGTTACCTCGGAGAGCCTGAACGAGCTTTGCAGCCAGAAGACGGACGAGGAGAAGAAGGAAATTGCGGATGCGTTAAAGAAGGGACTGGCAGAAATGGATGCCAACACCCTGAGAGTGGGTATGCAGACAACTCCCGCGACCAGAGATCTGGTGGAGGCTGTGGAGAAGCTTTCCGGTGTGAGTGTTGTGAAGGAGGTTACCTCCGGGAAGATCGACGCAGATAAGGTAGGCGTCACCGGAGCAGTGCTGAATGCTGCAGAGGGAAGTACGAGCATCACGCTGAAGATTACCGATGTCAGCGAGGACGTATATAAGGGAGAGACGAGGTACCACAAGCTGGTTCCGCTTGGCATCAGCCTGAGCGGTGTGTCAGGGGAGCTGACGGTTCCCGTGACAGTGACGCTTCCGCTGCCCGCGGGAGTGGATGCAAATAAATTTGTATTACTGCATCTGAATGAGGACGGCACAGTCAAGGAGATCATGAATGCTGCAAATGGTTTGCTCTATATTGACAGGGAAAAGGGAACCGTGACCTTTACGGTGACGCATTTCAGCAACTTTGTATTTGCAGAGCCGGAGACATCCACACCTTCGGAAAGCCCTGCACCTTCAGAGAGCCCTGCACCTTCGGAGAGCCCTGCGCCTTCGGAGAGTCCTGCGCCTTCGGAGAGTCCTGCGCCTTCAGAGAGCCCTGCACCGACCGCGACACCCGCACCGGCGCAGAACACCGCTTCTGCATCAGCGGCACCTATCGTGTGGTCAAATGTCAAGGGCATGCTGGGCAATCTGCAGCTGAAGGATAAAAATGTCAATGTGCGCGCATACGGTGAGACGAGAATTCCTTCGGATGTGCTGCAGGCATTGAAGGGAACGGATGTTACGCTGGCAATACAGCAGGGAGATGGAATTGCCCTGAGCGTCAGCGGAAAGGATCTGAATGACACAAATCTTTCGGGACTGCAGGTGCTTGACCTGACAGCAGACAGCAAGGCAAGACAGATTCCGAACGAGGTTCTTCTGGCGAAGCAGGCTGTGACATACAGACAGTTTGAGGTCAGAGATACCGGAAGCTTTGCTGTGCCGGTAAATCTGCATGTGAATATGGGTTCCGAAAATGCAGGAAGCTATGCGAATTTCTACCGCTATCATGCGGGCAGAAAGCAGCTGGAATACTGCGGTTCCTTCAAGATTACGGAGAACGGACAGGCGATGCTTGCGCTGAAGCAGGGCGGGGAGTATGCCGTGACCGTGACAGCGGTAAAGCCGACAGAGAAGGAATGGTTTTCCGGAAGTGTCTATACGGTGAAGGCGGGAGACACGCTCAGCCGCATTGCGCGCCGGAATCATCTCTCGGTTGCGGAGCTGCTCCAGAAGAATCCGCAGGTGAAAAATCCGAACCTGATTTATCCGGGACAGAAACTGAATGTGAACTAGAGCGGGAGCCCACATTTCTGCCGTGAGGCAGATATGTGGGCTTTTCAGATACTATGGGAAGCTGTATGGATGAAGAGTCCGTCGAAAAATAATAGATAAACGGGAGAAACGGAAAGGTGAAGAAAAAATATAATTATATTTATGAAAAAGAAGAAGCCTTGGACGCGAAGATGAACCAATTTAGAACAGCGGTGGAAGAGGCATTAAATAATGAACAGATGGTATTGCAGGATAGCCCACTGGCAATGGCAATTGATAAAGAAATACGGAAGCAAAAAGCCGCGGCTATAGGTAAGGGTGTTGCGGGAGTGACAGCAGGGGTTGCGGGAACGGCAGCAGGAGCAGCGGGAGTAGCGGGTGTGTTGCACCTGGGGTCAGCGATACCTCTTATTCTGTCTACAAGTCTTGCAGCAGGTATGTTTCCTGTGACTCTTGCAGCAGCGGCTGGCACAGCCGCTGTGGGTACGGTCGCTGGGGTCGTGGGAGGCAAAAAAGCCAAAGAGGCCAAAACAGAAAAAAGAATTTTACAGTTAGAAAAACAGAAAATTTTTGATGAAAAAAAGATAATGTGCATCAGAGAGCTCAAAGGTTTCCGAAGAGAACTGGCGGAGAGACAGGAATTGGAGAGAAATGCAGTGCAGGAGAGACTCGATTTGCTGGGTAATTTGAGTATAGGCATCAAGAATTTAATTAAGGTACTTAATCAAGATCTGCAGACTAGCAAAACAGAAAAGGATGAATTAGAAGGAGAGCTAAAGAAAAAGAATGGCAAATCAAAATAAAAAGAAAAATATTCCTGCTAATGGCATGACAAAGCGAATGGATTTGATGCAGCAGACCCTGCCGGATGAAATAGAAAATGCCGCTTCCATGGAGAATGGAAGGAAAATGCTTGTCAGCCAGATTCAGCCGAGACTTGGTGCGATAGAAAGCGATTTAGAGAGAATTTATCTGTATGGACTGAATCAGAACATGAAATATGATGAGTCAAAAATGGTGTTACAGAAGGTTACATGGCTTCAGCTTTTACGCATTCCGGTAAACCCGACGGGCGGGCAGCTTCTGGATCTGCTGTCTTACTGGCAGAATGCACTGGCAACCTTCAATGTCTGGGGCAACCGCTTTGTCTTTCTGCTTCTCCGGATGGATGGCGGAACCGGTATCTATTTCGGTGTCACAACAGGGGAGAACGGAATGGATGCGGAGCAGGCGATCCGGCAGGTTAAGCAGGCAACCAGCGCGGCGATTCCCGGGATGGAGGTGGAGAGCCTCAGTGAAGCGGACAGTAATTCCCTGATAACGGAGCGGCTGGAGGAATTTTGCTCCTACGGTACCATCACGGGCGTGCCTTCCCCCAGAGAGCATGGCAGGGGTGAGGAGGCGCAGACGATGGATGCGCTTGCCTTTGGATTTAAAGGGGAAGCCAACGAGGGAACGGATTATGCGGTCATGGTAGTCTCCCAGCCCATTGAGGAGAGAGAACTGAACGAAATTATCCATCGTGTGCGCAGACAGACCGAAGCGGTACATTCCATGGTAAAAACCGTGGCAGGCAGAAATGCCGGGGTGTCGGCATCGCAGAGCTCCACTGTGGAAGCGTCATTGAAATTAGGAACGCTTGATGGCGCACATGGCAAGGCTCGTCCTATTAAAATACAAGGCACTGGCATTAGTACAAGCATGAGTAAAAGCCAGTCTGCAAATCAGGGGCAGAGTATATCCGTAGACTGGCTGAATAAGTCGGCACAATACATAGAAAATGCCTTGGAAATCTATGAAGACCGTATGCGCCGCGGACGGAATCTTGGATTCTGGAATACGGGTGTCTATGTGCTGGCGCGGACAGACAATGATGTGCGGACAGTGCTTGGCATTCTGAAATCTGTCTATGCCGGAGAAAACAGCTACATAGAGCCTGTGCGGGCAAATCTTCTGCACGGGGAGCAGGGACTGCGGCTGGTAAAGGATTTTCAGCTGCTGCCGTTTAAGGTAAAGCATCCCTTCGGAGAGTGCTTTAACTATATCAGTACGCCGTTAAACACGGAGGAGCTTGCCATTGCGACGGCGCTGCCTCGAAAGGATGTGCCGGGTATCCGCTTTTCCAAGACGGCGGTGCGCTTTGCCACAAACCCTGCCGAGCAGGTGGGCAGGGATGCCATGGAGATCGGGCATATCATGGATATGGGAATTGTGCAGAATAAGCTTTACCGCATGAATCCGGATGCGCTGGTGCGTCACGCGCTGGTAGCAGGCTGTACCGGAAGCGGAAAATCGACTACCTGTAAGAAATTTCTGGCGGAGGCGGATGCCAGAAAAATTCCCAGCCTGATTATCGAGCCGGCTAAGGATGACTATGTGCGCTGGGCGATTGCATATAACAAGCGGATCGATGAAGATACCACGTTGTCCGAGGCGGAAAAGGAGGAAAGGAAATACGACATCTACATGCCGGGAGTTGAGGAATTGGACGGTTACCGGATGCGCAAGCTGAAGATTAACCCGTTTGAACCGGCAGCGATCAAGGGCGCCCCCGTCGACCTGATGTCCCGCTATGAGCAGGTGGTAACCATTATTAACGCCAGCATTCCCTCTTCGGATGTCCTGCCGGTGCTGATCGACGAGACGGTTTACCGCTTTATGAGCCAATATTTCGGAGAGGATTTCCAGAAGGAATCGACAGATCAGAAAATGGAATATCCGAAGCTTGACGGTCTGCTTGCCGTGGCAAGAAAGGTGTTGGAAGAGCGCAATTATGATAAGAAGGTCCAGAATGACATTGCGGCGGCTCTGGACACCCGCTTTAACTATCTGGTGCGCGGGAAGAGAGGAAGTATTCTGAATGTGCGCAAATCGGTGGATTACGACCGGTTGTTCAACCATAAAACAGTGATTAATTTAAGCCGGATGATCGGAACAAAGGACAAGGCAATGCTTATGTCGTTCCTCGTTGTGGCTCTTTACGAGTACCGGAATTCGGCGTTCAGCTATGACGCTGCCTACAGGGCGAAGGCAAATGAAAATAAGCTGTTGCATTTAACCCTGATTGAAGAGGCGCACAATCTGTTGCAAAAACCGGAAATGGACATCGGCGGAAGCGGTAATCCCCAGAAGGTATCGGCGGAGATGTTTACCAATATTCTGTCGGAAATCCGCAGCTACGGACAGGGTCTGATTATCGTGGATCAGGTGCCGACCAGACTGATACCGGACGCAATAAAAAATACGAATTACAAAATCATTCATCGGCTGACCGCGGCGGATGATGCGGCGGAGGTGGCGGCAAGTATGTCATTGTCCGAAGAGCAGGTTGGAATTATTCCAAGACTGAGAATCGGAGAGGCCATTGTCTGCGGCGATCTGGATGATGCAGCATTGTGGGTAAAAATAAAAAGAGATTAGGAGGAAGGGTTTATGGGCGGATTTGAGGCAATCAACGAGGTGACGGAGCTTACGGAAAATCTGACGGATGTGGTGAAGGATGTGGCAGAGAATGTCGGTGATTTTGCGAGGGATGCCATGGAGCACTTCAACGAGCAGGGAATCAAGGACTTACAGGAGGGCAATCTGGACGGAGCAATTGATAACAGCGATTTGGCTTCCTCTGATAAGGAGGGGTTAAAGGAGGTTGCAGAGAAATTTGATCTGGGGAAGAAGTCGCTTTTTACAGCGGGAGCAAAAGTAATCGGCGGTGCCCTTGGAACGATTGCGGCGCTGGCGACACCCGGATTCCAGGTGGCGGGAGTTGCAGCAGCGGCAACGTGTTTCAATGGCATGAGTGAATTTAAGAAGACATGGGATCAGAACCAGGGGGCAAAGGTGGCAGCATTGTATGGATACAGTGCAAATGCAACGATGTAGAGGGGGCAGGAATATGACAGAATATGAAAAGCAGTTAGTGGAAGAACTGGATAAGGATTATAGGGAGCTGGTCGATGGCATGAGCGACCTTCTGGCATTGGATACCGCCAATCTGGTATTGCATTATGGCACAGATGGAAAGAAGGTTCTCGATGACATCATCCGGTTAATTGCAGTCGCTTCCCAGGCATTGCGGGTGCCGATGGGTAAGGTTATGGCGAAAACGGGAATGCCTGAGGAGAGTGTGGCAGAATTTGAGCCGGGCTCTGACGTCCTCTACATCAATGCGGATTATGTAAACGGCAGGGAGGATCTGGAGAGCGCCGGAAAGCTGCTGACGGCTGTCCACACCGCGGTTTTCCTGCGCTATGTGAAGGCGGTTGCCGAGTCAGATCATCCGACCGTGAAGGAGTATGCGGAAAAGAATGGCTGGGACAAGGAGTGGAAGCACCCGGTGGACAAGAGAGAAAACCCGAGGCTGTATTTTGAGCAGAAATATATGAGGGCGGCATCCGGCTATGGCATTGCAGTCAGGGAGGCCTCTCTGCAAAAAGCGCGAAAGGCGATGCAGGAGATGGAAAATAAGAAAGGCGGAAACAGATGAGCGGTGCGGAGTTAAGAGAACGTCTGCTGGACGATTGTGACGTGCAGCCGGGATTTCTGGAGCAGACGGTGGAGCAGATCCAGGGGTTCGGGAGTTCTCTGCAAAAGGAGTTTTATGAGTATCTGGAGGAAAAGAAGCTTTCGGAAGAGACCAGAAATGTGATGGAGAGGTTTCAGCTGCTGGCAGTGGGCGCTTTTATGATGCGTGACTGGCAGGAGAAGCAGTCCGAGGGCGCAGCATTTGCCTCCGCGTATTTGAAGTAATCGGAATGGGAGCCGGCTCCGGCGGCGAATCAGAGTGTCAGCCCGCATATCTGCCACAGTGCAGGTATGCGGGCTTTTCTGTTGCACGAAACAGAAGCAAAATATTGACAGGCATCGAGAAAGAAAGTATCATAGTATAGATAAAATCATAACGATTCAGAAGTGAGGAAGAATATGGCACTGAGTAAGAAGCCTGTGACGGGCATGAGAGATATTCTGCCGGAGGAGATGCAGATCAGGGACTATGTGATCAGCGTCATCAAGGAGACCTACGGCAAATTCGGGTTTACCTCCATTGAGACGCCCTGTGTGGAGAATATTGCAAACCTGACCAACAAGCAGGGCGGAGACAATGAGAAGCTGATCTTCAAGATTTTAAAGAGGGGCGAGAAGCTGAATGTCGCTGAGGCGACGACGGAGGAGAGCGTTGTGGACAGTGGGCTGCGGTATGATCTGACGGTGCCGCTGGTCCGCTATTATTCCAACAATGCGGCGAACCTGCCCTCACCGTTCAAGGCGCTGCAGATGGGAAATGTCTGGCGTGCCGACCGCCCGCAGAGGGGACGCTACCGCCAGTTCATGCAGTGCGATATTGATATTTTCGGCGAGCCGACCAATCTTGCGGAGATCGAGCTGATCCTTGCGACGACGACAACGCTCGGAAGGCTTGGCTTTCAGGGCTTTGAGATCCGTATCAACGACAGGCAGATCTTAAAGGCGATGGCAGCGTACAGCGGATTCCCGGAGGAGTCCTACGACAGTGTTTTCATTACCCTTGACAAGATGGACAAGATTGGTCTGGAGGGCGTGGAGCAGGAGCTTCTGGAGAAGGGCTTTGGCAGGGAGAGCGTTGATAAGTACCTGACCCTTTACAGAGAGCTGGAGAAGCAGGAGAACGGTGTGGCTTATCTCGCAGAGACGCTGCAGGGTGTGCTGGAGCCTTCCGTCGCAGAGGGACTGCAGGAGATTATCGACAGTGTCACCGCGACAAAGGCGGCGGATTTCAAGATGGTTTTCGACGCGACACTGGTCCGCGGAATGTCCTATTATACCGGCACGATCTTTGAGATTGCGCTTCCGGGCTTCGGGGGAAGCTGTGGCGGCGGCGGACGTTATGATAAGATGGTTGGAAAGTTTACGGGGAACGATGTTCCGGCATGTGGCTTTTCCATCGGCTTTGAGCGGATCGTACTGCTGCTGACGGAGAGCGGATTCCAGATCCCCGGAAGGCCGAAGAAGACGGCATTCCTGATCGAGAAGGGTGTCGGCGGCGACAGGCTCTGCGAGATCATCGCAAAGGCACAGGCAGCCCGGAAGGAAGGGGCGCAGGTGCTGGTAGTCCGTATGAATAAGAATAAAAAGTTCCAGAAGGATCAGCTGATCGCTGAGGGCTATGAGGACTTTATGGAATTTTACAAGGAAGAATTAAAGAGATAAAGGAGCAGAGGCAATGACACAGTCCAGAACACATAATTGTAATGAGCTGCGGATCGGCAATGCGGGCGAGAGAGTTACGCTTGTGGGCTGGTTCGAGAATATGCGGAAGGTCAGCAAGAATTTAGGGTTTGTAATCCTGAGAGACTTTTACGGCACGACACAGCTTGTCGTTGAGACAGAGGACATGATGAACATCATGGACGGCATCAACAAGGAATCCACGATCTCGGTGGAAGGTATCGTCAGGGAGCGTTCCAACAAGAATAAGGAGCTGCCCACCGGAGAGATCGAGGTAGTTCCCGATAAGATCGAGATACTGGGAAAATGTATTTACAATGCGCTTCCCTTTGAGATTAACCAGTCGAGAGACGCGGACGAGAATGCCCGCTTAAAGTACCGTTATCTGGATCTGCGCAATCCCGATATGAAGAAGAATATTGTCATGAGAAGCCGTATTGTCGCAGAGCTTCGTCAGAGAATGAATGCGCTGGGCTTTATGGAGATTACAACGCCTATCCTTACCTGTTCTTCCCCGGAGGGCGCGAGAGATTACCTTGTACCGGCAAGAAACCATCCGGGCAAGTTCTATGCGCTGCCCCAGGCACCGCAGCAGTTCAAGCAGATCCTGATGGCATCCGGCTTTGACCGCTATTTCCAGATTGCGCCCTGCTTCCGCGATGAGGACGCGAGAGCCGACCGTTCTCCCGGTGAGTTCTATCAGCTGGACATGGAGATGGCATTTGCCTCCCAGGAGGATGTCTTTGCCGTTGTGGAGCAGGTGCTTCCCCCTGTGTTTGAAAAGTATGGTCTTTATCAGCAGGCGTCCAAGGCGCCCTTTGTCAGAATCCCTTATCTGGAAGCAATGGACAAGTATGGCTCCGACAAGCCCGATCTGCGCATTGACCTGACGCTGACAGACGCAACGGAAGTGATGGCAGGCTGCGGGTTCGGCCCCTTCGAGGGACAGACCGTAAAGGCGATTGTTGTCGACGGATTCACCGCTACCCGCAAGCAGATCGACGCGATCTGTGCAGAGGTGGAGGTACAGACAGCACATAAGGCATTCTGGTTCCGGCTGGATGAGAACGGCGAATTTGTCGGCGGTATTTCCAAGTTCCTGCAGGAGCGCAAGGAGGCTGTCATTGCCGCTCTGGGACTGAAGAACGGTGATTTTGTCGGCCTGGCGGCAGGAAAGAAGCTGGAGGCTCAGAAGACGGCAGGTGTGCTGAGAAAGCTGCTGGGCGCTGCCAGCGAGAAGCATATGAAGAAGGACTGCTATGAGTTCTGCTGGATCGTGGACTTCCCGATGTACGAGATCGGAGAGGAATCCGGGGAACTGGAATTCTGTCATAATCCGTTCTCCATGCCGCAGGGCGGTATGGATGCGCTCTGCAGTCAGGAGCCTCTGGAAATTCTGGCATATCAGTACGACCTTGTCTGCAACGGTGTAGAGCTCTCCTCCGGTGCGGTGAGAAATCATGATCCCGAGATCATGATTAAGGCGTTTGAACTGGTAGGGCTCGGCGAGGCGGATGTGAAGGCAAAATTCCCTGCCATGTATAACGCATTCTGTTATGGAGCACCGCCGCATGCAGGTATTGCACCCGGCGTTGACCGTATGATCATGCTGATCTGTGGCGAGGAGAGCATCCGTGAGATTATCCCGTTCCCGATGAACAAGAACGCGATGGATGTTATGATGGGCGCGCCGGGAACCGTAGAGCAGAGACAGCTGGACGAATTGCATCTTGCAATCACTGCAAAACAGGAGTAAGTACAGGGCTGCCGCAGGCTACCATATGCGGCAGCCTTTTCGCGGAGCGGGACCGGAGAGGCATGGTGGAATGGCGGTAGGAATATATCTGTTGAATCTGGAAGAGGCGGGGGAGCCTGCCGGTTTTTTGAAGAGGGCGGAACAGAGGGTCGATGCTGTGCGGTATGAGAAGGCACTTAAGATCGGAGAGCCGAAGAGCCGCGCCGCCAGTCTCGGGGCAGGGCTTTTATTACAGAAGCTGGCAAGGGACTGCCGGGACGGCATCCGTATCGAGGGGCTACGGCACTGTTCGCCGGAGGAGCTTCTGACGGAGGCGGAACAGCCGATCCCCCTGCACTACCGGTTCGGGGCGCACGGCAAGCCGGAGATCAGTGAGCTTCCTTTGCATTTCAGCCTTTCCCATTCCGGGAGCTATGTGATCTGCGCAGTCTCGGAGCGGAGGATCGGCGCAGACATCCAGCAGCTTAAAGACACCGACAGCAGGAAGCTGGCGAGGCGCTTTTTCACGGAGAGTGAGTATGAGGAGCTGGAAAGGTGCGGGGAAAGCGGGCGGCAGAGGCTGTTTTTCGAGATGTGGACGCGGAAGGAAGCCTACGGAAAGCTGACGGGAGAGGGCGTCATTCCCGCGCTTAAGCGGGAGACATATGAGGTCTGCTGGGCGGATTTCCCGGCACCGGAAGGGTACGCGCTTGCGGTGTGTACGGCGGAGGCAGTGCCGCGCGCAGAAATGGGGAAAACAATGAGAAAGATTACAGGAGTGGCAAAATGGGACGTTTGATGAAGTATTTGAAGGATTACAAAAAGGAATCCATACTTGCACCGCTGTTCAAGCTGCTGGAGGCCTTTTTTGAACTGCTGGTGCCGCTTGTCATGGCAAATATCATCGACAAGGGTATCGCGGATTCCGACATGGGCTATATCGGCAAGATGGGCGCATGTCTGCTCGCGCTTGCGCTGGTCGGGCTGCTGTCCTCGGTGACGGCACAGTTCTTTGCGGCAAAGGCGGCGGTCGGATTTTCGACAAAGCTCAGACAGGCTCTGTTCGATCACATTCAGGGGCTTAATTTTACCAATATAGACAAGGTCGGCACCTCGACCATGATCACCCGCATGACCAGCGACATCAATCAGGTGCAGTCGGGCGTGAATATGGTGCTCAGACTCTTTCTCCGCTCCCCGATCATTGTCTTCGGCGCAATGATCATGGCGTTCACGATCGATGTGAAGAGCGCGCTGATCTTTGTTGTGGCGATTCCGCTTCTTGCGATTGTGGTCTTCGGCATCATGGTGTGGACGATGCCGCTGTACAAGAAGGTGCAGGCGGGACTCGACCGTGTGCTCGGCGTGACAAGGGAAAATCTGACCGGTGTGCGTGTCATCCGTGCCTTCCATAAGGAAGAGGAGGAGGCAGGAAAGTTCCAGCGGTATACAAAGGCGCTGGCGGACAGTCAGGTCTTTGTGGGAAAGATCAGTGCGGTCATGAACCCTGTGACCTATGTCATCGTCAACGGAGCGATCATTGCGCTGATCTACGTCGGGGCGGTTCAGGTCAATGTCGGCAATCTGACACAGGGAGAGGTCATTGCCATCATCAACTATATGTCCCAGATTCTGGTGGAGCTTGTAAAGCTGGCAAACCTGATTATCACGATCACGAAGGCGCTTGCCTGTGCAGACCGTGTCGCCGGTGTGTTTGAGATTAAAAATGAGGAGAGTCTGCCGGACGCATACCGCGTTTCCGAGAAGAGAAAGGATGCACCCTTCCTGGAGTTCGATCATGTATCGCTGACCTACGCGGGCGCAGGCGCTGAGACGCTCCACGACATGAACTTTGTGGTAAACAGGGGTGAGACGGTCGGAATTATCGGCGGTACAGGCTCCGGTAAGTCCTCTTTGGTAAATCTGATCCCCGGCTTCTATCCTGTCACAGAGGGTGCGATCCGTCTGGACGGAACGGATCTGAAGGCAATGCCGGAGGACGAGCTCAGAAACCGGATCGGCATGGTACCCCAGAAGGCGGTTCTGTTCAAGGGAACGATCCGCAGTAATCTGCAGTGGGGCAAGCCGGATGCCACGGAGGAGGAAATGTGGCAGGCGATCGATGTCGCACAGGCAAGGGAGGTCGTCGAGGGCAAGGACGGTAAGCTGGATGCAAGGGTTGCCCAGAACGGAAAGAATCTCTCGGGCGGACAGCGGCAGAGACTGACGATCGCCAGAGCCTTGGTCAGAAAGCCGGAGATATTGATCTTAGATGACAGTGCCTCGGCGCTGGACTATGCAACGGACGCAAAGCTCAGGGCGGCGCTGCGGGAGCTGGAGGGCAATACGACAACCTTCATTGTCTCCCAGAGGGCATCGACGATCCGCCATGCGGACAAGATCATTGTTCTGGATGACGGAGAGATGGCGGGCATCGGAACGCATGACGAGCTGATGAAGGATTGTGAAGTATATAAGGAAATTTATTATTCGCAGTACCCCGAAGAGAGATTAAAGGCAGAGGCGGCTGCAAGGAAGGGAGGGAACCAGAATGGCTGATCTGGAGACAAAGAATAAGAGATCGGGGCAGATGGCAACGATGAAAAAGGTTTTGAATTACATCCGGAAATACTGGCTGCTGGTCGGACTCTCGCTTCTGCTGGCGGCGGTGACGGTCGTGCTCACGCTGTATGTGCCGATCCTTACCGGAGATGCCGTCGATCTTCTTCTCGGAAAAGGCGCGGTGGACTTTACCGCGGTATTTGCAATCATGAAAAAGATCGGCATTGCGATCTTAGCCACGGCTATAGCGCAGTGGGTCATGAACACCTGCAATAACCATATTACCTACCATGTTGTCAAGGACATCCGGGAGGATGCGTTCCGCAGACTGGAGATTCTGCCGTTGAAGTATCTGGATGCGCATGCCTACGGAGATATTGTGAGCCGTGTCATCGCGGATGTAGACACCTTTGCGGACGGTCTGCTGATGGGCTTTACGCAGCTGTTCACCGGTGTTTTAACCATCATCGGCACGCTGATCTTCATGCTTGTCACCAACGTTCCTATTGCATTGGTGGTCATATGTATCACGCCGGTATCCTTCCTCGTGGCAAAGTTTATTGCGACGAGAACCTATTCGATGTTCAAGCTGCAGTCCGAGACAAGGGGAGAGCAGACCTCGCTGATCGAGGAGATGATCGGCAACCAGAAGGTGGTAAAGACCTTTTCACGGGAGACGGCGGTCAGGGAGCAGTTCGCGGAAATTAACGGAAGACTGGAAAAGTGTTCCCTCAAGGCGATCTTTTTCTCTTCGCTGACGAACCCCTGTACGAGATTTGTCAACAGCCTTGTGTATGCGGGCGTGGGAATTTTCGGAGCGTTCGTGGCGATCCGCGGCGGTATCAGCGTAGGCCGCCTGTCCTGCTTCTTAAGCTACGCAAACCAGTACACAAAGCCCTTCAACGAGATTTCCGGCGTTGTGACGGAGCTGCAGAATGCGCTTGCCTGCGCGGCGCGGATCTTTGAACTGATCGACGAGGAGCCGCAGGTGCCGGATGCAGAGGATGCGAAGGTGCTTGAGCACGCAAAGGGCAATGTAAAGCTTGAAAACGTTTACTTCAGCTATGTGCCGGACAAGAAGCTGATCGAGGATTTCAATCTGGAGGTAAAGCCGGGACAGAGGGTTGCCATCGTGGGGCCTACCGGCTGCGGAAAGACAACGCTGATTAACCTTCTGATGCGCTTCTATGATGTAAACAGCGGCAGGATCTCGGTTGACGGAAACGACATCTGCCATCTGACAAGAGGCAGCCTGCGCACCAGCTACGGCATGGTGCTTCAGGAGACATGGCTGAGAGCCGGAACGATACGCGACAATATCTGCATGGGCAAGCCGGATGCAACCGATGAAGAGGTGATCGCGGCTGCAAAGTCGGCACATGCGCACAGCTTTATCAAGCGGCTGCCGGAAGGGTATAACACGGTAATCACGGAGGACGGAGGAAGTCTTTCGCAGGGACAGAAGCAGCTGCTCTGTATCGCACGCGTGATGCTCTGTCTGCCGCCGATGCTGATTCTGGATGAGGCGACCTCGTCCATCGATACCAGAACCGAGTTAAAGATTCAGAATGCGTTCGCAACCATGATGGAGGGCAGAACCAGCTTTATCGTGGCGCACAGACTGTCAACCATCCAGGAGGCGGACATCATTCTCGTCATGAAGGACGGCAATATCATTGAGCAGGGCAGCCATGAGACGCTTCTGGCAAAGGGCGGCTTCTACGCAAACCTGTACAACAGCCAGTTCGCAGTCTGACAAGCATCGTTCAGACATAAAATCAAAAACAGTAACAGGACAGACACAGAACCAGACCTTCCGCATAGCTTATAGAAAGTTATGTGGGAGGTCTTTTTATATGGCACTTGTAGCACTTGATGCCGGTCATGGCGGCGCAAAGTTGCGGAAAATAAATTACCGTATTGAAAAATATTATGCGGTCGGGTATAATTAGCGTATCAAAGGGATAGCTTCCCTCGTTTTCTGAGAATTGACATCTTTATCATTCTGATAGTTGATCCCCTGAATTGGAACGTTTAAGACGGTTATATCAGTAATTCCGGCTATACATATTGTACAAATTGTGGACAGTATATTGTCTTTAAGGATGAGCATTGCGGAGAGTCTACAGTCTTATGAATAAGAAGCGGTTAGCAGCGAGGTATGAGCTGGAGCGCATTTTTTTAGGAAAGGAGAGCACGACAGAATTTGTGGAACGCATTATCAGAATACATATAGAAAGTACTCCGGAGATTCAGAAATCCATGACTGTATTTTGCGGAGGAATGAGAGAAACATGAGGGGGCAAGCGTGCTTTTATGTGGCGGAATATGTCAGATTGTCAAGAGAAGATGGGGACAAGGCGGAGAGTGACAGCATCGGAAATCAGAAAAAGCTGATAGAAGGTTACTTGAAATCAAAAGAGGAATTTACAGTGTATGACGTTTATGTGGATGATGGCTTTTCGGGTACAAATTTTAAGCGCCCGTCCTTTCAGCGTATGATCAGAGATGTCGAGGCGGGAAGAGTCAACTGTGTGATCGTGAAGGATTTGTCCCGCTTTGGGCGCGACTATATTGAAACCGGAAAGTATCTGGAACGCTATTTCCCGGACAAGGGTGTAAGGTTTATTTCCATCACGGATAACATAGACAGCGCCCAGAAGGCGTATGATATTCTTCTGCCGATCAAGAATATATTCAACGAGCAGTATGCAAGGGATATATCCGATAAGATTCATGCATCTCTCCGGGCTAAGCAGGAGGCGGGGGAGTTTATAGGGGCATTTGCGTCTTATGGGTATCAAAAGGCTTCCGGCGATAAGAACAGACTGGTGGTCGATGACTATGCGGCCGCAGTTGTCCGAAGAATTTTTGAACTATATCTCAAAGGCTGCGGAAAGCAGAGCATTGCAAATATTCTCAATGGGGAGGGAATTGTCTGTCCGTCCGAGTATAAGAGGCTGGGCGGGGCGAACTATAGAAACTCCAATCGATTAGAAAACACTTCTTACTGGACTTATTCAACAGTCAACCGGATTCTCCACAATGAAATGTATGCCGGAAATATGGTACAAGGTAAAAAAAGCCAGCGCATGCGGGGCAAGGCCAGAGTAAAAGGCTGTGATGAGTGGATTGTTGTCGAGGGAACACATGACGCGATTGTTACGGCAGAGATATGGGAAAAAACCCAGGAGCTTCTACAGCGTAGAACAAGGCAGCTTGATTTTCGCACACCCGCAAATATTTTCGCGGGACTGGTAAAGTGCGGCGACTGCGGGAGGGCTATGGTGAAGAAAGACAATGATTATTACTGCGGAACCTATGTCCGCTGTGGGAAACGGTATTGTACTCCGCACAAAGTTTCCGGTGACGTTTTTGAGACGGTTGTCAGCGCTGATCTGCGGGTTATTTTGGAAAATACAAACGATTTGGAACAACTGGTTACGGAACAGGGGGCAAGAGGCAGTGAAAGAAGAAAGGGTGAATTCGAGAGACAAAGGATAGAGGCGGAGAGGAAAAAGCTTCAAAAACGTAAAAAGGAGCTCTATGAGGATTATAAAGAGAATCTGATTTCCAGAGAGGAATTCGCTGCGTATAGGCAGGATTATGTAAAAAAAGAAACATTATTGTTCATGCAGATGAAGGCTATGCAGGAGAGGGAAATGGCAGATGAAACGGAGGTCTTTCGTATCCCGTGGATCAGGCGATTGTTGGAAACGAAGGATGTGGAGCGGCTTGACAGGGAAACCGTCATTGAAATGATTCGGGAAATCAGAATATATGAGGATAGAAGAATTGTGATCTGTTACAAATTCTCGGGAGAGTCAGGGGAAGCGTTTGATAAATTTTATGAAGAAAAAGAGGGGAAAAAAGAAATTGAAAATACAGATTGTGGAGGATCAGGCGGGGCACAAGGTAGTGGTTCTGCCGGAGATACTGTTTAGAAACAAGCAGAATATTGACTGGAATGCTGTGGAGAGCTATCTGGAACAATATGTTGGAGAAATTGTCAAAATTATGGAAACAGAGAGGATTGTCCATATCGGAAGGGAACTCCCGGATGAATACAAGGGATCCGAGTATACCAAAAGACTGAAAGGTGCGAGGGCTAAGGCAAAGGCGAATGCAGCACAGGGAATCCTTCAAATGGTGGAAATAGCAACAAATGAACAGTTTTGCGAAAATCGTAAGGAGAGGCATTCCGAGAGAGCGGGAAAGGGATGGTATTATTATCAGACACGTTTTGCAATTCCGGTCTTTGAAAATGAGGAGAGGACGGAGATGTATCATATTTACTCTGCGTGTCTGTTGATTAACTGCACAAAGGATGGGAGGATGTACTTATATGATCTGGTGGACATAAAAAGAGAAGCGAGTACCCCACTCAGGACTGAATGTCAGACGAGTGGTAAAAAACCGCTTCCCTTTGTTAGAGAATAACATCCCATTGCTGTTTTGTCAACCTCAAATTACCGCAAAAAACTGCCCACTCATGGCGGCGCAAATCCCGGCGCTACATACAACGGACGTCAGGAGAAGGATGATGCGCTTGCGCTTGTACTGGCGATTGGATCGATTCTTGAGGCGAACGGAGTGGATGTCTACTACACGCGGACGACAGACATCTATGAGTCCCCCTATCAGAAGGCGATGGAGGCAAACGCTGTCGGCGCGGACTATTTTGTCTCCATCCACCGCAATTCCAGCCCCTACCCGAATCAGTATTCCGGGGTGGAAACTCTGGTCTATAACCTTTACAGTCGGGCGGCAACCCTCGCCTATAACATCAATACAAGGCTGGAGGCGGTCGGCTTTACCAACCTTGGCGTGAACGAAAGAAGAAATCTGGTCGTTCTGAACCGGACCGAGATGCCTGCCGTTCTGGTGGAAGTCGGATTTATCAACACCGATGCGGATAACCAGCTCTTTGACGAGCGCTTTGATGAGATTGCACGGGCGATCGCCGACGGCATTCTCGCCACGGTCTGGGGCGGATGATTTTACTTTGTTCTTACAAAGATATTACGCCTCCATGGTATTACCTTCTTTTTCCCTCTGCTAAGATGAACATCGTAAGACAAAGAAAGAAGTGTCAAGGGGAGAGAAAAGCCCCGGAAAATGGAGGAGATTATGAAAACAAAGAAATTAGCCGCATTATTGAGCGCATGTGTACTGGCAGCTGCCTGCATGACAGGCTGTGGAAATACGGCATCAAACAGCAGCCAGGCAAGCGATGCACAGAATCAGTCATCCCAGAGCACAACCGGCGGAACGCAGACGGATAGCATCGGAAGCGGCAGCAAGGAACTGTCTGGCAGCATCCAGATGGTCGGCAGCACGTCCATGGAAAAGCTGGCAAACGCTCTGGCGGAGAGCTTTATGGAGAAGTACCCCAATGTGACTGTGACAGCGGAATTTGTAGGCTCCGGCGCAGGTATCGAGGCAGTTACCTCCGGAAGCGCAGACATCGGAAATTCTTCCAGAAACCTCAAGGATGAAGAGAAGAATAACGGCGCGGTGGAGAACATTGTCGCGATCGACGGAATTGCAGTGTGCGTAGACCCGACCAACACGGTGACAGGACTTACAAAGCAGCAGCTGACAGACATTTACACAGGCACGATTACAAACTGGTCTGAGGTCGGCGGAGCAGACGCACCGATCATTGTTGTCGGACGTGAGGCAGGCAGCGGAACCAGAGGAGCCTTCGAGGAGCTTCTTGACGTGATCGATAGCTGCGCTTACGCAAATGAACTTGACAGCACGGGCGCTGTTATGGCAAAGGTTGCATCCACTCCCGGAGCAATCGGCTATGTTTCCCTGGATGTGGTAGACGACAGCGTGATCGCACTGGCACTGGAGGGTGTAGAGGCTACAGCTGAGAATATCAAAGCCGGAAATTATTTCCTGAGCAGACCCTTCGTTATGGCAACCAAGGGCGAGATTTCCGAACAGAATGAGCTTGTCCGCGCATGGTTTGACTATGTCCTCGGCGAAGAGGGTCAGGCGGTAGCAGCACAGGTCGGACTGATTACCGTAAAGTAAATCACCCGTGAAAGGGAATGTGAGTATGAGCATACAGCCTGAAAAGAAAGTAACTGACAAAGCATCACAGAGTGTGATGGGAAGCAGAAGAAATAAGGCGATCGTAGAGCATGTGGCGCAGGCAATTTTTACAGTCTGCGCCTTGGCTGCTATCTTTGCGGTGGCATCGATCACCCTGTACATGATTATCAGCGGTACACCGGCAATCTTTAAGGTGGGCTTAAAGGAGATCTTGTTCGGAACCGTCTGGAAGCCGACGGCGGCGGAGCCGAGATTCGGAATCCTCTATGTCATCCTGACATCAATCGTGGGAACGACGCTGGCGGTTCTGATCGGTGTGCCGGTCGGTATCCTGACCGCGGTATTTCTTGCGGAGATTTCTGACAAGCGTCTGGCGGGTATCGTAAAGCCGGCAGTCGAGCTGCTGGCGGGTATTCCCTCCGTAATCTACGGACTGCTCGGAATTTACCTCCTGAATCCGCTGATGTATAAGCTGGAGCTGAAGGTGTTCGCGGGATCAAAGACACACCAGTTCACCGGCGGCGCAAATCTCCTGTCCGCCGTGATCGTCCTTGCCATCATGATCCTGCCGACCGTTATCAATATCAGCGAGACCTCGATACGCGCGGTTCATCCGAGCATCAAGGCGGCATCGCTTGCGCTCGGGGCATCCCATATACAGACGATTTTCAAATCGATTCTTCCGGCGGCAAAGTCGGGAATCGTCACAGCGGTTGTGCTGGGCGTGGGAAGAGCGATCGGTGAGGCAATGGCGATTACGCTTGTCTCCGGCAGCAGTGTGAACGCGCCTCTGCCGTTTAACTCCGTCCGGTTCCTGACAACGGCGATTGTCAGTGAGATGGGATATTCGCAGGGAACACACAGACAGATGCTGTTTACGATCGGACTGGTTCTGTTTGTCTTCATTATGATTATCAATGTCGTGCTGAACCGGATCCTGAAGGAAGGAGCGAAGAAGGATGTTTGATTCGACCTTATACAGAAAGAGAAAGAGACCGGCGGAGACATTTCTGCTTGCAGCAATCTACGGGGCAGCGTCCATCTCTGTGTTCCTTCTGCTCGGTATCATCGGGTATGTCTTCATGAAGGGCTTTCATAAGCTGTCGCCCTCCTTCTTTACGAGCGTGACGAGCGCCTTGAAGGGAACGGTTGGCATTGCGGGAAATCTGGTCAATACGCTTTACATTATTATCATTACGCTGCTGATCGCAACACCGGTCGGCGTCGGAGGTGCCATTTATCTGAATGAGTACGCGAAGCCCGGAAAGCTGGTGCATCTGATTGAGTTTACGACAGAGACGCTTTCGGGTATTCCCTCTGTCATCTTCGGACTGTTCGGTATGGTTTTTTTCGGAAACGTGCTCGGACTTGGCTATTCGCTGCTTAACGGCGCACTGACACTGACGTTGATGGTGCTGCCGCTGATCGTCAGAAACACGCAGGAGGCGCTTCGCACCGTGCCTGACAGCTATCGCAGCGGCGCGCTGGGAATGGGAGCGACAAAGTGGTATATGATCCGGACGATCCTTCTGCCCTCGGCGATGCCGGGCATCCTGACCGGCGTGATTCTTGCCGTGGGACGAATCGTGGGTGAGTCGGCGGCGCTTCTCTTTACGGCGGGAAGTGCGAGACTTCTGCCGAAGCTCACGGGCTCCTTTACTGAAAATATCGCAAAGCTTGGACACAAGGCAATGGAGACCGGCGGAACGCTGACGATTGAGCTTTATCTCCAGATGCAGAATGGTGAGTATGAGACGGCGTTTGGTATCGGCTGTGTGCTGATTATCATTGTGCTGCTCATCAATCTGCTTTTGAAGCTTGTGACAAAGGGCATTCGCAAATAACAGGAAGAACACAGGAGAGTAATTCTATGGAAAAGAATAAGATTACAGTGCGGAACCTGAACCTTCACTACGGTACGAACCACGCGCTGAAAAGTGTAAATATGGACATCAAGGATCATGCGATTACCGCCTTTATCGGACCAAGCGGCTGCGGCAAGTCGACCTTCTTAAAATGCATCAACAGGATGAACGATCTGGTCGAAAATGTGAAGATTGACGGCAAGATCCTGTTGGACGGAGAAGATATTTACGATAAGCGGGTGGACACGACTTTGCTCCGAAAGAAGGTCGGAATGGTATTCCAGCAGCCGAATCCGTTCCCGATGAGCATTTATGACAATATAGCCTATGGGCCGAGATTACACGGGATGAAGAGCAGGCAGAAGTTGGACGAGATCGTGGAGAATGCGCTGAAGGGTGCGGCAATCTTCGATGAGGTAAAGGACAGACTGCATAAATCCGCGCTGGGACTTTCCGGTGGACAGCAGCAGAGACTCTGCATCGCCAGAGCGCTTGCGGTGGAGCCGGAGGTACTTCTGATGGATGAGCCGACCTCTGCGCTCGACCCTGTCTCCACGTTGAAGATAGAGGAGCTCATGGAGAGCCTGAAAAAGAAGTATACGGTAGTCATTGTGACGCATAACATGCAGCAGGCGGCGAGAGTCTCCGATGATACGGCATTCTTCCTTGTCGGGGAAGTGGTGGAATTCGGGGAGACGGGGATGCTGTTCTCGCGTCCGAAGGATAAGCGGACAGAGGACTATATTACGGGGCGGTTTGGCTGAGAAAGAGAGGAAATGCTATTATGGCACCAAGAATTGTGTTTGACCAGGAGCTGGAGCAGCTCAAGGAGAAGGTCGCGGAGATGGGAGAGCTTGTGGAGACCGGCTATGACAAGCTCCTGCTGGCGGCAAAGGCAAATGATGTTGAGAGTCTGGAAAATCTGCTCGACAGTGACAGGCAGATGGTGGATATGCTCAGGAGCATTGAGGCGAGGTGTCTTGCACTGATGATAAAGCAGCAGCCGGTTGCGAGGGATCTGCGGCTGGTGACGGCAGCCCTGAAGGTCGTGACGGACATGGAGAGGATCGGCGATCATGTCGGGGATATGGCAGAGCTGTTTCTTCGGAGGAAGGAGCCTGTGCAGCAGACGGAGTCGGACGAAGTGATCCTGAAGATGATGGATGAGGCGAGAACCATGGTTCGGGAGTCGGTGGAGGCGTTTGTCGAGGGTGATGCCGAGACGGCGCGCATGGTCATCGACAATGACGATGTTGTGGACGGACTGTTTAATCAGGTCAAGGAGGACATGATGCATGCGATCCAGGGGCAGACGCTGGACGCCGACAGAGTGGTCGACAATCTGATGATTGCGAAGTATCTGGAGAAGGTCGGGGATCACGCCGTCAATATCGGAAAGTGGACGAGGTTCCGCGTGACGGGAGAGCTTGAGGGATAGACACACTTTACATAAATTTTACATTCGCTGGTTTTGCATTTTACATAGGGGAATTATGATTAAAAATGTAGATAAAGAAAATGTGATTTTGCAAAAAAAGCGAGGGTGAGATATGAGTGTGTTTGATTTCCTGTCAATGGTAGGCGGACTGGCATTATTTCTCTATGGAATGACAATGCTCGGGGACGGGCTTGCGAAGGTGAGCGGCGGAAAGTTTGAGAGCATTCTGGAAAAGCTGACAAACAACCCGTTCAAGGCAGTGCTGGTCGGGGCGGGCGTGACGGCGGTAATCCAGTCTTCGTCTGCCACGACCGTCATGGTGGTCGGCTTTGTCAATTCCGGCATCATGAAGCTGCAGCAGGCAGTGGGCATCATCATGGGTGCCAATATCGGAACTACGATCACGGCATGGATTCTCGGCATTACGGGAATCGACAGTTCTTCATTTTTTGTACAGATGTGCAAGCCGACCTCTTTTTCGCCGATTCTGGCTATTGTTGCGGTCGGGATTCTGATGTTCTCCAAAAAAGATAAACCGAAGAGCGTTGCAACCGTAATGCTCGGCTTTGCCGTGCTGATGTTCGGCATGGACACGATGAGTGCGGCAGTGAAGCCGCTTGCCGATGTTCCGGAATTTACCGGAATACTGACGAAGTTTTCCAATCCTATACTGGGAATGCTGGCGGGACTTCTGCTGACGGCGCTGATCCAGTCCTCCTCGGCATCCGTCGGCATCCTGCAGGCGCTGTGCATGACCGGGGCGGTGGGATACAGCGCGGCAATCCCGATCATCATGGGACAGAATATCGGAACCTGTGTGACGGCATTGCTCTCGAGTATCGGCGCCAACAAGAACGCGCGGCGTGCGGCGTTGATCCATCTCTATTTTAACATCATCGGAACTGCGCTGTTCATGGCTGTATTTTATCTTATCAATGCGATTCATCCGTTCTCCTTCATGGACAGGGCGGCGACGGCGCTGGACATCGCAATGGTACACAGCCTGTTCAATATTGCGACGACGATCTGTCTGTTCCCTTTTTCACGGCTGCTTGTGAAGCTGGCATGCCTGACGATCAGAGAGGATGCGACAGAGGACAAGCCTGCCGGAGACGAGGCATTGCAGCTGCTGGACGAGAGATTTCTGGAGATCCCTGCCTATGCGGTGGAGCAGAGCCGCGCGGTGGCTGTGACAATGGCAGGTCTTGCAGAGGAAGCCGTGAACTGCGCGATAGGATTGCTGCGGAACTACGACGAGGAGACAGCGGCACACGTCACCGGGCTGGAGGCGCGGGTAGACAAATTCGAGGACGAGCTCGGAAACTATCTTGTAAAGCTGAGCGCGCAGGATATGTCGGAGCAGGACAGCCAGATATTGAACTCTATCCTGCACTGTATCACAGATTTCGAGCGTATCTCCGATTACGCCAGAGCAATCAGGGATGCGGCGGCGAAGATGCGGCAGAAGGACATGCAGTTCTCGGATAAGGCGCAGAAGGAGCTGGATACCCTGGGCAAGGCTGTCCACGATATTCTGAAGCTGACAACGCTCTGCTTTGCGGAGGAGGATCTGGGACTGGCGAGACAGGTCGAGCCGCTGGAGGAGGTCATCGATGAACTGAACATGGACATCCGGAAGCGTCATGTCAAGCGTCTCCGCAAGGGAAAATGTACGATCGATCTCGGACTTCTGCTGACGGACATCATGGGAAGTCTGGAACGGGTATCAGACCACTGCTCCAACATTGCCATCTGTATGCTTCAGGAGAAGGAGGAGGGTGTGGAGCCCCATGCCTATGTGAATGAGCTGAAGCAGGGGGACAATGTGGACTTTAAGGGCAAGGTCGCGGCATACAGAGAGCGGTATGTTCTGCCATAGGGCATGTCGGAAGAAAAGGACTTGTCTTTCGGAGACGGATACATTAAAGTTAGGTTATCCGATGGGAAAGGTTCGGAGACGGAGGATAGATTGAAGAAATGGCACTGATTTATATTGTTGAGGACGACATCAGTATACAGGAAATAGAGAGCTTTGCCCTGTCAAACGTGGGATATCAGGTGGAGGGCTTCGGCTCGGCGGGAGAGTTCTTCCGGGCGATGGAGAAGCAGCTTCCCGATCTGATTCTTCTGGACATCATGCTCCCGGATGAGGATGGACTGAGCATTGTCAAGAAGCTGCGTGCGGACAGGGAGACGGTGCTTGTCCCGATCATCATGGTCACGGCGAAGACAACGGAGATTGACAAGGTGAAGGGGCTCGACATCGGAGCGGACGATTATCTGACGAAGCCGTTCGGTGTCATGGAGCTGATCTCCCGGGTCAAGGCGATGCTGCGCAGGAGCGGAGGAAATGAGGAGAAGGTGAGACTGCTGAAGGCCGGCGGGATCGTTCTGGACAGAGAGCGGCACACGGTCACTGTGGACGGCAGGCCGGTGGAACTGACTTACAAGGAATATGAGCTGTTAAAGCTGCTGCTGACGAATACAGGCATTGTCACGACGCGGGAGGTCATTCTCGACCGCATCTGGGGAACGGACTTTGAAGGGGAATCCAGAACGCTGGATATGCACATCAAGACGCTCCGCCAGAAGCTCGGCGAGGCGGGAGGAATGATTAAGACCGTGAGAAATGTGGGGTATCTGCTGAACGAGCAGTGAGACCCTGTGAATACAAAGGAGTGTAGCCATGAAGAAGAGAATAAACAGATCCTTTATTCTGATCGCGCTGCTTGCCATCTGTATAACGACAGCGCTGATTACGGTGGTTTACTATAATCTGTTCCAGAATCAGGTCACGTCCGATCTCAAGGACTATACCACGCTGGTGTGCGAGACGGGAGAGGACACACAGTTTGAACAGGTGGGCGGGGCGCTGCTTGAGAGAGAGATCCGGCTGACGCTGGTAGATCCGTCGGGCAAGGTTCTCTATGACAATGAGGTGGACAGTAACACCCTCGAAAATCATATGGACCGGCCGGAGATCCGGGACGCCTTTGAAAAGGGAGAGGGACAGTCCATGCGTAATTCGCAGACACTGTCGCACAATACCTTTTATTATGCGGTCAGGCTCGACAACGGGAGCGTGCTGCGTGTGGCGAAGGACGCGGGCAGCATTATCAGTGTGTTCAGCAGTGTCGTCCCGACCATTATGTGGATACTGGCGGCGCTGATTCTGCTGAGCCTCGGCATGGCGCATATGCTGACGCGCAAGCTGATAGAGCCGATTGAAAATCTGGCGGAGAACATGGATGCCGGTATTCAGCCGGCGGTCTACGACGAACTGGCTCCCTTTATTGAGATGATTCAGGAACAGCATCAGGACATCCTGAAAAATGCGCAGATGCGGCAGGAGTTCACGGCGAATGTCTCACATGAACTGAAGACACCGCTGACCTCCATTTCCGGCTATGCGGAGCTGATCGAGACCGGAATGGCGGACAAGGAGGACATCACCCGCTTCGCAAGGGGAATCCGGAACAGCGCGAACAGACTGCTGTCGCTGATTAACGATATTATCCGTCTGTCGGAGCTGGACAGCGCCGAGTCGGAGGACGTCTTTGAAACGCTTGACCTCTACGCGATGGCAAAGGATTGTGTAGGCGTTTTGCAGATGAATGCGGAGAAGAATGGCGTGACACTGGCGCTCAGCGGCGAGAGCTGCAGGATTAACGGAAACAAGCAGATGATCGAAGAGCTGTTGTATAATCTCTGTGATAATGCCATCCGCTACAATAATGCGGGGGGCAGGGTCGATGTGTGTGTGAGGAGAGAGCAGGGTGACCGGGAGAGACCTGTGGTTCTGTCGGTCAAGGATACCGGAATCGGTATTCCCAGGGAGCATCAGGACAGAATCTTCGAGAGGTTTTACCGGGTCGACAAGAGCCGTTCCAAATCCACGGGCGGCACAGGTCTTGGACTTGCCATTGTAAAGCACATTGTGGCGAAGCATGACGCGCGCATGGAACTGGACAGCGAGGTCGGAAGAGGAACGGAGATCAGGGTTGCCTTTCATGAATGAAGCGGGAGATAAATAAATAACCCCGAGGTGATGTGCCTCGGGGCTTTTTCTATTCTTTACCTTCACTGTCCTTGTCACTGTTCTTTTCGTCGTCCGCCTCTTCCTCGGCGGGAGGTTCGGGAAGTGTAATCAGTACTTTTTTGATCCGGTTCTGGTCGATTCCCTGCACCTTCAGGTGAATGCCGTTGTCCAGCGTGACTTCCTCGTTATCCTCGGGAAGCCGGTCGAGGTTCTCTATAATAATGCCGCTGATGGAATCGTAATCCTCGCTGTCGAGATCGGTGCCGAGCTCGTCGTTGATGTCGTCGAGCTTCATGCTGCCCTCGACCAGCCAGGAGCGCTCGCCCTTCTTCTGGATGAGCTCCGCCTCGTCCGCATCGTACTCATCCCGGATCTCACCGACGATCTCCTCCAGCAGGTCTTCCAGTGTAATCATTCCGACGGTCGCGCCGTACTCGTTGAGCACAAAGGTCACGTTCGTGGTCTTTTCACGGATTTCGATCAGCAGATCGGCAACCTTCTTATATTCATATGTATAATGGGCATCCCGGAGAATATCCTTCACCCGGAAGGCCTTCGGATTCTCTGTGAGGATGAAGTCCTTTATGTTGATGACACCGATGATGTTGTCCTTGTCATCCTGATAAACGGGAAGACGGGTGTACATGGATTCCCGGAATACACTCAGCACCTCCTCGTAGGTGTCGGCGACATCCACAGTAACCATATTGATTCTCGGAATCATGATGTCCTTCGCCAGAGCGTCGGAAAAATCGAACACATTGTAGATCATTTCGCGCTCTTCGGATTCGATGACGCCGTCCTCGTGACCGACTTCCACATAGGTTCTCAGATCAGCCTCTGTCATGGAAACCTTCTTGTTCGGGTCAACATGCAGCAGACGCAGAAGAGCATTTGCAATCTTGTCGACAAGGAAAATCACCGGGGTAAGGATCTGCATTAGTACATAGATGATTCCGCTGTAGGCAAGGGAAAGCTTTTCCGAGGAATGCATTGCCCATGTCTTGGGGAGAATCTCGCCGCAGAGCAGAACCACAATCGTCAGAATACCGGTGGCAATGCCGACGGGAAAGCTGATCCGCATAGCCAGAGTCGTCGCAAGCGCCGAGGCGGACAGATTGACAACGTTGTTGCCGATCAGTATGGCGCTGAGCATCTTGCTGTATTTTTCCAGTATTTTGTTGACTCTTGCCGCACGCTTATCGCCTTCGTCCTCAAGAGTGCGCATTCTTACCCGGTTCACCGTGCTGAGAGCGGTTTCCGCAGAAGAAAAGAACGCAGAAAGAAAGATTAATGTAATCAGAAATAAAAGTTGTATGACACCTGGGGCATCCAAAAAAATCACTCCTTTTTTAATAATGTTGTAGTTGTTGATTACACGATTACAAATATACAGGATGGGAAAAGCAGTTGTCAAGATTATTGACGATACTGCATATTCTTTTAATAGAAAATTTAGAAAGATGGAGGAAAGCCATGGAACGGTCAACAAATGCCGGAGGGGTGCCGGTGGTCTCTTTGCTGAAATGTCTCTTGTTTTCTTACATACTGACGGGGGCGCTGCTGGCGCTGCTCTCATTGCTGCTGTATAAATCCGGGCTTGGGGAGAAGGCTGTGACGATCGCCGTCATCGTCATCTATGTGGCGGCTACCTTCTTTGCGGGTTTTCTGGCGGGGAAGAAGATGCAGAGCCGGAAATTCCTCTGGGGACTGCTCGAGGGAGCGGCGTACTTCCTTGTGCTTGCTGTCATCTCCGTGTTCGCGGGGGAGAAGGGGGCAAGTCTGGGAAATTCATTTTTTACCACGCTCGCGCTCTGTGCGGGGGGCGGAATGCTCGGGGGAATGGTGAGCTGACAGACAGTTCGTAAGGTTTCTGAAAAAAAGTATTTTACAAAATGCAAATTTATGGTATACTACAGTGTGTTTATTAATCTATAGAAGGATGAAACATAAGGAGGCTTTTATCATGAAGCATATCAAAACCCTGACAACAAGAAACTTAAAGGAGTCCATGAAGAAGGGCGGCTGCGGCGAGTGCCAGACATCCTGCCAGTCAGCATGTAAGACATCCTGCACAGTAGGCAACCAGAGCTGTGAAAAGATTAAATAATTTGACCTAATCAGAGATGGCTAGAGCAAGCAGCGATTCCGGTCGCTGCTTATTCTATGCGCGGTACAGAAAGGAAACAGATCTGTGATACATCAGTATAAGAGTAACGGATACAATATCGTGATGGATGTGAACAGCGGTTCCATCCATGTGGTGGACGATATTGTCTATGATATGATCCCGCTGGTGGAGCCGTTGGTGAACGAGGGGATTAAGGACGCTGACACGATCAAGGCGGCAGTGCTGAATCTTGCCAATATTCCCTACCCAGAGGCGGAGATCACCGAGGCGGTGGACGAGGTGCTTGAGCTGGAGGCAGCAGGGCAGTTATTCGCACCGGATATTTATGAAAATTATGTCTTTGACTTTAAAAAGCGTCAGACGGTGGTAAAGGCTCTGTGCCTGCACATCGCCCACGACTGTAATCTCGCCTGCCGCTATTGCTTTGCGGAGGAGGGAGAATACCACGGCAGAAGGGCGCTGATGAGCCTTGAGGTCGGAAAGAAGGCGCTGGACTTTCTGGTTGCCAATTCCGGCAACCGTGTAAACCTCGAGGTGGATTTCTTCGGCGGTGAGCCGCTGATGAACTGGGAGGTAGTCAAGGAGCTGGTAAAATACGGCAGAAGCCTTGAGGAGCCGAACAACAAGAAGTTCCGTTTCACGCTGACGACGAACGGCGTGTTGCTGAACGATGAGATCATGGAATTTGCCAACAGGGAAATGGCAAACATTGTCCTCAGCATCGACGGACGGAAGGAGATCAATGATATGATGCGCCCCTTCCGCGGCGGACAGGGAAGTTATGACATTATCGTGCCGAAGTTCCAGAAGGTAGCGGAGAGCAGGGAGCAGATGCGCTATTATGTGCGCGGCACCTACACGCACAATAACCTCGATTTCTCCAATGACGTCCTTCATCTGGCAGACCTCGGCTTCAAGCAGATTTCCGTGGAGCCGGTTGTGGCGCAGCCGACGGACTCCTATGCGATCCAGGAGGCGGACATTCCGAAGCTGAAGGAGGAGTACGATAAGCTGGCGGTCGAGATGATCCGGCGCAGAAAGGAAGGAAACGGCTTTAATTTCTTCCATTTCATGATAGATCTGGAGGGCGGGCCCTGCGTGGCGAAACGTCTCTCGGGCTGCGGCTCCGGCACGGAATATCTCGCCGTGACACCTTGGGGCGATCTGTATCCCTGCCACCAGTTTGTCGGCAATGAGGATTTCCTGATGGGAAATGTCTTTGACGGCGTGACGAGAGAGGACATCCGGGACGAGTTCAAGTGCTGTAATGTCTATGCGAAGGATAAATGCAAGAAGTGCTTTGCCAAATTTTATTGCAGCGGCGGCTGTGCGGCGAATTCCTACAACTTCCACGGCAACATCAACGATGCCTACGACGTGGGCTGTGAATTGCAACGGAAGAGGATCGAGTGTGCAATCATGCTGAAAGTAGCGCAGATGGAAGAAGAGAGCGGAGAAGAATAGATAAAGAAGAATAAATAAATCCAAGAAAGGACGAAAGAACAATGAAAAAGAACAAGGCGATCGTTGTACTGCTCTGTGTTCTGCTGCTTCTTGCCGGTGTCACCTATGTTGACATTTTCGGCTACAATGCGGCGGGCGACGGCAGTGCATCCACCATCAAGCTGGGACTTGACCTTGCAGGCGGAGTCAGCATTACCTATCAGGTGGTGGGAGATGAAGCTCCCAGCTCCACCGATATGGCAGACACCATAGCCAAGCTCCAGAAGCGTGTGCTGAACTACAGCACGGAGGCGATTGTGTATCAGGAGGGCGTTGACCGTATCAATATCGAGATACCGGGCGTCAGCGATGCCAATGCCATTTTACAGGAGCTGGGACGTCCCGGTGCTCTGTATTTTATCTCCCAGACAGATTCTGACGGAAACACGAACTATACCAGTCAGCTGGTACAGAACGCGGACGGCTCCTACGGTTACACTTATGTTATGAATAAGACGATCGATGAGCTGCTTGCAGACGGCTCCGTCGTGCTGACCGGTACCGATGTCAAGGATGCACAGTCGGGTATCAAGAAGGATCAGACGCTCGGCAACTCCGAGTATGTTGTCGACCTGACAATGACAGAGGACGGACAGCAGAAATTTGCTGATGCCACACAGCAGGCATACAGCAAGGGAGAATCGTTGGCGATTTACTATGACGGAGGCATCATCAGTGCACCCAGGGTAAACGCTGTAATCACGAATGGCAGTGCACAGATTTCCCCGATGGAATCCTATGAGAAGGCGGAAAATCTTGCTTCCACGATCCGAATCGGCGGACTGAAGCTTGAGCTGGAGGAGCTGCATTCCAAGGTTGTCGGCGCACAGCTCGGTGTGGATGCCATTCAGACAAGCTTAAAGGCGGGAGCCATCGGACTCGCCATTGTGGCAGTGCTCATGATCGTTGTTTATCTGATCCCCGGTGTTGCCGCTGCTATCGCGCTGCTCGCTTACACGGCGCTGGTAGTTCTTCTTTTGAAGGGCTTTGATATGACACTGACCCTGTCCGGTGTGGCAGGTATCATTCTTTCCATCGGTATGGCGGTGGATGCAAACGTGCTGATCTTTGCGCGTGTCCGCGAGGAGCTTGCCTCCGGCAAGACCGTGCAGAATGCGATCAAGATCGGTTTTGACAAGGCTTTGTCCGCGATCATCGACGGAAATATCACGACGCTGATTGCAGCCGGTGTGCTGCTGCTCTTAGGCCCCGGCTCCGTAAAGGGCTTTGCCCAGACGCTGGCACTCGGTATTGTGCTTTCCATGTTCACAGCGCTTGTCGTGACAAGATATATTCTGAATGCGTTCTATGCGCTCGGCTTGAAGAACGAGAGGCTGTACGGCATCGGCAGGGAGCATAAGGCACTGAATGTGCTCTCCAAGAAGGGCCTGTTCTTCGGAATTTCCCTCGCGATCATCGTGGCTGGCTTTGTCATGATGGGTGTGAATAAGGTAAGCACCGGAGATGCACTGAACTACAGCCTGGACTTCAAGGGCGGAACACAGACGACCGTTACCTTTGACGAGGCGATGACGCTTGAGAAGGCAACTGCGGACGTTGTGCCTTATATCGAGGAAGTGACAGGCAGTGCCGTACAGGTACAGACCGTACAGGATACCACAGAGGTCATCTTTAAGACCAGCTCTCTGGACGTTACAAAGAGAGAGGCGCTGAACGATATGTTCAGGGAACAGTTCGGCATCGACGAGAACATGATTACCTCCGAGACGATCAGCTCGACCGTCAGCGACGAGATGAGAAGAGACACCATTATTGCAGTTGCGGTTTCCATGGTATGTATGCTGATCTACATCCGAATCCGTTTCAAGGATATCCGCTTCGGCGTCAGCAGTATTCTTGCACTGCTCCACGATGTGCTTGTTGTGCTTGCGTTCTATGCGGCGGCGAGAATGTCTGTGAGCAATACCTTCGTTGCATGTATGCTGACAATCGTCGGATACTCGATCAACGCGACGATCGTTATCTTCGACCGTGTGCGTGAGAATATGGCGGTTATGTCCTCCAAGGACAGCCTTGAGAATGTTGTCAATACAAGTATCACCCAGACAATGTCGAGAAGCGTATTTACTTCGCTGACAACCTTTATCATGGTTGCAGTGCTCTATATCCTCGGTGTGACAAGCATCCGTGAGTTTGCACTGCCTCTGATGGTAGGTATCGTCTGCGGCGGTTACTCTTCCGTATGTCTTGCCGGCAGCATGTGGTATTTGTTTAAGACAAAGATTCAGCCGAAGAAGCAGAAGAAATAATTATTTAAGAGTTTTTTAGATTTGCATTAGAAATTGGACACAGTTTTGACACAATTTATGGGTAATATGTATTTCGGATAGTTGATGAACTCACTATCTCCCCCCTCATAAGAAAATAGCGGAAGGGCCTCGGTGTATGCCGGGGCTTTTCTGCTGCCCGAAAAAAAGAGTGGTACAAAATGGGAAAATAGAGTAAAATATATTGTATTGTTTTTGCTTGGGAGGAGAATGTGTCATGAGACTGGGCGATTTATTGGAAAAGCTGGAATATAAATGTGTGCAGGGCAGCACGGACAGAGAGATCAGTGCGGTAATTAATGATTCTAGAAAGATTCAGCCGGGCTGTCTTTTCCTCTGCATCGAGGGCGCGAATTTTGACGGGCATAAGGCGGCGCTGAGCGCGGTCGAGATGGGGGCTGCAGTTCTGGTGGTCTCCAAGGATATTGATCCGGATATTGCAGAAAAGGATGTGACCGTAATCCGCGTGGAGAATACGCGCTACGCAATGGCATTCATCTCGGCGGCGTGGTTCGGACACCCGGCGGAGAAATTAAAGACAATCGGCATCACGGGAACCAAGGGGAAGACGACGACAACCTACCTTGTGCGTTCCATTTTAGAGAATGCCGGAATCAAGTGCGGTCTGATCGGCACGATCGAGACGATCATCGGAGAGGAGGAGACCCCGGCGGACAACACGACGCCGGAATCCTACATTCTGCAGGAAACCTTTGCGAAGATGGTGGATGCCGGTATGCAGGCTGTTGTCATGGAGGTCTCGTCACAGGCGCTGATGCTCCACAGGACGCAGGGCTTTCTCTTTGACTACGGCATTTTCACAAATCTGGAGGCAGATCACATCGGGCCGAACGAGCATGCGAGCTTTGAGGACTATATGGCGTGCAAGGGGCTGCTGTTCAAGCAGTGCCGCGTGGGAATTGTCAACGGGGATGATGTGCATGTGGAAAAGGTGACGGCGGGACATACCTGCCAGCTGGAAACCTACGGTCTGGGAGAAAACAATATGCTCCGTGCCGAGGGCATCAGAAGAGTGTATATGCCGGGTGCGCTCGGCGTAGATTTCCACACGGAGGGGCTGATCGAGCTGGATGTGAAGCTGCCGATGCCCGGAAAATTCAGCGTGTACAATGCGCTCTGTGCGATCTCGATCTGCCGTCATTTCCAGGTCAACGAGGCGACGATCTGCCGTGCACTGCTCGGCGCGAGGGTGAAGGGCAGAATCGAGAAGGTGGAGGTCTCTGACAAGTTTATTGTGTTGATCGATTATGCGCACAATGCAATGGCGCTGGAGAGCCTGCTCACGACGTTAAAGGAGTACAATCCGCACCGGCTTGTCAGCCTTTTCGGCTGCGGCGGAAACCGTTCCAAGCTGCGCAGGTATGAGATGGGTGAGGTCAGCGGAAGGCTGGCGGATCTGACGGTGATTACCTCGGATAACCCGCGCTTTGAAGAGCCGCAGGACATCATCGAGGACATTAAGACGGGCATCAGCCGGACGGACGGAAAATATATTGAGATCTGCGACAGAAGAGAAGCGATTGCCTATGTGATCTCCCATGCGGAGGAGGGCGACATCATTGTGCTCGCCGGAAAGGGTCACGAGGACTATCAGGAGATCAAGGGAAAGAAATATCCCATGGACGAGAGAGTCATCATCCGTGAGCTCCTTGAAGGCGGACTGGAGCACATCTGATCGTAGGACGACAGGGGGATAGTGCATGTCGGAGCTTTATGCAGATATCATTGTGGATATTTCTCATGAAAAACTGGATAAGCCGTTTCAGTACCGCGTGCCGGAGCGGCTGAGAGACCGTCTGGAGATCGGCATGTGCGTGACGGTGCCCTTCGGGAACGGCGGACGCAGGCTGAAGGGATATGTCATAGAGATCGGAGAGGACTGCAAATTTGACCCGCAGCGGACAAAGGATATTCTGGAGATCACGACAAAGAATGCCGGCGTGGAGGACAGACTCATTGCCCTCGCCGGATGGATCAGGAAGAATTACGGTTCTACCATGATACAGGCGTTGAAGACGGTAATTCCGGCGAAGCAGACTGTGAAACGGCTCGAGCACCGTACCCTGCAGCGTCTCATGAACAGGGAGGAGATCATTTCCCTGCTCGGCGAGAGCCGCAGAAAGAAGCAGGTGGCGAAGGAGCGGCTTCTGCGGGAGCTGGTGGAGCAGGAGGAGATTCCCTATGAGTGGGTGACGGGAAAGCTTGGCGTGTCGGCACAGACGGTGAGAGGGTTGGAGAAGGCGGGCGCGGTAAGGGTTGTGAGCACGGAGAGCCTGCGCGACCCGGTGCGGCTGGCACAGGAGAATGAGGAAGCCCACGCGCGGCAGATGCGTCCGGTTCTGAGCGCTGAGCAGCGCCGCATTGCGGAGGAAATACTTGCCGACTTTGACGCGGGGAATCCCGGAACCTATCTGATCCACGGTATCACGGGAAGCGGTAAGACAGAGGTCTATATGCAGATCGTCGAGGAGATGGTCAGGCGGGGGAGACAGGCGATTGTGCTGATCCCGGAGATTGCCCTGACCTATCAGACGCTCTTACGGTTTTACCGGAGGTTCGGCAGCCGGGTCAGTGTGATGAATTCAACGCTCTCACCCGGGGAAAAATACGATCAGTGCGAGCGCGCAAAAAACGGTGAGATCGACGTGATAATCGGGCCGAGGTCAGCGCTGTTTACACCGTTTCCGAAGCTCGGCGTCATCATTATGGACGAGGAGCATGAGAACAGCTATAAGAGCGAGGCAACGCCGAAGTACCATGCGAGGGAGACGGCGGCAAGGCTTGCCGGAATGTGCGGCGCGAGCCTTGTGCTCGGTTCTGCGACGCCCTCCATGGAGGCGTATTACCGGGCACAGAGCGGCGAATACAAGCTGTATACCCTGAAGGAACGTCTCACGGGGGGACAGTTGCCGACGGTCTATACGATAGATTTAAGACAGGAACTGAAGCAAGGAAACCGCTCTATTTTCAGCAGGAAGCTGCAGGAGCTTCTGGCTGACAGGCTGCAGAAGGGGGAGCAGAGCATTTTATTCTTAAACAGGAGGGGCTATGCCGGGTTTATCTCGTGCCGTGCCTGCGGGCATGTCATGAAGTGCCCGCACTGTGACGTCTCTTTATCGGAGCATAAGGGCGGGCGGCTCATCTGCCATTACTGCGGTTACAGCGAGCCGAAGCCGTCAGCCTGCCCGAAATGCGGTTCGCGCTATATCAGCGGCTTTAAGGCGGGAACCCAGCAGATCGAGGAGAAGCTGCGGGAGCTCTTTCCGGATGTGCGCACGCTCAGAATGGACGGGGATACCACAAAGACAAAGGACAGCTATGAGCAGATTCTCTCAGCCTTCTCCAACAGGGAGGCGGATGTGCTCATCGGCACGCAGATGATTGTCAAGGGGCACGATTTTCCGGGCGTGACGCTTGTCGGGGTGCTGGCGGCGGATCTTTCTCTCGGTGCAAACGATTACCGCGCCGGGGAGAGAACCTTCCAGCTTCTGACGCAGGCGGTGGGGAGAGCCGGAAGGGGAGCGCTGCCGGGCGAGGCGGTGATCCAGACCTATCAGCCGGAGCATTATGCCGTGACCTATGCCGCCAAACAGGATTATGAGGGCTTCTATAACGAAGAGATCCTTTACCGGGAGCTGGGCGGCTATCCGCCGGCGGCGCATATGTTGGCGGTGCAGATCTTTGCGAGGGAAGAAAGCAGGGGGCAGGCGCTTGCGGAGGCACTCGCGGAGTGTGTGCGTGGGAGTATGCCCGCAGAGCGCGGACAGGAGAGGAAAGACGCTGCACAGACAGGCGGGGAGAGTGACAGGATGCAGATTATCGGACCCGCGGCGGCATCGATCGGAAGGATTAATGATATTTTTAGATTTGTTTTCTATGTAAAATGCGCAAAATATGATACACTTGTGAAAGTGAAGGATGCGCTGGAGGAGAAGATACAGGGGGAGCAGCTGCGGACAGAGGTGGTGCAGTTTGATTTTGATCCGGTGAATACGCTGTGAGATATTCGGTTTCCGCAAGGAACGTTGCGCGGAATGCAAGGGAAGTTCCGCTAGTGACGTTGCGCGGAATGTGCAGACCACCGCAGGCACGCTCTCGCTACCTTCCGCACGCAGCGGTGCGTAAGTCTCCAAAGTACGGAGACTAAGCACCGGCGGCTCCAGAGTGCGCTGCTTGTGGCCAGGCACATTCCACACAACTGTCGGGGGAAATGGGGAAGTTTGCAAGGAACAGAATGTGGGAATGAGCAAGTTATGAGCATTAATAGAGTATGAGACAAACAGATATGAGACAAACAGATATGAGACAAACAGATATGAGACAAACAGATATGAGATAGAAGAGAAAGGAGATCCGCTTCGGCGGGAGGGAGAAAATGGCTATCAGGAACATACGGGAAATCGGGGATGAGGTGCTTACAAAGAAGTGCAAGGAAGTAAAGGAGATGACGCCGAGGATCAAGGAGCTGATCGGCGACATGCTCGAAACGATGTACGAGGCGAACGGTGTCGGGCTTGCCGCGCCGCAGGTCGGCATTCTGAAGCGGATTGTGGTAATTGACACGACGGGGGAGGATCCGCATATTCTGATTAACCCGAGGATTGTGGAGTCGAGCGGCGAGCAGACCGGGCAGGAGGGCTGCCTGAGCGTGCCCGGGAAGTCGGGGCAGGTGACAAGACCGAACTATGTCAAGGCGGTTGCGCTGGACGTCAATATGAAGGAGTTTGAGCTTGAGGGAACGGAGCTGCTGGCGCGCGCGATCTGTCATGAACTCGATCATCTGGACGGACATCTCTATGTGGAGAAGGTAGAGGGGCCGTTGCAGGACACCCATTATGAGGAAGAGGATGAATAATTTGGAGAAAAATTTGAAAATTGTTTTTATGGGAACTCCCGATTTTGCAGTGGGAGCGCTAGAGGCATTGATCCGGGAGGGCTATGAGATCACGGCGGTCGTGACCCAGCCGGACAAGCCGAAAGGAAGGAGCAAGGAATTGCTGCCGTCTCCCGCAAAGGTATGTGCACTGGAGCACGGCATTCCCGTGCTCCAGCCGAGGAGGATCAAGGCGCCGGAGGCAATCGCGGAGCTTAAGACCTACGAGGCGGATGTCTATGTCGTTGCCGCCTTCGGACAGATACTCTCCCAGGAGATACTGGATATTCCGAGGCTTGGCAGTCTTTGCATCCATGCTTCGCTGCTCCCGAAATACAGGGGGGCATCGCCGATCCAGCATGTCATTATTGACGGCGAGGAGAAAACCGGCGTGACGATCATGCAGATGGATGCGGGCATCGATACGGGAGATATGCTGTATAAGAAGGAAGTGCCGATTGACAGTGAGGATGATTACGAGACGCTGAGCGATAAGCTCACGGTGCTCGGCGGGGAGGCAATCATTGAGGCTCTGCCGCTTCTGACAGAGGGAAAGCTGACACCGCAGAAGCAGAATGACGAGGAGAGCTGTTATGCCGCCATGATCCGGAAGGAGATGGGACGGATTGACTTTACAAGGCCAGCGCTTGAAATTGACAGGCTGATCCGTGGCCTGACACCGTGGCCGAGCGCTTACACCGGCTATAAGGGGAAGCAGTTGAAGATATGGAAGGCGGTTCCCCTGCCGGAGGAGCCGGTTGCGGGTCATGCTCCCGGAGAACTTCTCCGCGTGGAGAAGGATGCCGTGACGGTGGCGACGGGCGACGGCGCGCTGAAGATACTGGAGCTCCAGCTCGAGGGCAAGAAGAGGATGACGGCACACGATTTCCTGCTCGGCGTGAAGCTGCAGCCGGGAGAGGTGCTTGAGAGCGTTTAGCTTGCAGATATTTTTTGTTTGCGGATAGCAGAAAGGTGTGGTGAACAGGATGTACTATTACTATGATGTTACCTACGGGCTTGTGATTATCGGTATGCTGCTCTGTCTGTGGGCGAGTGCGCATGTCAACAGAGTCATGAAGAAGTATGATAAGATCCAGAACTCCACGGGACTGACCGGTGCGGAGGCTGCGAGACGGATTCTGAACAACGAGGGTCTGTACAATGTCCAGGTCGAGTGTCTGGAGAGCGAGGACGGAGATCACTTTGATCCCAGAACCAACACGGTGCGTCTCTCCTACGGAAATTATAACCGGGCATCTGTGACGGCGGTGGGCGTTGCCGCGCATGAGTGCGGTCATGCCATCCAGCACGCACAGGGATATTCGCCCCTGAACTTCAGGACAGCGCTTGTTCCGGTCGTGAACATCGGAAGCCGTCTGGGCATCCCGATCATCCTTCTGGGTGTTATCTTAAGCTGGAACAATGTTCTCATCCAGATCGGCATCTGGGCATTTGCCCTGTCCGTGCTGTTTCAGCTTGTGACCCTGCCGGTGGAATTCAATGCGTCCGCCAGAGCCGTTGCAAAAATTGACCAGTACGGTCTGATGACGACACAGGAAAATGACGGTTGTAAGAAGGTTCTGAGCGCAGCGGCGATGACTTATGTCGCAGCGGCGGCATCCTCCATTCTGCAGCTGCTCAGGCTGATTCTTTTGTTTGGCAACCGCAGGAGGAGAGATTAAACGGTGGCAGAGAATACGAGAGAGATCATACTGGATACCCTGCTTTCCATAGAAAAAGGGGAGCAGTATTCCAATCAGCTGATCCGGGCGGTTTTAGACAAATACAATTATCTGGACGCGCGCGACAAGGCCTTTATCAAGCGTGTGACGGAGGGAACCATCGAGAGACAGATTGAGCTTGACTACTATCTGGATCATTTTTCCACGGTTCCTGTCTGGAAGATGAAGCCCCTTGTGCGGACCCTGCTGCGGATGAGCGTCTACCAGCTCCTCTACATGGATGCCGTACCGGACAGCGCAGTCTGCAATGAGGCGTGCAAGCTCGCAGTAAAGAGAAGGTTCGGCAATCTGCGGGGCTTTGTCAACGGTGTGCTGCGTAATCTCTCCAGAAGCAGGGAGCAGCTGCCCATGCCGGATGAGAAGACAGAGCCCGTGCGCTATCTGTCTGTGAAATATTCCATGCCGGAGTGGCTGATCGGGTTCTGGCTCGAGGAATACGGCAGGAAAATAACGGCAACAATGTTAGAGGAGATCATGGCGGTGCATCCCGTCTCCGTGCGTTTCTCAACAAGGCTTTCAGAGAAGGAGCGGGAGCTGCTTAAAGGTCAGCTTGCACAGGCGGGGGCGGAGATCCGGGAGGGAGCCTATCTGCCTTATCTGTGCAGACTGGAGCATGTCGACAATATCAGTGCGCTGCCCGGCTTTGCGGAGGGACAGTGGACGGTGCAGGATGTGAGTTCTGCGCTGGCAGTGGAGCTCGCGGGCATTCAAAAGACGGACTTTGTGCTGGATGCGTGTGCGGCGCCCGGCGGGAAGAGCATTCTTGTAGCGGAGAAGGCTAAGAAGGTGCTGAGCAGGGATGTCTCCGCGGAAAAGACGGAGCGCATCCGGGAAAATGTTCTGCGGATGCGGATGGACAATATCGAGATCCAGGAGTGGGACGCGCGATGCTTTGACCCTGAAAAGGAAGGAAAGGCGGATGTCGTGCTGCTTGATGTCCCGTGTTCCGGGCTCGGTGTCATGGGAAAGAAGCGGGACATCAAATATCATATCACGCGGGAGGGGATGGAGAGCCTTCATGCACTGCAAAGGGAAATTGTTGCTGTCTGCAGCCGGTACGTGAAGCCCGGCGGAAGGCTTCTCTACAGTACCTGTACCGTAAATCCTGCGGAGAATGAGGCTATGGTGCGCTATATCGCGGAGGAGCTTGGCTTTGCGCCGGTCTCCGTTGAGGAGGAGCTGCCGGAGGCGCTTAAGGCACAGAAGCGGGAGACAGCCGGTCTGCGCGACGCAGAGGGGAAAAAGGACGGTCTGAACGCAGAGGAGCGGAGCGCCTGCATCCAGTTTCTGCCGGGATATATGGCGGCGGACGGTTTTTTCATTGCGAAATTCCGGAGACCGTTGAAGGCTGATTGAGGAAGATAGAAAGAATGGAAGAAAAGACAGATATAAAATCGCTGCCTCTGGCACAGCTGACAGAAGTGCTTGAGGCAATGGGAGAGAAGAAATTCCGGGCGAAGCAGATGTATCAGTGGATGCATGTCAGGCTTGCCGGGAGCTTTGAGGAGATGACGGATCTCTCAAAGGCGCTTCGGGAAAAGTGTGAGCAGAGCTTTACCTATACCTCGCTGGAGGTCGTGCAGGTGCAGGAATCGAAGATCGACGGCACAAGGAAATACCTGTTCGGATTGTCCGACGGGAATGTGGTTGAGAGCGTGTGGATGAAGTATAAGCACGGAAACAGTGTCTGCATTTCCTCGCAGGTGGGCTGCAGGATGGGCTGCAGGTTCTGTGCCTCCACGCTGGACGGTCTGGAGCGGAATCTGACACCCGCCGAGATGCTGGATCAGATCTACTCGATTCAGAAGCTGACGGGCGAGAGGGTCTCCAATGTTGTAGTCATGGGTACGGGTGAGCCCATGGACAACTATGAGAATCTTCTGACCTTCATCGAGATGCTGACAGACGGGAACGGACTGAACATCAGCCAGAGAAACGTTACCGTGTCAACCTGCGGCATCGTGCCCCGTATGCGGCAGCTGGCGGAGAGAAAGCTGCAGATCACGCTGGCGCTTTCGCTGCATGCGACGACGGACGAGAAGCGGCGGAAGCTGATGCCGATAGCGAACCGGTACAGCATTGCCGAGCTGATGGAGGCATGTGCCTATTACTTTGAGCAGACGGGCAGACGGATCACCTTTGAGTACAGTCTGGTCGGCGGTGTGAACGATACGGACGAGGATGCGGCGGAGCTGACGGCGCTTGCGAGACCGCTCTGCTGTCATGTGAATCTGATTCCGGTCAACCCGATCAAGGAGAGGGACTATGTGCAGTCCACGGGCGCGAGGATTCAGGCGTTCAAAAATAAGCTTGAAAAAAACAAAATCAATGTTACTATTAGAAGAGAAATGGGCAGGGACATCGACGGAGCCTGTGGACAGTTGAGACATAAGACGATCGGCGCCCTGCGGACTTTGGAGGAGACATAAGCGTGATAAAGACGTTTTCTGTTACCAATATCGGCAAGAGGAGAAAATTGAATCAGGATTTTGTATATACCTCGGAGGAGCCGGTTGGTCATCTGCCGAATCTCTTTGTGGTAGCTGACGGCATGGGGGGACATAAGGCGGGAGATTATGCATCGAAGCTCGCCGTGACAACGATGGTGGAGGATATCGCCGGATCGGACGAAACCATACCGGAAAAGCTGCTCGGGAGAGCAATTGAAACGGCAAACGGGAAGGTACGCGAAAGTGCAGAGAAGATGCCGGAGCTGGAGGGGATGGGAACGACTGTTGTGGCGGCAAGCTGTGACGGTGGGACGCTCTCCGTCGCCAATGTGGGAGACAGCAGACTGTACATTGTAGGCGGTCACGAAATCAGACAGATCACAAGAGATCATTCCTGGGTGGAGGAAATGGTCAGAAGAGGCGGTCTCGGAAGAGACGAGGCGAGAAACCACCCGGACAAAAATATCATAACCAGAGCGGTGGGGGCAGAGGATACGGTAAAGGCAGACTTTTTCAGCGTGAAGCTGGAGGAAGGGGACCTGATCCTCATGTGTACCGACGGACTGACGAACATGCTGGAGGATGAAGAGATCCGTATGATACTTGATGGAGCCAGAGACATTGTCGAGAAGGCGGAGGAGCTTGTCCGCAGGGCAAATGAGAATGGCGGTATGGATAACATCAGTGTGATACTGATCGAGCCTTTGGGCTAGGAAACCATTGAATCGGAATGGAGAGCAGTTATGGTTAAAATTGGAATGATGATAGGCGACCGGTACGAGATACTGGAAAAAATCGGAACCGGCGGCATGTCCGATGTTTATAAGGCGAAATGTCATAAGCTGAACCGCTTTGTGGCAGTCAAGGTACTGAAACAGGAATTCAGTGAAAACGCAAATTTTGTATCCAAGTTCCGCATAGAGGCACAGGCGGCAGCCGGGCTGATGCATCCCAACATTGTCAATGTGTATGACGTGGGAGAGGAAAACGGAATTTACTATATTGTCATGGAGCTGGTCGAGGGGATCACTCTCAAGAAATATATCCAGAAAAAGGCAAGGCTGTCCTACAAGGAGGCTGTCAGCATAGCAATTCAGGTGAGCATGGGAATCGAGGCGGCTCACAACAATCATATCATTCACAGGGACATCAAGCCGCAGAATATTATTATCTCCAAGGACGGAAAGGTGAAGGTGACGGATTTCGGCATTGCCAAGGCGGCAACGAGCAATACCATCACCTCCAATGTCATGGGTTCTGTGCATTATACCTCCCCCGAACAGGCGCGGGGCGGCTACAGCGACGAGAAGAGCGATATTTATTCGCTCGGAATCACGATGTTTGAGATGCTCACGGGGCGTGTGCCCTTTAACGGGGAGACGACGGTGGCGATCGCAATCAAGCACATTCAGGAGGAAATGCCCTCCCCGAAGGAGTTTGTGCCGGAGATCCCAAGCTCCGTTGAGAGCATCGTGCTGAAATGCTGCCAGAAGTCGCCGGACAGACGTTACCAGAACATGCAGGAGCTGATCGCGGATCTGAAGCAGTCCCTGATGAACCCGGATGAGGATTTTGTGGTGCAGAACGATCCCGATATGGATGGCAATACGAGAACCATCACGGAGGGAGAGGTCGCGCAGATCAAGAGGCGGACTGCCTATCAGGAGGATTATACCGAGCGGGAGGACACGATGCGGCTCCGCACGGATACCGGTTCTATGTACGAGAATGAGGAGGAGCCGGAGGACGGCGAGGATTATGACTATAACCCGAAGATGGAGAAGGTGACGACAATTCTTGCCATTGCGGCGGGTGTTGTCATCTGCGTGATTGTCATTATTCTTGCCGTAAAGGTATTCGGTGGAATGAAGGACAACAAGGATGGCTCGAGCAGCCCAATCCAGACGGATGAGCCTTCTTCCTCGACCGAGGAGTCCTCGTCGGAACCGGAGCAGATCACTTATGTGGAGATGCCGGAGGTCAAAGGCAGGCTCGTCGAGGATGTGAGAAACGAACTGACGGGGCTGGGCTTGAAATCGGAGGTGGACTACGAGGAGTCCGACGTTGTCGAGGCGGGAACAGTCATCAGCGCCGATGTGACGCCGGGAGCACAGGTTCCGGCCGGCAGTACGATCACGCTCACCGCCAGCGCAGGCGCGAAGGGGGAGGTCGTTCCCTCTGTGACCGGACTGACCTACGAGGAGGCGAACAGCACACTGCTGGCGCTCGGCTTTACCGTGACGCGGACGGAGGCTTATTCCGATTCCGTTGAGGCGGGACTGGTGGCGGTCCAGACACCCGGCGCAAACAACAAGATTGCGCGCGGAAGCAATATTACGCTTACTGTCAGCCTCGGGGCGGAGAGCAGTCAGGTACGAGTTCCGAATCTGATGGGACTTTCCGAGATGGACGGAACGGTGGAGGCGACGGAGGCAAAGCTCCAGATCGGAACCGTGACGCGCGTGTACAGTGACACCTATGCCGAGGGACTGATCTGTTACCAGAGTTATTCCTACGGCTTCTATGTTGAGCCGGGGACGGTGATTGATATCCGGGTCAGCCAGGGGCCGGAGCCGAAGCAGACGACCTACAGATGTAATGCAAGCATTGAGGCACCGACAGCGGCGGAAGCGCCGGATTATGTGGCGGGCTCCACAGTCAAGCTCAAGCTCGTGGCGGATGACGGCATGGTGCTTCTGGAGACGAGTACCTCCAGCTTCCCTTACTCCACGAACTATGCGCCGCTGACATCATCGGGCGGAACGCTGACAATGACTTATACCGTGACGACAGCGCCGGTCTTCGGAACCGATGAAAACGGAAATCAGATAGAAGTGACACCGGGCACGTCGGAGGAGAAGTCCTTCACGAGAAGAATCGAATTTACACCACAGTAGGAAATGGGAATGCAGGGAAAAATCGTCAAGGGAATTGCAGGGTTTTATTATGTCCACTGCCGGGAGACAGACGGCAGTGAACGGGTATATGAGTGCAAGGCAAAGGGAATTTTCCGCAAGGATAACAGAAAGCCCCTTGTCGGAGACAATGTCGAGATGGATGTGCTGGACAGGGTGCAGGCGCTGGGAAATATTGTCAGCCTCCTGCCGAGGCACAGTGAGCTGATCCGGCCCGCGGTCGCAAACGTGGATCAGGCGCTGGTGATCTTTTCCATCGTGAAGCCGAAGCCGAATTTTAACCTTCTCGACAGATTTCTGATTATGATGCAGCAGCAGGACGTTCCCTGCATCATCTGCTTTAACAAGCAGGACATTGATGCGGAGAGCGACGGTGAGGAATACCGGCGTATCTATGAGGCATGCGGGTACCGCACGCTTCTGGTCAGCGCCAGGCAGAAGACGAAGATCGATGAGCTGAAGGCACTGCTCGCGGGAAAGACGACGACGGTTGCGGGACCGAGCGGTGTCGGAAAGTCATCCATTGTCAACTGTCTCCAGTCGGGGATCGTCATGGAGACCGGGCAGATCAGCACAAAGATAGAGCGTGGAAAGCACACCACGAGACATTCCGAGCTGATCGCCGTGGGAGAGGACACCTATATTCTGGACACGCCGGGCTTCAGTTCGCTCGGACTGTTTGATCTGGAGAAGGAGGAGCTCGCCGGTTTTTACCCGGAATTTACGGAATATGAGAAGTATTGCAGATTCGGCGGCTGTTCGCATGTGACAGAGCCGGTGTGCGGCGTGAAGGATGCCGTGGAGGCGGGACAGATCAGCCGGATGCGGTATGAAAATTATTGTCTGCTCTATGAGGAATTGAAGAACAGGAGAGTGTTCAGATGAGCGAGCCGGAAAGCAGGGCACAGGATTTATTCGGAAAGTACAGCGATATGTTGAAGGTGCGGAGTGCGCGCTGGTTCTTTGAGGAAGGGTCAAAGTGGGACCGCCGCAAGATCAGCAAATTCCTGCGGTACTTCTGCGTGCCGATGAAGGAAGAGGAGACGGTGGCGCTCCTCGATACCACACTGTTCCGGACAGCGAAGGAGGGAATGCTCTTTGTGAAAAAGGGCATTATCGTGAAGGAACCGCTGAACAGGCTGTATTATCTGGAGTACAGCAAGATTCAGAGGGCGGAGGTGCGCGAGAAGTACAATGATGCCGGGCATCTCACGGAGTCCAGGACAGTGATCTGTTTTAAGGATGGAACCGAGAGAAACGTGTTTGATTATTATGTGAGGAAAAATTTCTTTGTCGAGTATGTCAACGAGGCGGCAAAGATATTTGCGGAACAGAAGGGCCAGGGTCTGCTGTCATAGGCAGATCCTTTTTTATTGAAAATTTTTGTGGATGAAGGACTGGGAGAACCGCTGCAGAGCAGCCGGTGCGGTGCTGGCATGCGACTGCGTGATCTGCAACGGAGCGCCGGATGAGAATGCCTGTGCGGACTGTGTGGCACTCGGCGGGGCGCTGGCATAACAATCGATATAGAAAGTAACATAGGATTCAGGACGATAAATAAACGTGTACCTAGCGGCACACGTTTATTTTTATGTCCTCACAATCTTCAATATCCGTTTCTTTTGCAAAAACATCCTGCACGGACGCGTCAACATCAAGCCTCCATCCGTCGAAGGTAATCCGCTCTGCATTTCTTGCGTAGATGCCGGTCAGACCGCAGGAGCGCAGACCGTCCTTTTCACAGGGGCGGATGTCCAGAGTGTTCTTTTCCCAGTGCGTCTTGCTGCACAGGCGGACATCCACATGGTCGAAGGAAATATCGGAGATATTGCGGGAGGCATCCCCGTAGATCACGATTCCGTTTTCGCCGGTGCAGTGGATGTTGTGAAAGAGCACATTGCGGATATAACCGACCTGCGTGGAGGCGGTTCGCGGCAGGGCTGTGATGGAGACCGGCTCCGCCTTTCCCCAGAAGTGTTCGCGGGAGAACAGTCTGGTATCGATCGTCAGGTTGGAGAAGGTGACATTCTCGATACAGCCCTTATCCCGAAGCTGCAGGGCGATGCCGCGGTTGGAGCGGCTGATGCAGCAGCTGCTGACAGTGATGTTGCGGAAGGGGGCCTCGCTCTCCGTGCCGAATTTGATCGCGGCGCTGGTGGAGATCAGCGTACAGTTGTCGACGACGATGTTTTCACAGGCGCCGTACTGCATTGCCGCCGCAGTGTTTTTGAACACGATACAGTCGTCGGCGCACTCGATGTGGCAGTTTGAAATCCGCACATTTTTACAGTGATCCGGGTCGATGCCGTCACAGTTTGCCATGCGGAGATTGTTCAGGATACGGATGCCGTCGATCAGCACATCCTCACAGCCGACAAGGTGGGTCGTCCAGAAGGCGCTTCTGGCGAGTGTGATCCCGGTCAGGGTGAGATGGCTGACGTGCTCCATGAAGACAAGCGGCACTCTCGGATAGAACCTGCCGTCGATATGGTAGGGGGTCACAGTGCCGTAGAACAGCTCCTCGTTTCCGTCGATGATGCCGTTTCCCGTAATAGAGACATACTCGCTGTCCTTCGCGTAGAGAAAGTAGAGAGTGGGCATGCCGGCATAATCACAGTTCTCGTAGGAGGGTGTGCCGGATTTGGAGGAGCCGGGGCGGTGCAGTCCGAGGACATTATAATCCTCGAGGTTATCGCTCCCCTTCAGGACAGCTCCCGTCTCGAGGTGAAGCTCGGTGTAAGAGGGCAGAATCAGTGTGCCGGAGCGGTAAGTTTTTCCTCCGCCCAGAATGACGCGGCCGCCGCCGTTTTTGTGGCAGTCGTCGATGGCGGACTGAATTGCCGCGGTGTCGTTGTGGGTGCCGTCGCCGAGGGCACCGTAGCTATCTACATTGTATATCATGGGAGTCTCCTGTCTGCACGATCGTGCGAAAAATCTTGTTATGCTGACTGTAGCACACGGAAAAAGTGTGGTCAAGCCAAAGTACAGTGCGGCATGCGGCAGCGTAATCGGCAGACAGAGCACAGAATAAGGATGATTGTGCAAAATAGACAAAAAGTTAGTTGAATGTTGAAAAATGATGAACATTATGATAGAATAGAATATACCAACAATAGAAAGCTATCATGAAGGAAAAAAAAAGAAGCAGTCAGGTTTGGCTCATGAGTAGAATGGAGGGGAACCCATGAAGACAATAAAAATGAAACTGATTACCGGTATTTTAGCATGTTCTCTCTTTACAGCGATGGTGATCGGCTGCCTCGCAATCATGAATTCGACAGGAATGTCGAGAAGCGATGCGAGAGACAGAATGCAGCTGACGGGAAGGATGCAGACGGGACAGATTAATTCCACGATCCAGAAGATTGAACAGTCGGTAAATACCTTAAGCGAGCTTGTCATGCAGGATTTTGATTTTGCGTCCTTTCAGAAAAGCAAGACATACGCGGATACTTATACAAAGTCGATAGAAGAGACCGTCATGGAATTGGCAAATCATACGGACGGTGCCATTACAGCATATGTGCGCTATAATCCCCAGTACTCCAATCCCACCTCCGGTGTCTTTACGCAGCGGGAATCATTGAAGGATGAATTTCAGCTCCTGACGCCTACCGATTTCTCCATGTATGAAGAGGGGGATGTGGAGCATGTGGGCTGGTATTATCTTCCGGTGCAGGCGAAGAAGCCGATTTGGATGGATCCTTATCTGAATGCCAATATCAACGTCTATATGATTTCCTATGTGGTTCCGCTGTATGCGGAGGACGGAACCTCGATCGGAATCGTCGGCATGGATATTGATTTCGGAAGGATTACAGATCAGGTGGACGCAACGACAGTTGGCAGCACTGGATATGCATTTCTGACAGATGCACAGGGAGGGCTTGTGCATCATAAGGGAATAAAGGAGACAGCGATGCTTGCGGATATGGATGCCTCCCTTTCTGATATTATGACGGTTCTGGCAGATGAAAGCCAGCAGGGAGAAAGCATCGGCTATGTGTGGCAGGGAGTCAAAAAGCAGCTGACCTATTACAATCTTGACAACGGGATGAAGATGGTTCTTACGGCTCCGACAAAGGAAATTTATGCAGAGGCGTACAGGCTGGGAAGAATGATTGCGGTTGCTGTTCTGATCGCTTTTGTCCTCTCTGGTGTGGTTGGTGTGTTTGTCGGAACCGGAATTACAAAACCGATCCACTGGCTGACTACCATCATTGACCAGACGGCCAAGCTGGATTTTAGGCCGACAAAGGACGGAAAGAAGCTGCGGCAGCAGAAGGATGAACTGGGCGATATAGCAAAGGAGATTCATGTCATGCGGGTGAGTCTGCGGGATATGATGCACAATCTGAATGAAGCCGAGAAGAGCCTTCATACGAATCTGGAAGATCTGAATGGCATCATGAAGCAGAACAGTATTTATGCAGAGGATAATTCAGCGTCCACAGAGGAGCTGGCTGCGGGGATGCAGGAGACCAGCGCCAATGCAACCAATATTGTACATAATATAGAAGAAGTTAAAAGAAATACGCAAAGCATCTATCAGCTGGCAGTAGATGGAGAACAGAATTCAAATGCAGTACAGGCGAGAGCCATTGAGATGGAGCAGCTCAGCCGTGAATCCAGAAGCAAGGCGGATCAGATGTATGCGGTAATGAAACAGAAGACGGACATTGCAGTAGAACAGTCGAATGCAGTGAAAAAGATCAATGACCTCACGGAGTCCATTAAGCAGATTTCTTCCAAGACAAATCTGCTGGCGTTAAATGCAAGTATTGAAGCGGCAAGAGCGGGAGAAGCCGGACGGGGCTTCGCGGTCGTTGCTTCCGAGATCGGAAATCTTGCCTCACAGACCCTGCAGACAGTCAATAATATTGATGAGATTGTAGGGACAGTGAATGAAGCAGTGAACAACATGAGCGAAAGTCTTGTCGGGGTGATGGATTTCCTTGAAAAAACAGTTCTCGGAGATTATGAGGAGTTCAGCAGGGTCGGCGGACAATACCTTGCGGATGCCGGAGAATTCCAGCAGAAAATGGGGCAGACCAAGAACGCAATGGGTGAGCTGGAGAAATTTATCCTGAAGATCGCAGATGCCATTGCCGGAATTGATGATATGGTATCCCAATCCACACAGGGGATCACAGGTATTGCCGAAAAATCCGGTGAGACACAGAACTCAATTCTGCAGGGAATTGACAAGCTACAGGAATGCGAAGCATCTGTTGCCATGCTTGAGGAGATTGTAAAGCAGTTCCGTCTGGAGTAAGCGGAGCTTGAATTACAGATGCTGCTTCCTTTGTCCCAGCGGTCAAGTTTTGGGTTGACTTTCTGAAAAATAAAGTGATAAAATACAGACTGTCGTGTAGCGAAAGGCGTAAATCCAGATGGGTTTGCACCTTTCGCTATTTTTGTGTGACAGGAAATTTTATCAGAAAGAGGAACTCAAAATGAAAGAACAGAAAGAAAACAGAATGGCAGTTGAACCGGTGGGAAGGCTTATGCTTTCCATGGGCATTCCGATGGTACTGTCAATGATGCTGCAGGCGGTCTACAACATTGTGGACAGCGCCTTTGTGGGAGGAATGAAGGAGGGCGGAGAACAGGCATTGAACGCGCTGACGCTTGCCTTCCCGGTGCAGATGCTGATGGTGGCGATCGGAATCGGAACAGGGGTTGGGATGGGGGCGCTGCTCTCGAAAAGTCTCGGACAGGGTGACAGGGAGCGCATCCGCGCGGGTATCCGGTACGGACTCGGCTACACGCTGGCGGTCATGGCGGCGGAGACACTGCTGCTGGAGGTTTTTGCGGCGGCATTTGCGGGGCTGTTTGGATTGTCGGGAACGACAAGGACAATGTTTATCAGTGCAATGCGCATTATTTCCGTGAGCTTCGTCTTTGCGGGGGCTAATGTGGCATATCAGGGAATCTTTCAGGCGTTGGAGAGCGGGCTGGAATCGCTGATCGTCTCCGTGTGCAGGCAGGTGGCGCTCGTCCTTCCGGTGGCATGGGGACTTTCCCTGCCCGCGAGGGAGAACCATGACCGGCTATGGCTGGTGTGGCTGACATTTCTGATTGCGGAGGGAATCAGCTGTCTGATCTCCGTGCTGTTCATGAGAAGAATCCGAAGGCGGAAGCTTGAGGACGGGCAGAATGGGGCGGATTGTCCTTGACGAATCTCCGGGGCGGAAATATAATCATATCTGTTCGGATCAATTCGGAAACCTATTTAACCGGAGGCGGATATGACAGAAGGAAAGATATGGAAGGAAATTACAAAATTTGCCATTCCATTGTTTTTGGGTAATTTATTTCAGCAGTTTTATAATGTTGTCGACTCGCTGGTAGTCGGGAATGTGCTTGGAAAGGAGGCTCTGGCGGCAGTTACGTCGTCCGGAAGCCTCATTTTCCTGTTAGTGGGGTTTGTGCAGGGACTGTTCATGGGCGGCAGTGTTATCATATCGAGATATATAGGAGCCCGGGATGACGCCAAAGTCTCCACGGCTGTCCATACGATGATCGCGTTCTCCTTCCTTGCGGGAGTGGTGCTTACGGTGGTCGGCGTGTTCGTGACACCGGTTCTGCTGCGGCTCATGGGAACGCCGGAGGACGTTATGCCGAACTCGGTCATCTATTTCAGAGTGTACTTCTACGGCGCGATCGGCGTTGCGATGTACAACTCGACGAGCAGCATTTTCAGGGCGGTCGGAGACAGCAAACATCCGCTGTACTACCTGATTGTTTCCGCGGGGCTGAATGTCGTGCTGGACATCCTGTTTGTCAGCGTGTTCCGCTTCGGCATCGCAGGAGCGGCGTTTGCGACCTGCATTTCCCAGTTTGTCAGCGCAATCATCAGCTTTGTAAAGCTCACGCGCATTGAAGGACCGGCGAGGCTGAAGGTCAGGGAGATCCGGCTGGAGAGGGCGATGTTGAAGGCAATGGTGCGGCTCGGCTTTCCGGCAGGCGTACAGAATTCGGTGATCTCCATAGCGAACGTTGTCGTGCAGTCCAACATCAATGCGTTCGGCTCTGTGGCGATGGCGGGCTGCGGAAGCTATTCAAAGCTGGAGGGCTTTGCCTTTCTGCCGATTACCAGCTTCAGCATGGCGCTGACGACCTTCATTGGACAGAATCTCGGGGCGGAGAAGTACGACAGGGTGAAGAAGGGCGGGAGATTCGGCGTCATTGCCGGCATCTCGCTCGCGGAGCTGACCGGTGTGATACTGGTTCTGTTTGCACCGGTTCTGGTCGGATTCTTTAACAAGGAGCCGGACGTGATCGCTTTCGGCGTGGAACAGGCGAGGACAGAGGGGCTGTTTTTCTTCCTGCTGGCGCTGTCGCACTGCCTTGCCGGTATTTTCCGGGGAGCCGGAAAGACGAAGGTGCCGATGTTTGTCATGCTTGCCTACTGGTGTATCGTCAGGATTATTTACATAACTGTCGCTACCCATTTCATCCATGACATCAAGGTCATCTTCTGGGCATATCCGCTGACATGGACGCTCAGCTCCGTCACCTTTATCATCTACTATTTTAAGGTGAACTGGATGCGTGATACCAGAGAAACATCCCTTTGATGTCTTGTCACGGAAGGCAAGCTGTGTTAGTATCAGACTATGAGGTTGCTCGAGCAAAATAAGGCTTTTTCAGAAAGGGAAGGGAAATAAAAGTATGAAATTCGGCAATGGATGTTGGCTGCAAAAGGAAGGCTGCAGCTGTTTCGCACCCGCAGAGGTTTATTTCACCAGAATCGAGGAGAAGAAGGTCACAATCTGTGCGCCGACGGCACATATCGTGACAAGGGGAGATACGCTCGGAGGTGTGAATCTCACACTGGAGATTACTTCTCCCGCGCCGGAGATTCTGAGAGTGCGCACCTATCACTATAAGGGACAGGTTGTAAGCACACCGTCCTTTGAGCTGGAGCTGCAGGAGGAGCTGCCGCTCGACGTGAAGGACAGAGAGGACGAGATCAGCATCGCAAGCGGTTCTCTGACGCTCGTCATCACGAAGAAGAACTGGTCTATGACCTACTACCGCAACGGTGAGATGATTACAAGGAGCGCGGGGCGTGACCTTGCGCTGATGAAGACGGATTTCAGGGGCTTCGCCTATAATGAGACGGACGCGGAGGAGACCTATATGCGTCAGATGCTGTCCCTGTCTGTCGGAGAGCTGGTATACGGAACGGGCGAGAGATTTACGCCCTTTGTGAAGAACGGACAGAGTATCGATATCTGGAACGCGGACGGCGGAACCAGCACCGAACAGTCCTATAAAAATATTCCGTTCTTCATCACGAACAAGGGATACGGCGTTCTCGTAAACCATCCGGAGAAGGTCTCCATTGAGGTTGCCACGGAGATGGTTACAAGAACCGAGTTTTCCGTGGAGGGTGGCTATCTGGATTACTTCCTTATCAACGGGCCGTCCATGAAGGAGGTGCTGACACGCTACACCGATCTGACTGGCAAGCCGTCCCTTCCGGCGCCGTGGACCTTTGGTCTCTGGCTTTCCACCTCGTTTACGACGAACTATGACGAGGCGACGGTCATGAGCTTCATTGACGGTATGCTCGACAGAGGGATTCCGCTTCGTACCTTCCATTTTGACTGCTTCTGGATGAAGGAGTTCCACTGGAGCGATTTCGTCTGGGACAGCCGTGTTTTCCCCGATCCTGCGGGTCTGCTCAGGCGGATCAAGGCGAAGGGACTGAACATCTGTGTCTGGATCAACAGCTACATCGGACAGGAGTCCGCGATCTTTGACGAGGGCATGGAGAAGGGCTATTTCATCAGACGGACAAACGGTCAGGTATGGCAGTGGGATATGTGGCAGCCCGGTATGGCGATCGTAGATTTCACGAATCCGGCGGCTTACAAGTGGTTCCAGGATAAGCTGGAGGTGCTGCTGGATATGGGCGTTGACTGCTTTAAGACGGATTTCGGCGAGAGAATACCGTCGGAGGGCGTGGCCTATTACGACGGCTCCGACCCGAAAAAGATGCACAATTATTACACCTACCTCTACAACAAGTGCGTTTACGAGCTGCTGGAGCGCAAGAGAGGAAAGGGAGAGGCGGTACTCTTCGCGCGTTCCGCGACGGTCGGCGGACAGAAGTTCCCCGTTCACTGGGGCGGCGACTGCTGGTCCGATTACGAGTCCATGGAGGAGAGCCTGCGCGGCGGTCTTTCCCTCATGATGAGCGGCTTCGGCTTCTGGGCGCATGACATCGGCGGCTTTGAGAATACCTCCACAGCGGATGTCTACAAGCGCTGGGTGGCATTCGGACTTTTGTCCTCCCATTCCAGACTTCACGGAAGCTCTTCTTACAGGGTGCCTTGGGTTTATGATGACGAGGCGGTCGATGTTGTAAGATTCTTCACAAGATTAAAGGCGAGACTGATGCCTTACCTTTACAAGACGGCGGTTGAGACATCCGTGACCGGCGTGCCCACGATGAGAAGCATGGTACTGGAGTACACGGAGGACAGAACCTGTCATTATGTGGATAAGCAGTATATGCTCGGCGACAATCTGCTTGTTGCGCCGATCTTCAACGACCAGAGCATGGCGGAATATTATCTGCCGAAGGGAACCTGGACGAACTTCTTCACCGGAGAGGAGAAGGAGGGCTGCGGCTGGTTCACGGAAAAGCACAGCTATTTAAGCATCCCGCTGATGGTAAAGGAGAATTCCATCGTTGCCCTCGGCGCGCATGACGATAAGCCGGATTACGATTACGGCGACGGCGTCGAGCTGCGGATTTATGCACTGAAGGACGGAAAGACCGCAGAGGCGATTGTCTACGGCATGGATCAGGCAGAGGAGCTTTCCGTCTTCGCAAAGAGAGAGGGCAGCCAGATCCATATCACCGTGAAGACCGACAAGCCGTACACAATCCGTCTTGTCAATGTAACCGCCGCCTCCGTTTCCGAGGGCGGGCTTCAGCACGACGGCAACGACACCGTGATTCAGGGACGCAGCTTTTGTCACGAGGAGCGGTACACTGTCACGCTGTAGGGAACATAATGAATATAATTAGGAATTGACAATGCAGACCACATAGTGTAGTCTAAAAGAGGAGACTATATTGTGTGGTCTGTTTGCGTGAAGAAAACCTTGCCGCAGGAAGCGGCGTAACGGGAGGAATGAGCATGGGGGATGTTTTTCTGGAATTGTTTGACAGAGGCATGTCTGCTGGCTGGATGATTCTGGCAGTTATATTGTTCAGGGCGGCATTTCGGGGAATGCCAAAGTGGGTAAGGTGTATGCTGTGGGGATGCGTGGCGATCCGTCTGGTCTGTCCGTTTTCCATTGAAAGCCCGGTCAGTCTGGTGCCCGGGGCAGATGTTTTGCATTCTGTGGTTGTCTCCGGCTCCACAGCCGACAGCCCGGTCACTGGCGGGATAACAGGCGTGGGAGATGTCATGAGTCCAGTTTTGGAGAGTTCTTCCGTCAATCCTGCGCCGGACAATGCAGTGCGGAGCATAACCTGGGCGGAGGCGGCAGGAATTGTCTGGTGCATCGGAGTGTTCATCATGCTATGCAGCGCGGCGGTGAGCAGCATCCGTGTCCGTCACACTGTGAGGGAAGCTGTCCGTGACAGGAACGATATTTATTTTTGTGATGCCATAAAAACTCCTTTTATCCAAGGCTTTATCAGACCCCATATCTATCTGCCCTCCGGGCTGGATGCGGCGGAGATGCGCCATGTGCTCGCACATGAGGAGGCGCATTTGAAAAGACGGGATCAGCTGTGGAAACCATTGGGCTTCCTGCTTCTGACCGTGTACTGGTTCCAGCCGGTCTGCTGGCTCGCCTATATTTTGTTTTGCAGGGACATTGAGCTTGCCTGCGATGAAAAGGTCATCAGAGGACTGAGCTTTGATGAGAGACAGGACTATTCGAGGGCGCTGGTAAGCTGTGGGCAGCAGAGGAGGCTGGTCAGTGTCTGTCCGCTTGCCTTCGGGGAGGTCGGCGTAAAGGAGAGGGTGAAGGAAATCCTGAACTACAGAAAGCCGGGCCGGTGGATCGTGGCTGTCGCGCTGATAGGCTGTGCTGTCATTGCTGTATGCTTCTGGACGAACCGCCCTGCCACGAATCCGGTGGAGGGGACGGCTGGGGAGGAGCGTGCGCCTGAGAGCAGTGAAGCTATGACGGAAAATGTGACGGATTCCTTGCTGGAAGAGCCATATGTCATTAAAACATACGAAGTGACGCCGATGGAAGAATTGGACGGGAACCGGCAAGACGGTGTGGAGACAGTATATGTTCCCTACTACGAGATGAGTGACGGAACGTGGGCGACGGCGGATTATAGTTATAAGTACAGGCTGGAAATTTCAGGCGACCCTCGCGGCTCGTCTACAATGATAATCACCTATGTTGTTTTGAGCAATACGCAGGAAATCACCTTTGGGCAGGCGTTGATGGCAAGCGGGCTGAGCAGTAATCTGGATGATTATTTTGCGCCGGAGGAGTCGGTCGTCGTAGGGGTTATCTGGGGATTGCGGGAATGATCGATCGTTAGAAGTGAGGGAGTATATTACATGAGAATTTTAATAGTGATTATATCAGTCTTATTGTGGTTGTGGTTTCTCGGTTGTACAGTTACATGGCGATTTGGCAAAGTGTTGTTGGTAGAGGGTATGGGAATAAAAAGCATTGAGTTTGTTGTGCAGGTGCTGTTTTCCATAGGAATTATCACTTACCTGCTATGGGAACCGGTAGGTAAATGGGTTCTTATGGTTGAACTGGCATTATGGTTAATTGTGCAATTCTTTTGTCATGAGTATTTTACGATCTTTGGCGCAAGTGCAAAGAAGCTGGACGGTTACAACAGATGCTTTGAAGGTACGGTAAAGCTGTTTCCGGCAAGCAAAACACGCCTTGTCCCGGATCTTTATCATATTGTACTGCACATTCTTATTGCGATAGATTTAGTGCTGGTAATAGGGAGCCTGATATGATTGGGGCGCGAATACTCGCAGAATAGGAGGGCTACGGTAACGCCCCTTGCGGCAAGACGTCGGGGCAAAAGCCTCAACTGTCTGAAATGTCGGAATTATTTTCAGGGGTTCTATAAATTCAAATAATTCAGACAATTACAGTCCAGTGGAGCTTTTGACCCCAGTATCTTGTCATGAGGAGCGGTACTTTGTCATGACCTGCTAATGAGCCTTTGAAAATGCTGTTAAAGCGTATTATAGCAGGTGAAATGGAATAAAGTTGGATGCCAGTGGAGGAAAATCCCTGAGAGCGCTTTTTATGGGAATTCCTATAAAGTAAATAGTTTTGTTTTTTGTCTAAATGTGGTAGCATTGAATTGTAAGGGTAAAAACGTGACAGAGTGACAAAAGGAATGTTTCCGAGGAAAATGAGTCACAAATCAATTGATTAAGGAGTAATATACAGTGCATATTATTGATTTTGCCTTAGTTGAGAATCAATTATCAGCAAACGACTTTATTAGGTTAAAGATAGCTACAGGATTTAGAAATAGACCAATAGATCAAGTTGAAAGAGCTTTAAAAAATGATTTACTTGATGTAGTGGCTATTGTAAATAATGAAGTAGTTGGAATGGGTAGACTTGTTGGTGATGGTGTTATGTATTGGTATCTGCAAGAGATAATTGTTTTGCCAGAATATCAAGGGAAAGGTATAGGAACAGGTATAGTTAATTATTTACTTGACTACATAAAGAAGCATACTGAAGATGAAACTTTTACCAGTGTTGGATTAACCGCTGCAGAAGGCAAAACATCTTTTTATGAAAGGTTTGGATTTCAAAATAGTAGAGGAATGAATTTATATATTGAGAGTTAAATTGATATTTAGTATACAACAAGTATCAACACTTGATGCCAGAGGGACGTTCCTTTTGTCAGGGTTGGGGCTATATAGCGTGACAGGGGGACGCTGGTCGTGACGAGATATTGGGGTCAAAAGCCCCATCTGTCTGAAATTGTCTGAATTGTTTTCAGGGTTCCGAAACCAAGTTGTGCTAAGTGTTAATCAAACAGCTAAGAGCATTCGCAAAAATCCTTAACTCGCTACGCTCAAACAGGCGGATTTTTGTTCATAACGCTCTTTGGTTACCACTAAGCACAGCTAGAGGTTTCTACACATTCAAACAATTCTGACAATTACAGCCTATTGGTACTTTTGCCCCCGGTATCGTGACGAAAGGAACGGCCCTCCGGCGCAAATAGGAGGTATGTGGCGTGAACATAGAAATCAAAAAAATGTCTCTTGAAGATGGAGAAGAAATTTACGAAATGTTGCAAAACATTCCGGCAAATGAGAACGGATTTATAAATAATGTAAATGGTAAGAGCTATGAGGAATTCAAAGTTTGGCTTGTAAAGGCAATGGCAAATTCGTTACAAGAGGGAGTAATTGATGGTTGGAAAGTGCCGGAAACTACATACTGGCTATATGCGGATGGAAGACCTGTGGGTTATGGAAAAATCAGGCATTATCTTACAGACAGACTTCTTGCAGATGGCGGTAATGTAGGCTATGCAATCATTCCATCAGAAAGAAATAAAGGCTTTGGTAAAATTTTTCTTAAGCTTTTGCTGCAAGAGAGTGTTTCATTAAATGTGGACAAGATATTGCTTACCATAAGGGAAGAAAATAAAGCTTCTTTTGCTGTTGCCATGGCAAATGGTGGTATTGTTGAAAAAATACAAGCTGGAAAATATTATGTTTGGATAAACAGAAAATGAGGCGGTGTTATGAGTCGAAAGGATATGCTGAAAAATACATTTTCCAATGTTATAGATGATTATGAATATGCCCGCCCAAAGTATCCGCAGGAATTATATGATAAAATTCAAGCATTTTGTGAAATTGATGATAATGCAGATGTGCTTGAAGTAGGAGCAGGAACGGGACAGGCTACGGATTTGATTTTAAGAAATTGTTTTTGCAATATTGATTTATTGGAAGTTAGTAAGGAACAGGCAGATTTTCTTAGTGAAAAGTATAGAGATAATGGTAATGTGGCTGTTGTTTATTCTTATTTTGAAGATATGGCTGAGGATAAAAAATATGATGTTATCTATTCTGCAACAGCATTTCACTGGATTGACAGTGAAGTGGGGTATCCGAAGGCCTATAGAATGCTAAAGACGGGTGGTACAATGGCGGTGTTCTGGCAGATGTCCTCGGTTACTTATTATAACTTTGGGATATTTGAAGGTTTGAACAATATTAAGAAAAAATATCTGCCGAATGAATCACTTGGTTTTGATGATACTGGGATTAGACAAGTGAAAGAAAAGCGAATAGGACAGATTCAGTCAGGGGGATATTTTGGCGAACCAGAGTGTTATGAGTTTAGATGGACAGATACTTATGATGCAGACAGATATGTAGCATTACTTAATACTTATTCCAGTACACAGCTTTTGGAGGAAAGTGTAAGACGGACATATTTAGAGGAAGTTCATCGGTATATAAATGATAAGGGTGGGATTGTGGAAATGCCACAGTTGGTAATGTTATATCTTGTGAAAAAGTAATTTGGTGGCTGGGTGCCAGAGGGACGTTTCTTTTGTCACGATACTGGGGTCAAAAGCCTCATCCGGCTGAAATTGTCTGAATTGTTTTCAGGGTTCCGAAACCAAGTTGTGCTAAGTGTTAATCAAACAGCTAAGAGCATTCGCAAAAATCCTTAACTCGCTACGCTCAAACAGGCGGATTTTTGTTCATAACGCTCTTTGGTTACCACTAAGCACAGCTAGAGGTTTCTACACATTCAAACAATTCTGACAATTACAGCCTATTGGTACTTTTGCCCCCGGTATCGTGACAAAAGAAACGTCCCCGAAGGAGTGAAAGGAGGTCTTGAGATGAATGGTGGTATATTGACAATTGATGATATTGCTTCTAAGAACACGCCGGCGATTGTTGATTATTTAAATGAAAAAGGCATATGTGCGATACTTTTTGCTATTGGACAGAATATTGAAAAATATTATGATGAAGCAATTTATGCAGTGAAAAATGGGATGATAATTGGGAACCATAGTTACAGCCATCCCAAATTTGCTTCAATGTCAATGGAAGCATGCGTTGAGGAAATTGAGAAATGTGAGAAAATAATTAGCCGATTATATAGCGATGCAGGCATAGAACGCATATATAGACCATTTAGATTTCCATATGGGAACAAGGGGGGAGAAAATAAATCAGAATTACAGATGTATTTGAAAAATCATGGATTTCACAAGGTCAACGATGCGCAGATATCATATTCATGGTGGAGTGAGTATGAATTGGATAAAGATATAGATACTTTCTGGACATTTGATTTTGGAGAGTTCTATATTAGACATGGGTCAGATTTTACAAAGGAATCGGTATTTGAAAGAATGCATGATAAAAATCCCAGTTCCGGTGCTGTATTATTTGAAGAGAACAATCACCATATCATATTAATGCATGCACATGATGAGACGGAGGAAATGTTGCCGGAATATTATAAGTTGTTTATTAATCATTTATTGGAAAATGGCTTTGTATTTGAGAAGCCTACATTTATTGAACAATAAGCCAGAGGGAGGGGTGTAGTGCAGAAAATAAAGCAGGTAGCACATACAGAATGGTTTAGGCTTAAATTGATGTTTCAGGCAGAGCGAAAGGTTGCGGTGCTATATGTTGTGGTAGTTGGGCTATATAGTGCGATCCCATTATTATCTGCGTGGCTATGGAAGCTGTTAGTTGACGCTTTTACCCAAATTTATGACTCTTATTCAATAAAAGCGGATGTGTGGATATACTTAGGACTTTTTTTGACGCTTCAGATAGTAGCTTCGCTGATGATGTCAGCCAACAATATGTTGACAGAGAGAATAAACAGGGCGTCCAACTGTACATTAAATCAAATGGTTATGCAGAAAATGGCAGAAGTAGATATGGATTTTTTTGACAATCCGGAGAATCAGGATGCTTTATATGCTGCGCAGCAGAGTGAGACTTATATTTCCGGTGCCGTCTCCAATGTTTTTTTCTGTATATCTGAATTGATTGCTTTGCTCTCATGCCTGGTTCTCTTTTTATCCTATAATTGGATTGTCGGAATCTTCTTTATAGTTACCTATATACCGGGCGGCATTCTGGCATATAAGCAAAAAAAGGAATTTACAGCATGGTCCTTTCAACAAGTGCCATTTGAACGGGAAAAGGATTATTTTAAGTATATTCTGACGGGAGAGTACTTTGCGAAGGAAGTCAGATTGTACAACTTGAAAACTTATTTCCGCAATAAATATTCTGATATGTGGGGGAAGATACGGAGCGGCCGAAAGAAGATATTTATAAAGAGTCTTAAGGGGAAAATTTTTTCTATGCTGCTTTCCTATGGTGGCTTCGCAGGAGTAATACTTCTCTCGGTCAGGGATGTAATGTCGGGAATGATGACATTAGGTACGCTTGTTCTATTTGTTGAACTGGCAAAGACAATAGGCAGCAAATTGGTATACATATTCGACGCTTTTTCTTTTGAACTTGAATTTGTGCATCCGCAGATGCTTCGGTTTAATCAGTTTCTGGGATATAAAAATAAAATCCGCAGCGGAGACCACGCAGACATCAGTAATTGTCCTGAAATAGAATTTAAACACGTTTACTTTAAGTATCCGGGAAGCGATAGTTATGCGATCAAGGATGTAAGCTTTAAGGTGGAGAGTGGTAAAAAAATAGCCCTTGTAGGTGTCAATGGTTCCGGCAAATCCACAATTATTAAATTGTTACTCAGATTCTATCAGCCTGAGAAAGGAAGAATTCTGATTGACCGCAGAGATATAACAGAATATTCTTTAGAGGCATTACATAGCCTTTTTGGAGTGTGTTTCCAGGATATTACCAAATATGCATTAACCTTAAAGGAAAATATCACTTTATCGGATACAGAACGGGCAGAGAAGGAAGCGGAGGTATATGATGCGATTGCCGCAGCAGCCCTAGAAAAAATATTGGTGGATATTCCAGATGGTTATAATACGATGCTGACGAGAGAATTTGATGATCAGGGGCTGGAACTATCTGGTGGTCAGTGGCAGAAAATTGCCATTGCAAGGACATTTTTCAAAGAAGCTGACATAATGGTATTGGACGAGCCTTCTTCTGCACTGGACCCTGAGGCGGAAGACTATATTTTTACATCTTTTCAGAAAATGAGTAAGAATAAGAGCGGAATTATCATTTCCCATCGGTTGTCCGGTATTGTGATGGCAGATAAGATATTAGTATTGGAGCAGGGAACTATAGTCGAGCAGGGAACTCACAAAGAATTGATGGAATTAAATGGCAGATATGCTGTGCTATATAATCTGCAGGCAGAGAAGTACAAGGGAGGAAGAAGGGGTGCATAAGGCAAAACAATATGCTGATAATTTTTTCTATGCAGTGAAAATTATATTTTGGGCATCAAAAAGTACCTTTATTATGAAAAGCATTTTGTCCCTGATTTCAGCAGTCATTCCGTATCTGCCTCTGCTTCTATGGCGTAAATTGTTAAATGCACTTACAGAATTAGCAGATCATAATATAGCTTCGCTGATAGAAGTAACAATATGGTTTGCAGGGGCATATTGCCTGTCGGTACTGGCAGAGAAAGCGATAGGAATTATATCGGAATATTTCACCCATGAGTACGAGGATAAAATAACCTTTTATCTGGACGACCTGATGGTGGATAAAATCTCATCTATTGATATGGAATTTTTTGATACCAGTTCGTTAAAAGACCATACAGCGAACTCATGGAATCTGATTCACCAGATGAAACAAATGGTGACTTTCGTTTTTGACATAACACAGGGACTGCTTCGGGTGATAATATCTGTGTTGCTGTTGCTGACATTGAATCCTTTTTTGCTTCCGGTGATTTTATTGATGTGTATTCCCTCAATATTTTTCGATAAAGTGAGAAATAAGGACGAGTATGTTTTTGAAAAAGAATATGCGCAGCAGTGGAGAAGACAGGAGTATTTTAAAAACATTTTTTCCGGCGATAATCGGCAGGAAATAAGGCTATACCATTTAAAAAGTACCTTTTTAAACCGGTACAGGGCGGTTTGGCAGAGCTTGGAGAAAGCATATCGGGCAAAGGAAAAGAAAGCAGCTTTAATGGAGTCCTTTTCTTTGCTGGTTATGACAGCAAATGAAATCATTATCTATGTTTTGGCAATTATGAAACTGGTTGCCAGAGAAATAGGTATAGGAGATGTTGCCTATTATGTTTCCATTGCAGCTCAATTTCGCACGGATATAGAAAATGTTGCATATCGACTGAATGAATTTGACAGAAATTCAAATGAATTAGATGATGTCAGAGGTTTTTTGGAGATGAAGCCCCTATTGGATAAAAGCGGAACCCTAAAACCGGGTAAAGCTCCATGCATAGAATTTTGCGATGTATCATTTCATTATCCAAACTCCGGGCAGAATGTATTGGAACATTGCTCTTTTAAGCTTCGTTGGGATGAATGTGTTGGTCTGGTTGGATTAAACGGAAGTGGGAAAAGTACGCTTGTTAAGCTATTATGCCGTTTTTATGACCCCACAGAGGGAAAAATCTTATTAGATGGAGTGGATTATCGGGAATATGATATTCATGCACTGAGGGCATTGTTCGGGGTACTTTTTCAGGATTATGTCAAATACAGTCTTTCGCTTCGGGAAAATGTAGCCTTGGCAGATGTGACAAGAATGAAGGATGATGCATCGATAATAAATGCATGCCGGAAAAGTAGGGCTTCTGAATTTATAGAGTCGTGGGAAAAGGGTTTGGAAGAAAACATGACCAGAAGATTTGACCCGGAAGGCAGAGAACTATCCGGGGGGCAGTGGCAGAGGATTTCTTTGGCAAGAGCCTTTTTTAAAGATGCACCCATTGTGTTGTTAGATGAACCGTCTGCTGCGTTAGATCCGGTTGCAGAAAATACAATATTTCAGGATTTTTACAGACTGTCAAAGAATAAAAGTTCTGTGCTGATTTCACATCGGCTGTCTAATATTGTATTGGCAGATAGAATCCTGGTTCTGGAGGATGGGCACATAATAGAACAGGGTTCCCATGAGGAGCTTATGAAGAGGAATGGACGATACGCACGTCTGTTTAGTTTACAAGCGCAAAAATATTTGTAAGCCGAGGAGCCAAAAGAGTGAAAAGAACTTTATTTGCGTGATTCCGCATTTACCGAGAATTTGAAAAGTGATATAATTTATCTTGTATTATTGTAACTTGTAAGCACCCCAACCGCAAAAGGCATTAGAAGAAACGCAGTTATTGTTTGATTCATTAATGCAACAATATTTTGGGTAGAATTTTTAAAATGCACCTGAAAGGAGGCAGCACATGGCGTTGATGACAGTATATCACGGTGGCTATCAGACGATTGAAAAACCAGAGATACGAATTAATAAAAATACAAAAGATTTTGGTACTGGTTTTTATTGTACTATTATAAAGGAACAGGCACAGAGATGGGCGAGACGCTACAATACAAAAATTGTATCAATATATGACGTAAAGATTCCGTCGGGTTTAAAGATATTAGAATTTAAAGAAATGACAGAAGAATGGCTGGATTTTATTGTAGCATGCAGAAGTGGACAACCTCATGACTACGATATTGTGATTGGTGCTATGGCTGATGACCAGATATATACTTATGTATCCGATTATATTGACGGAACCATAACAAGAGAGCAGTTCTGGGTTTTAGCAAAGTTTAAATATCCAACACATCAAATTGTATTCTGTACAGAAGAGGCATTAAAGTGTTTGGTATATAGAGGCTTTGAGGAGGTACGCTGATGGTTGGTCAAGGGAGAGAATCACAAGAAGACAACAATCTTTTCTTTACTTGCTCTTTAATCGAATATATTGCGCGTAAGACGAAAAATATTCGATCAGAAGTAGTGAATAAGCTTGGAAAAGACAGAATTAATAAGATTTATGAACTTGCGGATGTATACCACTGCGATAACATTGATGCAGTAAGTGAGGATTTTATTAATGATGCCAATATTGTTCCCGGCAAATTCGATAATATAGCGATTTGTGTTTATGCAGTACCTTCGTATTGGGATATCGGTAAAGTATATAAGCGCCTGATAAAAATGGTAGCAAAAGAAGAGAAAATTGAAATTGTTGATGCACTGATAGAAGTATACAATTCTTTTATTAGTTTTAAAATTGATGATTACAATAGCAGTGTTTATTATGAAAATCCCAATTACATTTTTGAATGTTATAAAGAACAGAAGATGATATAGACGATAAATGGTTGAAGGATGCTGGTACTTACAGGAGGTACCAGTATGGAAGAAAAGTTAGTAAAGATTTTAAATGAGATGGCAGAATACTTAACTAAGACTTCCCATACCTAAAATGGGATTCGCACCTTGAAAATTCAATATTTCAGCTAACAAAATAGTGGTTTATGCCGCTACTGCTTCCGGATGAAGTGCATTCCGCAGATATCTCGGTAGTCTTGATTCAAAATCAGCAGTAAATGCAGTCAACTGCTCATTGCTGAGCTTTAGGATTTTCTGAAGGCTTGCCATTAAGGCATCCATCAGGATGCTAAGTGATCTGCAGAAAGTAATGTCTGCCATTTCATCGACAAGAAAGAAGAACAACTCGCCAAGCGTTCGCTGATCTTCATTTTGGCGTTGCTCCACTGCGAGTAGCATATATCGGGTAAACACAATAGCCACATGGGCTGTCAGTGCATCATAAGATAAACTGTGGCATTCTCCGATCAGATTCAGCATGGATTTGCATGTTTTGAAGAAAACTTCGATCTGCCAGCATTTTCCATAAATACGGATAATCTCCTCTTCAGAAAGAGTTGTGTCAGTGCAGATAAATGCCAGCCAGTCTTTCCGATTGGCTTTATTCCTTACGCAAACAATCTTTGCAGGAACCGGATTTCCTTTTCCCACCATGACATCAACAGAAAGCAGATATTTTGATTTGCCACGGCGTTTTCTGTTTCGGGAATATATCTCTTTGATATTCAGCTGTTCACCGCAGCAGGAATACTTGATACGACTGCTTTTCTTGATCATGGCGATCACATCCATGCCTTTTGCTTGAATGGCTGTGATCTGTGCCGGGTTGGAAAATCAGGAATCAAACAGGACATACTCAGCTTCCAGTCCTGAACTGAGGGCTGTATCCGGCAGAGTCATCATTGCTTCCGGTGCTTTCGCCTGAGCAAGTTTACGTCTTTTTCCTGCAAGGGTTCTGTTATCAAAGTTCTTTACCGGACCGATGATATTTGTATCTTTTGCAGATGCCAGCAGACAGCTGTTTACCGGGATCAGTGTATTTCCATCACTCCAGCTTAAAGTAAGCATTCGGAACCCTTTTTTGAAATGCATATCTGTGTGATCAAAAACTTTAGACCCCAGTTCTGTTTTCTTGCAACTGCTACGGTCAAAAAGGCTGTCATCAATGATGAAAACATT
>CAKRTS010000011.1 GCA_934402315.1 uncultured Acetatifactor sp. | reverse complement strand
CAAGTATCTGAAGCGTCAAGGCACGGATGTGCCGTAGTCGCGAAAGATGCTTGAGGGCTTGCCCCGGGGTAGTTCATTGGATGTCAGTAGAATGACTACAGAAAATGAACAGGAGGGTTTTGATATGTTAAAGGATATGTTGAATGGATTTTGCATGGCGCTGGCGGACAGTGTGCCGGGAGTTTCCGGTGGGACGGTGGCATTTATCATGGGTTTCTATGATAAATTTATCGGTTCGATCAATGACTTTGTGTTTGGTAAAATGAAAGAAAAGAAAAATGCGCTCGGGTATCTTGCAAAGCTGGGCTGCGGCTGGGCGGTGGGCATGATTCTCGCGGTACTTGCGCTTTCGGCGCTGTTTGAGAATCACATCTACACGGTGAGCTCGCTGTTTATCGGCTTTATCGTCGGTTCCATTCCTCTGGTTATCAAAGAGGAAAAGGACAGCTTCCGTGAAGTGGGAAAGGGGATTGCGTTCGGCATCCTCGGAATCGCGCTTGTCGTTGGAATTTCATTGCTGAACGGCAGCGCCGGGGCGGCATCAATGGATCTGAGCCATTTTTCTCTGGGACTTGGAATAAAGCTGTTTTTTTATAGGCATGGTTGCGATCTCGGCAATGTTCCTTCCGGGAATCTCGGGTTCGACACTGCTCCTGATCTTCGGCGCGTATATACCGGTCATTACGGCAATCCGGGGTGTTCTGGGACTGAATTTACTGTATGTTCCCTGCCTGATGTTCTTTGGCTTCGGTATCCTGGCAGGGGCGGCAACGGTGGTCGGAATGCAGTTCCTGAGGGATGCTTCTTTCGGCAGGAGGAATGCTTCGTCTTCACGGTAAACTATATAAGAAGTAAGTGATAGGGGCGCGGCTCGTAAGGGCAGCGCCCTGTTGCTATGCCTTGCCAAATGTTGTGCAGCACGGTATGATGAAGGACATGGGGGCAAGATGCCGGGGGCAAAGTCCCATCTGGCTGAAACTGTCTGAATTGTTTTCAGGGTTCCGGAACCAAGTTGCGCTAAGTGTTGACTAAACAGTTAAGGGCATTCGCAAAAATCCTTAACTCGCTAAGCTCAAACAGGCGTATTTTTACTCATAGCGCTCTTTTGCCACCACTAAGCACAACTAGAGGTTCCTACACATTCAAACAATTTAGACAATTACAGCCCTACGGGGCTTTTGCCCCCGGTATCGTGACAAAAGAAACGTCCCCATGGAGGGAAAATGAGACTAGGAGTAATTTCAGATATACACAGCAATGTCATAGCGTTCCGGGCGGCGGTGGCGGCGCTGGAAGAGAAGGGGTGTGAGGAGTATCTTTTCCTTGGGGACTATGTCTCCGACACACCGTATACAAGGGAGACGCTGGACGAACTCTATGATTTCCTGAGGACGCATCGCTGCCGTCTTCTCCGCGGAAATCGTGAGGATTACATGCTGACCCAGCATGAGGTCAGTAGGAACGGAATACAGGAACAGTTCTGGATCAATAATTCCGCGAGCGGCAACCTGCTCTACACCTACGAGCAGCTGACGGAGGAAGACTTTGCGTTTTTTGAGAGCCTGCCGATCAGCTTCCGCTATGAGAGAGAGGGATGTCCGGCAATTACCTGCTGCCACGGCTCACCGGACAATAACAGGGAGCTTCTGCAGCTGGGCGGCGGCAATACAAAGCGCTGGCTGGAAAAAGTCGATACGGATTATCTTCTCTGCGCCCACACGCATTTTCCGGGCGAATTTTCATACAAAGGAAAGCATTATTTTAATTCCGGCTGTGTCGGCATCTCAATCAATGATGCGGGCTATGCGCAGTGCATGACACTGGAGCTGGTCGAAACGGGTGCCGGAACGGAGTGGAAGCCGGAATTTATGAGAGTGCCGTATGACAACGGGCGGGTCGTGGAGGATATAGTACGCTGCGGGCTGCTGGACAGGGCGCCGTGGTTTATCAACAGCAATATCCAGACGCTGCTGACGGGCGAGGATCATGCCGCGGAGATGTGTGCACTGGCGGCGAAGCTGTCAGAGGAGGCGGGGGAGAAGGACGTCTGGCCGCTGACCGGGGAGAGCTATTTTGCACGGGCGGCGGAAGCGCTTGGAATCCCGGATTATCGGCGGAAGCAGGGGTGAACCTTCCTGTCACTGCGGCTTGTGTATTTAAAATTGCAGGATGCGTCACAAAGGGTTCCCTTTGCAGGAATACTCTGGTTTCTGGTATTGCTTATTTCACTGATCTCCGGCCCGTTGAATGAGGAGTTTGGCTGGAGAGGGTTTGCGTTGGACCGGCTGTTTGTAAAATATGGATTTACAGGGGCAACGTTACTACTGGGATTTATCTGGGGAATCTGGCATCTTGCGTGGTACTTCACGCCCGGACAGGCGCAGTATGATCTGCTGCGTTCCTCGTGGTTTGATGCGGCCATGTGTATTCCTGCGGTCATGCTCTTCAACTTTGCCGTGTCCTTTGTGTATGTAAAGACAAAGAGAAGCATTCTGGCGGGGGCACTGGTTCATATGTTCGGAAATCTGTTCGGAAGCCAGCTGCTGTCTCCTTATTCAACGGAAATCAGTATGCTGATCCGCTATATGAAAATGCTTTTCTGCCTTGGTCTGGCGGTTTATTGCGGCTGTTCCCGCAGATTTCGGAGCGAGTTCGGGGACTGCGTCAGGGAAATGCGCGGCGCGGGGACGGAGAATGAGAATTTGACAAGTATTGTCAAATAGAATAAAATGAAACCATATATTCAGGAGGGAGGCGGTATTGTGTGCTGTGCCATATGAGAATTGATTTGAGCTGCGGACTCTGTACAAAGTCTGATGACAGGACGATGCTTGTGCAGAGATAGGAAAGAATAATCGTCCGACATTGGATTTTGTACTTGTTTATTCAGCACTGATAAGAATAGATAGGAGAAAATTCAATGAATAAGGATTATAAAAAATATATTGTACTCTGGCTCAGCCAGAGCGTTTCGGGACTCGGAAGTTCCATGACGGGCTATGCGCTCGTGCTATTGACCGGGCGGCTCTCTGTCTGGAATATCTATGTGGTCAATGCGGTGGTCGGAATCACCAATGCATTCCAGCAGCCTGCGGCGGCTGTGGCAACAGGAAAGCTTGTGCCGAAGGATAAAATATCAAATGTCAGCGGGTTGAATTCCTTTTCGCAGAACCTGATCGTGATATTCAGCCCGATGCTTGCAGCGGCGCTCTATGCAGCGGGCGGGCTCCGGGTGATCCTGATGGTTGATCTTGCGACATTTGTTCTTGCCTTCTGCGTGCTCCTGTTTGTAATCACAATACCGGAGCAGTCGGAGCGTGCGGCGTACACATCGCCGTTTTCGGGGGCTGTAGAGGGACTGCGCTTTTTGAAGCAGGAGAGAGGGCTTCTGTATATCATGCTGACGATGGCGCTGATCAATTTCTTTTCGCGGCTGACGATGGCAGTCGGGAGAAATGTCTTCTGGTGGTCAGCCGCCGCTGTGGCGGCGAGTATGCCGATCCCGTTTATCATGGCGAACCAGAATGCCATTCTGTACCGGAGGATTCCGGAGGAGCTTCAGGGAAGGGTGTTTGCGGTCAGAAATGCGATCCAGTACAGCACGATTCCGGTCGGTATTCTGCTTGGCGGCTATCTTGCGGATTATGTCTTTGAACCGTTTTTGCGGTCGGGAACAGGGGTTGCCGTGCTGTTGCAGCATGTCGTCGGAAATTCTGCCGGAAGCGGGATGGCAGCGATGTTCCTGTGTACGGGCATTCTCGGTTTTTCGGTCAGCTTCCTGTCGTGCTTTAACAGGCAGATTCGGAAACTGGATGCGGGAAATTGACGGAAAAACACCTTTTGAAAAAATAATTTAAAAAATTTAAAAAAGTACTTGCATTTTTTCAAAAAGTGTATTATTATTTACAAGTACCGTTCAGAACGGTGCTTGACATGGCTGGTTGGTCAAGCGGTTAAGACGTCGCCCTCTCACGGCGAAAACAGGGGTTCGATTCCCCTACCAGCTGCTTATTCATTTATGAATAGCCCAACCCTAGGAAGTACTGAAACTCAAGATCTGAGTTCAGTGCTTTTTTGTTGTTATTGATTTTATTTATTGTTCTGAAAATAAAATAAAGTAAAATAAATCTCTTGCACCCTGAAAAATTTTGGTGTATAGTATTTCACGATTAGCGTCTAGGGATCAAAACCTATTTATTATAGAAGAAACAGAAATGAAGGGAAGATTGACGATATGGCAAAGTATCTGGTTATTGTGGAGTCACCTGCCAAGGTGAAGACGATCAAGAAGTTCCTTGGATCAAACTATGAGGTGGCGGCAAGCAACGGACATGTCAGAGATTTACCAAAGAGTACGCTCGGAATTGATGTGGAGCATGACTACGAGCCGAAATATATCACGATCAGAGGTAAGGGGGATATTCTCGCCAATCTTAGAAAAGAAGTAAAAAAAGCGGAGAAAATCTATCTCGCAACCGACCCTGACCGTGAGGGAGAGGCAATTTCATGGCATCTGTATTATGCACTGAAGCTCGAGAACAAGAAGGTTTACCGGATTACCTTCAACGAGATTACGAAGACAGCTGTCAAGGAATCGCTCAAGAACGCTAGGGAGATCAACATGAATCTGGTGGATGCGCAGCAGGCGCGCCGCGCACTCGACAGAATGGTGGGCTACCGTATATCGCCGCTTCTCTGGGCGAAGATCAAGAGAGGACTGAGCGCCGGAAGAGTACAGTCGGTCGCTCTGCGCATTATCTGTGACAGAGAGGACGAGATCAATGACTTCGTTCCGGAGGAATACTGGAGCCTTGACGTGAATCTGAAGGCCGAGGGGGAAAAGAAGCCGATCTGCGCAAAGTATTACGGCACGACGAAGGAAAAGCAGGCGATCACCAGCAGGGAACAGGCGGAGGCAATCCAGAAATCCCTCGAGGGGGCGCAATATAAGGTGGCAGAGATAAAGAAGGGCGAGCGTCTGAAAAAGCCGCCGCTGCCGTTTACGACATCGACGCTCCAGCAGGAGGCGAGCAAGACCCTGAATTTCTCTACCCAGAAGACGATGCGGCTGGCACAGCAGCTCTATGAAGGCGTTGACATTAAGGGTGAGGGAACGGTCGGACTGATTACCTACCTTCGTACGGATTCCACCCGTGTCTCCGAGGAAGCGGAGCATATGGCGGCGGAGTTTATCGGCGCACACTACGGCGGACAATATCTGAACGGCGAGAGCACCGGCAAGAAGGGTGGACAGAAGATTCAGGATGCGCATGAAGCAATCCGTCCGACAGACCTGAACAGAATCCCGCTGGAGATCAAGGAGGAACTGCCGAGAGACCTGTTCAGACTGTACCAGCTGATCTGGAAAAGATTTGTCGCAAGCAGGATGAGCGCGGCATTGTACGAGACGGTTTCCGTGAAGATCCAGGCGAAGGAGCAGATATTTACGCTTGCGGCATCCACGCGGAAATTTGACGGTTTTATGAGCGTGTATGTTTCGGAGGATGACAAGGAGGATGAAAACGCGCTGAGCGGAGCGCTGGACAAGGAGAGCAGGCTGAGCTTTGAATCCTTTGATGCCAGACAGCATTTTACACAGCCGCCCGCACACTATACCGAGGCGTCCCTCGTCAAAGCGCTGGAGGAGCTCGGCATCGGCCGCCCCAGCACCTATGCCCCTACGATCACGACGATTCTGGCAAGAAGGTATATTGCGAAGGAAAATAAGAACCTTTACGTCACGGAGCTCGGCGAGGTTGTCAACAATATGATGAAGGAGGCGTTCCCTTCGATCGTGGATGTGAATTTCACGGCGAATATGGAGGCGCTTCTGGACGGCGTGGAAGAGGGAACGGTGAAATGGAAGACAGTTATCTCCAACTTCTACCCTGATCTGGAAGAGGCGGTAAAGAAGGCGGAGAAGGAGCTGGAACAGGTAAAGATCGAGGACGAGGTCAGCGACGAGGTCTGCGATCTCTGCGGAAGGCAGATGGTGATTAAATACGGACCGCACGGAAGATTTCTCGCGTGCCCTGGCTTCCCGGAGTGCCGTAACACGAAGCCGTATTTTGAGAAGATCGGTGTCGCCTGCCCGAAATGCGGCAAGGACATTGTTCTGAAAAAAACAAAAAAAGGCAGAAAATATTACGGATGTATTGACAACCCGAACTGTGATTTTATGGCATGGCAGCGCCCGACGGACCAGAGATGTCCGAAGTGCGGAACTGTCATGCTTGCCAAGGGAAATAAGCTGGTCTGCGCAAATGAGCAGTGCGGTTATCATATGTTGGCCGAATTGTCAAATAAATCGTGAAAAAAACAAATAAATCAATAAATTATGCATTGAAAACAGTCTTTTTGTGTGCTAAACTATATGTAGTGAAACATTCACCGTGGTACTGAAAAAACGGCCGAACAGGGCTTCGTGACATTCATGGACGGAGGGAACAGGTATGAGCAGCGTGCAACTGTTGGACAAAACCAGAAAGATTGGGAAGTTACTGCATAATAATAATTCCAGCAAGGTAGTTTTTAATGATATCTGCAAGGTGATGCGTGAAATATTAAATTCAAATGTTCTGGTCATCAGCAGAAAGGGAAAGGTGCTCGGTGTCGGGAAATCGGAGGGTATCGAGTCCATAACGGAGCTGATCGATGAGAACATCGGCGGTTTTATTGACAATATGCTGAATGAGCGTCTGCTCGGCGTTCTCTCCACAAAGGAGAATGTGAATCTTGAGACATTGGGTTTTGAACGCACTGACACAAGGAAGTTTCAGGCGATTATCACCCCGATTGAGATCGCAGGAGAGCGGCTCGGCACGCTTTTCATCTATAAATGTGATGCGCAGTACGATATTGATGACATTATCCTCTGTGAATACGGTTCCACGGTGGTCGGGCTGGAAATGCTGCGCGCTGTCAACGAGGAGAGTGCGGAGGAGAGCCGGAAGGTCGCAGTGGTGAAATCAGCGATCAGCACGCTTTCTTTCTCGGAGATGGAGGCAATCACCCATATCTTTGACGAATTGAACGGCATGGAGGGGATTCTGGTTGCCAGCAAGATCGCGGACCGGGTGGGCATCACCCGCTCAGTGATCGTAAATGCACTGCGGAAGTTTGAGAGCGCCGGCGTGATTGAGTCCCGTTCCTCGGGCATGAAGGGCACTTATATCAAGGTGCTGAACGATGTCGTGTTTGATGAGATCGAGGAATTAAAGCGGCAGAATCTCCAGAAACAGGCGAAATTCTGATGCCAACTGAATGCCGGTATATAATACAGGAACGTTTTAAAAAGGAATTTATTGCGTTGCAATAGATTCCTTTTTATATGCTACAAAAGTACTAAATAGAACAAAATCTATTGTTTTTTTAGCAAAATCCACTATAATAAAGTAGAGTGGGTAGGTTGTAGCCCATGATCGTTGACCTGGAGGGGAAAAGAATATGATACAGACAAATGTATTTGACTATGTAAGGATTCTGGACAAGGCGGCGGATGCCAGCTGGCTGCGCAATGAGGCAATATCGAACAATATTGCAAATGCCGACACACCCGGATATAAGAGACAGGATGTCGCATTTGAATCCGTACTGAAAAAAGCCTTGGGCAATAACCGCTACGAGTCAACGGACTCCAAGGTGGCGAGGGCAAAGACGAAGAATCTGTCGGTCAGAACCTTTACGGATTACGACAATTATTCCTACCGCCTGGACAAGAATAATGTTGATATTGAAAATGAAAATGTGATGCTCGCGGAGAACCAGCTGAAGTATCAGGGACTGTTGTCCGGTATCAACGAGGAATTCCAGAATTTGCAGATCGCAATGAAGTAATGTTGAGCAGAAAGTAAGAGGAGAGAAGAGTATGAGTATGTTTTCGGCCTTTAATATCAATGCGTCAGGTCTGACCGCACAGCGGTACCGCATGGATGTTATATCAGAGAATGTGGCAAATGCCAGCACGACCAGAACGGCGGACGGTACGCCCTACCGCAGAAAGGTTGTGACTTTCGAGGAAAAGGGTGGGCAGACCGCGTTCAGCCGTGTCCTTGGCGAGGCGGCTTACAGCCATGGCTATTCCGGACAGGGAGTAAAGGTCAGCGGTCTGTATCAGGATTATGAGACGGAGATGAAGAAGGTGTATGACCCTTCCCATCCCGATGCGGACGATGACGGCTATGTCACCTGTCCGAATGTAAATATTATTACAGAGATGACGAACCTGATTGATGCCAGCCGTGCGTATGAGGCAAACTCGACGGCTTTCAGTGCAAGCAAGTCCATGGCATTGAAGGGACTTGAGCTGAACCAGTAATACATAATAAAAAGGGGAATACATAATGGATATATCTAAGATCGGAAGCCTTGCGGGGATAAACGGAGTATCCTCTCTGGATACGCTGTCCGGCGTCACCGGACTGAGTGAAAATAAGAAGACGGACGGAAAGCTTTTTGATGCGCTCCTGAATACGGCAATTGACAACATTAAGACGACAAACAGCTTTTTGTCGGATGCCGAGGATGAAAAGCTGAGATTTGCGCTGGGAGAAACGGATAACACGCATGATCTCTCTATTGCGATGCAGAAGGCATCTACTGCTCTGCAGTACACGGTGGCAATCAGGGACAAGCTTATGGATGCATATAAGGAAATTATGCAGATTCAGATTTAGTGTACGGCGAGGGAAATAAAGAATAGTAGGGAGAAATACCATGCCTGAGAAACTGAAAGAGATCCTTGAAAAGATTAAGGAATGGTGGAATAAATTCACCACGAAACAGAAGACGATCATCATTGCTATAGTGGCGGCGGTAATCTTTACTTTTGTTATCATTGTTTATGTCATTTCCAGACCCCAGTACACAAAGCTGGACACCTATGCAACCTCGGCGGAGGCGGCGGAGGTGGTCGATATTCTGGATAATGCGGGAGTCACACACAGAGAGTCCGATAATGCGCTGACGATCGAAGTCCTGTCGGAGCAGCTCTACAAGGCGAATCTGGCGCTCGGCTCAGCGGGCTATACGACCTCCCGGCTGAGATATTCCGATATGGTGGACAGCAGTATGTCCACGACATCTACCGATAAACAGAGACAATGGCAGCTTCTCCTGCAGGCGGAGCTGGAGCAGACGCTGGAGGTGCAGGAGTCTGTAAAGCATGCGACGGTCATGCTGGATATACCGCCTCAGAACGGCACGCTTGCGGCACAGCAGGAAGAGGCATATGCATCTATCACATTGGAGCTGGACGGAAATCTTACTGCATCCCAGGCGGCGGGACTTGCCAGGTGCGTGGCGGCGGCGCTGGGAAATGCCACGACCGCAAATATCACGATCATGGACACGGAGTCGAATCTGCTGTTCGCGGGTGGAGATGATTATTCTTCTGCCGGAATCGCAAGCTCCATGCAGGAGCTGAAGAATCAGGCGGAAGCCATGCTGGCAAATCAGACAAAGAAGGTTCTGTACGGCACAAAGCAGTACTCCATCATCGAGGTTACAAGCCATCTGGATATCGACTTCTCAGAGTATCAGGAGACGGTAAAGGAGTATTACGCAAACGACGGCTATACACAGGGGCTTTATGCGCATCAGGATCTGTTTGAGTCGAACAGCACAAACGGCGCCGGCGGTATTCCCGGAACAGACTCCAACGACGGGGAGAATCTCACGGGATATGTAAATCCGGACTACAGCACCAGCGAAAACACACAGACGGAGAGCTCGACGGACTATCTGCCGAACGAATCCGCAAAGAATAAAATAACGCCCGCGGGCGGCATCAATTACGCAAATTCCTCCATGGCGATCTCCATGATTACGATCAGAGAGTACCATGAGGAGGCGGTGAAGAGACAGGGACTGCTTGACGGTATCACGTGGGCGGAGTTTAAGGAAGCCCACAGGGATGACATCAAGAAGGATGTGGAACCCGAATTTTACAGCATGGCGGCTGACGCAACGGGAATCAGCGAGGACAATATTACGATTATTGCCTATGAGAGCCCGGTGTTCTATGACAAGGAAGTTACGGTTACCGGCACGGATATTTTTAACATTGTCATGATTGTCCTTATTCTGGCACTGCTTGCCTTTGTAGTCATCAGAAGCATGCGAGCAAAGAAGGAAGCGACGGAGGAGGAAGAGCTTTCCGTCGAATCCATGCTGCAGTCTACGCCTGAGGATACGCTGGAAGATATCGACATTGAGACAAAGTCAGAGACGAGAAAGCTGATCGAGAAGTTTGTGGACGAGAATCCCGAAGCGGCGGCAAACCTGCTGCGCAACTGGCTGAATGAGGATTGGGAATAACGGAGGAAGGAACAGCTTATGCCGAAAACAGGGAAAGATGATGGACTTAAGGGAATACAGAAGGCGGCAATTCTGCTGATTACACTCGGACCCGAGCGCTCAGCGGGAATCTTCAAGCATCTCAAGGAAGAAGAGATCGAGGAACTGACGCTGGAAATTGCAAATACAAGAAGCGTTACACCCCAGGTCAAGGAAGAGGTCATCAACGAGTTTTATGAGGTCTGCCTTGCACAGCAGTACATTGCAGAGGGTGGTATCAACTATGCGAAGGATCTGCTCGAAAAGGCCCTTGGCTCCGAAAAGGCAATGGATATTATCGGAAAGCTGACAGCATCGCTGCAGGTAAAGCCTTTCGAGTTTGTGCGAAAGACGGATGCATCCCAGCTGATAAACTTCATTCAGGACGAGCACCCGCAGACGATTGCCCTGATCCTTTCCTACTTGTCGCCGAGTCAGGCGGCACTGATTATATCTTCCCTTGCGCCGGACAGACAGGCGGATGTCGCGAGACGTATTGCGGTCATGGACCGCACCAGCCCGGAGGTCATCAAGGAGGTGGAGAAGGTGCTGGAATCCAAGCTTGCAAGTCTGGTAAATCAGGATTACACGATCATCGGCGGCGTAGATGCGGTTGTCGAGATCTTGAATACCGTCGACAGAGGAACCGAGCGCCATATCATGGAAACCCTCGAAATCGAGGAGCCGGAGCTTGCCGACGAAATCAGAAAGAAGATGTTTGTGTTCGAGGATATTCTGTTGCTCGACGACAGAGCGATCCAGCGCGTGCTGCGTGATGTCGGCAATGACGATCTGGAGATGGCGCTCAAGAATGCAAACGAGCAGGTACAGACGGCAATCTTCAACAATATGTCCAAGCGTCTTGCTGTTATGATAAAGGAAGACATGGAATTCATGGGCCCTGTCCGCATGAAGGACGTAGAGGAAGCACAGCAGAAGATTGTAAACGTTATCAGAAAGCTGGAAGATACCGGCGAAATTGTAATCTCCAGAGGCGGAGGTGATGAGATCGTTGTCTAGGAGTTTGGTAAAGCAGATTTATACGGTCGTGCAGTCTGATGAAAAGAGAATTATTGACACAAATGCGCTGATACAGCGCCGCCTGAATGCCCTTTACGAGAAACAGGAGGGCGGGGATGGTTTTGTCTCCGGTCTGGATGCGGAAAATGTAGAGGTGGCTTCCGGCGGAGATGGCACTGCCGGTGCGGAGAGCAACGTCATCAAGGCGAAGGAAGATGCCGGCAGACTTATGGAGGAGGCACAGGCCAACTCTCAGGAAATTATTGAAAATGCCAGGCAGGAAGCGGATCGCATTCGTGAGGAGGCGAGAGCTGAGGCGGAACGCGAGAAGGCGGATATACTGGAAAATGCGAGAAAACAGGGATATACCGAGGGAAATAACCGGGCGCAGGCAGAGGGAGAGGCGGCAAGGCAAGAGTATCTGAAGAAGGAAAAACTGTTGGAGGATCAGTATCAGCAGAAGCTCGAGGAGCTTGAACCGCAAATGGTTGATACGATCACACAGATCTACGAGCACATCTTTCATGTGGATCTGCAGTCGAACAGGGATATTCTTACCTACCTTATTTCCAATACGCTGCGGAAGATCGACGGAGAGAGGGACTTTATCATCCATGTATCCAAGGAAGATTATCCTTATGTCAACATGCAGAAAAAGCAGATGCTTGCGGGAGCGGTGTCTGCGAACAGCAATGTGGAAATTATTGAAGATATGACTTTGACGAAGAACGAGTGCATGATAGAGACGGACAGCGGCATCTATGACTGCGGGCTGGGAACCCAGCTGGAGGAGCTGCGAAAGAAGCTGATGCTTCTGGCATGGCAGAAAGAGTAGCGGAGGAAGCATTCTTGTACACACCGGTAATTGATTTCGGAAAGTACAATAAAATATCGGAACAGACTTTCTTTAAGAAACTGGGCAAGGTTGCGAATGTTGTCGGGTTGACGATCGAGGCATCCGGGCCGGATGCAAGGCTGGGTGATATCTGCAGGATATTTCCCGACGGGGAAAACATGTCGCCGGTCATGGCGGAGGTTGTCGGCTTTAAGGATAAAAAAACTCTGCTGATGCCCTACGATGCGACGGATGGCATTGCGCTTGGGTGTATCGTGGAGAATACCGGCTATCCGCTGCGGGTGACGGTAAATGAAAACCTGCTCGGAAAAACGTTGGACGGACTCGGGAGACCGGTCGACGGCACGGAGATTGATGGTGCGGCATATCCGGTAGAGGCTCCGCCGCCGGATCCGATGAAGCGCGACATTATCGACACGGTGCTTCCGCTCGGCGTAAAGGCGGTTGACGGACTGATTACGGTTGGAAAAGGACAGCGTATCGGTATTTTTGCCGGCTCCGGTGTCGGAAAGTCGACACTCATGGGTATGTTTGCGAGAAACACGAAGGCGGACATTAACGTGATCGCACTGATCGGCGAGCGCGGACGTGAGGTGCGGGAGTTTATCGAGAGGGATCTCGGAGAAGAAGGCATGAGACGGTCGGTTGTGGTTGTTGCAACGTCCGACAGACCGGCGCTGGAACGAAATAAGGCGGCGAAAACGGCGACCGCCATCGCGGAATATTTCCGGGATCAGGGCAGGGATGTTCTTCTGATGATGGATTCGCTTACCCGATTCTCCATGGCGCAGAGAGAAATCGGACTGGCGAGCGGAGAACCGCCGGTCAGCAGAGGTTATCCGCCGAGCGTCTATTCCGAGATGCCGAAGCTGCTCGAGAGAGCGGGCAGATCGCAGAAGGGATCCATCACAGGGCTGTATACGGTGCTTGTGGACGGCGATGATTTTAATGAGCCGATCACGGATACCGCAAGAAGTATTCTCGACGGACATATCATGCTCGACAGAAAGCTCGGGCATAAGAATCATTATCCGGCGATCGACATCCTGCAGAGCATTTCCAGATGCATGAGCCAGATCGTGACGAGAGAACACAAGCAGGCGGCGGGCAAGCTGAAGACGGTACTGGCAACCTACAACGAGGCCGAGGATCTGATTAATATAGGCGCGTACAAGAGCGGCAGCAACCCGAATATTGACTACGCAATCTCCAAGATTGATGCGGTCAACGGATTTCTGTGTCAGGATGTGGATGAGAAATTTGACTTTGACACCAGCATCGATATGCTGATCCATCTGTTTGATTAAAGGCAGGAAGAACAATGGCAAAATTTCGATATTCCATGCAGAGTATACTGAATATCAAGATGAAGATGGAGACGCAGGCAAAGCAGGAATTTTCCTCAGCCCGTGCGGCACTGGATGCAGAGGAGGCAAGGCTGCAGGAACTGGCTGACCGCAAGAGGATGTATGAGGAAAAGGCGACAGAGCTTCTTGCGGGCATTCTTGATCTGAAAGCGATCGATGATAATAAAACAGCAATTCTGTGTATGGATGGATATATCGCCGAACAGCAGAAACGGGTCGAGGCGGCAGAGCGCAAGCTCGAGCAGGCGAGGCAGCGTCTGACAGAGGTGATGATGGAACGAAAGACACACGAGACATTGAAGGAGAAGGCTTTCCAGCAGTTTTTACTGGATCTGAAACGCGAGGAGAGCAAGGAAGTGGACGAGCTCACCAGCTATACCTACGGACAGAGAAAACGGGAAGAAGCGGGCGAGGCATCGGTGGACTGAGCGTTGTACAGAAATGAGGAGCAATATGGCAAAAGGAATGGCGCCGGAAGCTGTTTCGGCAGATGACGATAAAAAGAGAATACAGGACGAGAGGAAGCAGCTGAAAAAGCAGCAGAAGGAGCAGCGGAAAGAGGCGAAGGCGAGGGCAAAGGAAATTTCCAGGCAGGAGGAAGAGCTGGGGCTGGATGAGGGAAACGGACTTGTGACCTTCGGCGCAACCGTGCTGATTGTACTGCTCTGGATCGCGGTGATCTGCGTAATCGTGAAGCTTGACATCGGCGGCTTCGGAAGCTCAGTCCTGACGCCGATTCTGAAGGATGTGCCTGTGGTGAACAAAATTCTTCCGGGCTCTTCCCAGACGGAGACGAACAATCCTGGAAGCTACGGAGGGTATTCCAGCCTGCAGGAGGCGGTGGATTATATCAAGCAGCTCGAGGTGGAGCTGGAGCAGGTCCGCACGGCTTCCAATGCGAAGGATGCGGATATGGAACGGCTGCTCGCAGAGAATGAGCGCCTGAGCGAGTTTGAGCAGAAGCAGGTGGAATTCCAGCGGATACGGCAGGAGTTTTACGATGAAGTTGTCTATGCCGACAACGGGCCGGGGGCCGAGGAGTACCGGAAGTGGTATGAGGAGATGGATCCGGTGACGGCGGAGAACATTTACAAGCAGGTGATATTGCAGCAGCAGGAAAGCAAGGAGATGCAGGATTATGCGCTCGCTTACTCCGGCATGAAGCCCAAGGCTGCGGCAGCAATCTTTAATACCATGACGGACAACCTTGATCTCGTTGCAAAGATTTTGAATGCGATGAGCGCCGAGGAGAGGGGAGACATTCTCGCCGCGATGGATGCGGATGTCGCCGCAAGGCTGACAAAAATTATGAATCCTGACCCTTAAGTTTTGGGACAAAATATCCGATAACAAAGACAAGGCGTAAAATGCCTTGTCTTTGAACCTTGATAATTCAAGAAAGGAGGTCAGAAATGACAAGTTCACCTGTAAAGGGTGTGGGCTTTGGATTGAACGGCGCGATACCGACGGAGTCCGTTGCCGCTGGCATAAACAGCGTGCAGACCGGCGGATTTCAGACAATCTGGAATAACCACACTGAAAAACAGACGGACAGTTCACAGCCGAATGAGGATTGCAGAACTGTCAAAAACAAGCCCGGAGATTCTCTGAGGGCAAGGGATGAACACATGGCTCGGACAAATAAATGGGAGCCAAGCCGGAACGTGGAAGAGCGTACGGACATCCCGGAGGAGAAACTGGAGGAGGCAATGGAGGTGCTGCAAACGGCTGCCAATCAGCTGATCCAGCAGCTTTCAGAGCTTCTGGGCAAAAGCCCTGAGGAGATCCAGAGCATTATGGATGATCTGGGGATGGAACTGACGGACATTCTGGACACCGAAAATTTCACCCAGCTGTTTCTTGCGACAGCCGGAGTGGAAGAGCCGACGGCTCTGGTGACGGACGAAGGACTCTACGAGACCTATCAGGATCTGATGGGGCAGTTGGATGCAGCGGTACAGGAAAGCGCAGAGACACTGGAGCTTGAGCCGGAACAGATCAACGTGATCCTGAACCGGCAGGCACCGGAGGAGGTCGTACCGCAGATGCCGGTGGAAAAGCCGCTGGATGAATACGGACAGCCTCAGGAGCCGGAGGCGGACAGCCCTGTGATTCCGGAACAGCCGGTACAGAGGGCAGATGAAGGCGCTGCGGCAGAGACGGAGACAAAGGACGATTTCGGAGAGAAGCGTGAACGGACAAAGGATCGTTCTGTAAATTCCGGCAGGGAACAGGAAAACGGTCTGTTCTCGCAGGAGATGAAGAATGTCGCACAGCCGGAGACTCCGGTTCAGACGGTCTACAGCACCGGCAGCGCATGGGATGTTGACACACAGAATATCATGCGTCAGATCATGGATTACATGAAGGTGAATCTCGGAGCGGATCTGTCGAGTGTGGAGATGCAGCTTCATCCTGCAAATCTCGGAACGTTGCAGATTCAGGTCGTTGCGAAGGGCGGTGTCATGACAGCAAGCTTCATAACGGAAAATGAGGCGGTAAAGGCGGCACTTGAGAGCCAGATGATCCAGCTCCAGCAGCAGTTTGATGAGCAGGGCGTGAGGGTTGACGCCATTGAGGTCACAGTCCAGACGCACCAGTTTGAGCAGAATCTGGAGCAGGGAAGAGGAAGCGGCCGCGGCGATCAGGAGCCGGCGAAGAAGCAGAGAGTCAGAAGGATTGATCTGGGCGGAGAGCTCCTGACGGAGGAACTGGAAGAGGAAGATGCTCTGACGGCTGATCTGATGAAGGCAAACGGAAATACCGTGGATTACACGGCATAACAGTAGAATATTGGAAGGAAGGAAAAATATGGCATTAGTGGCAACGGTAGAGAACGGAAAGGTTGTGGAATCCGCTTCTCAGAGCTCATTGAAGAATACCTCCAAGACCAGCAACAACGGCATGGACAAGGATGCGTTTTTACAGCTTCTGGTGGCTCAGATGAAATATCAGGATCCTCTGGAGCCGACATCAAATACCGAGTACATAGCCCAGTACGCACAGTTCTCACAGGTTGAGCAGCTGCAGAACATGGCATCCAGCACGGATCTTGCGAGAGCAAGTTCGCTCGTGGGCAAGGAGGTATATATCAAGACGACGACCTCCTCCGGCGAGACGAAATATGTACAGGGCAAGGTTGATTATGTGGTTTATGAGAACAACAAGGCATATCTCTCCATAGAGGAGTCCCTGTATTCTCTGGATGATCTGGATACCGTGGTGGATAAGGATTATCTGGACGCCTACAACAAGGCGCTTGATTTCAACGTGAAGCTGAACAAGCTTCCTGCTGTAGCGGCGATTGACCTGACGGATGCAGAGGAGATTGACGAGCTGGAGAAGACCTACAATGAGATGAGCGACTACGAAAAATCGTTTGTTGCCAGCGATACGGTCAAGACACTCAACAAGTACGTTGAGCGCCTGAAGGCTGTGCGCGAGGCGGCTGCGGGCAGCGATGACGCAGACGACAGCACTACAGACAACGTCACAGACGACAATACCACAGAGGGCGGCACCGAAGAGGTCTGACGGGAGCCGGATGAAACGGATGGAGCCGGAGGCGTTTAAAAACGCATTTTAATAAGAAGAAGGAGCTTAAGGATGAATATTCAGAACAAGGGATATCCGTCCATCGAACAGCTGACAGATCAGTATCTGGGCAGACCGAGAGGGATCGAGACCCGCGAGAATGCGGCGGGTCTCACCTTCCGGGAGGTTCTGCAGCAGAGCAGCGCGCAGAAGGCGGAGACGGGAGAACTGAAATTTTCCAAGCACGCCCTGAGCAGACTCAGCGACCGCAATATCACGCTGGACACAGAACAGCTTGAACGGCTGCAGGCAGGAGCGGAAAAAGCGGGCGAAAAGGGAATCAGGGACTCACTGGTCATGGTTGACCGCCTCGCGTTTATCGTAAATATACCGAACAGAACGGTCGTCACTGCGATGGACAGCACAGCAACAGAGGAAAACATATTCACAAATATCAACGGAGCAGTTATTGCGTAGCCGGACCTTTCAGGAGGCTATTGCTCCCCGGAGGACAGAAGGGGAGCCTGCTTCTGTAAAACAGGAGGAACAAGCACTATGATGAGATCACTTTATTCTGGCGTGGCAGGATTGAAGACCCACCAGACCAAGATGGACGTTATCGGTAACAACATTGCAAACGTAAATACGACGGCATATAAGTCCAGTTCGATTACCTTCAGCGATCTGATGAGCCAGACGACACAGAGAGCGAGCGGCCCGAACGCCACGACAGGAACCGGCGGCGTCAATGCCAGACAGATCGGCCTCGGCGTAAAGAGCGGTGCTATCAATATCAACATTACCGGTCAGGGCTCTGCGCAGTCGACCGGAAACCCTTTCGACATTATGATAAACGGAGACAACTTCTTTGTTGTCAACAACGGACAGGAAAACTTCTTTACCAGAGACGGTTCGTTCTATGTGGATGCGGCAGGAAACCTTGCAATGACCAGCATCGGCTACAATGTCATGGGATGGCAGGTTGATGAGGAGACCGGTGACATTAAGAAGGATACCGTTTCCGCGCTGAGAATCATGAGTGCGGCAAACATGACCTATCCGCCCGAGGCTACCTCGAAGGCATATCTGTCCGGCATCATCGACAAGAACGATACCGATGTTACCAGCGCAAACGGACGTGTTGTCAATTTGAATTTCTTTGACGCGCTCGGCTACAGCTATACGGCAAAGTTTGTATTCAGACAGTCTTCCGATCCCAGCGAGTACAGCATGGAGCTTTCCAAAATCCTTGACTCCACCGGCGCTGAGGTCGAGATGACGGATGATATCAAGAAGGCAGTGTTCGGAAACAGTGACGGAAGCATGTCGACCCAGAAGATCAATACCTCTGTTGCATTGAAGACCGGCTACAGCTGGAACAGCAGGACGGAGCTGATTAATGCGGACGGCACAGTGGCAGACCTCACAAAGATCTTCGGAACGGACGGCAAGGTTCTTACTGCGACGGCAAGCTCTACACAGGCAGAGATTGATGCGGCGGAGGAGGCACAGAAGGAGCTGGATGCACTTGCAGCGGCATATGGCTTTGAGGGGTCTACAGAAGAGTTCCTGAATCTCTGCGTGGATTTCACGACCGGAACCACACCGAATACCACAACCGAGACATGGAGCATCCGCGACCTGCTTTCCTATCAGGTATCAAATTCGCTGCCCGCAGGAGTGAATAATCCGGCAGATATTACAATGCTCGGCAACAACGGTGATGCGTTTGAATCCACAGCGAGACGCTATTATGGACATACAGTCACCTTCGACGCAAAGACTGGTTACCTGAAGACGGTAGACGGCGCTTCCACGGACTTCACCGTAAATATGAACCTGAAGTCGGCGGATGCAGACAATTTCGGCAATTTTGACGATATTAATATTGATCTGTCAAGCATATCGATGTTCGACAACAAGGGAACCTCTACCATAAGCGCTACGAGCGGTGAGGAGAAGACGGGACTCGGAATGGGACGGAGACTCGGCGAGATGATCGGTGTTTCCATCCAGCAGGACGGTAAGATCTACGCGAGCTACGACAACGGCATGACGAAGCTGCTCGGACAGATTGCTACAGCTGCCTTCGCAAATGCCTCCGGTTTGGAGAAACAGGGCGACAACCTGTACTCCGCAACCCTCAACTCCGGTGAGTTTGACGGTATCGGTGAGGACATCAAGGCAAACGGCGGATATATGTCAACGGGCCAGCTGGAAATGAGTAATGTTGACCTTTCCTCTGAGTTCACGGAAATGATTACAACACAGCGTGGATTCCAGGCAAACAGCCGTATCATCACGGTTTCCGACACCCTGCTGGAGGAGCTGACAAATCTGAAGCGATAAATTTGTCGCCGTAAAATGATAATTTTTGTACCATGATTCTACATTGTGTGATATAATAGGGATGAAATTTGATTTCATCCCTATTTTTGCGGCTTTGAGGGAGGCTGCAACAGGGATACAGCAAAGGAGGGGTGCACATGATTGAGGTGACGAAACTGAATGGGGTAAAAATCCTGGTGAATCCGAGCCTGTTTGAGATCGTGGAGGAGACACCGGACACGGTAATCACGCTGACAACAGGTAAAAAAATTATTGTAAAAGAAAGTAGACAAGAGGTAAAAAATCTAGTAAAATTATACAGAAAGGATATTTTTGCTGAAGAAACTTGATTGAAAGCAGAATGTTAGGTGATTTTCGTGGATATAGCATCATTGGTAGGACTCATCCTTGGAGTAGTAGTTATCGTATTTGGTATTATCAGTAGTGCTGGTGTGGGCGGATTTCATGAGTATGTGGACCCGCCGTCAGCAATCATTACCTTCGGCGGATCACTGACGGCGACGCTGCTGGCGCACAGCCTCGAAGACTTTATCAACGGAATAAAGAGCTTTAAACTTGTTTTGAAGGCTCCGGCAATCAATACCGGAGAGATGATAACAAAGATCATCGAATTGTCAAATATTGCCCGTAAAGAGGGATTGCTTTCTCTGGAAGAGGCGGCTGCTGACATGGAAGAGCCTTTTCTGAAGAAGGGAATCCTATTGATCGTGGATGGAACGGATCCTGATCTTGTCCGTGCAATCATGGAGACGGAGCTGATAAGCATCGAGGGCAGACATAAGACATGCATCGGTTTCTGGGAAACGCTGGGATCGATGGGACCTGCGTGGGGTATGATCGGTACGCTGGTAGGTCTGGTAGACATGCTGTACCACCTGCAGGATATGGCGGCTCTCGGACCGGCCATGGCGGTCGCGCTTGTTACGACCCTGTACGGTTCCGTGCTTGCAAACTGGCTGTGTATCCCTATCGCTAATAAGCTGAAAGCGGATAATGCAGGCGAAATGACGCTGAAAGAGGTAATGATTGAAGGACTTCTTTCCATTCAGGCGGGAGAAAACCCCAGAGTTATCGAGGAGAAGCTGAAATCCTTCCTTGCACCGAAGGACAGAGTTACTCCCGAAGAAACCACGGGAGGTGAGGAGTAATGGCGAAGCGTCAGGAAGATACGCCGCCGCCGGGGGCGCCGGCGTGGACAGCGACCTTCAGCGACCTGATGAATCTGCTGCTTTGCTTTTTCGTTATGCTTTTCGCTATGTCTCATCTGGAGGAGAGCAAAGTGGCGGAGTTTACAGCCGCTATGAACAATACCTTCAGCATTTTTGATGGAGGAGCCTCGGCAATCGGCGACGGCATACTGGTCAGTAACGGTGTCAGCCAGCTGAATGAACTGGATGAATACATAAACAGTACCGGTAAGATGGCTGACAGTTCGACCGATGGAGACAAATTTGAAGAGTTTGATCTTTCCAAGGCACCGCAGGATGCACTGGAACAGCAGATTGAGGACAACAATCTCCGCAATAATGAAGAACTCACCGAGAGAGTGGAAGAGACTCTCAGCGAGAACCAGATCGGTGATGAAGTGGATGTCAGCTTTACAGCACAATATATACAGTTGACCATGAATGGGGCACTGCTTTTTGACTCGGGAAGCGCAAAGCTTACAGAGGATGCAAAGCAGGTGCTGGACAAGGTTGCCATCGTGCTCGAGAGATATAGTGGCGGTGAGATCGAGATAGCAGGACACACCGACAATGTGCCCATGAGCAGTCACACTTATGCAAATAACGAAGAACTGAGCGATGCCAGAGCATTGTCTGTCTTCTATTATCTGTCCGAAAATTCCCTGCTGGATCCGTCCCGTATCAAACACTCGGGAATGGGAGAGAGACAGCCGATCGCGGATAATTCCACGGATGAGGGAAGAAGCATGAACCGGAGAGTGGAAATCAGAATTTATAATCCGACGCAGAAATAACGTGGCATCGGATGGAAAAACAGATAACGAGGTAACGGAAAATGAAGAAAAATTTACTCAGTGTATTGATCCTTGTGTTGCTGATTGTGAATATTGCACTGACATCGGTCATGATGATCAGCGTCATCGGCACGAACAAGAAAACAGCGGAGCTGGTTACGAGCATTGCAACCGTGATGAATCTGGAGCTTTACAGCCCCGGTGGAACCGCAGTGACGGATGTGCCGCTGGCAGAGACGGATACCTATACCATGCCGGAGCTTATGATCCCATTGAAGCTTACGGAGGAGGTCAATGCAGACGGAAGCGTCAGCACGGGCAAACAGTCCTATATGATCTTCACGCTCTCACTGTCCCAGAACATAAAAAACAAGGATTACAAATCCATGGGCGGAGAGGAAAATATGGCAAAATGGCAGAGCCAGATTCTGGATGTGGTCAACAGGGTGGTCGGCGATCACACACTGACGGAGTGCCAGAACGATTTCGACACTATCAGAGCAGAACTGCTCACTGAGATACAACGGCTTTTCGGATCCGATTTTATCTTTAAGATCGGTGTCAGCGGCGTGAAATTCGGATGATGCTGGCGATGAAACTGAAAAACCGACAGGAGGTGAGCTTGCGTGGGCGATGTGTTGTCCCAAAACGAAATAGATAGCCTGCTGGCGTCACTGGCCGCTGGTGAACTTGATGTTGACCAGATGCAGGAAAATGAAGAAAAACAGGTCAAAAATTATGACTTCAGCCGCCCGACAAAGTTCTCCAAGGAGCACCTAAGGACTCTTGAAATTATATTTGAACATTACAGCCGACTTATATCCACGAACCTGCCGGTGTATCTCCGGAAGAACGTACAGGTTACTGTGGCAAGCTCGGAGACCGTAACCTTTAATGAATTTACCAATGCGTTATCAAACCCTGTTATACTTGGAATTGTAAATTTTTCACCGCTCAACGGTCAGATTATCATGGATCTCGCCACGAATCTGGGATATGCAATGCTTGACCGTATGCTGGGCGGGAGCGGAGTGCCTCTGGAAAAGAGCAGGGAGTTTTCAGAGATTGAGCTATCGATTATTCAGAAGATATTAGTAATGTTTACCCAGCTTTTGCGAGAGCCGTGGAAAAACGTTATTGATATAAATCCTGTGCTGCAACGGCTGGAGACGAATCCACAGTTCGCCCAGGTGATTGCTCCTAACGACATGATCGCGATCGTTACGCTGAACATGAAGATAGGAGATGTGGAGGGCTTTATGAATGTGTGTCTTCCGTTCTTTACACTGGAAGATGTCATGGATAAGCTGAACACAAAGTACTGGTTTTCTACCATGCAGGAGAATCGTGATGAAAATTATGAGGAATACATTGAGTCACTGATACGCAAGGTAGATATTCCAATCAGAGCTGTACTTGGAACGAGTACCATCTCTGTAAGCGATTTTATGAACCTGCAGGTAGGCGATTGCATCCGCCTTGACTCCAGAGTGGATGACGATATGAATATATTTGTAGGGAATATTAAGAAGTTTACCGCATTGCCCGGCACTGAAAAGGAATCTTATGCTGTCCGGATCACGTCGGTACTCAGAGAGGAGGAGTAGACAATGGATGGAATGCTGTCGCAGGACGAGATTAACGCTCTCTTAAGCGGCATGGACCTGTCTGATGATGGGGCTCCGGGTGGCATCGGAAGCAATGAAGAAGTCACGGAAGTTCCCAGCAGCGAGCCGACGGTAAGTGAACCGGTGCGGACACCGGATCCGTCAGAGCATTTGACGGATGTTGAGAAGGATGCCATCGGGGAAGTTGCAAACATCAGCATGGGCTCATCGGCGACAACGCTGTACACCCTTGTGAACAGGAAGGTCAATATCACGACCCCTGTTGTAGAACTGGCAACATGGGACACTCTTATGGGGGATTATGAGCGACCATGTGTGTTTATTCAGATCAAATATACCATGGGACTTGACGGTACGAACATTCTGGTACTCAAGGAACATGATGTAAAGGTAATCACGGATCTGATGATGGGAGGAGACGGAAGCAACACGGATGGAGAGTTAGGGGAACTTCATCTGAGCGCGATTTCCGAGGCGATGAACCAGATGATGGGTTCGGCTGCCACGTCACTTTCCACCATGCTTAAGACCACGATAGATATCAGTCCGCCGGAATCGTCGCTGCTGGATCTGACGAAGATCAAGAGTGGCAGCGAGGTAGCTCCCTTTCTGGGAGGCACCTTTGTCAAAATATCTTTCCGGATGCAGATAGACGATGTGGTTGACAGCTCTATCATGCAGCTTTATCCGATAGAATTTGCACGCAAGCTGGTAGAGACATTCATTGGAAGTACGAAAGGGGAGAGCGATTCCACAGCGAGTCAGACGCCTTCGCAGCCCGCGGAGACACCGGTGAGCAGCCCTGCAGGGCAGCCGGCCGCCAACATGGCTATGAATCCCCAGATGGATGCGAACTCTATGGGCGGACAGATGGGAATGAATCCGATGGGCATGAACCCGATGGGCATGAACCCGATGGGCAATATGGTAATGGGTATGAATCCCCAGGGCATGAACCCGATGGGCAATATGGCAATGGGCATGAATCCCCAGGAAATGAATCCACAGATGGGAATGGGAGCGCCGATGGGAATGAATCCGATGGGAATGTATTCTCAGGGAATGAACCCTCAGATGGGCATGAACCCGCAGATGAATATGGGAATGCAGAATGTGAATATACAACCGGCACAGTTCCAGAGCTTTTCCAACGACGGGAAGGGAGTTCCCGGGCAGGAAAATATCGGCTTAATCATGGATGTGCCTTTGGAGGTAACCGTCGAGCTTGGCAGAACGACCAAGTCGATATCCGAAATACTCAGCTTCACCCCCGGAACGATCATTGAACTTGACAGGATCGCAGGGGAACCGATAGATGTACTGGTAAACGGTAAACTTGTTGCAAAGGGTGAAGTTGTTGTAATTGAAGAAAGCTTCAGCGTCAGAATCACGGAGATTATCAAATAGGAGGATATATTGATGGCAAAGAATATTTTAATATGTGATGATGCAGCGTTTATGAGGATGATGATTAAGGACATCCTGGGTAAAAACGGCTACAACGTTGCAGGGGAAGCGGAGAATGGCTTGAAGGCTGTAGAGAAATTTAAAGAACTTTCTCCCGACCTTGTCCTCATGGATATCACGATGCCGGAGATGGATGGTATTGCTGCTCTGAAGGAGATCAAGAAGATCGATGCCGGAGCAAAGGTTATCATGTGCTCTGCAATGGGACAGCAGGCGATGGTTATTGAGTCTATTCAGGCCGGAGCGAAGGACTTCATTGTGAAGCCGTTCCAGCAGGATCGCGTACTGGAAGCAGTGAAAAAGGTTGTCGGCTGATGATTTTTCTGACGGGAAAGACGGATAGCTACGCACAATTCATTACCGTACTCGTTATATTTGTTCTGGTGCTGGCGGTTACCGCATTTGTCACCAGATGGATCGCAAATTATCAGAAGCAGCAGAATGCCAATCTGAATGTTGAGGTGATCGAGACAACGCAGATCGGCGCCAATAAGTATATCCAGATCATACGTCTGGGAAAAACTTACAAGGCGATTGCGGTCTGCAAGGATACGGTTACATGTCTGGGCGAGGTGCCGGAGGAACAGCTGATGAAAGGAAAGCCTGCACAGGGGGGCAGTTCTTCTGCTTTCCGTTTCAGGGAGCTTTTCGATAAGGCTGTAAAGAAGACCGGCACGGAGCCGGCTGAAACAGAGGATAATCAGTCAGATGATGAAGTGTAAGCAAATAGTCATTACAATATGCCTGCTGGTCACGGTGGGCATATTGTGTATTTTAAATTCCATAACGGCATATGCCAGTGACAGACATCTGACAGGTGACAGCGAGATTTCAACCGTGATTGATCCGCCGGGAACCTATGATACACCGGAGGATCTGAACCGGCTGAACACCGCAAATACGGTGACTGTCACCTATAATGACGGAAACGGGCAGGTCAACGGCGCACTCAGGGTTATGCTCATATTGACGCTGATTGCGATTGCACCGACGATCATCATTATGATGACGTCCTTTACGCGGATACTGATCGTACTGCACTTTACGCGGGCAGCGCTGAACACGCAGACCGCACCGCCAAACCAGATATTGATCGGCATGGCTCTGATCCTTACGTTTTTTATTATGGAGCCGACGATCACACAGATCAACGAGCAGGCGATCCAGCCGTTTGAGGCGGGAGAGCTCACACAGGAGGAGGCTTTTGAAGCGGGAATCCAGCCGCTTAGGGAGTTTATGTATCCGCAGACGCAGGTGAAGGATGTTCAGCTGTTTATGGATATAGCAAGTCTGGAGTGGGACGGCAAGAATGACACTATTCCGCTGTCTGTGCTTTTACCCAGCTTTATGCTGAGCGAACTGCGGATCGCTTTCTGGATCGGCTTTATGATTTATATTCCGTTTATTGTCATTGACATGGTTGTGGCATCCACCCTGATGAGTATGGGTATGATGATGCTGCCGCCGACAACGATATCCATGCCGTTTAAGATACTGCTCTTTGTAATTGCGGACGGCTGGAGTCTGGTGATAGGGAATCTTGTCCAGACATTTTACTGAGAAAGCATGAGAGGAAAGGGAGGCGATAGGGATGACAATCGATGCGGTTGCCGATATTGCAAGAGAAGCGCTTTATCTGATTATAAAAGTATCATTGCCCGTCCTGCTGGTGTCCCTGATTATCGGATTGATTATCAGTATTTTTCAGACCGTGACATCGATTCAGGAGCAGACGCTGACCTTTGTACCGAAGATTGTCTGTGTTTTCATTGCACTGATTCTGTTCGGACCATGGATGCTGAACAGCATAGTGGAATTCATGACACAGCTGTGGTCCACCTTCAGTGTATATGCGCATCGCTAGACAGGAATGAACATATATGGTTGATTTTTCTTTTTCCATTTATGATTTGGAATATTTCCTGCTGATATTTACGAGGGTGTCCTGTTTTGTCTTTATTGCCCCCTTTTTCAGCATGAAGAATACACCGGCGAGGATAAGGGTCGGAATCAGTTTTTTTACGTCCATGCTTCTGTATCAGGCGCTGGCGCCGGCGGAGGTGGTGGAGTTTGACACGACGCTGGAATATGCCGTTATTATCATGAAGGAGGCGGTTGCGGGCCTGTTGATCGGGTTCGGTGCGACGATCTGTACCTCCATCATGAACTTCGCGGGCGCGATAGCGGATATGGAGACCGGCCTGTCGATGGTAACGCTGATGGATCCGACGACCCGTGAAAACAGCAGTATTACGGGTGTTTTTTACCAGTATGTGCTCATGCTGCTGATGATCGCGACGGGAATGTACCGCTATCTGTTCTCGGCACTTGCAGACAGCTTCCGGCTGATCCCTGTAAACGGGGTGGTGCTTCATGGAGACAAGCTTGTCGATGCCATGATAGAGTTCCTCGGGGACTATGTTATCATCGGTTTCCGGATTGTTCTGCCGATCTTTTGTTCCATGCTGCTGCTGAACGCCATTCTGGGTATTATGGCGAAGGTTTCACCGCAGATGAATATGTTTGCTGTCGGTATCCAGCTTAAGATCATCGTCGGTCTTTCCGCATTTTTCTTTACGGCAGGACTGCTGCCGGGAACTGCCGATTTTATTTTTGAAGAAATGAAACGGATGATCGGTTCCTTTGTAGGAGCGCTTCAATGATTCGATATAATCTGCAATTTTTTGCAAAGGAAGGAATGGGCGGCGAGAAGACAGAGCCCGCTACCCAGAAAAAACTGGAGGATGCCCGCAAGGAAGGGCAGGTAGCGAAGAGCCGTGAGATAGGAAACGGACTGAGTATGCTGGCGCTGTTTCTGATCCTGAAGGTCTGGGTGGGACATATCGCCGTGCAGATGATGGAGATATTTCCGAATGTCTACGACAGGATACCGGATGTGTCTGTTTTTCCACAGGGTAACATGCCGGTTTCGGACATAAGAGCCGTCTTTACCATGATGCTGGCACAGACGCTCATCATCATTGCACCGATCCTGCTTATCGGCTTTACGATTGCGTTCCTGAGCGATCTGGTGCAGGTGAAATGGCATCCGACGGCAAAGCCGCTGCAGCCGAAGATGAGTAAGCTGAATCCGCTCAAGGGCTTCCAGAAAATTTTTTCTGTCAATGCACTGATGGAACTTGTGAAGTCCATTGCGAAGATTCTGCTGATAGGTCTGATCTCTTATAACTATCTGAAGAATAAATGGGGGCTGCTGCTCGCGCTCTACGATATGCCGCTGATGCAGGCAATCAATCTTGCGGCAGAGACGGTAGTTGATCTCGGCATCAGGATTTCCGCGGTCTATATGATTATTGCACTGGCTGACTTTGTGTACCAGAAGGTCAAGTTCAACAATGACATGAAGATGACCAAGCAGGAGATCAAGGAAGAGTATAAGCAGCAGGAGGGAGATCCGCAGATCAAGGGACAGATCCGCCAGAAGATGCGTGATGCCTCCAGACGGCGTATGATGCAGGAGCTGCCGCAGGCGGATGTCGTTATCACGAACCCGACCCATTACGCGGTAGCGATAAAGTATGACCCGGAGGTCGCAGATGCACCGGTGGTTATTGCCAAGGGTGAGGATTATATGGCGGCACGCATCAAGGAAGTGGCAAAGGAAAATAAGATTGAGATCGTTGAAAACAAGCCGCTTGCGCGTATGTTGTACGCCAACGTGGACATCGGGCAGACGATCCCACCGGAGCTTTATCAGGCGGTGGCGGATGTGCTGGCGTTCGTATATCACTTAAAGGGACGAATTTAAAGAAATGAAAAACAGGATGAGGGAAAGGAGGGGAAGAACATGAATCTGAAAATGGCGAAAACGGATATTATTGTAGCAGTCTATATTCTTGTGGCGTTCATCATGTTCATAGTTCCTCTTCCGGCAGGACTGGTTGACGTATTTATGGCATTCAATATTGCCATATCCTTCACCATCCTTTTTGTTTGTATGTTTACCAAAGAAGTGCTGGATATATCGTACTTCCCGACGATCCTGCTGTTTACGACCATATTCCGAATCGCGTTGAATGTATCTTCCACAAGACTGATTCTCACAACCGGAACCTCCGGTAACGTCGTAAAGACCTTCGGACAGTTCGTCGGCGGCGGTGATCTGATCGTCGGCGCTATCATATTCATTATTATCACGCTGATCCAGTTCCTCGTCATCAACAAAGGTTCTGAGCGTGTTGCTGAGGTAACGGCGAGATTTACATTGGACGCAATGCCCGGAAAACAGATGGCAATCGATGCCGATCTGAACACCGGCGCGATTGATGACAAGGAAGCAAAGAACAGAAGAGAGAAGATTCAGATGGAATCCAGCTTCTTCGGCTCCATGGACGGTGCCGTGAAGTATGTAAAGGGAGATGCCGTGGCAGGTCTGATCCTGACGGCAATCAACCTGATCGGCGGAATTGCAATGGGCGTGCTGAGAGGCGGCAGCGATATTTCAACGGCGCTGAGCACCTACGGCATCCTGACAATCGGTGACGGTCTGGTCAGCCAGATACCGTCGCTGCTCATTTCGCTCTCCACCGGTATTCTCGTCACAAAGGGCGGCAAGGAGGCGGAGTTCGGTCCCGCCATCGTAAAGCAGCTGTTCGGTGTGCCGAAGGTTATGTACCTTGTGGGCGCAACGCTTGCATTTCTGGGTATTATGACAGAACTGAACACGATCCTTTTCGTGGGTCTTGGTCTGCTCTTTATCGTTGGCGGAAGAATGATGGCTGCAAATCTTGAGACAGATCACATCGAGCAGGAGGTTGACGCCGAGGAAGCGGCAGCGGAGGAGATCCGGCAGCCGGAGAATGTGAACAGTCTGCTGCAGGTCGATCCGATCGAGCTGGAATTCGGCTATGGTATCATTCCGCTGGCAGATGTCAATCAGGGCGGTGATCTGCTGGATCGTGTCGTCATGATCCGAAGACAGATTGCACTTGAGTTAGGTACCGTTGTGCCGATCATCCGTCTGAGAGATAATATTCAGCTGAATCCGAACCAGTACATTATTAAGATCAAGGGGATTCAGGTCAGCGAGGGCGAGATCCTCTTTGACCATTATATGGCGATGAACCCCGGCTATGTCGAGGAGGAGATCACAGGTATTCCGACGTTTGAACCGTCCTTCCATCTGCCTGCCATCTGGATCACGGAGGGGCAGCGGGAGCGCGCGGAGAGCCTTGGATACACGGTTGTTGACCCGCCCTCCATCATTGCAACGCATCTGACAGAGATCATCAGACAGTATATTGCGGAGCTGCTGACACGCCAGGATGTACAGAATCTGATAAACAATCTCAAGGAGTCCAATCCCTCCCTTGTGGAAGAGCTTATACCGAAGCTGCTTGGACTCGGCGAGGTTCAGAAGGTGTTGCAGAATCTGCTGAAGGAGGGCATCTCCATCAGGGATCTCGTGACGATCCTGGAGACTCTTGCAGACTATGCACCCACGACAAGAGATACGGATATTCTGACGGAATATGTGCGGCAGAACTTAAAGCGTGCAATCTCTACGAAGTACTTCCCTGCGCATGAGACGACCAGTGTCGTCACACTCGACCCGAAGATCGAGCAGGAGATCATGGGCAGTGTCAAGCAGACAGAGAGCGGCGCTTTCCTGAATCTGGATCCGGCGCGTTCCCGCGCGATCATAGATGCGGTGGGGAAGGAGATCCAGAAGCTCGAGAATCTGGGCAAGAGTCCGATTATTATTACCTCGCCGATTGTCCGTATGTACTTTAAACGGCTGACGGAGGATTATTACAGAGATCTGGTGGTTGTATCGTACAACGAAGTTGAATCGAATGTAGAATTACAGTCTGTTGGGATGGTGACGGCATAATGATTATCAAAAAGTTTCTTGGAAAAACGGAAGAGGAAGCGATGGAGGCTGCCAGAAAGGAGCTTGGCAGCGGAATCATTGTGATGAATGTCCGCACAGTGAAAAAGAAGGGACTCGCCGGTATTTTTGGCGCAAAGCAGATCGAGGTGACGGTCGCTCTCGAGGAGGAGGGCGGTGCAGTCAGACCCGCGAGAAAGGACACAGTGCGCTCTGAACAGGAGGCAGTACAGCTGGAGCGCAAGGTGCAGGATGCGCAGGCAGCGGTGAATGTGATGAGCGAGAGCTCCCAGAACATTGAGAAGAAGCTTGACAGTCTGCAGACGCTGCTGGTAAGCCGTTTCCGCCAGGAAGAGGATGCGAAGGCAGAGCAGGCGCAGCAGGACGAGGCTGTCTCGGAAGAGGAGAAGGAGAGCGGAGCGGCTGCGCAGGATAAGGAGCCTACCGAGCAGGAGAAGTTCGTCAGACTGCTCTACAATACCATGCTTGAGAATGAGGTCGAGGAAAAGTACGCGAATCAGATCATAGATGAGACCGATAAGAACCGGAAGCCGAACCTGCCGTTTGACTATATTCTGGCAAACGTCTATCAGAAAATGATCCTGAAATTCGGAAAGGCTGCCGGCATTACGCCCGCAGAAAACGGGCCTAAGACCCTGATTTTCATGGGCCCTACAGGCGTCGGAAAGACGACGACGATCGCAAAGATTGCAAGCCATTTTGCAGTTGAGGAAAAGAAGAAGATCGCAATGCTCACGGCGGACACCTTCCGTATTGCTGCGGCGGAGCAGCTGCGCACCTACGCGAACATACTGGAGGTTCCGTTCCGCGTGATCTACACGGAGGAGGAGCTTAAGACCGCAATCTCGGATTTTAAGGACTATGATTATATTTTTGTCGACACCACAGGACACTCCCATCAGAATGAGGAGCTTCTGGAGAAGATGAAGAAGCTGCTGGCTACGGCTGCGGAAGCGGGTGAGAGCCAGGCGTTTCTTGTGCTTTCGACGACCACGAAATATCGTGATTTACAGAGAATTTCCTCCAGCTATAAGGAGATCGCGGATTATCAGCTGATCCTGACAAAGCTGGATGAGACATCAACGCTGGGAAGTCTTCTGAATCTGAAGCTTTTCACGGATGCCGACATCGCATATGTCACCTGCGGACAGAATGTACCGGATGACATTGAGCAGTTTAATCCCCAGAAGGCGGTGAAGCAGCTGCTGAGTACAAAACACTGAGTGAGGTGGTAAGGCATGGATCAGGCAGAACAGTTAAGAATTATCAAAGCGAATCAGCAACAGTCAAGACCTTTGGCCCGTGTCATCACTGTCACTAGTGGCAAGGGGGGCGTTGGCAAGTCCAATACGTCCATAAATCTGGCAATCCAGTTCCGGAAGCTTGGAAAAAGGGTCATTATTCTCGACGCTGATTTCGGACTTGCAAATATAGAGATCATGTTTGGGGCAGTTCCGAAGCATAATCTCTGTGACCTGATCTATCAGGGTAAGAGCATTACGGAGATCATCACGTGGGGACCGATGGAGGTCGGCTTTATCTCCGGCGGCAGTGGAATTGCAGGGATGTCCAACCTCAGCAGGGATTATCTCTCCTATATTATCCAGAATCTTTCCCAGCTGGATGCGATCGCGGACATTATTATCGTTGATACCGGAGCGGGAATATCGGATGCTGTTCTGGAGTTCCTGGTGGCAAGCGGGGAGATTCTGCTGGTGACGACACCGGAGCCGACATCTATCACCGACTCCTATTCCCTGCTGAAAGCGTTGTACAGACATCCCCGGTTTGACGAAAATACGACGAAGGTGAAGATGGTCGCAAACAGGGTGGCAAAGGAAAGCGAGGGAGAGATCCTTTTTAATAAGCTGAATGCGGTTGTGGCGAGGTACCTGAAAATTCCCATGACCTATCTCGGCAGTGTGCCGGAGGATGCGCAGCTGGCGCGGGCTGTCATGCAGCAGATGCCGGTTTCTATCCAGAATCCCGGCGCAAAATCGACAGCTGCCTATGAGAAGATCGTACAGAAGCTGATGGGGAAGGAAGAGGAAGAGAGACAGCCTAAGAGAGGCATGGCGGCTTTCTTTTCTCACATATTGGAGAGAAGAAACTAACGAACAATAAGGATGGGTGACGGAGAATGCTTTCAAAATTCATAAAGGTTGGCGATAAGATAGAACTGACAGCTGTAGAGAAAGGCAGCGAGGAGCTGGCAGATACGAAGGGGAGGATGTATAAGAGCGCTGTCTATGATATTCTTTCCGGGGATACGCTTGAGATTACAATGCCCATGGAGAAGACGAAGCTGATCCTGCTCCCGGTGGACAGTGAGTATGACCTTGTGTTTTATGGAGAGTCGGGGCTTTATCAGTGCTTTGCCAGAATTATCGACCGCTATAAGAGCAACAATGTCTATATTCTGGTCGTGGAACTTACCAGCAATCTCAGAAAGTACCAGCGGCGGGAATATTACCGGTTCAGCTGTGCGCTGGAGATGTGCGCACGGAATCTTGAGGAGGAGGAACTGCAGGCTTTGGAGAACAGGATGCCTTATTCCCTGACCCCGGGGCTGCCGCTGAAACAGAGCGTGATCGTAGACATCAGCGGGGGCGGGCTCAGATTCCTTTCGACCCAGAGATATGAGCCTGACAGTATGCTGTATATCAGCTACCATCTTTTGAAGGGGGATGAGCGGAAAAAATATGAGGTGATCGGTAAGGTGCTCAGCGTGCGGGAACTGGAAAACCGCCCGGGAACGTGGGAGCATCGTGTCCAGTATTACGATATGGATGTTGAGACAAGAGAGGAGATCATCAAATATATTTTTGAAGAGGAAAGAAAGAGCCGCAGAAAGGAAAGAGGTCTATGACACCCAAAAAAATTCTTGTAGTTGATGATTCTGCACTCATGAGAAGAGTGCTTTGTGATATAATTGATTCTGACGAAAGATTTCACGTTGTCGCCAGAGCGACAAACGGGCTGGAGGCTTTCGACCTTCTCAGCCGGAATCAGTACGATGCCGTTGTGCTGGATGTCAACATGCCGAAGATGAACGGGCTGCAGCTTCTGGAGGAGCTGAGGAAGTTCAAAATACCGGCGAGAGTCATGATGGCGAGTACGGATACGCGGGAGGGAGCGAAGCTGACGCTCGATGCGCTGGCGCTCGGAGCTCTCGACTTCATACATAAGCCGGACACGGCGGGCGACTGCCGGGTGGATGCCTTCAAGGATAAGTTTATCAGAATTCTTGAGGCCGTGGTAGACAGCAGGCTTCCAGAGTTTGAATCGGAGGAGAAGATCAGGGAGAACCAGATCATTACCTCCAAGGTTGCAGATATCGCAAAACGCTTCTCCGAAAAGACACCGGGCACAAAGATTGTTGCCATTGCAAGCTCTACCGGAGGTCCCAAGGCATTGCAGGAGGTCATTCCGAGACTGCCCGCAGAACTGGATGCACCTGTACTGCTTGTGCAGCACATGCCGAAAGGCTTTACGGCATCCCTCGCGGAAAGACTCAATGATCTGAGCCCCATCCGCGTCAAGGAGGCGGCGGAGGGCGATGAACTACAGAAGGGAACGGTCTACGTCGCAATGGGCGGTAAGCACATGAATGTAAAGCGTTCCGGCGCAAAGACGGTCATCCACTATTCCGATGAGCCGACGAGAGAGGGTGTGAAGCCCAGCGCGAACTATATGTATGAATCGCTTGCGGACACCGCTTATGACAAGATTGTATGCGTTGTCATGACGGGAATGGGAGCGGACGGAACCGAGGGCATTAAGAATCTGGAGTCAAAGAAAAAGGCACATGTGATCTCACAGGATCAGGAGAGCTGTACGGTGTACGGCATGCCGAAGGCGGTCGCACAGGCAGGACTCTCGGATCAGGTGGTGCCGCTGGAACAGATTGCACAGGAAATCATTCTGCATGTAGGCGTTAAGGCGTGAGCCCGCGCCGGGTGCGGTAAAGGTGATCGAATCGTGACCAACGAAGAAAGGGATGGGAAAGAAGTATGGACGTAAGTCAATATCTCGAGATCTTCCTTGATGAAACCAAGGAGCATTTACAAAATCTGAACACGCGTATTCTGGAGCTGGAGGCAGACCCGGAGGCAACGGATACCATCAATGAAATTTTCCGGGCGGCGCATTCGCTGAAGGGAATGGCCGGAACCATGGGATATAAGAGAATGCAGACGCTGACCCATGACATGGAGAATGTGTTCTCTGAGGTGCGAAACGGAAATATCAAGGTTCAGCCGGAGATGATCGATGTTCTTTTCCGATGCCTGGATGCGCTGGAGGAATATACAGACAATATCCAGAATACAGCGGATGAAGGAACGAATGACAACGAAGAGCTGATCCGTCAGCTGAACGACATATTGAACGGAAGCAGCGCCGCAAAGCCTGCGGCTGAGAAGAAGCCGGAGACTGCGGCTGCCGCACCGGCTGTGCCGGAGACGGGCGTGGAAAAATGGAATGACATTGCACTGGACGATGCGCAGGTCAATGTCATTAAGGAAGCGCAGAAGATGGGCAAGAAGGTCTATGGCCTGAATGTCTGCATTCAGGAAAATTGTATCCTGAAGGCAGCGAGAGCGTTCCTTGTGTTTAAGGCAGTTGAGGAGCTTGCGGAGATTATCATCTCTGTTCCCAGCGCACAGGATGTTGAGGATGAGAAGTTTGACAGAGACTTTACCCTGATTGTGCTGTCGGATGCCGAACTTGATGCAGTCATCAGGGCGGCAGAGGATGTCTCCGAGATAGAAAAGGTTACCGGAGCACCGATTGTGCTTGAGAATAATTCACATTACAAGGCACCGGATGCGGAGAAGGCGGCAGACAGTGTTACTGCGGCTCCGGCTGCGGCAGTGGCGGCACCTCAGCCGGCAGTCAAGGCGGCATCGGCACCTGCGGCAAAGACGGACGCAAAGAAGCAGGCGCTCTCAAAGCCGGTTGTCAATCGTACTGTCCGTGTGGATATTGAAAAACTTGACTCCCTGATGAACCTTGTCAGCGAGCTGATTATTGCAAAAAATTCGCTGGTGTCTGTCTCCAGTCAGGAGCAGACCAATATGAACAGCGCCTTCAACGAGCAGATCGAGTATCTGGAGCAGGTGACGACGAACCTGCACGAATCTGTCATGAAGGTCAGGATGGTCCCGATCGAAAGCGTTGTAAACAAGTTCCCCAGAATGATCAGAGACCTCTCAAAGAAGCTGGATAAGAAGCTGGAGCTGTACATGTCAGGTGAGGAGACAGAGCTTGACAGAACCGTTGTCGATGAAATCGGTGATCCTCTGATGCATCTGCTGAGAAATTCTGCAGACCACGGCATTGAGTCCGCAGAGGTGCGTGCACAGAGAGGAAAGCCCGCTGTAGGTTCCATCTTCTTAGATGCTTACCAGGACGGAAACAACGTCGTCATCGAGGTAAGGGATGACGGTAACGGTATCGATACAGAGGCTGTAAGGGCAAAGGCGGTAGAGAGAGGAACGGTTACCCCCGAACAGGCTGCCAACTTGACGGAGAAGGAGATCATCAATCTCCTGTTCTTGCCGAGCTTCTCGACGGCAAAGCAGGTTACGGATGTCTCCGGACGTGGTGTCGGACTGGATGTAGTGCGCTCCAAGATTGAGTCCCTGAGCGGTGAGGTTGAGGTGAAGTCCAAGCTCGGAGAGGGAAGCACATGGACGATCAGACTGCCTTTGACACTGGCAATCATCCAGGCACTGATGGTTGTTGTGGGCGATGAGAAGTATGCAATCTCACTCGGCTCCATACAGACGCTGGAGGATATTTCCCCTTCGGACATCAAGCTGGTACAGAATAAAGAGGTAATCAATCTGCGTGGACAGGTAATCCCGCTGATAAGACTGAACAAGGTGCTCGACATTGAGAGCAAGAAGTCAAAGGACGAGAACCTGATCGTTGTCATCGTCAAGAAGGGTGACAGAATGGCGGGACTTGTAATTGACGAACTGATCGGACAGCAGGAGATTGTCATCAAATCGCTCGGAAAATATATCAAGCAGTGTAAGTTTATCAGTGGCGCGACGATCCTCGGCGATGGAGAGATCGCACTGATTCTCGATGCAAATGCACTGATTTAGAAAGGGGATGCAGACTAATATGGAACTCAGTTTGAATACAGAAAATAATTTGGCGGCGGAAGAAGAAAAGAGTGTTCTGGAAACGACGCAGTTCATCGTCATCAGGCTTGGCGGAGAGCAGTACGGAATCGATATCTGCAATATTGATAACATTGTCAGGATGCAGCCCATTACGAGAATCCCCAAGATGCCCTCCTATTTAAAGGGCGTGATTAACATGCGCGGCGAGGTGATCCCGGTAATCAGCATGCGCCGCAAGATGGGACTTGAGGATGACGAGATCACAAAGTCGACGAGAATCATCGTCCTGAAGCTTGAGCAGGAGGGAAATGTCGGCTTTCTGGTAGATGAGGTGAAGGAAGTTGTTTCCCTGAACTCAAATGAGATTGAGAAGATTACCTATAATACAAAAGAGGATAAGACAAGCCTCATCAATGCTGTCGGAAAGCATAATGGTGAGCTGATTTCCCTGTTTGATCTGAGCACGATCAGCCTTGAGGGAAACTAGTGTTTAGAAAAAGGAGATAAATCCATGGGAGACATGAGCCTTGAACAGGTTACTGAGAGTTATTATGATGTCTTGAAGGAAATCGGAAATATCGGCGCCGGAAATGCGATGACGGCGCTGGCTCAGATGCTGCAGAGCAAAGTGGATATGCGGGTTCCTCAGGTCAAGCTGCTTGATTTTTCCGAGGTCGGTGAAATCATGGGCGGCGAGGAACAGATCATGGCTGGTGTGCTTCTCGGCGTAGAGGGCGACATCACCGGCAGTATGATGTTCATGGTCGAGGAGAGCAGTGCAAGGCATCTGATCCAGAAGATCACGATGGGAATGCTGCCGGAAGGAGCTGAGTTTGAGGAGATGGGTCTGTCTGCCATGAAGGAGATGGGCAATATCATCACGGGCGCTTATCTGAATGCACTTTCCACGCTGACAAACCTTAAGATATTTCCGACACCGCCTGCGCTGACGGTGGATATGGCAGGGGCGATCCTGAGCGTTCCGGCAATTCAGTTTGGCATTTACGGAGATAAAATTCTGCTGATTCAGTCCCAGTTCTATGATGAAGTGGAACTGGACGGATACTTTATTTTGATTCCGGATATGGAGTCCTATTCAAAGATTCTGACAGCCCTGGGGCTGCCTGTTGCGTAAAAAGGGATTGAGGATCAGAGAAACGAGATATGGTGGAATATGAGTGAAATTATAAAAGTAGGAATGGCAGATCTGAAAACCTGTATAAGCCCCGATGGAGTGACAACTCTGGGGCTTGGTTCGTGTGTCGGAATTGCTATCCGTGATCCGATGACAAAGATCGGCGGTCTGGCGCATATCATGCTGCCGGACAGCACGGCGATGAAGAACGGACAGCAGAACGTTGCTAAATTTGCGGACACAGGTATTGAGGAGCTTGTGCGTCAGATGGAGAAGCTTGGGGCGAAGCGGATGCGTATGGTTGCCAAGATTGCCGGCGGAGCGACAATGTTTACCTTTCAGGGGAGCAGTAACGGAGTCGGACAGGTCGGGGACAGAAATGTGGAGGCTACCAAGGCGAAGCTGAAAGAGATGAAGATTCCGATTCTTGCAGAGGACACGGGGGCGAATTACGGACGTACTGTAATTTTCTATCCGGAGAGCGGTGAGTTCCATATCCGCGCGGTCGGCAAGGCGGAGACGATCATCTGACGAGGGGAAGACAGATATGAACAGAAGAAGTTTACCTTTGGTATTGATGCTTCTGGCAGGGGCGGTTACCTGCATCATCACTTTCATACAGGGTTATTCAATGACGGAGAGACTGGTAATCCTGCTTGCAGTGCTTGTGCTGTTTTATGTGCTTGGCTGCATTCTGGTCTGGACGCTGAATTTCTTTGAACACCAGAATGAAGAAAAACGCAGGAGTGAAGGCGAGGTCATAGAAAAAGAGGCTTCGGCGGAAGGCGGAGAACAGAGTGACGAAAGTGGGGAGAGCGAGCCGGGCAAGGAGGAAACGTAAGATAGACGAAAGGGGCGGCGGGTTTCATGGATGAGGCAGGCAGAAAGAAACTTCTGGAAGAGCATTCCAGAACAAGATCACCGGAAACCAGAGAAAAGATCATACTGGAATATGCTCCTCTTGTAAAGGTTGTCGCGGGACGTCTCGGCATGTATCTCGGCTATAATGTGGAGTACGAGGATCTTGTAAGCTACGGCATTTTCGGACTGATAGATGCCATAGACAAATTCGACTGTCTGAAGGATGTAAAGTTTGAAACTTATGCGAGTCTGAGAATCAGGGGAGCGATTCTGGACCAGATCCGGAAGATGGACTGGATTCCGCGGACAATCAGACAGAAACAGAAAAAAATAGAGAATGTAATGAGAGAGGTAGAGCAGAGTACCGGACACGCGGCATCCGACGAGGAGATCGCAGCCGGGCTTGGCATCTCGGGAGAAGAATATCTGGAATGGCAGTCCCAGATGAAGATTACGGGGGTTGTCTCATTGAATGAGTACATGGAGCAGGGGAGCGACGTGGCTCAGGACTACAACCGTCATACGACATCACGCTTTGAGGCACCCGAGGAATGCGTGGAGAAGGAAGAACTGGCAAAAGTACTGGGCGAAGCCTTACAGCTGCTCACCGAAAAGGAGCAGAAGGTCATTACACTCTATTATTACGAAGACCTGACGCTGAAGGAGATCAGTAATATCCTTGAGGTGTCGGAGTCAAGAATTTCACAGCTCCATACCAGAGCATTACAGAAGATGAAGAAAAAAATGGGGAACTACATGGGAATTTTGACAGACAACTGACGACGTGTTGATGGAGAAACGACTATGCGGAATAGTTATTTTCAATTAGTGAATTGTGAGTCAGGATATGGCCTCAGAGTATATCCCGCACTCGAAGCAGGGGAGGAAATTCAGGTTCAGGAGATTCTGGATTATCTGGATGGCTTTGGAATTGAATACGACAGGAACAGACTGGAACTGTTTCTGATGGATGTGGATAGCGAGAATGAGGTGTGCAGTATCGGCAAGGGGCAGTGCCCATGCTATCCGGAATCCTATCATCTGGATATCTCGGCGGATGGAATGCTGGTTACGGTAAGATTTATCCCGCCGACGGAGACCGGCGCAAGGCTTAGCTATAATGATTTCCTGCGCGATATCAGAATGCGGAATATCGTTTACGGAATACAGACTGAGGAGATACAGAGGCATTTCCAGTCCGGTGGAATCTACTGTACGGACATTATTCTTGCGAGAGGAAAGGAACCTGTTGCGGGAGTTGATGCCAGTATCGAATACTTTTTTAATACGGAGGAACACCGCAGGCCGGCTGTACGCGAGGACGGGAGTGTCGACTTCTTTAAACTGACGACGATTAACCAGTGCCGCAAGGGGGATGCGCTGGCGAGGATCATTCCAGAGGTGCCCGGAATCGATGGCAGCGATGTGTTCGGAAAGAGTATCAAGGCGAAGGAGCCGAAGCACGCCATATTGAAATTCGGCAGAAATATTTCCCTTTCCGACGACAGACGGACGATCTATTCAATGGTTGATGGGCATGTGACGCTGCTGGAGGACAAGGTTTTCGTCTCCGATGTCTACGCGGTCAAGAATGTCGATGTGTCTACCGGTAATCTGGAATACGAGGGCAGCATCCAGATCGAAGGCAATGTTGCGGCGGGCTTTGAGGTCAAGGCGGGCGGAAACGTCATTGTAGACGGACTGGTCGAGAGCGCAAAGATTGTTGCCGGCGGGAAGATCATCATCGGAAAAGGGATGAACGGATCGTCGGAGGGAATTCTGAAAGCAGGCGGGGACGTCATTGTAAAATTCTTAGAGAACGCCCGCGTGGTGACAGGGGGCTATGTCCACACGGAGACAATCCTGCACAGCTATGTGTCTGCGGGAACTGAGGTCGTTGTGGAAGGAAAGCGCGGACTGATCGTCGGGGGGCATATCCAGGCGGCCCAGAGGATTGAAGCCAGAAATATCGGTGCCAGCATGGGAGCACAGACAATTCTTGAGGTGGGTGTCAATCCCTTTATCAAGGAGCAGTACAACCGGGTGGAGAAAGCTGTCGCAGAGGTTTCAAGAGTGCTCCAGAATGCCGAGACCGTCGCAAAGACCTTCCGGGAGAAGCAGACACAGGCACAGTATACAACGTCACAGCTGCTTTATATCAACAATACCGTTGAGACCGTGAAACAGAAAACTGCGGAACTGGAACAGCTCAAAAACCGTCTCGAAAAGCTGCGCCGCATGATGGATATCCAGAAGGCGGCGGAGGTCGTGGTCAACAATGAGATGTTCCCGGGAACGACAATCATCATCGGAGACGCGGCACGGACGATCCAGACAAGCTATCATTACTGCAAGTTTATCAAGGAACAGGGAGAGGTTAAGATGGCTGCCCTGTAGTCCGTAGGAAAGAAGGGACAGATATGGCATTCGGAGCAATAGAACTGACAACAATTTCGAGGGCACAGGATTATTCCACGATCAAGCAGAATGAGGACAATAAGGCGCAGATCGATCAGGGAAACAGCATGATGCAGGTTCAGAAGCATGAACAGCAGCAGACAAAGGAAGTGCACAGGAGTGACGATGTGCAGTGGCACGAAAAGAAGCCGGATGCGCGCGAAAAGGGGAACGGAGAGTATCATGGCGACGGCGGAAGGCGGCGCAGCAAGAATTCCGGGGAACAAGTGGTAACGAAAGGAAAAAACGGCATACAGCACGGATTTGATATTAAGATCTGACGAAGGGGATTCCGCGGATGCTTATGCCGGAGAAGGAATACAGAAATGGAAATCATGGAAATTGTCCTGTTGATTGCAGGCGGAGTTATATTTATCTTGAGCTTTCTGATACCGGGAGGTAAGGAAACAGCCTCGGGACAGTCGGCAGAACAGGCAAAAAAGGAGATCTCCGACATGGTTGGCGCTGAGATGGAAAAGGTCAGGGGGCATGTCGATGATGTTGTCGATGAGGCGGTGACCTATGCCACTGAGAAGACCGAGAGAGCGCTTGAGAGACTGACGAATGAAAAGATCATGGCGGTGAATGAGTATTCAGACACCGTGCTGGCAGAGATCCATAAGAACCACGAGGAGGCAATGTTCCTGTATGATATGCTGAATAACAAGCATGTCAATCTGAAAAACACGGTATCGGAGGTCAACCGCACCGTGAAAGAGGCCGAGGAGGCAGTGTCCGGCTTCCGTGCACTGGCACCGGAGGCACCGGAGAGCGGACAGGGTACGGAAGCTGCGCAGCATACAGAGAAAGCAGCGGTGTACGAACAGCCGGCAAAACAGGCAGAAGCGCCTGTGGAGGGCGGGCAGAACCGGACAGACGGGGAAGAGGAGACCGGCAAGGCGGAGAGCGCAGATGCAGAGCCGGTGGAGCGTGTCAGCTTCCTTCAGGAAGATCAGGCAGACGGGCGCAACAGCAACGAGCGGATTCTGGAGCTTTATAAACAGGGAAAGTCGAAGGTGGCGATCGCAAAGGAACTCGGACTTGGAGTCGGAGAGGTCAAGCTGGTGATAGACCTGTTTAAGAACCAGTAAGGAAGGAAGAAGAAAGTGAAACTGAAATACTATCTGAGAGGGCTTGGTATCGGCATACTGGTGACGGCTCTGATTATGGGATTTACTACAAAGGAAGGCAGACCGCTGACGGATGCGGAGATCAAAGCGGCAGCGGCAGAGCTCGGCATGGTGGAGAGCGATTCGCTGAGACTCGCAGATCTGCCACAGAACCAGACACCGCAACCGGAGCCGACGGATCAACCCGAGACGACATCGGAGCCGGAAGCGACACCGGAAGCCACACCGGAGCCGGCAGAAGAACCTGAGACAACGCCGGAGCCGGAAGTCACGCTGGAACCGGCAAAAGAACCTGGAGCAGCATCGGAATCCGCCGCGGAGACATCGCAGGAGTCCGGTGCGGATATTTCCATTACGGTCAGTGCAGGCTCCGGTTCCAGAACCGTGTGCAACGGGCTGGAGGAGGCCGGTGTGATCGCGGATGCGGCGGAGTTTGACAAATATCTTTGTGACCAGGGCTATTCCAAAAGGATCTGCGTAGGAACCTTTGAAATTCCGGCAGATGCCTCGTGGGAGGAGATCGCAAAGATCATTACAAGATCGAAATAAGAAAACCTCTGAAAACCTCTTGTCAAGAGGTTTTTCTTATGTTATAATCCGAATGTTGTGACAAAAAAACACGCCTGATGATTTGGCAGTGGTGCTTCTGCGGAAAAGAGCCGCAAAGTCGCTGGCAGAGAGAACCGGATTTTAACGCGATCCGGCGGAAAAATCAGACGGAAGAATTCAACCAAACGGAGGTAGAAAAAATGAGCGTTATTTCTATGAAGCAGTTACTTGAAGCAGGTGTTCATTTCGGACATCAGACCAGAAGATGGAACCCTAAGATGGCTCCCTACATCTTCACCGAGAGAAACGGTATCCACATCATCGATCTGCAGAAGTCTGTAGTAAAGGTAGATGAGGCATACAGAGCAATTTCCGAGATCGCTGCACAGGGCGGCACAATCCTGTTCGTCGGCACAAAGAAGCAGGCACAGGACGCTGTTAAGACTGAGGCTGAGCGCTGCGGAATGTACTATGTAAATGAGAGATGGCTGGGCGGTATGCTCACAAACTTCAAGACCATCCAGTCCCGTATTGCAAGACTTCATGCAATCGAGAAGATGTCTGAGGACGGAACCTTCGATGTACTTCCCAAGAAGGAAGTTATCGAGCTGAAGAAGGAGTGGGAGAAGCTGGAGAAGAACCTTGGCGGTATCAAGAATATGTCCAGAATCCCTGACGCTATCTTTGTTGTAGATCCCAAGAAGGAGAGAATCTGCGTACAGGAGGCTCATTCCCTTGGAATTACACTGATCGGTATCGGTGATACCAACTGTGATCCCGAAGAACTGGATTACATCATTCCCGGAAATGATGACGCTATCAGAGCCGTAAAGCTGATCGTTGCAAAGATGGCAGACGCTGTCATCGAGGCAAATCAGGGTGAGGCTGTCTATACAGAAGAGGCTGTAGCTGCTGATGCTGAGAATGCAGAGGACATCGAGGAAGTAGCAGACGCTGAGTAAGGACGGCGCGGAACCGGCGGCGGATAAGCCGTCTGGGTCGTGGACAGGAACAGACAAATAACCGGGATGGAGGAAATAGAAAATGGCAGAGATTACTGCAGCTATGGTGAAAGAACTGCGTGAGATGACCGGCGCAGGCATGATGGATTGCAAGAAGGCTCTTAATGAGACAAACGGAAATATGGAAGAGGCTGTCGAGGTTCTGAGAAAGAACGGACAGGCTAAGGCAGTTAAGAAGGAAGGCAGAATTGCGGCTGAGGGTATCTGCCGTGTTGCCATGAAGGGTGACAAGGCTGCAGCTGTTGTCGAGGTAAACTCCGAGACTGACTTCGTTGCAAAGAATGAAACCTTCCAGCAGTTTGTAGAGGCTGTTGCCGAGCAGGCTGTAAATTCAACAGCAGCTGACATGGATGCATTCCTTGCTGAGAGCTGGGCACAGGACAGCTCCAAGACCGTACAGGAAGCTCTGGTTGACAAGATCGCTGTTATCGGCGAGAAGCTGAGCATCAGAAGATTTGAGAAGGTGGAAGAGAACGAGGGCTGCGTGGTATCTTATGTACATGGCGGCGGACGTATCGGCGTTATTGTTGACGCTAAGACCGATGTTGTCAATGATGCGGTTAAGGAAGCACTGACCAACATTGCAATGCAGATTGCAGCGCTTTATCCGAAGTATGTTGCAACCTCTGATGTGTCTGAGGAGTACAAGGCACATGAGAAGGAGATCATTGCAGCACAGATCGAGCAGGATCCTAAGATGGCAGGCAAGCCTGAGAAGGTAATCGAGGGTGCGATCCTCGGACGTCTGAACAAGGAGCTGAAGGAAGTATGTCTTCTTGAGCAGGTATATGTAAAGGCTGAGGACGGAAAGCAGACTGTTGCACAGTATATCGCACAGGTTGCAAAGGAGAACAATGCAACAATCAGCATCCAGAAGTTTGTTCGTTTTGAGACCGGTGAGGGTCTTGAGAAGAAGCAGGAGGATTTCGCTGCTGAGGTTGCTGCCCAGATGGCAAAATAAGTTCTCAAGATAGTTGAAATAAGTATGCAATAAAAGCGGCGGCTGTGATTTTCAGACAGCCGCTGTTTTTGTGCCCATAATTATTGCATTATTTGTCTGAATCGACAAAAAAGTAGACAAAATCAGAGGAAACTGGTAAAATTATATATATAAATTGGAAGCAAGGTGATTTGGATGAAGCTGATGTATGCCACAGGATTTGCTGTTGTTGGAATTATCTTACTATTCTGCATTTATAAAGCGAGTCACAATGAGAAGAAGATTGCACAGAATATCAAATGGATTTTTTGCCATGCATTTCTCGCGGTCGTCGCCAATATTGTTGTGACGCTGACAACGAATCAAAAGCTTTGTCTGGCAGCATACAATATATTTTATGTATGCATCGACTGGCTGCTTCTGGATATTCTGCTCTTTGTGCTTGATTTCTCGGGCATCGACAGTAAAGGCAGACGTTTTGTCAAGCCGCTTCTGTGGAAGTTCTTGCTGTCATTGGATTCCTTGTCTCTTTTATTAAATTATTTCTTCCAGCACGCATTCAAATGTGTGCCTGTCTATACGGAAACGGGAGAGTTATGCTTCCAGCCGGTCTATGATATCGTATACTATGTTCATCTGGCGGTGGCATATTTTCTGGTGATCTGCAGCTTCCTGACCTTGATCTACAAGGCGTCAAAGACTCCACGTGTTTATCGCATGAAATACGTTGTCGTCCTGCTCATATTGTCGTTTATAGTAATAGGCGACGCTGCATATATCCTTACAGATACGATTTTTAATACTTCCGTTATTTTTTTCGCACTCGGTGCAATTGTGATTTACTATTTTGCGGTCATCTATGCGCCGAAGGATCTGATGCAGCGCACGCTTTCCATGGTGGTACAGGGAATGGATGATGCCATTTTTATTTTTGACGAAGACGGAAACTGTATCCATGTCAATGACAGTGCGAGAAGTATTATGCGCATTGAGGGACTGACGCTTCAAGGCATAGAGGAGCAGTTCTCGGACTGGTGTGCAAAAAACGACTACCGGCGAGAAAGAGGAAAAGAGTATTCGATTGTCAGAACCTATGGGGAGAGAAAGGTTCATTACAAAATGTTCTTCAGGAGTCTGCTTGATGAGAAGCAGCGCTATCTGGGCGGATTTTTTACCATGCAGGACCGCACGGAGGAAGTCAGCAATCTGGAAAGGGAACATTATGCGGCGAACCATGACGAGCTGACAGACCTTTATAACAGACAGTGCTTTTATAATTATGTCGCGGAGAGACTGCGGACAGATGCAGAGAGCGACTACCTGATCGTCTGCTCTGATATCCGGAATTTTAAATTGATAAATGATGTGTTCGGAACGGAGAAGGGGGACAAGCTGCTCATCCGCATTGGAAAGGCACTGCGCCTGTGCGCGAGAAAGGATGAAATCTATGCCCGTCTGGAGAGTGACCGTTTCGGACTGCTGATGAAGAAGGAATATTTCAGAGAGGAAGTATTTAAAAGTGAGGCTGCAAAGCTTTTATATATCGAGGGAAACGAGGCATATCCGATACAGCTGTGCATCGGTGTGTATGAGGTGACGGACAGAGAGGTGCCTGTCTCTGTCATGTGCGACAGAGCGCTTATGGCAGCCGCCACCTTGAAGGGAAATTATAGAAAACAGATCGCCTACTATGACGACGAGCTTCGCAGAAGTGTGCTGAGAGAACAGGAGCTGACCGGAGAGCTGGATGATGCGATAGCAACCAGACAATTCAAGATGTACCTCCAGCCGCAGATGAACGGCGAGGGTAAGATGCTTGGTGCGGAAGCTCTGGTGAGATGGATACATCCGGTCAAGGGAATGATCAGTCCTGCGGAATTTATCAGCGTCTTTGAGCGGAACGGAACCATAACAAAGCTGGATTATTATATGTGGGAGACGGCCTGCATGCAGCTGAGAAAGTGGAAGGAGGAGGGAAGGGAGGATCTCTATATCTCGGTGAACATTTCCCCGAAGGACTTCTTTTTCATGGATGTCTATAAGGCATTTACAGAGCTGGTTGCAAAGCATGGGATCAGTTCGGCAAGTCTGAAGCTTGAGATCACGGAGACGGCCATGATGTCTGAACTGGAGCGGCAGCGCAAGCTGATTGGCAGGCTCCGCGAGGCGGGCTTTGCCGTTGAGATGGACGATTTTGGAAGCGGCTATTCCTCTCTGAATATGCTAAAGGATATTCAGGTCGATACCTTGAAAATCGATATGGCATTTCTTGGGAAGACGGACAATGAAGACCGTGCGTCCAAGATCCTGAAAATGATAGTTGAATTGTCAAAGCAGCTCGAGATCCCCGTTATTACCGAAGGTGTTGAGACATTGGATCAGGTAAAATTCCTGCGTGAAATTGGATGCGATATGTTTCAGGGATACTATTTCGCTAAGCCGATGGAAGTCAGCGCATTTGAAGAGAAATACATGTAAGAGGAAATGCGGCTGGAGGTAGATTATGCATAGTGTGTTTGTGGTACTTCAGATTGTGGCGATATTGATAGCGTTTACGGCAATGGGCTTTCTGCTCTACGGAGACGGTTCCAAAGAGCAGAAGCTGATGCTCTTTTTTATTGGCGGAGGGCTGGTCCAGAATGTGGCGTATCTGCTGGAATTGACGGCGGCGACAAAGGAAGTTGCCATCGCTGCGCTGAAAATGGAGTATCTCGGCTTCTGCTTTATTGCACTCACCTATGCATGGTTTGTCTACTGCTATTGTAACAGAAAGATTCCGTTGCTTCTCTTTAAGGCGATCGCAGTGGTAAATAACATGATTCTGATCGCTGTGTTTACCTGTGAGAGACATAGCCTGTATTATAGGAGTATTGAATGGCTGACGGACGATGCAGGGCATACCTATCTGTCGCTGTCCTACGGCCCGCTGTATTTCGTTTTTATCAGTATATCCTGTGGACTGCCCTATCTTCTGTCGGTGTATATACTGATCAGTGAGGCGTGGAAGCGGCCGGGTCACGCACGGAAAAGAAGCTATCCGGTCTTTATGTTTTTGTCTACCGCGCCGTTTATTGCCTTGGGAATCTACTGGTGTCATGCAATTCCCTGCTATGACCCATCACCGCTGACGACGTGCGTCATGCTCTCCATGGTCGTCGTACTGGTATGGGGCAAGAAGAATTATGACTTCTCCAGAATGGCAGCTGCCATGGTGCTGCGTAATATGGATGACGGAGTAATTATTCTTGACGAAAAGCGCCGCATTGTAGAGTATAACCCGGCGGCTGCGGATATTTTTACGGAACTTAATTTCCAGTCGGTCGGTGACAGCATTGAGGACATGGAGGATTTTCCGGAGGACGTGCTGGATGACGAGGAGACCAAGCGCAGTTTTTCGCTGAATAAGAGTTTTTACGAGTGCCATGTGAAGCAGATCCCGGATAAGAGGGGTGTGCCACAGGGCTTTATTGTGCTTGTGCTGGATGTGACGGAGACGAGAAATTATATCAATGAGATCAAGCGCATCCGTGAGCAGGCGGAAAAGGCGAATACGGCGAAGAGTGAGTTCCTGGCAAATATGTCGCATGAGATCCGGACGCCGATGAACGCCATTGTCGGTCTTAGCGATATTATCATGGAGGAGAGCCGGGGAAGAAAGGTGTACGGCTATGCCTACGATATTAAGTCCGCGTCGCAGAACCTTCTTACCATTATCAACGATATTCTCGATCTCTCAAAGGTGGAAGCAGGTAAGATGGAGCTTGTGACCGATGACTATTATATCAGGAATGTTGTCACAGAGGTTGTGAACATGATGGATATTGCGGCCACGAGCCGCGGACTTTCCTTGCTCCGGGATTACGATTATTCGCTTCCCAGCATGTATCACGGGGATGCGGGCAGGATTAAGCAGATACTCATCAATATCATGAACAATGCCATTAAGTTTACGAAGGAAGGACATGTCAAGATCTGCGTGAGTGGCTGCCCGGCATCAGAACCGGACACTGAGATACTGACCTTCCGGGTGGAGGACACCGGCTGCGGCATCCGGCAGGAGGATATGGAGAAGATCTTCGAGGACTTCAAGCAGGTGGATGCAAGGAAGAACCGGGGAGTCGAGGGGACGGGACTGGGACTTTCCATCACGAAGCGGCTTGTACAGCTGATGAAGGGATCGATCCGCGTGGAGAGCGTCTATGGCGAGGGAACCACGTTTATCGTTGATATTCCGCAGAAGATTGTGGACAAGCGTACCCTGACAGAGACAAAGGATGAACAGCAGCAGGAAGCGGCACAGATAGACACCTTTGTTGTGGACGGATATAAGGTGCTGGTTGTGGATGATAACCTCATTAACCGGAAGGTGGCGATGGGCTTCCTGAAAAATTACGGCTTTGAACTGACGGAGGCAGGAAGCGGTGCGGAGGCGGTTGAGCTTGTCAGAAAGAACAGATACAATATGATCTTTATGGATCATATGATGCCGGAGATGGATGGTATAGAGGCGACAAGAATTATCAGGGAAGAGTGTGGCGCAAACGGAAGGACACCGGTTATGGTGGCTTTGACGGCAAATGCCATGGAGGGCATGCGGGACACCTTCTTAAAATGCGGCTTTCAGGACTTTATCTCAAAGCCGTTGGACAGAAAGCAGCTCAATGAGGTTCTGACCAGATGGATACCGAGCTCCTTCAGACACCCTAAGAGGGTGGTAAAGAAAAAGCAGGTTGTTCAGATTAAGTTTGAAGATATTAATATCAAAGGTATTGATATCGGAGCAGCAATGCGATATCATACTGGTGAGGTTGCGGATTATCTGGAGCTGCTGCAGCTGTATTGCATGGACGGCAGACGGAAATGCGAGCTGCTGCGAAAGCTTCTGGGTGAGCGCGACTATGTGAATTATGAGATCGAGGTGCACGGCTTAAAGAGTGCATCCGCGAATATCGGAGCGATGGAGCTGTCGGGGCATGCTAAGGAGCACGAGGAGGCGGCTTCGAGAGGGGATGAGGAATTTATTGTCAGACATGCGGATGATCTGCTGAACTGCTATGAGACGCAGCTGGATGAAATAGAAGGTTTCTTAAAGCGTAGGGAGCAGGAGGATGGCTATAGCGACGATGTCGTATGCATTGATAAGCAGGTCATCATCCGGGAGACAAGGGAAGCATTGAATCTGCTTGAAAATTTCCATCCGAAGGACAGCATCCGCATTCTTGAGGGGATTCTCCATTACCAGCTGGATTTTGAACTGAAAGAGAAGCTGCAGGAGATTGAACAGCAGTTAAAGATGTATGAGGATGATAAGGCAGAAGAATTGCTGAACCAGCTGATGGAATGGCTGGAGAGGGAGGAGTAGAACAGATGGAAGAAAAAATGCGTATCCTGGCGGTGGATGATAATATTATCAATCTTGCCACAATCGAACAGGAGCTGAAAAACAAGTATGAAGTAATTACGGTAAACTCCGGCGCCAGAGCGATCCGCTATCTGAATAAGGAAAAGCCGGATCTGATTCTGCTGGATATCCAGATGGCGCTGATGGATGGCATTGAGACTCTGAAAGAGATCCGTACCATGGAGAACGGCGCGGCAATTCCGGTCATCATGCTGACGGCAAGGAAGGACAAGGAGACGGTAATCGAGGGAACCAAGCTCGGGATCCTCGATTATGTGCTGAAGCCCTTTGATTCGCAGGATCTTCATATGAGAATCGACAAGGCGTTGAAGAGAGTCGGAGCGCTGCCTGTGGATGACAAGGAGCTGTATGACAATGTGCTGGAGGCTCAGACAGAGCTTACTAATGGTAATCCGAAGAACGCGATTATGAAGATTGAGGAGATTCTGAGCTTCAAGATCGATGAGGAAATTTTTGGAAGAATGCAGAACGCAAAGGCGAGGCTGCGAGCAAACGATGAGGCGACGGCGAACAGACTGATCGGCAGAGTGCTGAAAATACTGGAGAAGACCGTGGCGACAGAGCAGACGTCAAAGTTCCCGATCAGCGCAGGGGAGATGAATGCCCGTCTTTTATATGTGCTGAATGATCTGCAGAATTTTAAGGTCAAGGATGCAGCACAGAAGCTGGAAGAACTGATGAAATATGACATCCCGCCTGTGATCGAAGAAACCTGTATTTCCGCACAGGGCAGACTGGACGAATTCGACGACGGGGCAGCCGAGGAACTCATCCAGCAGGCGCTTACGGAAATGAAGAACCATCTGATGTAAATTTTTTTAAGCGGAGCACAGCACCCATGTCCGGAACCAGCGCAGATACCGGGAGACAAAGGCAGCGTCTACCGGCTGTCCGGACAGTACCGGATAGAAAAGCAGGAAGAGCGCGGCGGCTGATACCGCATAGAGAATGAGCAGCAGTCGGTAAGGTTTTTCCTTCATCCGCGCTTTGAGACCGGTCAGACTGTGAACGATCATCAGGACAACGAACGCAACACTCGGGAAATAGTGATAGATAAAGGTAACTCTTGTTACAAAGCACCAGGGCAGATACTGAGCCAGATATCCTGTGAGCAGGAAGGCGGCAGTTCTGTCCTTCTTTTTTATCCAGAGGTAAATTTGATGGAATGCCGCCGGAATGCCGGCCCACCAGACGAGCGGATTACCGAAAGCACTGATGCCCTCGCGCATTCCGCCTGCTCCCGCAGACCCTGTGACAATGCGGGAGTAATACCAGATGGGGCGCTGCATGACAGGCCACTGATACCACGAGGAGGAATAGGGATGTGTGGCGTTCAGCCCGCTGTGGTAGCTCAGCATGTTCTGCTGGTTATGCAGCAGCCGGAGGAAAACATTATCTTTGCTGCCATCGGAAAACGGCAGATAGGATAACAGGTAGATCAGGGCGGGAACCAGCACGAAAAACACGACGCAGAACAGGAGCGTGCGTATCATTTTCGGGCGGAAGGTGTCAAGGATGACACGGTGGGAGATACCTGCTGTGAGGCCGGAGGGAGCGGACTTTGCGTAGCGGTACTCCCGGTAACGGCGGAAAAGCTGCGCGAAAAAAATCACAGCAAGCCCCAGACCGGCATAGACACCCGTCCATTTGCAGGCTACGCCGAGCCCCATGCAGATTCCCGAAGCACCCAGCGGAAGCAGGGTCTTCTTTAAGGAACTGTCGAAGAAGCTCAGATGCGTATACAGAAACATGAAATAATACATCAGGAGTACGAAAAACGTGATGTAAACGTCAATCGTTGCAAGTCTTGTCTGCGTAAAGTGCATGAAATCAAAGGCAAACAGCACACACGCAAGAGCGGCGGACGCCATTTCTCCTGTCAGCTTTCTGGCAAAGAGATAGATCACGGGAACCATGGTAATGCCAAAGAGCGTGCCGGTGATGCGCCAGCCGAAGGGATTCATGCCGAACAGCAGCACGCCGAGGGAGATCAGAAGCTTGCCGAGCGGTGGATGCGTGTTTTCGTAAGCGGGCAGCCCGTGAAGAAATTCATAGGCGGTGCGCGCGTGATAGATTTCGTCGAAATACATACCGTTTCGGAAGGTGCTCACGCCCGTATAAAGCGCTGCCTCATCAAACAGCGCGGGATAATCTGCGGCATTGACCGGGGCAATGATCTCACCATACTGATCCAGAAAGACCAGTTCGAGCAGCGAGGCGGAGGCGTTTTCCAGTGTCAGCTGCAGGTGGTCTGCTGTGCCGTCCAGTTCTACGGTCTGCCAGGTGAAAACATTTTGCAGCGTGATCGTCTGTGAACCGTTCAGAAGGAAGCTGCGGTTGTGCCACGGGGCGATGAAGTAGGCAAGGCGGCTGAGCCGCTGACCTTCCGTCAGTTCAAAGGACAGGGTGATCTCATCGCCGCTTCTCATCTCATAGGAGGTCGAGGGTGCACAGCGGTCTCCGAGGTCGTACAGGGCAAAGACGCTGTAGAGCAGGGTGATGACAAGCATACAGACCACATCTGCGCGTCCGAGCCGTTTTGCGGTCTGGGAGGGCTGTGGTGGCAGGGACAGATTCCCCATGGAAGAGAGGCTGTCCTTTTTCAGCCATGCTGCAGAGGCAGGCTTCCCACCGAGGGGCAGCCCCCACAGCCGGAAAATACTGCCGTACAGAATGAAAAGGAAGGCGACTGTTCCCGCAGAGACGAGGAGCAGGAAGGGCTCCTTCCGGTTGTAGTCAGTCGGATCGTAAAAGAACAACACATGTGCGGTGTTGCAGAAGTGCAGCAGGGAAAAGCCGCTGTAACACAGATACAGCCGTTTGGAGGGCTGGTAGATGCAGGCAGACAGCAGCAGGAGCAGCGCCGGGTAGAGATAGCGTTCATGCATGCGCACGGAGCAGGTAAAGACAGTCGTCAGAAACAGCGCGCCGAGCAGCGGGTATTTCCCACGGTCGTCCCTGCGGCGGATGCTGTACGCCAGTATGACGAGAAAGGCGAGGACAATTGCAGCGCCGCCCCAGACCCGGTAGGAAATGCCGAGAAAGGTTGTGGACTGACTGATCCAGTTTAAGCCGAACATGCCCCAGAGATTATAGGCGTTGACTGCGGCGTAGGGATAGGATTCCACCGTGCTGAAATACTGGTTCCAGACATTCTGGAAGCCGAACGGCAGGACGAGAAGGACGGTCATTGCCGCGGAGAGCGCTCCATAGCCGAGATTCCGAAGGAGCTTTTTGACAGAGAAGTCCTGCAGAAAGACAAGGTCAAGCACCCCTAAGAGGAGCACAGGGGCAAACAGCAGCATCTGTGGTTTGATGACAATACCGATGCAGAAGACAAGATACGCCGGCAGTGTTTTCCCGCGCATAAGGCTGAGACAGACCAGAAGCACGAGCAGAGTGTACAGGGAATCCACCTGACCCCAGACGGAGGAATTCAGGATGACTACCGGATTAAAGAGATAGAGGAGACAGAAGAGGAACGGCCGGGCGTTGTCAAAGCGCCGCTCTGCCTCGCGGTAAACCAGAAAGCCACAGACGAGATCGCTGAGAATGGAAGGGAGCTTCAACAGGATCAGGTGTGTGACGGAATAATATTCGATATGAAAGAGGGCGCGGATGCCGCCGATGACATAGAGCACATACATATAGCCGGGCGGATAATCCGTGAAAACGGTGTCAGAATAAAAGTGTCCGGGCCCGGTCTGAAAGATGCGGTCAGCCCATGCTGCAAAGCACGCAGTGTCATTGTCGAAGCCGTGGGACAGCCCGGCGGCGAGGAGACGTAGAAAAAGGGCGGTGAGAAAAAGCAGGCAGAGCATTGCGCCGGAGGGCTTCCGCCCATGATTTCGCAAAAGGAAACAGCAGCCGAAAAGCAGCAGACCGAGAAATAAGCTGATGTAAATATAAAGCATAAAAAACCTCCGAAAGAAAATGAACTGTAAATAAAATGTGAAACCTTTGTGTCATTATAGCAAAAAGAATAGAAGAAGAAAAGGTTTTGTGTTATACTGCCAGTTGGAGTCTGGACGCAGAGGATGAGGTATATATGGAGAATTTTATTCGTTTTGAGAATGTGAAGAAGATTTATAAGGCGGGAGAGGTAGAAATCACGGCGCTCCACGATGTGAATTTCGAGATCGGCAAGGGCGAGTTCTGCGTGATCGTGGGAGCCTCCGGTGCCGGTAAGACAACAATATTAAATATTCTCGGCGGCATGGATACGCTGACGGAGGGGAGAGTCCTGCTTGACGGACAGGAGATCTCGGCGTTCGGAAAGCGGCAGCTCACGAGCTACCGGCGTTACGACGTCGGCTTTGTCTTCCAGTTCTATAATCTTGTGCAGAACCTTACCGCGCTGGAGAACGTGGAACTGGCGGCACAGATCTGTAAGGAACCGCTGGACGCGGCTGCGGTCTTAAAACAGGTCGGGCTGGAGGATCGGGAGAAAAATTTCCCGGCACAGCTGTCAGGCGGTGAGCAGCAGAGAGTGGCGATTGCAAGGGCGCTGGCGAAGAATCCGAAGCTGCTCCTGTGCGATGAGCCGACGGGAGCGCTCGATTACAACACGGGAAAAGCGGTTTTGAAGCTGTTGCAGAGCACCTGCCGGGACATGGGAAAAACGGTCGTTGTCATCACCCACAATCAGGCGCTGACAGCCATGGCGGACAGAGTTATCACCGTCAAGAGCGGAACCGTGGTCAGCATGGTGCAGAATGAGACTACGAAGGATGTCGGCGAAATCGAATGGTAAAAGGAATGTGAGATATGCGTGAAATAAGAAGAAGTACCTTCCGGGAGATAGGCTCGAGCTTTGGAAGGTTTATGGCGATCTTTGCCATTATTGCGCTCGGAGTCGGCTTCTTTTCGGGACTCAAGGTCGCAAAGGAAGCGATGGTGAAGACGGTCAAGGAGTATCTGGATGTACATGCCTTCTATGATCTGCGGCTTCTGTCCACACTCGGCTTCGAGGAAGAGGATGTGGAAGACTTCCGCGGGGAGGCGGACGTGGAGTGTGCCGAGGGCTCGTTTTCCATGGATGTGCTGTACCGGCTGGAGAACGGAAAACAGGGCGCGGTCAAGGCGTACAGTCTGACAGAGCAGGTCAACACGGTCAAGCTGGTGTCCGGAAGGCTGCCGGAGAGCGCGGACGAGTGCGTGGTTGACAGCAATATGTTTGGTGAGGACGCAATCGGCACGATGATTGCCCTGTCGGACGAGAACGATCAGGACACGCTCGACAGCTTTCAGTTAGGAAGCTTGCGCATTGTCGGGCTGGTGCAGTCTCCGCTGTATATCCAGTATGAGAGAGGAAACACATCGCTCGGCACGGGAAGACTATCCGGCTTTATTTATCTGATGCCGGAGGGCTTTACCCTCGATGTCTACACCGAGGTCTATGTGCGCTTCCGGCAGGACAATCCCCTGTATGGAGATGCCTATCAGGATTACATGGATGAAAAGACGCCTGTATGGGAGGAACTGGTCTCCGAATCGGCGGACAGACGCTTTGACGAGCTGGTCGGACAGTATCCGCCGGAGCTGGCACAGGCTGCCGCGGAGCAGATCGGAAAGCCTGCGGTCTATGTGCTCGGAAGGAACACCAATATCGGTTACGTCTGCTTTGAGAGCGATTCTTCGATCGTGGAGGGCGTTGCCAATATTTTCCCTGTGTTCTTCTTCCTTGTGGCGGCGCTGGTCTGCATAACGACCATGAACCGCATGGTGGAGGAGCAGAGAACACAGATCGGCGTGCTGAAAGCGCTCGGCTACGGAAACGGCACAATCATGTCAAAATATATGATCTACTCCGGCCTGGCGGCTGTTCTCGGCTGTGTGTCCGGCTTCGCACTGGGCACATGGGGCTTTCCCAAGGTCATATGGTACGGCTACGGGATCATGTACAAGGCGGATCCGATCGTCTATGTCTTCAACTGGAGGCTGGCGGTGGTCTCGCTTGCAGTCTCGCTTTTCTGCTCTGTCGGGACGACATGGCTCTCCTGCCGTGTGGAGCTTTCGCAGGTGGCGGCACAGCTCATGCGCCCGAAGGCACCGAAGGCGGGAAAACGTGTTTTTCTGGAGAGAATTCCCTTTTTGTGGAAGCATCTCAGCTTCTTGAAAAAGGTTTCCGTGAGAAATATCTTCCGCTATAAAAAGAGACTGTTCATGATGGTTCTGGGCATCAGCGGCTGCACGGCGCTTCTTGTCACCGGCTTCGGTATCAGGGACTCGATTGCCGGGGTGGCGACACAGCAATACACCGAGATCCAGACCTATGATCTCTCGATCAGCTTAAAGGACGCGGATGACGGTTTTGTGCAGAAGCTGGATGATTTTTCGGAGGATGGGCTGCGGGAAGTTCTTGGAGTGATGGAGAAGAACATGGATCTTGTCACAGATGAGGGCATCAAGTCGGTCTATCTCGTCGTCGGTGATCCTGCGCAGATGCCGGAGTATCTGGATATGCATACAGAGGAGGGGGAGCCGGTTGCCTATCCCGGTGCCGGTGAGGGCGTGATTACCCATAAGCTCGCCGGACAGTATGGAGTCCGGGAGGGCGACACGGTTACGCTCCGTGATGAAAATATGAATTCCCTGACGGTTAAAATCTCGGCGGTCATGGAAAACTATATCTATAATTATGTCTATGTCTCGGAGGAGACATGGAGGGACGGCTTCGGCGGGGAGCCGGAGAGAAAGACCGTGTATGTGAATCTGGAGCAGGGCACGGATGCACACGGGCTTTCGGCGGAGCTGATGAAGCTGGACGGCGTCTCCAACGTCAATGTGAACAGGGATATGATGGACCGCGTAAACAGTATGATGCAGAGCCTTGACATCATTGTGCTTGTCGTCATCCTCTGTGCCGCCGGGCTGGCATTTATTGTCCTGTATAATCTGACAAACATCAATATCACAGAGCGTGTGAGGGAGATCGCAACGATCAAGGTGCTCGGCTTTTACAGGAATGAGACAGCAAGCTACTGCTTCCGCGAAAATATTCTGCTCGCGGCGATGGGGATGCTCGTCGGACTCTTGCTTGGGCGGTTCCTCCATGCGTTTGTCATGAGTCAGATACAGGTTGATCTGGTTGCCTTTGACGTGCGGATCAGTGCGTTGAGCTATTTGTACAGCGCTCTGCTGACGATCGTGTTTGCGGGTCTCATCAATCTTGCCATGGGCGGTAAACTGGAGAAGATCAGCATGACGGAGTCGCTAAAGAGCGTGGATTAAATGGGAAGGGAGAAAGCGGATGATGAAGTTTGATATGCACTGTCACACAAAGGAGGGATCTCTGGACGGCAAGGTGCCGATCGATGAGTTTATTGCCACCCTCATAAAGAGAGGCTATGACGGTATGCTCGTCACTGATCATGATTCCTACAACGGATACCGTGCGTGGAAGAGAAAGCTGAAGGACAAGGCATTCCGCGATTTTGCCGTGCTCAAGGGAATTGAGTATGACACGATAGACGCGGGGCATATTCTGGTCATTATGCCGGAGACTGCGAAGCTTCCTATTCTGGAGCTGCGGGGACTTCCCGTGCAGTTTTTGATTGATATTGTGCACAGGAATGGCGGAATTTTAGGCCCTGCGCATCCCTGCGGCGAGAAATATATGAGCATTCTCAACACCAGAAAACATCGGCGCAATCTCTCCGTGATGGAGAAATTTGATTTCATTGAGGGCTTTAATGCGTGTGAGAGCCGTGAGAGCAATGCCCGGGCGCAGGAGATTGCGAAGGAGTATGGAAAACCTGTCTTCGGTGGAAGCGATGCCCATAAGCTTGACTGCATCGGACTCGGCGTAACGGAGTTTGCGGGGAATATCACCTGTGAGTCGGAGCTGATTGCGCTGGTAAAGGAGAAGGGCAGGGAGGCATGCCGCTGCGGCGGAGAATATTACGAGCATACGACAAAGCAGAAGATTGGCAAGGTGAATAACCTTCTGGTGCAGTCCTTCTGGTTCTATAACCGGATCGGAAGCATGTGGAGACATCATAAGCGCCATCTTGAATTAAAGAGAATGTATATCCGCATTAAGTAAGTATTACGGAATTATTGCAGGAGCCCTGAGGATTCAGGGCTCAATTCATAAATTCTTAAGGTTCATTTTATGCGTTAATATGTTATAATAGCTTTATTCTGAAACAGAAGGCATCCGAATGGACATCAATAGCATGAGTGGGGATGTTAGAAACGGCTGAAAAGCCGGAAAGAAAGAGGAGAGTTATGAAAAAAGGAATGCAGAAGTTTTGGGCGCTTGCACTTGCCGCAGCGACGGTCGTTTCCATGACGGCGTGCGGAGGCGGTACGGCGCAGACGGACGGAAGTAATAGCAATAAGGGAGACGGAGAAAAGGGCGGAGACGCTGGTACGGCGGATTTTGTCTATGTCCCCCAGTATACCTCGTTCGGAGAGGGTGACAGCTATAATTATGAGTTTGCCGGAGGTAAGATTTATTACAGCAGGTATATCGACCAGGGGGAGGACAGCTATACCGGCATGTTTGTCTATGACCTTGCGGCGGGAACCGAGGAAGAGGTTGTCTATGCGGATGCCCCGGAGAACGGCTGGCGTCAGGGCATGGCGGTTGATGCCGACGGAAACCAGTATGTGATCTGGTCCGTGTATCAGATGGATGAGAACAATCCCGATAATTCCCGCAACCTGTACAGCCTTGAGAAATATGACAAGGATGGAAATACGGTATACAATACCGATTTTACCGATCTGCTGGCTGCCGATGAGGAGAACAGCTATGTGCAGGATGTCGTGGTCGACGAGCAGGGAAGGGCTTATCTCACATCAAGCACCGTTGTTTATCTCTTTGACGAGGAGGGAAACAGCAAGGGATCGGTTGCAGCGGACGGAATGTGGATCAACAGTGTTGTGTGCGGAGGAGACGGCAAGGTCGTGATGGCTTATTACGACTGGTCAGCGAACGGCTCCGGCTACACGGTATGCGATATTGATTTTGACAAGAGACAGTCGGGAACAAAGTACACCCTGCCGGGTAACGGAGGAAATCTGTCGGCAGGCCGGACAAAGGAACTGCTGGTGAGCGACGACAGTGCGCTGTATACATTTGACAAGAAGGATGGTTCCTATGAGCAGATTCTGAAATGGCTGGACTGTGATATTAACGGAAGCTATGTGGATGCGGTTCATGAGCTGGAGGACGGCAGATTCATGGTTATCATCCGATCATGGGATACCGGAGAGACGGAGATGGCCTATCTGACGAAGACTCCTGCCTCCGAGGTTGTCCAGAAGGTGGAACTCACCATCGGAACCGTATATCCGTCTCAGAGCCTGCAGGCGGCTGTTGTAAACTTTAACAAGAGCAACGAAAAGTACCGCTTCAAGGTAAAGCAGTATTACGATCCCGATGGAAACATGGATTATTCGGACGCAATCGCGAGGATGAACAACGAGATTACCTCCGGCGCGGACTGCCCGGATCTTATCGAGCTGGACAGCTCGGAGATTGACACGCAGATGCTTGTCTCCAAGGGCATTCTGGAGGATCTTGCACCCTATCTTGAGAAGAGCAGTGTGCTGAGCAGGGATTCCTTTGTCGAGAGCGTTCTGAACGGCTATACCTATGACGGCAAGCTGATCGCAATACCGAGAGACTTTTCCATTGCAACTGTCGCAGCAAAGACCTCTGTTGTGGGAGAGCGCGACAGATGGACGGTGGAGGATGTCATGAAGCTGGCAGAGCAGTATCCCGATGCCGAGCTGTTTGAGTACACCGGCAGAAGCGAGATGATGAACCTGCTTCTTACCTTTAACCAGGATCAGTTTATCGACTGGGAGAGCGGAACCTGTGACTTCAACAGCGACAGCTTTAAGCAGATGCTGGAGTTCGTGGCGGGCTTCCCGGCAGAGTACAACTGGGATGAGGAGAAGGAGTCCACACCGAAAAGACTTGCAAACGGCAGTCTTCTGTTATACACGGATTACGTTACGGATATCAATGATATTCAGGTAGCAGAGGCGATGTTCGGAGAGCCGGTTTCCTACGTCGGCTATCCTGTGATCGGTGACGACCCCGGCTGCCTGCTCAGCGCAAGCGGATGCTTCGGATTGACGTCCAAGTCTGCCAACAAGGACGGCGCATGGGAGTTTATCGAGAGCTATCTGAATAACAAGAGTGATATGTTCAGCTATGGACTTCCTACAAACAAGAAGCAGCTGGAGGAACAGATCGCAGAGAAGATGAAGGCGGAATATGCGAAGGACGAAAACGGTGAGATTCTGCTGGATGAGAACGGCGAGCCGATCGTTCTCGGCATGGGAGGCTTCGGCTACGACGATTGGAATTATACCTATCATCCGGTGACGGAGGAAGAGGTTGCGACGCTGATGAAGCTGATTGACATAGCAAGACCGGTACCGTCCCAGAATACAGAAATTATGGGCATTATCAGCGAGGAGGCAGAGGCCTTCTACAACGGACAGAAGAGCGTGGATGATGTGGCAGCGCAGATTCAGAGCCGCGCTTCGATGTATGTAGGTGAAAACAGCTAAACAGTCAGGGGAATGTGAAGTGAGCAAGAAACAGAAAAGGGAGCGTGCCGAAGCGGCTGCTCCGAAGGTGCATATCAAGACGACGAGAAGAACCAGAAAACTGAAGGTAAGTTCGGGGGCATTTATTGCCCCCAGCTTCCTCGGTGTACTGCTGTTCTTCATTTTGCCGTTCCTTGTCGTTATTTATTATTCCATGGTGGATAATCCGATCAGCGGTCAGTTTGTCTTTCTGGATAATTTTAAGAATATCATAGCAAATTCGGCGTTTAAGAAGGCGGTGCATAATACATTGATGTTTTCCGCAGTATCTGTTCCGCTGGCAGTGGTGCTGTCTTTGATTCTGGCGATTGTACTGGAATCCAGGATCCCCTTCAAGAGCCAGTTCAGAACCTTTTTCTTAAGTCCGCTGATGGTGCCGGTGGCGTCAATCGTGCTGATCTGGCAGGTGCTTTTCCACTATAACGGTGCGGTAAATGACATGCTGGCAAAATTCGGAGTGGATAAGATTGACTGGCTCAAATCGGACTATGCGCTGGTCGTTATCGCCATCCTTTTCCTGTGGAAGAACCTTGGCTACAACATGATACTGTTTATGGCGGCGCTTGCGAGTATTCCAAGGGATATTCTTGAAGTGGCAAGGCTGGAGAGTGCGACACCCTTCCAGACTTTCTTCCATATCAAGATCCGCTATCTGTCCTCGACTTTATTGTTTGTGACGATTATGTCCCTTATCAGCTCTTTTAAGATATTCCGCGAGGTATATCTGCTGACGGGAGACTATCCGACGGACACGGTTTATATGCTGCAGCATTTTATGAATAACAAGTTCCGGAATCTGGATTACCAGATGCTGTCGGCGGCGGCAATTCTGATGTCTCTGGTCATGATTGTTATCATCGGAATCCTCTTCCTCGCGGAAGACCGGTTCGGAAGGGATGTGGAGGGATGAGCATGGAAAACACATCTGTACGGTCGGCCGAAAACAGGGGGAAACGGCGCAGACCGGCTTCAAAAAAGAAAATATTTGAGATCAGCAGGATTGTGCTTGCGACCATCGTTGCGGCGAGCTTTGCGATCCTGTTCCTGACGCCGATCATCCTGACGATTACCAACTCGTTCATGTCGGCATCCGAAATATCGGCGAACTACGGCTCGGTATTTGCGACAAACAGCAGTGGCGGCAAGGTTTATATCTCAGAGAAGGTCAATCTGAAATTTATTCCAGATATGGTGTCCTTCAGCCAGTATATTACGGTGCTGTTCAAGAGTCCGGAATACCTGTTGAAGTTCTGGAACTCTGTCATCCTTGTAGGCCCGATCGTGATATTCCAGCTGACGGTCGCGTCTCTGGCATCCTACGGATTTGCGAGATACCGGGGGCGTCTGAGAGAGATCATTTTCTTTGCCTATATCATACTGATGCTGATGCCCTATCAGGTAACACTGGTTCCCAACTATCTGGTCAGTGACTGGCTGAACCTGCTGGATACCAACTGGGCAATCTGGCTGCCGGGAATCTTTTCCCCGTTTGCGGTGTTCCTGCTGACGAAGTTCATGCGCCGTATTCCGACCTCGATGATCGAGGCGGCGCAGATCGATGGGGCGGGAGAGTGGCAGATTTTCAGAAAAATCTGTCTGCCGCTGTGTAAGGGTGCAACCTGCTCGGCGGCGATTCTGGTGTTTATTGACTATTGGAACATGGTAGAGCAGCCGCTGATCCTGCTGTCGGATGCAGAGAAGCATCCGCTGTCTGTATTCTTAAGTAAGATCAATGCGGGAGAGATCGGACTGGCGTTCGCTGTGGCGACGATTTATATGGTTCCCAGTCTGCTGATATTCCTTTACGGAGAGGAATATCTTGTAGATGGAATCACATATCAGGGCGGAATCAAAGGGTAAGAAATCTAATCAAGCAAGGAGAGGAAAAAGGAAATGAACGAGAACGGAAAGAACAAAAGAGAGTGGGTCAAAAATGCAGCGATCGTTTTTCTCGCGGTGATGCTGGTTCTGACATTTTTCTCAAACACTATTATGAATTACTCCCTTCCTGAGGTGGCTACCAACTATGTTCAGTCCGGTACCATCACAGCGAAGATCAGGGGAACAGGAGTTGTTGAGAGCGGCGACCCTTATGAAGTAAAGGTCACGGAATCCAGAAAGGTTTCCAGCGTGGCAGTCCGCGTCGGTGACACAGTACAGAAGGGAGATGTCCTTCTGTATCTGGAGGATTCTGAGAGCGATGAACTGAAGGCGGCGAAGGATGCGTTGGAGCAGGCACAGAATGCGTATGAACTGGAACTGTTAAAGGCGGAAATCACCTCCTCGGATATTTATTCGGCAAATAAGAATGTGTCGGCGGCAACCTATCGCCAGCAGATCACAAATGCACAGAAGACATTGAAGGATGCGAAGGAAGCGGTAAAGCCGCTGGAAGAAAAGCTGACACAGCTCAACACGGAAGCAGCCGCTATTGACAGACAGCTTCAGTATGAGGGGGATCAGAACTCGGTGGTGTCGAGCAGGATAGATCCGGCAAAGAAGGCTGTTGACAATGCAGCAGCAGTACAGAAAGATGCAATGACGACAAAGACTACGGCGGAAGCCAAGCTGGCAGATGCGAGAATAGTCGAGGCGGCAAAGAGAGCCGCTTATGAGACCGCTGTCTCGGACGGGGATGCGTCAAGTACCGATGCCGTGACGGCAAAGGCGGAGTGGGATGAGGCTGTAAAGGATGCAGCTGATAAGGAGACCGCTTATAATAATGCCGTAAATAGTCTGGCGAATGCAGATAAGGCGCTGAGTGACGCGCAGGGCTATCTTGCCTCTGTGACCGATGCAAATAATCAGAGGGAAGCGAGCCAGGCAGTAGCAAATCTGAATCAGCAGAAGGCTTATTATACACTTAATATCGCGGCAGTGCAGAAGGAGCTGGATGCAGCGAACGCAGTTGTGGAAGAGCAGACAACGGTATTGACTGAGCTGATCTCCAAGATCGGAAATGTGACAAATCTGGAGACCCTTCTGGAGAATATTTCCAAGGCACAGGAGACGGTGGATGAGCTGACAGCCAAGGCAATTGATGCGACGGTGACGGCAGACATTTCCGGAACAGTGACCTCCATCAATGTCACTGCCGGAAATACGACATCCGCAGCGGAGCCGGTAGCGGTTTTACAGCCGGAAGGAAAGGGCTATACCCTGAGCTTTTCTGTCACAAACGATCAGGCGAAGCGTCTGTCGGTCGGTGACAAGGCTGATCTGGTCAATGCGTGGAGATATGACGATGTCGATGTGACGCTGGCGAGCATCAAGCCGGATAAGACAGATCCCGGACAGAAGAAGCTGCTGACCTTTGATGTGACCGGCAGCGTAACGGCAGGTCAGACACTGAACCTCTCTGTCGGCCAGAAGAGCGCGAACTATGACCTGATTGTTCCGAACAGCGCGATCCGTGAGGACAGCAACGGTAAGTTTATTCTGATCGTGGAATCCAAGCCGAGTCCTCTGAGCACACGTTATATCGCAACCCGTGTAGACGTTGAGGTGCTGGCGAGTGACGATACCCAGTCGGCGATCACAGGAGGTCTTTACGGCTATGAGTATGTAATTACCACTTCCACAAAGCCAGTGGAGGCGGGTAAGCAGGTTAGACTGGCAAATAACTGATCCCGGTGGAAATGAGGCGAGTGATGAAGAAAATTGTATTAGGAATCAGTGGAGGTATTTCCTTCGTAATCTTCCTGGTTCTGTGCTTTATAGCGAATCATCTCGGGCAGGGACAGGAAGCACAGATGATGGCGGAGCGTTGGAGCGGAAAAAAGGATGTTGCACAGGTCAGCTGTTTTTTCTCTGTAAATATGCAGATTTCAGAGGACAGGATCAGGGAATTTGAACATTCTATCGATGCCGCGCTGGCGGATGCCTCTGTGATACAGGAATCCGAGAATCCGAGCGCCAGACTCTGGGCGGATGCGTACAGTGCGGGAGGAAAGGTAACGATCTCCAGTGACAAATCCACCCTTCAGGCGGATGCAATCGGTATCGGAGGAGATTTTTTCCTGTTCCATCCGATGAAAATGCTGTCGGGAGCCTGCTTCTCGGGAAACGATCTGATGCAGGATTACTGTGTTCTGGATCAGGATGCGGCGTGGCAGCTGTTCGGTTCCAATGACGTTGCGGGGATGACTGTCTATATAGGCGGGATTCCGCATATTGTCACCGGTGTCATCCAGCGGCAGGAGGGCAGGCTGATGGAGGCTGCAGGGCTGGACAGCACGCTGGTCTATGTCTCCTACAAGACTCTGAGCGAGCTCGGCAGCTGTAATGGGATTAACCATTATGAAATCGTGATGCCGAATCCGGTTACCCAGTTTGCGTATAACTACGTCAATGAGAATCTGGGAGATTCCGGCGATGAGACGCAGATCATGGAGAACTCTTCACGGTATTCGTTTCTCTCCAGATTAAAGCTGATTCCGCAGTTCGGAACCCGTTCCATGAACGGAAAAGCCATCATTTATCCCTATTGGGAGAATGTGGCGAGAGGCTATGAGGACATTCTTGCGCTGATTACATTATTTGAGCTCCTGTTCCTGCTTTATGCGGTGACGCTTGCTGTGATCTTCTTTGTCATCTGGTGGAAACACAAGGGCTGGACAATCAAGGAGAAGGTTCTGTATGCCAAGGATAAGGTGGAACGCAAGGGCGAGAGAATCCGGGCGAAGCGTCTTGCCAGAAAGGGCAATACCGATGATCTGGAATTTTTAGAAGAATTTGATGAGAAGCCGGAAAAGAAAGAGAAGAGGAAAAAGAGAAAACTAAATAAAAAGGATAAATAAAGATATAGAAAGAAAGGGAGGAGAAATTATGAGAAAGGATTGGGGAAAGCGAGTTCTGGCGCTGGGATTGACAGTGGCTATGACTATCGGACTTTGCGCCTGCGGAAAGGATGGGGACGGCAGTAATAACAAGCCGCCTTCCGGCAATTCGTCGTCTCTGGCGAAGGAGCATGTGTATCGGGTGCAGAATATTACACTGCCCCAGATGTACTCCGGTCAGGGAGGCAACATCAATATCAGATGTACCGCCCACAGAGACGGCAAAGTATACATGGTGATGCAGGTGTACGATTACGAAACCTACAGCGAAAATGACTATCGGGTTGTCTCCATGAAGGAAGATGGCACGGATGTGCAGATGGCAACGCTCGAGATTGCAAGGAATAGCGGAAATGAGGATGTACAGGAGAGCACGGACGAGGGTACCACGGACGAGGGAAATACGGATAACGGTGATGAAGGGATAGCTCTGCTGGATACAGAGGAAGGCGTGGTTGTAGAGCCCGGAGCAGGCGATGTGGATGAAGTCTATCCGGGCGAGGAATCAAATGGCTACGAGTATTCAAATTACAATCCCTTTGTCATGGCGGCGGACGGAATGATCTATGCCATGAAGAACCGTAGCTTTGAGGATTGGTCCGATCCTGAGAATTATATCAGTGAGCAGACCTACAGCCTTTGCTGCTGGAACGCGGACGGCAGTCTTGCGTGGGAGGTTGAGGTTCCGGGGCTGGGAAACAATGATGACGACACATGGACCTATGTCAACAATATGCTTCGGGGCTCTGACGGCAACCTCTATCTGCTGATCACCGTATCTTCTGAGGATAACGAGAATTACAAGATCAAAATCAATTCGGACGGCACTGTCGGAGAGAGAGTAAAGCTTTCGGAGGATGTGGCGAAGCTGATCAATAATTATGACCAGCTCGTGCCTCAGGATGACGGTCTTCTGTTCGTTATTTTCAGAGATGAAGAGGAGTGGACGAAGTCATATTATACTACCTATGATATTGCGACGGACACGGTGGGAGAGATCAAGGATTTCCCTTCAACTGTCAGCTATATGTATGATTACAATGTGATGATGCCCGGCAAGTCCCATGATCTGATCTATACGGGAAACGGCGGCATTTACAGCTGGGATGCGGGAGCTGAGAACGGCGAAATTCTGGTGGATTATATCAACTCTGATTTGTATGTGGAGTCGCTGTACGGACTTGTTGAGCTGACAAAGGATTCCTTCCTGGCATTCTATGCTGAGGATTGGGAAACAGGAATGCAGGCGGGGATCTTTACCTATGTAGATCCGGCGGATATCAAGGACAAGGAAGTTCTCGTCATGGCGGGACGCTGGATTAATTCCGATATCAAGAAGCGTGTAATCGCCTATAACCGGAGCAGCCAGGACTACAGAATTACCCTGAAGGATTACAGTATATATAATTCCTATGACGACTATCAGGCGGGGCTTACAAAGCTGAACAGTGATATTACGACGGGCGGTATGCCGGATATTCTGATCTCAAGCGATCTGCCGATCAGCAACTATATCTCCAAGGGACTGATTGCCAACATTGACGATTTGATCAAGAACGACGAGGAGCTTTCCAAGGTAGAATTTATGGAGAATGTCTTCAACGCATACCGTGTGAACGGAAAGCTGTACTATATCGTACCTGACTTCGAGGTTTACTCCATCATTGCAAAGAAGGCATGGGTTGGAGACCGTGAGACCTGGACGATGGAGGATATGCAGCAGGCTCTGGCTGCTATGCCGGAGGGGGCAAAGGCATTTGGAGGAGATACAACGCGCAGCCAGTTCATGTACATGGTGATGAGCTATTGCGGAAATCAGTTCGTGGATGTATCGACTGGAAAATGCTCCTTCAATACACAGGACTTTATCTCCATGATGGAGTTTGCTAAGACGCTTCCCTCTGACACGGATTCACAGGATTATGACAGTGATTACTGGAACAATTACTGGGAGACTTATCAGTCCCAGTACAGACAGGACAGAACGCTGATGATGCAGGTGAACTTTTATCAGTTCAGCCAGATGGCAAATTCCATCAACGGATACTTTGGTGAGCCAGTAAGTTTTGTAGGTTTCCCTACGGATACCGGAAATGGTTCCTATATCATGAGCAGTACGACCTATGTGCTGTCTGCAAAGTCAAAGCATCTGGATGCGGCATGGGATTTCATGCGTTACTACCTGACGGATGAATATCAGGATCAGGTGTATTACTTCCCGGTGCAGAAGGAAAAGTTCTATGAAAAGTCCAAGGAGGCGACAGAGCGTCCTTATTGGGAGTATACGGACGAGAACGGCGAGACGCAGAGAGAATACTATGACCAGACAATCTATATCAACGGCGAGGATATTCCCTATGACCCGCTGAGCCAGGAGCAGCTGGATGAGGTGATTCAGTTCATCGAGTCGGTTCATAACCCTTATTACTACAATGAGGAAATCATGACGATCATCAATGAGGAAATAGACGCCTTCTTCTCGGGACAGAAGACAGCAGAGGCAGTGGCTGATACGATCCAGAGAAGAGCACAGATTTATGTGGATGAGAACCAGTAAAGAGCAGTAAAGAATAAAGAGAGCCCTTCGCAGGTTACGTGCCTTGCGGAGGGCTTTTCTGGCGGATGCAGCTTTAAATGTGTGACTTTCGGGGTGAGCCTGTCAGTCAGGAAATCTGGATGGGAATCCCCTTCGCTTCAAGATAGTATTCCAACGTCAGCTCGTGACCGTGTTCCCGCAGCCATTTTTTATGGACAGCGTAGTCCGGCATGATAGTTCCGACCATGTTCCAGAAATCCTTGGAGTGGTTCATGTGTATCAGGTGGCAGAGCTCGTGGACGACAACGTAATCGAGGACGGCGGACGGTGCGAAGATCAGCCGGTAGTTGAAGGAGAGCGTACCCCGGGAGGAACAGCTTCCCCAGCGCGTCTTCTGGTCTCGTATGGTGATGGAGGTGTAGCGGCCGCCGGTCAGACGGTGGTAATAGGCAACGCGCCGCTCAAGCTGTGTCCTTGCCGCATTGCGGTAGCGCCGTTCCAGCGCCTCCAGACGTTTTGTTTCCGCTTCTGTCAAATAGATGATCTGTGTCATAGTTTTCCTCATTTCCGCGCACGTTCTTTGCGCAGAGCGAGTTTGTGTCAAGTGTGCGCAGACACAAATCTCGTGATTGAAAAATTTATTTTTCAATCTTTCCTTTCAGATGTTTAAGACATCTTTTTGTCCACATCAATTACCGTAAAATAATTGGGATTCTTTTCCTGCAATTTCCGCTGGATCAGGTCGGTCAGTTCCTTGTCGGACATGACGTAATCATAGGGAGTTACCACATCGAAGATCAGATTCGTATGTGTCGGGCCTGTCACAATGCGGAAGTCGTGCATTGTCAGTGTGGGATCAATCGTATGTAAGCATTGCGCCGTCAGCTCCCGCAGGCGGTCTGTTTCCGCATCGCCGACCTGGACAGGATCCATATGGATCACCGCGTGGCAGTTCAGGGTATTCCACAATTCGTGTTCGATTGTGTCGATCACATCATGCAGCGTGAGGATGTTGCCGTCGGCGGGAACCTCCGCGTGCAGGGAGATAAGAATGCGGCCGGGACCGTAGTTATGTACGATGAGGTCATGAACCCCGATGACCTCCTTATGCGCGGTGACAATATCCGTCACTTGTTGCACGAATTCCGGGTCAGGAGCCTGACCGAGCAGGGGACTGATGGTATCTTTGGCAGCGCCGAAGCCGGAATAGCAGATGAAGAGACCGACGAGGATACCGCACCAGCCGTCGATATTTAAGCCACTGAAATGGGCGACGAGCGTTGAGATCAGCACGGCGGATGTCGCCAGAACATCGCTCAGGGAGTCTGTGGCGGTGGCGAGCATGGCGGAGGAATCGAAGCGCTTTCCGAGACTGTGGTTATAAAAATACATATAACATTTGACAAGGATGGACACGATCAGAATGACAAGTATGACCGGGGAAAAGCTCAGCTCATTGGGGTGCAGAATTTTTGTGAACGAGCTTTTTAACAGTTCCAGTCCCATCAGCAGGATAATGACAGCAACAAGAAGCCCGGAGATATATTCGATCCTTCCGTGCCCGAAGGGATGATCCGGGTCGGGCTTCTGTCCCGCCATGCGGAAGCCGATCAGGGTAATGATCGAGGAACCGGCGTCGGAGAGGTTATTGAAGGCATCGGCGGTGATGGCAATGGAATTGCTGATCCATCCGGCGATAAATTTCCCGGTGAAAAGGCAGAGATTCAGAAAAATGCCGACCGCACCGCACAGCATGCCGTAGGACTGCCTTACGGAAGGGTTCCGCGTGTCCGTTCTATCCTTAATAAAGAGCTTGGAAAGTAATGTCACCATATTGCATACCTCTTTTTTCTGTAAACGTTGCAATTTATCTGTAAAGTTTCTAATCAGTATAGCAAGAAATATGAGAAAAAGCAATTATGTATCGAGAAAAATTCCCTATGGCTTGCTATTGCACGGATTTCCAAAACATGATATAGTGTGGGAGCAGCGAACAAGCTTTTTGTTCCGGACAATCACAGCCGGAACGGACAGCTGCACCTGATAAAATATATACAAGGAGAGATGAGATATATGAGCAGAAGACCGGTTGTTTTGATGATTCTTGACGGCTATGGACTGAATGATAAGGTCGAAGGAAATGCGATCGCGCAGGCAAAGACACCTGTGATGGATCAGCTGATGAAGGAATATCCGTGGGTGCGGGGAAATGCCAGCGGAATGGCTGTCGGACTTCCCGAGGGTCAGATGGGAAATTCCGAGGTAGGACATCTCAACATGGGCGCGGGACGTATCGTGTATCAGGAGCTTACCCGTATTACCAAGGAAATTCAGGACGGAACCTTCTTTGAAAATCCGGCGCTGGTGAAGGCGGTTGAAAACTGCAAGAAGAACGGCAGTGCGCTTCATCTGATGGGTCTGCTCTCTGACGGCGGCGTACACAGCCACAACACCCATCTGTACGCGCTTCTGGAGCTTGCAAAGAGACACGGACTGGAGAAGGTGTTCGTGCATTGCTTCCTCGACGGACGTGATACCCCTCCCGCAAGCGGCAAAGAGTATGCGGAGGCTCTGAACAAGGAGATGGAGAAGATCGGAGTCGGCAGGATCGCATCCGTAATGGGACGTTATTACGCGATGGATCGTGACAACAACTATGACCGTGTCAAGCTCGCATATGATGCAATGACAAAGGGAGAGGGACTGACCGCTGCCTGTGGCATCTGCGCGATTCAGGAATCCTATGACCGCAAGGAGACGGATGAATTTGTAAAGCCTACCGTTGTAGTAGAGGATGGAAAGCCTGTCGCTACGGTTCAGGATGGCGATTCCGTGATTTTCTTCAACTTCCGTCCCGACCGTGCGCGTGAGATCACAAGAGCATTCTGCGACGACGATTTCAAGGGCTTTGACAGAGGCGCGCGCAAGCAGATCACTTATGTATGCTTCTCTGATTATGACCCGACGATCCCGAACAAGGACGTTGCGTTCCACAAGATTGCTGTGACGAACACCTTTGGCGAGTGGCTTGCAGCTAACAACCTGAAGCAGGCGCGTATCGCGGAGACGGAGAAATATGCGCATGTTACTTTCTTCTTCAACGGCGGCGTGGAGGCTCCGAATCCTGGCGAGGACAGAATCCTCGTTAATTCGCCCAAGGATGTTGCCACCTACGACCTCAAGCCCCAGATGAGTGCCCCCGAGGTCTGCGAGAAGCTCTGTGCAGCGATCCGTTCGGACAAGTATGATGTGATCGTTATTAACTTTGCAAACCCTGACATGGTAGGCCATACCGGTGTGCTGCCTGCTGCCATCAAGGCAATCGAGACCGTGGACGAGTGCGTCGGCAAGGCAGTGGCTGCTGTCAAGGAGGTTGGCGGCGTTATGTTCATCTGCGCTGACCACGGCAATGCGGAGCAGCTGATCGATTACGAGACCGGAGAACCCCACACGGCGCACACGACAAACCAGGTGCCTTTCGTTCTCGTCAACTATGATGAGGGCTGCGGACTCAGAGAGGGCGGATGCCTCGCGGACATCATCCCTACACTGATCGAGATCATGGGCATGAAGCAGCCCGCCGAAATGACCGGAAAGTCCCTGCTTGTCAGAAAGTAAGGGGAAGGTAGTAAGGGCTGAAAGGCTGAAAAGGCTGAAAGGGCTGAAAAGGGCTGAAAAGGCGATGGGTTAAGCTGCTTGATGAGAGTCAGCACGCTGGTGGCAGCCGGTCTGTCCCAATGCCCATGTATTAAGCTTTGAATACAGGAACTGGACATTATTGTCTGGTTCCTGTATAGATTTAATGTCAATCTGATGTTCTGAAAATCTTTTTATTATCCGTTTATGAACTGTTAAATTAATTCAATTTAAAAATTACTAGCGGGATTCTTTTGGAAAATCTGCAAAATTCAACAGAGAAATTCTTGATTTAGAAAATTCTTAAATAAGCAAATTCTTAAATAAGCAAATTCCCAAACAAGATCTAATAAATAGAACAAGCCTGTAAAACGAAACTCGCAAAGCATAAATTCTAAAGCATAAATTGCTTGGAAGCGCTTCTTAGGACTGCTACATAGGCATCCCTTTTTGATATTTATTCTTGTTACTAAGCGTAGGAGGCTGTACCTGATCCCAGTGCCTGTGGAAAAGGAGGTGAAGAAGAAATCGCATGTACTCCTGCGGGAACTGTACGTGCGGGGAAGGAGGTGAGTGCAAAACCGCATGTACTCCTGCGGGAATTGTACGTGCGTAAAAGGGGATGAGTGCAAAAACGCATGTACTCCTGCGGGAATTGTACGTGCGTAAAAGGGGATGAGTGCAAACTCGCATGTACATCCATGGGAACCGTACCTGCGGAAAAGGAGGTGAGCGCAAAACCGCTTGTACCTCTATGAGAACTAAGTATATGTAATACACTTGTAAAGTCATAATTGATGTCAATAAAAGTCAAAGTAGTTGGTAATACAAAAAATGCAACTGAGAATAAATATATAATGTGTTTTGTGGAAGGAGAAAAAATGCAAGAAAATACACAGTTTAAAAGACAGCTTTGTGAGGAAATTTTAAGATTGGAAAGCCTGAAGAAGACGTTAGAAGAGAGATTACAAGACGCACCGAGCGGAACGCTGCGCATTCAGAAGACAGGGAGTGGAAATTATACGCAGTATTATGTTGCCGATTCGGCAAACGTACGAAAGTATCTTCCAAAGAATCAATTTAATACTGCGCAAAGAATTGCACAAAAAGGCTACGACGAGAAGGTAAAAGTGGTGGTTGGTGCGAGGGTTAGGGATGCAAGACGATTGTTGAATCAATATGATAAAGGAATAAAGGACATATATACTCAACTTTCACAGGAAAGAAGAAAACTGGTGACACCCGTGATGAAGCCAGACGAGGATTTTATTGAGGAATGGTATCAGAAATATAACGGAAATGCCAATCCGTATCCGAACAGCTTTCCTATTGTTACCGAAAGAGGGGAAACTGTACGGTCAAAATCAGAAAAAATTCTGGCGGATTTATTTTATAAGCATCATATTCCATATATTTATGAGCCACAAATTATTTTTCAGCATGGGAAGGCAGTATATCCGGATTTCTTACTCTTAAATGTATCGCAAAGAAACACATATGTGTTTGAACACTTTGGCATGATGGACAACCCAGAGTATGCTCAAGGGGCAATAGAGAAGATAAATCTGTATGAAGAAAACGGTTATTGGTATGGAGATAATTTGCTGTACAGCATGGAGACGAGCACAAGACCATTAAACATTAAAAATATTGAGGTTATAGTAGAAAGATATTTGAAATGAATTGCTGGAAGGGAGGGGGAAATCATATGTATGGCTGCAGGGGTTGTATGTGCGGAAAAAGGGGCGAGGGAGAAAGCGCATGTATAGCGGTGGAAAATGTACATGCGGAAAATGCAAGGAGAGCGAGATCGCATGTACCGCTGCGGGAATAATACCTGCGGAAAGAGAAGGGAGAGTGAAACCGCATGTAACATTGCGGGAACTGTACCTGCGGAAAGAGAAGGGAGAGCGAGATCGCATGTATCACTGCGGGAACTGTACCTGCGGAAAGAGAAGGAAGAGCGAAACCGCATGTAACATTGCGGGAACTGTACGTGCGGAAACTGCCGGGAGGGGGAAACCGCATGTACAGATGCAGAGAGTGTACCTGCGGAAAGAGAAGGGAGAGCGAAACTGCATGTAACATTGCGGGAACTGTACGTGCGGAAACTGCCGGGAGCGGGAAAGCGCATGTACAGATACAGAGAGTGTACCTGCAGAAAAGGTGGAGTGGTAGAATGGGCATGTATGTCGCGCAGGAGTGGAAATTTGTGCGCGGACGTAGGAGTGGAAATTGAAGGTTGCTAATGGGTGAAAATGACGATATACTCAAAATAGATGGTATAATAACCTTATTCTAAAACAGAAAGCGTCCGGATGGACATCAATGCCATGATTGAGAAACAATCATGGTATAGTATATCCGAAAGAGCTAAACTGGGGCGTGAGAACAATTTGAAAGGAAGATAAGATTGAAAAATAAGATTTTTCAATCGCGAGATTTGTGTCTGCGCGCACTTGACACAAACTCGATATGCGAAAAAAGCGTGCGCAGAAATGAGGGAAAAGATGGTAAAGGTCAGGCTTGGAAAAACGGAAATTGTAGCGGGAAAGAATTCCTTCGGGGCGCTGCCGATCCAGCGTATCTCAAGGGAAGATGCGGTGAAGCTTCTGCGGAAGGCATACGGGCATGGAGTGACGTTCTTTGACACGGCGCGCTTTTACACGGACAGCGAGGAGAAGCTCGGGGCGGCGTTCGAGGGAATGCGCGATAAGGTAATTATAGCAACGAAGACCGGCGCGTCGACAGCGGAGGGGTTCTGGAAGGATCTGCATACCTCTCTGGGCAACCTTCGGACGGATTACATTGATCTTTATCAGTTTCACAATCCTGCGTTCTGTCCGAAGCCGGGTGACGGAACGGGGTTATATGAGGCAATGCTGGAAGCAAGGGATAAGGGAATGATCCGGCATATCGGTATTACCAACCACCGGTTAAACGTGGCGCATGAGGCGGTAGACAGCGGGCTGTACGAGACCTTGCAGTTTCCGTTCTGCTATCTGGCGACAGAGAAGGACATCGAACTGGTTGAAAAGTGCAGGGAGGCGGATATGGGCTTTATCGCCATGAAGGCTTTATCCGGTGGACTGATTACCAATTCGGCGGCGGCCTATGCTTTCCTGGCGCAATATGATAACGTTCTGCCGATTTGGGGCGTGCAGCGGGAGAAGGAGCTGGACGAGTTCCTCTCGTATATTGATAATCCGCCAGAGATGAATGAAGAACTGGCGGCGGTCATAGCGCATGACAGGGAGCAGCTTCTCGGCGATTTCTGCCGCGGCTGCGGCTATTGTATGCCCTGTCCCGTCGGAATTGAGATCAACAACTGCGCGCGCATGAGCCTGATGATACGCAGGGCGCCTTCGGCGGCGCAGCTGACGCCCGAGATGCAGGAGAAGATGAAGCGCATCGAGAACTGCCTGCACTGCGGAAAATGCAAGTCGAAATGTCCCTACGGATTGGATACGCCGACATTGCTGGAGAAAAATTACAAGGACTATTGCGAGATCCTTGCGGGCAAGGCATATTAAAGTCGGAAAAAGCCTTATCTGCCTGAAATTGTCGGAAATGTTTGCAGGGTTCCGGAACCGAGTTGTGCTATGCGCAAAGAACGTGCGCAGAAATGGAGATAACTATGAGAATGTATGACATTATAATGAAAAAGCGGAACGGCGGGGAACTGACGAAGCAGGAGATCGAATTCTTCGTCGATGGCTATACAAGGGACGAAATTCCGGATTATCAGGTTTCCGCGCTGATGATGGCAATCTATTTCAAGGGCATGACAGAAGCGGAGACCTGCGAACTGACGCTTGCCATGGCGCACAGCGGGGATATGCTGGATCTGTCGGCAATTCACGGAATTAAGGTGGATAAACACAGCACGGGAGGCGTCGGGGACAAGACCTCGCTTGCACTGACGCCGATGGTTGCCGCATGTGGGATTCCGGTTGCGAAGATGAGCGGAAGAGGGCTTGGGCATACCGGCGGAACCATTGATAAGCTGGAGAGCTTTCCGGGCTTTTCGACAGCCCTGACAACGGAGCAGTTCATCGGGAATGTCAACCGGATCGGCATTGCGATCATGGGACAGACGGCAGATCTCGCACCGGCGGACAAGAAGCTTTATGCGCTCAGGGATGTCACGGCGACGGTGGATCAGATGTCGCTGATTGCAAGCTCGATCATGAGTAAAAAGCTGGCGGCGGGAGCGGACGCAATCGTGTTGGATGTCAAGACGGGCAGCGGCGCGTTCATGAAGGCGGAGGAGGATGCGAGAGCGCTCGCGGAGGAGATGGTGAAGATCGGCAGAAATGCAGGCCGGAAGACGATCGCTGTCATTTCCGACATGGATCAGCCGCTCGGATATGCTGTCGGCAATGCGCTTGAGGTAAAAGAAGCGATCGATACGCTGAACGGCAACGGCCCTGAGGACTTTGTGGAGCTCTGCCTGACGCTCGGCAGCCAGATGCTGATTGCCGGAGGAAGGACGGATAGCCTCGAAGAAGCGCGCGGAATGCTTGAGCGTGTGATCGCGGACGGCAGCGCACTGCGGAAGCTGGCGGAATTTGTGGAGGCGCAGGGCGGCGACAGCAGCTTTGTCTATCATCCGGAGAAGCTCCCGGGGGCTTCGATCATAAGAGAAGTCAGAGCGCCGAAGGATGGCTTTGTCAGCCATATCACCTGTGATGAGGTCGGTATCTGCTCGCTGATCCTCGGCGGCGGAAGAGAGACGAAGGAGAGCAGGATCGATCTGGCGGTGGGAATCGTCCTGTGTAAAAAGGTCGGCGACGCGGTGAAGGCAGGGGAGACACTGGCGGTGATCCATGCGAACGATGCTGGCAAGGCTGACGAGGCGGAAAGGCGCTTTCTTGCAGCGTGCACGATCTCGCCGGAGGCGCCGGAGACCAGACCGTTTATCAAGGCGGTGATCGGTGCATAGTTTCCGGGCGCGGCTAATATAATGGAACTATGAAAAAGAATGATGAACATATCCGGAAAAAAGAAAAGGTCATAGATTCCCTGAAACTGCCAAAGGACATCTGCATGGGAGCAATGAAGGTGACCATGACGGGAAGCAGTGAGGCGTGGATCGAGAATTACAGGGGGCTGCTGGAATACACGGAGAAGCTCATACTGCTGCAGGGAAAGACCTGTCAGGTCAGCTTTGAAGGGACAGGACTTTCCATTGATTATTACACGAATGAAGATATGAAGATCAGCGGACGTATTGAGTGTGTCAGGTATCTTTAGGAAAGAGTGGAAAGAGGGCTCACCATGGTTGAATTTCTGAAATATGTCAGAGGCTATCTGCGTATCCGCGTCAGCGGCTTCTCGCCCGAACGGTTTATGAACCTTTGCAGCAACAAAGGCATCCTGCTCTGGAAAATCGAGCGGGAGGGCGACGTATATTATATGAATATTCATTTGGACGGATTCAGGGCGCTGCGCCCTATCGTAAGAAAGACAGGTACTAAGGTAGCCGTGTTGGAACGATGCGGACTACCTTTTTTTCTGCCAAAGCTGTTCCGGCGGAAGGCGTTTATCGGCGGGCTGATGCTGGCGGTTGCGTTCTGGATGGTATCGTCCCTGTTTATCTGGGATATTCAGACATCGGGCAACTACCGGATTACGGACGATGTGTTTGACACCTTCCTGAGAGAACAGCAGGTGACGGTGGGCATGAAGAAGAGCGGGCTGGACATCGGTGCGCTGGAGAAGGAGATCCGCCGGACATTTCCGGAGATCACATGGGCATCGGCGAGACTGTCCGGGACAAAGCTGCTGATCGAGATCAAGGAGAATGATGCCCCGATCATCACACAGCAGGCAGCTGCGGAAAAGGGGAGCGAGCTTGTCACGGATTATGACGGGACGATCGTGGCTATCATTGTGAGGAGCGGAGTCCCGAAGGTAAAAGTGGGAGATGCCGTGGCGAAGGGCGACGTTCTGGTTGCCGGGAATGTGCCCGTCTATAACGAGGACGCGACGGTAAGGGAATACCTGTATGTGGACGCGGATGCGGACATCTGGCTGGAGCATGCCATGAGCTTCTCGGCGCGCCTGCCCTTTGATTATATCCAGAAGGAGTACACCGGACGGACAAAGAAGCGGTTTTATCTGCGGATCGGAAACCATGAATGGAAAATGCCGCAGGAGAGGCCGTTCCTTGTGTATGACAGCCTTATCAGGGAGAGCCGGCCGTTAGTCTTTGAGAAGCTGGCGATTCCGGTCTATCAGGGCTCTTATACCTACAGGGAATATAAGAATGTTGAGCATGAGTACACGCTCGAGCAGGCGGAAACGCTGTTATCTGAAAAATTAAGAACATTTCTTGCAAGTTTAGAGGAAAAAGGGGTACAAATTATTGAAAAAGATGTTAAAATAGATACAAATGGGGGTTCATGGGTCATTTCGGGACAGTTTACCGTCCGGGAGACCGTGGGCAGAAGTGTGTTGATAGAAAAGAATGTCATTGGAGAAACAGAGATTGATGAGTGAATTTTCAGTCAGACTGGATGTGCCTACGGAGCACATTCAAAAGATTTTCGGAATGCAGGATGCCTATGTCAAGAAACTGGAGCACGATTTTGAGGTTACGATCGTTGACAGGAATGGCAGTGTGACTGTTTCGGGGGAAGAGGAGAAGGCGAAGCGTGCAGCGGCGGTATTGCAGCAGCTGGCAGTTCTCTCGGACAGAGGAAACGAGATAGAGGAGCAGAGTGTGGATTACGCAATTACAATGGGAATGGAAGAAAAGGAAAATGTGATCACGGAGATCGATTCGGACTGCATCTGTCATACGATCAACGGGAAGCCGATCAAGCCGAAGACACTTGGACAGAAGGCCTATGTGGATGCCATCAGAAAGAACATGATTGTCTTCGGTCTGGGTCCGGCAGGTACGGGAAAAACATATCTTGCTATGGCAATGGCGATCACGGCATTTAAGAACAACGAGGTCAGCAGGATTATCCTGACAAGACCTGCAATCGAGGCGGGGGAAAAGCTGGGCTTTCTGCCGGGAGACCTGCAGAGCAAGGTAGACCCGTATCTCCGTCCGCTCTATGATGCGCTGTATCAGATCATGGGTGCGGAGAGCTTTGCAAAGAATATGGAAAAGGGGCTGATTGAGGTCGCTCCGCTTGCCTACATGCGAGGCCGTACTCTGGACAATGCCTACATTATTCTCGATGAGGCACAGAATACGACACCGGCGCAGATGAAAATGTTTCTGACCCGTATCGGCTTCGGCTCAAAGGTTGTTGTCACCGGCGACGCGTCCCAGAAGGATCTTGCGCCGGGAACAAAGTCGGGACTGGATGTCGCGGCGCGTGTCCTTGGGAAGATTGATGACATTGCGTTCTGCCAGCTTACGAGCAAGGATGTCGTCAGACATCCTCTGGTACAGAAAATCGTTAAGGCTTATGATGACTACGAGGCAAAGGAAAAATACAGAAGCAGAGACAGACATGGAAAAAAATAAAAATAATCCCGGATGGCGGTACTTCTTCGCGGAGGGCTGCATCCTTTTAGCGGGAGCATCGGGAACGGCGCTGCTCGGATATGTGAAAAAGCAGGCTGCGGACAGGCTGCTGGGCAGCTGCGTAATGGTGGCGGTAATGCTTGCCCTGACCTTTTTTCATTACCGCAGGGAATATATGGGGCAGAGGCTGGATTATGACAATGGCGAACATCTCTACCGCTTCCCGCTGTGCGTTGCAATCGGTCTCGTCATAGCGTTTGTCTGCGGCTTTTTACCTCTGGGCGGCTGGCCTTTTCTGCTTGTCTTTTGTATGCTCGCGCTTTTCAGCAACATGAATACGGGAATCCTTGCGGCTTCCTCCCTTCTGCTTGTCTCGGTTCTGGTGAGCGGAAGCGGAGTGGAAGGCTTTGTGCTTTATTTCGTCTGCGGTACTTTTACCATAACGCTTTTCAGGCAGCTCGGGACGGATTTCAGGATAGGTCTGCCGGTGACGCTCTCCGTGAGCTGTCTTCTTGTCTGCGAGACGGCGAACGTCGTGCTGACGGCGAACGCAAGGCCGGATTTTGAACTGTTTGTCATTCCGGTCTCCAACATGGTAATCAGCAGCATCCTTCTGATCGGGGCGCTCAAGCTCTTTTTCACCGCGGTGGTCTACCGGTACCGGAGCGTGTATCTTGACATCAACGACACGGAGACGGCGGTTCTGGCGGCGTTTAAGGAAAAGGACAGAAAGGCGTACATGCAATGCGTACATACGACCTATTTCTGTGAGCGGATTGCGGCGCGGCTCGGAATGGATGTCGAGGCAATGAAATGCGCCGGGTATTATTACCGGCTGGAGGAGGAACAGCTGCTTAAGGTCATGGACGAGAAGGCATTTCCTCCCGCTGCACGCGGGATCCTTCTGGATTATCAGGGCAGGAAGCAGGGAATCCGGAAGAAGGAGACGGCTGTTTTATTCTGTGCGGACACAATTGTTTCCTCCGTGACCTATATGCTGGAGCGAGGCGCCCAGAAGCAGCTTGACTACGACAAGCTGATCGATGCGGTCTTCCATAAGCTGATGGAGGAAGGCAGCTTTGACAGGTGTGACATCTCCATGCGCGAGCTTAAGACGATGATAAGAATATTCAAGGAGGAAAAGCTCTATTATGACTTTTTACGTTGAAAATGAGACGGCTGTGGAATTTCCCTTTCCGGTGGAGGAGACGGTGCGGGCGGTCTGCGAGGCGGTGCTCGAGTCGGAGAACTGTCCCTATGAGACCCAGGTGAATGTGGTTCTGACGGACAACAGCGGGATACGGGAGATGAACAGGGAATGCCGCGGCATCGACAGGGAGACGGATGTGTTGTCTTTTCCGAATGTCGATTTTGAGCAGGAGGGCGTGTTCGACATCGACGAGGACAGGGAGGCGGATTATTTTGACCCGGACACCGGGGAACTGATGCTGGGCGATATCCTGATCTCTGTGGACAAGGTCATGGAACAGGCGCAGAATTACGGACACAGCGTCCGCAGGGAATTTGCGTTTCTGGTAGCACACAGTATGCTGCATTTGTGCGGCTACGACCACATGGAAGAGGCGGAAGCCAGGGTGATGGAGAAAAAGCAGGAAGAGATTCTTGCGGGACTGGGGATTACGAGAGATTAGTCGGTTGCTGGGAACAGTGACAGCAGATGAGGTATAAGGGATGAATCAGGCAGAGATAAAGAGGCGGCAGGCACAGGCGATAGCGGCGGTCCTCGGGCTGGCGGCGCTGGCGGTCACAGCCCGTCTGACGGGATATAACGGAGTGACCTATGTGTTGGCGGCGCTGGAGGTATATGCCGTCTTTGATACGGTCGTGAGCGGGGGCATCTTTGATGCGCTGGGAAGAATACTGCGGCTCAGAAACGCTAAGGGTCAATATAAAAATGCGGCGGTGATGCGGAGGAATGCCATTCTGTTTCAGGGAATTCTCGGGCTGATCGGTGCGGCGGCTGTCCTGTTTGCGGCGGAGGAGATCACGGCGAAGATTTTCAGGATACATTACAGCAGTTCCATTCTGATGATTCTTGCTCCGGCGGTCTTTCTGCGCTCTGTTTCGGCGGTGCTGCAGGGCTGTTCGCGCGGTGAAGGAGCAGAGCTTCCGGCGGCAGCGGCATCGATCTTAAGGCAGCTGTTTATCATCGGTTTCAGCGTGATATTCTGCAATATGCTCGGCAGTTACGGAAGCAAGGTGAGCAGGCTGCTTGTGCAGACAAATTTTACCGCCATGTACGGCGGTGTCGGCGTGGCGGTTGCCGTGACATTGTCAGAGGTTTTTGTGGTGCTGTTTCTTGCACTGACCTACAGAGGGAATAAAAAGAATGCAGCGGCAGCGGCCAAGGAGGGAATGCGCACGACGGATTCCGTTGTCGACAGCATCCGCATCCTCTGCGCGGGAAGAGGGCTGTCCATGCTGACGAGACTGCTCGTAATACTTCCGCTGCCACTGGGACTGATCTTTTTCAGCAAGGCATCGGAGGGCAGTGACAGCGCAATGACGGAATACGGAGTCTTTGCAGCCGGTTTTGGACTCTGCTGCGGGGTGATCGCGGCGGTCGTTGTGATATTGCTCCTGCCGGTCTGCGGAAAGATGATGAACCTTTTCCGCAAGGAGGAGGGCAGATACGCCAGACAGGTGTTCCAGTGCGGTGTCCATCTCGGCATTGTACATGCCGCCTTCTGGACGGTGTTTATCGCGGTGATGGCGGAACCGGTGGCGGCGGTCTTCTGCGGTGAACAGGCGCAGACGGCAGCAAAGCTGTTCCGCGGCGGCTCGGGGCTGATCCTGCTGTTTGCTCTGAGCTATTACTTTGCAAGGATATTGGTTCTCATGGGAAAGAAGCTGCTCGTGCTCGGCGCAGTGGCTGCGGCGGATGTCTTTTTCATCATCTTTGTGACGGTGGCGCTCAACACGGGAAAGGCAGGAATCCTTTCGCTGATTTATGGAGCACTGGTAGGAATGGGAGTGCTCTCTGTTGTCCTGGGCACACTGGCTTATAGACAGCTGAAGCAGAAGATGGACTGGCTTTATACGCTGATCGTTCCCGCCGGGGCCGCCAGCGTGGCAGGACTTGCGGGAACGCTTCTCGAGAAGCTGTTCACACCGCATCTCGGCAATCTGGTCAGCCTAATTGTATGTCTGGCCCTCACAGGGGCATTCTATTGGGCGGCGCTGATTTTATTGCGCAATTTCAGGGAGCAGGAGCTGGAAAGCATTCCGGGCGGTAAGCTGATCGGCGCGGTAGGACAGCTTTTGCGGGTCTATTAGATTTTTATGGTATAAATATTCAAAAAAAGCTGATACTGAATGCAAAAGGATGGTTATCGCTGTGAAATTTGTAAAAGGTATCAGTTTATTTTTTGTTTATCCGGTGGTGATGCTTGGCATCGGGTTTTATGCCGGAGTCAGAACAACACATTTCTTCTATCCCGGGGAGCAGACGGAGAGGCTGTATTATGCCCCGTCTGAAAGTGAGAGCCCGGCATCGGAAGATGGGAGAGAACCGGAGCTGCCGGAAAATACGCTGCAGTCGATGGAGGAGTGTCTGGATTACGAAAAAGCGGAGGACACGGATCTGTCGGCATATACGGCAGTGTCAAACGACGGCGAAACACTCTGTGTGGAGACGGAGTATATTATTGAAGAAAAGGATCTGGACGATGATACGGTCGTCGAGACGAGCTGGAGGCTTCCGATGAAGTATGTCGGAATGAACAGGGAGCAGTTTCTGGAAGCTATGGAGGAGTACGAGGCGTTTCCTCCGCTTTCCGAGATGGAGCGGGGCTTTGTCAGCCTTGAGGTGCTTTCCTTTTCCAGAGAGAGAGTCGTTGTGCAGATGAATTACAGGTTTCTTGTCCCGACAAGCAGCTTCTATCTTGCGGTGTATGACAACGAGGTCGTCGTGTATCTTGAGGACAAGGAAACAATTTATATCGAGACGGAAATTCTGCTGGATCAGCTCCCGGAGGAGCTGCAGCAGGAAATCATTGACATGATGTGGATGCCGGATGAAGAAGCTCTGTATGACTTCCTGGAGACCTATTCAAGCTAAGGACAAGGGCGTGGCTGTCATGTCGGACAGAGAGGAATGAGAAGAACATGGCGATCAGAATCGGAATCGTCGGCGGAGGCGCGGCCGGAATGGCGGCGGCAATCTGGGCGGCAAGGAACGGTGCAGAGGTCGAGCTCTTTGAGGGAAACGACCGCGTCGGGAAAAAAATTCTTTCGACGGGCAACGGAAAATGCAATCTCGGAAATGTTGAGCTCGGGCCGGAGAAATACTTTTCCTCCCAGCCGGAGAGACTGGAGCAATTCCTCGGGAAATTCAATGCGGACGATACGATTGCGTTCTTTCATTCGCTCGGACTGCTGATAAAACAGAAAAACGGCGGACTGTACCCGGTCAGCGAGCAGGCGGCATCGGTGCTGGATGTGCTCCGCTATGCGATAGAGCGGGAACCCGCGATACAGATAAGGACACAGTGCCGGATAGACCGGATTGAGAGACAGACAAAGAGGAATAAGCTGCTCCTGTTCAGCGGAAGGGAGCAGTTTCCCTTTGACCGGGTCATTCTTGCCTGTGGCGGCAAGGCGGCACCGAAGACCGGCTCGGACGGCGGTGGCTACCTTCTGGCGAAGCAGCTGGGACATGAGATTGTGCCGACCGTTCCGGCGCTGGTGCAGATGAAATGCCGTGAGGACTGGTTCAAATCGGTCGCGGGCGTCAGAACGGATGCGGAAATATCCTTTGAGGACGGAAAGGAAAGCGTTGCAGAGCGCGGAGAGCTTCAGCTTGTCGATTACGGCATTTCGGGCATACCGGTATTCCAGCTGAGCAGACGCATGAATTACATATTGCAGGGCAGAAAGGAGCTTGCCGTGAAGATAGACTTTCTGCCGGATTATCCGGGGGAACATTTCGCGGACAAGCTGTTCCGTGAGAGAAGGGCTCTGATGAAGAATGCTACGGTGGAGGCTTATTTTACCGGGCTGCTGAATAAGAAGCTGATGCTTCTCTTTATCCGCATGGCGGGGCTGAAGCCGACGGAGACGGCGGAACGCGCGGACAGGGAGAGGCTGAAAAAGGTGTATGAGCTTTGCAGGAATCTGCAGGTGCATGTGACCGGAAGCAACTCCTTCGACAATGCGCAGGTGACGGCGGGCGGTGTCCCGTTTAAGGAGGTCACGGAACGTCTCGAATCGGTGAAGGCGCAGGGTGTCTTTTTTGCGGGTGAAATACTGGATGTGGATGGAAGATGCGGCGGGTATAATCTTCACTGGGCATGGTGCAGCGCATATCTGGCGGGAACAGGCGCGGCGGACGGAAATTGAAAAACTTAGGAGCGGAAGAAAAGATGTTGCGAGTCAATCAGGTCAAGATCAGGACGGAACATACAGGAGAACAGTTAAAAAGAAAGACGGCGGAGGCGCTTGGCATTCAGGCGGCGGATATTCTCGGAATGAGGATTCTCCGCCAGTCCATTGACGCCAGAAAGAAGCCGGAGATCTTTTACAGCTATTCGCTCGAGGTTCAGGTAAAGAATGAGGATAAGGTCTTAAAGAAATTCAAGGGCAGGGAAAGTCAGGTGTGCCGTGCGGAAAGCGCCGGTTACCGTTTCCCGGCACCGGGGACAAAGAATCAGAAGCATCCGACGGTCATTGCTGGAATGGGGCCTGCCGGGCTGTTCTGCGCGTACTATCTGGCATTGCACGGCTACCGGCCGATCCTGCTGGAGCGCGGAAGGTGCGTCGAGGAGAGGCAGAGGGATGTCGAGCGGTTCTGGGAGACGGGGCAGCTCGACCCGACATCCAATGTGCAGTTCGGAGAGGGCGGCGCGGGGACATTCTCGGACGGCAAGCTGAACACACTGGTCAAGGATCGTGACGGCAGAAACAGGGAGGTGCTGGAAACCTTTGTGCGCTTCGGGGCGAAGGAGAGCATCTGCTACGAGGCAAAGCCGCATATCGGGACGGATGTCCTGTGCAATGTCGTGCGGAATATGAGGAATGAGATTGTCAGGCTTGGCGGAGAGGTACATTTCCAGAGCTGCGTGACGGATGTGGAGATTTCCGGGGGAGCCGTCAGCGCCGTCACGGTCAACGGGGAGCGGAGAATCCCCTGTGAGCAGCTTGTGCTCGCAATCGGACACAGCGCGCGTGACACCATGGAAATGCTCTGTGGAAAAAGGATTCCCATGGAGGCGAAGGCATTTGCCGTCGGACTCAGAGTGGAGCATCCCCAGTCGATGATCAATGAGAGCCAGTATGGATTTGAGAAACCGGGCAGTCTCGGTGCGGCTGCCTACAAGGTGACGGCGAAGGCGAAAAACGGCAGAGGAGTCTATTCGTTCTGCATGTGTCCCGGCGGCTATGTTGTCAACGCATCCTCTGAAGACGGGCGTACGGCGGTCAACGGCATGAGCTACAGCGGGCGGAATGGGCAGAACGCCAACAGCGCGGTCATCGTCGCGGTCACACCGGAGGATTACGGATCGGATCACCCGCTGGCGGGAATCGCGTTCCAGAGAAGGCTTGAGGAGCGGGCTTATGAGCTCGGACAGGGGAAGATTCCCGCGCAGCGCTATGGGGATTTCCGAAGCAGGGTGACAGGACAGGATAACGGATGGCAGGAGCCGGAGGCCGTGATACAGCCGCAGTGCAAGGGCGGCTATGTCTGGGCAGATGTCAGTAAGATTCTTCCGGAGGAGTGCAACCGGGCGTTTGTGGACGGAATGGAATGTTTTGGGCGGCAGATCAAGGGCTTTGACAGACCGGATGCCGTTCTGCTCGGCGTGGAGAGCAGAACTTCCTCGCCGGTGAGGATCGGGCGCGACGAGACCCTGCAGTCCGAGGTCAGGGGACTGTACCCCTGCGGCGAGGGCGCCGGATATGCGGGAGGAATTACCTCGGCGGCGATGGACGGTCTCAGGGTGGCGGAGAAGATTGCTTCGGAATTTGCTCCCGGACAGCAAGGGTATTGACGGTGTTCCCAAAATCAAGTAAAATAAGACTTATCGCAATTTAGCGTACTAAAGTATAGAAGATGGATGGATAGATTGAAAAATGAACAGTCTGAGAGAGCTGATTAAGGACAAGAGAAGAATCGTCGTGAAGATCGGATCGTCCTCCCTGACCCACAAGGAGACGGGGGACATGGATTATATCCGCATGGAAAAGCTGGTGCGTGAGCTCAGCGACATCAGAAATCAGGGAAAAGAAGTCGTGCTGGTCTCCTCGGGAGCCATTGCGGCAGGAAAAAATGCGGTGAATTTAAAGGATGTCCGCGTGAACAGTTCAGCGGAGTCACTGGCTGTGAAGCAGGCATGCTCGGCGGTGGGACAGGCGAGGCTGATGATGACCTATCAGAGACTGTTTGCCGAATATAACCAGGTCGCGGCGCAGATCCTGATGACGAAGAACACGATTGTGGATGACTTGAACAGATATAATGCACACAATACTTTTACGGAGCTTTTAAAGCTCGGTGCGATCCCGGTTGTCAATGAGAACGACACGATCACGACCTACGAGATTGAATTCGGTGACAATGACACGCTCTCCGCCATTGTGGCGTCGCTTGTGGACGCGGATCTGCTGATCCTGCTCTCAGATATTGACGGACTGTACACGGACGACCCCCGGAAGAACCCGGATGCAAAATTTATCAGTCAGGTGGACGAACTGACCGATGAACTGATGGGGATGGGAAAGGCGACGACAGGCAGCAATGTCGGCACCGGCGGCATGAACACAAAGCTGCTTGCGGCGAGAATTGCCACCAAGGCGGGCGCGGACATGATTATTGCCAACAGTAAGGACATCGGTGTGCTGCACCGGCTGTTAGCGGGTGAGGACGAGGGCACGCTGTTTGTGGCGAAGAAGGATGAGAATTTTGATCTTTCGGGCTTCGTTGCGAATCTACATAAATAAGGATAGGAAACGAAAGGCAGGATAACAGCCATGAATATGGATGAAAGAATTGCCAGAATCAATGAGTTATACCATAAATCCCAGAAGGAGGGGCTGACGGAGGCAGAGAAGGAGGAGCAGGCGAGACTGCGGAAGGAATATGTCGCCAGCGTCAGGAATAATTTAAAGAGTCAGCTGGATAACATTGTGATCGAGAAGCCGGACGGCACGAAGATTGATCTGGGCGAAAAATATGGAAAGAAAGACTGAGATCCGAAGCCGCGTGCTGGCAATCAGGGGCGGTCTGGATGAGGAGACGAGGAGGCGCGCCCAAATCCTGCTGACAGAGCGCATTCTGGGACACCAGTGGTTCTACCGCTCCGAAATCCTGCTCGGTTTCGCAAGCTATGGGAGCGAGATCGATACTTATGAGATTCTCGGGGAGGCGTTAAAGGCGGGGAAAAAGGTATATCTGCCGAAGGTTCTCGCAAAGGCGCAAGGAGAGCCGGAAATGGTTTTCTTAAGGATTCATTCGCTGCAGGAGCTTTGTCCCGGTTACAAGGGGATCCCGGAGCCGCCCGAACAGGCGCCGGAATACCGTTACGCTGCGGAAGAAGCAGAGAGGACGCTGATGCTGATGCCGGGCGTGGCATTCGATGGGTACAGGAACCGCATCGGCTATGGGAAGGGCTTTTATGACCGGTATCTTGCGGATAAGCCCGCGCTATGGGTTCGGACGATCGCGGTTGGCTTCCGGTGTCAGATGCTGGATGGTGAGCTGCCGCATGAGGAGGAAGACATCAGACCATATCAGGTCATATGCATATAGCAGCTTTGTGTCTGCGGGCTCAAGGCTTGCAGGTTACGGAAAGGCGGGATATTATGACAGATCTACAGTTGATGGGAAAAAATGCTGTCAGGGCGAAGGCACTGCTGCAAAAGCTTAACACGGAGGAGAAAAATGCGGGACTTCTCGCTGCCGCGGACGCTCTGATCTCACGCACACAGGAGATTCTGGACGCCAATGCGAAGGACATGGAAAATGCAGTGAAAAACGGCATGAATTCGGGGCTGCAGGACAGACTGCGCCTGACGCCGGAGCGCATTGCCGGCATGGCGGAGGGGTTGCGCGAGGTGGCTGCGCTGCCCGACTGCATCGGCGAGGTCATGGAGGAGACAGAGCGCCCGAACGGCTTAAAGATTAAAAAGGTCAGAGTGCCCATGGGCGTTATCGGCATCATCTATGAGGCGAGACCCAACGTGACGGCGGATGCCTTCGGACTGTGCTTCAAGACGGGAAATGCTGTTATTCTCAAGGGAGGAAGCGACGCGCTTTATTCCAACATAGCGATTGTCAAGGTGCTGAGAGAGGCACTGGAGAGCTGTGGGCTGCCGGCGGATGCGGTCGGATTGATCGCTGATACGGACAGGGCAGTGACAGTGGAGTTCATGAAGCTGAAGGAATATGTCGATCTGCTGATTCCGAGGGGCAGCGCCGGACTGATCAGGAGTGTTGTCGAGAACAGTACCATTCCGGTCATTGAGACGGGAACGGGAAACTGTCATGTGTATATTGACAGGGAGGCAGACCTTGACATGGCGGCTAACATTGTCTATAATGCAAAGACCCAGAGAATCGGCGTCTGCAATGCCTGTGAATCGCTTGTCGTACATAGTGCTGTCGGGGAGGAGTTTCTCCCGAAGCTGGCGGCAATCCTTGCGCTGAAGAACGTAGAGCTTCGCGGCGATGAGAGGATCAGGGAGGTGCTGACCGACTGCGTTCCCGCGACGGAGGAGGATTACGGCACGGAGTATCTGGATTATATTCTTTCCCTGAAGACCGTGGATTCCGTGGAGGAGGCGATCGAGCATATCAACCGGTACAGCACGAAGCATTCGGAGTGCATCGTCACAGAGAACCGTCAGACCGCCGAAAAGTTCCTGAATGAGATCGACGCGGCATGTGTTTACTGGAATGCCTCGACGCGGTTTACGGACGGCTTCGAGTTCGGCTTCGGTGCAGAGATCGGAATCAGCACGCAGAAGCTTCACGCGCGCGGACCTATGGGCTTAAAGGAACTGACTTCCTATAAGTATACGATCTATGGGGATGGGCAGACCAGAAAATAAGTCTGGCAGAAATGACACAGAAAGGTATGGTGATTCCAATGAAAGAAATCAACGGCAGTATCTGGCACAGCATGAGCACGCAGAGGGTGACACCCACGGACTTTATCTGCGTGATCGAAATATCCAAGGGCAGCAAGAATAAGTATGAGCTTGACAAGGAGACAGGTTTTCTGATCCTTGACCGCATCCTTCATACCTCCACGCATTATCCGGCAAACTACGGCTTTATTCCCAGAACCTACGGAGATGACGGCGATCCGCTGGACGTATTGCTCCTGTGCTCGGAGCCTGTTCAGCCGCTGACACTGGTGCGGGCTTATCCGATCGGTGTGATTTCCATGCTGGACAACGGCAAGAACGATGAGAAGATCATTGCCGTACCATTCAACGACCCGTATTACAACGGCTACCATGACATTTCGGAGCTTCCACCGCATGTGGTGGAGGAGATGGAGCATTTCTTCACGGTCTACAAGGCACTGGAAAACAAGACCACCGCAGTCAACGAGAAGGGAAACCGCGAGGAAGCGATCGAGGTCATCAAGAAGTGTCTGGATAACTACATAGATACCTTTATAAAAAGCTGGTAGGGAGCCTTTACAGGCTCCCCTTTTTATTATATAATATCGCCGATTAGTTGATAATTATTATCAAAAGAGAAAGGCTGGAGCAATGACACTGTATGAGGCAGAAAAAGGATGCAGCTACCGGATAGGCGGACTGTTCGTGGAACCGGGGATAACAAGAAGGCTGCAGGCGCTGGGATTAAACGATGGAACGACGGTCAGGGTGCTGAACAGAAAGAGACGGGGAGCGCTGATTATTCAGGTCAGGGGAACGAGACTTGCTCTTGGAAGGCATATTTCCTCCAATATAGAAATTGAACAGATACGGGAGGAATTGAAAAAATGAGTGGTACGAAAGAGAAAAAACATATTAACGTTGCCTGCATCGGCAACCCGAATTGCGGAAAGACTACTTTATTCAACGCACTGACAGGCTCGAAGCTCAAGGTTGCAAACTGGCCGGGAGTGACTGTGGAGCGCTTCGAGGGTCAGACCAGCTTTGAGGATGTTGACATTACCCTCATTGATACTCCGGGCATTTATTCTCTGACCTGTTACACCATTGAAGAGAAGGTGACAAGGCAATGCGCTATGGATGACAGCATTGATGTGATCATCAATGTTGTGGATGCCTCATCTCTGGAGAGAAATCTTTATCTTACGCTTCAACTGCTGGAGCTTGGCAAGCCGATTGTGCTGGCACTGAACATGATGGATATTGTCAAGGAGCGTGGTATGGAGATTGATATGCATCGTCTGCCAGAAATGCTTGGGGGTATTCCTGTTGTGCCGGTTTCGGCGGCGAAGCGTACAGGACTTGATATTCTGTTACATGCAGTCGTCCACCATTATGAGGAGGGTAACGGCAGAAAGGGAGCACCCGGGGACGAGACGGAGTATGTTCTGAAATATCCTCCGGAAATTGAAGATAAGATTGCAAAGCTGGAGGTGATGATGGGAGCACATTATCCGACCCATTCGTCTGTGCGCTGGCATGCAATCAAGCTGCTTGAGGATGATGAGGAGGTCAAGAAGGAGCATCCCATCTCGGTCACTAATGTTGTGGACAGAAGCTATGAGAAGGATATTATCCAGTGCAAATATGCCTACATAGAGAAGGTGGTTAATGAGACCCTGTTTTATAAGAATCAGAAGGCAGCCTCGACGGATAAAGTAGACAAAGTACTCACACATCCTTTCTGGGGGATTCCGGTGTTTCTGCTGATTATGTGTGCTGTCTTTTTCCTGACTTTTACCGTTGGAGATCTCCTAAAGGGTGTCTTTGAGCAGGGGCTTGCATGGCTGTCTGCTGCGGCTTCGGCAGGACTTGACGCGATCGGTGTGACAGCATGGCTGAAATCGCTGATTGTTGACGGTATTATTGCGGGTGTCGGAGGTATCCTGACCTTTATCCCGAATATCTTTATCCTGTTTCTTGCGCTTGCGGTGCTGGAGGACAGCGGCTATATGTCGAGAGTGGCTTATGTCATGGATTCTGTTATGGGAAGGGTCGGGCTCTCCGGAAAAGCCTTTCTGCCTATGATACTCGGGTTTGGCTGTACGGTTCCTGCAATCATGGCGACGAGGGCATTGGAGACGGAGCATGACAGGCGTAAGACCATGTTCGTGACACCGTTCATGTCATGCTCAGCCAGATTACCGATTTACGTTCTGTTTTCGGATATGTTTTTCCCTGAACATCCGGCACCGGTTGCTTTCTCCATGTATGTAATCGGAATGGTGATTGCTATTCTGGCGGCGCTGGTAATAAACAGAATGGAGAAGGGGCAGATCAATGATTCGCTGCTCATTGAATTGCCGGAATACAAGCGGCCGAATGCGAGAACAATACGCATTTATGTCTGGAACAAGCTGAAAGATTACCTTTCCAAGGCGGGAACCACGATTTTTGTTGCCTCGATTGTCATCTGGTTTTTGCTGAACTTCGGCATCGGAGGTATGGTAGATAATCCGGCTGAAAGCTTCGGAGCAGTCATTGGTCATCTCCTTGTGCCTGTGCTGAAGCCGGCAGGTCTGGGAATGTGGCAGATCGGTGTGGCATTGCTGTCAGGACTGTCGGCAAAGGAAGTTGTTGTATCCAGCTTTGCTGTCCTATTTGGTGTTGCAAATGCAAATTCCGATGCGGGAATGGCGGCGATTGTCTCAAATATCCAGGGCATTAATCCTGGCTTTGGGGCATTGAATGCTTATTGCCTGATGCTTTTCTGCCTGCTTTATGTGCCCTGCGTTGCAACCGTCGCAACAGTGAAGAAGGAGAGCGGCTCGTGGAAATTCACGGGAAAGATGATTGTTTTCCAGCTGGTTCTTGCCTGGATGGTGACGACGATCGTATATCAGATTGGCAACTTTTTCAGATAGGACGCTAAAACCTAGACTTTCGTTTAGTTGACATGATTTTCCATGAAAGCTATAATTAAGCTGTCAGACAAGGCAAAGTACCTTGGCTGACAGCTTTTTATGTTCTGATGTAAAAATTTACCTGAAAAGGAGTAGAAATGCATGAAAAAAGTATTTATGGGTCTGGCGGCTGTCTGTCTTGTGCTCGGACTGATTGCCACGATACAGGACGCTGATGGTACGTTCCTGTTTGTCGGAATTCTGTTTGCTGCGCTCTTCGGCTTCCTTGCATGGCTGTGGAGAGGGAAGTCCCCGATTAAGAGGACAGGGGAGCAGATTGCTAACGTCGTGGAACTCGAGAAGCGGAAGCGGGAGGACTATAAGGGGCTCGCAAAGCCTATGAAGGTGCGGTACTGGAAGTTCCGCATTGTGGGAGCCGTTGTGTTCCTGCTGGGAGTGTTCATTCTGTGCAAGGGCTATGGAATGACCGTGACGATCTGCATAGCGACGGTAGTGATGATTGCCGGAATCGCAATCTGGGGCTCGGCATCGCCGGAGAACTATAATTCCCTGACAGATATGGGTGTTATGATCTCGATGGACAGACCGCGGACCATCGAGGAATTTTATGAGGCATACAAGAATGTGAAGACGCCGCTCGGCTCGGGTTATCTGGTCAAGTTCCGCACGATGAAGCAGAAGGCGCTGATGTTCGGACCGGACGGCAAGGGGCAGTACCTGTATTTCTGGCTGACAAAGGACGGCTACATCGGTTATATCGGTTATTCCTTCCTCAATATGATTAAGGAGAAGTATAACGAGCCGTTGATCCCGATCAGGGAGGATTTCGGGGACAATTTGTCCGAGTACCTCTGCTATACTGCGGATGTGCTTCTGATGGAGGGGAGACTGAAGGAGAGCTTTGAATATTACATAAAGAACGGACAGGCGCTTCCCATCGAGGAGTCGCTGCCCTCCGAGGTCTATACCTTTAACGAGGACTTTAAACTGACCGGACAGCATTTTGAACTCCGTGACAAGGACGACAATCTCGTCTATGAGATCGACGGAACCATGCCTCTGCTCAGCCTGCGCATCTTTGACAGCTATCATAACGAGCTCTTCAAGATGACGAAGGAGGTCGGCCATGCGCTGGCAACCTACCGTTTTTATTACAAGGGCGACCTGTACGGGACATTTGAAAAGCAGTTTACATTGGTTAGGGATAAGTTTGCAATGCAGATCAGCGACGGACGACTGGAGCTGACGGAAATTGCCGGTTCGATCGGACATAATTTCAGCGTGACCTTAAACGGAAGGCTCATCGGTATGATTATGGACAATCTGGACATTACGCTTGAAAATGTATTCTTTGATAATGCAGTCATCATTGTATATGATGAGAAATATATGCCGCTTATCACGGCAATGGCGGTCATGGTTGCGAGAGAGCTTGCGCGTGACGAGGACGGTGCACTGCCGAACAGAATATAAGAAAGGGATAAGAGAAAATGAAAAAAGCTTTGGCTGGAGTTTTAGTTGCTTGTGGCATGGTTATGCTCACCGGGTGTGCGGTTGCGAAGAGTCTGGATTTTGACAGCGAGGAGGCGGCACAGAACGCGTTGGATACCGCGTCAGTCGTGAGATTCGATGGCGACGACATCAAGGAGGTGCACCAGACGGGAAATATTTATGCGGACGGCAAGGTAGCCGGCTTCCTGCAGGAGGAGGGCTTCCTGAACAGCCAGATAATTATTTCGATGAATGACAACACATGGATGTATCAGAAAATTGTGGAGGATGAGCCGAGCAGCGAGGAGCTGCCGGGGGAGGCTATGGGCTCTGCCTACGGTATGTTTGATGCCAACGATAATGCCGTTGCCTATGTGCAGGAGCGGCTGATGGAAACGGATGTCTTTCCCAGAGCTTTCTACCTTGTTTTTCTGGATGTCGACGGCAACCCGACAGGGTATCTGGCGGATGAGGAAGGAAAGAATGTCTATGATTTTGACGGCAATCTGGTCTGCACCGGCAGTGCACAGATGAACGGTGTTTTAGGGACTGACTACAACATTGAGATCACGATGGAGCCCGGAACGGATGCACAGATTGACTTCGCATATAAGCTGGGATTGTATGCAAAGCTGTATTACGATCTGAGAAGCTGGTACAGCTTAACATATAGCGACTGATAGGGCTTGATTTTGTGAAATAAATATGCTTTAATGTTAATGACTATTTGTTAAAAAAATATCATTCGACATTGAGTGTACTGATGAGGTGCGCACGGGAAAGGCGGCAAAGACAGATGAGCAGTATGAGAGGGATAGACACCCCGGTAAGGCAGCGGAGACGAAGAGTGTTCAAGGAGGTAGCAAACCTTGCCTACCACTCGACCAACCTGAAGGATGACATGGAGGCGCTTCCCTACAAGATCGTAGATTACGAAGAATCCCAGTATTGGGAGAGTGTGTACCGCGACCGTGCAATTATCCGTGAGAGAATCCGGCTTGCCATGGGAATGAGCCTGCGTCCGGAGAACAGAGAGCATCCGGGACACCTGACACAGGGGCTGGAGGAGAGTAATATTGATGAAAAGTATTACGAGCCGCCGCTGATGCAGGTCATTCCGTCGGCGTGCAATGCCTGTCCCGAGAACCGCTATGAGGTGACAAGCTCCTGCATGGGCTGCCTTGCGCATCCCTGCCAGAGTGTGTGCCCGCGGGGCGCGATTTCCATGAAGGACGGGAAATCCGTCATCGATCAGGAGAAATGTGTCAAGTGCGGAAGGTGTAAGGAGGTATGTCCTTACGATGCCATCTGTCACAAGGAACGCCCCTGTAAGGCGGCGTGCGGTGTAAATGCCATCAAATCGGACAAGGTCGGCAGGGCGTTTATTGATGAGGAAATGTGCGTCTCCTGCGGTATGTGCATGGTGAGCTGTCCGTTCGGCGCGATTGCGGATAAATCGCAGATTTTCCAGCTGATCCGTGCCATGCAGTCCGGCAGAACCATCATTGCACAGGTGGCTCCAGCGTTTGCGGGACAGTTCGGACCGAAGGTGACGCCGGACATGTTCAAGACGGCATTGAAGGAGCTCGGCTTCGCAGATGTCTATGAGACAGCGCTCGGCGCGGACATGGGCTGCATGAAAGAGGCAGAGCATTATGTGAACGAGGTGACGACCGGGAAGCAGGACTTTGCATTGACCTCCTGCTGTCCCTCATGGTCAGTCATGGCGAAAAATCTCTTCCCGGAGACGATCGACAAAATCAGCAATGAGCTGACACCCATGGTTGCGACGGCGAGAATCATCAAGCAGGAGCATCCCGAGGCATCGGTGGTGTTCATCGGGCCCTGCGCTTCAAAAAAGCTGGAGGCGAGCCGGAGGACGGTACGTTCGGATGTCGATTTCGTCATTACCTTCGAGGAACTGACGGGAATGTTCGAGGCGAAGGGGATTCTGCTGGATGAGATCAAGGCGATGGATGAGATGCAGGATGCAACCGGCGCGGGACGTGGCTACGGCGTTGCGGGCGGTGTTGCAAACGCGATTGAGAAGTGCATCGAGACCTATTATCCCGGAACGGAGGTAAAGATTGAGCACGCAGAGGGACTTGCGGAATGCCGGAAGATGCTGCTGCTCGCAAAGGCGGGAAAGAAGAACGGTTATCTGATTGAGGGAATGGCGTGTCCGGGCGGCTGCGTTGCCGGCGCGGGAACGAATATTGCGGTCTGTCAGGCGGCGAAGGAGGTCGCTAAGTTCAAGGCGGCGGCGAAGGATGCGCTCCCGAAGGAAGCGGAGGAGTAAGGGCGGTTTTCCGAAAGTCGATATTGCGTTTTGACGGAAAAGAGACTACAATAGTTCTACATGACTATGAAAGAGAAATGAGGAATTGACCATGAAAATCAGAACCAGATATGCGCCCAGCCCGACGGGCAGGATGCATGTGGGAAATTTGCGCTCCGCGCTGTATGAGTTCCTGATTGCAAAGCATGCGGGCGGAGACTTTATGCTCCGTATCGAGGATACGGATCAGGAGCGTTTTGTCGAGGGGGCAACGGAGATTATCTACCGCACGCTTGAGAAGACGGGGCTTGTCCATGACGAAGGCCCGGACAAGGACGGCGGCTATGGTCCGTATGTCCAGAGCGAGAGAATGAAGACAGGCATCTATATGAAATATGCCAAGGAGCTTATCGATAAGGGCGAGGCCTATTATTGCTTCTGCGACAAGGAGCGCCTTGCGTCCCTGAAGACGGAGGTGGTCGAGGGCAAGGAGATCACCATGTACGATAAGCACTGCCTGCATCTCTCCAAGGAGGAGGTTGAGGCGAATCTGGCGGCGGGAAAGCCTTTTGTCATCAGACAGAACAACCCGACCGAGGGTACGACAACCTTCCATGACGAGCTGTACGGAGACATTACGGTCGAGAACAAAGAGCTGGACGATATGATCCTGATTAAGTCCGACGGTTATCCGACCTACAATTTTGCAAATGTTGTCGATGACCACACGATGAATATCACGCATGTGGTAAGGGGAAATGAATACCTTTCCTCCTCGCCGAAGTATGTCCGTCTCTATGATGCGTTCGGCTGGGAGGTTCCGGTCTATGTACACCTTCCGCTGATAACGGATGAGAACCATAAGAAGCTCTCCAAGCGAAGCGGACATTCCTCCTTTGAGGATCTGCTGGAGCAGGGCTTTGTCACAGAGGCGATTGTGAACTATATCGCACTGCTCGGGTGGAGCCCGGAGGATAACCGCGAGATGTTCACGCTGGACGAGCTCATCAAGGAGTTTGACTATCACAGGATCAGCAAATCGCCCGCTGTGTTTGATATTGTTAAGCTGCGCTGGATGAACGGTGAATATATCAAGGCGATGGACTTCGACAAGTTTTATGAGATGGCGGAGCCTTATCTGAAGCAGGCGCTGACAAAGGATCTTGACTTAAAGAAGATCGCGGGCATGGTAAAGACCCGTATCGAGGTGTTCCCCGACATTGCGGGGCAGGTGGATTTCTTAGAGGAACTGCCTGAATATGATGTGGCGATGTATACGCACAAGAAGATGAAAACCGACAGTGCATCTTCGCTGCAGGTATTAAAGGATGTACTTCCGATGCTGGAGGCGCAGGAGGATTACAGTAATGACGGTCTGTATCAGATGCTGCTTCAGTATGTGGAGGAGAAGGGCGTGAAGAACGGCTATGTGATGTGGCCGATCCGAACGGCTGTATCCGGCAAGCAGATGACTCCCGCCGGTGCCACAGAGATCATGGAGCTTCTGGGCAAGGAGGAGACATTAAAGAGAATCAGGAAGGGCATAGAGAAGCTCGAAAATGCCTGATCTGAGTAAAATGAATGAGGCACAGCGATGTGCCGTCACCTGGGGAGAGGGGCCGTTGCTCTTGCTGGCGGGCCCCGGCTCCGGGAAAACCTATACCGTCACAAATCGTATTCTTTATCTGATCGAACAGGGTGTTCCACCCGAAGAAATCCTTGTTATCACCTTTACAAAAGAAGCCGCAGAGGCAATGCAGCAGCGTTTCCGGAAATTGTCGGGCGGGAATTATCCGGTCAATTTTGGCACATTCCATTCGGTCTTTTACCATATCCTGTTGGAATCTGAGAGAGCAAAACATCTGAAACTTCTCACCGATCGTGAAAAGAGAAAGATCTTATATTCCATAGTAAAACAAATTCAAATTGACGCGGGCGGAGCGATTGCGGGCGCGGAGTATTCGGAGGAGATTCCGCGCATTCTGGCAGCGATCAGTCTGTACAAAAATACCGTTGACCTCGGTCGGGCGACAGCGGAAATGCCGTCCGAGTGGCGGGCGTCTTTTGAAAAAATCATGGAGAGCTATTCCGCGGAGATGCGGAAAAACAAAGGCATTGATTTTGACGACATGCTCTTCGCTTGTAAGAGACTTCTTGAGACGGATCAGGTGTTCAGAAGCAGCTGGCAGAGGCGGTTCCGGCACATACTGATCGATGAGTTTCAGGACTGCAATCCGGTTCAGTATGAGGTGATAAAGCTGCTGACATCGGCTCCGTATAATATTTTTGCTGTCGGAGACGACGATCAGTCCATCTATGGCTTCCGTGGTGCGGAGCCGGATATTATGAGGCGTTTTGCAGACGATTTCGCGGCGAGGCGGCTTCTGCTGAATCTCAACTACCGCTGTAAGGGAGAGATTGTCACGGCGTCGCTGGCGGTTATCGGGGAAAACAGGAACCGATTCCCGAAGGAATTGCAGGCAGCGGAAGACAGCGGCGGCAGGGCGCTGGCGATTAGGCATTTCACTGACAGAAAAGAACAGGATGCATGGCTTTTGAGCGAGGCGGAGCAATGGAAGCCCCGGGCTGCCGGCCGCTTAAGCTGTGCAATCCTTTTCAGAACAAATTCCGCCATGCAGCGCGTGGCGGCGCTCCTGCACGGGAATGGCATTCCGTTTGGCATGAGGGATGAGGGGAAAAGCATTTATGAGCATTTTATTGCGAAGGACATCATGGCATATCTTGCGTTGGCGGCAGGAGACTGGAACAGGGAGCTTCTGCTCCGGGTCATCAACCGTCCTTCCCGCTATATCAGCAGGGAGGCGGTGGGGGAGGGAAGGACGCTGGCTGAGATACGGAGGTATTACATGAAAGGGGGAGGCGATGCGAGAATGCGTGAGTGTCTGGACAGGCTGGAGCGGCTGGAGCGGCAGCTGCGTGCCCTTGAGAAGATGCAGCCGGGGCTTGCGGTTTCTTATCTCTTAAAGGCGGTGGGGTACGAGGAATATCTCAGGAGCATTTCCGGGGGAAATCGGGAGCGGCTGACAAAGTGGCTGGAGCTTACGGAATGGTTCCGGAACGATGCGGCACGCTATGCGGATCTTAAGGAGTGGAAGGCGGCGCAGGAGGCATATACGGAGACGGTATTGCAGAGGAAGAGGGCTGTGCCGGAGGAGGCCTTGCAGCTGATGACGGTTCACAGTGCAAAGGGGCTTGAATTTGACAGGGTGATTATTCCGGACTGCAACGAGAAGAATTTTCCGCTGGGGGAGATGCAGAGCAGGGAGACGATAGAGGAGGAGCGCAGGATATTCTATGTCGCCATGACAAGGGCAAAGAAAAATCTGGAGCTGCTGTATCTCACAGGAGACCAGACGCGCCCCAGACTTCCGTCCAGATTTTTAAATCCGCTTTTGAAATGAAAACATTGAGTTATTCTTCCTCGTCGTCCGCATCGATCAGCTCGTCGAATTCGCAGCTGTCGAGGTATTCGTCAAAGGCATCCGCCACCTTCTCGTACTCGGCATCGTCGTCGATGTAGAGAAGCTCAGGCTCCTCGTTCGGGTCGTCCGGGTTTTCGCGGTAGCCGTAAAACCATACCTCACCGTCTTCATTTTCACCATCCTCATTCAAAGGAAGGAGAACAATATAATCCTTTTCCTCTACCGTGAGGATCGTGATTACCGCACAGTTGACATTGGTGCCGTCGTCCAGCTCAAGCTCTACGGTCATTTCTTCATCATCATAATCTTTATTCTTTCCCATGGCAGCCTCCTGACTTTTTTTATTAGTATACCCTTTTTTAATTCAATTTGCAATCTTTCTGTAATATGTTACAATGTAACCTGTAACAGTTCAGCCATGAACATGCGTGTTCGCAAAATCATGCTCGCATGATTTTGCGAATCGACATGTTCATGAGATGAGCGCCCGCCTATGAGCAAAGCTAGTCGCGGCAGCGACGGGAAGCGCGCAAGCGCGGCTTTGCGAATGGCGCGGGCTGAACTGTTAGACGTGGTGCGAGTGACGTTGCACAGAATGCACAGACCACCGCAGGCACGCTTGCGCTACCTTCCGCACGCAGCGGTGCATAAGATGCCACAGCACGGCATCTAAGCACCGGCGGCTCCAGAGTGCGCTGCTTGTGGCCATGTGCATCCTGCACAACTGTTAACTACAAGCTGTGGGGGTAGCAATTATCGGATACTCTGTATACGGAGGATAAATTCATGAAATATAAGCTGATAAGTGTTTTTATCGTGGGGCTGCTTGCTGCCGGGCTCTATTCGGAGGCAGCGTCGGTCGAGAACGAGAGTAGTTCTGCGGTAAAATTGGAAGATACAAATGAAATATCGGAAGGCGGACAGGAGACAATAGTGGATATGCAGTCTGCGGGTGAGGACATGGGGCAGCCGTCGGCGGATGGGCAGATCCAGGTACAGTCAGACGGAGTTGCGTCGGATGCACAGGCACAGCAGGCTCCGCTCGACATGTACGGGGGAATCCGGGCAAGCCTTGATTGGAACAGCATACCGTATCTGGATGTTCCGGATCAGGTGACGCCACTGACGGGCAGCTTTGGCTCGGAGGCGGTGCCTATGACGCAGGCAGGAGTCGAAGCGCGGGAGGAAATCGCAGTGCAGGGTGGGAATGCAGCACAGGAAGATATAGCTGCACAGGAAGGCCCTGTGGCGCAGGAATTTGTACCGGGGGAGACGGACGAAGAGGAAGCTGAGAGCGAGTATGCCGATCTTGCACTTGCAAATGTGACACATTATGTCAACGTCAGAACTGAGCCGAACACGTCGAGCACCATCGTGGGAAAGATTTATCATGGCGCGGTGGCGCAGATTTTAGAGACGGTGGATGGAGAGGACGGAGAGTGGTTCCGCATTGTCTCCGGCAATGTGGAGGGATATATAAAGTCGGAATTTTTCCTGTACGGAGCGGCGGCAGAGGATGCGGTCGAGGATTATGTCACGAGATATGCCGTTGTGGAGGTAGACAGACTGAATGTGCGCAAGGAGGCGGACGTAGAGTCCGGAAGGATCGGCTATGTTGACAGAGGGGAAAAGGTAGAGATTCTCGAAAATCTCGGTGACTGGATGAAGGTTCAGTACACGGAGTCAAAGACGGGATATGTCGCCGCCCAGTATGTCACGGTGAAGGAAGAGTTTGTCTATGCAAAGACACTGGAGGAGGAAGCGGCAGAGCTTGCGGCTAAGAGGGCGCTTGAGGAGAGACAGAGTGTGCCTGAGACGGCTGCGGCTGAGAATACGACAGTGGTTGCGACACCGCCGTCCGGCGATTATAGCACCAGCTCCGAGCTGCGGGCGGAGATTGTCGACTATGCGATGCAGTTCCTCGGAAACCGTTATGTGCATGGCGGAAGCTCTTTGGAGAGCGGCACGGACTGTTCCGGCTTTACCAGCCTGATCTATGCAGTGTTCGGCTATTCGGTCAGCAGGACACCAAGCGGTCAGCTGTCCAGCTCAGGAAGAAGCATTGACTACAGCGAGGCGCAGCCGGGAGACATTATCTGTTACGGCTCTAAGAAATGTACGCATGTCGGACTGTATATCGGCGGTGGTCAGATCATACACTCCGCTAATTCCAGAAAGGGTGTCATTATCAGTGACGCAACCTATGATAACATTCTGGGTGTCAAGAATGTGATCGATTAGCTGCTGCCAAGAATATCGGAGCGGGTCAGTACCCAGTCGCCGAAGATTTCCGCGCAGCGCGTCTGAAGATCTGACAGCCGGAGGGTCACGCCGCCGTAACTGCGGATGCCGTGCTGTGCCGCCAGTTCTTCGGTGTAGTCCTCCAGAAGATAGACATTTTCCAGACGGACAGGGCCGCTCACATAATGACAGACAAGGGGAAGGACACCGGAGGCTTCCCGATTGAGTGATACACCGTCCTCCGTCACATGGAAGGTGACCCAAGCCATGCCCTCCAGCATGGAGAGTGTCTGCTTCTGCGTGGAGACATAGTTGCCGATGGAATAATAGCAGAGGGAAGTGTTGGCGTTCTCCGAGACGATCTCCTCAACCGGCTGCGGAACATGGGGATGGGTGCCGATGATGAGATCGGCTCCCGCCTGCGTCATTTCCTCTGCAAATTTTTTCTGGTAGTTTGAGGGTTTGGACTGGTATTCCGTTCCCCAGTGGGGGAAGACAATGACGATGTCGGCGAGTTCGTCAGCCTTCTGGATGTCCTCCAGAACCTTTGGATTCAGCGTGGTAAAATCAATCAGCCCGTTCTTTTCGTTGTAGGCGCAAAGCATACTCAGATGCTCACGCAGATCGGACGGGATTGTCTGTGCGTTCGGCCCATAGGTATAGTTCAGCACGGCAAAGGTGACATCGCCGACGGTCAGGAGAGGAATGTCCTCAGCGGGAACATTTTCTCTGTCATAGATACCTGTCATCAGAATGTCGGGATGCTTTTCATTCCAATAGGCAACACAGCTGCGGATGCCCTTCACGCCCTGGTCGGCGGCGTGATTTGTCGCATGGAGGACGATGTTAAAGCCAGCCGCAGCGATGGCATCCCCCACCTCGGTGGGAGAGTTGAAGCGCGGGTAGCCGGAAAAGCCTAGTTCGTTTCCGCCCAGGATTGTCTCCTGATTGATGACCCGGATGTCGGCGGCAGCCAGAAAATCTGTGATATTCTGAAAGAGGAAGGAATAATCATAGGTGCCGTCCGGGAGCTTTCCCGTATTGACGATACCCATGTGCATGAGGTTATCGCCGAGCGCCATGAGGGAAATGTCGTATTCTTCAAAGGGCGGCTCGGTCGGCTCCGGAGTCGGTGTCGGCTCCGGGGTGGCAGTCGGCTCCGGCGAGGGGATTTCTGCCGGAACGGCAGCCTGTTCACCGGAAGAGACGGTGAATAGTGTGGGAAGCCCCTGCCTGTCCGGCAGGAAGGAGAACACGGTCAGACAGACCAGAACCAGTATCGGAATGCTTATAGCTATGAAGTATTTCTTTTTCGGTTGAAAATTTTTCACTGGAAAAATCCTCCTGTTTTCTACTCCTTGTATCATATCGTATTTTGGATATTTGTCAATTCAATGATGAAAAAGTCGTCTTGTGATTTTCCGGCACATACTTTATAATGGAACAGACAGCATACGGAGAAAGGACTTGTGACGATATATGATGAAAAGAATGAATCCATACCCTCTGGGGGCGCGCCGCGAAGCCGGCGGAATCTGTTTTTCCTTTGTCTCCGTAACCGCGGACTGCGGAATCGTACTGTATGATGCCCTGACGGGGAAGGAGAGACAGCGGATTCCGTTTACCGAGGAGGATCGCGCGGGTGAAATATATTGTAAGCTTGTGGAGAATATCCGACCGGAGCAGGTGGTCTATCAGTTTTATCAGGCGGACAGGCTTGTGCCGGACCAACACGGCAGGGTTTTTCCGGGAGGGCTTCCGTATGGAAAGGAGCGCTCCGGAGAGGAGCTGCGTGCGGGCTTTCTTCCCGAATGCTACGACTGGGAGAACGATAAATGTCCGGCGCTTCCCTATGACCGGACGGTAATGTACTGCATGCACGTCAGGGGCTTTACCAGACATGCATCGTCAAAGGTGATGAACAGGGGAACCTTCGCCGGAATCCGGGAGAAGCTTCCCTATCTGAAGGAGATCGGTATTACAACGCTCGAGCTTCAGCCGGCATATGAATTTCTGGAGCTGGAAAAAGCGGAGGTTCTGCCGCAGGGAGTTCCCTGCATCCAGCCGGAGAACCGGGTGAATTACTGGGGCTATAAGAGGGGCTTTTATTATGCGCCGAAGCAGGCTTATGCGGCGTCGGGGGATGCGGCGGCCGAGTTCCGTGATCTGGTGAAGGAACTCCACAGAAACGGGATGGAGCTTGTCATGCAGTTTTATTTCCCTGAACAGGTGGACAGAAATGATATTTCGGATATTCTGCGCTTCTGGACTCTGGAATATCATGTGGATGGGTTTCATCTTCTGGGAACGGACCTTCCGATTGAGCTGCTTGCGTCAGACCCGCTCCTTGCGGATAAGAAGTTCATGTATTATGGCATAAATGCTGATGTGGTCTACGGCAGGGACAGAATGCCAAAATATCCGCATCTTGCGGAGTATAATGACAGCTTTCTGTACGACATGCGCCGCTTCTTAAAGGGCGATGAAAATATGATGAACAGTGTCCTTAAGGATATGCGCTACATTCCCGCAAAGGCAGGAGTGGTGCATTATCTGACGAATTATTACGGCTTCACGCTGGCTGATCTTGTCTCTTATGACAGGAAGCACAATGAGAGCAACGGTGAGGAGAACCGGGACGGAAACGACTATAATTGCAGCTGGAACTGCGGTGAAGAGGGAACGGCGAAGAGCCGTAAGGTCAGACAGCTGCGGCTCAGGCAGATGAAAAATGCAATCTGTCTGCTCATGCTGTCGCAGGGCACGCCGCTGATCTTTATGGGAGACGAGTTCGGCAATTCCCAGAAGGGAAACAACAATCCATGGTGTCAGGACAATGCAGTCGGCTGGCTCGACTGGGGAAAGCAGGAGAAGAACCGGGAGCTGCTGGAATTCTGGAAGCAGCTGGCGGCGTTCCGGCGGGCACATCCCATCCTGCACCCGGCGAAGGAGCTCCGGCTGATGGATTACCTTTCCTGCGATTATCCCGACCTTTCCTATCACGGGGAGAGTGCGTGGAGACCGCAGACGGAGCATCACAGCAGGAGCATCGGCATGATGTTGTGCGGCAAATATGCACGGAATGATGAGGGACAGGAGGACGCATTCCTGTATATTGCGATCAATATGCATTGGGAGAGGCATTCACTCGCCCTGCCGAGACTTCCGAAGAATATGCGTTGGGAGCTTGTGCTGACGACTGCTGAGGACAATGCGCTTCTTCCACAGGAGGAGTCGGAGGAGTCCGGCAACAGCTGTCAGGTTGCACCGCGGAGCATTGCACTGTATATCAGTGTCGCCGAAGCGGAAAAGACAGGTAAGCGGAAGGACAGAAAAGTAAGACGGCAGGAGCCGAAGCAGGAGACAGAAAGGAAAGACATAGCAGCAGAAGGCAATGGGAAAGGCTTGGAGTCATTTTAAGACAATTACACATCATAAGGTCCTTGTGGCAAAGGGGTGCTTCAGGATCGGACTATACAGGCAGGGGCTTCTTCACGACCTGTCGAAGTACAGCCCGACGGAGTTTCGCGTCGGCGCGAAATACTATCAGGGAACGCGCAGCCCGAATAATGCGGAGCGGGAAGATATTGGCTATTCAACCGCGTGGATGCATCACAAGGGAAGAAACAAGCATCATTATGAGTACTGGCAGGACTATTCGGATGAGCCGGGAAAGAAAGGCTGTATGGTTCCGGTTCCGATGCCCGACCGGTATCTCGCGGAAATGATTATGGACAGGATCGCGGCGAGCAAGGTTTACAAGGGAAAGGATTACACGGATGCGGCGCCGCTGGAATATTATTTACAGGGAACCAGACACGATCTGATCCATCCGAAGACTGCCAGCGAGCTGGAGCACTTCCTGCGCATGCTGGCTGACGAGGGGGAAGAGAAGACCTTCGCATGCATCCGAAGGGAGCTTGTGAAAAAGAAGAAATAGAGGCATGCACGGAGAGCCTGTATGAAGCATATGATACCATAAAAACAGGAAATTATGGTGAGCATATGAATTGGATTATCCTATTGTTACTTTTCGGCTGTGGCTGTGGTAACGGCTGCGGAAGCTGTGGCAACAGCTGCGGTAACAGCCGCGGAGGCTGCGGCAGCAACGGTGGCTGTGGCTGCAACAGCGGTTGCGGAAACGGCAATAACAGCGGCTGCAACAACCGTCCGTCATGCAGATGTGAGCGCGCAAGAGAAGCGACGAGAGAGGCAAGAGAGGATGCCAGAGAGGCATTGAGGGATGTCCGTGAGGCAAGGGAGAGAGAGCAGGCTGTCTGCGACGGCCCGGGAATGGTTCCCCCTCCGTGGCAGGATTATCCGCCCATGCCCAGACGTGGGGAAGACAGACGAGGAGAAGAAAGACGCGACAGCGATTGTGGCTGCGGTCGAAATTAATGAAACAGGAATCCGTCACAGGGCAAATCTTAGGATTTGCCCTGTAGTGTGAATAGACAGGATAGTGCAGGAAAACTGCAGAAATGAGGATAAAATGAATCAGGAAAGTACAAAAACATCAATTACAGAAAATAAGATGGGAACCATGCCGGTGGGAAAGCTGTTGTTTAATATGTCTCTGCCGATGATGGTCTCCATGCTGGTACAAGCTCTATACAATATCGTAGACAGTATCTTTGTGGCAAAAATGTCGGAGAATGCGCTGACTGCCGTTTCACTGGCGTTCCCGCTGCAGACCCTGCTGATTGCAGTGGGAAGTGGTACGGGCGTGGGTATGAATGCCCTGCTGTCCAAGTCCCTCGGAGAGAAAAATACGGACAAGGCAAACCAGACGGCAGCGAATGCCGCGGTGTTGTATCTGCTCAGCTATATTGTGTTTCTTATTCTGGGATTTACCGTTGTAAAGCCGTTTTATCTCAGCCAGATCGGAGAAGCCGACAGAGAGATCATGGAGATGGGAATTGACTACCTGAGCACGGTCATGATCTTTTCCTTCGGGCTTTTCGCCCAGTTCTTCTTTGAAAGACTGCTCACCTCGACCGGAAAGACGATCTTCAGCATGATTTCCCAGCTGAGCGGGGCGCTGACGAATATCATTCTGGATCCGATTCTGATCTTCGGATTGTTCGGAGCGCCGAGGATGGGTGTCACCGGTGCGGCTGTTGCAACGGTCATCGGACAATGTGTATCCGGCGTAGTGGCCGCCGTCTGCAATTTCAAATACAATCATGAGGTGGAGCTTACATTCAGCGGATACAGACCGGACGGGAAGATCATCGGAACGATTTACGCAGTCGGCGTACCGTCCATTATCATGCAGTCCATCGGCTCCATCATGACCTACAGCATGAACCGGATACTGATTGCCTTTTCCTCCACGGCGACGGCGGTATTCGGCGTGTATTTCAAGCTGCAGAGCTTTTTCTTCATGCCGCTGTTCGGGCTGAACAATGGCATTACACCGATCATTGCCTACAACTACGGTGCGAGAAAGCGGAAGCGCATGATGCAGACAATCAAGCTGAGCATGATCGTGGCATTCTGTCTGACCTTTGTCGGATTTGTCTGCTTCGAGGCGATTCCGCAGGTGCTCCTCAGCCTGTTTGAAGCGTCGGAGGATATGCTGATAATCGGCGTACCGGCGCTGCGCATCATCGGTGTGCATTATCTGATCGCCTGGTTCTGTATTGTCTCGGGTACGGTATTTCAGGCGCTGGGGAAAGCCATATTCAGTATGGTGGTATCCATCATGCGCCAGCTCTTTGCACTGATTCCCGCAGCCTATATTCTTTCAAGGCTGGGCGGGCTTCATGCGGTATGGTGGGCATTCCCGATTGCAGAACTGATGTCCCTTGCGGTGTCGCTGATATTCCTGGTCCATATCTATAAAACCATCATTAAAAAGCTGCCGGAAGACTGATTCAGAGAGGAATGAGATGTAATAGGATGAGATAAGAAAGGGCGGATGGACTTAGGTTTGAGTTCATCCGCCCTTATCAGTGTGCCTGGCGGCACGCATCAGTTGGACATGATTTCTTTCCAGATGTTGTTGTAGAGCTCGTCGCCGTCCTCGCCGAGATAGAGGTAGGTTTCAAGATCATACTTGGAGAGGTCGGGGAAGGCGATTTCGGAATTGCGGATGTCCTCGTCCTCAATCTGCTCCTGTGCGATGATGTTCGGAGTAGAGTAGGTGATGTATTCAAAGTTCAGCAGGGCGATGTCGCCGCGGCACATGAAATCAATGAACTTTTCGGCATTTTCCTTGTTGGGAGCGTTCTTCGGGATGACCCAGCCGTCGATCCATACGTTTGTGCCTTCCTCGGGGATGACATATTCGAGGTCAGGGTTCTCACGCTTGGTATAGATGGCCTCGCCGGAGTAGATAACGCCGAGTGCCGCTTCGCCGCCGATCATCTTGTCACGGACCTGATCGATGACATATGCCTGCACAAGGGGCTTCTGTGCAATCAGCGCGTCCTTTGCCTCCTGAAGCTCCGATTCGTCTAAAGTATTCATGGAATATCCCTTTAATTTCAACGCCACCATGAACAGATCGCGGACGGAATCCTGCATCAGGATATTGTCGGCATATTTCTCGTCCCAGAGGATGGACCAGCTGGTGACAGGCTCGTCAACCATGGTCTTGTTGTAGAGAATGCCGACCGTTCCCCAGCAGTAAGGGACGCAGTATTTGTTGCCGGGATCAAATTCCTCAGCCTGCTCGTAATACTGGGCGCCGATATTTGCCCTGGCATTCGGTATATTGTCATAGTTCAGTTCCTGCAGCAGTTCGTTCTCGATCATCTTATTGACCATGTAATCGGAAGGGCAGATGACATCATAGGCGGAAGAGCCGGCCTCCACCTTGGGATACATGGCTTCGTTTGTCTCGAACTCGTCATAGATGACCTTGATTCCGGTCTCTTCCTCGAACATGTCGAGCGTCTGAGGGTCAATGTATTCGCCCCAGTTGTAGACATAGACGACACCGTTTTCGCCGCCCTTCTCGGAACCGCAGCCGGTCAGGGCGCCGGCGGCAAGAGCCGTGCAGAGCAGCAGAGCAATACCTTTTTTCATAAATATACCCCGTCTTTCTGCGAAAGACACCAATGTGTCATGAAACACAGGATCTGTCCTTCGCTATCTAA
>CAKRTS010000010.1 GCA_934402315.1 uncultured Acetatifactor sp. | reverse complement strand
CAGCCTATGGCTCTATATTAGGCAAAAGAAGCTGAACATCATCAAGAATACGTGATAACAACCAGCTAATGGGACAACTGGGATGAAAGCTTAAGGGCTTTTGACCCCAGTATCATGACAAAAATAACGTCCCTAATGTTATTTGAAATCGAAAAGAGAGATGATTGGAAGGATATTCATATACATTCCCTTAAACCGGAATTCAACTTCCGTCCCTTCTTTTTCAAGAATAAATTGCGACAGATCACTTTCAAGACAATCCTGTACTTTTTCGGGAGACACCCCGGAGCTATTGCTGATCTGAGCAATGGTCGTATAAGCATCTTCGGAATGGACGGTCAACTGATAAAGCGCTGTGGCAATCTTCAAATTCTTCGTATCACCAAACGGTTTAATCATTGCTACAATTTGACGAATATCCGTGTTCATCAGAGTCAAGTTTCTATTGTTTGAAAAGAATACAGCTCCGTGTCTCATCATCGTTGTTATCTCAGGAATATTGAAGCAAGAATAGCCCCATTCACCATTTCCGGCGTGCTCAATAGCATCCTCTGTATCCCATCCGGGGTTCATATTGTCATATGTCATTTCTTTAGACAAAATAACCGTATGGAGGGCTGCAGCCATTCTGAAGGTGAAAGCAAAATCTTCACCCTTAGGCAAGGATTCTATGCGTTTGCGAATCGCAAGTACAATGTCTTCCGTTGTAGAGACAGGGGTATATCCGAGAAGCTCGTCTATCGAAACGTCAAAGAGTTTGGCGAGATCGGGTAAGAGCTGAATATCCGGACAGCATTGCGCTGATTCCCATTTTGAAACAGCTTGATTGGTTACACCGAGAGCATTTGCAAGTTCTTCCTGCGTAAGACCTTTTTGCTTTCTGAGAAAGGCAATTTGTTCATTGATCTTAATAGCGGTCATATTAATGTACCTCGTAATTCATTATTTGTAGCTACAATAATATTTTACCAATAAACAGCTACAAAAACAATGACGCATTAGTTTGATGAGGAGAGCTTCCTCCAACCTCCGGTTGAATTTGCCAGAGTAACATTACCGGTCTTGCCGTTACCGGAAATCGTACTTATCTTGTCACATGATGTCTGCACATTTTCGTTTTTCCACACTTTGGGCAGGTTAATCTGCGTTTTGTAAAAGTGTGATAGCCCTTTATATATTCATCCATGCTTGGAATAAAGAGTTCTTTGCAATACGGACATTCAAAATAACCAGCTTGAATATCAAGCATTATGACCGCCGCTATACCCGCGGTTGCTACTGCAACAGAGAACACAATCAATATAATCCGTACAACTGCAGGCAAGTCAAGGAAGGACGTTATTGCAATCAGGGCGCATACAGCAATAATAGTGATTACGCCGGTAATAATGGACAACGCCATTCTTTTTTTGTTTTCTTCATTTTCTTTCATCAGGTTCATCATGTTTGCCTCCGCTTTTTTGGGATAATCAATTAAGGAAACCTTTTCACCCGAAAGTAAATCGTTGACAGTAATATCTAATGCCGCACACAATGGTAACATGAGAGATACTTCGGGAAGTCCTTTGCCGCACTCCCATTTGGAAATTGTTTTGTCACTAATGGAAAGTGTGTCGGCAAGCTGCCTTTGGGTAAGGTTTCTTGATTTTCTTGACTCGGCTATGAATTTGCCGATTTGAATTTGATCCATTAGTTTTTGACCACCTTTCTGCCTTTATTGTAGATAATGAGTATTTTAATGAACACACACGGAGCGTAGAGTTCCTTATATTTGCGGAATATCTACGGAGCATTGACCTTAATTTTTGTCTTACTCTGCTCTAAAATATTATATCATTCAGATACTAGTTGTGCATTGCTTTCTCTTTGCCATAAGGAAATATTGGTCGCTGTCAAAGCAACGTTTCTAATGTTATAACATTTCCTATTGGTTAATAAAATTGAATAAAAATTAAACACTATTCAATTGTGCGGTAAGTGGAAATTTGCTATGCTGATTTTACAGAAGTTTCCGAATTTCGTTAAGGAGATGACACAAATGGATATTGGTGGTGTAATAAAAAAATACAGAAAAGAGGCAGGCTTTACCCAGGAAGAGATGGCAAACAGATTAGGTGTGACAACACCGGCTGTAAATAAATGGGAAAATGGCAATTCCAAGCCGGATATTGAGTTGCTGGCCCCCATTGCCAGACTTTTAAATATTTCCCTTGATACACTTTTTTCGTTTCGTGAAAAGCTTTCGGATGTTGAAATCGAAGAAATTATCAGAAATATGGACAGAATGTTTTCGGAAGAAGGGTACGAGAAAACGTATGAATGGGTATTAGGTATTATAAAAGAGTATCCGAATTGCAATATGCTTATCTGGCAGGTTGCAGTAATGCTTGATGCGAGAAGAATAACGGATAAATGCAAGAATCCTGAAAAATATGATGAACAGATCAATACATGGTATGAACTGGCATTACATGACGAAAACGAAGAAGTACAGCACCATGCAGTAGAGTCATTGTTTGGATTTTATTTGCGGAAAAAGGATTATATTCAGGCAGAAAAATATCTGAGTTATTTTTCTGATCGTGATCCAATGAAGAAAATTTATCAGGGAAGATTATATCAGGAACAGGGAAAAATTGAAGAGGCATATGGAATGTACGAAGATGTAATTTTCTCAGGGTATAGTACCTATAATTTCGTACTTTCCATGATGGTTAAGCTGGCCATTGAACAGGATGATATAGGTTATGCCAGATTTTTATCAGAGAAAATACAATTAATATCACATACATTAGAAATGGGTAAGTATAACGAGTATTCGCCAATGCTGGATTTTGTATGTGCGGAGAAGGATGTGGAGGGAACCTATAAGGTGGTAAAATTGTTGCTTGAAAACGTGGATACCATGTATGATTTCCGAAAATCCGAATTATATAAGCACAAGAAATTCCGGGATATTGATAGTTCTATGTATGAAACTGTAAAGGCGAAGTTGTTGCAAGCCTTTAGCAATGAGGAAGATTTTGACTATATGAAGGGATACGAACCATGGGAAAAACTGGAGGGGCGTTGCCTTTGCCACGATATAGGGGTCAAAATATGAATAAGATGGAATATATTAAAGATGTATCTACAGGACTGGAAATTGTAAGCTTTGAAAGTGTAAATATCTCATATCCTGAACATACACATATTGGGCATTATATCATTGGAATCGTTACAGCTGGAACGATTAAAATAAAAATTACCCGCGAAGAGTTTACATGTAATGAAGGTGAAATGTTCTCTGTAGCATTGAATTTACCGCATTCCATTATTCCTATTTCGGATAAATATTCCATGATAAGTATATGCATACCATATGCCGATAATATTGAAAGAGATTTAGATATCATAAGAAATCAGATCATAGGAAATCCGGAATTGGAAATAAGCATTGCACAAATGTCTGAGAAAGTACATGTGAGTCAATATCATATGATTAGAAAGTTTTCCGCTGAGAATGGATTGACGCCACACAAATTTCAGCTGCAGTGTCGTGTTAGAAAGGCACAAGCTTTATTGGAAAGTGGAATGAAGGTGGTTGACGTTGCCATGGCGGTAGGCTTCTGTGACCAGAGCCATTTGTGCAGAGAATTTAAAAAACAAGTAGGTATGTCACCGGAAGAATATATTAATTCCGCAATTTTATCCAAGCCGGTTCATTAGGTTTGCAATAGAATTATCCCATAACCGGAGAAAGAGAGGATAATGCTATGAACAACGAAGTATTTGAGGCATTTAACACGGGCAGATTATCAATTGTGGGAGGTGATGTGGCGTTTGAACAGATTAACTGGTCAAAGCATCCTACATTTGAAGGCGTAGAACTTAAGCACATTGTTACGGGTAAAGATACAAATGGGCAGTTTAGCTTTCATCTTGTGAGAATTGCACCGGGAAAGAAAATTGGCAATCATATTCATGAGACACAGCTTGAAACACATGAAGTCATTTCCGGAAGCGGAGTGTGTGTGAATGATGGTAAAGAGATTGAATATAAGACCGGTGTAATATCAATTATGCCGGCTAAAATACCACACGAAGTGAAAGCTGGTGACAAAGGACTTTATCTGTTTGCGAAGTTTATGCCTGCATTATGCTAAAGGCTTTCAGTATACCCAGTTTCAATCCAATAATTAATTACATTCTATATTGCTTCTCATTGACAAAATGAAAATTGAGAGACTTCACTTAATGATAGGTGGAGTCCCTTTTTGTTTCCAAAACAAAAATGATCTGTGTTACAATATATGAAAGCAATTCAGGAGGGCATTGGCTCACAGAGAAAGGGCAGGGGGTATTACCAATGAAAGAATTATGGGATGTGTATACAAAAGATAGGAAAAGAACAGGAAAAACCTGCGTTCGTGGCGAACAGGGGAATCTTCAGGAAGATGAATACCATATGTGGGTTATGGTCTGGATTAAGAATCCTGAGACTGGAAAATATCTGGTGTCCCAGCGTTCAGCGGATAAAGACACAGACCCTTTAAAATGGGAGACGGTTGCGGGACATGCTATATCGGGAGATACCAGTCTGGATGCCGCGTTGAGAGAAGTGTATGAAGAAGTAGGCATCACATTACAGCCTGAAAAGGCGAAAGTTCTTGCTACAAAGGTTGCAGCTTCATACGATGGGCGCCGCCATAACTGGATAAGAGATTCCTATTATTTTGAAACAACGGAAGAGCCCGATCTACAAAGGGCAACAACAAAGGAAGTGATTCAGACAAAGTGGCTCACGGTGCCGGAAATCAAAGAAATGTACGATCGTGGCGATTGCTGTCTGAACATGAGAGACATTTTTGGATTTGAGAAAAATCCGGTTCCGGCAGATAGGTATCAGAATGTCATAGGACAGGTCGTAAGAGGAAAAATAAACCGTCCTATGGGAAGTATTCATCCGCATCATAAGGATCTGATTTATCCGGTTAATTATGAATATGTCACCGGCGTGAAAGGCATTTATCTTTTGGGAGAAAAATCACCTGTCACAGAATACACAGGAAAAGTCATCGCTGTGTACCATCGATACGATGATAATGAAACAAAATGGATTGTGGTTCCCTGTGATGAGGAGGGAAATGTCCGTAGTGATGTGCAAATTCCGTGTAATGATGAAATATACGCGCAGATTGCATTTCAGGAACAGTATTTCAGTGGGGTTTTGGTGAGAGCTTAGGATTGATATTGACCCCAGTATCGTGACAAAAACAACGTCCCTAATGTTATTATGGCTGCCAGTTAAAATTTTTTGAATAAATATTGGTTTGTTAAATAAGTAAAAAGTTCAAAAGAGAAAAAAGTAGACTGTCAACTTTCAGCTTTACGCATACTATATATTTAAAAATAGCCTTATGCATTAAGTTTCTGCATTGCCTCAAGGTGATCTTTTATAAACTGTGAATCCGAATTGTAATATGCTTATCTGGCAGGCAGCAGTAATGCTTGATGCAGGAAGAATAATGGATAAATGCAGGAATCCTGAAAAATATCTGAGTTTTTTTGAATTACGATCCTATGAAGAAATTTTATCAGGATACAGTACCTATAATTTTGTACTTGCGATAATGGCTAAGCTGTTGCTTGAAAACGTGGATACCATGTATGATTTCCGAAAATCCGAGTTATACAAGCACAAGAAATTCAGGGATGTTGATAGTTCTATGTTTGAGACTATAAAGGCGAAGCTGCTGGAAGCTTTCAGCAATGAGGAAGATTTTGGCTATATGAAGGGATACGAACCATGGGAAAAACTTATCTTTGAATATTTGCAGACAATATCTTAAGGGAGCTTTATTTCATGTGCCAAAACGTGTTGTAAAGCGCTATACAATGTGGTACACTAAAAACAAACAGGAGGTGCATAGTATGGCAGCAAAAACGGCGAATGTTACAGCACGTATTCAACCGAATATAAAAGAACAGGCTGAAGCAATTCTGGAAAGGCTTGGTATTCCGGTATCTGTATTTATTGATATGACATACAGACAGGTTATTATGAGGGATGGAGTACCGTTTTCATTGGATATTCCTGATAAACTTACTACAAGAGATATATTGACAAAACCAGAATTTGACACGATGATGCAGACTGGTCTGACACAAGCTAAGCGTGACGACTCTATTTCTGTTGATGAGGCTTTCAATCAGTTGAGAACGGAGATCTAATGCATGGATAATGAATATGAGGTAAAAGTAACCATGCAGGCATTGGAGCAGATGGGTGCAATTGTTCATTATATTTCATATGACCTTATGGCTCCGGAGGCTGCAGAAAATTTATTAAATGACTTGAAAGCAGCTTTAATGAAACTGTCTGTTTTGCCGAAAAGACATTCATTGATTGATGAAGAACCATGGAGAAGCGAGGGTGTACGAAAGATTGTAGTGAAGAACTTTTTGGTTTACTACTGGGTAGATGATGAAAGCAATAAAGTTCAAGTAACAGCAGTGATTTATAATAAGCGAGACCAAATAAAACAGCTTACAAATATGGATATGCGGTAAATGGGTTAGCAGAATAGATCAGAAGAATATCAAATTGAGAGACTTCACTTAATGATAGGTGGAGTCCCTTTTTGTTTACTAAACCAAAATGATATATGTTACAATATATGAAAGCAATTTAGGAGGGCATTGGCTCGCAGAGAAAGAGCAGAAAAAACCTGCGTTCGTGGCGAACAGGGGAATCTTCCGGAAGATGAATACCATATGTGGGTTATGATCTGGATTAAGAATCCTGAGACTGGAAATGTCCGTAGTGATGTGCAAATTCCGTGTAATGATGAAATATACGCGCAGATTGCATTTCAGGAACAGTATTTCAGTGGGGTATTGTTAAGAAAAACTTAATCAAGATTAGAATTAAATAATTGCAAATTTAAAAGTCGTGTATATAATAGAGAATAAGTTAGGCGAAGGAGCACAACGGGGTGCACCTCCGCCTGATTTATTTTTAGGGAAAGGAATTGAGCGGAATGATAAAATTTGAAAACGTGTCAAAGAGATATGGGGACCATATAGTGCTGCAGAACATAAATTTGAAGTTTGAAACAGGTCAGTTTATAGCGCTGATTGGCACTAGCGGATGTGGTAAGACTACAACCTTGCAGATGATCAATCGCTTGATGGAGCCTTCCACTGGAACAATTTACATTGACGATATGGATATCCGGGAGTTGAACCCTGTGGAATTGCGTACGGGGTCATAGGACTTGGTGCATTTCTGCTGTTGTTGGGGATTCTTTGGTTTATATCCTGCCTAATTGGTGTACGAAGCATTAAGAAGGAAATGGCACAGACGGGGCTTGATGAATACTTGCTTTCGGAGGACCTGGACTCAGGTTCGGATTATAAGTATTGCAATGTCGGAAGGCGGTATGCGATACACTGCGATGGTTCATACGATCTTATATTCTTAGATAATGCGCTCATCGTATATAAGGAAGTGATTTCCCATACAAAAAAGGGAATTACCGTCTACTCCTATTATGTAAAAGTTGTCGAGAGGGATGGAGAGTCAAAGCAGCTGTCTGCAAAAGATGAAGATGAGATGAAGGCGATTTTTTCTGATATAACGAGGACTCGTCCGTATGTACTTACGCAGATGGACAATACAACAAGGCAGCTTGTAAAGAAGAATTTGCCGGAGATTATAAAAACTGTGGATGAGAGGAAATGTCAATATGAGTCAGGAATCGCTTAAGGGAATAGAGGAATCGGTCGCTTACAGGGATCTTGAAGTAAAACGGGCAAAAAGATATATATTAATTACGAGGATATGCTTTGTGCTCTTTGTTATCTGCACGGTAGGGTTTATATATCTGTGGCCGAAATTTCATGGACAGGAAATTGAGGGGATAAAGCCTGTACAGGTTATGGTTACGGATGTTCAAAAGACAGTTGTGAAGACGAAGGTAGGGTATGAGAATTTTTATAAGATTACTGTGCTCTATAACGGAGAAGAATACAAGATGCACGGTTGGACATCGGCACTCCAAAGAGTCGATTATATGGGCACGGCGTATCTGTATAAGGGACAAATATACGCGACCGAGGGAGACATTAGTTCAAGTACGTTGGTTGGAATGTTATACTTTGTATGCATGATAGGGGGCTTTATAATGTTTACCGTAGCTGTGAGCATGTGTCCAAAGGCGTTCCAATATAAAAAGAAATTGAAAAATAACAGGAAGTAATCATTGAACCTCCGGATCTGCAGGGATTTGGAGGTTTTCTGTATGCTCTAACGCTGGCTGTTACTAATTTGTATAAAAATTTATTGACAAAATAACGCATAAGGTTTATATTGAAAAAAATTTTAGGAAAGGAAGCTGAATTATGTTTATATTCGCAGTCGAAATTACATACGAAATTATTGAGACAGTGCAGGTTCGAGTGCAGGGTCTTAATGTTGTATGTAAAAATTCCGGTTGCGAAGAAAAATAAGCTTTCAAGAACACAGAAATTTGTATAGTTGTTTTTGACCACTTATCTTTCGGGTAGGTGGTCTTTTTTTATCTATCATGATTCTGTGGAGCAATTAAATAACCTAATTGCGAAACTTATTTTTCACAAGTGACGTTGCACAAAATGTACAGACCACCGCAGGCACGCTTGCGCTACCCTCCGCTCGCAGCGGCCGCATAAGATGCCACAGTACGGCATCTAAACGCCGGCGGCTCCGGAGTGCGCTGCTTGCGGTCATGTACATATTGTACAACTGTTATCTGAAATATGTGAGTTTCGCAATTAGTTAAATTTCTGAAAGGAGAAAAAGGTATGATTATTGAGGATGTAAGGTTTCGATTAAAGGATGGGCGGGAAGCATTATTGCGCAGCCCTAAAGAGGAGGACGTAGCAAGCACACTGGAGTATATGTTCATTTCTGCCGGAGAAACAGATTTTCTTCTGCGCTGTCCGGAGGAGTGTGGGAAATACACCGCGGAAGGAGAAAAAAGGCTGTTTGAGGAGAAAAATGCATCCCCGGATGAAGCTATGCTAATGTGTATAGTGGACGGGAAGGTTGTTGGCAATTGTGGAATAAGTTTTTATAAGGGAATGAAAACAAGGCATAGAGCCAGCGTAGCAATTGCCCTGCTTAGTGAATTCTGGAATCAGGGGATTGGAACAAAAATGTTTGAGCAGATGATCGGCCTTGCAGAAGCCAGAGAGTGTGTAACGCAGCTTGAATTGGAGTTTGTAGAAGGCAATTCCAGAGCGCGGTACCTGTATGAGAAGATGGGCTTCCGAATCGCAGGCATTCATCCTAATGCAATTCGATTAAAGGACGGCACACTTTTAAACAACTACATCATGATCCGGGAGATCCGGCGATAAATAGGCAGGAAAAGGAGACACATACCATGTATATGAAAAAAAATTATCCGATCTTAGAGTTTGATGACAATAAAGATGCAAAAATTAATCCTACGACATGGGTTGACAGGAAATTTGAATGTAGCAGGATGGTCATTACTTTTTTCCCGGAAGTGATAGATAAATTACTTGCAGATGGGAAGATAATGCTCGAAAAGACAATCGGTGGAGAAAACATAATTTTGGTATATCGGTTTGTAGACACAGACATATTAATTACGCTCGGTGCGGTAGGATGCCCGGCCTGTGCAGGCAATCTGGATTTGTTTAACGCCATGGGAGTAGAAAAGGTCATGTTTTGTGGCGGAGGCGGAGTGCTCGATAAGAATATAGAGGTTGGGCAGCTTCTTGTTGTGGATGGAGCAATCCGGGATGAAGGTTTTTCCTATCATTATATAAAACCGTCAAAATACATCTACACAGATAAGAGTGTAACGGATAAAATAGTTCAATCCCTAAAAGCAAAGAATGTTTCATACATACAGGGATTGACATGGACAACAGATGCTATTTTCAGGGAGACAGCAGACAGGATTGCCCAAAGGAAAGCAGATGGAGCAAAGATTGTAGAAATGGAACAGGCGGGATGCATCGCTGTTGCACAATATAGAGGCTTTGACTATGGCGCGCTCATATATGGCGGGGATGATGTATCACAGGAAGAATGGAGCAACAGGGAATGGAGAAGCCGGGAGGGTATACGGTATGATCTGGTGATGCTGTGCAAGGAATTAGTTAATGTTATTTAATTCGGTTGCCATTCTATCAGAACGAAGATATAATATGTATCAGTATGGAAGGACAATTTTATCCATAAACATGAATTTTAAAGGAACGAGGAGGAAGCATGAATTTATCGGGGTTGTTGGAAAAGCAGAAGCAGTATGAAGCCTTACGGGATACCTTTCCTGAAATAACGATTGCTTCTTATGAGAAGGTTTTTGAAGTCGAATATACACATCATTCTACTGCAATTGAGGGCAATACACTGACTCTTATGGAAACCAAGGTGGTACTGGAGGACGGAATCGCCATCGGAGGCAAATCGCTCAGAGAGATTTATGAGGTTGTAAATCATAAGAAGGCGTATCAGTATGTGAAGGATTGTGTCAGGCAGGGACTGGTATTGGATGAGAAAATTGTAAAAGACATTCATGCGTTGCTGATGGAAAATATATTGACAGGCGGTATATATCGTAGAGAAGAGGTAATGATCAGTGGGGCCAGCCATACACCACCAGCGGGAAATGAAATGTATGCCCAGATAAAAAACTTCTATGTGGAAATGGAAGAGAGAAAGGATTTAAACGGTGTTGAACTTGCGGCATGGACTCATGCAGAGTTTGTGCGGATACATCCTTTTGCAGACGGTAATGGCAGGACTTCAAGATTGCTTATGAACTATCAGTTATTAAGCAAAGGCTTTCTGCCCATATTCATTGCGAAAGAAAATCGTTTGGATTATTACAATACGCTGGATAAATATGCCGCACAGGGAGATTTAGAAGCTTTTACTGAACTAATCGCCGGATTGGAAGAAAAGCAGTTGGATAAGTACCTTGCAACCTTGACGTAGCAGGAACGAGTGTGAATGAAAGTCTGGGAATTACAAATTAAGGAGAAACAGAGGAAGGCGGCATTCTCTGTGCCAAAAGTTACACATAACCTATCTTTTTTTACATTTTGGCTTTTTCGCTGTTAAAATATGGTATTATATGTCGTAAGAGTAAACACGAAAAAGTTCAATGGAGAGAAGATTGAAAAATGATAGCGGAACTCAAGGATTTCTTTAGATTATATACGGCGGACACCGAATATTTGCCGAACTTCTGGTTCACGATGATACTTCTATATCTGAATGCAGGTCTGTATCTCGTCGACCTGTACCATCTGGTGAAACGTAAGTCAAAAGCGGAAACAGTCAGTCTGATGGCGATACCGGGAGCCTTTGCGATACTTTTGGCGGGGGTGGCGTCGCTTTGCGCACATGTGCCGAATCTCTTGAGGGAAACTTCCCGTGCAAGCCGTCTGAGCCTGCTCCTAACGACAATGATGCCGGAGACGAACCTTGCGCTGCTTCTTGTCGTGTTTCTTTATCCGGTTCTGTGGGGAATCGGGTTTTGGCGTCAGCGGAGACATGAGCATGGCAGCCGCAAGCGCTGGGTGTTGTCCTGTATTCCCGATTATACCGCATGGATAATAATGGTGTGCGGTATAGGTTATCATCTGGTTTACGGAGAGAGTATCCTGCATAGTGTTCTGAAAAATGCAAAGGACGGAGACCTGCTGGCGCTCTATGGCTCCCACGGAATATGGCTGTATCTATGGATGTATGGGATATATATATACTTGCGTGTAAGGAAGCGGTGCTGCTTGTTGGCTTCCTGTCTGAGCTTCTGCTTATGCGGATTCCGCTTCGCTACCGTAATGGAAAGAATGCTGCCATGTTTGTCGGCTTTTATTATCTATTCTGTCAGAATGCCGTTTTTCGGGGAGTTTCTCTGGCAGAAGCTGCACTGGTGCTCCCGCTTTGTGGAGTGATGTTTAGGGAAGCGGCGTCGCCTCTCAGCGATAATTCATCGGTCATGATATACGGAGCCTTTTTGTTGCTGGTAGGGGCAGTGTTTTCCGTTCTTATTGTCATTGGTCCGGTCATGCGGACGCTTGCATGCTTTGATACATGGGGACAGCGCGAGCAGATCAGGGAGCTTTTCTGCATGGAATATTTTCTTATGCAGCCGGCTTCCAGAAACAGGTCGTTCACGGTTACCTATCATTTCATCATTGATGAACAGGACGCAGCCGGAGTTTACTATCTTCCGCTTCTCACAGACATCAGCGGATGGATTTACACGAAAAATAAGAAAGGGAGATGGCTCACCTTTGCAGACGGCAGGACGCTTGAGGTATCGGAGCATGAAGCAGAGGCGGCAAAAGAAATGCTCTCTTATGCGTCGAACCGGCTCAGCGCCCGGAAGGAAACCGGAATCGGAGGAAATCGGAGCGATATAAACAATATGCCGGGAATGAAAGAAGCATGGAATCCCGTCAAGGATCCGGCGACAACGACTTATCAGAAACTGGTCAGGGTATTTATGGTTCTGCTAATCCTCCTTTTTATGATGAGCTATCAGGTGCTGTAGTAATACTTTGAGCCCTCGGGTGCTCATATAAGGCTGCCATGCTGTGTATCCTCCGCTTTATCTCTTCGCGGATATGCGGAGGATCTATGCACTCGCATTTGTCTCCAAAGCTGAGAAGCATATCAAAATAATAATCCCGTTCAATAAATGGATAGTCTACAAGATAGTAGTCGTCCCCATCCGGGGTCACACGGTCGTAGGTGCAAAATTCAAGCACTCTGTCCAACACCGATTTGTGAACGCGGATTTTTATATCTGATTGGAGCGTCTCCAGGGTTTCCTCAAAATTTAAAATCGGCTTTTGATAATTCCGGGGACTGAAGGTTTCCGGAAGCACCTGCAATTCGGTTATTCTGGACAGCCGGAACAGGCGGTAGTCGTTTTTGGTACGGCAGTACCCCTGAAAATACCAATGATTGCCCTTTAACACAAGCTGATATGGCTCGACAATTCTGTTGGTTTTGTTGCTGTGCCCGTCTATATATGTAAAGGAAAGTAACTGATTCGCCTGTAAAGCGTCCTTTACAGTTTCCAATGTCTGCTTTATATTTCCATTTCCCATCCATGGGTTTAAGTCGATACAGATCTGATTTGCCTTTAATTCAATATCCCTTGCCCGGTCAGCGGGGATAAAGCTCTTGATCTTTGCCAGAGCATGTACGAAATCATCTTCCCTTATCATTCCCGAAAGGCTTGTCAGTCCTATCAACAGCGCTGAAAGGTCATCCGTTGAGAAAACCTTTTTGTCAACTTTATATTCCGGCATGATTTCAAAACCGCCGCCCACGCCGGAGGTTGAGCGGACAGGAATCCCCGCCATGCTGATCGCGTCTATATCACGATAAATCGTGCGGGGCGACACTTCAAACAGATCTGCTAACTCCTGTGCGCCAACCCGCTTTTTGTCAAGGAGTATCATAATTATGCTGACAAGCCGGTCAACCTTCATTCGATCGTTTCCTCTCTTTCTTTTTTTATTTTAGATTGTTGCCATATTGTTGTCAACAATACGGTAGTAATATGGAGAAGTAAAAAACAAAGGAAACAGAAAGGAAAGATATTATGTTTACAGTTTATGTTTATGTGCTGGATACAATGGCGGATTGGGAGACTGGGTATGTTACCGCAGAGCTCAACTCAAAAAGATTTTTCAAAAAGGATGCACCGCAGGTGTGCGTAAAGACCGTTGCCGTCTCGAAAGAGCCCGTAAAAACGATGGGTGGTCTGACGGTCATTCCGGATGGTATCGTTGATGACATCACGGTCAACGGAAAGAGTGTCCTGCTGTTGCCGGGTGCAGATACATGGGATGATCCGAAACATGGCGCTATTATAAAGAAGGCGGCTGAACTGCTTTCTGTCGGTGGTACTGTATGCGCTATTTGCGGTGCGACAGTCGCTCTGGCTCGTGCCGGATTGCTGGATCAGCGTCCCCACACAAGCAACGGAGCAGGATTTTTGGATATGTTCTGCCCTGATTACAAAGGACAGAGTTTCTTTGTTGACAAGCCCTCCGTCACAGACGGAAATCTGATTACAGCAGGCTGTACGGGGGCTCTGCTATGGGCAAAGCAGATTATTGAGTGTTTGGACGTTTTCCGATCTGATACTCTGGAGGCATGGTATGCATATTTCAGTACAGGTGAGGCACAGCAATTCTTTGCGCTGATGCAATCGTTGCCATCGGTTGCCAAGTAAGGCATTTTCTGCGGAAACGGATGAAGGTTCGGTCACTGTCAGGTTGCTGTTGAAAGCCGGTGGTATGAAGGGTATAGGATTAGATAGGTATACAAAATGAGAAAAAGACTATATTAAAAAACAAATATATGATATACTCGACAGTGTCTGCAAACTGTTCTGGAAGAATCTCCCAAGGAAGCTATGGAGGAGCATGAAAACGAACGGAATATGCATGCAACGAAGCAGTGGGTTGCCAAGGTGTATCTGGAGAAAATGGGATACAGCATGGAGCAACTGGAGAAGTATTTAAGGGCGATAGATTTATGCAGAAAATATGAGTGCGGCTAAAATGACGGAATCAAACATGGGAAAATTTGTATCTGGGAAGCGGCTCCCGGTATTGTTGTGCATTTTCGCGGCAATTTTGTGTCGTCAACTGAATATTGCCAATCCGTTCTGGTATTGGTTTTTCCGCACACTGCGCCCTTCATTGTACATACTGATCTATACTGTCTGGGCAATATCCTTTTCAAAGCGTATCATACACCGGCAGACACGGAACTGTCTGACTGCAATCGCAGTTTTCATGATTTTCTGGATGGTTGTCCGTTCCTGCCGGTATGTAACTCCGAAAGAGTGGGTATTTGCAAAGCATTTTCTGTGGTATCTGTATTATGTTCCGATGCTTCTTATTCCTGCCATCAGCGTATGCCTTGCCTTGTATATGAGAAAACCGGAAAGTTATAAAATTCCGAAAGTAACGGCATGTTCTTTGTTTTTTCCGTCGGTACTTTTGATTCTTTTGATTTTGAGCAATGACATGCACCAGCTCGCCTTTCGTTTCTTAGGGGAAAGACCGTGGATAGAGGATACCTATCAATATGGTGTGGTGTATTATCTGGCTGCCGGGTGGATGACAGTCTGTTTTCTGACGACATTGTTTCTGATTTTGTTAAAATGCAGGATTCCCAAGACCAAAAAATTTATCTGGTTTCCCTTCGCAGTTTTCGGAATGGCGGTGTTCTACGCCATTGGTTATTGTTTACGCATCCCCTTGTGGAAGGTTCTTTTTGGAGATATGACAGCAGCCTTTTGTCTGTTGAATGCGGCAATTTTTGAAAGCTGTATTCAGTCGGGGCTGATTCCCTCTAACAACGGTTACGAACAGCTTTTTATGGCATCTACCATCGCGGCGCAGATAACAGATGAAAATCATAAGAACTGTTATGCCGCAAAAGAGTGGGGCAGTGAGGAGGGGATGCGGGTATCCGAAGCCCCCATAAAAGGCGGATACGTCCGGTGGCAGGAGGACATATCGGAGCTTTTGGAGACGCTAAAGGCGTTGGAAGCGGCAAAGGAAGAGTTAAAGGACACGAATCTGATAGAGGAAGAAAATCTGAAAACGAGAAAGAAGATCGCGCAGCTGGAGGTAAAAAATCATTTGTACGACATGGTGCAGATACAGACGGCGCATCAGATACAGGTTTTGTCGAAGCTGGTTCAACAATGCTCCGAAACGGAAGAGGAATCAGAGAAAAGACTGCTTTTTCACAAGATTACCGTAATCGGGGCATATTTAAAGCGTCGGAGCAATCTTATTTTTATAACGGCGCAAAATTCAACCATTCCGGTAAAGGAGCTGGAATTGTGCCTTGAGGAGACGATGCGTTATCTGCGGGCGTATGGTGTCCTGTGCAGTTGGAGAACAGAAGGTGAGAAAGAAGTTGCCGGAGAGGCGGCAATGCAGATTTTTGATTTTTATGAGAGCGTGTTGGAAAGGACTATGGGAGGGATTGCTGTCCTGTACTGTTTCCTTGACGTGAAAAAAGAGAAGGAGGAGCTGTCCATGAATATGGAATGTAAAGCGGATTTGTCCGGAGGCCTTTCTTTTCGGGAGGGCGAAGTCAGCCGCGATGTGGATGGTTCGTGGGTCATCTCCTATTCTGTGGATAACCCGGAAGGTACGGGAGGTGAAGGACAGTGACGGATTGGCTTGCAGTCGTGGTGTTTATGACAGGGGTAACAGGAATGGTTATGATGTTGAGACTCCTATGGTCCATGGTCTGGGGACATTCCAGAGAAGGTTCCCCCGCAAAGCAGGTGCAGGAGAGTCTGGATAATCTTCCCAGCGGAATTGCCTTTTTTGACAAAAACGGATTGCCTAGACTGTGCAACCGCAGGATGTATTCGCTGGAGCATCTGTTGGCGGGCAGGGATATCCAGAGCGTTCAGGAATTTCGTGAGGCACTGGACAGACCGTGTGAAGCGGTGAGTATCCTGAATCCCAAGGCGATGGTCTACCGGTTCCCGGAGGGCGAGGTCTGGAGATTTTCGGAGAGCAGTGTTGTCACGAAGTCCGGGGAAAGGTTTGTTCAGTTTCTTGCCGGAAATGTAACTGCGCTCTATGAGAACGGTGAGGAGTTAAAGAGGGAAAATGAGCGCCTAAAAAGGGTGGCGTTATCCATGAAAGAACTTTCGCACAATATCCTTACTTTAACCAGAGAGGAAGAAATTCTGGAAATGAAAATGCGGGTTCATGACGAACTGGGACATACGGTTCTTGCCACGAATCGTTTTTTGACAAACGGAATGGAGGAGATGCAGGAAAAGGAGCTGCTTAAGCGATGGAACCGTGCCCTGTGGCTGCTTCAGACAGAGGAAGCGGACAGCCCGGGTAAGGGTTGGCGGGCACAGCTGGAAGAACGAGGCAATATGCTCGGGTTAAAGGTCGTTGTCCGGGGTGAATTGTCAACCGATGAAAAAGGAGAGGATTGGCTGATGCCTGCCCTGTCGGAGTGTATGATCAACAGTGTCCGGCATGGTGGAGCAACGGAGCTGGAGATAGACTTTACGAACCAGAGGGACTATGATACAGTCAGGGTGAGTAACAACGGAAGTGTGCCGGAAGAAGGAGTTGTGGAGGGGGGCGGATTGTCCACACTTCGGCGGCGTGTGGAGAGCAGTTGCTGCCAGATGGCGGTTTCTACTGCACCGGTGTTTTCCGTGACATTTCGGATTCCCAAATTTATAGAGGAACCGGAGGAGAGAGCGCATGATAAAAGTATTGGTGGTTGAGGATCAGAGGATGGCAAGGGAGGATATGGAACATCATATTCTTGCCAGCGGACGATATGAACTTGCCGGTTCTATAGCCAATGCCTCAATGGCGGAGGAGGTGTGCCGCAGGACAGGGTGCGATCTGGTTTTGATGGATGTCTGCACGGAAAACGATGAAAGCGGATTGAAAGCGGCGGAACGAATCAAACAATCCATGCCACAGGTGAAGGTGATTATCGTCACTTCCATGGCAGAATGCAGTTTTCTGGAGCGTGCCCGCAAGGCGGGGGCTGAAAGCTTCTGGTATAAAGATGCAAGTAAGGAGGAGCTGTTGGAGGTCATGGACTGCACCATGGACGGGCAATCCATATATCCGGACGCTTCCCCGACCGTTATGGTCGGAGCGGCAAAAAGCTGTGATTTCACCAAAGCGGAGCTGGATGTACTGCGGCTGGTGGTGGAGGGGAAATCTTATAAGCAGATTTCTGAGGGTCTGTCCGTCTCGCCGGAAACTGTGAAATGGCATATTGGCAACATGTTACGGAAAACGGGTTTTGATTCTAAAACAAAACTGGCGGTGGCAGTGACAAAAAAGAATTTAATAATTAACGGGTTTTAATAGTATCACCCCCCATATGAAACTCCCCATATGGGGGGTTTTTCTGTTTTAGGAAATCTTTATAATAGAAAATAGGAAATGGCAGAAGCATTAAGAGGAAAATATCGGATGAGACAAAGATTTAGATATAAAAAATATATTGCACTTGCATTGATTGCTTTTTTGGCGTTTGGCAGTACCGGCTGCAGCCGGAAAAGGGAACCGGTGACAGTCACTATCTGGCATGTATACGGTGGTCAGGCGAAATCACCGTTAAATGACCTGATTACCCTGTTTAATGAAACGGTGGGACAGGAGCAGAATATCCAGGTGCAGGTGGGAAGTGTTACCAATACCAATACGATTCATGATAATGTTTTATCTTCCGCTTTTGGAGACCCGGGGGCCGCAGAGCTTCCGGATATGTTTGTATCCTATCCCAAAACGGTTCTGTCGATGCCCGATGATACGGTGCTTGTGGATTATCGGGATTATTTTACGGAGGAGGAGCTGGCAGAATTTATTCCTGACTTTGTGGAGGAAGGCGTGATAGGGGATAGACTGCTTATTCTTCCGGTGGCAAAATCCACGGAAATTTTATTTGTCAACCAGACTGCATTTGAACGGTTTGCTGCGGCGACAGGTGCAAGTGTGGAAGAGCTGAAAACGTGGGAAGGCTTATACCATCTGGCGGAAACTTATGCGGAGTGGACGGACGGCAAGACTTTTTTTGTACATGACTACCTATTTAACTACTTTCAGGTGGGAGTGGAATCTTTAGGGGAGAACTTTTTTGAACAGAACCAGATAAATTTTAGTCCTGTTTTTGAGAAGGTATGGGAGCCCTATGCACAGGCTGCGCTGCAGGGTGGCGTCTGGCTGCAGAGCGGATATGCTACGGAACCGCTGCGTACAGGTGATGCCATTGTGTCAGTGGCTTCCTCCGCCAGTGTGCTTTATTATTCCGACACGGTTACTTATGCGGATAATACATCGGAAAAGGTAGATATTGTTTCCATGCCCTGCCCTATTTTTGAACAGGGGGAAAAGCTGGTGATGCAGAGAGGTGCAGGAATCTGCACGGTGAAATCTACGCCGGAGCGGGAAAAGGCGTGTATGACCTTTTTGAAATGGCTGACGGATGCGCAGACAAATGTGGATTTTGTTACAAAGTTAGGATATATGCCGGTGAAGCAGGAAGCCTTTGACATCTGTCTGCCGGAGACAATAGGCAATTTGGAAAACCCTATGTATGTTTCGCTGTATCAGGCATTTATGGAAACGCAGGACTCCTATACCTTTTATACAGCACCGCAGATGGAAAATTATCTTTCGCTGGAAACTAAATTTGAAGAATCTATTCGTCACGAGCTTCGCATGGGGCGTAATACATATTTAGATGCCCCTGCGCAGTCTGTAAAAGAGCTTTCGGAGCGGATTCTGGATGCATTTAAAGCAGATTTTCAAGAATAGAACGGATGGAATTTGATCGGGGTAGGGGAAATGGTGGCATCGATAAAGAACATATGGCTTACAATTCGGCAGGCGCGAAAATACAGTGTCAGTATGCACCGGAAGCTGGCGTTATACTGGTGTTGTATGGCATTGGTTATCTTTGGGGGAGCAATTTCATTATTGAGTATTGCCGGAGTGATTCCGGGTTCGGAGCGCAGCCTTGGAGAAGCACTCAGTATACAGCAGCAGAATACGGCAACCATGCTTTCCACGCAGATGGATATTCTGACAGCAAGAAGTATTACCCTTTCCGGAGAAATTACGCGGGAGCTGGACAATATTCTGATTGCGGAGGATAAGACATTTGACGATTTAAACGATAATGCGGCACTGATTTCAGAGGTGGAGGATTCCCTGTACAATGTACTGGAGACGGTTTTAAAATCCAATTCCTGCAGCGGCGCATTTTTCCTTTTGGATGCAACAGTGAATACAGGGACAGAAAACGCGGATTCTTCCCGTATGGGTGTCTATCTGCGTTTTTCCGATCTGAAGGCAGTAGGCGCCGCTGATCAGCATATCGTGTATTTTCGCGGCGCGGCGGATGTGGCGCGGAAGAAGCAGGTGCAGATGCACAACCGCTGGAATCTGGAATATGATACCTCTTCCATTCCGGGTTACGATTCGTTGATGGAATTTTCGGGAACCCGGCTCGCGGAAGGCGTTTTGTGGACGGAGCGGGTGCAATTAAAGGATACATGGGAGGATGCGCTGCTGTTATGTGTCCCCATACTGGACGGCAAAGGGCGGGTTCTGGGTATCTGCGGAGTGGAGCTGAGCGAGCTTTATTTTTCGCTTTCCTATCCGGTAACGGACAGTCCCTTCGGAAATATGGTGGCGGTACTTGCCCCGATGGAGAGCGATCATGTGTTTTTGGAAAAAGCGATGATTGGTAATTCAGCCGGAACATATCTGATGCCGGAGGGCATTATGGAAATGCGGAAGGGAAAGTATTACCAAAATTGTGTTGCCGGTAATTATCGGTATTTTGGGGCGTGCCAGCCTCTTGCGGTAAAAACGGCGAGCGGACTGCCGCTTACCGTCATGACGCTGATTTCGGAAAACAGCTACTGGCAGGCTTCCCTGACCCGCAGGCAGTTGTGGGTGCTTGGTTCCCTTGGTTTTTTGGTGGTGATTGTGCTGCTCTCTGTTTTTCTGTCAAAGCATTTTGTTTCCCCGATTGTCCAGAGCCTGAAAGCCATGCAGGAGGATGGGATAGGAGAGCACCGCTCTGGAATTTCGGAAATTGATGCGTTGATTGCCTTTGTTAATTCCCATAAAAACCAAATGCTGGCACCGGGAGATCTGCCGCCGGATATAGAAGAACTGTTACGGGATTTTGCTAAACGGGTGCAGGGCCTGACACCTACGGAAAAAACGGTGTTACGGCTGTTTATCGAAGGCTGCGATATCAATGAAGTGGCGGAGCAACTGTACATCAGCATCGGAACGGCAAGAAAACACAATACGAATCTGAACCGAAAACTTGGTGTTTCCAATCGGGAAGAGTTGATGGTTTACATTGATTTGTTCCGCAGGTGCGACAGGCTGGAGGAACTTACTCGTACGGATTAAAAACTATATATTGTATGAGCACATTACATACATCTATATATTGTATACTAGCCATTCGTATTTGAAGGGAGATGCTCCAAAATACGAATGGTGAGTATATATTTTTAAGGTTCTCCCTGATATATTATAGCCAGCGGATGAGAGGGGCAGATATGCAGCTACATAACCGCGAAACTAAACTTATAATAAAGGAGGATTTTTATGAAAGGAAACAAGTTTTTAATGGTAACAGGAATTTTGATGATTATCGGAGGCGCATTCGGTATTATCGCCGGTATCGTAGCAATTCTTGGTGTCAGTGGTCTGGCAGCGCTGGCAGGAAGCGCAGCGGGAACGGGAATGCTTTATCTGGCTTCTTTCCTGTGTCTGGCAAGCGGTATTGTACAGCTGATTGCAGGTGTTATGGGGGTTAAGAATTGTGAAAAGCCGGAAATGGCACAGAAATGTATTATCTGGGGAGCAATCGTAGCGGCTCTTTCCGTTCTTGGAAATATCCTGAATGTAGTTGTAGGTAGCAGCTTTAATGTAACTTCTCTGTTGATCGGTCTGATTCTTCCGGCTCTGTATATTTACGGTGCATATCTGAATAAGAAGGAAAATTAAGAGCGAAACAGATTTAGGTAATTTAACGGGAAGAATAAATAAAATGAAAAATATGAAAATATCCGTACTGATTCCGGACGGCTGGATGGCATTTCCTAAAAGTGACTTTTTTGAAGAGTATCCGGATGAACCGGGCGATCCTTCCGGCCTTATGATTTATAAGGATGCCAAGGATGATTGGGATCAGTTTACCAAGCCGGGGCTGACCATTGAGTACTACACACCGGACATCTCACTGGTGGTTTTAAAGGACTATTATAATGATGTTAAGGATTTAGAGGATATGACCATTGGCGGATGCAAATGGCAGGGATTTACTGCTACCAGCATGGAGAAGCCCACGGCAGTTGTATGGACGACAGAGCCGAACCAGATAATGGCTACCTGCTGGCTGCAGGCGGACGAGGGTTCTATCTCTGTGGATGATGCCGACGTACAGGCAATTCTTGCAAGTATTACCGTGAAATAATCAAGCGCAGATAAGATTGCAGAGATTCAACAATAGGGCGGCTCTGAGTAAATTCAGTGCCATTCGCAGTATCAGAAAGGAGAACACTATGAATACTGTTGACAGAGAAGAATTTTCCTTTGTATCGTTGCCCAAAAATCTGGAAGAAATGCAGGCTTTGCCGGAAGCGGGTCTGGACAGTCCGTTTAAGACGGCAGCATTGGCGGTATGTGCACTCTGCACCTACAGCGCGGATAAAAAAGCCGGGTTGGAGATGCTGAACTGGCTGCGCGGACCAAGACCGCTCAATGGGCAGGAAATATCCTTTTTGGATGACCGGTTCCGGGGAGGAAAAACCTATCTGCCGTTTTCCTATTTCGTGGGTGCGACAGCGGATAACAATTACAAACCCGATGAACCCTTCCGAATCGTAATTGAGAGCAATCAGACTTCCGATGCGGAGGAGGGATATAAGAAACTCTTTATTCCTTGCGGAGGCGCGGACAGTCCTCGTCCTGTGAAGCTGCGCCAAAAGGGAGACGGCAGATGGTTTTTGTGGGAACAATATCTGCTGACCGCAATACGGCAGCCCAAAGCTGAGGATCCCTGGGCGTAATGAAAACGGAGGAGAGTATGAAAAAGATTCGGGAAATGATGGTGGTATTTGTCGGTATTTTTTGCATGACAGGCTGTGGCAACACCGAAGAAAGCTTTCCCTCTGCAACAGGAAGTGTGCAGGAGGAAGCCACAAAAACAACTCAGGAAACGGAAATACAGGGGGAAACAGGTGTTGTGAAGGAGGATGAAGCGCAGCAGGAGGATGCGGTGGAAATGATGAACCCTGCGGTTCTTACCGGCGGCGCACTTCCCTTTACCAATATGACCATTGTTCAAAGCATCAATCATCCGGATGCCAGTTATTATTACGAAGACATGACGGAGGACGGCTTTGTCAGTGTGATCAACTGTTCCTATGCCAGTACCAGAGAGGATGGCGAGTCGTCAGAGGATTACGCCTTGCGTGCGGCCACAGGTCAGTCCCTTTACGAGGCAGAAAATGTTACTGTTGAAAAGAATGATACCTATAGTGAAAATATCGGGTATCCGGTTTATGTTGTAAAATTTTCGGTAGGTCAGGTAGAGGACACAAGCTATTGGAATGTCTTTGTGACGGAAGCAAAAGGATATACCTATGTCTATGCGGTTTATGTATGGTCGGATGCCTATGACGGAATGGAAGAGATTATCCAGAATCTTTTTGGCAGACTGCTTCTGATAGAAACAGAGCCGCTGGAGCAGAACACGGCATCTGCGGAAGGTCTGTCCATAGATGCCATTCGCGATATTGCTGCCGCAAATGGCGATATATGTGCTGCCATGTTTCTTGGATATGCCACGGACATTGATTCTTATCTGACAGAAAATGATTTGTCGGATTATCCTTTTCTGGCGGAAATACCAAGAGAGAATTATGTGGAAGAACCGGACGGGGGCACGGAAATTTACTGTATTATCTCCGCAGACCCGACGGCTTCTGTAGCGGTAAACGAATGGATTATGAACGAGAGTAACGGATATTATGGGGAAACCGGGCAGGTTCTCTATCGCAGCGAGAGCGGAGAGCCGATATTGCTGCGCGCCAATCCCAGTGATGCCATGCCCGGAACGCAGGTAGTCATTGTGGACAGTGACGGACAGGTACTGGATTGGAACCCTTCCCTGTCTTTGTACGATGGAAGCATGAATACCCCTTGGTATTCACCCGGTGTCTGCGATATGACCGATTATAACAGTCAGCCGTTTTTCGGATGGTGGTCGGCAATCACAGAGGATGGCAGTGAGATTTCCATGATTCTGAATTTCCAGCGTCCCGGATACCATATGTCCTATAGCTACGGATATGGAAACGGTGAGCTCCTTGCCGCGTATGTGGGAACGTGGAGTGTTGATGACGAGGCAGAAAAAGATGGGGTGATGCGCGTTACCTTTTCCATGACCAATGTGGATGACCCGGCGGATGAATTTTGGGGAGTTTATTCGATACAACTGGTAGATGAGACACATATGGATATTGTTCATGAGGACGGAAGAGCGCTTTATGACGGACTGGAACATACGGCGTACACCTTTGAATGGGATTCCTATTAGGCTGTCAAGGTTTGTTAACAGTTGCTATTCCAGCTGTACATTCAGCTTGCTTATCGTAGAAAGGGTATCATAGAATTCTTCTTTGTATGGGCAACTGCTACACAGCTTGAATGTGACATATCTTGCTGAATGAACTACTTTTGCAGCAATCTTCAGCAGTTTTAAACGGACGGTATCAATGCGATGTTTCCGCATTTTTGCTGATAACACCAATCGTCTGAACCAATTAAATATGTTATAGGCAAGAGCATGTGCTGAATCCTGTCTGCCGTATGCTTCAAGAAGAGTGGAATCAAGATCCAGAATCACTGCCTGAGGCATCTGGATGCTGTAGATCCTTTTTCTGAGTATCCGACTGATTTTCAGAAACTGAATTAAAGTGTCTTCGTCCATGCGGTTATAAAATCCTGATACCGTTGGTTGAGATGCTAACGCAGACTTTTCAAGTACAGCCTTAAAAATCGGATCATTGGTCTTAAATGAACGGTTTAAAAGCTGTTCAATGCCAAGTTTTAGTTACTTAACGGTTATGATCTGTTTGGCGCCAAAGGAGATCTGAGAGAGCTGGAGATCAGTGTCGGTTAAGAAGGCGGCAGATTAACAGGATGGTTATGAAGGGAGGAAGAGGATGAAGAAACTTATCCGGACAGGAATAGCCGGACTGCTTGCACTTAGTCTGTGCGGTTGTTCCACGATGGTTCAGATTGCGAAAATCCCGGGCGGTGACCGTGAGGAAGCAGAAGGAAACGGCAGTGTTTTCACGGAACCGGAGCAGAATGATACAGGTGAAGGTAATGCAGGTGGAGGTGATACGGGAGCAGGAGCAGTGCCAATGCCGCAGGAAACAAAGGAGCGCGGGATAGCGAATCCGTATCTTTTTTATAACGGCTATTATACGGCGGATTCCAGCCACGTCTATATGACGGAGAGAGGAAATGTCTATGCGATTGACCGAAAGACCAATGCTATGCAGCTGCTTACCCGGCTGGAAGAGAAAACCGGAGATGAAACGTCGCCTCCCTTCTTTGGATGGGATCATGCACTGACGCTGTATGGAGATTTCCTGTATTGTCTTGGCACAGAAAACAGGACAGATACAGAGGATGAGCAGCCGTTTTGCCTGATTTGGAAGATTCATAAGAAAACCGGAGAAAAGAAGCTGCTGCGTATCCCGCTGACCGAGGGGATGCATGTAAGGGATCTTTATATTGTGGAGGACCGGATCTATATTCCGGTCTGGGGAGACTGGGATACTCCGGATGGAGATGAAGCATACGGAAGCTACCGGGACGGAACCGAGATCTTTGAGCTTACACCGGACGGAGATCCGGGACAGAGGGTTACGGGAGATGATAAGGATCCATACAGGGGAATACCAAAGGAATACGGAGATCCGTATATGGCAGGCGTATCAGGCAACATTTATCTCCCATGGCAGCAGCAGTGGACGGAAACCTGTCTTTTAATGAACCGTGATGACTATTCTATCGTAACCTTTAATCTGCAGACGGGAGAAATACAGCCGCTGCTGGAGAAGGGATATACGCTGGATTATTATGACGGAGAGCATATGCTGTATCATTCCTACGACTACGGTTATAATGTCGAAACGGATGATTATACCGGAACCGCAACGGTGCTGTACCGTAATATGCAGACCGGGGAACAGTATGAGGTAAGCGAAAACGTATATCAGCTGTTAGGAGCGGATGCAACCGGAGTCTATTATTATGAATATGACATGGATTACACGGTTTCACCGGAGCAGATGGATATCTGCTATCTTCCCTTTGATGAAATGAAAGAGGGAGCGGCCGGGCGTCTCCTGTTTACCGTGGAGAAAAGCTCAAAGTTCCATGGAAGCTGCGAGACTGTGGAAAACAGCTTTGCGGTGTTTGATCAGGGAGAACTGTACTTTGCGGATTGTGAAGGAGATGAGCTGAATCTGGTGCACTATCCGTTTCTGCAGGGAGCGGAAACCTTTGAAATCTGTGGTCTGCTGAAGGAAAGCGGTTTAAGGGATGTCGGAGAATATACCGTGCTTGACCATCTGGTCAGGTGTGATAGATGCAGAAGAATCATCGGTGAGTATTATTCAGAGGGTTTTGAGATGGATGGTACAATGCCGGGGGATGCACGGATCGAAGAACAGCTTACCATGTGGAGAGAGAGCGGAGAAGAGATATTTGTGGATACCTATCAGGGGGAAGAGTGCGATTACCATACCTATGTGAACAGCCCGAATACGAGAGTCCGTTATATGAGGGTATCGTATCTGGACGATGATTATATCGGTTTTTTACAGACCGGATATGATTACTGGAGTGGGGCGGCACATGGATTACAATATCAGGATTTTCTGCTGTTTGACAGAAGGACCGGAGAGGAGATCAGTGTTCACGATCTGCTTGCGACATCCGAGGAGGAGTTCCATAATCTGGTGGCAGAACGATTTGAAAGGGAATATCCGGGGCCGGATAGTGAGCTGGATCTGGATTATATCAGAGAATATGCCGGATGCTATGAGGGGAATGGATTTTGCCTTGGTGACTGCTATCTGGATGAAACCGGACTGGTCTATTATTTCTACGAATATGAGGTGGCTGCGTATGCGTCAGGAATGCCGAGTATACGAATTCCTTATGAGGAGCTGGAATGGAAGATTCCGCTGAAAAACAGGATCAGTTATTGATTCTGACCAGGAAATCCGGGGCATCGTAATGGAAAAGGAGGAAGCTCATGAGGATGAAGCGTTATGGAAGCATGCTATGGGTTTTGGGACTTGTGTGTGTGTTGACAGGAGGCTGTTCGGCCCGGGGAGAAATCAGCAGACTTTCTGAAAACGGAGAGAGGGAAACGATGGGCACAGAGGAAATGGATTTGCAGCAGGAGAATGATCCGGAGCAGGATCACGAACAGGACGGACTGGTGGGGGTAGACTATTATAACGTGAACGGAATGCTGTACGGAGCGGATCTTTCCATGGATATCCGAAAGGACAGAGTTGTGAGCGCCAGATACTTTTCACGGGGAGAAGATGATCCGGAAAACCCGGAAGAGGAATATTTTGAGGATTACCGGACCGTGGAAAATCAACCGGTCTCACCGGAGCAATGGAAGCAGCTTGAGGATGCGGTAAGAACCATTGAACCACTGCTTGTGGAGGTAAAACCAAGGCAGAACAGTCTGGCAGACCGGATGCCTGAAATCGGGGCGACAGACGGACCGAATATCCGGACCTTTTATCTGACCTTTATGGGGGATGACGGAGAGGAATACCGTAAACAGTACAGGATTCCCAATGACCGTCGTTTCGGGACCGTGCTGCAGATTATGGAGGAAATCGTTCACCCTACGGGTGCGGAAATTGTGTATTATGAGGCACCGGTCATTGACGGGATTTTCTTTGGACAGCAGGGATTGTGGGGAACGAAGAGGAATCGCTTTTCCTATCAGTTTAATCGTGATGCGCATGAGGAGAACCGATGGATATACCATGCATATTATATGGGGGAAAACGGAGAAGAGCATGTCGGATTAACGCTTACGAAGGAATACTGGGAGCCGGTCGGGGAGATGCTGCAGTCGGTGGATTTCAGTACATTTCCAGCAGGATCGTCCTTCAAATCCAAAAGGTATGCAACGCTGTATTATTCGGATGGTAAGCAGATGACGGTTCAGCCGGATGCACGGACGATGAATCAGCTCCGGGAATATTTTGAAGAGCTTAACGGTCGGCTTTTGGAGCAGGCAGACGGAGAGTGACAATCCGGTGCGCGAAAAGAAGAGCATGTACCGGATGTTTACAAAGGGAGAGAAATATAATATGCATAAAATTGGATTTCAACGTTATATGGTGTGGGCTTTGCTCTTGACCATACTGACCGGAATGACTGCCTGTGGAAAGGGAAGGAGACAGGAGACAGGTGTCCTGCCGTCGGCACCCACTGAAGAGCAGATGGAAGAAACGGATACAGAAGAGGACACGGACGATGGAAAGAACGCAGAGACAGAAGAGGAAATTTCCGGGGAGATAGAGACAGACGAAACACTGACAGGCGAAGATCAGACCGGATGGACGGTTTGGGATCTGTGGAACCGGATGGAGGAGGAAGAGCAGCTGGCCGGTGCTGTCGCATATCTGGGATATCGTGAAGAAAATGATAAGTCCACGATTTCGGATTGGATACAGAACAATAATCCTGATCTGCTTGTCGAACTGCCCTTTCTGGCAGAAATCCCGGAAGATCGTATTTTGGGAGCCGGTTACGGCAATCTGTTTTGTGTTGTGCCGCGGGATGAAAAAACCTCACTGGCGGTGAATCATGTGATCTGGGTTCCTACACCGGATGGCAGCCAGCCACAGACGGATGAAGTGCTTTATCGAAGTGAGAATGCAGAACCGATACTTTTGTATGCTGTTTTTGAGGAATTTCGTGAGGAGCCGGATGTCGAGATTAATATAATTGCAGGAAACGGAGCACAGACACACTGGTATCCGCAGGTCAGTGATTATGGCTCAATGATTCTGCCGGCCGGCTATGATGAGCAGGTACAGCTCATGGATCTGAACCGCTTAGATGAGCTTATGAGTGCCGGAAATGACACTGCGGATCCACCGGGAGATGACTGGTGGCTTCCGCCCACAAATGAGGGACTGGCGGATACGACATGGGTGTGTGAAGACTGGACGCTGGAGCTGCATTATGGAGACTGTGACCCGGATTTTGCCGGCCTTGCAAGGCTTTATCACCGGTTTGAGGATAATGAGGAATATACCCTGCTTTTCAGAGGGGTGTGGTGCATGGAGGGGGATTACCTGCATATGGAATTATGTACGGATGCGGGCAACACATCAGGAGGTTCCTGCCCGGTTCTGATTTCTCCATCCGGGGAGGAGCTTTATGTTTACCAATCAGAAACCGGGTATACACCGCCGTTCATGCCGTATGACATAACCTCAATTACATTAACACTCAGTTATGAATAAAACCTGAAAGAGGAAGGTTATATTAATTGAATACCTGCTGATATTCTGAGCGGCTTAAAATATCAGGATGGACATTATGATCTGGTAAAACTCCATGACAAAGAATATCAGGAAAAATTGTAGATTCAGAGTGATTATTGGAAAATTAAAAACAGAAATTGAAGCAGTTAGTTTCTGTAAATTGAAAAGATTGAGAATTTATGGCATAGCAAAGCTAACGTAAGTCCGGAACCTATGACTGGGATTCCTATCCGGTTCTTGCCTTTGAAGAGTGTGACAATGTTGTTTTGCGCGGAATCATCTGCGGTCATGAGGTGGAACCGGGTTATTGCACCGGAAGCGATACATATGGAGTGGAGAGCCATAACGTTTGGGGACTTGCCGTGACAGATACGGACATCTATGAATGCTCCTACAGACTTGTTACGCTTTCCCAGACATATGATGCAGTATTTGCAAACTGCAAATTTACAGAGAATCAGTATTGGATTTTTATGAACGATGTCGATGGTGAGGAGAACCAGAATGTCACTTTTGAAAATTGTGTGTTTGATGAAAATAATTTCTTCATAGGTATTGACTTTTGGTTCCACACCATGTATAATCATCAATGTTGTGACGCAAGGATGTACGTTACAGGCCCAGATAGCTCAGTTGGTAGAGCAGAGGACTGAAAATCCTCGTGTCACTGGTTCGATTCCGGTTCTGGGCATTTCCGCACAAGGCTGTTTATCAGTCAAGTGCGTTAATATATGCAGGTGTAGTTCAATGGTAGAACACCAGCCTTCCAAGCTGGATACGTGGGTTCGATTCCCATCACCTGCTTACAGGAAGTCTGATATACAGGATTCCTGTTGCGGCCGAAGAGATTGCGCTGAGGTCGGGAACAATTAATTTCATACCTTCAAACAGGTTCAGACCTGTTGTATGCTCAGGCATACGCATTATGCGATAGTGGCTCAGTTGGTAGAGCGCCACCTTGCCAAGGTGGAAATCGCGGGTTCGAGTCCCGTCTATCGCTCTTTTTGTGCGCAAAAATAGAAAATATCATATATTACCTGTGCAGCCCGCCGCGATCCCATATGGTTTCCGGCTGGGCTTTCGGGGTCGGGCTGCGGAAGAGCAGCTTTTTTAATGCGCTCTGGTTGAAGGGGAACAGCGGCCAGAAGTAACTGAAGCCACCGAAGGTCGGAGTCGTCGCCATGGACAGCAGGATGAGCGCAAGACAGACCAGAAAGCCGGGCAGCCCCCAGAAGCCGGTCGCCGCGATCAGCAGGATGCGGTAAAGGCGCAGGGCATCGCTGAACTCTGTGCCGGAGATGGACAGGGACGCCAGCAGTGTCACGGCACCGTAGAACAGGACTTCCACGGATGCCCAGTTCAGGCTGACGGCAATATCACCTATAATCAGTCCTCCGATCATAGAGAGAGAGCCGGAAAATCTGCCGGAGCTCAACGCCGAGGAATATTTGAATAAGTCGAGCATAAATTCCACAGTCAACACATAAAAGAACAGCCTCACGGGCCCGAGACCGGTGTCTGTAAGCAGCCCCCAGCGGGCGGAAAAGTCCGGGAAATACGCTGTCAGCAGAAGAAAAAACGGCATTAGAAGCAGGCTGACGGGAATGCACAGAAACCGTACCAGCCGGAAGTAGGTGCCGACGGAGGGGCTGTGGTAATAATCCTCCGGGCTTTGGGTAAACTGGAAGATCGTACAGGGCAGGATCAGCACGGACGGGGAATTGTCTACCAGTACAAGGATATGCCCTTCCGCGAGGTAGCTGCAAGCCACGTCAGGACGTTCTGTAATCTGGAAGGAGGGAAGCGGATTCCACCAGTGCTTTGGCAGGAGCAGCTCCTCCAGACTCTTTGTTCCCATAGTCAGGGAGGACACCTTGAGCTGGTCGAGCGTCTGCGAGAGCTTCGCCAGAAGTGCCTTGTTGACACTTCCTTCCAGATAGGCGACCGCCACGTCGGTCTTGCTCTCTGAGCCGACGCAGTGCATGGAAAAACAGAGCTTCGGTGAGCGGATGCGGCGCCGGATCAGGTTCGCGTTGAACAACAGGGTCTCCACAAAGCCGTCGCGCGAGCCTCTGGTGACACGCTCCAGATCCGGCTCGGAGATTCCGCGGGCGGGGTAGGTTCTCACATCGATGATGACAGCCTGGGCGAAGCCGTCGATCAGCAGCACCGACGGGCCGCTGAGCACGTTTTTGATAATGCTCTCCCATGCGTCGGTCAGGCTTACCTGTGCATAGCCGATCTTGGAGGACACATACTGCCGGATATTTTCAATGACAGGATCTTGGACAAACAGCGGATCCTGCAGATCGGAAAAAATCTGCTGTAAAATATCCGTCTTGCACAGTCCGTTTACGCCGAGAAAGAAGGCTTTTGTTTTTCCCAAAAGGAGAGGTCTTGCAATAAAATCAAAACTGCTGTCGATCGGCAGCAGTTCTTTTAGTTGTTCTACGTTCTTTTCAAGTTCATCTGACAGACGCATAAGTTTCTCGCTTTCGATTCTTTTTCCTTACCTTTCCCTGAAAGAGAAAGTTTATTCAGAAAGCGAGCTGGAGGATGCCAAGTCCGATCAGCAAAAGCCCGGAGAGAGGGTCGGCAGCACAGCCGAGAATCTGCAGAAAATGGCTGCGTCCAAGCCGGTTTCCCGCCAATAAAAAAATGAGGGAGCAGACAAAGGTTGCGATTGCAGATGGCAGCAGCGGCAGTCCTGCCATGCTGGCGCTTAGACCGATACCGATATTGTTTGCCGAGAGGGTCATACTTAAGATCAGGGTTTCCCATGCAGACAGCTGGGGAAGCGGCTGACCGGCTGACATCTCGATCAGCTCCCCTTTTTCTTTACAGGATAATTTCCGGTTTTTCACGAGGGTAAAAATCCATTTCGTTACATAATAGACACCGAGAAGTATCAGGATCAGACTTCCGATACAGCTCCCGAGGAAGGGCGGCAGCAGAGGCAATAAGCTGCTCCCGATACAGGCGGAAATGCAGGTGCCGAGCAAGGCGATGAAGCTGATAAACAGATTCTGCCATGCCCGGATGCGGACACGGCGCAGACCGTAGCCTATGCCGACCAGCAGGGCATCGAGGCTTGCGGATATTCCAAACAGAAGGGAAGAGAGGAAAGACATAATATTCTCCCATTAGATTATACTCCGGTTTGTATTTACTATATTCCTATTTTTTTGAGGTTGTGATACTATGAAAGAGGTATTTTAACAATAAGTTTGGGAGGGTTATTATCATGAGGTTTGTTTATCCAAAGGGACTAAGAAAAGCATTGACCTTCAGCTATGATGACGGTCAGGTCTACGACCGCAGACTGGCAGAGCTGTTCAGAAGTCATGGCATGAAGGCGACATTCCATTTGAATTCGGGATCGCTTGATCCTCACACCGGAAATGAGACATTTGTCGGTATGGAAGAGCTGAAAACCGTTTATGACGGACATGAGATCGCCTGTCACGGGGTACAGCACCGCAACCCGACGAGCCTGACAAGACAGCAGCTGCTCCTTGAGCTTCAGGATGACCGAAAAGCGCTCGAGAAGCTGACTGGCGGACTTGTGCAAGGAATGTCCTACGCTTTTGGAAACTATAATCAGGATGTGATTGATGTTGCGAAGACGGCTGGCATCAAGTATTCCAGAACCGTCAACGGCACCCACAATTTCTTTGCGCCAGCGGATTTCATGCAGTGGCATCCGACCTGTCATCATGACGACAGGCTGCTTGCGCTGGGAGACAGTTTTCTGGATGTGGCATCCTACTACGAGCTGCCGCTGATGTACGTCTGGGGGCACAGCTTTGAGTTCGGCCGTTCCGGGGACTGGAGCGTTATAGAGGCATTTACGGACAAGATGGCTGGAAAGGAAGACATCTGGTACGCGACAAACATGGAGATCTACACCTATATCACCGCGACAAGGCAGCAGGAATTTTCGGCGGACGGGCTGACAATGCATAATCCTGCCGCGGTCAGCGTCTGGGTGAAGACCGAAAAGGAGCTGCTTGAGATCAAGCCCGGTGAGACGAAGTATATCGGGGAACACTGACAGGAGGCGGAACGCAGATGACGGAGGACATGACTTTAATCGGTGAAGAGGCATACAGGGCGGCGAAGGAGCTGCTTGAGATCGCAGAGCCGGAGGCGGATCAGATTCTTGTAGTGGGCTGCTCCACCAGTGAGGTCGGCGGTGCGGGAATCGGAACCTTTTCCAGCCCGGAGCTGGCGGAGGTGGTCTTTGGCGGGATCTATCAGGCGACGCAGGAAGCGGGAATCTATCTCGCGGCGCAGTGCTGTGAGCATCTGAACCGGGCGATCATTCTCGAGAGGGAAGCGGCTGAGCGCTATGGCTATGAGATCGTCAATGTTGTTCCCCAGCCGAAGGCGGGAGGCTCCTTCGCCACGGCGGCGTACAAGGCATTCGAGCATCCTGTGGCTGTGGAGCATATCAAAGCCCATGTGGGTATGGACATTGGAGATACGCTGATCGGTATGCATCTTAAGGATGTGGCGGTGCCGGTGAGAATCCGCACAAAGCAGATCGGCGACGGGCATGTGGTATGTGCCAGAACGAGACCGAAGTTCATCGGCGGCGCAAGGGCTGTGTACGACGAAGAGAAAATGTAACTGGGAAAGACAAAAGGAAACCCGCCAGAGTCAGAGCCGACTTTGGCGGGTTTTATGATGGGATTTAATTTTCCTGAACTTCCTCAAGCAGCTTCATGATCGTGCGGATGGAATCCATCTGACCGCTGCGGCTCATTGCGTCGTGATAATTCTGCCGGTTGCAGTAAAGCTCAAATACCCTGTCAACCAGAAGATCCGTAGTCAGGTCATCCTCGTTGATGACAATGGAAAAGCCCTGTGCCTCAAAGGATTTCGCGTTGAGAAGCTGGTCTCCGCGGCTGCTGGCAGCAGGGAGCGGGATCAGGATATTCGGTTTTTTCAGCGCAAGAAGCTCACAGATTGCATTTGCGCCGGCTCTGGAGATAACGATGTCGGCCATGGCAAAAAGATCCTTCAGCTCCGCCTTGATATACTCAAACTGCTTATAGCCGGGTGTGTTTAACAGCAGGTTATCCACCTTGTCTTTTCCGCAGAGATGCACGACCTGAAAATCCTTTAAGAGCTTCGGAAGCGCCTCTCTGACAGCCTTATTGACATTAGCGGCGCCAAGGCTTCCGCCGATTACCATGATAACGGGCTTATTTGCGGAAAAGCCGCACATATCAAGACCCGCGAGCTTATTTCCCTGTGAGAGCTCCGCGCGGATCGGGGAACCGGTGAGAACAGCCTTATCCTCCGGCAGAAGCTTTAAGGTCTCGGGGAAATTACAGCAGACCTTTTTTGCGACCGGAATGCAGAGCTTATTGGCAAGTCCCGGCGTCATGTCCGATTCGTGAATGACACAGGGAATGCCAAGAACGGCAGCGGCACGGACAACCGGCACACTGACAAAACCGCCCTTTGAGAACACAACATCCGGTTTGTATTGTTTCAGGAATTTCTTCGCCTCGGAAAAGCCCTTGATGACACGGAAGGGATCCGTGAAATTTTTCGGGTCAAAATACCGGCGGAACTTTCCGGTGGAGATGCCTACATAGGGTATATCAAAATCGCTGATCAGCTTTTTCTCGATTCCGTCGTAGGAGCCCATATAAGTAATTTCATATCCGGCGGCCTTCAGGGAAGGAAGCAGCGCGAGATTCGGCGTGACATGTCCCGCGGTTCCGCCGCCCGTCAACACAATTTTTTTCATAGCATCGTCTCCAGTGCTCTTGCCAGCTGGTCAGGACAGGAGGTGGATTTCAGACCGCATTTGATACCCTTTAATCTTGCGATGGCATCTTCCGGCTTCATGCCCTTTACCAGCGCGCAGATTCCTTTCAGATTACCGTTGCAGCCCCCCACAAACTGAACGGAATCGATAACTCCGTCCTTCAGTTCTACATCGATTTCCTGGGAACAGGTTCCCTGTGTCTTGTATTTCATAATCATCCTCTCCTTTTTGGGTCTACCAGTAGTATTTTGATAAAGTATAGCAGATTTAGAAGTCTCTTTCAATCCTTATCAGGGGGCGGAAGGGCTTATTTTTCATTGAAAAAATGTAAGGATGTGTCGTTGCCGCCGGGAATTTGTCGATGGAAAAACCTGTTCATTGGGACAAGCATATTTTATAATAAGCATGTACAAAAGCCGAATCCGTGAAATGACGGGTTCGGTTTCTTTGCGTCAGGAATCTAAAAGAGAGCAGATAGAAGAGGTGTGAAATGATTCGTGTGTTTACGGAACAGGCGGCAATGACAATATGCATGTTTTCCTGTATGGTTCTGGGAATTTTCCTGAAATTATTTCTCGGGATACTTTATGCACATATGATAAAGGAGGCGGACAATATGGCGTCGACGGACAATAAGCTCCTCAAGCAGTGCAAGACAAAATTCTCCAACTGTTACGAGCTGAATAACGGCATTTCCAACGTGCCCGTGTTTGTGGATAAATTTCTGAACCGGCTGTCGCTGGGGCCGTTCTCGTTTGAGATGCTCTATCATCTTTCCGGACAGCTGATGCTCCTGTCGGTGGTATTCTCCGGGGTCGGCATCTGCAGAAGCATTCTGGCGGGACACACGCTGGGGGCAATCCTTCCCTTTTATATTGTCAGCCTGCTCGGACTGTATCTGTATTTTTCCGTGTCAACCGTCGCGGACATCCGCGGGAAAAAGAGAGTTCTCAAGGTGAATCTGGTGGATTATCTGGAGAACCATCTCTCCCCGCGCATCAAGGTTACCAGAAGGGATATGGAGATGCTTTACGGCGACGCGGCATTTCAGGAAAGTCCGGGTGCGATCGAGGGCAAAGAGCCGGAGAGGACGAGGCGTGCCAGAGCGGGACGGAAGCAGGTGGAGTTCATGCCAAACGCGGCGCAGAGCGGGAAGAGAGCGGAAATTTTACAGAAGGATGACGATTATGTGCCGGCGCGGGATGCCGCTGTGACCGAGGAGGAGCTGGAGACGCTGTTAAAGGAGTTCCTGACGGGCTGAAACAGCAGACACTTATATGCTTTGAACGGCGCGGATGTTAATTTTTTCTTGAATTTACAGTACAACTATGATAATTTAGTAATGAGAACAGTGAATGCATGTATGCACTGTCAATGAGAGAAAAAGATGCAGAAGTGAGGAGCAGATTATGAGCAGACAGGTTACATTTGATTATTCAAAGACCGCTTCCTTCGTTTCCGGGGAAGAGATCGGCTATATGAAGAAGTTGGCGCTTGACGCCAAAGAGGTTCTGGTTTCAAAGACCGGAGCAGGAAACGACTTTCTGGGATGGATTGACCTTCCGGTAGATTATGACAAGGAGGAGTTTGCTAGGATCAAGGCAGCGGCTAAGAAGATCCAGAGCGATTCCGAGGTGCTGCTGGTGATTGGTATCGGCGGTTCCTATCTTGGCGCAAGGGCGGCAATCGAATTCCTCGGACACAGCTTTTACAACGTTCTTGACAAGGCACAGAGAAAGACACCGGAGATCTATTTCTGCGGTAATTCCATCAGCTCTACATACCTGAAGCATCTGATGGATGTAGTCGGAGACAGAGATTTCTCCATCAACATGATCTCCAAGTCCGGCACAACGACCGAGCCTGCGATCGCATTCCGTGTATTTAAGGAAATTCTGGAGAAGAAGTATGGAAAAGAGGGTGCGGCAAAGAGAATCTATGCCACCACCGACAAGGCGAAGGGAAGCCTGAAGCATCTTTCCGACGAAGAGGGCTATGAGACCTTCGTTGTTCCCGATGATGTCGGAGGACGTTTCTCCGTTCTGACAGCCGTAGGTCTTCTTCCGATCGCTGTCAGCGGCGCGGATATTGACAAGCTGATGGAGGGCGCTGCCGCAGGACGCAAGGCTGCGCTGGAAAATGATTTTGAGAATAACGATGCGCTCCAGTATGCCGCACTGAGAAACATTCTGCTGCGCAAGGGCAAGAGCGTAGAGATTCTGGCAAACTATGAGCCCGCTGTCCACTATGTATCCGAGTGGTGGAAGCAGCTGTTTGGAGAGAGCGAAGGAAAGGATCAGAAGGGTCTGTTCCCTGCCAGCGTGGATCTGACGACCGACCTTCATTCCATGGGTCAGTTCATTCAGGACGGCTCCAGAATTATGTTTGAGACGGTTATCAACATTGAGACCTCCCGCGAGGAGCTTATCATCAATGAGGAGCCGGTAGACCTTGACGGTCTGAATTATCTGGCAGGCAAGAGCGTTGACTTTGTCAATAAGAGTGCCATGAACGGAACAATTCTTGCACATACGGACGGCAATGTGCCGAACCTGATGGTAACGGTTCCCGAGGTGAGCGAGTTCTATCTGGGAGAGCTGTTCTATTTCTTCGAGTTTGCCTGCGGTGTCAGCGGTTATCTGCTGGGCGTAAATCCTTTCAACCAGCCCGGTGTTGAGAGCTACAAGAAGAATATGTTCGCACTGCTCGGAAAGCCCGGATATGAGGCGCAGAGAGCAGAGCTGCTTGCAAGACTGCAGTAAGTCCATAGAAGAAACATAGTGAGCCTGCGGGGAGAATTTCTCGCAGGCTCATTTCAGATAAGGAGGCATTGAGATCGACATGAAGATCGTAATTCTGGAACGCAACAGTGTGGGCAGTGATGTATCGGTTGACTGCATCAGTGATTTTGGCGAGGTGACTGTCTACGGAAATACTGTCACAAGGGAAGAGGTTAAGGAGCGCGTAAAAGAAGCGGACATCATTATTGCGAACAAGGCGCCGCTTGATGAGGAGACATTGAAGGACGCACCGAAGGTAAAGCTGATCTGCGAATTTGCCACGGGCTTTGACAACTGTGATCTTGCTTATTGCAGTTCCAGAGGGATCAGGGTGGCAAATGTGCGGGATTATTGTACGGCGATGGTTGCCCAGCACACATTTGCGATGGCACTGGCGCTGAGCGAGAAGCTGCCACATTATGACAACTATGTCAAGTCCGGCGCATACAGCGTACAGGACAGGTTTTCCAACTTTGACATTCCGTTTTATGAGCTGGAAGGCAAGGTCTGGGGTATTGTCGGCATGGGCAATATTGGCAGGCGTGTCGCAAAAATTGCGGAGGCGTTTGGCTGTAAAGTGATCTTCTATTCCGTGACAGGGAAGAGTACCTGCACAGAATACCGGCAGGTGGATTTCGATACTCTGCTGGCGGAGAGCGATTTCCTTTCGCTGCATTGTCCGTTGAGTGAGCTGACGATGAACCTGATCGACGAGGCGGCATTGAAGAAGATGAAAAAGACGGCAATTCTGCTGAATGTGGCGAGAGGCAGAGTGGTGGATAACCGTGCGCTGTATCAGGCGCTGGTGGATGGTGAGATCGCGGCAGCAGGTCTTGATGTGGTGGAGTCAGAGCCTTTGGAGCTGTCAAATCCGCTTGCCGGCTTAAAGGACAGCAACCGGCTCATCATCACGCCGCATCTTGCATGGGCGAGCGTGGAGGCGCGGACAAGGTGCGTCTGGGAGGCTCATGAAAATATCGCGGCATTCCTGCGGGGAGAGAGCAGAAATGTCGTGAACCTTGACAAGATCAGGACATCCATAGTAAATTAATTATATTTCAGATCAGAACATGCCGCCGGGTTCATGGGGCAATTCGGTAGAACCGGCGGCAGTAAAATAGAACGGAGAGAGTACATGATAGAAAAGATCAAGGAACTTTGCAAGAAATACGAGGAAATTATCATTTATTTGATCGTCGGAGTTATGACGACCATCGTTTCGTGGGCGGCGGCATTTCTGGGTAAGCTGCTGTTGGATGTGGATGTTTCCTGGCAGAATACGCTGAATAATACGATCAGCTGGATGGTGGGTGTGCTCTTTGCCTATCCGCTGAACCGCAGATGGGTATTTAAAAGTAAAAATCCGAAGATACTCAAAGAGTTCCTCGGATTCGCCTCTTCCCGTGTCTCCACGCTGATTATGGATATTGTAATCATGTGGCTGACGGTAAATGTGATCGGTATGAATTACTGGATTGCGAAAATCTTTATTTCTTCCGTGATTGTTACGATTGCGAACTATGTGTTCAGTAAGCTCTTGATTTTCAAGAAGAAGGAAAATTAGAGCTGTCCGACAAGCTCTTCAACCAGAGCGGCGGAATGCTTTGCGGCAGCAGTCTCAAACTGGGGATAATCCATCTGGGCACTGTTGTCCGCTTTGTCGGAGATTGCGCGGATGATGACAAAAGGGATTCCATTCAGGAATGCACCGTGTGCGATGGAAGCGCCCTCCATCTCTGCGCAGTCGCCTTGATATTCCCGAATCAGCTTTTCCTTGATCTCGTTGCCGGAGATAAACTGGTCGCCGCTTACCACACGTCCGATGACAGCATGTACATCGGGGTTTACCTTCTCGCAGGCAGCCTTTGCCAGTGCAACGAGCTTCTCATCTGCAACGAACTCTCTTACCCCTATCTGGGGAACTTCACCGGGCTTATAACCGAAAATAGTGACATCCACATCATGGTGCAGGGCATCTCTTGAGATCAGAATATCACCGATGTCCAGAGAAGCGTTCAGCGAACCGGCAACACCGGTGTTGATGATGTGGGTGACATCGAAGAGATCGACAAGAATCTGCGTGCAGAGTGCCGCGTTGACCTTACCGATGCCGCTTCTGACGATGACAACGGAGGCGCCGTTGAGCGTACCCTCGTAGAACTCCATCTTTGCCTTTTTGACAATTCTTGAGACAGTCATAGCTGCCTTTAATTCTTCTACCTCGAGCTCCATGGCTCCGATAATTCCGATCTTACTCATTTCCGTCTTTTTTCCTTCCTCTTTTCTTTATAACTCTTAATTTTTGGTATTTGCGAAGCCGGCATAATATATGCCGTGTAACAGTTGTGCGAAATGCACCTGACCACAAGCAGCGCACTCTGGAGCCGCCGGCGCTTAGATGCCGTACTGTGGCATCTTATGCGTCCGTTGCGAGCGGAAGGTAGCGAAAGCGTGCCTGCGGTGGTCTGTGCATTTTGTGCAACGTCACTTTTTAGTTATTCTGGATAAACCAGTCGTGCATCATCAATACCGTAGAGCACATTATCCAGATACCGCTTCGCCAGCCAGTTTGCCATGCTGAGGTTCATGTCCAGATAGTTTCCACAGTCCTTCGGGGATGCACCGGGAACCTCTCCCTTGAAGTCACGGATAAATTCATACATCTCGATCATCAGCGGAACAATATCCCTGGAACTGTAATTCCCAGCCAGCAGCAGATAGAAACCGGTGCGGCAGCCCATGGGGCCGAAATAGATAGTCTTGTCCTTGTAAACCGGATGGTTTCTAAGGAAGGTTGCGCCGAGATGCTCGATTGTGTGTACCTCTGCCGTGTTCATGACAGGTTCCTCGTTGGGGCTTGTCATACGAAGGTCAAAGGTTGTGATTACTTCGGCTCCGACAGTGTCCTTTCTCGACACATAAACGCCGGGTTGAAGCTTAATATGATCGATGGTAAAGCTTGCAATTTTTTCCATATAGAATGTCCTTTCATCTTTGAAGCATAGCTCAAAAATACCCTAATTCCGCTGCTTTGTCAAGGAATACAGAGGCCTCGCGGTCACAAGGTTTGCTGTTACAATAATAACGCTGCCATACCTAATATAACCCAGATAACAAGCGCCATAAATATCGCGATTATGGCCTGACGCTCTGATGTTTTTCTGGTTTGTTCCTCTACAAGTATTGCCTGTTCTTCAGAGTTAGTCGTATGTATTTCCTCCTTATTCGTGTCAGGTATGAACGCAACGAATTGAAGCAGCAAAAGAATCAGTACTCCATATTTTGAACCGGTTGCACCATTTCCCACATGGAAAAGGGCGTTGTTTTTAAAGGTGCCGGGTAGAAAGCTCCACAAAAGAAAGCCAACTATTATACCTGCAATAGAAACCAAATTCCGAACCATTTTCAGTTGCTTACTTGATAATTTCTTCATTGTGCACCCTCCTTAATTTAACATAGCTGTTTCCTATCCAACATCTAAGAGTTCCCTTCGCTCTTAAATCATCTTATATATATTATAACAGTTTATGCTGCGTCAATGTCAACATAATTATTATTTTGCAAGTATGAATTGTGACTTATAGTTACTGTTCACAGTCCATATTCCGCGAAGTCAAAATTGCATGAAATGCAATTTTGCGAGACTTGCAGGCGCCAAAATGCATTGAAAATGCATTTTGTGTGCATCGCGAAGCGTGTTGCTGTGAACGGAGTGAACAGTAACGACTTTTATGCGAAATTTACGCAAATAGTCTCCTTCTGTGCTTCTTGACAGGACAGAAAAGAAGCGTTATTATCTGGTTAGAAATGGCTAACCAACAGAAAGGAAGGATAATTATGGCGACAGTTATTATTTGTATTATATTGCTTGTGATCTGTATTTTCGGCATTAAAAGCTACGCTGGAAAGCTCTCTCACGGCTGTTGTGGAGGTGCCAGTGATGCGGTAAAGCGGAAGAAGCCGCAGGACGAGGATATTTCTCATTATCCCTACAGCTATGTGGTTGAGATTGACGGCATGACCTGTAAGAATTGTGCGGCGAGGATTGAAAATGCCTTTAATACCGATGACAGCGGAAACTATTACGCGAAGGTAAATCTCGGGAAAAAGAAAGCCTTTGTGCATACAAAGCATGTGACTCCGGAGACGGAGCTTAGCAGGATCGTTGCAAGAACAGGCTACACCGCGGTAAATGTGGTAAAGGAATGAGAAAATGAAAGAAAGGAGCTGCCCCGGCGTGGGACGGCTCCTTTTTTGTGGAACGAATTTTATTCTGCCAGCCTGAGGTGGAACTGGAATGCCTGATATTCCCCGGAAAGTGAAGAGACGGGAATACCGATGGTCTTCAGCACGGTACCGCTGTAGGTTTCCTGCGTTTCGCTGCAGTAATAGAGACGGTCTGCGAGCAGTCCCTTGCATTTCACATAGATTGGCAGGCTGTTGCCGTGCGTGTTGACCGTTACAAGGTTGAGCAGTGCCTCCGACTGATCCGGTGAAACCATATTCCACGCAACATACTCGCCATGGACTCTCGGGTCGGTGCAGCGGTAATAGCTGCCGTTGTGAATGACCTGCCAGTCTTCTTTAAAAGTCTGAATCTGGCCCTTAATCTGTTCCTTTTCGTCGCTGCCTAATTTCGTGAGGTCAAGCTCATAGCCGAAATTGCCGGACATGGCGACGACTCCGCGTGTGCGGATATCCGTGGTTCTTCCATTCTGATGGTTGGGAACCGCTGAAATATGGGAACCGATGACGGAGACGGGATAGCCAAAGGATGCGCCGTATTGGATGCTGAGCCGCTCAATGGCATCGGTGTTGTCACTCGTCCAGATCTGGGGCGTGTAGTACATCATACCGGCGTCAAACCGGCAGCCGCCGCTGCCACAACCCTCAATCAGCAGGTCAGGGTAACGTGCCTGGAGTTTTTCCAGAAAGGCATAGACGCCAAGAACATATTTGTACGTCAGTTCTCCGTAATTCTGCCGGTCCGCCACGGCAGAGTAGGCCTCGCAGATGCTGCGGTTCATATCCATCTTGATATACTCAATGTTGGCAGAATCGATGACCTGTGCAATCTGCTGGAAAATAGCATCCCGGACCTCAGGCCGTGTGAAGTCCAGAACAAGCTGCGATCTGCCGAGAACAGGCTGTTTTCCGGGCAGCCGGAAGGCCCAGTCCGGGTGGGCGCGGTAAAGATCGCTGTTCTCATTTACCATCTCAGGCTCAATCCATAGCCCGAATTTCAGTCCAATGCCGTTTATCTGGGATACGATGTCGGAGAGAGGTGCGCCGAGTTTTTCCTCGTTTACGACCCAGTCGCCCAGAGATTTATCGTCCAGATCACGATTTCCAAACCAGCCGTCATCCAGCACAAACATCTCGATGCCGAGTTCCGCTGCCGTTTTTGCTATCTCGATCAGCTTTTTTCCGGTGAAGCTGAAGTAGGTTGCTTCCCAGTTATTTACCAGAATGGGTCTGCGGATTTTCTTATATTTGCCCCGGCATACATTCTCCCTCAGAAAATGGTGGAAAATATGTGAGAGCTGTGCAAGACCCTCCTGCGAATATCCCATGATAACCTCCGGAGCGTAAAAGGATTCACCGGAGCACAGGCGGTAATCGAGCAGCTCATCGGAAATACCCATCTGTATGCGTGTCTGGGAATATTGATCCTGCTCTGTCTCCAGAAGAAAATTTCCGCTGTACATCAGGGAAAGACCGTAGCAGGCGCCGTAGTCCTCGGTGGTGTCCCGTTCTGCGAGGATTGCAAAAGTATTGTGCTGATGTCCGGAGACCCCACGGCGGCTTCCGATTGAGACGGACTCATGGCCGACAGGGGTGCGCTCAAAATGCATTTCGTTGTAGTGGCGCCCGTAGAAATGGATCAGGTCATATTTCCCGTCCAGAAAGTCCATCGACGCGCTCATTACCTTGTTTATGTAGAGGTCGGAGGTGCCGGAATTGCGCACTTCCACAGTTCTTGTTATGACATCTTCCTTTTCAAACACGCCATATCGGAGAATGACCTCCAGACCAAGCCGTCTATCCTCAAGAGTAATCTCACAGGTCTGTACGCCCTCTGTTCCGTAGGAGGACGGAAGCCCCGGTATCTGATATTTTCCGTCAAGGATACGGTGTCCGAGGTATCTTAAATCCGTTCCGGCAGAACCGTCGGCAGTGCGGATGCGGAACGCATGGTTCCGGTAATCGCCGCTGCCCGCGCAGGAATATTCCTGCGGCTGTGCATCGCAGGAGAAAATGGGATTGTTCCGGTATTCGTAGGGAACACCGTGACCGCAGCGGAAGCCGTAGGTCAGCAGATTACTCATATCGCCGTCTGTCCGCGGGCCGTAATAGAGATGTAATAAAAATCCCTCGTCATTTACACCGATCTGATAGGTGGTATGATCGGTGTTCAGGGTAATCAGTTTCATGGCTTTGTGTCCTCCTTTCTTATTTCACGGAGCTGTCAATCATGCCTTGGATAAAGTATTTCTGCAGGAACAGAAAGGCAACGACGACAGGCAGAATGGCAAGGATGGCAGCGGCGGACGCCGAGTTCAAGTCACTGTAGGTCTGCGAGAAGAACTGCGAAATGGACAGGGTTGCCGTGTTCATCCGGGCGGCCTGTAAAATGTATCTGGAAAACTGGAAATCATTCCAGCAGTTGATTCCGGATAAAATGACAACAGATGCCGTGACGGGTCTTAACTGCGGCATGATGATGCAGAAAAAGGTCGCCAGCGGACTGCATCCGTCAATTGCGGCTGCCTCATCAAGAGCGCTGGGTATTGCCTTGATGAAGTTGGTGTAGAGAAAGATTCCCTGCGGAAGCTGATAGGTCAGCATGACAAGGATGATTGCCCAGTATTGATTTACGCCGTGCATATCGACAACGATGGAGTACAGAGAGACCAGTATACTGAGCGGCGGAACCATCATTACGCCGAGGATAAAGGCGGTAATCAGACGGTTAGGCCTGGTGTTCCTTCTGGCGAGCGGGTAAGCAGCCAGAGCGCTGACAATGACAACAAGAACGACTACGCATACCGTGATGAATGCGGTGCGTAGGAGAGCCTGCATGATTCCGGCATCCCGGATCGCAGTCTGAAAGTTAGCCAGAATCGGATGCGCGGGAAATTTCCAGTAGGAGCTGAGGTCTGATGCGGGCTTGAGCGCAATGGTAGTTACGATGTAAAACGGCGACAGATAGATCAGTACGATCAGTAAGATCACAGGTATGCGCAATATGCTGTGTATGGTTTTTCTTTTACTCATTCCTGCACCTGCCTTTTCTGTAATGTACGGACGACGATATTGCTGACGATCATGATAAAGATGAAGAACACCAGACCGACAGCTGATGCATAGCCGGCTCTTTCCTCTCCGAAGTAAAGGCGGTGGATCAGCGTTGACAGGGAATGCGTCGCATAACCGGGGCCGCCGGAGGTCAGGGACGATACAACATCGAACAGCTTCAGTCCGCCGATCAGGTTTATTGTCACTGAGGAGGTGATTGACGGTGTCAGGAGCGGCAGCGTGATATGAAGGAACCGTTGGATTCCGCTGGCGCCATCCACGGCTGCGGCATCGTAATACATTGCTGAAATGTTCTGCAGCCCGGCGAGATAAATCACCATGGAGATTCCCACAAACTGTAAGGAATTTACCAGAGTCAGGATAACAACGGCTCTGTTTCCGTCTGCAAGCCAGTCTACGGGAGCAATGTTCAGAAGCTGCAGCACATCGTTGATCGCGCCGCGGTCATAGGCAAAGAAGAAGTACATAATATAGCCCATGATGAGGGGAGCGATCATGACAGGGAGATAAATCAGTGTGCGGACTACGGAACGGCCGCGGAATTCCTGATTGAGAAAAACAGCGAGCAGGATTCCAAGTACATTCTGGATGATAGTACTTCCGAGTCCATAGATCAGGGTGTTGCGAAAAGCGATATGTACGTTCTCGTCTGTCAGCATCCGGGCATAGTTGGAGAAACCGACCATGCGGAAGCTCCGGGAGTAACCGTTCCAGTTGGTAAATGAAAGGTAAATTCCCTTGAGAAAGGGACAGATGACGAACACGATAAACAAAAGCAGTGCGGGGATATAAAAGATGTTAATCAGTCGGTTGTGCTTAAACATATTTCCCTCCGGTGTTTCAATGTGCCGATAAAATATGTAGCCCATGTCAAAGAGCGTTCATGGACTACATATTCCGGCGGTATGATTACTGTTCAAACTTCTCGTTAAAAATGTCCAGAACCTTCTTTGCGGTTGACTCGATCGCGCCGTCCTTCTGGGCGAGCACTTCCTGTCCGGTAGCGCAGATTACATCCCAGACACCGCTCGGGCAGTATTCACGGTCGAAGTACGGGAAGGTTTCGACATCGGCATATTTCTCCAGATAGGGCTGGATCATTCCGAGATCGACGGTTACATTTGTCAGGGCTGACTTATTGCCGGTCGCCTCGGCAATGGTCTTTGCAACCTCGGGCTTTGCGAGATAATTCAGAAGCTCGATCGCTTCCGGCTTTACCTTGGAATCTTTCCAGACACCGAGCGCAACATTTTCTCCGGCAATCAATGTCGGCTCATCATCCTTGCTGTTAGAGGGAATCGGCATCATGCCGAGCTTTACGTTTTCGTTGATGCCCTGTGCGAGCGGCACGGCAATATTGCCGTAGAACAGGAATGCGGTTTCATCGCTTGCGATGGAGGCAACGTCAGAGGTATATTCCGCGCTGACACAGTCCGCGTTCAGATAGCCTGCGCTGACCCAGGAATCCAGAAGCGAAGAAATCTGCTCCCAAGTCTTTTCGTCAAAAGTACCGCTCTTCAGATCGGCTGCCTTGCTGTTGGATTCGTCGGTGATGTAGAAGCTGGGGGCAACTCTGTCGTAGTACCAGCCGACGGTGAAGCTGTTGGAACCGCCCATGTGGATCGGGTTCTTACCGATGGCAAGTACCTTGTCACAGGCAGCGGAGAAGTCCTCCCATGTCTTGATTGTATCAACATCCACGCCCGCCTGCTCCAGAACGGTTACATTATATACAATGCCGGTAATATCCATATCCATCGGCAGGACATACATTTTACCGTCGGCATCTGAGATGGCGGATTTGATTTGGGAGTCAATATTTTTTGCAAAATCCATGTCGTTTACCGGCTGCAGAAAGTCACTGTAACGTGCAACTGACCAGCCGTGCGTATCAAACACATCCGGCATATCGTTAGCTGCCATTTTTGTTTTCATCAGCTCTTCGTAGGTTTCGCCGGGGGCGGAAAATTCGATGGTGTAGCCAGTTTCTGCGGCAAACTGATCCACAGCGGCCTTGAGCGCATCCACCTGTGTGCCGGCTCCGCTCACCCACACTGTCAGGGTGACATCCGCAGGATTACGGCTCTGATTGCCGTTTCCGCAGGCGGTCAGCCCTAAGATCATTGTCAGTGCCATTAACATAGTCATAACTTTTTTCATAGAAAACCCTCCATTCATCATTTGATAGTTGCCCTGAGAAAGCACATGTCCTATAAAAAAGCGTCAGGAGCATCGACCTTCTCTTCAACAATATCCAGTTTTTCGATATTACCCCGATACTGCTTTGGACTCTCGCCGAAGCGCTGCCGGAACATTCTTGAGAAGTTCAGCTGGTCGGTATAGCCTACCTCTGACGCAATCTGGCTGATGGAAAGGTTGGTCTTTGTGAGCAGAGACTTTGCCTTCTCCATCCGGATCTGTATCAGGTACTCTGTGGGCGACATCCCCACAATGCGCCGGAAATTGTTGGACAGATAGCTTCTGTTGACCCCCATGCTGTCTGCCAGCTCTGCAATCCGGATCTGGTTCTTGTAATTATCAGCCAAATATGCCATGAGGCGCTTTACCTGCTCCGCGCCGGGAGTATTTTCGACCGTTTCGTACTTTGGGATGTGATCCGAATACTGGTCGATCAGTTCAGCAAAAAACATCTGGAGATACGCGCAACGCCGGAGACTGTTGCTGTACGACAGCTTATGGGTCTTAATCATCTCTGTGATGTAGTCCTGAAGCAATGTATGGTTAATGTTATGGATAATATGAATCCCGTTGTCAAAACCGGAATTTACCATGCATTCCTCCGCCTTCATCCCGAGAAAGCCGACCCATATGTAGGTCCATGGATACCCGTGGTCCGCCTCATACCATGCCTCTTCCTTCGGGCGGAGCGCAAAGGCGTCACCCTCCTGCAAATAATGGGTTTCACCGTTGATCTCCAGCTTGCCCTTGCCCTGTAAAATGACATGAATGAGGTAGGCAGACCGCTTGTTGGGACCGTATCTGTGTCCCGGTGCGCAGTCCTCATAACCACAGTAAATGAGCCTGAGATCCACGCTGTCATTATTCAGATTTCCGAGGCATCGGTACTTGTCTGTTTCGTACAATCCGGATTTCAGCTTCACAGATATCTCCTCCGCTTCCTGCTTGTAATTTCATTATAGCTCTTTTACCCTTGTTTTATATAGCGAAATGTTACTATTACATGGATTTAAGTTATTGCTACAGTGAATGGGAAAGTCTGAAAATTTGAGAAAATCCGGTTGCTTCATGCAGACCATTCGTTCATAATGGGACATATAGCAGGTAATGTCACAGAGGAGAAGCCCAATGTACGAATGGCAGAGACAGATTCAGACAGTCGTGGATGAAATCGACCGGGGGATCCGGGAGCACAGGAATGAAGAGTTGACCCTGCAGACGCTTTCTGCCGGACTGGGCTATTCTGAATTCCACATGACAAGGAAATTCAGGGAAATTTCCGGCATGCAATTTAAAGAGTATCTGAGAAATCGAAAACTGGCATTTGCCCTGAAGGAGATCAGGGACACCGACAGGAGGGTTCTGGATATTGCGCTCGATTATGGGTTTTCCACCCATGAGGCGTTTACCAGAGCCTTTCAGTCCGCCTACGGCATGTCGCCGAGCGAGTACCGCAGACATCCGAAGCCGTTGGTGCTGCGCACAAAGATTACACCCTTCGACAGATATTTTCTGGGACTTGGCGAGATTGGCATGGTCAGATCGGCAGAGGGTGTCAAGGTGTACTTCATAACCATTCCGGCGCATAAATTCCTTCATATCAGAAATTACGAGAGCAACGGGTACTGGGATTTCTGGCAGAGACAGAATTGCATTCCGGGTCAGGACTATGAGACGATCTGCGGACTGTTGGACAGTGTGAAGGGCAAGCTGGATGACGTCGGAGGGTCCGAGCCAAACTGTGCCGGAGGGCAGATCATGGCATATATCAATGATCCGGCAGGACGGCTCTGCGATTGGGGGATACCTCGCATAGAATGCTGGGGAGCACGGCTTCCTGCTGATTATCGGGGAGAGCTTCCGCCGCAGATGCAGCTTCTGGAGGTACCCGAGGCGGAGTATATTGTTTTTGAACATGGGCCGTTTGACTATGAACAGGAAAACCGGAGCGTTGAGGCAAAGATAGAGGACGCGATGCGTGATTTTGATTATTCGTCGACAGAGTACCGTCTGGATACATCGCCTGGACGGATCATGTATTTTTTCTATAATCCCGAACAGTATTTTAAATATGTCAGACCTGTGCGCAGAGCGCAGGAGAGCAAGTAAAATCAAGCGGACATTTTCCCTTCGGTCTATGCTGTAAAGGACGGAAGGGGGATCATAAGATGGATTATGAATTTAAGAATCTGACAACAGAGAATATAGCGGACGAGCATTTATGCTGTCTGATCCGCAGCCGGACGAAAAATCCGGGAATTGAGGCGAAACGCGAGTGGGTCGCGGAGCGTCTGAAAGAAGGACACGTCTTCAGAAAGCTGGACATTAAGGGCTGTGTTTTTATAGAATATGCACCTCTTGAAACGGCGTGGGTGCCCATTGTCGGGGACAATTATATTTACATATACTGCCTGTGGGTCTCCGGCAGTCCGAAGGGAAGCGGGTACGGAAAGGCATTGATGGAATATTGCCTGGAGGACGCAAAGGCGAAGGGAAAATCGGGCGTCTGTATGCTCGGCTCGGACAGGCAGAAGCTCTGGCTGTCCAATCAGGCTTTTGCGGAGAAGTATGGCTTTGAGGTCGTGGACTCGACGGAGGCGGGCTATAGGCTGTTGGCGCTTTCCTTTGACGGGACGAAGCCGCAGTTCACGCCGGCGGCGAGGAAGAGTGTGATTGACAATGAAGAACTGACAATCTACTATGATATGCAGTGCCCCTACATTTATCAGAGACTTGAGGACATCAGGGAATACTGTGCGGCAAATGGCGTAACAGCCTCTTTCAACAGGGTCGGCAGTCTGCAGGAGGCAAAGGAGCTGCCCTGTGCGTTCAATAACTGGGGAGCCTTCTACAAGGGAAAATTTATTACGGTAAATCTGCTGGACGTGCCCTCCGTGCAGAAAATTCTGAGCAAATAAGCATTGCATTGTCCTCCGTGGGTGGGTATACTGAATGTATAATTACATTTAGGTGAAATACAAATACACTCAGGGAGGACAATATATGAATCCGGCATCTATCATCAAAATCATGAGCGCAAAGGCGCAGTTCGAGAAAAATCATCCCAAGTTTGTCGCTTTTATCAAAGCGGTTTTTTCCAGACCCATTGAAGAAGGAACTGTCATGGAGATTACCGTGACCCGCCCCGGTGAGGAACCTGTCACCGCCAATATCAAGATTCAGCAGGCGGATCTGGAGCTGCTCGCCCAACTCAAGGAAATGGGGAAGGATATGCGGTAGCAACATCCATATGCCGTGTCTGGTGTTCTAAGACTGAACTGTTATTCATATGGGATAAAACGTTATTTTAATGCAAAGTGGGTATAATTCCCCGCGGCTTGCCGCGTAACAAACTTTATTTAACTATAACATGGTGATACAATAAGACACGAAGGGAGATGTGTCGATGAGCGAAAGTATTCACAAATCGCACAATGTGTCAAATCTTATGTATCATTTTGTGTTTCCAGCCAAATACAGGCGTGTAGTTATAGATGAGAATGTAGACAAAATTATAAAGGAAACGTGTGTTGAAATTTCCAAGAGATACGAGATATATTTTCTGGAGATTGGGACAGACAAAGATCATGTACATTTTCTAATACAGTCAGTGCCAAGATATAGTCCAACACAAATTGTCAGAATTGTGAAGAGCATAACGGCAAAAGAAGTGTTTGCGAAATGTCCGGAAGTCAAAAAGAAGTTGTGGGGAGGAGAATTCTGGTCAGATGGATTCTATGTTGCAACAGTGAGTGAACATGGAAATGAGAAAGTGATAGCAAATTGTGTAAAAAACCAAGGTGATGAGTATAACAAAATGTACAGAGTGGACTATATTGAGGGACAAATGAGTTTGTCGGGATTGCTTTAGGCGCGAAAAATGCTTGAGGGCTTGCCCCGGGGTAGTTCATTCACTTCGGGCTTCATTCCAAGGTTTTCACATCCGAAGGTAATTTCACTGGTGGTGTCAACGTTAAAAAACTGTGAGCGGGGATTCTGGAAGACGCTTCCAACGCTGTGAGAGATTTCATACAGTGGAGTTGCGGTCGTACCCTTGCCATTCACATCGACGTTACCGGAGAGCTTTCCCTCGTAGTAATGCGGAATGAGGCCGTTAATCAGCCTTGTAACCGTCGTTTTGCCGCAGCCGCTTTCACCGCATAGGACAGTGACCTGACCGTCGGGAATCGTCAGGCTGATGTTGTTAATGCAATTTTCTTCACCGGTATAGGAATAGCTTACATTCTTGATTTCTATCATTTTATCCACCATTGTTTCAATAAATTTAACAGTAATTAACACCCTAAAGCTATATGAAGCGCTGGACGATGAATATTGTGATGCCTGCCAGACATAGGAAAAATGCAATCAGATCCTGAGCATGAAAGCCTATATCACAGATATTTGTGCGTTTTACCGGGGCGCCGAGCCCGCGTGTCAGAGCCGCTGCCGAGAGTTCGTCGCCGATTTTTACCATTGAAATCATCAGCGGCATAATCCGGTATTCAACCATTGACCACAGCCCCCTCTTACTGAGACGGATCTGGCGCATCCTCATGGCATCCGAAATGGCATGATATTCCTCGCCGATTGTCGGAAAAAACCGGAAAATGACTGCAAGCGGAATGGTAATTTTCTCCGAAACATGCATCCGCTCCATCGCAGCAATAAACTCACTCACGGTGGTGGTCGACAAAAAGAATGCCCCCATCATGATCCCGGGAGCGAACTTTGTCATTATGGAGCAGACAGCCAGCAGAAGAAAGGATATTGTTCCGGTCAGATAGTTCACAGTAAGCTGTTCAACGATAAAGCACAGGATGTAGAAAGCAAAGTATTTACAGGCAGTTTTGAAATGACGTTCAATGAGAAACAGGACAATCGGCAGCAGGCTTAGCATGAACCTGCACCATTTCATCATGCCTGTGCTGCCGCCTCCCAGCATAAGCGAGGAGACGACAACAAGAAGCAAAAGCTTTGTCCGCGGGTCAAGCAGCAACTGTCTGCGCCTGCCGTTGTATGTAAAAAAATTGAGCGCCATTAAGCGATACCCGCTTTCTTGAAATGTTTCTTAAGCAGTGTCTTTCCGATCAGACCGCCGACGATGGCAAACACGAAGATACTTGCCGCCACGAGGATAAAGCTCCACATGGGCATGACGGACATAACCCTATCGGCGTACTCTTCGCTGAACTGGCTCGCAAAGTCAGCTCTGGACTGTTCCGCCATGAAATACATAGGAATGTAGGTACCGACCATCCACAGGCTGAATACCGCATAGCCGAGAATGCCCTTTTTGATGCTCTTATATTCGCCGGATTTAATGATGAGATCGCCCAGCAGGCCGAACACAAGCCCACAGGGAACGCCGAAAAAGCCCATTCCGGTAAGACCCATGAGTAGACCGCTGAGAACAGCCATCAGTGTCACCATGCCGAACGTTTTGACCCTGGTAAGAAACAGCATAAAGGGAATTCCCGTGAGGATGACCCAGAGTGTGCCGAGGATCGGAAGAAATACCGGAACCATTCCGATAGGGATCGCCACGCAGCAGCCCAGCACAAAATAGATCACGGTAAATAATCCGACATTGATTAAGTCCTTTGCCTGAATTTTGTTATTCATGATAAAACCTCCTGATTACAATAGTAGTTAGCACATGCTAACAACGGTTAGAATAGCATTACACCGCAAATGGCTTCTACCTCGTTTTGACAATTTCACTCCAAATAGCAACATATTTTGTGACAAATGTGTTACTATGGTATGTGACAGTTCGGCCACAGAACGGCGGGATCGGACAATTATGTAAATGGAGAATTTAGAGTATGGTAATGAAACAGCTTCTTGAAAAATGCAGTGAGCTTGAGGGAATTCAGACGGTTGACCACGGCGAATATGCGGAACTGAAGTATCGCAGAGGTCATGATAACGGCTGCATGGTGTTTGTACCGGTCTTTCCGGGAGTTACCCTTGCTTTTATTAAAATCCAATCGGGAAGCTGGCCCGCGCCGGATCTGTTTGGGATGCTGTCGTCAGACAGAGGGCCTTTTACTGTTAATTACTGCGTTTCGGGCAGATGCGAGCTTCATCTCAATAATGACAGCTATGTATATGTCACGGAAAATCAGTTCTCGCTAAGTGAAAGCTATGCGAGGAACAGTTACATATATCCGGAGCGGAATTATAACGGCATCGAGATTTTTGTGGACATGGAGGCGGTGAAGCAAAGTACCTTTCTGTCGGAGCATTTTGAAATCAATATGGAAGAGTTGTCCGACAAGTATTGCCAAGGCAGTGCGGGAGATTCTGACAGCTGATCTGGCGGTGCATTATTCTGCAAAGGAGCTGGCAGGGCGATATTCCATAAGTGAGAGCAGCCTGAAAAATTATTTTCGCGGGGTGTATGGCAGAAATATATCCGACTATATGAACCGGCTCCGCATGGAAAAGGCAGCCGGGCTTCTGGCGGATACCGGAATGTCCGTGCTGGAGGTGGCGGAGAAGGTGGGGTATCAGAACCAGAGTAAGTTTGCAGCCGCCTTCAAGCGGGAATATGCGCTCTCGCCCCGGCAGTACAGGCTGGAAAAGAGTACAATGTGATCTGGGAGTAGGCGGCAGCGACACATCAGCCGTGCGGGCACAGTCAAAATTTCCTTGACTTCCCCCGAACGGGAGAGTATATACTCACAGATGGGAATGAAGTTCTCCCAAGGGATGACCTGAACCGCTTTTAAGCTGATGACTTCTGCAAAATACGCAGAAGGTGTCAGTTTTTTTAATGTCCTTCTGCAGAAAAATAAGGAGGAGAGAAGATTGAAAAATACAATTTTTCAATCACGAGATTTGTGTCTGCGCGCACTTGACACAAACTCGATATGCGCAAAAAACGTGCGCAGAAATGAGGAAAAAAATGTTACTCAGTATTGCTTTGATCTTGCTGGTGGGGATGTCTATGGGGTGGTTGTGCTCGAAATGCAAGCTGCCTGCGCTGACGGGGATGATTCTGACGGGAATCCTGCTGGGGCCGCAGCTGCTGAACCTGATAGACGATTCTATACTGACGATTTCGTCCGAATTGCGCAAAATTGCACTCATTATCATTCTGACCCGTGCCGGACTGACGTTGAAAATCGATGATCTGAAGAAGGTGGGAAGACCTGCCGTACTGATGTGCTTCGTACCGGCGACCTTCGAGATCGTCGGGATGGTGCTGCTTGCGCCGCTGCTGGTAGGAGTGAGCAGACTTGATGCGGCAATCATGGGAGCGGTCGTCGGTGCAGTTTCCCCGGCGGTGATTGTGCCGAAGATGATCCGCGTGATGGAGGAGGGCTACGGAACGGAAAAGAGCATTCCCCAGCTGATCCTTGCCGGGGCATCGGTGGATGATGTCTTTGTCATCGTCATGTTCACGGCATTTACCTCGCTTGCACAGGGAGACGAAGTCTCGGTGATGAGCTTTGTCAATATTCCGGTCTCAATCGTTCTGGGAATCGGGATAGGACTGGCGATCGGCATTACCCTTGCGGTATTTTTCCGCAAAGTCCATGTCCGGGATACGATCAAGGTGCTGATTTATCTAAGCATTTCCTTTATCCTTGTCACAATAGAGGACAGGATCTCCATTCCGATTACCTTTTCCGCGCTGATCGCAATCATGTTCATCGGTGTCGGGCTCCAGAGACAGCGCCCGGAGGTGGCGGCAAGACTGTCGCTGAAATTCAATAAGCTATGGGTGGGTGCGGAGGTAATGCTGTTTGTGCTGGTCGGCGCGATCGTTGACCTCTCCTATGTGCAATCCGCCGGAATCAAGGCAGTACTCTTAATCCTTGGCGCATTGGCATTCAGGACGACAGGCGTTCTCGTCTGCCTGATCGGTACGAAGCTGAATGCCCGGGAACGGCTCTTCTGCGTCTTCGGCTATCTGCCAAAGGCTACGGTTCAGGCTGCGATCGGCGGAATCCCGCTGGCGCTTGGGCTGGGCTGCGGAAATATCGTGCTTGCCGTGGCGATTCTCGCAATTTTGATTACCGCGCCGCTGGGGGCCTTTGCAATCGAGCTGTCCTACCGGAAACTTCTTGCGAAGAGGAGCTGAGTTCTGTATACTGTTGACAGGACTTCAGGAGGCGGACATGGAGAAGAATGAAAAATGGCTTCAGTGGGCGGTCGAACTGCAAAGCATCGCCCAGGCGGGACTATTTTATGGCAAGGATAAATTCGACCGGGAAAGATATGAACAGATCCGCACGATTGCGGCGGAAATGATAAGCTATAAGACGGAGATTCCGGTGGAAAAGGTAAAGGATCTTTTCTGCAATGATGTGGGCTACCAGACCCCAAAGCTCGATACCAGGGCAGCGATATTTGACGGAGAAAAGATATTGCTGGTTAAGGAAAATAACGGAACCTGGTCCCTGCCGGGAGGCTGGGTGGATGTCGATATTTCCGTCAAGGAAAACGTAATTAAGGAAGTGAAGGAAGAGGCAGGGCTGGATGTGACGGCGGATGTTGTAATCGCGGTGCAGGACAGGGAAAAGCATAATCTTCCGGTCTATGCGTATAAGGTCTGCAAGGTATTCGTGCTCTGTACCGTGACGGGAGGGGCTTTTGAGCAGAATATCGAGACAGTCGAGAGCAGATATTTCGGACTGGACGAGCTGCCGGTGCTTGCGGAGGAGAAGAATAACAGGGAGCAGGTCGAGATGTGCTTTGAAGCCTATCACACTCCGAACTGGAAAACCCTGATCGATTAAAACGGGGATGTTAAGAAAAGTAACATTGGGCGTTGCCTTTTGTTACTTTTTTTGGTAGAAAAGGGAAAATGGCTGCATTACAATAAAAACATGAAAAGTATGAAATGAATGAAATACAGGAAAAACAGCGAGGAGGGATAGGATGCTGGCAGAAAATATACAGATTTTGAGAAAGAGGGCCAAAATGTCGCAGGAGCAGCTGGCGGAACTGACGGGAACGAGCCGCCAGACAGTGTCAAAATGGGAGCTGGGAGAGAGTGTCCCCGATGTTCTGGCGTGTGACAGGATGGCGGAGGCGTTTGGGGTCTCCATGGAAGACCTGCTTCATTATGAGGAACGGAACAAGGAGCTTCCGCTGCCGCCGAAGGGAAAGTATATGTTCGGAACCGTGACGGTTGGAGCGCGGGGGCAGATCGTGCTTCCCAAGAAGGCAAGGGATGTCTTTCATATTGAGGCGGGGGATTCCATTGTTGTGCTGGGAGATATAGAGCAGGGGATCGCGCTGATTAAGGCGGAGGCGATGATGGATTTTGTCAATGCGGCAATGAAGATGATAAATACGGAGCGATAAAAGGAAAGGAAGCATAAGAGAAATGAGAAAACACTATCTGGATAACATACGGTGGATCACGATCCTGCTGGTCGTTATTTTCCACATTTTTTATTACTATAATAATATCGGGATAGAGGCAATGTTTGCCGGAGCGAAGGAATATACGGGCTCGGTCACCTTTGCCGGATTGTATCAATACTTTGTCTACCCGTGGTTTATGCTGCTTTTGTTCGTAGTGGCGGGAATCAGTGCACGGGCGGCGCTGGGAAAGAGGACAAACCGTGAATTCCTGCGTGCGCGTGTGGATAAGATACTTGTTCCGTCTACACTGGGCGTTCTCGCGTTCGGCTGGATCGGAGGCTATGTCATCTACCTGCATACGGCGAGCGCGAACCTGCCGCCGGAGGTGCCCGGCTTTGTGAGGGCAATTGTTGTCTTAAGCTGTGGAATCGGCGCACTGTGGTTCTGCCATGTGCTGTTCGTGGCGGTGTTGATTTTAATGCTGGTGAGAAAGCTTCTTGCGCACTTTGACGTTGACGATGACAAGGCATGCGCATGGATAGAGAGCAGGATAAGGGGCTGGGTGGCGTTTAGCGCGGTAATGGTGCTTCTGTATCTGATTTTCTGGGGAGGCTCGCATATCCTGAATATGCCGCTGATTACCGCATACAGGAATGGCATATACATTCCCGCGTTTCTGGCAGGCTTCTATATTTTTTCAAATGACAAGGTGATTGAGAAGCTGAAGAAAGCGGTGCTTCCGCTTCTGGTATTATGCATCGGAACAGGTGTCCTTTATATGACAAGGTGCTACGGACTGGCATATTCGGATGTGAATGTGCTGTCCCGGTATGACTTGAACCTTTATGCCTTCTGCATGGTTCTGTTCATCCTGGGAGCCGGTGCAAAGTTCCTGAATTTTAGCAATCGGCCGTCGGAATACATGCGCAAATGCTGCTTCGGAATCTATGTGTTCCATATTCCCGTCATGCTGGTGATTAATTATCTGCTGATCGGAAAGAATCTGCCGCTGCCCGTTATCTATCTGGTGGAGCTGGCCGGGGCGCTGGCGGTATCGCTTCTGTTGAATGAAATTGTCCGCAGGATTCCCATTCTGCGGTACTGGATTCTGGGAATCCGCAGCACAAAGAAAAAGTAATTCTACCTCCGGTTTTCCGGCGTGGTCGTTTCTCCCTGCTTTAAGACCGGAAGGGCGGTCGTCGTCTGTACGAGAAGGGACGGATTTTCAATTTTGCGCAAAAGCATCTGGGCGGCCTGTACGCCCAGATCGTAAACATCAATGTCTACCACGGTAGGGGTAGGCTCTATAATCTGTGAATAAGGATAGCTGTCAAAAGTAAGGAGTGCAATATCTCCCGGAATTGACAGCTTTTTCTCGTTGATCGCGCGGATTGCGCCGATTGCCATCGTGTTGTTTTCGCAGACAATGGCTCTGGGGCGCTTCGGGAGGGACAGCAGCCGGAGGGCGCACTGGTGGCTTGCAGCAATGGTGTCCTCCGTGTAGCCGATGTAATCCTCGGGAATGTGGTAGCCGTAATAATACATCCCGCCGAGAAAACCGTTCAGGCGGTGCGTGGAGATATACCCCTTCTCGCGGTTTGCAATATAGGCGGTCTGGGCATAACCGCACTCCATCATATGATGGGCGGCAAACTCTCCGGCAAGTCCGTTGTCAGTGTCGATCCAGCAGAGCTTTCCGCCGATATTGGGATGCCCGATCAGCATGTGGGGAAACTGATGGTCTATCAGGGGCTTCGCCAGCTTTTGTGAAAACACGGAGCCGTCGATCAGGATGCCGTCCGCGATCTTCCCGGAGGTGATCTGCTCCAGATATTCCTCCAGAGCGCCGTTTTCCGGCTCGCTGACCAGCGTAAGCGTATAGTTCCGCGATGCCAGCTCCCGCTGTACACCGCAGAGAATATTGAACATATGCGGATTTGCGTAGACGCGGTCCTTGGAAAGCGCCGCCAGAAAGAGAATGTTCATGGTCGATCCGCGCGCGAAATTTACCGCTCTCGAATTGGGCACATAATGCAGCTTCCGGATTGCCTCCTGCACGCGGTTCACCGTCTCCGGCGAGATGGTTGTCCACCCGTTTAAGACCTTGGACACGGTGGAAATGGATACACCGGCTTCCTTTGCAACCTCCCGAATGGTAACTCCCATAGATACCTCCTTGTGAAAATAGCTAATTTTAAGAAAATGGTATAGCGTTTTCCTAACAAAGTCAACAAAAACATGTAAAATGCAATAGAAAACATGTGTTGAAAATGCTATAAATAGAGTGTGCACAAGAAAAATACGAAATCTGCAGGGAAACGGATTTGGTATAACATAAAGGAAAACAGTTTCCTAAATGCTAAAAACGGTGAACGTTTTCATTCAAGAAAGGAAGGAAAATTTATGAAAAAGAAAACATTAGGTCTCACGGCAATTCTCATGGCAGTGACAATGCTGGCGGGCTGCGGTCAGCAGGCGGCGCAGACATCAAACGATGCATCGAAGTCCGACAGCCAGAAGACAAGCAGCGAGCAGTCTTCCGAGGCAGGGAAAAGCGACGAGGTCAGTGCGGAGCCTGTCGAAGTTGTGGTATGGCATGACAATGACGAGACAATGATGGGAAGCATCGCGGAGGTTGTGAACCAGAAGCTCGCAGACGATAAGATCACATTAAAGTTTGAGAAGAAATCTGACCTTACCAGCCAGATTCAGTTATACGGCACGGATGCGGTAAACGGCCCCGACATGTATCTGTTTGCTCATGATTCCCTCGGCGGTTTTGCGGAGATGGGCATTCTGGAGCCTGTCGGAAACCTGATTAGTGCCGACAAGGAAGCAGATCTTCTGCCAATGACGATTCAGGCAGACACCTACAAGGGTGAGCAGTACCTGATGCCGCTGTACTTTGAGACACTGCTGATGATCTACAACAAGGATCTCTGGGAGGGCGAGATTCCCGATACGACAGAAGAGCTTTATGATTACATGGTTGCACATACCGACGGTGACAACTATGCGCTGGTGAACCAGCATTCCGGCGCTTACAATGTCTCCCCGTTCATCTATGGCTTTGGCGGTTACATTATCAACGAGGATGCCCAGCCGGGTCTGAATGAGCAGGCGACAAAGGAAGCTGTCGACTATAATAAGAAGTTTGCGGCTCTGGAGGCAGACGGCGATTACAATACTGTGACAGCGCTGTTCAACGAAGGAAAGGCAGCAGCAATCTGGGGCGGTCCCTGGCTGATCTCCGGCATCAAGGAAGCGGGAATCAACTACGGTGTGAAATCCCTTGCAGACATCAAGCTTCCGAACGGAAATGCACTGAAGCCCTTCTCCGGCGTACAGTCTCTGGGCGTATTCAAGTATGCAGCAGAGAATAAGGGCGCAGCAATCACAAAGGTACTGGAAGTGCTCGCACAGCCCGAGGTCGGCGTTGTTCTCGCAAAGGAGTACAACTGTGCTCCCGCAAACGTAAAGGCATATGAGGATCCCGAGGTCGCTCAGAATGAGATGATTGTTGCTATGCAGAAGACAGCCGAGACAGCAGTTCCCATGCCCAATATTCCCCAGATGGGAAGCATGTGGGGACCGACAGAATCCCTGCTGGCTGCAGTGAATAAGTCCGGCCAGAATGTGGAAGAGGTTGCGGATAACTATCAGAAGGAAGCGTTGGCAGCGATCGCCGACATGCAGTAAAAAGATAACAGATCGCAAAGCCCAATGCGGGAAGGAGAAATCGGATGAAGAGGAAAAAAGCCACGCCATGGCTCTATAGCCTGCCGTCTATGATACTGGTCGGGATCATTGTACTTTTCCCTATTGTCTATACGGGGTACATATCCCTGACGAATATGAATCTATATCACTGGACGGAATATGATGTGATTGGTTTGAAAAACTACGGGCGGGCGCTTCTGAAGCTGGATTCCGGCTTCCTTTCCGCAGTGGGCTTCACACTTTTGTGGACTGTGACAAATATCGTGCTGCAGGTGGTTCTTTCGTTCTTTATTGCCTTGGCGCTGAATGCCAAGGGACTGCGGTTGAGCCGCCTGTACAAGACGCTTTTAATGTTCCCGTGGGCGATGCCCGCATATGTATCCATTCTTGTCTGGAAGGTGGGAATGTATAACACCGAGTTCGGACTGCTGAATAAGGTGCTGCGTTCGCTCGGACTGCCTAAGATGAACTATCTTGCAGAGAATGTGCCCGCCTTTTTTGCCTGTCTGGTTCTGAACCTCTGGATGGCGCTTCCGTTCATGATTACGACGATCGACGGCGCGCTGAAGAGCATCGACAGCAGCATGTACGAGAGTGCGACACTGGACGGAGCCGGTTTCTGGCAGAAGAGCATCTACATCACGATTCCCTCCATGAGAGGAATCATTGCGCCCGCGGTCGTCATGACGACCTTCACAACCTTCAAGCAGTTTGACATCGTCTACCTGCTGACGAAGCAGAAGGGCTCTCTCTCGGGGGCGACAATCCAGACGATCATCACCTTTGCGCATGAAAAGGCGTTTGTCTCCAACAATTACGGTCTGTCCTCGGCGGTTACAATGGTCATCTTTACATTGATTATTCTCTTCTCGCTCTGGACGAACCGCTCGACCACGAAGGATTAAGGAGGGATGGAAATGAGGTCACATAAAAAACTCAGACAGACATTAAAGCTGACAGCATTGAACATTTTCTTCATCCTTCTCTGCGGACTTGCGCTGATACCGATTCTCTACGCCTTTTCCCTGTCCATCGGGGAGGGCAGCGGAGCGCTTTCCTCGGGAAACTCCTTTTTCCCGGAGAAGGTGACACTGGAAAATTACCGCAGGATTCTCAAGGAAGAGCCGTTCCTGATCTGGTTTCTGAATTCAGTAAAGCTGAGTGTGGGGACGATGATTCTTGCCATGGGAACCAGCGTCACGGCGGCATACGCTTTCTCGAGATTCCGGTTTAGGGGGAGAAACGCAGTGCTTCAGGTTCTGCTCCTGCTGAATGCATTTCCCCAGATTCTGACGATGTTTGCGCTGTTCCGCCTGTTTAAGCTGATGGGACTGCTGAACTCCCATCTTGGTCTGATGATGATTTACGCAGGCTCCATGTGCATTTTCGGCATCTGGAACATGAAAGGATATTTTGACACTATTCCGGTGGAGATCGAGGAGGCGTCAAAGATCGACGGGGCAAGCAATCTTCAGATGATCGTGAGGATCATTCTGCCGCTGGCGCGTCCGGCAATCATTGTGACGGCAGTGATGGTTCTGATCTCTGTGTGGAATGAGTATATGTTCTCGACGACATTTATGCTGAAGGAGCAGAGCTATGCACTGGCGGGAGGATTGTACCAGCTGCAGGCGAATGATTACAGCAGGAGCTGGCCTCTGTTCTCGGCGGCGGCAATGCTGGTTTCACTGCCGATCTTAGTGATCTTCTTCTGTATTCAGAAATATATGGTATCCGGGCTGACTGCCGGAGGAGTAAAGGGTTAAAGTGAGCGCCCGCCGGAGAGGGCGGATGTGCTCAGGTATGGAGGTAAACATGATTAACAGGAGCGCCGTGCTGCATATACCTGTTTCACAATATGCGTTTGCGCTGAACGAGGAGACAATGACGATCCGTCTGCGGACGGCTAAGAATAATGTTGAGCAGTGCCATATTTTCTGGGGAGACAGAGCCTGTGACCGTTCGCCCGTTGTTTTTACGGAGGCGGAGATGACCGTCCGCTGGCAGGACGAATGCTTTGATTTCTGGGAGATTACACTGCCGCACATCCCCGGGAGGCTCTGCTATTATTTTGAACTGAGAGACAGGGATGAATGGTCTTACTATTATGCGGATCAATTTTCGAGGAAGCTGCCGGACATTATTACGGAGAACGGCTTTGTAATAGAAGGAAGAAGTGAATATTACCAGTATCCCTATATTCTCCGCTCGGAAATTCTGGAGGTGCCGGAATGGTTCCAAAATGCGGTGGTATACAACATCTTCCCGGACAGCTTTGCCGACAGAAAGGGTCATGTTCCGAGCGGGGGCTTTGAGATTACCGATGAAAAGGGCAACGTCCATATCTCGCGGCTCGGGGGTACGATCCGCGGTATCACGGAAAATCTGGAATACATTAAGGATCTCGGCTTTAACTGCATCTATCTGAATCCGATTTTCTGTGCCTGCGAATATCATAAGTACGACATCATCGATTATTACCATGTAGACCCTACGCTGGGAACCGATGAAGATTTTATGGAGCTGACGGACAAGATTCATCAGCTGGGTATGCATATCATTATTGACGGCGTTTTCAATCACTGCGGCTGGAAGAATCCGCTCTTTCAGGATGTGGTACAGAAGGGAAGGGACTCGGCGTATCAGGACTGGTTCTATGGGCTGACCTTTCCCGTGGAGCTGCCGAAGGAGGGAGAAAAGCCTTCCTACGCATGCTTTGCATATGAGAAAAAGATGCCGAAGCTGGATACCGCCAACCCGAAGGTGCAGGAGTATTTTGCAGAGGTTGGAAAATACTGGATCGAGAAATTCCATGTGGACGGCTGGCGGCTCGATGTGGCGAATGAAATTGACAAGGATTTCTGGCGGAGATTCCGAAAGGCGGTCAAGGAGGCAGATCAGGACGCGGTTCTGATCGGTGAGGTCTGGGAAAACGCCAAGGACTGGCTCGGGTGCGGTATGATGGACTCCACGATGAATTACGACTTCCGGAAGCATTGCCGCGAGCTGTTTGCACAGCAGAGCTATAAGGCGGAGGATTTCCGCAATGCCATGACAGACATGCTTTTACGGTATCCGACACAGCTGATGCAGGCGCAGCTGAACCTCCTCGACAGTCATGATGTGCCGAGGTTCTTAAGCCTGTGTGACGGTAATCTTGCGAAATGGAAGCTCGCCTTCCTCTGCCTGATTTTTTTCCCGGGTGTTCCCAGCGTATTTTATGGGGATGAAAAGGGAATCTGCGGAATCCGTGAAGAGGAGTACCGAAGCCCTATGGCATGGAGCACCGGGGCGGAGGAGGAAAGGCAGTTCGTGAAGGATGCCTTAAGGATACGCAAAGAGCTGATTGCACCGGATGCACAGTGGGTTCCGCTGCAGGATGTGGCAGAGCCGGAGCTTTTCATCTTTGAGAGAAGAAAGGAGCATACCGTCAGAATCCTTCTTCATGTGGGCGAAGGAGACATCGATACGGGAAAATATCTGCAGGGCGGAAGACTGCTGATGCAGGGCGCTGCAAAGGGAAGCCGCCTTTCGGACTGGGGATACCAGATTTTGGAAACAGAATAAGCGTTAAGGCGTACGCAGACGGACAGAATTCATGGGGGTTCTGGCCGTTTTGCGTACTTTTTTTGATTTTCAAATCTTTCTGTTGGCAAGAACGATATGTTATTCTATAATAAGCGGGGTGTAGAACGTAATTTTGAATGCAGGAGCGCATTTTGAAGACAAGAGATTTAACGAAAGGTAAAATTACAGGAAATATTCTGCTGTTTGCAATCCCGCTGATCTGCGGAAATTTATTACAACAGATGTACAATATAGCGGATACATGGGTAGTCGGACGTTTTCTGGGAGCGGAGGCGCTCGCCGCGGTGGGTTCTTCCTATACGCTGATGGTTTTTCTGACCTCTATTATCATAGGTCTCTGTATGGGAAGCGGCGCGGCGATTTCGATGCAGTACGGCAGCGGAGATTATGACAGGATGCGGCAGAGTGTCTATATGTCCTTTGTCCTGATCGGAGGAATTTCGGTCGTGCTGAATCTTCTGGTGTATGCCGGTATGGACGTTCTTCTGTTTGTGCTCCGTGTGCCCGAGGAGATCAGACCGGGCATGAAGGAATACCTGTGGATTATATTTGCGGGAATCCTTGCGACCTTTCTGTACAATTACTTTTCCAATCTGCTGCGCGCCATAGGAAATTCGGTGACACCGCTGGTCTTTCTGGCAGTGTCGGCGGTGTTGAACGTCGGGCTGGATCTGCTGTGCGTGCTTGTTTTAAAATGGGGCATCGCCGGTGCGGCGGCAGCAACCGTTTTTTCACAGTATGTCTCAGGCATCGGCATTCTGATCTATACATGGAAGAAATTTCCACAGCTTCTGCCGAAGCGGGAGCACATGAAGTGGGACAAGGCGAACCTGACAAATATTCTGAACCTTTCGGTCATGACCTGCATCCAGCAGTCGATTATGAATTTCGGCATTCTGATGGTGCAGGGACTTGTCAACAGCTTCGGAACGGTTGTGATGGCGGCGTTTGCTGCCGCGGTAAAGATTGATTCCTTTGCCTATATGCCGGTACAGGATTTCGGAAATGCGTTCTCGACCTTCGTTGCCCAGAATTACGGCGCAGGGGAACGGGAGAGGATCCGGAAAGGGATCCGCAGCGCGGTGGCAATGGTCGCGCTGTTCTGTGCATTGGTCAGCAGCGCTATTTTCTGTCTGGCAGCGCCACTGATGCAGATCTTTATTGAGCCGGAGAAGACGGAGATCATAGCGGTCGGCGTGCAGTACCTGCGCATTGAAGGAGCCTGTTATATCGGAATCGGAATATTGTTTTTGCTGTACGGCTATTATCGCGCCGTAAACCGTCCGGCAATGTCGGTCATCCTGACCATTGCCTCGCTCGGCACAAGGGTACTGTTGGCATATATTCTGTCCGCAATTCCGGCGATCGGTGTAATCGGTATCTGGATGGCTGTTCCGATCGGCTGGGCGCTGGCGGACGTGATCGGAATTATCGTTTATTTACGGAAGCGGACATAATGTCCTGAAATGGAGACAAAAGATGGAATTAAAAGAGAAGTACATCCCGAGAATATTGCTGGTCTTCGTGATTGGAGGCATATTTGGATTTATCTACGAGGAAATTTTCTACAGGATTGATCTCGGGTATTTCGTGAAGAGGGGGACGACCTACGGCCCGTGGATACCGATTTACGGCTTTGGCGCGGTTGCGATTGTCCTGCTGACAAGGAGATACCGGAGCTCTCCGCTGAAGGTTTTCATTCTGTCCCAGCTTATCACCGGGACGCTTGAACTGCTGACAGGGATTATCCTGCACCGGAGGTTCGGCGTGCGGCTCTGGGATTATAATGTTGAGATCTGGAACTGGCTGAATATCGGCGGCTATGTCTGTCTGAGGTCGGTGCTTTTCTTCGGTGTATCAGGGCTTTTGCTGAGCTATGTGGTCTATCCGCTGCTCTACTATGTCACGGAGCCGATGGAGGAAAAGAAGGTGATCGCGCTGGCGGCGCTGCCCTCCACCCTGTTTATCCTTGACATTCTGGTCAATCTGATAAAGGTTATCCGTTTCGGGTATTAAAATATATATAGAAAGAGAAAAGAGTATTATGAATGAGAAACTTGAAAAGCTGAAACCATCGGAAAAGAATCTGGCAACCTACCTCTTTGCGGCAGCCGTCCTGTTCCGGACACTGCCGTATCTTTTGGAGACCCTGATTCTCATGCTGGGTAAACGGGCGCTTCCGCAGGCGGCGTATTTTGCGCTGGAATACAGCGCCATCCTGATTCTGCCGCTCGCGGCGCTCTGCCTGTGGGGAGCAGCCGGCTACGGAAGCCGCAGGGAGGGGCTTGCCGGGGCGGTTGGCATGGCATTCGCCTATGTGCTGGAAACAGCGGGAGGAACCATATTACAGGAGAAGGTACTGGCGCATTTTTTTGACAGGCTGCTCCTCTACTATGGCATGCTCGCGCTGCTGCTGTTGGCAGGATTGCTGGTTCTGATGTGGGCATTTCCCGGAAGCAGACGGAAGATGAAGGGTAATTTCTGGATCGTCGGCGTGCTCTTAGGGCGGCTGCTTGTGCTTCTGGCGGTGGACAGGCTCGTGGCGCTTTGTGCCGGATTGCTGCAGCCCTCCTTTGGAAGCAATGTGCTGCTCAGGGCGGTTACCGCACTGATTGATGCCTGTGCGCTGACCCTGATCTTCAGACATATTGAAAGGACGGAGGTGACGAAGAACTGGCGGGTGAGATTGATGATTGCCCCGGTCGGAATCGCCGCATGTCTGGTGTGTCAGCTCCTTCTGTTACATACGAGTCCGGTGGACCGGATCAGCGCCGGTATCGCGGAGGATCTGGCATATGGAGCGGCAGAGCTTGCGATGGGGAATGTGGAGACGGCTTCGGAGTGGTTTCACATGGCGCAGGAGCGCAGGGATGCGTGGGAATATACCACAGGCGCCACCGATCAGGACAGGCTGGATGACGGCAGGGCAGCGACGACGCTCGAGGCACGTTATCTCTACTGGCAGTATCGTGATAACCTCGATGCAATGGAAAAGTGTCTTTTGGAGGAGGAAGCCGGGCTGGACTATGCAGTATCACTTCTGAGGGTATATGGCGGACAGGAATCGGAGCTCTCCGAGCGGTCAAAGGCATTGCAGACGGATACTCTGACGCTTATGGTCGCACAGGGAGTCTTTACGGATGACGTGCTTACGCTCGAGGATCTTGAGGATCAGAAGTTCAAGCTGACAAAGAAGCTGGCGGACTTTGACAGAATAGATATTTATTGCGAGGCAGTGGACATACTTGCGGAGACCGGAAGGACGGGCGGAGTCAGTGTGAGGCAGATGCAGGACATGCTGGAGCTTGCCGAGCAGAATCCGCAGGATCTCAGCCTGCAGTATTTCGCGGTGGTATACGGCTGTGCCTGCAAGAGCGACGGCGCCAGCCATTACGACAGAACCATGGAAGCGGCTGAGCGCTTTGTGGACTTGTATGAGAAACAGATAAAGGCAACAGATGAACAGAAATATCAGTGCCGTTGGCAGCTGATTAACTGGGCTTTGGAGCTGGGGCTTTACGAGCGTGCAGCAGAATACTGTGAGGAAGCCTTACAGGCGGCGGAGACGGAGGAAGTGCTCATGGTGCTCGCCCAGTGCCAGAACGAGCTTGGCAGGACGGAGGAATGCTATGAGACGGCACAGCGCATCTTAAAGCAGTACCCGGAGAACAGCGGCGCGGTTTATTATTGTGCCATTGCTGAGCTCCAGAAAAATGATATTGACGCAGCGATCCGGAGCGCCGAAAAGCTGAGCAGCATGGTTCAGGAGCTGTCCGGTCAGGAGAAGCACCGCGCGGAGGTCATGTTCTATGATGTCATACAGCGGCAGAGCTTTAATGACGCGGGCTATAATACGATGATTTACAGAAAGCTTACGGAGGAGCAGAGGGCACTGATCGACAAGGATGCCTTTTATGCGGATTACCTTGACGCGGCGTACCTTTGTTTCAGCGAGCGGGACTATGAGGCTTCCATGGAAAAGCTTTCAAAGGTGCTGGAGAAAGAGCCGGGACTGTCTCAGGCAAATTACCTCAAGGGCTGTATTTACTTTGGAATGGACCAGTATGAGAAGGCTGCGGAGGCTTACAGGGAGGCGCTTTCCATCGATGACACGGCGGCTACCGCGTGGTATTCGCTGGCGAACGCTTATGACGCGCTGGGACGCTATGAAGAGGCATACGAAGCGTGCGCGAGAGTATCGGCACTCCTGCCGGATACGGATCATCTGTTTGACCCCTACGGTGTCGCGATCCATAACAATAATTTAAAGAGAAGACTGGCGCAGGAGCTGGGGATAAGGGAGGACTGATGACATGGATATTATTTTATTCATTTTGATGCTTTTAATTTTATTGGCTGAGATCCTTTTCTTTCAGGGAAATATGCTTGCGCTGATCTTCGCCGTGGTGTTCTGTGTGCTGTACCTTGTGCTCCGCATCTTCCTCCGAAAGAAGCTTCAGGGTGTGAAGGGTGCGATTGCCCGCTGGGCTGTGCTGGCGCTGATCGGAGTCTGCATTTTCCAGCTTGGCATCAAGGGAGCCGGCGGCGGTTTCATCCTCTATGCGCAGGATATGGATACCATATGCGGGTATCTTCATCAGGAGGAATACGACAAGGCGGCTGAAATGCTGGAGGAGCTGAAGGCGGATTACGGCGAGACGGATTCGGTGCACATGCTGTCAGCGATCCATCATCTTTCCGTCGGACAGAGGGATGAGGCTTACCGGGAATATCAGAGAATTTCGGACAAGGATTCCATGGTCGCTGTGGTAATCGCGGAGCAGATTTATCAGTCGGACGACAGCGGAAGGTCAACGGACGAGCTGTATGATCTGTATTGCCGTGCGGCGGACAGATACCCTGAATGGGAGTATATCCAGCTCTGCGCAGGCGTCATGAAGATCGATTTCAAGCAGTACAGTTCAGCGCTCTACTATTTATACAATGCGTATGCTGTGAATCCTGAGAATCCGCAGACCTTGTATTTTCTTGGCGAGGCGAGCTATAAGACCGGAAAAAGAGAGGATGCGCTGGATTTCTTCAATGCCTCTGTGGAGAACGGTGCAGATGATAAAATCAGGTCTCTGATCAAGGGCTATCTGGACGAGATGGATTACTGGAATGAGGGGAGTGCGGCGGAATGAGTACAAAAGCGAAGAAGATAGCGCAGAGAGTGATTTCCGCTTTTATGGCGGCACTTCTCTGTTCAATGCTCTGGATGGACGGACATGTCAAGGCGGCCATCATTGCGCAGGAAAATCCCGGACTTTCAACCGCTGTCGGGGCAATGGCGGCAGCAGCGTCCCCTGCGTCTGAGCCGGAGACAGCCAGTCAGCCGGATACCCGGTCAGATCTACAGGAACAGGTCGATAAGGCTTATGCGGCGCTGGATTCCCTGAAGGCTACGACGGATGACAGCGACAAGATGACCTATTACCGGAATAACGGAATTGATCTGTTGAAGGAAGTTCTGTCAACAGTAGTCACGAACGAGGTGAACGGGGCGATTGGTGACTTCTGCCTTGTCGCCGGAAACAAGCTGTATACAAACGGCGGAAGCCTGATAGCCCGTGCGGGGGCATTGTCCACATCTGCCAGCAATATGCAGCAGGAGATCAACGCACTTGCGGCAAAGGCCGGACAAGCCGGCAGTAAGGGAACACAGAGAAGGCTGGCAAATCTTCTGGAGAAACAGGCGGGAAAGGCTGACGATGCCTTATCCATGACCCACTGGGGACAGGTCTGCAAGGTCGGCGGTAAGATTATCAGCGGCGTGTCAATCGGCCTGGATGCCTATGGAATCTACAGCGATTATCAGGGACTGCACGATCTGAAAAACGAGCATGCCTCCCTGCGCGCCGTGGAAGGCGGACTGTATGTGGCAGATATGGGGCTGGCGGCGGCATCGATTATCTGTGCGGGAGCAATCTTAGCGGGAGCGACGGTAGCCGCACCCGTGACGGCAGCGATTGCTATCGGAGGACTTGTCGTCGGAATTGCATCTGCCATCGTCAGCAGTGACGGCTTCGCCAACCTGATGAACAATACGGATAATGCCACACTCCAGTACTTTGATAATCTGGTGTCCAACATCTTCCAGAATATCAAGACCGCGTTGGGCATCGGGTGTTACAAGCCCAATATCTATATTTATGGGGCAGACGGACAGACGGTAAGAGTGATTATGCAGACGCCTGGACTGATCGTCAAAAGTATACCTGAGTATGATATGGTTTCCGGCTGGCAGGTACAGGCGCAGAACGACGGACTTCTGACAGACGCGGCCGGTGACAGCTATGATTTCCTGTTTTATGAATCTATGACGGAGAGAACCCTGTTCAGTAAGGAGGAGGGCTTCTATATCTCGGCGCAGGACAGGGCCGCGCAGTGGCAGGATATTCTGTCCGCCTATGGCTTTTCTGAACAGGAGATCAGCGATTTCATTGAATTCTGGGATGCAAAGCTGGAGAAAGAGGACTATATTATGTATCCTCAATACGCGGAGACGGTGGACGAGGCAATGCCTGTGGAAATCATCCCTGCGCCGGAGCATCTTATCAGAATGTGGTTCGGCTTTGAGCTTTACGATGGGCAGCAATATCAGGAGGCGGAGATTCTGCCCTTCGACCGAACCGGTTACACGGTGGTGGAATGGGGCGGCATGATCTTCTAGCTCTCACAGGAGGTATGAGTATTCATATGAGCCAGAGAGGGACAGCGAAATTCATATATCATCTGACAATGAGCAGGAGCCGGCGGATGATTACCGCGGAATATGGACGGGACTTTTGGAAACGGTTCAAGGAACTCAGCGACAGACGTTTCCGTGAACTGATTGCGGAGTTTCCCGATATTGGGGAGAGCATGTTTGCCCTGAACTATGCCTATGCTCCGGGCTATGTTGCATGGTGGAACGCCATGGAGCTGCTTGGACTGGAACAGCATCAGTGTGATGTCCTGATGCTGCGGATGAATGAGAAGATGCTTCTCACAGTGCCGAAGGCAGCCCTCCATGCCGTGGGTAAAAGTTATTTGAAAAATATGCAGAAGGGCGCCCGGAAGCGTATGCAGAATCCGCCTGACAAAATCCATGAGTTCGACTGGGACATTCAGTACAGAGATAGAGGAAACGGAAGCTTTGATATAGACATTTTCAGTTGCGGATTCATCGCCTACACGGAAAAATACGGCGGCAGGAATATGCTTCCGGCAATCTGCCAGGTAGATTATATGATTTCCCACTATATGAATGTGGGCTTTGAGCGGACGGGCACACTCGGAGCGGGCTGCGATAAATGTGACGGAAAATACTGTCTGAAGGGACAGTGCGGCTGGGATATTGAAAAGAGGATTGCCGAGAGAAAGTAATAGGCAGAGAGATTTTAGATTCCAGAGGTAATCCCACCGTGGAGGCAGAGGTTTATCTTGCCGATGGCACTGTAGGAAGAGGAACCGCACCCAGCGGAGCATCCACAGGTGAGTTTGAAGCACTGGAGCTCCGGCATGAATGCATCTGACATTTATGCGATTGACAGGGCTATGATTAAGGCAGACGGAACAAAGGACAAGTCAAAGCTTGGAGCAAACGCAATCCTTGCGGTTTCCATTGCGTGCTGTCGTGCAGCGGCTATTTCACTGGATGTGCCCCTGTACCGTTTCCTCGGCGGTGTGTCGGGAAACAGACTGCCGGTTCCTATGATGAACATTATCAACGGCGGCTGCCACGCGCTTTCCTCAGGACTGGATGTTCAGGAATTTATGATTATGCCGGTAGGCGCTCCTTCCTTTAAGGAATGCCTGAGATGGTGTGCAGAGGTATTCCATGCATTGGCAGCAATTCTGAAGGATCGCGGACTTGCAACCTCTGTAGGTGATGAGGGAGGCTTTGCACCCGCGTTAAAGTCCGATGAAGATGCGATTGAGACAATTCTTGAAGCAGTTAAGAAGGCCGGTTATGAACCCGGAAAGGATTTCCGTATCGCTATGGATGCTGCATCCAGCGAGTGGAAGACCGGTAAGATCGGCGAATACAAGCTTCCCAAGGCAGGAACGGTATATACCTCTGACGAGCTGATTGCACATTGGAAAAAGCTTGTTGAGAAATATCCCATCATCTCTATCGAGGATGCACTGGATGAGGAAGACTGGGAAGGCTGGAAGAAGCTGACAGCAGAGCTTGGCGACAAGGTTCAGCTTGTCGGGGATGATCTGTTTGTGACAAATACGGAGAGACTTTCCAAGGGAATTTCGCTTGGCTGCGGTAATTCGATTCTGATTAAGCTGAATCAGATCGGTTCCGTTTCAGAGACACTCGAGGCAATAAAGATGGCGCATAAGGCAGGATATACCGCAATTTCCTCTCACCGCTCCGGCGAGACAGAGGACACGACAATTGCAGATCTCGCGGTCGCACTGAATACCTGCCAGATCAAGACCGGAGCGCCCAGCCGTTCCGAGCGTGTTGCGAAGTACAATCAGCTTCTGCGCATTGAGGAGGAGCTGGGAGAGGCAGCTGTCTATCCCGGAATCAAAGCCTTCAATGTACAAAATTAATCAGCCATTATCTAATCAATACCATACACATACATAATCCCAAGAGCAGCTCCGGTATTTCCGGGGCTGTTTTTGCTTAAAAAGAAAGGCTGTAAAGTTGACATTGCAATGTTTTCAGTATAAAATGACCCTAGCAATTTGGGGCATTACGCCTTGATTTTTTATGCCTTCCAAAATCAGAAACAGAAGGGTGAGATATGAGCAGAAAAAACGGAATTCAGGTATTTGTAATCGGATTGCTTTTATTGATTGCCGGAGCGGTCTTTTTCCTCTATTGGGGGAGACAGAAGGAGATCTGGTTCTGCGATGAAATATATACCTATGAATCGGCGAACGGCTTTGAGCAGGACTGGCCTGCGGAAAACATCGATCAATGGATGACGGGCAGGGATGTGGAGGCGTTCTTTTCGGCTGACTCGGAAAACCTGTCTCTCAATGACATCAGTGTGCGTTTATACTGCGATCATGTGCCTCTCTATTTCTGGATTTTCCGGGCGGTGTCGTTTTACCTTTTCCACGGAAGCGGAAGTATGTGGATAGGACTCGGTATCAACCTTGTATTTTATCTTGCAATCCTGGGTCTGGTCTATGGGACGTTTTATAAGCTGACGCACAGCGCATGCGCGGCTGCCATTGTAACCCTTTTAACCTGTGTCACGAACCGGCTGTTGATGGAACAGGCGACGATGCTGAGGATGTATCTGATGATGTTGCTGCTGGAGCTTCTTTTGCTGCTGCAGGCGGCAGGAGTGCTGCGGGATGCAGGGAAGGGAAAGCTGTCCCCGGGCACATTTGCCGGATTGTTCCTTGTCAGTCTTGCCGGGCTGTTGACACATTACCATTTCTGGATCTTTTATGCAGTGACGGCAGCATTGTACTGTCTGTGGCTGTTGATACTGGCAATCCGGAAGAAAGCCGGGAAATTTTTCCGACAGCCGGAGGTGAAATGTGTCCTGGCGTGGGTGGGGAATTTCGCGGCATCCCTGCTAGTGACGGTTCTTCTTTTCCCTTACTGTAAATGGAATCTGAACAGGGGAAAGGGAGAGATGGCATTGCATTCCGTCTTTGTATTTTCGGCGGAGAAAATACAACATATTCTGTGGGGTTACAGACGACTTTCCGTTGCTGTTTTCGGGGAGAAGATTCCCGTGATCCTTGGGCTTGTGGTAATGTTTGGCTGTATAGTGGGCGGAGCTGTGCTTCTATACAGACAAAAGGAGACCTTTAAGCTGACGTGTCTGCTTCTTGCAGTCCTTGTGGCTCAGGCATATCAGCTGGCAGTCTGCTTCACACTGCCGGATGTAGAGGAAGAGAGATATATCTGGGGGAGCATAACCATAATGATGCTCTGCATGGCATGGGGGGCAATTCTGCTATTGCAGAGGCTCGCTGCCGCTGTCAGGAAGGAAAATAATGCTGCGCGGAAGGGCATAAAGACAGGCATTGCCGCGGTACTGGCTCTGGGCATTCTCGTCGGGGAGATGCAGCTTTTTGACCATGGAAACGGCGTGGCTTACCTGTCTTATCCGGGGAAGGACGTTGACGTATTACGGGAGTACAGAGAGATCCCATGGGTCGTTTACGGGCCGACGGTGGGCGTGTATTCCTATTATGACTGGCTGATACCGGAGAAAATATGCTTTGTGACGATGGATCAGACGCAGGAGGACGCGGATACACTTGCCGGACTGGCAGGGGATGACAGCTTCATCTTATATATCTATGCAGATTACTGCACGGATGCGCTGAAGTTTATAGAGCAGGAGACAGGGAAACAATTTGAGGGAGAGTATCTGTTTAACAGTACCAATCTTTCGGTTTATCTGGTGAATACAGTAAATTAAGGTTTGATAAGGGAGTAGACCACATGATTATTGACGAAAGTTTTTTCGCCGGTCTTGGGGAGGACAGGAGAAAATATGCGTCAGGGGTCATTCTGCCGGATGGAAGCTACAGACTGACACAGGCGGGACACCTGCATACACTGATGGATATTATGTCGATGCCTGCGAACGAAATATGGGAGAAAATACCGAAGAATGATTCGCCGCTGTTCTGGCTGATCGAACATACCGGGTGTGTGATTACGGATGAGAATTCCACGGTAGGTCTGGTGATGACACCGGAACAGGAAGCTACCTACCGGGGGCTGGTTGCGCATGATATTATTGCAGATAAATACTTTGACCTGACAGGGGAACGAAAGAAAGCCGCCCGGCTGATGGCCGGGCAGGCATAGGGGATAATTGAAATTATGACCGCTTGGCTGGTGTACGCAGGAATTTTGATCTATATGGAACTTGTTTTTCATCTGGGAAGCTATGGGTTTCAGGGATGTAATCCGATCTTTACGCTCGGCGTGATTGCGCTGATTTCGGCATTGCAGGCATTGATAGGAAGCTGCTTTTCAGAGAAAGGGGAGAAAATAGCATCCCGCATCATGCTCTGGCTGCAATTTATCATTTTCGCCGTGCAGGCTGTCTATATGCACATTTTCCGGCAGCCGCTCCAGCTGGCAGCAATGTTTCTTGGCGGGCAGAACGCATTGACGAACTACTGGCGGGAGGCGTTTTTAGGCGTGCTGCAGACAACACCTCTGCTTGTGCTCTTTGCGCTGCCAATTATTGTGCTGGAGATCCTGAGAAAGAAGAAAATCTGGCAGCCTCATTCAGGGCGGGGCATTCAGCGGCTTCGCCTGATACTTTTTGCGTGGGTCGCACTGGTCTACAGCGTGTGCAGTATATTGATCGGCGGCATGACCGGTGCCGACTATGCAGAGCAGTATCGGGAGTATTACGACCCGGCGACTGTGATGCAGGAGATGGGTGTGCTTGTGATGGTACAGAGGGATGGCATCTATGAGATCTCTTCCCTGTTCGACAGAATACCGAAGAAGCCGGACAATGCGGTGCAGGTAGCGGCGGGAGCGACAGTCACAGCGACACCTGTGCCGGAGGAGCCGTCCGGCGAAGAGAATATAATAGATGATACAGCAGAACCGGACAACACGGATGCTCCTGTACCGGAGAGTACGCCGGAGCCTGTGGAGGAAAAGCAGCCCGATACCTCACCCCATGCCTTTGAGCTTGATCTGGCAAAGCTGGCCGAGCTTTCACAGGGTGGAAAAGAGGTAAAGTGGCTGGCGGAGTACATTGCAGGGCTGACTCCGACGAACCGGAATGAATATACCGGAATGTTTGAGGGCTATAACCTGATCTTTCTGACGGCGGAGGGCTTCTCAACCTATGCCATCAGGGAGGATCTGACACCGGCCCTCTATAAGCTCGTCAATTCCGGCTTTGTGTTTAACAACTATTATGTACCGCTCTGGCAGACAAGCACCAGTGACGGCGAGTATGTGAACTGCACAGGACTGATACCGGACGGACAGTTCAGTATGCGGAAGAGTGCCTCCAACAATATGGCGTACACACTGCCAAAATTCTTTTCTGCGGAGGGAGTATACTGCCGTGCCTACCACAACAACACCTTGAGCTACTATGACCGATACCTGTCCCATCCGAATCTGGGGTACGATTTTAAGGCGATCAAGCTGGGAGGTCTGTCCGAGGCGGAGTGGGGAGGCCAGCTGTTTACGGTCGAGCATCCGAAGGCATGGCCGGCATCCGACTATGAGATGATGCAGGGAACGGTCGGCGAGTATATCAACGACGACAGATTCCATGTATATTACATGACCGTCTCCGGGCATATGAATTATAATTTCAAGGGAAATCAGATGTCCGCGTGGAATAAGGACGCCGTGGCGGATCTGGATATGACAGAGAACGCAAGAGCCTATCTTGCCTGCAATATCGAGCTGGACAAGGCATTGCAGTATCTGATCGAGCAGCTGGAGCAGGCGGGTAAGCTGGATAACACCGTCATCTGTCTGAGCGCCGACCATTATCCCTACGGAATGACACAGGAGCAGTATGAGGAATTGGCGGGAAAGGATCTGTCGAAGGACATGGATCTCTACCGGAACAGCCTCATTTTGTGGAATAATGCCATGGAAGAGCCGGTCTATGTGGATAAGGCTTGCTGTTCCATTGATATTCTGCCCACACTGTTAAATCTGTTCGGGTTTGATTATGATTCGCGCATGTATGCCGGAAGGGATATTTTTTCTGACCAGGAGGGTCTGGTCATCTTCAACGATCAGAGCTTTGTGAGTGATACCGTAGCCTACAGCAAGAAGCAGAAGACGACTACATGGAAAAAGGAGCTCACGGAGGACGAGCAGACAGCCTATATGACGGCAATGAAGCAGGAGGTCAAGAACCGGTATCTGTTCAGCGCATATATTCTGCGAAACAATTACTATGACATTGTCAGCCAGTGCATTGTGCAGGACGGTGCGGCGGATGCACAATAAGCGGCGGTAATATGCAGAAGTACCTCTTTTTATTTGGAAAAAGAGTGTGTATAATGAATGTATGCTGAAGGAATCAAATAAAAACAGAATATAAACCAGAACAGCAGAAGGAGAGAAAAGGATATGGATAGAAAATTATACAAATCAACATCAAATGTGGTTTTTGCGGGTGTGTGCGGAGGTATCGGTGAATATTTCGGAGTCGATCCCACATGGATCCGTCTTGCATGGGTAATCTTTAGTCTGGCGGGCGGAAGCGGAATTCTCGCGTACATCATTGCGGCATGCATCGTTCCGAGCCGCGGCTAAACAGAGCATGAGGGGAAGTCTTCCCTGCCGGGCAGCCGGCGGGGGAGGCTTCTTTTGTTTAGGAGAAGAAAGTTAAGAAGAATTTAAGGAATTTTATCAATCAATTTTAAATTTATCCTATAAGATGTCTATATGTTTGCAGAAAGAGGTGGGATGATGTTGACCAGACAGGAGGCGGACAGGGAACTGGAGCTGGCTGAAAAGATGAATCCGGGGAAATGGATCGATCACAGCAAGGCAACAGGACAGAATGCGGAGCTGATTGCGAAAGCCGCGGGAATGGATGTAGAAAAGGCATACTGCATGGGTTTGCTGCATGACATTGGGCGCCGTGCGGGTATTTTTGCGATCCGGCATATTTTTGAGGGCTATTATTATATGAACAGTATCGGTCAGCCGGAGATTGCGAGAATCTGTCTGACACATTCTTTTCCGGGAGGGGACAGCCGTACCTATTTCGGTAAATATGACTGTACGGAGGAGGAAGTCAGGTTTCTGGGCGAGTTTATCGGAAATGCGGAGTATGACGACTACGACAGGCTGATCCAGCTCTGCGATGCCATATCTTTACCGACCGGGGCGTGCATTATGGAGAAGCGGCTGCTGGATGTGGCGCTGCGGTACGGGGTGCAGGACTTTGCACCGGACAAATGGAGAGCCAGTCTGGACAATAAAAAGCACTTTGACGAATTGTGCGGCTGCAACATCTACACACTGCTGCCGAACATTGTGGAAAATTCATTTGCCAATCTCTGATAAGGCGTTTTGGTTAAGTTGAACAGTTTTGCCATAAATTTTCTACATCAATTTGTGTCGAAAAAATAGACAAATTGCTTTTTGAGAGCTAAAATGAAAGAGAATACACGAAAGGAAAGGAATTCCCTATGAAGAAAAAATTTGTAGCAACACTTGTAATAGCAATGGCTATGGGTGTTCTGGCGGGATGCGGCGGACCGAGTGACGGACCGATTTCTCCGGTTTCCACTCTGGACCCCCAGCCGATTTTGACAGATGCACCGCAGGGGAGCGACTCGTCGGAAGAGTCCTCTGAACAGCCCAGCGTCGAGAAGGAGCCGGTAGTCTATGATGACGGCATGTCGTCCGGCGGCGAGACACATAAGATTGGAGACAGAGTGCAGGTAGACGGTAAGCTGCAGAGCTGGCTCACCGGTGAGTGGAAGGATGCATCCGTCGCTGAGAGAAGAAGCATGGCGGTCATGATGCCGAACAACAGACGTGCGGGTTATAAGTCAACTTCTCCGCTGCTGCGTCAGAACGGTATTTCCTATGCGAGCGTGATCTACGAAGCGCCGGTAGAGGGACGTATTACACGTCTGATGGCACTGTTTGAGGATTACGATGATCTGACCACGATCGGGCCGGTGCGTTCCAGCCGTGACTACTATGTATATGAGGCTATGGCATTCGATGCCATTTATGTAAACTGGGGTCTTGCGCGTCCCTGGGTCGAGGAGCTGATTAACTCTGACAGAGTGGACAATATCAGTGCGACCGTAGATGGTATCTACAACGGATATGATGCTGCCTTCAAGAGAGATTCCTCTTTGAATCCCGGTGCAGTTACCGAGTTTACGGGCTACCTCGATGTGGCAGGCTACACAAAGGGTGTGCAGGCAAGAGGCTATGCAACAGACTATGACAGCAGCTTTGGCAAGATCTTTGAGTTTGCCGATGACGGCTATCTCGCGACATATGACGACTGCGCAGATGCAACAAAGGTATACCCGGGCGGAACGCAGACGAATTCCGGCGGATACGGAAGCCATACACCTTGCTTTACCTATAATGCGGCAGACAGGCTCTACTACCGTACCCAGTGGGGAGCAGCACATACGGATGGCATGAACGATCAGCAGCTGACGGTAACGAACGTTATCTTCAAGGTATGTGACGGTTCCGAGAGACTTCCCGATGACCCGAACTATGACTACCTTGCATTTGAGACAATAGGCAGCGGAAATGCTTATATCTTTACCAACGGCAAGGTCGTTGAGGCTACATGGAGCCGCAGCAGCGAGTCCTCTCCCACCCATTACTATGACAGATCCGGCAATGAGATCGTGCTGAATCAGGGAAAGACATGGATCTGCTGTATCTGGGATGACTATGCACAGTATATGTCTTGGGAATAAACTAAGATAAAAAAACAGTATTTTTTAATATCTTTCGCAAAATGAAAGCGGATACCACGGAAATTTTGTTATACAATTACCTTGCATTTTAAGGAGGCGTAAACAAAATGAGGGTATCCGCTTTAAAAAATCAGGAAGAAATTCTGAAAGGAAATCTTTGGAAGGCAATTCTTTCTCTGGCAGTTCCGGTCTTCATCAACAGCTTTATCCAGACAATGTACAATCTGACAGACACCTACTGGCTGGGAAAGCTGGGAACGGAGCAGCTGGCCGCCATCAACCTTGTCACCCCGGTTCAGAACATCATTATAAATTTTGGCTCTGGAATTACGGTGGCGGGCTCGGTGCTGATCGCACAGTATATCGGGGCCGGTGAAAAACGGGCGGCGAGAGGCATTGCAAATCAGATTTTCGTCTGCGCAATGGGCTTTGCGCTGGTCTGTGCGGCGGTATGTTTTCTGTTTACACCGGCGATTGTACAGTGGCTGGGGGCAGACGGAGAGACCTGCCGGCATGCGGTTGTCTATCTGCGCGTTGTGCTGTGGGATATGCCGTTTCTGTTCATGGTCAATATCTTTTCGGCGGTACATCAGTCCCAGGGAGATGCGGTTTCCCCTATGTTTCTGAATCTTCTGGGAATCGTTCTGAATATGATCCTCGATCCGGCGCTGATTGTTCTTTTCGGCATGGGTGTGGCGGGAGCAGCGCTTGCTACCGTTTTTGCGAAGCTGGTACCGGCGGCAGTGGCATTTTATCTGCTGGCGAAAAGCGGGGATGATGTGGCGCTTGACAGGAAATGCATGCACCTTGAGAGGGAAGGCGTCGGACTGATCCTGCGCATCGGACTTCCCACGGCGATCGGCGGAAGCACAATGCAGCTCGGGTTTCTTCTGATGAGCAGAAATGTTTATGTGTACGGCACGCAGGCTATGGCGGCATACGGAATCGGAAATAAGGTCAACAGCCTTGTGACACTGCCGACGAACGGTATCGGCTCTGCCGTATCCACGATCGTAGGACAGAATATGGGCGCGGGACGGCCGGACAGGGCGAAGAAGGGCTATCTGATCGCAATGGGTATTTCCGTGGTATTTCTTCTGGTCGGCGGAGGAATCCTGTCAGTGCCCTCTGTATCGACAGCTGTAGTCGGTATTTTTTCCGATGATCCGGGGGTCATTGCAATGGCAGCTGATTTCTTAAGTATCATGGCCTTCTGGTGTTTTGCGAATGGCGTGTATAATTCCACGACAGGGCTTTTTAACGGCACAGGGCACACGGAGGTGACAATGGCGATCAGCGCGACGAGACTGTGGGTATTCCGCTTTGTCACTCTCTGGTTCTGCGAGAGCGTTTTAAAGCTCGGAGTACGGAGTGTCTGGTATTCTGTAGTTGTCAGCAACGGTATTTCTGCGGTAATATTGTACATATTATATCTGACAGGAATCTGGAAGAAATCAAAGATCAGGACACATAAGGAGAATAAGAGCAGTGCAGCGTAAGACAAAGAAGGGCAGAATCCTTTTTTTGGTGGTTCTGGCGATAATTATTTTGTTAAATATTGCGGCGTGGGTGAGCAGTTCCTTTTGCGACTGGTACATTGCCCATGTGTTTCCTGCATGGGTAAATACGCTCGGCCGCATCACGGGGATTTTCCCATTCTCTGTGGGGGAATGGATGATTCTGCTTGGGCTTGCGCTCGTGGCAGTGGCGGCAGCGCTTGGGCTGATATGGGCGGTAACTGGAGTGATTAAGGAAATCCGGGCTGTCGGCAGACGTCGTTCCGGGGCTGAGCGGCGGGAAAAACCTGCCGGAAAGTTTCAGCGCTTCACCCTTGGATTTTACCGGTTCTTTGCGTGGGCACTGCTCTGCGTCGGTGCCGTCATGACGTTGAACTGCTTTATTCTCTACCATGCTTCCACCTTTTCGGAGCACTATTTCGGTGAGGATGACGGAGAATACACGGCGACGGAGCTGCTGATGATGTATAACAAGGTTGCCGCGGAATGCAACCGGCTCGCGGAGGTTATGGAGCGGGACAAGACGGGAACGGTTATCTACACCGGTGAAAGTGGAGTACAGATCTCCTACCGCGACGGCGAGGGCTGGAATACCGGACTGGCAGATATGGCGGATGAGGCGAGAGGGCTGATGCAGCAGCTTGGAAAGACTTATTCCCAGCTGGATGGCTGGTATCCGAGACCGAAGGCGCTTCATTTTTCCGATTTCATGTGCCAGCAGTACATGCAGGGATATTATTTCCCGTTTTCCATGGAAGCGAATTATAATGATGTCATGCATATTCTGAACATACCGTCTACGATGTGCCATGAGCTTGCGCATCTGAGGGGCTACATCTACGAGGATGAGGCAAATCTGATTGGCTATCTGGCGTGCGTGCAGTCGGAAAATCCCTTTTTTCAGTACGCGGGCAACTTAAGTGTCTTGACATATCTGTATAATGATGTGTATAAATTGTATAAGGATTACCCGAAGACCTATGAGGCGGCAGTGGATGCCGCCGGGTATGTGGCTGTTTCCGGTCAGGTGTGGGAGGACAACATTTTTGTATCGGATGACGAATGGGATCGCATCAACGGCGATGCGCTGATCGATACTGAGGTGGTTGACAAGGCGGCGGATGTCTTCATAGATGCAAATCTGAAGGTAAACGGCATTGCCGATGGGAAGATCAGCTACAGCAGGGTCGTCAGGCTCCTGCTACAATATTACAGGCAGTAAAACGGAATTTAAACGACAGAAGGATAAGACATCATGAAAAGCAGACAGGTCAGGAACTCAATTTTACTTGTTCTTACGGCATTTATCTGGGGCATTGCCTTTGTGGCACAGAGCGAAGGCGGCAACGCGGTCGGTCCCTTCACCTTTAACGGAATCCGCTCACTGATCGGGAGCATTGTTCTATTGCCGGTCATTGCGCTTCTTGACCGGATGAAGCTGACGAGTAAAAAACCGGTCACGAAGGCAGAGAAGAAAACACTCCTTATCGGGGGCTTGAACTGCGGTGTCCTTCTGTTTCTTGCAAGCTCTGCGCAGCAGCTCGGAATCTGTCTCGGAACACCGGCGGGCAAGGCGGGATTCTTAACAGCTTGCTATATTCTTCTCGTGCCAGTACTCGGACTTTTCTTAAAGAAGAAATGTGGCGTCAGGGTCTGGGTCGGAATTGCGATTACACTTGTCGGACTTTATCTGCTCTGTATGTCCGAGACTCTGCGGCTCCAGAGCAGCGATCTCCTGCTGCTGGCATGCGCGCTGCTCTTTGCGGTGCATATTCTTGTCATCGACTATTTTTCACCGCGGGTTGATGGTGTGAGAATGTCCTGCATCCAGTTTCTGGTCTGTGGCATTTTAAGCCTGATCCCGATGTTTTTTTCGGAAATCCGTGTCGGAGCGGATGTCTGGCTGGCAAAATTGACAGACCCCGGGGCATGGCTTGCAATTCTTTATGCAGGAGTTTTATCCTGCGGTGTGGCTTACACCTTGCAGATCGTCGGACAGAACGGCATAAATCCGACGGTGGCATCGATGCTGTTAAGTCTGGAATCGGTCTTCTCGGTTCTCGCGGGCTGGATCATCCTCAAACAGAGCCTCGGCGCAAAGGAACTGCTCGGCTGCGGCCTCATCTTTATAGCGATTATTCTGGCGCAGCTGCCGGAGAAGAAAAAAGAGTAAATACAGGGACGCTTCTTTTTTAGAGAGGCGTCTTTTTTGTGCTTGACAAATGGGTTAGAGTGGACTAACATACATTATGTGAACGGAAAATAAAAACATTCACAAAAGGAGAAAATATGCCGGTAAGAGTTTTTTCTGAGGAAGAGCGGGAGCAGATCAGAGTGCAGATGCTGGAGGCGGGCTTCCCGCTGATTAAGCAATACGGGATGAAGCATACCTCCATATCCAGAATTACGGAGGCAGCAGGCATCGGGGTCGGTACGTTTTACAAGTTCTGGAAGAACAAGGAGGCGTACATGGCGGAGCTGATCCGGTATCATTCGCAGAAGGTGATTCCGACGCTGATCGGAGCGGAGGCATTGACGGGGCGGCGGAAGCTGGGACGGGACGACGCAAGGAAATATTTGCAGTCGGTCGTCGATGAGAATATCAGTATCTATCCGCATATGACGCTGGAGGACGAGGCGAAGCTATTGTATTCAACGAATGCTTTTATCCCGGATCTGGAGAAGGAAAGCGCTATCACCGTCGGACTGCTCGGCTATCTGGAGAATGTGAGGGAGAATGTCAATCTGGCGCTGGTGGCAAATCTGTGCAAGGTGCTTGTGCTGACGGCAGAATCCCGGGATGAGCTTCATGAGTCGGCATATGAACAGACCTTGGAAACGCAGATTGAGACAATACTGAACCTGATATTTAAGGAGGATGGCAAATGAAGAAGATTAAGGAGACAGAAAAGGGCTTTTACGGCTGCTATTGGCCGGTGGAGGGCGCGAAAAGTGCAATTATCGCCATGCTTGGAGATGACTGTGAGGATTATATGGCGAAGTCGTCTGTGAAATGGATGCAGAAGAAATTTGGAATCAGTATGCTGACCTTAAGCCCGGCGCACAAGGATTACAGCCACCATAATCTTCCCGTGGAGAGAATCGGGGCAGCCATCGACTATCTGAAAAAACAGGGAATCCGGAAGATCGGGATTGCCGGAGCTTCCACAACAGGGATGTTCGCGCTGATCGCGGCATCCTATTACCCGGAGCTGACGCTCACCATTGCGATGACACCTGCGGATTTCGTCATGGAAGGCTTCTATCAGGGAAAGAGGGACGGACTGACGGAGTGGCCGGGAGAGGGCGAGTCCTCCGCCTCGTGGCAGGGCAAGCCGCTGCCTTACCTTCCGTATGCGTACCGTCATCCTGCCTACGGACAGAAAATGAAAGCCGATGCAAAGGCGAACGGGGACATGATTTCTTCTGTCAATATCTTTATTGATTCCGAGAAGGCGCATCCGATTCAGGAAGAGGAGTTTATCAAGGTTGAGCGGATCAAGGGGAAGCTCCTGCTGATTGGGTCTGAGGATGATGCATTATGGGAAGCTGCAAAGTACATTCGGCGGATGGTGGCGCGCTTCGCCGCAAAAGAGCATGAGTGTGAGGTGGAAAGCTACATATATGAGCATGCGACTCATTTTGTCTTCCCGGAGGGAATGGTTAAGACGATACTTCCCATCGGAGGTGACCTGCTGACAAGAGTCTTTGCAGACGGAAGACAATATCCGAAGGAGTGCAAGGCAGCGAGAATTGATATTGAAAAACGTATTACAAAGGCCATCAATGAATGGAAGCTGTAACCAGACGACTGTCAGTAAGAATTGAATTTGCGTTAAAATTTTTGTAAAACTTTGTCTAAAGTGCGAAATTTTCACTTGAATTATGACTTTTGACCTACTATAATTTATCTCAAAATGAAACAAAAGAGAATAAAATTGGAGGACAAAGAGATGAATAGTAAGATTGAAAGCGCATTGAAACAGAAATCTATCAAGGATAAGCTATATCTGGTATCAAGAATTGTCACAATCTCTCTTGCGGACCTTACAATAGCGGCTTTGGTATCGCTAATCATAGGCAAGAATTACATTGGCACCGCAGTCGTAGCGGCTTTCGCAATTGCCGGAATTGTTTTTGATCGTATCGTACTTAAAATGCTTGGCAATCTGCTGGTTGAGCCGATTGAAAGCCTTGTAGTGGCGGCGGAGAAAATTGCCGCAGGTGATTTTGAGATCGGTGTATCTTATGAGTCGGGAGATGAGCTGGGAACGCTTTCCGATACCTTTGAAACTGCGGCAGGCGTGTTAAAACAGGTGATTTCAGATCTTTATGCAATGGTTAAGAGCTTTTCCGAAGGTAACTTTAACGTGCAGAGCAGCTGCCCGGAGGCTTATGTCGGACAGCTTGGCAAGGTTCTGGATGAGCTGAACGAGATGGTTGATAAGGTCAGCGCAACAATGCATGGCATTCAGGATTCCTCTGGGCAGGTTTCCGCAGGAAGCGGTCAGCTGGCTGAGAGCGCACAGGAGATTGCGGAAGGCGCTACGAATCAGGCAGCAGCTGTGCAGGAGCTGGTAGCAACGGTAGACGAAGTAACTAGTCATGTTTTGGAAAATACGAAATCTACGGATATTCTACATGATAAGGCAAAGCAGGTCGGCATCGAGGCGGACAGAAGCCAGAAGAAGGTAGACGAACTGGTTGAGGCAATGAAAAAGATCAATGCTACAACGAAGAATGTCGAGAAAATTATTGCTGACATCGAGGACATTGCGTCCCAGACAAATCTGCTTTCCCTGAACGCTTCTATCGAGGCTGCTCGTGCCGGTGAGGCAGGAAGAGGCTTCGCGGTTGTAGCGGATCAGATCAGACAGCTTGCAGAGCAGAGCGCAGGTTCTGCCGTTGAATCGAAAAAGCTGATCGAGGAGTCCCTGATCGAGGTTGAGGTCGGCAACAAGGTGACAAAGGAGACCGGCGAGGCAATCCATAAGGTAATGGATGAGCTGGATAAGATTATTCAGGAGGTAGCAAATATCCGTACCGCATCGGATAAGCAGACGGAATCCGTTGAAGAGATCAGAAAGGGTGTTGAGGACATCAACGATGTCATCCAGTCGAACTCTGCGGCGGCAGAGGAGACTTCCGCTACGAGTGAGGAGCTGGCGGCTTCCGCAACTACATTGAATGAGCTGCTGGAGAAGTTTTCGCTGCGTGATTAAATTACTGAAACTACAGAATGTGAAAGGTACAGCTGCCCGAATAAAAGGGTGGCTGTATTTTTTATAGCTTTCTCGCAAGTGACGTTGCGCAAAATGTACAGACCACCGCAGGCACGCTTGCGCTTTGCTTCGCTCGCAGCGGCGCGTAAGATGCTATAGTACAGCATCTAAGCGCCGGCGGCTCCAGAGTGCACTGCTTGTGGCCATGTACATCTTGTGCAACTGTTGCCGGAAATATAAATTATCTTAATGCATGAGAGATAAATTACGTTGGTAGAGTATTGACAAAGGAGTTAGGTTAGACTAACATTGACTTGTGTTGGAGGAGGGGGAGATCATCGTCGCCGGAACCGATCTGACAAAACTGAGCAGCTTTCTGTTTGTCGCGGTCGCATACCTGCTGGCAATGTTGTTATCAGGCAGAAAGTTGAAAAAGGTGGATATGGTGGAAAGCCTGAAATGCGCGACGGAGTAAACGGTAATAAGCCTAATGGTCTGGTCTGCCATTTAAAATAATTAGACAAGAAACCCCTACGAGCTGCAACTCGTGGGGGTTTCGGTGTTTCAGATGGAAGAATTTAAAATTACCCAAAATATCTGTTCAAAAGTCCCTCAAATGCCTTGCCGTGTCTCGCCTCATCGCGTGCCATTTCGTGCACGGTATCGTGGATGGCATCCAGACCAAGCTCCTTAGCTCTCTTTGCGAGGTCTACCTTACCGGCGGTAGCGCCGTTCTCGGCATCGACTCTCATCTGCAGATTCTTCTTTGTGGAATCGGTGACAACCTCGCCCAGCAGCTCAGCAAACTTTGCAGCGTGTTCAGCCTCCTCGTAAGCAGCCTTCTCGTAGTACATGCCGACCTCAGGGTAGCCCTCTCTGAAGGCAACTCTCGCCATAGCAAGATACATGCCGACCTCGGAGCACTCTCCGTTAAAGTTGTCTCTGAGATCCTGAATAATATCCTCTCTGACTCCCTTTGCCACACCTACAACGTGCTCGGCAGCCCATGTTCTGTCATCGGACTGAGCCGTGAACTTCTCAGCGGGCGCATGGCAGATCGGGCACTCCTCCGGTGCGCTGTCTCCCTCGTGAACATAACCACATACCTGACATACATACTTCATAATCATAATCTCCTTTTCTTAATAAAATGAATCCCCTTAGGGGTTTTCCGACTTTGTGCAGTTTCCGCAGGTGCCGTAAAAATAAGTGACATGGCCGGCAATGTGACCGTCAAAGTTGGCTCCTGCAATCTCCGTAATCTGTTCGATACTGTTCATCTCCAGATCAATCACGCTTCCGCATTCCGTGCAGACGAAATGATAATGAGGAGAGGTGTCGGCATCAAAATGATCCACACCGTCACCGACCCGGAGCCGTTGAATCTCCCCGAGATCTGCAAGGAGCGTGAGGTTGCGGTAAACAGTTCCCATGCTGATATTCGGATTCTGCTGACGAACGTTTGTATAGACAACATCTGCGGTGGGGTGATCCTTCCGCGTCATCAGGAACGCCTTGATCAGCTCGCGCTGTTTACTGTGTTTTAAAGCAGTCATCCGTGCCTCCTTTCATAACAGTAATCATTACTAATTTCATTATACAAAAAAGATTATGTTTGTCAAGTGGTTTGTTCAAAAAATTTAAACGATTCGTTCCAGACGGCTGCCAAGACGGCTGAGCAGCTCGTTTGCAATGGTATGACATTTTCCGGCAAGCTCTCCGGCGGTGATCTGTTCCGAGCCGGAGACCCCGATGAGCACAGCGGTATCGCCCTGCTTAACATCAGAAAGCTGGCTGACATCTATGAGTGTCTGATCCATGCAGATCCTGCCGACAATGGGAGCGCGCTGTCCGCCGATCAGAACCGAGCCGTTGCCGCAGGAAAGCTCCCGGGGCAGTCCGTCCGCGTAGCCGATCGACAGAACGGCGATCTGCATGTCATGATCCGCGGTGAAGGCGAGACCATAGCCGACGGATTCTCCGGCATAGAGGGTACGGACGGATGCCACGCGTGCCTTCAGGGAGAGAACAGGCTCCAGAGGGCAGATTTCATGCAGATTCCGGGTATCAGCTTCGGTGCTGAATAAGCCGTAGAGGGCGATGCCGGGACGAACATAGCTTTCAGCCGCCCCGGGGTAGTTCAGCATTCCGTAGCTGGAGAGAAGGTGGATTCCCTTATAGGAAACGCCTTCCTGTGACAATGCCTTTACGACCTGCCGGAATGCAAGAATCTGGCTTTCGGTAAAGGCATGGCAGTCCGGGGCGGCGGAATCACAGGCGGACAGATGGGTAAAGATGCCGTCTACAAGCAGATTTTTCATCTGATAAACTGCGGCAATGTGCTCAATGTCCTCACAGCGGATGCCGAGGCGGTGCATACCGGTATCGACGGCAATGTGGACATGCAGGCGGATGCCGCTCTGCTGCATTTTTTCCGCGTAAGCATAATCCGTGACAGTCTGGGTCAGCCGGTAGCGGCAAAGCAGTGAAAACTCCGTGGGGTGGGTGTAGCCGAGGATCAGGATTTCCCCGGTGATCCCTGCCCTTCTCAATTCGATACCCTCCGCGGCACAGGCGACGCAGAAGCAGTCAATGCCGAGGCGGTTCAGCTCCCTTGCAATGGGGATGGCGCCGTGCCCGTAGGCATTAGCCTTTACCGCCGGCATCAGCCTGCAGCCGTCGGGAACGCATTTCTGCAAAAGAACTACATTCTGCCGCAGAGCGTCAAGATCCAGTTCAATCCATGCGCGGGAGGTGGGGGAGGCAGTCTTTGCGAGACGCTGCGCCATCCAGCGCTTTGAGAAGAAGCGTGTCTGCAGAAAGCTCAAAGCAAGACCGGCGGCAACTGATAAAATAGAGACCGCCAGATAGTGAAGCAGGCTGTTGTCCACCAAAAGCCCGGTGAGGTGCAGCAGCTTTGCCGCGGCCCGCACAAGGACGATAAAGGCGGGATGGAGAAGGTAAATCCACATCGCGGCGGAAGCAACCGCAGTCCTGCGCGGTGTGGCGGCTCCGGCAATGGGGACGGCAGTAGTCCTGCGCGGCGCGGCGGTTTCCGGCAGCGAGAGCAGCAACAGGAACAGCGACACCATCACGGGAAGCAGGAACACATACATACTGTCATGGCGTTGCAGCCGGAGATTGTGCAGAGTGAAGGCTTCCACCGTCATACAGACGAAGCTGACGAGCAGACAGAGCGCGTAGCGCAGTGTGGAGCGGTGAAGACTTTTTCTGCTGTATTCCTGTATTAAAATACCAAGAACAAGAAAGACCGGTGCCATGAAAATGCCGTTTCTCGTGTAGGAGAAAAGCCGGAACATTCCCTCATATGCAGCCTTTACCGGCGGGAGCTTTTCCGCCAGTCCGAAGTAGCTGTCGCCGAACAGTCCGATGACATAGAGAACGACGGAGATGACACAGATCCGGCGCAGTTTTAATACACGCTTTAATGCAAACACAATTATCATGCCTGTAATGGCGGCGGGAAAGTACCACAGGTGGTAAAAGCTTCCGTCAAAGAGCAGCATCCGCAGGGCATCGGTGAAATACAGCGCGCGGTAATGTCCGGCATAGAACCCGAGCGGGAGATAGAGAAGGATAGCCGCACCGTACAGCAGACAGAGCTTTTTCAGGCTTTTTCGAAGCTTATCTGGATCGGAGGGAAAGAAAAAGCCCGTCACCATGAGGAAAAAGGGGACGGCAATTCTTGCCAGCACTCTTGTAAAGAAAAAATCGGCCTCCCCGCTGAAGGAGGTTAGCGGAGAGGTGTGTATGGCAATGACAAGCAGGGCGGCGATGAGCCGGAAGCGGTCAAGCCAGACGTAATTCTTTTGTTTCTGCATTTCTGCTTCGCAACCTCCATTCTGTCAGTATAAAACCATCGACATTGTTGCCGGACACAGTATAGGGATGATCTCCGGAGATTTCCACGTCGGTTGCTCCGGCTGCTGGAAGGTAGCTGACCTGAATTTCCTTTGAGCCGCATTGCAGCCGGTAGGGCCTGCTGTCATAGGGATACTGCCGGATGAATTCGATATATTCTTCCAGAGTCAGTCCATTTTCCCTCATGATCTGCGCATGGGGAATGCCTACATAGCGGAAATGCCACGGTTCATGGCCGATGCCCGTGACTGTCTCCTTTCCGGCGGGGTAGCGCAGGATAAATCCATAGTCTGCTGCCTTTTCCCGGAAGGTCTGGCAGACTCCCGTATAGGGGAATTCAGGACAGATAAAGTCAATATGCTCCTGCTTCAGACCGAGGTCGATCGCCAGTCCGGTCTGGTGCTCGCTGTGACCGGGAACGGCGACGTACTTTCTGGTAAATTCCAGACCGCTGTCGCGCAGGGAGTCATCCCAGATATTCTGCTGTTCCCACAGGGGGCGGTAGCCGCTCACCGGGACAATCGAACGCCAGCCGTGGATTTCGTGCATCAGCTGGTTCAGCAGGACGGCGGCGCTTCTGTCCAACAGAATGTCAGGTACGGCATCACAGGCGGGGATCAGGGTATTTGCCGGTTCTTCGGTTATGGCGTATGCCGGATTGACAAGAATTAAGGTGCCCTTATGAATCATTTCTGTATTTAAGTCGATGTGTTTCATCTGTTTTTCTCCTCGTCTATCGCGTTCTCTATGATGCGGGTCAGAATTTCCGTGAAGGAATAGCCTGCCGCCTTCATCATGCCGGGGTAGCGGCTGTGGGCGGTGAAGCCGGGAATGGTGTTTACCTCGTTGAAGACAATTTCTCCTTCCGGGGTCAGGAATAGGTCGACTCTTGCAAAGCCACGGCAGCCGAGCGCCCGGTAGACGATTTTCGCCTTTTCCTTGATCTCAGCGGCTTTTTCAGAAGAGATGCGCGCAGGGACATGGATGGCGGAGGTTTTCAACGTGTACTTTTCCGTGAAATCAAAGAAGCCGCCGGAAAGCTCGATCTCGTCTACCTCCCCTGTGATCAGTTCGCGGCTGCCGAGCACGGCGCAGCCGACCTCAAAGCCTTCAATGTTTTCCTCGAGGATGACCTGATCGTCATACTGAAAGGCGAGTGCGACCGCCGGTTCCAGCTCATCGGGGGTGTTGACCTTTGTGACGCCATAGGAGGAACCTGCTTTGACGGGCTTTACATAGAGGGGATAGCCTGTCCGGGCGGCAAAGTGCCGGGCTGCTTCGACAGCATTTTCGATTGTTTCCAGAACCAGAGCCTTCGGCACGCGGATGCCTGTGAGACTGACGAGGCGGTGTGCGCGATCCTTGTCCATGCAGAGCGCGGAGGCAAGCGTGCCGCAGCCTGCGAGGGGGAGCCCCGACAGTTCGATCAGACCCTGCAGCGTGCCGTCCTCTCCGTTTCTGCCGTGCAGGATCGGAAGCGCAACATCAACGGGAATGCGTGTAATGCCGGATTTATCAAAGACCAGCAGTGTCTTTTCTCCGCGGTTCGGGGAGAGAACGGCGGGAATGCAGTCCTCCTCATTTTCCCATGTGTCATTTAAAAGCTTTTCCGTATTGCCTTTATAGAGATACCATTTGCCCTCTTTTGAGATACCTACCTTGACAGGGTTGAAGCGGGTCTGATCCAGATTCAGGATCGCCCCGGCTGCGGAAGAGAGAGATACGCTGTATTCGGAGGAGCAGCCCCCGAAGAAGATTAAGACATTTAATTTATCCATGATGTTTTCTCCATTCTTCGGGCAATAAAAAACGTCCTGCCCGATACAGATAGTGTATCAGGACGGGACGTTTTATCTTTTTCGCCTGTATTTCCGAAAGCCTAAGAAAACATGTGGAAAAACTTACAAATTTCTTACATTCTTAAAGGGGCAGCGTCACGGTGAAGGTAACGCGCTCCTGCTCGCTTGCCGCGGTGATGCTTCCGCCGTGCTGTTCAACGATCTCCTTGGAGATGGCAAGACCCAAACCGGCGCCGCCCGTCGCGGAGGAGCGGGAGGAATCGAGCCGGAAGAACTGCTCAAAGATCCGTGCCAGCTTGTCCGGCGGTATGGTCTTTCCGTGGTTGCTGACCGTGATGATTACGTTTCGTGCGGTGTCAGATGGCTTCATGCAGAGAGAAATCTCCGTGGAGGGATAGCTGTAATTGACAGCGTTGCGTATCAGGTTGTCGAACACGCGCTCCAGCTTATCCGGGTCGCACAGCAGCTCTATGCCTGGCGCGATGTCAGTATGCCAGGTAAGGTTTTTCTCTGCCAGAATAGGAAGAAATTCGCTCGTGATCTGTTCCAGCATACGGCTCAGATGGATTCGCTCCTTCTCTAAGGTCAAGGTCGTCAGGTTGAACCGTGTGATGTCAAAAAATTCATTGATGAGATCTTCCAGACGGAGCGCCTTGTCGAGCGCAATGCCTGTGTAGCGGGCACGGAATTCGGGGGAAAGGTCAGGCTCCTCCTGTAACAGCGTCAGATAGCCGATCACGCTGGTAAGGGGCGTTTTCAGGTCGTGGGCGAGGTACACGACAAGATCATTCTTGCGCTGTTCCGCCTCTCTCGCCAGCAGGGCATTCCGCAGCGCCTGTTCGCGTACCAGATTCAGATTGTCTTGAACGTTCTTCATCTCCGCAGACAGCCGGATCGGGGTATCCGTAGGCGCAGCAAGCGCTTCCGCAGCAGCAACGATTTCGTCCAGCTGCCGCAGCGGTTTGCACAGAAAATGCCATGTGATGAGCAGCCAGCCGGTAATGCCGACAAGGGCGGCGACAATGGGAAGGGTCTCCCGCATGATCTGCGCAAACCAGAAGATGATACTGGAGTTATCACCGGTGAGACGTCGGTAATAATAATATAGGTTGGTGCCGAGCAGAAAGAGCACAAGGCATATGACGGGGAACAATATAATGGCAAAGGTGTATTGCAGCATCAGCTGCCGCGCTACCTGTCTGCCGTAATCCGTGCGGGGCGGCATCGTTTTTCCTGAATTTGTTTTTTTGAAAAAGGAAAATTTTTTATTCAATGGTATAACCCACCCCCCAGACTGTTTTGATATATTTTGGTTTCCGCGCAGGCTCCATCAGCTTTTCCCTGAGCCTTGCAATGTGGGTCATGACCGTGTTGTTGCTGTCCAGATATGCTTCGCCCCAGACGGCGGCAAAGAGCTCCTCGGAGGACACCACGGTTCCCTGATGCTCGCAGAGATGCCAGAGGATATTGAATTCCAGAGGCGTCAGGGACAGCTCCTTCCCGTTTAAGGTGCATTTATGGCTGCTCTTGGAGATGGACAGGCCGCGGATGGAGATTTCTTCGGCAGCAGGCGTCTCGGTGACATTATAGCGGGTGTAGCGCCGAAGCTGTGTCTTCACGCGGGCGACCAGCTCGAGAGGGTTGAAGGGCTTGGTAATGTAATCATCCGCGCCGAGGGTAAGACCGGTGATCTTATCCATATCCTCCACCTTTGCAGTCAGCATGATGATGGGAAAGAGATGCTTTTCCCGGATTTTCCGGCAGAGCGTGAAGCCGTCCATGTCGGGAAGCATCACGTCCAGAATGGCAAGGGACAGCTCCTCCTGCTCCGTGCAGAGAAAGGCTTCCGAGGCGCTGTAAAATTTACGCACCTGAAAGCCTTCGTTTTGCAGATAAACCTCGACGAGGTCTGCAATTTCCTTTTCATCATCGACAATTAATATCTTTTCGTTCATAATAACCCTTCTCCCCTCACATACGCTTATTCTACTTGGTGTGAGGGGAAAAGGCAAATAGAAATTAGTATTTGCGGCGGGCGTTCTTTCTGAGGGATATAAAGAGCAGGATGCCGGACACCGCTGCGAGGAGCAGGAACGACTGCACAAGCGCGCCGTACTGGTACGGTTCTCCCTCCCATACCGTCAGGAAATCCTTGTTGATGTAGGTGGTGGGCAGCATTCTGGATATGTGCTGAAGACCGCCCGGCATATTGTCGTAGGATAGCCCCATCATGCCGCTGAGCATCATGAAAGCAAAGTAGAGCAGCATGACGACGCAGTAGGTTGCACCGAATTTCCGGATCAGGGTGGACAGTGCATACGCAAGGCAGAAGAAAATGATACCCAGGACGATCATGCAGGTAAAGTAAATCACGATGCCGGAGAAAACAGGTGCTTCAATGTCCAGAAAGACAAAGCCGACCACGAAATACAGAAGAAAAGCCGCCAGCATGAAAATAGCCTCGGAAATGGCGCGGTTGACGAGCGTCTCCTTAGCGGTGATGCCGAACAGATCCATCCGCTGCGGAATTCCTTTTTCAATCTCCTGTGCGTTTGACACGGCATAGCCCATCAGGATCGTTGCCAGTGGAATCAGACAGCCGATGCCGAGAAAAATGGAGGAGGCTACGGCGCGCGCGAGCGTAGGATCATTGATCTCTCCGCCGGAAATTTTTGCAATCAGAACTGCCATGAAGATAGGCATACCGACACCAAAAATATGGGTATAGGGGCTGTTTATGACGGTGCGAAGCTCAAAGCCGATCATGGATAATGAAATCAGTTTGCGTTTGTTTCTAGTTGTTTCCATTGAGATTGTCCTCCTTACCGGCATCCGCCTTTGCGTTTATATAGATCATTTCAATATCACTGTTGCTGCGCTTGTAGTTTACGTTGTTTTCGAGAAGCAGTGAGGTCAGCTTTTCCTCTACCTCCCTGGTATCACACGAATATGCCAGCAGATGCTCCGGCGATGCCAGCTGTCTGGAGCGGTAGGGTGTGAGAAGGTGGCGGTTTTCGTCCGTGTTGTTGAGGACAATGACAGCCCTGCCGCAGTATTTGCGGAACAATTCGTCCTTTCTGCCGAAGGCGACTAACTGCCCCTTATCCAGAATCAGCAGCTTATCCGCAAGCTGTTCCAGCTCCTCGTAATAATGGGACACCACGCAGAGGCTTGCCTTTTTGCCGCGATACCATGCGACCAGCTTTTCCACCAGCTTCTGGCGTGTCTCAAAGTCCAGACCGGAGGTCACTTCGTCATAGAAGGTCAGAGGGGCATTCTGCATCATGACCATGATAATGGTAAAACGCTGCTTCTGACCGCCGGAGAGGCTGTTGAACCGCTTGCGCAGGCAATCCTCAAACTCAAAGTAACGGATCAGCTCCTGCAAGGGCGCATTCTTTTTAATCTTCGTGTTCAGGATCGCCTCCATAATATAGCGCACGGGCATAGAATTTGTGTACTCGTTAAACTGCATATGCACGGCGATGTCCTCCGGGCGCAGCTTTGAGACAATAGAGCCTTGATAATTGACCAGACCGAGAATGCTTTTCAGTAATGTGCTCTTCCCGGCACCGTTGGAGCCGATAATGCCGATGCGGTCGCCCTCCTCGATGGTCAATGGCTCTGTGATGGACAGGGCGGTGTCCTGCCCGTAGCGAACCGTGAGATTTTCAATGGTAAGTAACATGGTCATCCTCATTTCTGCGCACAGCTTCCTATATGGTATGGTTCGTGCCGGGTGCGCTCAGGCACGACCTCGTTTTTGCTTTTGCAAATCAAGAATAGCATCCCGGTATGAATTTCAGATGAAGATGGAATGAAACCTTTATGTGAAGAGCAGATCGGCATTTACATAGTCGTCACCGTTTGTAAGTTCAAGGGGGAGTCCCAGCCTTTCTGCATAATAGGAAGCAATATAGAGTCCAAGCCCATGACCTCCGCCAGCCTGTGCACCGCTGACAAAAGGGTCGAAGATGTGCGGCAGGATGCTGTCGGGGATGGTTGTGCCATAGTTGCGTATCCGCAGGCAGTTCCCGGAAAGTGTGATTTCGACATGACCGCCGGACGGTGTGTGGGTGACAGCGTTGCCGAGCAGATTGTCCAGAATCTGTGTGAGCAGACTTTCATCGGAAGAGATCACGGGATCTGCGCCAAGACAGAGATTAAGCCGGATACCCTTGTCCGCCGCAGGAATCTGAAAGGTGTCCAAGCGCATCTGCAGCAGCCAGGCAACGGATACGGGCTGTAGGGTGAGATTGTCCTCGTGGCGGCTCAGATATAGCACATCTTCCACAATTTTGCGCATGGAGAGCAGCTGGCTCTTAACCTGAGGCAGATACAGCGCGACATCCCTGTATTTTCCGATCTGATTTATCATTCCGTCCACCAGCAGCAAAGCGGCGGCAATCGGGGTTTTCAGCTGATGGGAGGAGGAGCGTAAAAAGAGCTCCCGCCGTTTGTTCTCGTTTTCAAGAGCAGCATTTTTCTCTTCTAACTGCTGGTATTGTTCTCCGAGGCGTGAGTAGAGCTCCTCGAGCGTGCGGGTAAGCTCGCCGATCTCGTCAGGACGGTCATCTCCGGGAAGAACGGCTTCGCGGACAAGCGCCGGAGAGTTCTTCATAGAAGAGGTATGCTGCACCAACCGTTCCAGAGGTGTTACAATGCTTTTGGAATAGAATTGCGAGAAGAGTAAGACCATAAGAAGTACAACGGCGCCGATCATGGGCAGACTTTCCAAAACGATGGGACGGATCTCCTCCATTTCGGAGGTCACCATCGGTAAAATGGATATGACATAAGCGTCAGATGTGGAGCTGATGGCGATATAAGAGGTATAGCGCACGTTGGAATCATACACACCTGCCTCCAGAATGAAGAAGTCGTCGGAAATCGGGTGAAGAACCATAAAATTACCGGAATAAAAATCCTTTGCGGTAGCCGTGGAATGTACATCAATGGAAAAAGGGAGAGATGACATATCTGTCATGGATGCTTCAAGAGCGGTTATAAGGCGGTCAGACAGGGATGAAATGTCTTCCCGTACCTGTTCGGAACTCAAGGAGGAGGCATCCTGGGATGCTGTCTTCAGATGCTGCTGAAAAACCTTAAGGATCTCAAGAAGCTCGTCCGAGTTTGCCGTGATCGTGGCGGAATAGAACAGACCGGCAACGGAGATGCTCTCACCTTCAAAGGGAATTCTGAGAGACAGACAGGCGGTCGGATTCTGGACGGTTATATTTTCGTAGGAGCCGTCCTTAAGGTACGCCTCATGCTGTCTGCGGACGGAACGCATACTCTGTTCATTGCTGTAATTGACATAGAGGGAGGGGAGCATATAGATAAAATAGCCGACCAGAAAGCCGAGGAGCAGGACTGCCAGAATCAGGCTATAGATCAGGTTTTTCTTTCCGAGTTTCATTGCAGAGCCTCCTTGTCAAACTGGTAGCCGACGCCGATCACCGTCTTGATGCAGGGCACGGGCAGCTTTTTTCTCACATTTTTTACATGTGCGTCAATGATGCGGTCATTTCCTATGTAGTCCTCGTTAAAGATGCGAAGAATAAGCTGTTCTCTGGTAAAAACACGTTGCGGTGACTGATAGAGTGTATGCAGAAGCAGGTATTCACTCAGCGTGAGCGGCAGCTTCTCTCCGTGATAATAGGCGCTGTAGGATTCTTCCTTCAGGGACAGACCGCTCTGCGGGGCTTCTGCGGAGGCGGGTCTTGAGGCGGTTCTGCGAAGAATGGTCTCCATGCGTTTTAGGAGGATAATGGGCGAGACGGGCTTGATAATATAGTCGTCCGCATAGAGATTGAATGCTTTTACCTGCGAAGTCTCATCCTCTAAGGCAGTCAGCATAATGACCGCAGTGTCAGGCGAATGCTGTTGAATAAATTGAAGGACATCGAAGCCGCTCGCACCGGGAACCATGATGTCCAGAACCGCGATATGGAAGGTCTGCGTGCGGAGAAGCCCGATCGCCTGATCGCCGTCCGCCACAGCGGTGACCTGATAGCCTGACAGACTCATATATTCTGTCAGAACGTCGCGTATGGTAGGTTCATCCTCCAGAAACAGAACCGAATAAGAATGATTCATAACAGTGCTTGCCTCCGCATTCCTTTATTTTAGAAAAATCAGCTTGCGTAAAGTATATCATGCCGGTGTGAATTTGGGATGAAGATCTGTATTTTTAGATTTTTTTTAGGATAATATCCAGAGAAGTTTATAGTATTTTGTCAAAAATGTGTTAAAATTGAAACATGGTTTCAGAGTATGCACTGCGCCGACAAGCGCAGAAATGAGGTATGAGATGAAATTTAAGACAAGAATCCGTGTTACATTCATTTCTATCATTGTGTTGCCGCTTGTGCTGACGTCCCTTGCCTTCTGCGGCATCGGACTGTATCTGGTGAATGTGCAGAAGGGCTTCTCGGTGGAATCCGCCGGGTATAAGTCGCCTACAGCGAATATCAATGAGATTGTCGCGGCGACGGACAAGGCATATGAGGTTCTGATGGAGCAGGTCAGACTGGACCCTGCAAGACTGGAGAATAAGGAATATCTCGAGGAGGTCAATTCCGAGATTGCCCGCAGTTCAACCTATATTCTCGTCAGAAGGGGAAATGAGCTTTATTACGCCGGAAACGAGGAAGCGGCGAAGGAAATCTTTCCGAAACTGCCTGAGTTTGGAGACGGCGATTTCTCGGAGGGCTCCGGCATCTATTACGATGAATACGGAAAATATGTCAAGCAGATAGATTTTTACTTTACCGATGGCGCAGAGGGCAGCGTGTTTGTCGTCACAAAATCGAATTCCCTGATTTCGAGGCATCTGCTTATCGATATGTTTGTGGCGATGTTTGTTGTACTAATCTTTACCAGTCTGATGCTGACAAGATGGATTCGCAAGGGGGTATTTAACCCGATCAATGAGCTGAATGTGGCGATGCGTAAGATCAAGGAGGGCAACTTTGAATACGCGCTGGAGACGGATGCCGGCGGAGAGATCGGCGATCTGTACCGCAATTACGAGGATATGAGGCTCCGGTTGAAGGAATCCACGGAGGAAAATTCGGAGAATGAGAAACAGAACCGCGAGCTGATCAGTAATATTTCGCACGACCTCAAGACGCCGATCACGGCGATCAAGGGCTATGTCGAGGGAATCATGGACGGTGTGGCGGACACGCCGGAGAAGATGGATAAATACATCAAGACCATCTACAGCAAGGCGAATGATATGGAGAGGCTGATCAATGAGCTGACCTATTATTCCAGAATCGACAATAACAGGATTCCTTACAATTTCCATAGGATCAATGTCGCCGATTATTTTGGGGACTGCGTGGAGGAGGTCGGTATGGATCTGGAGCAGCGCAATATCAAGCTGAATTACTCTAACCTTGTCAGCCCTGACACAGTCATCATAGCCGACCCTGAGCAGATGAAAAAGGTCATCAACAACATTATCAGCAACAGCATTAAATATATGGATAAGCCCCAGGGTGTCATTGACATCCGCATTCTGGATGAGGTGGATTCCATCCGGATTGAGATCGAGGATAACGGAAAGGGAATCGCGCAGAAGGATCTGGGCAGGATATTTGAGAGGTTTTACCGCACGGATGCATCCCGCAATTCCGCACAGGGCGGCAGCGGCATCGGACTTTCAATCGTGAAGAAGATCATTGAGGATCACGGCGGATATATCTGGGCTACGGCAAAGGAAGGCGAGGGAACGTGCATGCACTTCGTGCTCAGAAAATATATCGAGCTGCAGGGAGAAAAGTAGGAGATATTATAGGAAAGGTGGACATAAGATATGAGCAAAATTCTGATTATTGAGGATGAGGTGGCGATTGCTGACCTTGAGAGAGATTATCTGGAGCTGTCGGACTTTGAGGTGGATATCCGCAACAGCGGAGATGAGGGGCTGGAGGCCGCCCTGTCGGGAGATTATAATTTGATCATTCTGGATCTGATGCTTCCCGGTATCGATGGCTTTGAGGTCTGCAAGAAGATCCGTGAGGAAAAGAATGTTCCGATCCTGATGGTTTCCGCGAAGAAGGATGATATTGATAAAATCCGCGGTCTCGGTCTCGGGGCGGATGATTACATGACGAAGCCCTTCAGCCCCAGCGAGCTTGTGGCGAGGGTCAAGGCACATCTGGCGCGTTACGAGAGACTGGTCGGAACGAACCAGAAGCCGCAGAACGATATTGTGGAGATCCGCGGACTCCGCATTGATAAGACCGCGCGCCGCGTCTATGTGAATGGCGTGGAGAAAACCTTTACGACAAAGGAATTTGATCTGCTGACCTTTCTGGCGGAGAATCCGAACCATGTCTTTACGAAGGAAGAGCTGTTCCGCGAGATCTGGGACATGGATTCGATCGGCGATATTGCGACCGTTACCGTCCACATCAAGAAAATTCGTGAAAAAATTGAAACAGACACCGCAAAGCCCCAGTATATCGAGACGATATGGGGAGTCGGCTACCGCTTCAAAATCTAATAAGAGATAATAAGGCGCATGCAACGGGAAGTAACTTGCATGTATCAGTAGTATCCTGCTACTAATATAGCGGGATACTACTGTATTTGAAGGCAAATTTCAGACATCTCAAAACGAAAGAGACCGGTTTAGATGAAAAAATATTATAAATTACTGTGGAAGGAAATTCTGGCGCGGCTGTTTTTCCACATCATATATATGAGCGCGATTGCTGCACTGCCATATGTAATTAAAAATATGATCGATTGCGGATTCAGCAACGGGATTTATGACGTAGCCAAATGGATCGGCATCTTTGTGGTTTTTGTTATGATTGGAATGGCGGCACAATATATCACACAAAAAAGTGCATGGAAGCTGGACAGGAAGTTTTATGAGAAAATAAGACAGGACTATTTCTGCGCAACCATACAGAAGCTGCCGGAGGAGTACAACAAAAAAGAAATCGGCGAATACGCTTCGGTAATTAATAACGATATTGCAAGCTGTGAGGAATATATCGAGTATACGATGGAAGTGTGCGAGTCAATTATAGGATTGACCGTATATGCAATCTATATCTTTATGCTGGATGTTCGGATTGCCATAATTATTTATATAACGGCAGTGCTGGCATTGTTCCTGCCGAGAGTAACAGGGAACAGGCTATCCCAGAAGAAGCAGCACATGCTTGGAGAAACAGGGAGATATACAAATACCGTTCTGGATCTGCTGAAGGGCTTTTCGTTTATTGACCGTTTTACTGTCCGGCCTGTTTCTGAAACGCACAAAAAATCTTTGCTATCCATGGAGAAAGCAAGATACGAATACGGAAAATTTAAAACGTTTACGAATGTATTAAACGGAAGTGTCATGTATATTGTCAATACGGCAGCCTTTGGCATAATAGCTTTTCTTCTCAGCACCGGAAGCATTTCTGCCGGTATTGCCGCGGCGACGATTTCGTATATTCAGGATTTTATGTTTCCGCTGAGGACGATTATCGACTCTGTCAGTGCCGTAAAGTCAGTTGAAGGGGTCAAGACAAGAGTGATAAAGGAGATCGCAGAAGGGAGAGAAATTCCTTTCCGTGGAATGCCGTTCACGGGAGAGGTCGAAATGAATCAGGTGTCCGTGAAGAGGGATGGATTTGAGCTGCGTGATTGCTGCCTCTGCTTCCGGAAGGGAAAGAGTTATGCGGTTGTCGGCAACAGCGGAACAGGAAAAAGTACGCTTGTAAAGCTTTTGACACAGAGAATCCGGCAGGACGAGGGACAGGTGACAATCGACGGTGTTCCGGCAGATTATGACCTGTGCAATGAGCTGATGTTCTATTCGGAACAGAATTCCTATGTCTATACAAGACCATACGAGGACAACGCCACAGTGTTTGGAAGCTATGAATATAGTAAAATCATACAGGAGATCACAGGCGACAGAAAATATGAATCCATTTACGAAATTGATAACTGCAACGAATTGAGCGGTGGCGAGAAGCAGATCGTGCTGGCTTCAAGGGCTATTTTGTCCGGCAAGGAAATTCTGGTGCTGGATGAGCCGTTTTCTGCATTGAGTGCGGAGCTTGAGGCACGCCTGACAAAAGAGATACTGGCGCTTGGGAAAACCGTTATCATGGTTACTCATAATAGGAGCGAAGAGTATCTGAAGCTGTTTGACTATACCTGCGACGGAAAGAACGGTTCTTTTACCATGAACAAGGTCTAGCTGCACGCAGAGCATAGAATGATAAGGATACCTTAAATAGGGGGCAGACCGCAGGAGTCTGCCCCTTTGCTGTGGAGAGATGTCAGCAGGTGCCGCAATCGCAGTTGCAGTCTCTGTCGCGTCTGATGTCCGTGGGTGCGTCGATGAGAGAGGCTACCTGGAACTGGTGCCTGTGCCCATCCGCAACATCCGTGAAGGTCTTGGCAAAGTGGACGTGTTTGCCGCCGCCGACATAGATAGCCGTGGCGGAAATTTGGTGCTAATTGACTTTCCCTGTCGAATGTGGAAAAATAGGGTTAATGATTCAGAAACAGGAAAGGATGGAATGAAATCAGATGCTTCCGGAGGCTTTTTTAGATAAAATGCAGCAGATGCTGGGGGAAGAATATGGGGAATTTCTTGCCAGCTTTGAACAGGAGAGATATCAGGCTCTCCGGGTGAATGCCCTGAAGGCGGGCGATGCCAGACCGGGCTCTCTGGCACAGCTTGCGCCGGTTCCGTGGGCGGAAAACGGCTATTACTATGAAGCGGAGCTGCAGCCCGGAAAGCATCCCTATCATGACGCGGGTGTCTACTATATTCAGGAGCCGAGCGCCATGATGCCGGCGGAGCTTTTGCAGGTGCAGCCGGGGGACAGAGTGCTGGATCTCTGCGCCGCACCGGGCGGTAAGAGCACGCAGCTGGCGGCGAAGCTCATGGGCAAGGGCTTCCTTCTCTGCAACGAAATCCATCCCGCGAGAGCGAAAATACTGTCGGAAAATGTCGAGAGAATGGGCATCCGCAACGCCTGTGTGACGAATGAGACCCCGGCGCGCCTTGCGGAGAGCTTTCCGGCGTATTTTGACAGAATTCTGGTTGACGCACCCTGTTCAGGCGAGGGAATGTTCCGGAAGAATGAGGCGGCGTGTGACGAATGGAGCCCTGAGAACGTTGCACTTTGCGCGGAAAGACAGGATGAAATACTGGACTGTGCTGCTGCGATGCTGCGCCCCGGAGGAAGGCTGGTGTACTCTACCTGTACCTTTGCACCAGAGGAGGACGAGGGCAGTGTGGAGAGATTTCTGGAGTGTCATCCCGATTTCCGGGCTGTGCCGATCGACGCGGAGAAGTTCGGACTGGCGGGCTGTGAGGGCGGGCTTACGGGAACCATCCGTCTCTGGCCGCATAAGATCAAGGGCGAGGGACATTTTGCAGCGGTTTTCGAGAAAGCCGGGACAATGCCCGCCGACTGGCGCGGCACCATGCTCCGCGGAACGGCAAAGGGCATGAGTGAGAAGGAGCTTGTGGAATATCTGGCTTTCCGCAGGGAAAATCTGTGTGGAGCTGCCGCAACGACGCCGGAGCACGGCCGGTACATCCGGTTTGGAGATAACCTCTATCTGGTGTCAGAGGAGCTGCCGGACATGAAAGGTCTTAAGGTACTTCGCCCGGGATTGCATCTCGGGGAGCTGAAGAAGAACCGGTTCGAGCCGTCACACGCTCTTGCGCTGGCGCTTTCGCCCGAGGAGGCATTACATGTATGGAATCTGCGGGCGGACGATCCGACAACGGCGGCGTATCTGAACGGCCAGACCTTCCCGGCAGAGGGGGAGAAGGGCTGGTATCTGATCTGTGTTGACGGTTTTTCCCTCGGCTGGGGGAAGCTTGCGGGCGGTATTATGAAAAACCATTATCCCAAGGGACTTCGGAGCATGAGAGCGGTTTAGTACTCTAAAAACAGGGACAAGCTATAAATACAAAGTAATAGGAAAGGAAGGGTGCGTATGTGTACAGCGGCAACTTATCTGACGAAAGATTTCTATATGGGGAGAACCCTTGATTATGAATTTTCCTATGGCGAACAGGTCACGGTCATGCCGAGAGGTTTTGAGCTCGTGTTCCGTCATATGGGGAAAATGAATACACATTTTGCAATGATCGGCATGGCGCATGTGACAGATGGCTATCCGCTCTTTTACGAGGCGTTTAACGAAAAAGGTGTCGGAATGGCGGGGCTTAACTTCGTCGGAAATGCGGTCTATGCCGAAGTGCAGGACGGGCGGGAGAACGTTGCCCAGTTTGAATTTATCCCGTGGGTGCTGGGACAGTGCAGCTCCGTCGGGGAGGTAAGGGCGCTTCTCGAAAGAATCAATCTTGTCGGCACTCCATACAACGAACACTATCCCTGCGCCCAGCTGCACTGGCTGATCGCGGACAGCAGGGAGGCACTGACGGTCGAGAGCATGGCGGACGGCCTGCATGTCTATGAGAATCCGGTCGGCGTTCTTACGAATAACCCGCCGTTTCCGCTGCAAATGTTCCGCCTGAATGACTATATGCGGCTTTCCGTGCGGCAGCCGCAGAATCTTTTTTCCGATGCGCTGGATTTAAAGCCCTACAGCCGCGGAATGGGCGCGCTGGGGCTGCCGGGGGATTTGTCCTCCGCGTCCCGTTTTGTCCGGGTGGCGTTTGTAAAACAAAATTCCGTGTCGGGGACTTCCGAGGAAGAGAGCGTGAGCCAGTTTTTCCATATTTTAGGCGCGGTGGAACAACAGCGGGGCTGCTGTGAGGTGGAGGAGGGAAAGTACGAGCTTACCATTTATACCTCCTGCTGTAATGTGGATAAGGGTATTTACTATTACACGACTTACGGCAACCATCAGATCACGGCTGTGGATATGTACCGCGAAAATCTGGACAGCTGTGAATTAAAATGTTATCCTCTTGTTCAGACGGAGCAGATCCGTTGGGAAAATGGAAGGTACGCACAGGATGAGAACGGAAATCGTATATGAGGATAAAGATATCTTAGTGATTCACAAACCGGCAGGGCTGGCGACCCAGACGGCGCGTATCGGGCAGCAGGATGTTGTCAGTGAACTGAAAAATTATCTCTCCTCAAAGTCCGGTCAAAAAGGGCAGCCGTATCTCGGGATCGTTCACCGTCTCGATCAGCCCGTGGAAGGGCTGCTTGTGTTTGCGAAGAACAAAAATGCCGCAGCGGCACTGACGAACCAGCTGAATAAACAATACTATGCCGTTTTCTGTGGAAAACCTGCGGCTGCGGAGGGAGAGCTTGTGGATTACCTGTCCAAGGACAGCGCCGCCGGAAGGGCGATTATCGTTCCTGAAGGTGCGACAGCCGGGAGTGGGGCGAAGAGAGCGGTTCTGCATTATAAGATCGTTAAGACTATTTCCACAGAGCAGGGGGAGCTGTCTCTTGCGGACATCGAAATCGAGACAGGAAGATTCCACCAGATCCGTGCGCAGATGGCAAACGCCGGCATGGCGCTGCCCGGAGATGAAAAATATGCGGACGAGACGACGAAAACGGTAGCCCGCGCATTGGGAGTGACCTCCGTGGCGCTCTGCGCATACAGCCTTGCGGTCAGGCAGCCGGTGACAGGGAAGCAGCTGCATTTCCGGATATCCCCTGCGACGAAAGCATTTTCCTTTTTCAATCTGTAAATATTTCTGCGGAAAACAACCATACTAAGCACATGAGACAGAATTTTTCATGGGAGGCGGACAGTATGGTGGAAAAAATAAAAGAAAACCGTTTAGTGAGACTGCTCCTTTTGACAGGGGCAGTTTATTTTTTCCTCAAGGTTCTTGCGCCGTTGACCTCACCGATTCTGATTGCAATGCTGTTTGTGACAATTTTCGGCCCGCTGCTCCAGAGGATGCAGAGCCGTCTGAAGATCCACAGGCAGGTCGGGGCGGTGCTGCTGCTCCTTCTGGCGTGCGGTTTTCTCGGGCTGCTCGTCTGGATTCTGTTTTCATGGATTGTCGGCAGTCTGCCGGGATGGTTCGTCAGTCTGGATTCCTTTGAAACGGAAATTTACACCGCGGTACACAGGCTCTGTGAGATGGTCGGCAGGGCGATTAAGATCGACAGCACCTATCTTGAGGAGACGATCTCCTCCGGCATCCGGGAAGGAATCGACTGGTTTCAGCTCCAGCTGGTGCCGGACATGCTGTCGCAGTCGTTAAAATACATCAAGGCGATAGCTGCCTTTGGCGGCTTTCTCGTCAGCTTTCTGATCGCTACCGTTCTGCTCGCGCGGGATTACGATGACATTATGAACAGGCTGCTCGACAGGGAAGAGTGCCATATGTTTCTGGAAATCATCTGCGGCATCATCCGGTATATCGCCACCTATGTCAAAGCCCAGATCATTATCATGAGCGTCATCGGAGGACTCTCGGCAATAACGCTGGGGGTCAGCGGCATCCGTCACGGTGTCCTCTGGGGACTTGTCGCCGGGATTCTGGATGCCCTTCCCTTTATCGGAACGGGGATCGTGCTGGTTCCGCTGGGAATCCAGCAGTTTTTGCAGGGCTATTATGTCAGGACGGTCGTCTGTCTGTTACTCTATATTGCCTGTATCTTTATCAGGGAATTTATGGAGCCGAAGCTGATCGGCAGGAAGGTAGGAGTGTCGCCCATAGCCATTCTTTTGTCGATCTATGCAGGCGTCCAGCTTTTCGGCATCTGGGGGATTATCGAGGGGCCGCTTGGTTTTATTATTATCTATCAGTCATACTCCAGTCTGGAACGACGGAGGGAAAAGCATTTGACGAAAGATGTGCAGTAGACTATGATGGATGGTAATAAGATGTTTTGGAGGAAATTATGCGCTTATACACACCGAAGAAAAGCCATCAGGAAACTGTGCTGGAAAACATAAATCTGACGTTGAGAGTCGTCATGGAATATATGATTAGTATCTATCTACTGCTCATTCTGGTGGTGCTGCCCTTTTATAATACAGAAGGGTACGCCCATATGGGCACGGACAAGGCGACCTTTTTTGACAAGGTCAGCGCCTTTGCGGGAAAGGCTATGCTGCTTCCGCTGCTTGTCTATATCGTGATCGGACTGCTTCTACTGATAAAAAACCGGAAAAGCACAAAAATTACTGACTGGATAAAAAAGGAGATCAGCCTGACGGACGGGTTTGCCTTTCTGTATGGTGTGGCGCTGCTTCTGGCATATTTCAGTTCAAAATATAAGGATGAGGCGCTCTGGGGCACACAGGGCTGGTACATGGGCTTTCTTCCGCAGCTTACGCTTGTCATGATCTATTTTCTCGTTTCCCGCCTATGGGAGCCGAAAAAATGGATCTTTTACACGGTAATCCCGGTTTCGGCAGCAGTGTTCTTCATGGGTGTTGTAAACAGGTTTGACTTTTACCCGTTTGGAATTGAAAGTGCCGGTGAGGCGTACATATCTACCATCGGAAACATCAACTGGTACTGCGGATATGCGGTTACAACAGTATTTATCGGGACGACGCTTTTATGGCGGGAGAGGGGATTGAAGGTCTGGCAGAGGGCGCTGCTGATGGCATACACGATGCTCGGGCTGGTGTCGCTGATCCTTCAGGGCAGTGACAGCGGACTGGTGACACTTGCTGTTATGGTGATTGTGATGTTCTGCGCATCGGTGAAGGATGCGGATCGGATGCTTGTTTTCTGGCAGGAAATGCTGCTGCTCTGCGTGGGATGTCTCGCGGTTTACCTGCTGCAGTTCCATCCATCCTTAAATGCCGTATATTTTGCAAACACCACGCGGGTCATTACTCAAGGTAAGTTCCCTGTAATCATGACAGCGGTGTCAGCAGCTATGCTTCTGCTGGTTCTGTGCATGAGAAAAACAGGAAAATACCGTGTGAAATTATTCCGTGGCATAGCAATAGCCGGAGTTGCCGGAAGCATTGCCACGGTCGCCGCAGTGATTGTCATGGCGACGATGAACACGCTGCATCCCGGTAGCCTCGGAAGCCTGTCGGACAACCCTCTGTTTACTTTTAATGCTTACTGGGGCAGCAACCGCTTATCGACATGGAAATTTGGCTTGAGATGCTTTGCGGAACAGAATCTATGGCATAAGCTGGTGGGTGTCGGACCGGACTGTATGTGGGCATTTATAGAGAGTGGAGCAACGCAGGAGCTTTTGCAGGAGATTGAGACGCTCTTCGGAAATGCAAGACTGACGAATGCACATAACGAATGGATCACAATACTGGTTAATACCGGCATTCTCGGATGCGTCGGATTTGCCGGGATGGTGGTCTGTGGAATCAGGGATTTTGTGCGTGCAAAAGGGCAGAGCGCTCTGCTCTTTGCCTGCGGCATGGCGCTGCTCGCCTATACTGTCAATAATGTTTTCAGCTTCCAGCAGTCGATGAATGTCAGCACCATGTTTGTGATCTTTGGAATGGGAGAGGCATTTTTAAGGGAGGTAAGAAAGAAGGAGGAGACAAAGTTATCTTAGGAACGCGGTCAGCGCTTCCATGCGGGCGGAAGCGGCATCTCGTCCCGCCTGATAAGCCAGTCTCAGCTTTTCCGGGTCTTTTTCCACACGGCGGACGGGGAGAGCAGCTTCCGGGCGGATGACAAACAGCCGTCCGGCGGCCTCTTCCTTTGCAATATAGTCCAGTTCTTCATTGTACATCAGATGACGGTTGGCAAGCGCCTCCACCAGCTTAGGGTAGGCTTTGTATTTGCGGCGGATAAGCGGAAGCATCCGGTTCGCGGATTTGCGGTAGCCTTCCGGCTGTGTCAGCACAGCCACATTCCGGTTATAGCCGAGCTGTTCAAAGTATTTTACCGGAATGGAGTCGGAAATGCCGCCGTCCAACAGCTTTTGTCCGTCGATTTCAACGATCTGTGACACTAAAGGCATGGATGCGGACGCTCTGATCCAGTCGAAGCCGTGATCCTTCTGCCCGGTGTATTTATGATATACCGGTTTGCCGGTCTTGACGTCAGTGCAGACGACGTAAAACTCCGCCGGGTTGTTCTCAAAGGCTGCAAAATCAAAGACATCCAGCTTTAGCGGAACTTCTCCATAGCAGAAATCTGTACTGTAAATATTTCCGGTTCTCAGCAGCGGACGAAGACCGCAGTAGCGTTTATCGCGGCAAAACTGTGTGTTGTACCGGAGAACGCGCCCGATCTGCCCGGAGAGATAGTTACAGCCAAAGGCTGCCCCGGCGGAAACCCCGATTATGCCGTCAAAAGAGATTCCGCGCTCCATCATGACATCCATAACACCGGCGGTAAACAGCCCACGCATTGCCCCGCCCTCTAAAATCAGTCCTGTCTTCATCATTGCTGCCTTTCTGTCTAAAAAATTTCCTGGTTCATTGTAATGTGTAAGATCGTCCAATCGTCTGTTTCGCGATACGGCCTTTACACTATACCATTATTTGAAATTTGTCACAAGAGGAACCGGTCTCCCGATTCCCCTTGTTCAATCCATGATGTTTGTTTATGCTTTTAATTTCTTTACAGGTCTAAGAATTTGATAGCCAAGCTTTTCGGGGTAGTGCCGTTGATAATCCTGACATACTTCCTCATTCCATTCATAGTCCATGGAAGCTGGATCAAAATTCCAAGCCAGTTTCTCAACTGCCTCCATAACATCCGCATTTTCCTTCATATAGTCAAAAGAAGGATATGAAAATACGAGATAATCGCTTTCCGGGAACTCTCTGATTTCCTGGGTGGCTCTGGCCAGTCGCCTCCCTGAGACATATGATTTCAGGGTCATTTTAGTAACATCATGGAACATAACTGAACAATACCATGGCGGATATCCTGATTCCTTTGAAAGTTGTTCAAGAATTTTTGACTGATCCAGATTTTGTTCTATCCATTCAATCATATGTTGAACTGTAAAATCTTGATTTCTCTACATGCTTATGGTTATAATAATTTCAAATAAAGATTTAGTAAATATTAGTTTGAAATTTATAAAGAAGGAAATTCTTGCGGGGCTGTCATTATAAAATGGAGGATAAATTCATGAGACACAGAAGTATGGCTTTGGTAATTAGAAATCAGAGAATATTGATGGAAAAACTGTTTTATGGTGATCGTTATTTTTATTCGATTCCCGGAGGTGGAATTGAAGAAAATGAAACTCCGGAAGAAGCCGCAATTAGAGAATTAAAAGAAGAAACGGGACTTGACGGAACAATAGTGAAAAAATTAGCGGTAACATATGCCAGAAATGATGGTTCAGAGGAACATGTTTTTGAAGTAGGAGTTCCCGATGACCAAGAACCTATTATAGGCTATGATCCTGAGGAGCCTTTAGATAATCAACCAATAAAGGAAGTCTGTTGGATGAAGTTAGATGAATTAAGCGAAAAGGATAGAGCTTTCTTATGGTTCTACGGACTGATGGGGGTGGAAGGGTACTTTGATGAGATTCTTAGCTGGGGAGATGAAATAAGCTATCCGACCGCGGGCGCTTTTGGATGAGACTGTGTCCGTGTCAGATCCTCAAAGGTGACATAATTTGCGGCAGCATCTCCGGTATTGTCGGTATCTGCGGCATTGCCTTCATTGACAACGCTGTCCTCGTCAGAGCTTGTGACAGATGCGGTGCTGCTTTTATCAGAAACGTTTGCTCCCGCCGCAGAACTGCCGGTTGTGCCATTGCCGGAGTCGCCACACGCCACCAGAAACAGCGTTAATGTCAGCACTGACAGAATGGATGCATATTTGTTTATCTTTTCCAACGTTTTTCTTTGCTTTCTGGCTGTTACGATCAGCCGGAAAATATCGGCAGGCATTTCCCCCTATCGCGTATTTGCAATAGCGGACGGACTGATCGGTCTTTGCGTGATCGGCTATGCGGTTTATGACATAGTAACAGATACTGCATTTTTTGCGGGAATTGTAGGGGTAATGCTGTTGGTGGTTATTTTCCCGGCTACGGTTTTGCTTTTATTGGCAGACTTCCTTGTCTGGAAGCGGAATTGTGGCTGACACAGCAACAATTAGGAGAATTATACCAGTCCAGTAAGTCTAATGTTAGTGAGCACATTAAGCATATTTTTGAAGAGGGAGAACTGGATGAGGAGTCAGTTGTTCGGAAATTCCGAACAACTGCTTCTGATGGCAAAAATTATAATGTCATTTACTATAATTTGGATATGATAATTTCTTTAGGATACGGAATAAAATCATCTATCGCTACTCCATTCAGACGTTGGGCAACTGAACGAATAAAAGAGTATATGATTAAAGGATTTACGATGGATGATGAACGACTGAAAGGAAATGGTGGCGACACATGGATATACGGCTGCAGAAGTAATATACGAGTGTGCAGATACGGACAAGCCTTTTATGGGCTTGACGTCGTTTACGGGAGAATTACCGGCTCTTATCATGCACCAAAATATCCTGTACCTCACAATTAAGAATAAAACATAACGTATCTAGGGTTTCCGTGGTAATCGGAAGCTCTTTTTTTATTCGATGTATTGTATTTGCGGACATTCCCTGCTTATAAATCAAATTATATTCCGTAATGTTTTTCTTGTGCATAGTCTCGAATAGTGGTTTGTATGATATCAAGTTTTTCACCTCACACAGACACGTTACCATGCTTAATTCGTTGACTATGCTCAATATGTCGATACACTAGTACACAGAGCATGTGGGCAAATGTGTTTTTTGTAGTGACGGATTGTGCGCTGGTGGCAATAATATTTTATGATAACCGGAACAGACAGCAGAGCCGCAAGATTATAGGAATGACGATGTGGATTATACCAATTATAACATTGCTCTATAATGGCATTGCAAGACTGGTCAATATGGGTGCAGATATGGAAAATCTGTTTTAATAGCGTTGACAAATGTGTAAAATGGAACGCTACATTGAATGCTGTGCAAAAGTCACCTCGAAAA
>CAKRTS010000009.1 GCA_934402315.1 uncultured Acetatifactor sp. | reverse complement strand
GTGTTACAATTCATTTTAGATACCTCTCTGTTTAATAAGATTTTTACTAACCGCCTAAGTCAGTAATCTTATTTTACGCTGAGGTATTTTTTTCTCAACCTTCTTTCTTGGAATTCCCTATATTTGAATTATACAGGAAGCTCCTCTGTAACGAAAACAGGAGAAACGCTGCAAATCCAACGCTTCTCCTAATCTAACGGTCGGACTTAAATAAAATTCCTCAACCCACAAACCCGCATAAAATAAATTATTTTATTTTTTTATGCTTGCTGCCTGATTGTTAATATCTTTAAAGTTATTTTGGGGGGTCTTAGCCCAAAACTCATCCATGTTAAAAGAATGAGCAAGCAACTTGTTTTTAAGGTTTTTTTCAATAATCAGATCATGTTTATAGTCTTTATTCGATTTACTTCCCAGCAATTCTTTTATTTGTTTGATGTCACAGCTTCGGATCAGTTCATCTTCTAGATTATTCACTTGTGGTATACAAATAACACCATTTACCTGTGAGCACTTATTTAATATTTTAAGGTTCTCTTTTAACACATCCGTATTTCCCGCATCGGTGTCAAAAACTAAAACTACTGTAGTTCCCTTTTTCAAAGACATAAGACGTGTTGAAGTTACTTTTTGCTGTACCACATTCAGCACATCAATTTTACCAGGAACTATTAATTCCATTTCGGTTTTTAAGACGGCTAAAAGTGCTCTTTCATCTTCTCCCTCTACGTAATATTGATAGTACCCTCTTATGCTCATATTGTGTACCTCAACAATTTCTTATGTCAGCTATTTTCAAGTTCATAGATCAAATCAATTTTAGGTGAAACAGAAAATAAATCATTCTCAACTGCATTTTTCAAACAATCTGTATTTCTCTTTAAAAGTATTGATGCACTTATGCATTTTATGGGTTCATCTTTGTCATTCATATCTTTTTGCAAAAATAAAAAAGAATGTTTTGGCAATGGTATATCTAATATATTGGTATTATGAGTTGTAAAAAATAACTGTTCATTTTCATGCAATTTACTAATCATAACTGCCAAAATGGCTTTTTCTATATCGCTATGTATATATGAAAATTTTTCGTCGCAAAAATAAAAACCATATTGTCCTTCCGAAATAGAGGTTAAAACTCCTGCAATCTCAATTCCTGCCTTCGTTCCACTTGACAATACATTAGAATCTATTAATTTTCCATCCTGAATAATTACAGACCTGTTCATATATCGAATAATATAGGTATTCTCTATCTCGTCCGACTTTTCTACCTTCAGGATTGCAGGATCTAACGTCTTAAGGATATTTTCCAGTACATGCAAATATCGTTTTGGATTTGTAGGTATATATGTACCTCTACTGCCCTCCGTACTGTCAAAAGGATATTCAAACATCCACGATAATCCTTTAATTTTCTCTAATTCCTGAATATAGCTATCCGCTTTTTCCTCCTTTTTCAAGGCTATCCTTTTTGCACAGGTTTCATAACTATCCTTAACTCCTATTTCCATAGACGTAACTGTTACATCTATGTCCTCACTTTGGTATTTTTCTCCATGTCTGGGCCTTATAATTGTTTTTACTCTATATAACAATGTTTTATTGGTTACAAAATCTATTTCAAATGAAGCATTTTGGGTTACATCACAAATCACATCTGTAAGATTTTCATACTGCTTTTTAACCATAAAATTAAAAAAAGTCGTTAACATTTTACCTATAGAGGTTTTACCAGACGCATTTGCACCCATTATTATATTCACTTTTTTGTATCTAAAATTTGTTCTGTCACGCAAAAATTCATTATCTATGTATGAACCTACTATTTTTTTAGGATATGACATATTCATGTGAAAATTTTTAAAAGAAACAAAATTATCAATTTTAACATCCATTACTATCATATCGCGCTTCTCCTTTTGTATTATTTCGGTTTTCACGAACTAATCCTCTTTCATAATACATGATTTAGGCTAAAAATACAAACACTATTTTATATATATGCTATATTTGTTACAAAATACCTATTATATCAGCAAATGTTTTCTTAAAGTTTTTCCGACTAAAATAGGAGAAACGCTGCAAAATCAACGTTTCTCCTACCTTAACGATCGGACTTAAAGCATATCGAACCGCTGGAAATACTGATAAATAGGAACTTTCTGCGATTCCTTCTGTTTTCTACAAACATTTTACAAACTAATATTTATGTTTCCCCACTTGTAAAACCACGCCTAAGAATTTCCCTTTCTTTCACACTTTTAGAGAAAAAGCAAGGGAGCTTTACAGCTCCCTTAGAGTTTAAAATCTCCCACTGTCTGGCAAGGACTCTCCCGAAAATAGTTTTCTATCTAAGCACAGTATATGTTAATTAAAGAGAAAAATCAACGATTACTTTCTAAAAATTTTTTTACATCCTTGTCTTTAATAATTGAAAATGTCTTTGCCCCGTACTTTTTATAATTTTCTATCCTTCACGCAAAATTCAATATCTACTTCTTCTCGTCCAAACAATTCCCTCCAAGTTTTCCATTTCGTAAAATAAAACAATTCGTTTGTATTTAAAATCAAATATAGCAAAGTGGAATAATATTCATAATTTATTTTTGATACTATCTATTTTTGGCGCAAAATATAAATATCCCTATTTGATATTACTGTTTTCCTCAAACCATTGCTTTATAATTTGAGGTGTACGCATTATTAATTCATTTGTATTGTCAATAGTACAAATCTCATTATGTGCTATATTTTTCACATCATGTGGATTGAACTCAAACTCAAAAAGTTGTTTTATCCTATCATCCAATAAACTTTTGTCAAAAACATCACCCAACGAGCAAGAATTCCCTTCTTGTAAAATGTGCAATAAATTTTTTTCTTTTGAATACTCACAATATAAATAATAATTAACACAATAGCTTTCATTCTTAAATTGTTCCATTTTATTATCAAAATTGTCCTTTGATAATGAATTATAATATGGGGCAAATATTTGTCTACACGAGCAAACATCTGTAAGTACATGTACTATATAACCTAAAAAAAATCTCTATTGTATCTGTCATTATTACGAATATAAAATGTCCTGATGTTTTCGAGCCAATTGACAAACTCACTTTCTTTTGTTACCTTTCCCCAAATAGCTCCTTCTGCAAATAAATGACTTTTTTCTTTCATGGAACGCGTGTAATTAGGACACGCATGAACTGCATCTGGAGCAATTGCACCAACGATATATGTTGAATAATCAATAGGAATTTTAATATATTCCAAAAACTTTTCTGCTATTAAAATATGTGTCATTGTATATGCCATTCTTTTTCCTTCTTTCCTTATCTCTATCGACTCAACTGCACATCCCTATTATCTTGAAATAATTCAAAGAATGAACCAAAATATTCCAACCGCTTTTCAAAATCAACAGATATTAATCCTGTAGTTTTAGACAAGTACAAATAAAAGCCTTCGATGATATTATTGATTAAATTGTATCTTAACAAGTAACCGCTTTATCCCTAGAGTTTTTTGATTCGTCGATTCATTAGCCATATCAACTTCTCCCAATTATTTTCCACTTCCAACATAAATAGTCCCGTTACATTCTTCAATAATCTTTTTAGAATGCGTCACTATAAACATGTATGCATTATGCTGTGACAAAAAAGATAGAATATTTAATGTGTATCTTTCATCTATGGAAGCAAATGCTTCGTCTAAGAATAGAATCGGTTTCTCATAAAGAATTGAACGTACAAGCGCAATTATCTGTTTTTGACCACCAGACAAATTTGTCCCTCCCTCATTTAGTGAGGTATCCAATCCCATCGAGCATATCACATCCTTTACCCCCATTTTATCAGCCAACTCAAGAATATGTGTGTCAGAAATGGATTTATTAGGATTTCCATACAAAATATTATCTCTTACTGTTCCTGGAAAAACCATATTCTCTTGAGGGACATATGAAATTGCAGACCGCAAAGAACGCAGACCGCAATCCTTTATTTCCTGCCCAAACAAACGTAATCTTCCTTCTTCATAATCAAAAAGTTTAAGAAAAAGTCTTAAAAGAGTAGTCTTTCCGCACCCGCTTGGTCCACAGATTGCAAAAATATTTCCCCTTTCACCGCTAATAGCAAAATCAGCAACATTTACTTTGCAGTCCTCATATTGGCAAATTACCTTTTCCGAAGAAGCGATTTGCTCACCATCCACAACAAAATCTGCTCCGCTCTCATCTTCTAATGGAATTTCAAACAGCTCTTCGACACGATCAATATTTACCATAGATCTTTGCAAGTTAGCGAATAAATCATTAACAGACAATATCATCGTACAGATCAAAGGTGTAATCTGAATAATATAGATAGTTGTCGCCAAATTCATTTTGGACAGCAAATGGCAATAACAGAAAACCCCAAAGAAACACAACAAACGAAATACACCTTGAACAACGCCGTATAAACCGTCTATCTTTCCTTTTTTGATGTTTGTCCCTTTGAATTGGTTTATTCTTTCTCCAAATTTTTCACTTACCTTTTTGTTCAAATTTGTTAATCGCATCGGAAGAGAACTCTGAAATGTTTGCATATATAAAGAAAAAACGCGAGTTTTGCTTTTCTGAATTTCGTCTGTTTTTTTCCTTATTATCTTCGCTAACATCAACTGAAAAACAAAAGCAACAGCACCAACCAAATATATCAACACACACAGAGTAAAACTATAGTGAAAAGCGATAACTGTAGCACCGATTCCTGAAATACAACACATTAACGGAGATAATATACCATAAGACAGGAAACCAGTAGCACCATCTATATCATAGTTCATTCGGGACAGTAATTCCTGTCTGCTTCCAAATTTCTCAAGTTTTTCCTCTTTCGCTCCAAGTGCGTAAGCAAACATTTTTGTTCTTAAACTTACACTAATTTTGTGTATGACCGTAGTTTGGAAATATACTCCAGCAGAATCATATAGTCCAAAACAAACTATCCAAATCAAAAGTTGTATCAAAATGCTCCAATCAAACAAGCCTTTTCCCACCATTTCCACCGCATTGCCACTTATAGTCGCATTTAAAACAGTAATAATAAAGTTTCTGCTCGCTATTATTAACGTAGATATTACGTAAGGAAGCCATAGTTTATCAAAATGTGAAAAAAAATTGCAAAGTCTTATGAAGTCCTTTTTCATACTCTTTCCCCTCTGTCTACCACTAAAACTCTTCCTGGATATTTTTTAATCACTCCATAATCGTGCGTTATTACAATAACATAATGTTCCTTGGCCAATTCGGCGATAAAATTCATCATTATTGCCGAATTCTCCTTATCTACATTTGATGTGGGCTCATCAAAAAAATATATCGGTGCTTCATGCAAAACGCACCTTAAAAAACTAAGCCTCTTTTTCTGACCTCCAGATAATGGATCCCCATTTTCTTGAAGCACAGTATTATAACCTTCTTCAAATTTATTAATTTCAATATCTAAATTTAATAATTTTCTCAACGCATTAAATCTCTCTGTTGAAAAATTATTATCCACCAAAATATTATCTATTACTGAATCGGAAAAAAGAACAGTATCCTGCGGCATCACCGAAACCATTCTTCTGACGTTTTCCTTGGATATTCCATCAAAGGGAATAATAACTTTTCCTTCGCTTATTTCATAAACACCCGTCAATATTTTTGACACTGTTGTCTTCCCAATTCCATTTCTGCCTACAAGATAATTAATGCTTCCCTTTTCAAAGGTAAGATTAGTATTCTTAAACACAGGCCGACCATCCGGATAATTAAATGAAATATCTTCCAAAACAAACTGATTTGAGTTCACAAAATTATGACAATCAACACCTTCTTGGTTCATATCTAATACCCTTGAAATATTATCTCTGTTAATCACTGACCTTCTCTGTTGAACCAGCGTATTCTCAAATCGCATTATCGGAGAAACTATATAATCTGACATCGCAATCGCCGATACTAATTCCCCTACACTCATTTGTCCTTTTAATACACAGTATCCCCCATAAAAAGCTATCATAATTAAAGTCGAAAAAGACAAAATCATAGAGGGAATAGACAAAGCCGCTTGTCTAAATGCTATTTTTTTCTTGATTCTATGTAATTTATCAATTTCTTCAGCGTACTGCTTTCCTAGTTCCTCTGACAAAAGATTGACCTTTATCATCTCTATATTGATAAATCCGTCAGATGTAAGCCGATTGATATCCTTTAATTTATTCTGATAATCATTCATTTTTGAAATCATACTTTTGCTCAATCTGGTAATGAAAAAAACAGATACACATCCAGTTAATGATGTAAGAATACCTAATATCGGCTTCATCATTACCAGCAAGACAGTGCAAACAACAAATGATATCATGTCCGGTAGAAAGACTGTTAATTTACGTTTTGCAAACTGAAATACTCCGCTTACGTCCGACAAAAAACAAGTACTTATTTCTCCACTATTCTTTCTATCAATATCTTCCTGAGAAGACAACAATACCGCCTTGTGAATACTCGAAAACATCCTTGATGTATAGTCAGCCTCAAAAGCCGAGTTCACATATGGCAACAGATATTGAAACAAAATTGAAAAAACACAAACCGTTACAATACACCCAAAAAGCCCAGCACCAATTTCTACCTCTTTATCGATTAGATCACCCATAAGTTTTCTTAGTAAAACATCAAGCACTTTGCTTATTATCGCAATACAACGCAATATCAAACCGATGATTCCTTCTTTCGGAATCTCTTTGCTTCTATTCATCTTATCCTCCAAAAATATATCTATTTATTGTCATTTTCACAAATAGCTGAATAAAAATCCTCGGCGCTCTTCAAAGTATGTGACGTAATGTTTTCATCAGGAAACTCAAAATTATAGAATCCTTCAAGTAGAATAATAAGTTTTATATACCCTAACGAATCTATTCCATAGTCAAAAATGTTACAATCATATTCACCAATTTCTGAACTATAGATTTATGTCTCAAAGACAAGCGTTCCGTAAGCCGCTTCATATACCATTTTTTACATTTGACGTAGTATGGCATCCCGGTATATATCCTATTGACAAAATGTCATATCCTTCAACTGGCAAAGAAGCGTGCTTGTCCCACATATAGTGGCGGTATTCATTTTCCTTTTTTCTTATGAGCCTATATTCTGCCTGTTTAACCGTATCTTTTAACAATTCCTCTTGAATAACATCCATCTGACTATTCGCCGAAACATAATCCCCAAAAATGGCCAGTATTCTATTTATTACTTCCAATAGATACTTCGTCTTTTCAATTGTGAAAAATGATTGATAGTATTGATGAATAGTTACGCTGTTAGGCTTAAGATATCCAAGTACATACTTCAATTCATCTTCAAATTGAGGTAAGTCTCGAATGTCTCCCTTATCCAAATAACATATTAAGTCAAGATTAAAAAACAGGTTGGCATCTCGAATTTTGCCGCATACTGAAATTAATTCTTCTTTTGAAAGAGTCGATCTCCCATATTTCTTCAATAATTTTTCATCCAAACTTTGTATGCCCAGGGATAAAAAAGAAAATTTATTTTGGGCTAACAATTCAATATGTTCCAAAGTCAATGTACTCGGAGAAGCTTCAATACATTTATTCGGAATTTTATCAAAATTCGGAATCATATCGAAAACACGATTTAACAGCTCGTACGATAGTATTGTCGGAGTCCCTCCACCAAAATACACCTCATCAAACGATACGTTTTCAAATATACTATTATACTGATGTATTTGTTGCGGAAGAATATCATCAACAAAATCTTCTAATTCGTCAATATTTTTAGGAACCCGCGAAGAATAAACACAATACTTGCACTTAGCTTTACAGAACGGTGTATGTACATAAAGAATCTTAGAATCATTTTTTTCTTCTATAAATCTCTTGATAAAGTATTCTCTTTTCCAAGATTCATTGTTTTCAGAAAGAACTTCAATTCTACTTTCTGCCGTCTTTATATTTTTACCTATCGTAAGGACGTTGTTTTTGTCACAAAGATGTATACTTTGTCACGACCATTGCATTTCCTCAATCAAAAAACGTCCCTGTAATTAATCCACCTTTTCTAACCACTCCTCTACTGCTATTAAAAATATTTTGGCATCTTCTATTTGTTTTTCTGCCTCTTTTTTTCCGGCAATAAAAAAATCGTCATAATCCGATTTTTCCCTCAAAAATGCACTGTTTTTTATAATAACAGATAAACCTCTATCCATGATTCCCTCTTTCAGGAACTCCTTGTTAAAAAAGGCAATCATACCCGAATGTTTAGAAAAATCAAAACCTTTTACAATATTAGCGGCTCGCATTGCATGAAAAATCGCATAATAAGAACGATTCAAAGAGGTCTTATATTATCCGATTTCAAGATTTCCCTCCACTGCGGATAACATTTCTTTAGCTTTTTCCATGCGATACCCGGCCAGTTCTCTTAAGCTGCCCTCCAAAGAACAATTCCCTCCTTTTGAACATTCTGATAAAATGGTAAAATGCTTCCCCACTTTTTGATGTTTTCTTCCGGAATGTCAATAATGGAAAAAATTCTGTCATATCGAAGATCTAACTCCGCTGACCAACGAATGAACCGTTCCTTTGTAGAATTATCCATTTCATTTTTTACAATAATTGCAATATCAATATCGCTATCATCGGTATTATCATTCCTGGCAACAGATCCGTACAATATGATTGACAGAATATTATCTGAAAAAATATCTGTCAATCCGTGAACTAAATCTGCCTTCATAGCATTAGTCAGCATAATATCACCTCGTTTTCACTAGATTATCCTTTTACTGTTATGTACAATTATATCCTATCTCTTCATTCTTCACAACAAAAATAAGAGGAACACGGCATTCTATCGCGTTCCTCTTATCAATAAAGCATGTTAGTGGACTGACTTGAACTTTTTTAACTCTGGAAACCCGCATAGAACGAAGCTTCCCGAAGTTTCTGACCATCATTGCATACAAATCACGCTTCATACTTCCTATCCAAAAAATCCTTAACCTCATCACAAGATTTAACTGCATCTGCAATCTGTTCTTCCACTTCCGCTACAGTCTTATACATATAAGACAACCCCCTCCCTTAGCACATTCTGATAAAACGGTAATATATCTAATCTTTCTTCAAAAGACCGCCTGTCTATCAACAAGAGCGAAACCTCTATATCATTGGCAAGGCTTATCCTGCTGGCTATTTTACTTACCTCCTTGCGATATGTCTTTATCTCCTCCTGACTGCAATCCAAAATAATCATAATATCCACATCTGATTCCAAATCAAAATCCCCACGAGCATAGGAGCCATATAGAATGATTTTGTATATCTTATCGGACAACAGCTCCAGAACAGCCCTAATCACACTCTGTGTAACTGTCTGTAGTTCACTTTTTGAACACATGGGCTATACCTCCCTGTTTAAATTCTATATCATCTAATTAATATTTTATCCGATTTTCAAAGACAGCACAACACATGTTTTCTGAATTTTCTTTTTCCGCCTTTCGTGTTATACTCAAAGTCATGACAGAAGAAACATCTCTTCGACACCGTGCTAGACCAGAAAACCCAGTATTTATGCGGTCTACACGTTTCTACACGGTATTTTAAGAGAAATTTTGTAGAAAAAAATACGAGAAACACTGATAAAATCAATGTTTCCCATACTTTAACTTTACTGCTGGTGGCCGGACTTGAACCGGCACGAGGTTGCCCCCGAGGGATTTTAAGTCCCTTGCGTCTGCCTATTCCGCCACACCAGCGGACGCATATGATAAAAGCACGCGCTCACCGCGCCGTGCAATGGATGGGGGTGGATTCGAACCACCGAAGCAATTTGCAGCAGATTTACAGTCTGTCCCCTTTGGCCACTCGGGAACCCATCCATGTCCCGGACATAATGCCCTGACAATGTGAAATTTTAACATAGTTTGATGCGAAATGCAAGAATTATCTTCTCTTCCAGACTGTGAAAATAATTCCTGCAACAATCATTGAAACTCCCAAGCCTATAAAGATACCTTGGACAAACGCATAAGCCGGATTCTGAATCAGCATGGCAACAAGATTTGAAAGGAAACCTAAGGGAAGAAATAGGGAAATTCTCCTTTTTCCAACCAGTCCGTTATCCTCCGACTCCATCCCCATTCTTTCTCGCAGCTCATTTAATATGCCGTTAATCCGGTTTACCTCGTTTATAATTAAAAGCGTAATCACACCGATTACCATCGCCATAACCCAGGCCGCAGCGGTACCCTGTATACCTCCTATGATCTCCATCAACAGACAGATAAGCTCCACAACAATCACTGCCCTCAGCGCTGATCTGATCCGGAAATAATGCTCATAGGTGGATTCCGCATCGGTATACAGCTCAAACGGCCCGTCCTCCGCCTTCTTGCGCAGAAAGACCCAAGGTCCCCATGCGGACACAATCTCTACGCCCGCCTCCTCCATAAACTCGCGGTAATCGCGGGGCGCATGAAAAAAACCCTTTGTAAAGTCAACCTGATAGATATATTCGCCCGGCTCACTCTTCACGAATTTGTAAAAACCGAAGAAAAAGCCCGTCAGCGCGTAACCTTCCGCTGCCATCTGATTCACCCATGCGGTTTCCTTGTCCTTGTCATAGAGTGGCTTAAACTTAACCATCTTTATCCCCATTTCTGCGCACGTTCTTTGCGCATAGCGAGTTTGTGTCAAGCGCGCGCAGACACAAATCTCGTGATTGAAAAATTCAATTTTTCAATCTTTCTCCCTTATTCTTTCGTACTCAATCCTGCTTCCTTTTTCCACGGCCCGTTGTGGTAGAAGACCACGGACAAAATCGTTCCGAGCGCCCAGCCGATCGGCCATGCACACCAGATGCCGGTCGCTCCCCATAGCGCGGAGAAGACGAACGCAAGCACCACTCTCAGGATCAGATCCGTAAAGGTCGATGCCATGAATCTGCCCATGAGCCCGGCTCCGCGGAGCACACCGTCCGCAACCAGCTTGATAGAGATCAGGAAATAGAACGGTGAGACAATTCTCAGAAATGTGACACCTGTGTCAATCGCATCACCGGTAATATTTTCCATAAATATGTACACAAGATAACGTCCCGCCAGCAGATAAGCCAGAACGAGGGGCACGCAGAGCATCCACACCATCTTCCAGCCCGCACGGAAGCCCTGCTTTACGCGTTGGAGCTTTCCCGCGCCGATATTCTGGGAGGTAAAGTTGGAGATACCGTTGCCGAGTGTCGTCAGGGAAGTGATAACCAGATTGTTCAGCTTGATCGCTGCGGAGTAGCCCGCCATAACGCTTGGGCCGAAACCGTTGATTACACTCTGCAGAATGATATTTCCCACAGAGACAAAGCTCTGCTGGAGGATGCTGGGAACGGCAATGACCGTTATCCTGCCCAGCAGCGCCCACGAGAAGAGCTTCGCCCTTTTTTCGAGCTTAATGTCAGCAAGGCGCTTCAGAACGAACGCAACGGCAAGCACGCAGCTGACGCCCTGACAGATAAAGGTTGCCCATGCGACACCAGCAACGCCCATCTGAAATTCTTTCACGAATAAGATGTCCATCGCTATGTTTGACAACGACGAGATCGCCAGAAAGATGAACGGAGTTCTGGAATCTCCCAGTGCCGAGAAAATACCGGTGCTGATATTATAAAAGAACAAAAACGGCAGTCCCCAGATATAAATGTCCAGATAAAGCATGGAATCCGCCATCAGCTCAGCAGGTGTATTAATCAGATGCAGCAGCCACTCGCAGCAGAAGATTCCGAACAGCATCAGCGCCGCGCAGAGCACGCCGGCAGCAATCAGGGACGTGTACACTGCCGTTTTCATCTCGCCGTAGTCCTTCGTCCCGAAAAGCCGGGAGACGATGACGGAACAGCCGATGTTGCAGCCAAAGGCAAATGCAATGAAGATCAGGGTGATCTCGTAGCTGTTGCCGACCGCCGCAAGGGCGTTCTCCCCGATAAATTTTCCTGCGACAAAGCTGTCCGCAATGTTGTACAGCTGTTGAAAAATAATACTTCCGAACAGTGGCAGACAAAACCTCCACAGCACCTTCTGGGGATTTCCCACTGTTAAATCCTTATTCATCTCCGACGAAACCTCTTTTCTTTATCCTACTCTGCCGGTACAAATTTCAAGATAACGGCGCAGGTCTTCGGCAGCTGGACATGGATCTTGCCGCTGACAACCTCATATTCCTGACCGTCGCTGAAGCCGTTCTCGTCCGTCCAGAGCAAAGCCCTCATTTTGCCATGCTTCGGCGTTCCGAGATCCCAGACAAAGATCTCCCTCTCGATGGGACGACTGTTATTGTTGACAAGAATCAGACAATGGCCGTTCTTATTAAAACGCCCGTATGCCAGAAAATTATAGTCACCGTCAACATATTTGATCGAGCCGCAGCGCAGCTCTTCATTCTCCCTGCGGAGATGGATGATCTTCTTATGGAAGGCGATCAGCTCCTGATCCTCTCGCCCCCACGGATAGGTCCGTCTGCTGTCGGGGTCTGTAAAGCCGCAAACGCCCGCCTCATCGCCATAGTAGATGGTCGGCGCGCCCAGCCATGTCATCTGAATGACTACTGCCTCCCGGAATACCGCCTTATTGATGCCCTGCTCGGCGGCGTAAGCTCCGGCGCTGTCGACTCTTCCGACCCTGCGGTTGGTACGAGTCAGGAAACGGGAATGGTCATGGTTAGACAGCTCATTCATCGCCACCTGCCAGCTCGGCATGGAGAAGCTCGCACAATGGTGCTTCATAGCGCCCCAGAAACTCTCTGCATTGCCGAGAAGGTCTTCCCGGTAATCGTCGCTGTGCTTCTCCATTCCCGTCAGGAACCATGTCACAGGCTCCATAAACGCATCATAGTTCATGACGGTGTCCCATTCATTTCCCTGCAGCCAGTCGCGCGTATTTCCGTAATGCTCCGCCAGAATGATAGCCTCCGGGTTCGCTTCCTTCACTGCCTTGCGGAACTGCTGCCAGAAATAATGGTTGTACTCCTGGCTGTGTCCGAGATCCGCCGCAACGTCCAGTCTCCAGCCGTCGGCATTGAACGGCGGCGACACCCACTTCTTTGCAACGCGCAGAACATAGTCAAACAATGCCTGTGAGCCCTCGTAGTTCAGCTTCGGCAGCGTATCATGTCCCCACCAGCCGTCATAGGAATTATTGTACGGCCAGCAATTCTCATTGTGAAACTGGAAGTAGCTCCTGTAGGGGCTGTCGGCGCTGACATACGCGCCCTTCTCGTACCCCTCCGCACCCTCATAAATGCGCTCGCGGTCGAGCCACTTGTTAAAGGAGCCGCAGTGGTTGAATACGCCGTCGAGAATGACGCGGATTCCTCTTCTATGGGCTTCCTCCACCACGCGGATGAAGAGCTGGTTGCTCGCCTCAAGATTCGCCCGGTTCGTCACGCGGTCAATATATCTGGATGCCTGCCGGTTCTCGTTCTGCCCGTGCGGAAGCAGTTCGCCGTTATCATCCACGATCTTCCCGAAATGGGGATCAATATAGTCATAGTCCTGAATATCGTATTTATGGTTGGAGGGTGAGACGAACAGCGGATTAAAATAGATCACATCCACGCCCAGCTCCTGAAGGTAGTCCATTTTGTCGAGAACTCCCTGCAGATCGCCTCCGTAGAAATTTCTCACGTCCATATTGGCGGGATTCCGGCTCCAGTCCTCCACCCGCTGTACATGGTCGTTGATATAGCTGTACTCGTCTGTCAGCACATCATTCGTAGGATCGCCGTTGTAGAAGCGATCCACATAAATCTGGTACATGACAGCACCCTTCGCCCACTGCGGGGTGCTAAAGCCGGGCAGAATCACGAAATCATAGTATTCGTTCACATCCTGTACCAGTCCGCGGGTGTCATAATATGCGTGAAGCCTCCCGGACTGTACCTCGAAGTGGTAGGTGACCTTCTCCGACTCCAGATGGATCTTCGCCGTATAATAGTCGAAATGCTTTTCCGACTCCGTCTTTTCCATGATGAACTGTTCTCCCCGGTACACCAGAAGAACACGATCCACATTATTCCTTGCCGTCCGGAATCTCACGGTGACATCCTCATTGGCAGACGGCTCCGGCGGAATAAGGTAATCGCCGGTGGTATCTGAGAAAAGGGCTCGTCGGTTAAACACAGGCCGCATATTTGCAATATACTGTCTGCTGTCCTCCATATGCTTTATTTGCTCCAGATCCAGTTTTTCTATCACGGTTTCATTCTCCCTGTCATATGACGTCAGAATTCACAGAGTTCTATTCACAAAATATTCCTTTCGGCTCTAAACAGTTACATTTTACTTAATATGCCCTCTTAATTCAATAGTCAACCATAAAAAAACAGTACAAGCATCCCTGAACGGTAAAAAGGACAGCCATGGGGTGACTGTCCTTTTTAGAGAAGGTATTTCTTTCTTATGGGGTATAGCAAAAAACTATATAATGTATTGGGGGGTTACGAGTATTATAATAGCACCCCCATGGGTTTTTGACTATTTCCAAAATTCACAAATATTACAAAAACACCAATCACTTCTTGTGCACTTTCGCTAAATATTCGTTGTGTAAATCTACCAACTACCCTCGGATGTCATTTGTGCAACACCACGGACAGAGCATACTGTCATGTCTCAGCCGTAAACAGAGCCTCAAATTCTTCCCTGCCGATCTTCTCTTTTTCAAGCAAAAGCTTTGCACAATTATGAAGAACCTGCTCATGCTCCATGATGATTCTTCTCGCACGGGAGTAGCACTGATCAATAATGGACTTGACCTCCTTGTCGATCTCGCCAGACACTGCCTCGCTGTGGGATTTCGCATGTGCAAGATCCTTGCCGATGAATACCTCATCGTCATCGTCGTCATAGCAGATAACGCCGATGTTGTCCGACATACCGAAGCGTGTCACCATCTTACGCGCAACCTTGGTCGCCTTCTTGATGTCGCTGGATGCGCCGGTCGTAATATCCTTGAAGATCAGCTCTTCCGCGATTCTTCCGCCCAGAGATACCATGATCTCCTGCATCATCTGATCCTTTGTCATAAACATGTCGTCTCTCTCGGGAAGCGGCATGGTATAACCCGCTGCGCCCTGTCCTGTGGGGATGATGGAGACCGTGTAGACCGGACCCACATCCGGGAGTACATGGAACAGAATCGCATGACCGGACTCGTGATAAGCTGTGATTTTCTTTTCCTTGTCGGAGATCACGCGGCTTCTCTTCTCCGCGCCGATTCCGACCTTGACGAATGCCTTGCGGATGTCGTCCTGTGTGATATATGCCTTGCCAGCCTTGGCGGCATTGATTGCCGCCTCGTTCAGCAGATTTTCAAGGTCTGCACCGGTAAAGCCCGCCGTCGTCTGCGCGATCTGCTTGAGATCGACATCCTCAGCGAGCGGCTTATTCTTCGCGTGTACCTTCAGAATATCCTCTCTGCCGCCGACATCGGGAGCACCAACCGCCACCTTTCTGTCGAAACGTCCGGGACGCAGGATCGCGGGATCGAGAATGTCCACCCTGTTCGTCGCCGCCATGACGATAATTCCCTCATTGACACCAAAGCCGTCCATCTCCACAAGAAGCTGGTTCAGCGTCTGCTCTCTCTCGTCATGTCCGCCGCCCATACCGGTACCGCGGCGCCTTGCAACCGCATCGATCTCATCAATAAAGACAATACACGGCGCGTTCTTTTTCGCTTCCTCAAACAGGTCACGCACACGGGAAGCGCCGACGCCGACATACATTTCCACGAAATCCGAACCGGAGATGCTAAAGAAAGCAACGTTCGCTTCTCCCGCGACCGCCTTTGCCAGAAGGGTCTTACCGGTTCCGGGCGGGCCTTCCAGCAGAACTCCCTTCGGGATTCTCGCACCGACCTGATTATATTTTCCGGGCTGTTTCAGGAAATCTACGATCTCCTCGAGATCCTCCTTCTCCTCCTTCAGACCCGCCACCTGTTCAAAGGTGATCTTCTTGTCTCCCATGGACATTTTCGCGCGGCTCTTGCCAAAATTCATCATCTTGGCATTTCCGACGCTGGCATTCATGTTCTGGGCATTGATCATCATAAAGAGGAAAACGCCGACCACGATCACGATCAGCATGGGAATGAGCGTGTTGAGCACCCAGCCCTCCCTGTGCACGTCGTACACCATAGGATCAAAGCCGTAGGATCTCACCAGCTCTTCCATCTCTTTGATGTCAGTCACATACAGCGTCTTGCCTTCGCCGTTCTTCAGTTCAATATCCAGAGCGCCTGTCGGTGTCTCGCTGTTCAGCTGTATCTCTACACTGACGACATTTCCGGCCTCCATATCGCTTATGAACTGACCCTTGGTATAGTTCTCCTCGATCTTCTGGTTCACGATGCCGGAGACAAATATAACGACCAGGGCAAACAGCATAAACACGACTACCGAATAAATTCTTTTACCTTCCTGCTTCAATGCGCAAGCCTCCTGTTAATTATCAAATTCCACTACTCCGATGTAAGGCAGGTTGCGGTACATCTGGTCATAGTCCAGACCATAGCCGACAACAAATTCATCGGGGATCTGGAAACCTGTATAATCTACATTTACATCTATGACACGTCTGTCAGGCTTGTCGAGCAGGGTGCAGAGACGCAGGGATGCGGGTCCTCTGTCGCGCAGCATCTCCAGCAGATAGCTCAAAGTCCTTCCGCTGTCCACAATATCTTCCACTACCAGTACATTCTTATCCTTGAGGGATTCGTCCAGATCCTTCACGATCTTGACAACACCGCTGGATTTCGTATCGCTTCCATAGCTGGATACAGACATAAAGTCAAGTGATACGGGAACCGTGATTCTCTTTGCAAGCTCACACATAAAGAAGCTTCCGCCCTTTAACACGCAGACCAGATGGATCTGCTTGCCCGCGTAATCCCTGCTGATCTGGTCACCGATCTCCTGAATTCTTCTGTCTACCTCTTCCTCTGATAAAAGTACTCTGATGTGCTCTGCCATTTTTCTCCTCCATCTTGCTGTGCACAGCTCTAATGTGTAATTAGTCTGACCTGTAAAACATGTTTTGTATTACTGTCAACCTTATAATATTCGCTGATACGGTAGCCGATCAGCCAGATGACATGACTTCCCTCCGCCAGCACGGGAATCCGGTCCCGCAATTCGCGGGGGATCTTTTCCGTCACCATATAATCCTTCAAAGACTTATGGATGATTCCGCCCTTACCGTCTGACAGTGTGAGATAATCTCCTGTCTGCCGAAACCGAAGCGTCGGCGATTCTTTCATTTTAGCATAGTCAAACCATTTCGTATACTTATTTTTGGGAACTTCTTCGCCATTTATGAGAAAAATTTCCGAATAATCGAGTTCCGGCAGCTCCCTCTGCTCCGTTTCTCCCTTTCTGTAGATGAAAACACGTCCATATTCTCTTCTGACACAAATGTCATATGGGAGATCAATGCTTCGGTTTCCTTCCTTTTCCAGCAGGGCAAGCGCATCCCCGACATGCAGGGCGGAAATGTCCTTTCCCGTCGGCGAAATTTCCTCCAGAAGCCGCAGAAGGAGTCTCTTACGGATCGCCGGATGATATTTCAGGAAATCGTCCGCCGAGATCTCCAGCCTCTCCTTCCTCCTCGTCACACAGCCTTTCAGGGCATCGTCCGTCTGCTGCCGCAGATAATCCTCTGTCTCGGAGAGAATGTCCGCCGTCTGGCACATGTGGCTGACCACTCTCGTCGAAACCTCGCTCTCTGCCAGCGGGAGGAGGTGATGCCGGATGCGGTTTCTGGTATATTCATCCTCCTCATTAGTATGATCGTTCCGCCAGCAAATACCACAGGTTTTCAGATAATCTTCAATTTCATTGCGTTCCAGACAGAGCAGGGGACGGATAATGCTTCCCCTGACAGCCTCTATTCCGCAAAGTCCTTTCAATCCGCTCCCCCGGAAGAGATGCAGCAGCATGGTCTCCGCCCTGTCCTGCGCATTGTGCGCAACGGCAATCTTATTTCCGCCGAGCTCTTCCATCGTCTCCCGGAACGCGCGGTAGCGCAGCCGCCTCCCCGCGTCCTCCTCCGAGCATTTCTCCCGCGCGGCAAACGCCGGCACATCCACGGACACCAGCCGGAACGGCACATCGTTCTCTTCGCAGAGCCTCCGCACAAAAGCTGCGTCCTCGTCGGCAGCTTCCCCCCGGATACCGTGGTTCACATGCACAACTGTCAGCCCGGCCGGCATTTTTTTCCGATATTCCAGCAACAGAAATAAGAGGCAAACTGAGTCTGCCCCTCCTGAAACTCCGAGGATCAGATGATCTCCCGGCTGTATCATATGATGCCTTTCCATGTAGGAAAATACCTTCTGCTGCGTCCTGTTTTCCATCATAGGCAAATGGTAGCTCATTTTTCCAAAAAAATCAAGCAATTCCAGACTCCCAGATACCGATGACACCCACTGTCATATCGTCGCGGATATGCCCCTTCGCAGCGATCAGCGCCAGCCTCAGAAGCTTGTCCGCCAGTTCACCGGGATTCTGCTCCTTCATCTCCAGAATGAGCCTGCTGACGGTATTCTCGTATTCCTGCTCGCCAAACGCATCGATGATGCCGTCCGATACCATGAAAAGGTAGTTGCCGTCCTCCAGCGTGCGGCACAGGGGCTGGGAGTCTATCTGCTGGAAAATACCGAGCGGGAGGCTGCCCTCCGCCAGCAGTTCCACCTCCTGCTCCCTCTTCAAAAAGGTCGCTGCGCCGCCAATCTTCCGCAGCTTACATTCCCCGCTGTAAAGGTCGATCTCGCAGATATCCAACGTTGGATGATTTCTGTCCCCACCCGTCGCAAACAGCGCTGTGTTTACCATTTCAATCGCCGTATCGGTGCTGTAGCCTGCCTCAAGCAGTTTTTCCATGAGGTCGAGAACCTGCCCGCTGTCCTTTCCCGCCTGCTCCCCCGAGCCTGTCCCGTCGGAGAGCATCACGGTCAGTCTGCCCCGTTCTGCCTCCAGTACGGCATAATTATCCCCGGATGCCGTCTCGCCCTCCTCCGTCGCCCTGGAAAAGCCCGTCAGCGCCAGAAAGCGCGTTTCCTGTTCCAGCATAAAGCTGTGCGGTGTCTGGTCTATGACAAACGGACTCGTGACCGACAGCTGCAGCCTCCTGTTCAGCAGGACGGAGATCATGTCCGCCACCTCCTCCGCGGAGATGCCCGCCTTTCTGTCGGTACTCATTGTGAGTACGATTGTCTCCCTGCCGTCGTCCCTGTCCATATAGCATGGATTTTCCACGCGGATTCCCTCTTCGCGCATGGCATGGATGAGCAGGCGCTTCTTCCTCTCCTCCATCGGCTTGTAACAGAGCACCTCGCACGCAACCTCTGTCATGATCTTTGCCATCTCACGCAGATGACTCTTTAATATCTGCCTGTTTTCCCAGAGTCTTCTCTCCGACAGGACGATCTGTCTCTCCTCCGTCCCGGGACAAAAGTCCCCATCGTAGCTTCTTGCCAGTTCATAAAAGCTGTCCGCATAATTTAAAAGTCTTCTCCTGCACAGATCAGACACCTGCGCCGTCTGAAGTTCTCTCTCCGCTGTCTTCATCTCCTGCCCCGCTTTCTGCCGTCCCGACCGGACGGTAAGCCCGATTATAGATATGCTGCCCTGCTTATTTTGTCAAAACAGGGCGCGCCGCACTTAAAGTTTTGCGACAAAAAAAGCAGAAGCCCTGCGGCTCCCGCTACTTTTCTTCTTTAAATAAGATCTCACCTTCATAAACCAGACCCAGCTTTTCCCTCGCCACATTCTCTATGTAACCCTTGGTCTGAACCTCTTTGCCGAATTCCTCTATCTCCGCGGTTCTGTCCTTCTCTGCGGCAATCTGTTCGTCCAGAAGCTGCTCTTCCTGCGCCTTCGCCTCGATCTTCTGCTGCAGCTCCACGCTCTTTACCGCCACAACGACCATGATCATGAGAACGACAAGCGAAACCAGAAACATGCTGAACCGATTCTGATGTTTTTTCCGATAAGCAACCCTGCGACCCCGTCCTGCCATAGATACTCCTTCCCCCCGAAATGGACTACTTCTTTAAACCTATTTTAAGCATTTTGAGAAAATACGTCAACTTGTTTTTTATCTGTCTCCCGATCCTGTGAACCACCGTGGCAATGCCCGACCTCGTCTTCGCAGCGCCCTTTCCGGCAAGCCGCAGCAGCTTCCTCAGCGGCCACGACAGCCAGCCCAGAACCTTCCCCAGTATCATAGATACATATTTTACCAGAAAAGGACTGCACAGCTTCCGGTACAGCACCATCCCCAGCAGCGCGCCGGACACCGCGAACCACCTCAGTGTGCCGTTGCTCTCGCGGTACATGAGCAGAAAGACCTTCGCCCCGCAATAGATCCAGAAGCCCAGATCCTCCACCGATACAAAGAATAGATTGTGCGGCACAACCCTCCTGAATATCCTTAACAGGTCATAGAGGAAGGTCACGAAGATGCCCAGCAGGAAAGCGTGAAGAAGAAATTCATTTTCACTCGCCATGGAAGCCTACCGGAACAGCTTGGTCAACAGGGATTCCGACTTATGTCCTGCGCCTGCTGCATCGGAATAGGTAAGACTGTCAATCCTGCCGTCCACATCTACCTCCCCTTTTTCCAGAGTCAGCCTGCTGACATGCAGATCGTTTCCCTTTATCATGAGCATTCCCTGCTCTGTCTCCAGCAGAATCTCATGTATATCAAAGGAAAGTACATCATTGACGCCGTTGATCGTACAGCTCTTCCGGTTCGTCATCGTCATCTTATGCATGCGTGTGCTGCTGTTCAGATCCTCCATAGGTTTCTCCCTGTCAATCCTTTATAAAAGCCTATGCGGTTCCTCTCTGCTTCATGCACTAAAGATACTTAAACAGCTCCTTTGCCTCATCCTTTTTCACCGTCTCCTGGACATCCAGCACCTCGACCTTAACCTCCTTGTTGCCGAAGGAAATCGTGATGATGTCGCCCTCCTTGACGTTTGTGGATGCCTTTGCCGGCTTGTCATTAATCAGCACACGTCCGCTGTCGCACGCCTCGTTTGCCACCGTGCGGCGTTTAATCAGCCGCGATACCTTTAAATATTTATCCAGTCTCATATTTATCCCCATTTCTGCGCAAAAATAATAAAACGGAGAACCCGTTAAAGGTTCTCCGCCATAGTTCAAAAGCTCAACTTAGTTCATCATGTCCTTTAAAGCCTTACCAGCCTTAAACTTAGGTGCCTTGGAAGCCTTGATCTTCATAGCCTTACCGGTCTGAGGATTTCTTCCTTCTCTCTCTGCTCTCTCAGATACCTCGAAAGTACCGAAACCAACCAGCTGAACCTTACCGCCCTTCTTCAGTTCTTCAGCAACAACGTCTGTGAAAGCCTTCAGTGTCTTCTCAGCGTCCTTCTTGGATACACCAGCCTGCTCAGCCATAGCTGCAATTAACTCTGTCTTGTTCATATTGAACTCCTCCTGTAATGAGTTTTCTTTTTTGTATACTCTTAGATGCTTCTTGTGAAACGTCTATAATATATATATATGCTTTTCCTTGGTTTGTCAAGGCATTTTCCGCACAAATGCTGATATTTGCGGCATTTAACCGTTTTTCTCTGTCAAATTTGTCAACCATAAATTACCACGACGTTTACTGTGACGAGGAATTTGCCGATACCGTCGTACTGCTCAGAACAAGATTTGCAAAGGAATAAGAAATATCCTTTTCCTCATCATCGATCTGCACAGTATAGCTTCTGGTATCAAAGCCTGTCCTGCGCAGGGTGATAACATGCGCTCCTGCGACCTTGCGGAAGCTGCACGGCGCAATTCCCATGTAGTTGCCGTCCAGGTAGACCTCCGCCCCCTCCGGCGCATCCACATAGACCTTGTAATAATCCGTGACCGTATCCGATGAAGAGCTGCTCTCCGAATCCGAATCGCTCTCCGAAGCATTTGCATCGAGCACGATATTGATCCCCGCCGACTCCTGCGCGACACGGATGTACTGCGTGACAGACTGATAGCCGTCGGCGCGGGCAATCAGCTGATGGATGCCATAGGTCAGGCTGACCGGCCCCGACGGGTCAATCTTCTCTCCGTCGATGTACAGCTCCGCGGATGCCGGGTCCGTGGAGAAAAGCACTGTCCCGTACTGCGGCTCGGGAATCTCCAGATCGCCGATGTCAAGCGCCGTCTCCGCATTCCGGTTGATGATGACGCTCTTCGTTCCACCGCCGCCCTTATTGCTGATATTGACCTGATAGCTTCCCTCCGGGATCAGAAGCAGCATATCATCCGTGATCTTCCGTATCTGCGTCTGTCCGATCTCGATCCAGCCGCCGATGAAATTCTCGTCGTTCACCAGTCTCAGATACCCGTGGCCCTTCTGTACCTTCACCGTCAGTATCTGCGTGTCAATCCCCTGAAAGCTCAGCACATCCGCCGGGCTAAGATCCATGCTGCTGATATTTCTTCCCTCGGAGAGATACTGCGTATTGGACGTCAGCTTATAGATTTCCGATCCGATGCTGATCTCACCGCGCACGGTGTTGATCTCGTATTTCTCCACATCGTCATAGCTCCATGCCTCCGGGGAGAGTGTGAGCGTCGTGAGATGCTTCTTCGACTTCAGGAATTTGACATCGACAATATCCCCGAGCTCCACCTGACTGAAGGAGATGCTTCCGCCGTACTTATCATAAAACCTTGTCGTCCCGTCCATGGAAAGAGTATATTTCTTTCCCAGCTCCAGATTCAGAAAGGTGACGGTTCCCTCCTTGTCGTCCTTCGCCACATAGATCGCCGTATCGGCGGAATCGTAGCTGTCCGGCCCCGTGACGACAAAGCCCGTCTCCGCACTCTCTGAGGAGGCCTCCTCTGGGACAGGCTGCTCATTGTTCCGGGACGGACCCGCACAGCCCGCCAGCAGGAAAACCAATGCAGCCGCAAAAAGGCATCTGCCTATTCCGTATGTAACCTTCTTTTTTCCTTTGTCCGTCACTTTTTCCTCCTTAGGATAACTCCCTGAATACAGCATCGAGAAACCTCTGCTTCTCCTTCTCCTGCGCGACCAGCTTCTCCAGCTTTTCCTGATTCTTGCCGGGAATCCATGCCTTCCGCGAGTTATAATAGAAATTCACAATCTTCCAGAACTTCTCCGGGTAGGCAAGACGGTAATACAGATCGATCCGGCTCTGCGCCGAGATAGGGCGCTCCCTCTCATATGCCCGCAGCAGCTCCGAACCGAGCGCAACCGACCAGTTTGCCTTTTCACACAGCTTTCTCAGGAGCAGATACAGATCCCTCACCGGGTCATCCGCGAGACATCTCTCGAAATTCACAATGAACCACCCGTTCGTTCCCATGAGAATGTTATGATACTGGTAATCCCCATGGCACATCAGCACCTTCTCCTGCGGCGGCGCTCCGGCATCCCTTCTGTCGAAGACCTCCCTATAGGACTGCCACTCCTCTGTCACTGCGGCTGCCTGTTCCAGAAAATAATCACATGCCCCGAGCAGATCCAGCTCGAACATCTGCTTCTGACCCTTCTGCTTCAGATACTTTCTGACCTTGCGGATCTCCCTGTTATGCTTCTCATATTCCTTCTCAGGCCTAAACACCGAAAAGGAACCCAGAAGCTCCGCCGGAAGCTCCATGCACTTATGCAGCTCCGCCAGAAGCCGCACCGCCTGAATACACTCTCCTCTGTCGGAGATATTGCACTCCCTGCCGTCCTGCCATGTCTTCAGAATATATGTCGTCTGATCGGTGTCCTTTACAAACAGCTCCCCTTCCTTTGTCGGAAGAATATGCTCTGTCTGTATGCGTCCGTCCGCAGCAATCGTCTCAAGCAGACTGTTCTGCAGACGCACCTTCTCCTCGTTGCCTACATATTCCTTAAAGATAAGACTTCCCTTATCGGTATCACAAACAATAGCGCTTCTGCCCTTCCTTGTGCGAAGCACCTCTATATCATACTGCCCCAGTAATTCCACTGCTCTGTCATTCACAGCCTGCCCCTCCTGCCATTCGATATGTCGGCCGAAGCGTCTTCTCCGCTCCGCTCATCATATCTTATGAGAAGGGTTCTCAAACTATTCAAAACCTTGTGAATCCAAATGATTTATTGCAGTCTCTGTGCCTCCGCGAGCAGTTTTTCCTTCGTGTTGCAGGTGGGATCGTCCAACACCAGTTGAAGTAATTTCTGTAATACCTCACCCAGCTCTTTTCCGGGCTTCATGCCCGCAGCAATCAGATCCGAACCGGTGACCGCCAGCGTTTTCAAGGACACGCACTGCTGCTTTTCACAGATCTCGGCGTATAACCGCTTCCAGTTCTCCAGCCGTTCCAGCTTTTCATCCCTCAGGTAATCGCTCTGCGCCATCATGTCGGCGTACTTTACCTGAAACAGCGCCGGGAAGGCATCCTCGCCTATCTTGTTCACCGCACGGCGTACAATCTGTAACGTCGGCTCAACACTGTTTCCGTAGTCATGGTACATCACCAGCTTATATACCATGTTGATTGTATCGTTGTCAAATTTCAGTCTGCGCAGAATCGTCTTCGCCATCTCGGCGCTGAGGCTCTCATGGTTGTAAAAGTGGGTGATCCCCTGCTCGTCGGTCGTCAGCGTGTCCGGCTTTCCGATGTCGTGCAGGAGCATTGTCAGCCGCAGCACCTTATCCGCCGGAACGTATGCCAGCGAGTGCAAAATATGCTCGCCTACGCTGTACATATGGTGTGGGTGATGCTGCTCCGTCTCCATCGCTCTGTCAAATTCCGGGAAAAATATCTTTGTGACACCCATGTCATAAGCAGTGCGGAGATAATCGGGATGCGGCGACACAAGCATTTTTACCAGCTCCGTCTGTATTCTCTCCGCGCTGATGTTTTTCAGCGTGGGTGCAAGCCTGCGGATGCCCTGCTTCGTTTCCTCATCAATCTCATAGCCGAGCTGTGCCGAGAAGCGGATCGCGCGCAGCATCCGGAGCGCGTCCTCGCCAAACCGTTCCTCCGCCCTTCCGACGCACCTGATCCTGCCAAGGCGGATGTCCTCCATGCCGCCGAAAATATCTACCAGACCTTTTTCGTCATTATACGCCATGGCATTGATGGTAAAGTCGCGGCGCTTGAGATCCTCCTCCAGATTCGGGGTAAAAACAACCTCCTTCGGATGCCTGCTGTCCTCGTACTCACCGTCGATGCGGTAGGTCGTCACCTCAAAGCCATCTCTGTCCTGCATGACCGTCACGGTTCCATGCTGCAGGCCCGTGTCAATCGTGCGCGGAAAGAGTGCCTTTACCTGCTCCGGTTTCGCCGAGGTCGTGATGTCCCAGTCCTGCGGCTGTCTGCCCAGAATGGAATCCCTGACGCAGCCACCGACGACATATGCCTCAAAGCCTGCTGCCTGAATGGTATTTACTACCTTTTTTGCCTTTTCCGGCACATTGATCCTGATATTACTGCTCAAAGCTGTCTCCTCTTACACAAAGAATTTCCCGATGACCTGAATCAGTCCATCCTCGTCGTTGGTGGCGGTAATGTAATCCGCCGCGTCCTTCACCGGCTGCTGTGCATTTCCCATCGCAACGCCGACTCCGGCATAGCGGATCATGGAAATGTCGTTAAAGCCGTCGCCGCAGCAGATCGTGTCCTCCCTCTTTACACCGATGACCGGAAGAATCTTATCCAGAGAAGCCGCCTTATCCACATTCTGCGGCATGATCTCTATGAAAAAGGGCTCTGAGCGGTAAATGCTCGCATAGCCTCCGTATTTCTCCACCAGCTGCTTTTCATACAGTTCTGCCTTCTCCGGCTCCGCCGTCATCAGGCATTTATTGATGTCAAAATCCACGAAGTTCAAGAAGTCGGAAACCTCCTTGATCGGGAGCCCGTTGATCCTCGCCTCCAGTTCGACATACTGATCCGCCGGAAAAGCGGAGATCACCTCGCTTCCGAGATAAGTGATAAGCCCGCAGCCGTTCTTCTCCGCAAAGTGATACAGTCCCGGGAGCAGGGTCTGGGGCAGAATTTTCTGATAAATAATTTCCCCTGTCTTACAGTCGATGATCCTTGCACCGTTAAAGGAGAGCAGATAGCCGCCGAATTTTTCCAGCTCCAGCTCCTCCTCATAGCGGCGCATGCCCGGTGTAGGTCTGCCGGAGGCAAGGATAACCTTATGCCCCTGCAGCATCAGCTCCTGTATCGCCGCCTTTGTCGCCGGTGTAATTTCCTTTTTTGAATTTGTCAGGGTTCCGTCTATGTCTAATACCAATGCCTTTGTTGTCATATCTTCTCTCTTTCAAAAAGGCGGTGAGAAAATCCCACCGCCATCCTGTTGGTTATCTGTTTATTCCTGAGTGCTGCTGTCCGTCGATGCATCGCTGCTGTCTGACGCTTCCTCTGCCGATGCGCTGCTCTCCTCCGATGCACTCTCCGCCGCAGCGCTTTCAGCCGCCTGAACCTTCAGATAGTTCAGATTACCCTTAGGGTCTTCTACCGGATAATCCTTGCTGATCTCGTCCAGATACTCGCTCATGGTCGTCGAAAGCAGCGTGTTCTTGATCTTCTGGCTCCATTCTGGCTTATTCGTTCCGACATAGTAAACTACATAGGAATTCTCGCCCTCTCCGCCCACAATCGCGGTTGTGTCTCCGGCGGCACGCGCACTGTCAAACAGCCATGCCGACAGGTTCGCATCCATGCTTGTCGAGGTCAGTCCCTCATACAGACCACCTTCTGCCGAAGCACCCTGATTGTCCGCAAGCTCCGCAAAGCTGTCCTCTGTAGCGGCACCGTTCTTCCAATCCTCGAGCAATGCATTAGCATCTGCCGTGGAGTCCTGATTCAAAATAATAATTCTGGCATCTGCCGTTGGTGTCTGATCGAGATAGCGGTCCTCAAACTCCAGAACATAGTAGAGATTGCTGGAGGTATTCTCAATGATCGTGCTGTCCCCAGCCTTTCTCGCACTGTCAAACAGCCACTCGCGCATCAGGCTCTGCACCTCGCTGCTCTTGGCATTTTCATGCAGGTCGCCCTCAGTCGAAATAGTTGCCAGTGCCTCCTCTGCCTTGTCGTGTGCCTGCAGCATTGCAAATTCGATCTCTGCCTCAGAGGGTTCGTAAGCCTTATCCTCTGTGTCGGTGGAAGTCGTATCGCCTGTGCTGTCCGTCTCCTCGACAGGATCAGCAAGCTCGGTAGGCTCTGTGGGCAGCTCCGCGTTCACCGTGACAAGACGGTAATCAACGGAATCATAATTGTCCTTATTCTCCTCGTAATAGCTCTGAATCTCTTCCTCAGTAGGAGCCTTCTCTTCGGAAACCTGATCGTAGAACGCGCTGATCTCCATTGCCTCCTTGATATAGCCCTTGAGGCGGGATGCTGTAGCATAGGTTCCGTAGGTCTGCTGGATATAAGCCTTCTCAGTCATACCTGCTTCTTCCGCAGCCGTCTTCAGAGTCTCCTCATATTTGGCATATTCCTCGGAAGTATCATAGGTAAAGCCTGCCGCCTTTGCCTGATCCCTGAGTGCCTTGTTGGTAGCAATGTTCTCTGCCGCCATCTGCTCAAAATAATCCTGCCAGCTCAGAGTATCGGAGTACATCTGCTTCGACAGATCACCGCTCAGATCGATTCCGAACATGCTCATATAATAGCTGTACTGCGTGAGGTAGTTATTCTTCATCAGGTTGTAGTTGTAATCAAACTCTACCCGTGAAACCTTCTCTCCCGCAACCTCCATATAGGTTCCGTTGATCGTCAGATAGCTTCGGATGGGGAAGGAAGCCACCAGACAGAACAGTGCAGCCACAATGACAATACCTGTGATCCTGCTGATCTCCTCCTCCTTTTCGGCTTTTTTCTTAGCCGCCTCTCTCTCCTGCATCTTCCGGTCATACCGTGTCATAACCTTGTCTTGCTTTTCTTCTGTATTTTCCGTTACCTTCTTAGACATGGAAAAATAATTCTCCTTCCTTCTTCGACTTAATTCACCGTGCCAAAGCAGCACACCTGTCCGTCATTATACTGCAAGATGGAAGTCCAGCGCAATCTATTTCACATATTTTTCAAGTTTTTCCACGATATTTTTCATGCATCCGGGCTCAAACGGGCAATCCAGACCTACTTCCTTAATCATATTCGTGTAAAAATCGCTTGCCGAGAGCTTACAAAGCTTCAGATAGCTCTCCCACGCTCCCTTGAAGTCCTCGTCCATCTTAACCTTGTACTGCAATGCGCAGGTCTGTGCCAGACAGTAGTCAATATAGTAGAGCGGAACGTCATAGATATGTGTCTGCTTCTGCCAGAAACCGCCCTTCCCGAAGAACTTGTTGTCACCGTAATCCATATGAGGTCTGTACTCATGTTCAAGCTTCAGCCATGCCGCGTGTCTCTCCGCAGGTGTCATGTCGGGATTCTCGTACACAATGTGCTGGAACTCGTCAACCATACATCCATAGGGAATGAACGCCGCAGAATCCTCCAGATGCATGTCAATATATTTCTCCGCCTGATCGCCGAAGAATTTCTCCATCCAGTCCTGTGTGAAAAATTCCATGGACATGGAGTGGATCTCTGCCGTCTCCATACCGATGTCCGCGTGCTCTCTGATCGGGTCCTTTCCGGACAGATAGCCCTGGAATGCGTGCCCGCACTCGTGGGTGATGACGTCCACATCTCCGCTGGTGCCGTTGAAGTTGGCAAAGACAAAGGGCGACTGGTAATCCGGGATGTAGGTCATATATCCGCCCGCCTTCTTCGTCTTACGTCCGATTACGTCAAAGAGCTCATTCTCCATCATGAAGTCCATGAACTCCTTCGTCTCGGGAGAAAGCTCTCCGTACATCTTCTGACCGGCAGCCAGAATCTCTTCGGGAGTTCCGAAGGGTGCGGGGTTGCCATCCTTAAAATATACCGCATTGTCAATATAGCTGAGCTTGTCCAGTCCGAGTCTCTTTCTTCTGCGCTCGTGCAGCTCCTCGGCAAAGGGAACGAAGTCTTTCTTCACCTGCTCGCGGTATGCCTCGACCTCCTTGCGTCCGTAACAGTTTCTTCCCATACGATAGTAGCCAAGCTCCAGATAGTTGTCGTAGCCCATCATCTTCGCCTGTGCCGTACGGTTCTTCACCAGCTTGTCATAGATCTCGTCGAGCTTGTCCGCATTTGCCTCAAAGAACGCGCTGTACTCCTTCCATGCCGCCGCTCTTACGTTTCTGTCCTGATTAATCAGATAAGGGCGCATCAGGGAGAGGTTCAGCTCTTTACCGTCGAAATTGATCTTTGCGCCGGCAATCAGCTTGTCATATTCCATAGTCAATGCATTTTCTTCCTGCATCAGCGGAATCAGCTTCTCGTCCATTGACTTCTGGGCAATCTCCATGTTCTTAAAGGCTACCGGCCCGATCTTTTTCTCAAGGTAATCCCTGAAGGGGGATTCATAGAGCTTCTTCTGGTATGCCAGAAGAACGTTGCTGTACTCAGGCATCTTCTCATCATAATATTCATGCTCTTTCTCATAGAAGGCATCTGAGGTGTCGACATCAAACCGGATATTTGCGATGGTGTACATCGAATCAACCCTTCCGGTCAGCTTGTAATATTTCTGATGAATGGCAAACTGCTCCTCTCCGCTCTTTGCCGCGTCGAACGCCTCCATAAGCTCCTTTAATTCCCTCTGTACCTCATCAAAATCAATTCTTTCATAAGGCATTTCCTTAAACTTCATACTCTTTTCCTCTTTTCTGCGCCTGTCACAGCGCCGCTAATGAAACTATTCTACATGATTTTCGGGAAACTGTAAACAAAACAACCTACGAAATTCTCTCATTTACTCTTGACAGATAACTTCAATATGCTAATATTAAAACTGCTGTTTTAGATTAATTTTTTATTTTCAATCAGGAGGGAAAGTATGTTAGAAGAACTCAAGAAAAAAAGTTTCAAAAGCTCGCTGGTGCTCAGTATTATTTTAATTATTGCAGGACTGGCGCTGGTGATCTGGCAGGCACCGAATGCATTCTATGCCATGACAGGGTATGTGCAGTTTGAAGATCTGGAGCTTGACGAAATCAAGAATCAGCTCGTAAAGATCGACGTTGACACTGTATTTGACTGCTATCTCGAGGAATATAGCGAAAACACAAAGACACATCATCGCACAACAACGAATCTGTACTACATCACCTGGACGGGCGATGAATATGCTACGGAATATCGTTACATCACGATTAAGGTTCCGGTAAAGTATCAGGATCGCATGGATGAGATCATGGAAGATACCTACAACGGCATTTACTCCAGTCCCCTCACCCTCACCGGTAAGATAGAAAAGCTCTCTGCGGAGGATTACGGTTATTTTGAAGAGTATTTTGTAGATGAGCAGGATTTCACACAGGAAGAATTTGAATCCATGACTTCTCCTTACTACATCAATATCCATGTCAGCACGGCAAGCCAGAACGGTGTATATCTGGTACTTTTCTTCGGTGGCATCGTATTGATCGGATATAGCATTTTCAGAATCGTAAAGGCTTCCAGCGGCGGTTACATAAAGAGCTTCCAGAAGAGCTATCAGAATGCCGGCTTCAGCGATACGGCAATAGAGTCCGATATGAATTCTGCTGTCAACTACTTAAAGAAAAACTCGATTAAGCTCGGACGTCTCTGCATATATGATCTCCAGAATATGATCCCCAAGGCGATTCCCGTAGGCAAGATGCTTTGGGCTTACCAGAACACGACGACACATCGTACCAACGGCATTAAGACCGGTGTTACCTACAGCATTACCATTTACAGTGACGGTCAGAAGAATGCCCAGCTTATCGCTGTTCCCGACGAGGCTACCGCACAGGAGATCCTTCAGAAGATGAACGATATGTACCCCTGGATCTGTGTCGGATATACGGACGACCTGAAGAGAATGTTCTTTAAGGATCGCACCCAGTTCATGCAGCTGCGTTACAACAGCGTTGAACATACCACGGTAGAACCCGGCTTCGAGGGCTTCCAGAACGATTACAGCGCAAACTAAATAAGCATAAAAGCAGAAAGCAGGGGTCAACCCTGCTTTCTGTATTGTACCGGTGTCATTCCATAGCTTTTCTTGAACAGCCGGTTAAAGTGTTCAACGTTTTCATAGCCCACCTCTGCTGCAATGGTCTCCACCGTCTGATTCGTCTCACGCAGCATCGTCTTCGCCTTCTTCATGCGCTCTTCCTTGACAACCTCCTGGAAGGTCATGCCCGCCTTTTCCTTGATGTACTTGGAAAGATAGGGCTTGGAGAGATGGAATTTATCGGAGAGTGTCTCCAGCGTCACATTCTTATAATCGTTCTGAATACTGCTGATGATCTCGACGATACGATCCTCTCTGCCCGCCGTGATATGCTGCTCCGCAGCCAGCTTGTTCGCGGCAGATGTCAGCGCTGCTATGGACGCCTTGATGATGTCCTCGTCCACGCCGACTCCCCAGTACAGATGTCCGTCATGCATAACGCCCACATACGCCGCCGCCCTCGAGCTGGAGCCCTTGGAAATCGCGTGTTCCTCGTAGATCGACAGCTCGTAATTGATTCCGAAGAAGGTCTTGATTGCGTTGCTGACTGCATCCAGACGGCCGTTTCCTGAGGTTCTGATTACTCTCTGCGTTCCGTTCTGCTCTATCGTCACCTCCGCCTGAATGCCCTTTTCCTGTCTGAAATGGCACTCGGGAATGCGGAATACCTTGCGGGGGCTGATATAATTCTCCTCGAAGATTGCGTAGATCTCTGCGGGCAGCAGCTCCTGATGGCGTTTGTCGGAAACGCCCTTGATGAGATAGCCGACCTCCTCCTTCATAGCCGCGGGAAGCGAGAAGCCAAACTGCTGCTTTAATACAAAGGCAACACCGCCCTTGCCGGAAACGCTGTTGATACGGATGACATCCGACTCGTACTCTCTTCCGACATCGGAAGGGTCGATCGGCAGATAGGGAACATCCCAGCGCTTTCCGCTCCTGCCTTCCTTATGCCATGCCATACCCTTGCTGATAGCATCCTGATGGGAACCGGAAAATGCGGTAAATACCAGATCTCCGGCATAGGGTGTCCGCTCGTGAACCCGCATTCCCGTAAAGCGTTCATACGCTTCCCTGATCTTCGCAATGTGGCTGAAATCCAGTCCGCTGTCCACGCCGTGGCACATCATGTTCATCGCAACAGTGACAATATCGACGTTGCCGGTGCGCTCGCCGTTTCCGAAGAGTGTTCCCTCCACGCGGTCCGCTCCGGCGAGAATGCCGAATTCCGCGTCGCTGACTCCGCAGCCTCTGTCGTTGTGGGGATGTACGCTTAAAACAACATTGTCTCTGTACTTCAGGTGTTTATTCATGTATTCGATCTGGCAGGCGAAGACGTGGGGCATTGCCACCTGCACTGTCGTCGGCAGATTAATGATCGCCTTATGCTCTGCGTCCGGCTTCCAGACATCCAGCACGGCGTTGCAGACCTCCAGTGCATAATCAACCTCTGTCTGGGAGAAGCTCTCGGGGCTGTACTCGAAGGTGAAGGTACCTTCCGTCTCCTCGGCAAGTCTCTTTAAGAGGAGAGCGCCGTCGATGGCAAGCTGTTTGATGGCTTCTTTATCCTTCTTAAATACCTGTTCTCTCTGCTCTACCGAGGTGGAGTTATACAAATGCACCACCGCGTGGGGCGCACCCTTGACCGCCTCAAAGGTCTTGCGGATGATGTGTTCGCGCGCCTGCGTGAGAACCTGTATCGTCACATCGTCGGGTATCATGTTTTTCTCGATCAATGCCCGGATGAAATTGTACTCTGTATCAGAGGATGCCGGAAAGCCTACCTCGATCTCCTTGAAGCCGATTTCTACAAGCAGCTTGAAAAATTCGAGTTTATCCTCGAGGCTCATCGGGTCGATCAGTGCCTGATTGCCGTCCCGCAGATCCACGCTGCACCAGATGGGTGCTTTCTCGATGCAGTCTTTTTTCACCCAGTCGTATGTAACTTCGGGGGGCATATGGTAGGTCTTGACGTATTTTTCCTTTATTGCTTTGCTGTCCATGTGTAAACCTCTTTTCTGGTGGGATCTCTGCGGGTAACATCTCTGCAAGTGACATCTCTGCGAGTGACGTCTCTGCGAGTGACATCTCTGCAAATGACGTTGCCGCAAAATGCACTGACCACCGCAGGCACGCTCTCGCTACCTTCCGCTCGCAGCGGTGCATAAGCTGTCAAAGTACGCCAGCTAAGCACCGGCGGCTCCAGAGTGCGCTGCTTGTGGTCATGTGCATTCTGCGCAACTGTTACTTGAACCTTGTGGGTTTGCAGATTCCTAATGTGTTTTGTTTGTCACATCTTAACATTGAAATTAATTATAAACAAGTATATATGTTAATCTATTTATTGATGTATTTTAATGCTAATGCGCAAAAATATTGATTTTATCAATAATACTTATAATTAAATTTATTTTGGTGGTTGACTGATTTTAACTGTCTGTTTTATCTATATTCTCTTTTATCATCTGCTCTAATTCAGCCGCGGCGATACTTAGGAAGGTTTGTTTTCTCTTTATAATACAGATGTTTCGGGAGGGGATGGGCGGGTTCATGTTGAGGATGACGAGGTTTTCCATATTTTCTTTTTCCAGGAAATCTAGTGGTACAAAGCCGATGCCGAGATCGGATTTTATCATCGGGAGTATCTGGTCGGCTGTAGCCGCCTCTATGTCCGGCGAAAAGGACAGTCCCATTCTATTGAAAAGGTCTGTGTAGAAGGTAAAGGAGCCGGTTTTCTCGCCGTATCCGATGATCGGGTATTTCTCGATCTGTTTGTCGGTGAGGGATGTCCCCGTAGACAGGGAGAATGCCGTGCTGCAGACCGGCACTTCCCGAAAGTTGCGGAGGATGCCGGAGCTCAGTCCGGTCGGCAGTTCAAAGGGCTCTGTCACGATGGCAAAGTCCGCCAGACCCTTTTTCAGCATATCGATTGCCTGTGGGGTCGTATGGTTCAGGATTCGGATACGTATGCCGGGGTAGTCCTTCCGGAATTTCTTCAATACCGGGAGCAGTACGCAGTGCAGGGCGATTTCGCTTGCCGCCACGGTAACAATTCCGGATTGCAGGCTCCGGTCTCTGGCAATCTCCTCCTCTCCGCGCATGATGTGCTCAAACGCGATCAGCACATGTGCGTACAGCTTTTCTCCCTCAGGCGTCAGGCTGACTCCGTGTCTCTGTCTCACAAAGAGGGTACAGCCCAGCTCTTCCTCCAGCTTTTTCATCATGCGGGTAATATTGGGCTGGTTATTGAGGAGCGCGCGGGCGGCACCGGTGAAGCTCTTGTATTTCGCAACATAGTAGAACACCTTGTAGTGCTCATAGTTAATGTTCATATCTCTCCTCATTTCTGCGCACGTTCTTTGCGCATGGCGAGTTTGTGTCAAGCGCGCGCAGACACAAATCTCGAGATTGAAAAATTCTATTTTTCAATCTTTTCTCACCCATATCAATTTTATATATCACGTTTACATTACTGATATTTTACACATATCTTATATGGGATTATAATGCATCCGTCATGAAAAAACAATCTGCGAATGAAAGAGGTGGCTTTTATGAAAAAAATTATTTGTATCGGCAGACAGTACGGAAGTGGTGGTCGTGAAATCGGTGAAAAGCTTTCCCGCGAGCTCGGCGTGCCCTGCTATGACAAATTGCTCATTAAGAAAGCAGCATTGGAGTCCGGTTTAAGCGAAGAGTTTATTGCAAAATCGGAAGAATCCCCGATTAACAGTATTCAGTTTTTAAGCGGAAATCCCTATGCTGATATCGCCGGGATCGGCAATACCTTCTATTCAGAGAGCCAGATGGCTTACAATGCTGAAAAGGCTGTGATCGAGAAAATCGCCGGACAGGGGCCGTGCGTAATGATCGGTCGATGCGCTTCCTCTATTCTTCCTAAAGAAAACAGGCTGTCGGTCTTCATTTACGCAGATGAGGATGACAAGATAAAGCGTGTCATGCAGCGGAACCAGATCAGTGAAAGGGAAGCAATTCACAGGATCAGGCACATGGACAGAATGAGAAAGCAGTTCTTCGGCTTCTATTCTGATACCGCGTGGGGACATCCGGAAAGCTATGACCTGATGCTGTCGAGCAGCTTATTCGGCACCGACGGCTGTGTGAAAATGATTATTGACAGCATAAAAGAAACGGAGGCATCCGAAAATGAATAAGGATTTAACGATAGGAAAGCCCCAGACGGTACTGTTTCGATTCTGTATGCCGCTCTTTGGCAGCATCATTTTCCAACAGCTGTACAATATTGCCGACAGTCTTGTAGCCGGAAAATTTGTCGGTGAAAATGCACTGGCTGCGGTCGGAAACAGCTATGAAATCACGCTGATCTTTATTGCGTTTGCCTTCGGCTGCAACATGGGCTGTTCCGTCGTAGTCTCCAAGCTGTTCGGTGCCAAGGACTACAAGGGAATGAAAACTGCAGTCTACACGGCATGCATTTTCAGCGCTGTCGTTTGTATCCTGCTGATGCTGGTCGGCATCGCAGGCTCCGGGATGCTGCTGCGGCTCATCCGCACGCCCGGCGAGGTGTTTGCCGACTCAAAGCTGTATCTGGATATCTACGCATGGGGACTGCCCTTTGTATTTTTCTACAATATTGCGACCGGCATTTTCTCCGCACTGGGAGACTCCAAGACGCCCTTCTACTTTCTGGCGGTATCCTCCCTCTCCAACATCGCCGTTGACATATGGTTTGTAAAAGCGTTTGAGATGGGCGTTGCCGGTGTGGCATGGGCAACCTTTATCTGTCAGGGCGTCAGCTGTATTCTCGCAATGGTGGTCGTGTTCCGCCGGCTGGCGAAAATAGAGAGCAAAGAAAAGGCTCCTGTCTTTGACCTGCAGCTTTTAAAGCAGATTGTGGTCATTGCCATTCCGAGCACTTTGCAGCAGAGCTTCATCTCGCTCGGCAATATTATTATCCAGAGCATTATCAACGGCTTCGGCGCGCCGGTCATGGCAGGCTATTCCGCGGCCGTGAAGCTGAACAATCTGGTAATTACTTCCTTTACCACCCTCGGAAACGGAATTTCCAACTATACCGCACAGAATCTTGGCGCCAGAAAGCTCGCCCGCGTCAGACAGGGCTTTGGCGTCGGTGTAAAGCTGGTATGGATACTGAGTGTGCCTCTGTTCCTGCTGTATTTCTTCGGCGGAAACCTTGTCTTAAAGCTCTTTATGGATGAGCCTACCGAGCTTGCCCTGCGGACGGGTATTGTCTACCTGAAAATCCTGTCCCCCTTCTACTTTATCGTCTCGGCAAAGCTCGTTGCGGACGGTGTACTGCGTGGCGCCGGATTGATGACAAAGTTTATGATCGCAACCTTCACCGACCTGATACTGAGGGTTCTGCTTGCCTTCTGCTTCTCAAAGACAGCGCTCGGGGCAACTGGTATCTGGTGCGCATGGCCGATCGGATGGTGCATTGCGGCTGTTCTGTCGATCTTCTTCTACCGTCATGGCCCTTGGAAAAATGCCAAAGCCGAAGCCGCAGAAAATACCGCAGCCTGAAAACTTATTCCGAACGCTTATGGTCTTTTGTCACTATTTATGATAAAATAGACCTTGCCTGAAGAAAAGATGCATTCCTTTCGGGCAGAGGAGGATCTGTTATGAATCTTGTAATTACTATGAGCCGCCGGTTCGGAACCGGGGCAAGCATGATTGCGGAGGAGCTTTCCAAGAAACTGGGGATTCCTGTCTATGACAAGGCGTATATCGAAAACGCACTCCATGACAATGATTATTCAGATGAGACAGAGGTAATCCGGAAGCTGGCTGAGAAGTCCTGTATCATTCTCGGGCGTTGTGCATCGGAGATCTTAAAGGATCAGCCTAACGTATTTAATATTTATGTATGTGCCGACAAGGAAGACCGGATCCAGCGGATTATGAAGAAGGAGTCGATCTCCCACGAGGAGGCGAAGGAGCTGATCGAGAAGAATGACCGGGAGCGCTCGGAGTATTATTATAAAAATACCGGAAAGGTCTGGGGGGATGTGAACAATTACCACATGATCCTCGACACCTCCAAGCTCGGCGCGGAGAATTGCGCGGACATCCTCATGAAATACTTTGAAAGGATCGAGATTATATAAAGAAGGGGCTGCGGCAACCACTGATACAGCGGAAACTGCAGCCTTTTTCTATCCGCAAACTGCTTATGCGGCAGTCTTCTTAATGTTACGGGCATGAATGAAATAGAGGATCAGTCCGACAAAGACCATGCCGCCGATCATGTTGCCGATCGTGACGGGAATCGCGCTCTTCACGAGGAAGCTGCCCCAGTTTAACGAGGAAAGCTGCTCTGCGGTATATCCGTACTCAGACATTGCCTTTTCAACATAGGCTTCATTGTTCATCGCAAAGATGCCTGCGGGGATGTAATACATATTGGCAACACAGTGCTCGTAACCGCTGACTACGAATGCCATGATGGGGAAGAAGATCGCCCATACTTTACCCGCAATATCCTTCGCCGCGGATGCCATCAGAACAGCGGCACACACGAAAATATTACAGAGAATACCGGAGCTCAGCGCTGTCCCGAAGGAGAGATTTACCTTGCCCATTGCCACCTTGATCGTAAAGGCGCCGAGAAGCCCGCCGGTATAGCCGAATTGCCCGGACAGATATACCAGAAAGGCGATAACGACCGCGCCGAGCAGGTTCGTCATATATACCACCACAAGAACCCTTATCATCTTCAACATGGAAAACTTCTTATGCACACAGCCCATAATCATCAGGCAGTCGCCTGTGAAAAGCTCGCCGCCGATAAAGACAATCATCATCAGACCGACCGGGAAGATACAGCCCCCGAGGAGCCTTGAAACTCCCACGTTTGTCACGGCATGCATTGCCACACTGCTCGCCGCTGCGCCGCCCGCGATAAACATACCCGCAAAGATGCCCAGAAGAATCATTTTTCCCAGCGGCATATTCGCCTTTCCGACTGCTGCCTCCATATTATCTTCCACGATCTGCTGCGGCAGCATCACACCATTGTTTGTATTTTCCATATTAATTTTCGTTCCTTTCCGTATTCTGCAAGCTTTAGGCTCAATCCTTGAATATACTATCACAACTCACAAATTGTATACAAGCCCTATTTGCCTATTTCATCTCATTTGCCATCTGGTAAAGCTTGTAATAAATCCCTTTCTTTGCCATCAGCTCCTCGTGGCTGCCCTCCTCCGTGATGCCTTCCTCTGTCAGCACCATAATTCTGTCTGAATTCCGGATGGTCGACAGACGATGCGCCACTGTCAGGGTCGTGCGTCCCTCCGAGAGCGCTGCCAGCGATTTTGCCACCGCGTACTCGCTCTCATTGTCCAGCGCCGATGTCGCTTCGTCCAGAATGATGATCGGGGAATTTTTCAGAAAGACTCTCGCTATGCTGATCCTCTGCTTCTGTCCGCCGGACAGCTTGACCCCGCGCTCACCGATATAGGTGTTATAGCCATCCTTCAACTCCATAATAAAATCGTGTGCTCCGGCTCTCTTCGCGGCATCCACCACCTCATCCATGGTCGCGCCGACCTTTCCGTACACAATATTGTCAAATACCGTTCCCGAAAAGAGGTAGACATCCTGCTGCACCACACCGATATTTCTGCGAAGACTTTTCAGTGTCAGGCTGCGGATATTCTTACCGTCAATGTAGATGCTGCCCTCTGTCGTGTCATAAAATCTCGGGATCAGGTTGCAGAGCGTCGTCTTGCCGCCGCCCGAAGGGCCTACCAACGCTACCTTCTCTCCCGGCCTGATATTCAGGTTCAGATGACGGAAGACCTGATTGTGATCGTCCGGGTACTCAAAGCTGACATCCTCAAACACAATATTTCCCTTCGGATTCTCCAGTTCGACCGCGCCCGGCTCGTCAAAGATGTCGATGTCGGCATCAATGATCTCGATGAAACGCTCAATTCCCGTCATGCCCCTCTGGAACTGCTCGGCAAATTCGATGATACGCCGGATCGTTGCGATAAAGGTCGAAACATACATGATATACGCCACAAGGTCGCTGGGCGTAATCGCCCCCTCGACGACGAACAGACCGCCCGCCACGATCGCCGCCAGATACATCAGTCCGTCAAAAAGTCTGGTCGAGCACGCAAACAGCCCCATATAGCGGTAGCCGCGCTTCTTGATCTGGTAGAACTTCTGGTTATCCAGCTCGAATTTCTCGTTTTCGACATCCTCGTTGGCGAATGCCTTTACCACCTTCTGTCCGAGGAGGCTGTCCTCGATCCTCGCGTTCAGCTCTCCGACCTGTACACGCTGCTGCCGGAACAGGGAGCGCAGCTTCAGGTTGATATGCCCGCAGATGCCGATCATAAACGGAATGATACAGAAAATAATCAGCGTCAGCGGCACATTAATCGTGCAGAGGATGATAAAGGATGCGATACCCTTGATTCCGGCAATGAAAAATTCCTCCGGGCAGTGGTGTGCAAACTCCGTCACATCGAACAGGTCATTCGTGATCCGTCCCATGATCTGTCCGACCTTCGTGTTGTTGTAATAGGTGTTGGACAGCTGCTGCAGATGTGCATAGGCGTCGCGCCGCATATCCGTCTCCATCTCCGTTCCCATGACATGACCGGTATAGGACATATAATAGTAGGCAGCAACATCAATCAGCCTGAGCACAAGATACAGTCCGCCCAGCTTTAAAACAATTCCTGCCGTCAGAAGCATCGTCTCCTGCATTGCCTGATTTGTGATATACCGGACGATCAGCGGCAGGACAATTTCGCACAGCGTCGTCAGCGCCGCGCAGAAAAGATCCATGCACAGCACTCCTACATGGCTCTTATAGTAGGGAAGAAACCTCCTGATCAGCTGACTTGATTTGTATTTTCTCTTATCCATATTTTTCAATCTTCCTCTTTCACCATTTTTCATCCAACAGAAAATCTGCAAGGTGTACAATCCTGATGCCGTTTTCGTTGCCCGTGTCCATATCATTCAGGGTAATAACATACTTGGGATAATGATCTTTAATTTCCATAAGATTTCCTATTTCACGATCAGAATTTTCAGGAAGCTGAACGCAAACCTGAACATAAATCTTATCCGCATAACGGCTGGCAATAAAATCTATCTCCTTCGTATCGTTTTTCCCGATATAAACGTTATATCCCCTACGCTTCAGCTCCAGAAAAACAATATTCTCCATTACACCATCCAACATTTTTCGGTTATACCCCAAAAGTGCATATTTCAGGGAAACATCCGCCAGATAATACTTTTCCTGAGTCTTCAAAATATTTTTACCCTGAAGATCATACCGCTCGCACGGATAAATGATAAATGCCTGCTCCAGCCAGCGCAGGTAATTGTAAATGCTCTCCACAGAAACCTTCCGGTGCTCGCTCTTTAGAAAATTTGAAATGGAGTTTGCCGAAAAGGTTTTGCCCATATTTTCAATTACATATCTTACCACTCTGTCATATAAATCCTGCTTATTGATCCTATGTCTTTTCACAATATCGCGCGAGACAACCGTATGGTATATTCCATCAACAATCTGGTATGCCGATGACATCTCATATTCGCCAAGTGCAACTATGGGGAAGCCACCAAAACGAATGTATTCTTCCAGCAGTTCCTTTCGGGACAGGCGGCTGTTCGCCTTGAAATCGAGATATTCCCGAAAAGAAAGTGTATACACCGGAATCATGACATAGCGCCCTGTCAGATAAGTAGATATTTCGCTGGACATCAGTTTGGAATTTGAGCCCGTAACATAAATATCCGCATTTGTTTTTTCCAGAATGCTATTGACCACCCTTTCCCATCCGTCAATCTCCTGAACTTCATCCAGTAAAATATAACAGCGCTCTTTCCCGTCCATAGCGGCAAGCAGCTCATCATACATCTGCCTCGCGGTGATGTTTTCCGGTATATCCATCTCTGTATATCTCTTACAGATAATCTGTTCTTCAGAAACACCGTGCGCGGCCAATTTTTCTTTGAGCATTTCAAAAATTGTAGATTTCCCGCAACGGCGGATACCTGCAAGTATCTTAACCAATGGTTTATCCATAAACGGGTCTATGGCTTTCAGATAATCCGGTCTGATAATCATGTTATCTTCCTCCCTTTTTTCCTATTATACCAAAAATACTTTGGAAAATACAAGGAGTTTTTAAGGTCTGACCTTAAAAACTCCGAAAGTTTACTCTATAATGGCATCTGCCAGCTTTGCCCACTGATCCGGGACATTTCAGGTGCCGGGAATTGCTGCAATGTCAATTACAGATATTGCCTACGCATGTGGCTTTTCCAGTACCAGCTATTTCTGTGAACTTTTCCATAAGCATTATAACATTACACCCGGAACTTACCGGAAACAGAATCTATGATTTTTTATTACCTGCTTTCCGCCCTGACATACGGAAAATACCAAACAACGCGGCGCACAATACTGCTGCCGCAATTGCAGCCGCCAGCCAGATGTTTCTGTTGGGCAGAAACGAGAAGGTTCCCAGTTTTTTCATTGTCCCCTCCAATACCCTTTGTTTCTAATTACTGCCTTCATAACAGCTTTTCCATATACCCGCATGTAAACGGAAAGAAATCATATTTTTTCGTTCCTCTATGGTCAAAACCGTGATTTTCATACCATGTCCTGAGAACCGTGTTTTCCTCAACGATTCCGACCTTTAACTTTTTTCTTCCATACAGAAATGCCTTCTCCTCGGAATCTGCAAGCAGCTTCTCCCCTATTTTCCGGTGACGGTAATCCGGGAGCACTGCAAGATTGTTTAACTCTACCTCTTCATCATTCAGCAGTGCAAGCGAATAAAAGCCCACTATCTGAGCCCCCAGAAGATAAACATACATGGGTCTCTTTTCCTCGCAGAACTGGTACCGGATTCTTTCCTCATCCGTTGCAAATGCCGTAAACCGCGGCGCATTTTCCTGCGTAAACCCAAACTCATCCGCGACGGTTTTAAAGGAGCTTCTGATTACCTCTACACATTGCGGAACTTCCTCCAGCGACATATGCCTTACGATTCCAACATTGTCCCCGGCCCCGTTTGTCAGATCAATCCAGAATCTTTGCTGAGGCACTCCATCTATAACGGGCTCGTTTTCAAGGACTCCTCCGTTGTTCATTATGCTCTTTGCCGAGCCGACGTTATCCTTGTCACAGACCATAAGGACTTTATAGATTCCGAGCTTCTTACATTCTTCCAGCGCAAGCGCTATCATTTTTGTTGCAATACCCTTCCTCCGCTCGGAGGGTCTGACGCCGTCTCCGATATGTCCGCCGTCTGACAATAACGCTTCATTCAGGTAATGCCTTATGTTTACGGCGCCGACCACCCTGTCTCTGTCCTCATCGATGCAGAAAAATGTGGAATCCGTAACACCCCAGGCTGTCAGTGGATTTTTATTTTCAAGATTTTCACAGTAGAAATCGAAGTCATGATAGTCGAGTCTTCTGATCGCATAGGGTATAATTCTTTCTCCCGTCGCATGCCATTCCTCCAACATATCACATATCTGCTCTTTGTATTCTATCGTTGCCTTTATCAATCTCAGATTCATACAAAATACTCCTCTTCCAACCCATCACAGCAGATCCAGCAATGCCGCATACACCGCTTCATTCCCCTTTACCACCAGCGCCAGTTCCTCCTTTGCGCAATTCAACTGATGGAAAAGATGCCGCACATCCCGGCACGTCGATCTCAGATATCCGCCTTCATCATAATAATATCTGTCATCCAGCAGAAACGCAAGACGTTCTGCCTCTTCTTCCTGTCCGCTTCCCCCATTCCGGAGGCCATACCCCTGTGCGGCATAATCTCTCAGCAGTGCTTCCGCCTCCCTTTCATCATTGGCATACAGCACCGCAATATGGGGATATTGTCTGGGATTCTTTCTGCCGCAAAGGCACATCATGTTCCGGATAAAGAGAGACAGTTCTACGTTGGTACGGATGCGGTTCGTCAGGCGGAAGGTCTGTATATCCGGCAGCTCCTCCAATATACGCATCGCTCCCTGATCCAGCTCTTCCGGTGAGATCATCGTCTCGCAGTCACTGGAAAAGATCATCGGCCGGTCTCCCGCCAGCTGCATTAGCAGACGCAGTCTGTCCGCAGAAAGCAGATGCGCTTCATCGACCAGGATAGCGCTGTAACACTCCATCCGGCTTTCCGGTGTGATCTGACTGTCCGATAAATAAATCACCCGCTGCAAGCGTTCATGCAGAGATTTCCATTCCCTTCCTGCCTCCCCGCAGTGAATCATGCATACCTGCTGCCGCTTGGATAGCTTCATGGAAATGTCATAAAGAAGCAGGGTTTTCCCTGTTCCCGGAAGCCCGCTGAACCAGAAATACCCTGTCTGCTTCGCACGAATCCTTTTTAAGATCTGCCGCTCAATATCTCTCTGCTGGGAGGTCAGAAAATACTCATTTTTCAGGAAACGTGCCGGTTCGGTCAACGGGGAGATCAGATACAGCTCTGCCCGGAACAGCTCCTCAATGTTTCCCTTATAGTCGTCGCTTTCGTCTTGCAGATCCCGGCACAACTGCTCCCATTCCGTATCTGCAATGTGATCGTGGTTCGTCAGCCGCACCAGCCGGTTCTGGCTGCTGTTATAGGTATAAGACCGGATCGGCTTTCCCAGCGCCGACAGATAATACCGGTTCTGCAAAAGCTGCTTGCGCATCGCTTCATCCGACACCACACCGCTTTTCAGTTCGATATTGACAATCTGATTCTCCTTGATCTGGAGCAGATCAAATTCCTTCCCCAGCCTTGGAATCTGAAAGGAATAAAAAAGACGAAGAGCCGCCACCTCCGGCATATGCATCTCCAACTGGCGCACTAATGCTTTCAGGCTGCCCAGTTCCCATTCCCGTATCTTCAGAGCCCTCTCTCTTCCCGACAAATGCCGTTCAAGCTTCTGGAGCTGCTCTGTATTCTGATTTCTGGTAATCACATAAATGGATATTGATTTCATTCTCTCTTCTCTTTTTCAGCGGGAGCCTCTATCCACTCCCGGATGCACTCTGTGATTGAAAAGCATTTTTAGCGAAAAGTAATCTGTACAATCCGCATCTTCATCATCCCGTCCCCGACCTTTGAGAGAAAGCGGAAAAAACCGCTTACGGACGGAGTTTTCAAATCGCTATAGCCGAGCATATATCCCCTTGCCGAAATTTCCGCATCGGGCAGCCATGAACGGAGACCGGCGTCAAGGTCATCTATGTAAAAATATTTGCTGATGTCGGTGATGCCTGCAGTTTTTACCCATGTTTTCAGCATCATCTTCACGGCTGATTTGTTGGCAGTATCAAACACAAGTCTTCCGCCATGAAACCGCTTTGACATGGCAGTGAACAATTTCTTTACCTCATCGAAAAGGAAATAATAGAAAACACCCGCCGCAAAAAATACCACTCCCTTGCTGTCGTCTATTGCATCGAACCATGCAGTGTCATTCAGGTCTGCACCGATGTTGGTTACATTTCCGGCCGGCGGTATCAGCCGGTTCCGCACCTCGATCACGTCCGGTCTGTCAATATTATAGATCTTGCAGGAGGGCTCCGCATTGTTCTCCGCAGTACAGTCCAGACCGCAGCCCAGATTTACTACGGCTGCTGCCGGATGCTCCTTCAGATAGTTTCTTACCTCGATTCCCAGATCCATGTATCTCGCAGCCGCCTCCAGATAACCAAAGCGGAACAGCGTGCTTTTCTTCTTCGTGTCGAGCACGGAAAAGTCATAATCCAGCTTCTCCATTATCTTCTCAGCCATCAGATCGCGGTAAATTTCCGGATAAATTTCCGAACAATACTTTCTTCCCCACAAGGGAATCACCAAAGTCTCCTGAACAGTGTTGGCTTCAATATGCATCTTTTCATGATTCATATTTTTTCCCCTCCGATCATATTAGAATGAGTTAGATACTTCTAACCTATTCTAACACTGTTTTTCTATAATTAAAATATAAATTTGAGGCTTACTAATTCATCCTGAAATATAATGTGTCCTCATCTGCAATGTCATAAATGCTGGGATTTTCCATGTCGGGCTGGCGTTTTCCGAAGACAACCACCGTTCCATCGTAGCCTGTAGGTGTGCTTGCATAAAAATAGAAATCTATTGTGCAGGAAGTCGGATCTGTTTCAATATTATGATAGCAAATCATGTCGCATTCGTAATCCGTTCCCTGATAGTTTACCGTGTAGGTTCTGTCAGCATAATTCTCCATGGGAATCACGTTCTTGTCCTGACAGCTGCTGTCCCAGCCGTCAATATCATAATAGTCCTCATATAAATAGGCAAATCCCGTTCCACCGGCAAAAGGATTCCCATCGGTAAACTGCGCAACCGCATGAAGAATATGCCATTCATAGCCTTCTTTTTTCCCAAGAGCGTAAGTCATGTTCTCTTCAACCGTCTCGTACTCGGAAATCGTAAGGCTTCCGATAAGCTCTTTGGAAGGATCGTCATGGCAGACCGTGACAAAATCATAGGTGCCGCCAACCTCCATGTTAATGACATAACCATTCTTTTCAAAAGCTGCCGTCAGCGGCTCCACCTCATCCATCTTATCCTCGGCCGTCGAAGTCTCACTCTCGCTGCTGTCCTGCTGTGATTCCTGCGTTGCAGTTTCCGAGGATTCCTGCTGATAAGTCTCTGCATTCTGATACGAAGAGCAGCCTGTAGCTGCTGCGGCCGCAATGGCTGCGACGGTTATACATACAAATTTTCTTTTTACGTTTTTCAAGAAAGTCTCCTCCTTCGCAAAATCTCCTGCCCTAAATTTACTGCTTTTTAGACGAAACTGTCAAGCAGGGCCGGAGGCATAAGATATTGACATATAGGTTAGTGTGTACTAACATCAGTTATAGAAGTGTAATTCACTTAAGAAACGAGGTGTGGCAGATGAGTAACGAAAGGATAAAGCCGGTGTTGAACGGCACAGCGGAGACCATGCTGCAGTGCTTTTATGCGAGGGCAATGCACAGCAGGAATCCTAAAAACAAGTTCCACGATGCCAAGGCGGAGGAGCTGGTGGAAAGACTCGATTACGATTTCAGCAACGCAAAGAAGGACACTGCCATGAGCGGCGGTATTGTTGCAAGAAGCGTGGTATTTGAGAAAGCCTGATGATCGCAGGCGTTATACAGGAGAGTATGTGTTATGATGGAATATACAGGTAAGTATTGGAAGATGATAATTCCCTTGGCGAAAAAGAGTCTGGTGAAAAGATACGGGAAGGAATACACGGGTTCGCTGATAAAAAAAGCGGACGAGGTATACCGGGATATGTTAAACCGCGCGGACGATATTGGAAAAGACAATCCTATGGCATCGAATACCTATGAATGTCTCGTCTTTCTGGCAATATGGAAGGCTGCGGACGGGCGGATCTCCGTGGACGAGCTGCGCGCGATTACGGTAGAGGTCATGTCTGCACCGCCCTTAAAGCTCATGGGACTTATCATCAACGCGAACAAGCAGAAGGGCATAAACAAGATCCGCGGCATGATGGTCAGGGATGCCGAATGGCTGGAGCAGCACCCGCAGTACAAGAAATATTCGTGGGATTTCCATTTCGATGACACGAAACACGAGGACGGCTTCTGCTATCACTTCACACAGTGCCCGCTGAATACCTTTGCACGAAGAGAAGGCTATCTCGAGGTTCTGCCGGTAATGTGTGACATCGATTTTCTGACCGCCAAGCTCATGCATGCAAATCTGCACCGCGAGCATACTCTGGCGAGCGACGGTGATGTCTGCGATTACTGGTTCGTGGGCGACAAAGTCAAGAATCCCAAGTAATGACAATCACTCCGTTATATGAGAGAAGCAATGAACCATATGATTCATTGCTTCTCTTTGTTATCTGCATTTTCTACTCTTTTCTATAAAGAATACGCACATACCGATTACAATCAGTGCCCCTGCCCCGAGAAGCCATATCTGCCTCTGGGATTTCGGATCGATTACCTCTTCCGTCCAGTCCTCTCCCGTTGCCGGTGTCTGGCTTGTCGAAGAGTTCTCCTCTCCCGTTGCCGGTGTCTGGCTTGTCGAAGAGTTCTCCTCTCCTGACTTTTTGTCAATGACTACCGTATACTCCGACGCATGTGTAAACGTCAGCCTCGCCGTTCCATCTGCCGCAATCTTATCTGAACAAATGAACTCAAGCGCACCGGTCTGCCCATTATAGTAATACAGGTTTGCATAAAGGCCCGCATTTTCCGGCTTCACATTCATTGAAAGCACGGCCTTAAGCCCGAACTCGCCGGTGTAGGACAGGCTGAGATTCACGGAATATCTTTCGCCCGTTACCCTGTTGAGGACATCGACCGGAATTGTATTGTTTGACTCCGCTCCCGCTTTCACACCGAAATCAATATCCTTTACTTTGTCAGCCGTGATGTCCTTTCCGTTTACACTCCATGTAACGCCACTTCCCATATCCAGTACGATATTGATATCCTTGCCCTTAATTACATCGAAAACATTTCCGGGCCCGGTTGTTGTGCCGTTCATTATAACGTTTATGGTAGTATTATCTCCTGCCGAAGATATTGTCGCTTCCTTTGTTACCTCTGCCTTGTAATCATGCTCCAGCGCTGCTGTCGCAGTTCCGTTTGAAATCAAAATACCGCAATCCTTACAGTAGCTGTCTCCCGTATAACCTTCTCGGTTACAAGCCGCATCCACCGCATCTCTCACTTCCGCATTCCCATGCTCGCATGCAGAGCGGGTGATTGCAATGACTACGCTTTCCGTCTCATAATTGCCCTTATCCGCAGCGGTGTAGACTGCTGTTGCATTTACCGTTACCCCGGCTGTCAGCTCTCTGTCCTGATCGGCAGCCTGCCATGTCCAGCCCTCTGGAAGCGTGCTCCCGCTTACCTTTTTCGTGCTGTACGAGGGATTCATGATATTGCCCGGCATATTCGGTGTGGTCGCAGACTTCTTCACCGTAACCTTGACTGTCACCTCCACCTTCTCATAGTCTGCCGCATCCTCCGGTGTAAATACCACAGCATACTCTGTGACATCACTGTCTGCCACCGTCGGCCTTACCGTTCCATCCTTCCAGACAAAGCTTCCCTTTACCGCTGCTGCATCTGTCTGGCTATACTGCACGGCACCGCCTGACAAAGCTGAACGCTCAAGAGCTGCGCCGTATACAATAGCTGTCGCAGACGGAATCCCGCTGACATAAGGTGTCACCTTTTCCACGGCAACAGGAATCGTCCTCATCACCGGTTCATAGTTTTTCGTATCATCCGGCATGAACACCGCCACATAGCCCGTATTGTCTGCCGGCGGAACAATATCTGCCTTCTGCCAGCTCCATGTTCCGGGCACATCCGTTTCCACACCGCCGATCGTATGCTTTACACTGCCACCGATCAGATCACTGTCTGTCAGCGCCGCATCCGGGTGATAGGTTCTTCCCGCTACGGTCGGAGCTGCTGCCACGGCAGGCTCCGCCCTGTTTACCGTAATGGGCACTGTGCCCTGTGCTGTCTCATAAACAGAATCCGCCGGTGTGAATACCCACGCGGCTGTCGTCGTTCCGGCAACGGGTATTTCGTCCGGGTTTATCTCTGCGAAAAGGCGCTTGAGCTTGTCATGCGGGTAAAAGAAAACACGATTCCTATGTGTTACAGCACTTTGATTAACAGATGCGTCCACTTCATACATGTGAATCTTCACAGTCGTCTGAAGATCGAAACCATCGCCGAGAACCTTCATGTGTCCCGGGATTATCTTTCCAAGGCGTTTAAAAAGGCTACAAATATTTCCATCCATCAGTACATTCTGGATCAGAAATTAACTGAGGCGAAGAAAATGCTTGCAGCCGGAATGTCCGTCAACGAGGTGAGCCATACGCTCTGCTTCTGCAACGAGAGCCACTTTATACAATTATTTAAGGGGAAATATCACATGACGCCGTTTTGCTATTCCTGTCTGGGGCAAAATCAATAGATTTCATCACCCATGCGAACGCCTTCGCCGTCCTGAGATCCGGTTCCCTAAAGTGGTTGCCCGGATTCCATTCCAGTGTACAGCGGATTCCCTGTCCGTTCAGCCATGCATACCCCTCCCGGATGCAGTCACTGACCGTTGACATAATGGGATTTCTGGTCTTTTCTTCCTTGTCTCCAAGGCTTAGGTAGACAGCCCGGTTCCTGATCTCATGCTGTTTCATATAGTCAATAAATCCGGGAAACCAGACAGACGGCGATGCCGCAGCGACGCCTGAAAACACACCAGTCTGATAAGCAGCCCACAGCGAAAAAAGTCCGGCGAGGGAATAGCCGCCGAGATAATATGTCCTGTTCCTATCCATGCACAATTTCAGAATTTCCTCCAGCAGCTCCGCCGCGCCGTCACCAAAGTCCTCTTTTCCAAACACAGCAGGCGCGTTCCATGGGGATAAATCATGATTCCAGCTATCAACCTTCACGGCAATCAACCGGAAATCCATGTGTGTCAGCCTCCGTATTTCAGCAGCTTCCTTCTCTATTCCCGGCAGATCATGCTCCCCGACGGGCTGAATCAAAATAATAGATGCTTCCCGATTTCCGTATTCGTATATAGTCATCCTCTCCTCCCGCCTTATATGGTATGCCTGATTCAACATTCCTACCTGAGCTGTATCTCTTCTCTTTCAGGCAGGAAATCCATTTTTATCCAAGCTATCATAAATCCAACTCTTCAATAGTCTTTAAAACAGATCCAGCATATTGTCCAGATAAATCTCCTCCCTGACATGTAACCGGTACTCCGGCTTTGTCATGTAATAGAGTAAAAATTCCAAAACCAGCGCACTGCCAAGCCCCCGGCCTTCGATTTTGAAATTAGAAAAGCCCATAGGCAGGTAGGTATTTTGGATGTCAGCCACACCGATAAAGCCCGGGTTTGTCATGGCTTTGGAAAAACGATAGCCCTCATCTGCGTCCGGGGCCGTACAGCGGTAGTCGGGGCCGCCTTCTCCGAGATTTTTGCGGCTGACCGCCTCGTAACAGGCTTTCCTGTCCCTACAGCCTATCCGGCAGCACTCGTTGCATAGAAATTCCACTTTATCTCTCTGCACCCCAGACAGTGCGTTCCATTTGTCAAAAGCTTTGTTCAGGCGAAAGTCCGGTACAACATAGCGGAAATCCTCCCTGTTTACTTCATCTGTAAACTGCTGAAAATCTGTTATGACCTTGGTCGTGGAGGAGACAAAGTAAAGTCCCGGATAGGTCTTCTTCAGATACTCCAGCAGCAGATCGGAATGCACAATAACACCGTTTTGGACTTCCTCACACGCATCAAACAGCGCACAGAGCTCATTGCATTTCCTGTCCGAAAGGTGTTCCTCTCCGAGCAGGGAGTTGCTGAAGGTCAGACGGGCTGAGACTCCATATTCCCGCATCAGCGCCAGAACCTCCCGCGGATCGCGGTCTCCAAGCTCCACACGCCCTCCGCCCCAGAGGCAGTCTGCGGGCGCACCATAGATAGAACCTATATCGCACCACTCATAAAAATATTCTCTGTGCTCATGAAACAGCGGCAGGAATACCTGATAAAGTTCATAAAATTCAAACAAACCGGGAAGGTGGTAGTATGCCGTTTTCCTTTTCGTTATTTTTTCCTCGCCCATGTGTTTTCCATACAGTCCTTCATGTGATTAAAAAATCCTCAAGTCAAAATCAAATCAACTCTTCTGAGTAAAAAGTCAACAATGTTAATATGGATAATTCCATCATGACTCATATCGATTTTATCAAGAGACATAACATATTTAGGAGATGCATCTGTGATTTTACCGTACGCACCAAATTCCCTTTTTATGGTTTCCTCACTCGCTAAAAGATATGAAACCTGTACAAAGCATTTCTTTCCATTCTTTATTGCGACAAAATCAATTTCACTTTTATATGTTTTACCGGCAAAAACGGTGTATCCTCTGGTTATCATTTCGTTATATACAACATTTTCCAAAAAAAACGTATCTTCATAATTAATCGTATTTGTGTTTATTGTCCGAAAACCCATGTCAATGGCGTACTGTTTTTCCTTATTGCTTAGTGCCGACTTTCCAACAATGTTATATCTCCCTACTCCATGGATCAGATACGCTTTTTTCATACGCTCCAGATAATTATATACCGTGCGTTTTGCAATTTCTTTGTTGTCTATTTTATACGTATTAATAATATTGTCGATAGATAACTCTTTCCCTGCATTTGCGAGAATATACAGGGAAATGTCCATAAATGCTTTTTTATCAGCGCTTTTTGCCTTCCCTACTATATCTCTGTTGACAATACTCTCATACAGATTCGTTAAATATTTATGCACCGCGGATTCTTCTTTATAATCAAATCTAAGTGGAAATCCACCCCATTTTAAATAATCTGTAAATAAATCGTCACTGAACTCTCTATGATTAAGTTCATAGTATAGTTTCATTTCATAAAAAGAAAACGGAAGGATCTCAAATTCAACTGTTCTTCCGGTGAGCAGCGTTGCAAGCTCTCCTGAAAGTAATGTAGAATTACTACCGGTAACAAAAAGTGATACATTAAGTGTTGCTCTGAATGATGCCAATGCTCTTTCAAAATTTTCAATATGTTGAATTTCGTCTAAGAATATATAGTATTTTTCATCGTCCAGAACCCTGCTTTTAATTTCCTTATTCAAATCCGATGCATCCACAATATAATCGTAGTCTATATCTTCAAAATTTAAATAAATAATATGATCTTTTGAAATTCCGTTGTCAACTAACTCTTCCCTTATTGTATCAAGTAAGATAGATTTTCCTGATCTCCTAACGCCTGTAATAACTTTTATGATATCGGAATCATAATATGGTCTTATTTGCTCAAGATATGTTTCTCTTTTTAGTTTCACTTGTGTGCACCTCCATGATGCACATTATAATCTTTTACTCGTTTTTGTGCAAGCGTATCGTGCACAAAATACAATTTTTTTATTTTTTGTGCACGACATAATTTCTTTTATACCTTCTGCACGACCTGCGGCACACCGCTTGATGAGTCTGGTCACTGCCCTAACTGCAAATAATCCACAGATAGAACAAAATTTTGGGGATGTAAGAAGCTCGCTTCCTACATCCCCTTTTCCTATTTCTGAACAGCTTCTACCCCAGAATACTTCCACAGACCTTTACAGTCTTGCCCGAAGTGATCTGATAGAGTGCGCCGGTTTTTATGTCAAGGTAAAACTCCATTGTGTCAAACGATGTGTCATCTCCGTCGAAAACAATCGTGTGGGCAGTAAATTTGATGCCCGAAAGCTCCTTTCCGTTCGCGTTGAAGGTTACGACCTGCGCGTCCGCACTGAGGCAATCCATTATGAAATCGTCAGTGCCGCTGCAGTATTCGTCAATAAAGTTTATCGCCTTCGGCACGATAAAGTCACGGCAATAAGAAGCCTTCTTCGGCTCATTTTCCCAACCATCGACCCAGAACGGCACGGTTTCACCGTGATTTGAGGAGTAGGTAAGGAAAAGCAATACATCGCCGTAATAGTCGTAAATATCGCCGCATAGCTCCGTGTTGGTGAGAAGTTCAAATTCACCAAGCTCGCTCCTGTCATTGATTCTCCAGACAGGCTCTAAATAGGTGTCGGGTTCGCCCCAGCCCGTGCCGTAATCGTCATAGATAGAAAAGTAACTGTAAATCTGCCTGTTGGACAGAGCTTCTCCCTTTGCCAGGGTGCTCACCACCGGATCATTGGGATAGTTCGCCAGGATATAGACGAGGGTCGTCGTATAACCGTAGTCAACATCATACTTGCCCATATACATCTCTTCTGTGATGCCTACAAGCGTTTCATCCCCGTAGACATTAGCGATATATGCGGCAATATCGTTCTCATCATACCTTGTAAGTATCTTGTCAATGGTATCCGCCATCCCACTGTCGTAGCCGTATTCCGCATCATGATTTGCCGCTCCGCTGATTCTGTAGCGGTCAGGGTCTGACGATGCCGCCACGGCCTCGGACGATGTTTCGGACGGCTTGGGTGTTTCCTCGGCTTCGGAGGCCGTCGAAGGCTCCGGATCAGCCGAATCGCCCTTGTCGCGGACATAATCGGGCTTTTCGATGTCCAGTATATTACATATTTCTTCAAGCACAGACGGAACGCCGGCGCCCAGGTCGGAATCCTTTTCCGGCGTACATTTATAAGCGAAGTACATCGCAAGCTCTGTGTCTTCCGTCAGTGAGATCAGCATTCCCTCTTCCTGATAGATGGTGTTGCCCTTTTCCTTGTAATATTCCCGCGTGAGCTTATCTATATCGTAGTGGTTGTACCGGAGAATGTCGAGAATATGGATGACAAGCTCCTTCTGTTCCTCAAAATAAACACCCTCCGGCTCAAAGCCGTAGGTTTCGATATACTCCTTTTCAAAGCTGTACCAGTATTCACCGTCAGCCGAAGCATAGGCATAGTCCGATTCCGGGTTATAGATCAGGTACTTATTCGGGTAGGTAATTTCCTCCGCACTTTTCGTCTCCTCTTCCTCCGGGGGAGCAGACATATTCCGGACATCAGCGATCTCCTTTGCAAGCCGCTGTGCCTTCGTTTCCTCCTTGCTGTCCTCCGTGACAAATTCCACGCTAAATAGCGGAAGCGTGCTTTCGTATGCTTTTTCGGCGTTCGGCGCGTCTATCTGCATGAGCGCTTTCATCTCGCTGCCCCTTGCACCGTAGAAAAATCCGCTGTTCGAGACCCACCTGACATAGCTGTCACCGATAAAAATATCCTCGTCTGCTGCAATCACGTCAAAGCAGGCAAAAAGATTCTTCCGTTCCTTCTCGGAGGTGAGATAATCAAACGAAACCGACATCTCCATTCCGTTGAGCTCATCTCTGTAGCGTACAATGCCGTCATAGAAGGATGTCTCCACAAATTGCAGCGGCATGGTAATCAGAGCACCGTACTCTTCAATGAAAACCGTCTGCATTTCAATATTGCGTATCTCGGAGCCTGACGCAACGATTGTGAAATTTTCCTCAAACTCTTCATATACCCACGCATATTCCTCGGGATAAGTAAGCACGGCACATACATTTTCCGTGTCGGTGAGATACATGACACCGTACCTTCCGCCTGCCATATCGCCTGCCTTTACTCTGCGCTCGCCATCGATAAAGCTTTCATCAAAGCCATAAACCTCCGCCCAGTCGCTCAACGGAATACAGTCCGGGTCGCCGAAAAGTGTGATCTCCGCACCCGTTACAGGGTCTGTGAGAAAAATATATTCGTCTGTTTTCTCGATCTCTGAGAAAATTTCGGGATAAAGAAGTATGACACCGTACTTCTCACTGTAAAACGAAGCAAGCTCTCTGCTGAATTTGTCGCTGTAGGGAGTGGTCTTATCCTTGGAATAGCCCTCCCCCGATGCCTTGCTTTTCCAAACACCGTCGCCGACAAAACAGCATTTTACGAGCTTTTGCAGTTTGTCAAAAACCTCTTTGTCCTTTTCGGAATAAATCAATTCCGCATCGACAATGTATTTGCTGCCCAGACCGCTATAGGTAAAGCTGACCTTGTCTTTCTCCCGGATTTCGGAGGTAAACCAGTCTGCGCCATATGCGAGGACATAGCTGTTTTCTGAGTTCTTAATAAAGCCTTCGACCTCTGCCATAGAGGAGTATTCGTTTTTGGAAAGCGTCACTTTCAGTACCGCGTCGCTCTTATCATCACGGAAGGTATACTTCCCGTTCTTGTCTGAGAAAACCGTGAGCTGCGCCGGGTAGTATAATAGACAGTCTGCCTCTTCGATGTAAAAGGATGCGCTGTCCGTGCGGGATTTATTTTTATCCGTCACCAGCACAGCCGCCGTTGACGCGGTATATTCCGCGCCCGCTTCCCTGGAAGTCTTGTTGACCTTTGCGGCAACAGCCATGCCACCGGCGGTCACATAGACCGTCTGGGGATTTCCCTCTTCATCGGTCATAACCGTCCAGTTCCTGCCGCCGCTTTCACCGTTTAAGACCGAACCGTCGGAAGAAGCCTCTTCAATCGCATTTTCCGCATCTTCCGCGGATAATTTTTCAAAGGTGAGGGATGTCTCCCCGTCGTCGTAGGTATAAGTACCGTCACCGTTATCTGTCATATTCTCTATCTGCGCCACAAACCGGGAGTCCGGATCGGGATCATCGTAAGGATCGTCCTCCCTGAATACCAGTATCAATACCAGTATCATGTAGAGCAGCATAAGTGCAAAAATAATTGAAAATAGAATGATTCCGAGTATCTTTATTGGCTTTTTCTTTAATAATACCGCCGATAAAATGATCCCTGCCGCTGAGACCGGCAGAAGAAGCAATGCAAGCCAGAATGGCATATTATTTTCCCCTTTCAGTTTGTTACGTCGTTATTTTCGTAGTAATTTTCTTCATAAAGACCGTCGATGCTGCCATCGCTGCCAACCGTCCAGGTAAATTTTGAATCGACGGCAATCTTTCCGTTTTTGAATCCCTTCTCCAGCTGTCTTGTTCCGAAATATTGCTCGGGACACCACGCGCCGACCAAGTCGGGATCCTGAAATTCCGCATAAACATCATCCGAAACCGGCAGCCAGACCCCCTCTTCTCCGCTGTCCGAATATTGTTCTCCTGCCTTGATCGCGCCGTTCCTTACATCATGCAGATAGAGAGTCTCCGCCGTAATTGTGGATGGATCTGTCATATCGGCTGCCGAATTTCCCGAACAGCCCGTCAGCATCATGCAGGCTGCCACGCAAGGAAATAATTGTTTTATCTTCATACCAATACATCCTTTCAGCCGCCAAGACCGTCTTCTGCGTCTTCATCGGGAATCAGATCTCCGCGTCCATCGTCTTCCGAGTCATAGAGCTCCATAATCTTCTGATCGTACTCCGCCGCATCATATCGGGTGTCCATAAATATTGCGACACTAATGTCAGCAGGCGCTAAGATCAAATAGTCCCCATTGTCAAAGAAGATAGGATCACTCTGGTCATAATCCGGATTGACAGGTTCGTCATTTTCTCCGTAGAACTGAATATTGAAGCCAGCGTTCAGCTCCTCCTCCGTGTACTCACCCAGATCGATATCAATGCTTTCACCCTCCTCCAGCACTGCTTCAATCCGGTTAGGCCCCCATTCCTCATCGGAGGCAAGACTGAGGCGGATGTCCGCAATCGGACAGGTAGTACGGTTCACGACCGTAACCTGCATGGGCCAATTCCTTTCGCCGCAGCCTGTCAGCAAAGTCAGGCCGAACACTGCAAGTGCCATTAAGCTTACGATTTTTTTCCTGTTTTTCATATTATCTTTTTTCCTCCCATTCATAATATCTCACATATCATATGAGATACGGTGAGCAAATACAATGTCTCTCAGGGACACTCCTGCGCCGATACCGTTGCGAAGCAAATTTGCGTGCGCTATAATGAAGCAAAATGGGGGGCGCATAATGCTTAAAAAGTTAAAAGATCTATTTTTTTCACCGGAATTAAATTTCAGAATCAGAATCTTTAACCTTCTGGCGATCACGGGCTTTACCGTGAGTATCATAATATTTGTCGTTTCGCTGATAAACGGAGCATCCACCCTGAACAGCGTCGTGCTGATGTCGTCCGCGCTCCTTTCTGCGGCACTGCTTGTGTACTCGGCGGAAACAGGCAATTACAAGCCGTGCTACATCATAACCGTCACATTTGTCTTTATGCTGCTCTTCCCGATCATGTTCTTCACCGCGGGCGGATATAACAGCGGAATGCCCTGCTTTTTCGTATTTGCGGCAGTTTTTACACTGTTTATGCTGGAGGGCAGAGCCGGTATTATCTGCGCTGCTGCCGAAATCCTTATCTATGCCCTGTGCTGCGTCGCCGCTTACCGTTATCCGCAGCTTGTCAGCGCTTTTCCCGATGAAAAGGGTATTGTCACAGACATTGTCGTAGGCATCTGCATATCATCGACCGCTCTCGGCGCGGCGATGTTCTTCCAGATACGGATGTACAACAAGGCAATGGCGGAGGTACAGCGCAGCAGCAAGGCAAAGGGAATTTTCCTTGCCAATATGAGCCACGAGATCAGAACGCCGATCAACGTGATTCTCGGAATGAACGAGCTTATCACGCGTTCCACGGATCAGCGGGAAATACTTGACTATACCTCAAAAATCCAGAGTGCAGGCGACCTGCTGCTCTCCATTATCAACAATATCCTCGATGTTACCCAGATTGAGTCGGGCAAAATGGTAACTGCCTCCAAACCCTACCGTACCGATTCGCTTGTCTCGGAGCTCGCTTCCATGGGAAACGAGCTTTGCGGGAAAAAGGGACTGGCTTTCACTGCGGATATTTCTCCCGATATGCTGTCAATGCTCGAGGGAGACAAAAACCATCTGCGGCAGATCATAACGAATTTTATTTCCAACGCCGTCAAATATACGGCTTCCGGCAGCGTAACGCTCTTTGCAGAAACCGCTCCTGTCGCTGAGGACAAGGAAAAGGTACTCCTGCGCATCACGGTTTCCGATACCGGCATAGGCATACCCGAAACAGAGCTTGAGCATATCTTTGAAGTGTTCGGAAGGGGGAAAAACGCCGTTGAATGCGCTGTTGAGGGAACGGGACTCGGACTCGCCATATCGAAGGATCTTGCGGACAACATGGGCGGACGGCTCATTGCAGACAGCAGAGAGGGAAAGGGCAGCACCTTCGGGATCGAGATACTGCAGAAAATATGTGACAGCACTCCAATCGGTGAAACTCCGCTCACCGTGAGCGAGAAGAACTGCTCCGACAGTTTTTTCGCCCCCGAATGCCGCATACTTGCCGTTGACGACAATGCCGAAAATCTGCGCGTGATTCGTATGCTTCTGGAGCGGACCATGATAACTGTCGACACCGCATCCGACGGAAAAACGGCAGCGGAGGCAATAAGAAACACGCATTATGACCTGATTCTTCTTGATTATATGATGCCGGTTACGGACGGAATTGAAACGCTCCGCATCATGCGTGAATACGGACTGCCCGAAAGTGTTCCTGTCATTGCGCTCACAGCCGAGGCGCTCTCGGGTTCGGAGGAAAAGTTCCTGTCCGCCGGATTTCGTGCCTATCTCTCAAAGCCTGTCAGCTGGCACAAGCTTGAAAAAACGCTGATTTCCATGCTCTCTGCGGATAAACTGATACTCAGCGGCGCTTCTGAAAATGTACTTTCAAACGAGGAATTCCACAGGCTGTCGGAGCTTCTGGAAAAATATGACATCATCCTTGATTCGGGGCTGAGCTATCTGAGTGGAAATATCACACGTTTCTGCAATCTTGCGGAAATTTTTGCAGACGGCTACGATCACGGCCATGAGAAGCTGGAGAACCTCTTTGACAATCACAGTGAAGACCTGATATTTGAGATCCATTCCCTCAAATCCGCGGCAAAGGGCATCGGTGCGCTTTCCCTTTATGAAATGGCAAGGGAGCTCGAGAAGAAGCTCAGCTGCGGTGACCATGCTTACGCCGCACATGCGCGTGATCTGATTCTGTTTGAATGGGAGCGGGCGGCGGAGGGAATGAAACGGCTGATTTCGGAAGTGCCGGACAATGTACTTTCCTCTTCCCCCGAAGCTGTCAGCGGCAGAAGCCTTGAGATGCAGATAAAGAAGGGTCTGGAGGAACACATCTGGCTTGAGACCCAGAATGATCTTAAGCGGCTTATTGAAAAGGAAACGGATGAAAAAAATATACGCGATCTGACCTATATCGCGGAGTTTGTCGATGAACTTGATTTTGTCAGTGCGGAAACGCTTTTTGACCGTTATATGGAAAGGAACCGGAAAAATGACTGATAGAAAACGTATCATGGTGGTAGATGACGATAAGGTGCTTCTCAAAAATGCCGCTGTCCTGCTGGGGGTAAATTACTTCGTCAGCTTATATTCGAGCGGCAGGGAAGCCTTGAATGCATTGTTGGAAAATACCCTGCCCGACCTTATCCTGCTTGACGTAAAGATGCCTGATATCGACGGATACAGAGTCATACAGCAGATAAATGAAATGCCGCAATGCAAAAACATTCCTGTTGTTTTTGTCACAGGAATGTCTGACGAGGAGGACGAGCTGAAGGGCTTTCAGCTCGGCGCCGCGGATTATATCAAGAAGCCGTTTTCGCAGAAAATACTGCTTGCAAGAATCAGCAATCTCCTGAAAAAGTCCGAACCCATGGCATTATCCTCCGAATTGCCGTCAGTTGATTTTACCGAAACCGAATGTAAGGTCGCCGAGCTTATCCTAAAAGGATATAACGGCAAGGAAATATGCGACAAACTGTTTTATTCGTACAGCTATGTCAAAAAGCTGCTTGCTTCCATGCGTGAAAAGAGCGGCTGTGAAACCCTGGGCGACCTGAAAAAATTCCTCTGCGGAAGCTACGGTAAGTTTTGATCTCAGAGGTTCTTCGCCACATAGTCATAAATGTAGAAATCGTCCTCCGGCATCTGACAGCCCACGATATACAGGCCATTGTCGTCAGAGCAGCGGATAATGCGTCCCTCGAGTACATTGTGGTTCTTGAGCGCAAAATTCTCTATTGTAACTGTAACTTCCTCGTCCTTGCTCTGTGAAAAGACATCATCTGTAGCCAGAAATGCAAATCCGTTCGCGCTGATGTTATCCATCGTGGCAGCATAGGTCTTGTTGGCGTTCTTGAACTGAACCGTGCAGGCGTTATCCAGATCCATGCGCGGGTATTTACGCCGGTTGTTTATGCGGGGCCGCGTGTTAATTGTAATCTTAAATGTTGCCGCTCCCTCCGCAACGTTCTCCTTGATAACCGCTTTATCCCAGCAATAGAGGATATTTCCGGCTATAACCTGAATTTTACAAGGGACAGCCTTGTCTAATTTCAGCTCTTCCTCACATGTTACCAGAATGCCATCCGAAGCCTGCTGGATCAGCTCGCCATAATACTTCTTATCCTGTCGATCCGGCAGTGTGATTTCCAGCTTCATTCCCGGCTGAATGTCTTCAATTCCCATGAAACCGCCAATGCCAAGGTCGCACATCATGTTCTCCATGACATCCTCAATCGTATTGATATTGTTAGCGGTCTCTTCGTATTTACTGAGCATCCGCTCACTGGTCTGGCTGGAATGTGCAATACACTCGGTAATCGTCTCCACGATCTCGGAAACCTGTTCCATGTTGGACACGAGCTGTGTATTGGAGCTTTCTACTTCCTTGATCGCATGATCTATTACCTGAATATGCTTGCCAAGCTGCTGGGAATCGGAAGTAATCTGATTTACGTTCTCCCCGGTCTGCATAACCTTTTCGAGGGTGACCTGGATCAGCTTCAGGGTCTCCTCAATAGCGGCTGTCATCTTCTCGGAAGTTGAATCCAGACGGGAAAGAGCATCCCGGATTTCTTCGGAGGAATCATGTGTCTCTGTGCTTAAGGTCCGGATCTGGTTTGCCACCACGTTAAAGCCCTTTCCGGCTTCTCCGGCTCTTGCTGCCTCAATGGAAGCGTTCAACGCTAACAGGTTCGTCTGGTTCGTGATCTTTTCAATCGTACCTGTCTCCTGCTTAACCATATCAAACTCCTGCTGGAAGTTCTGCAAAACCTGTTCCAGCTCTGTGGAAAGCTCTGACATTGTGGTTGCTGTGTTTACCAGACTCTCCAGATCGCTTGCACTGGCGCCTGCATGCGCCTCGGACTTTTCAACCAGCGTTACCATATCCCCGATAAGCGCTACCACATTCTCCACCTGTGCATGGATATCAGATGTCATCTGCGTGGAGGATGTCGTGCGATCCTGCAGCTTGTCATTATTTCCACTCAGTTCTCCCATGCCAAGCATAACGATGTCTGAGCCATGCTTATTCTCGGAAGCAAGCTCTCTTACGACGGTAATTCCATCCAGAATCGTGTTACTGGAGGTCTTTACCTGCTCTACGGTCGTAACCACTCTTTGAAGATCGTTCTTGATGCTGTCCGTCATTGCTCCGTCGGATTCATTCAGGTGGCGGATGGACATGACGTAGCAGATATAGCAAAGAATGATACAGGATAACTGTATCTGATAATTCTTCAGATCAGCTGCACTGTTGAAGCCTGACATATACCGGTATACTGCTGCTCCAACAATCACCACAGCGTTGACAATTCCGCACCGGATCATAAACTGACGGTTCTTGTATATCACTAAAAGACTCGTTACCGGCAGAACATAGGCAAACGCGATCGGGGAATCAGTCGTGCATATTACAAAAGTATAAAAGATCCCGTAGCCAATGGCAAGGTCACGCCGGTAAAACTGTGTAGACCAGCCCTTGACACGCAGTAGAATTTCTCCAATAATCAACGGCAGCCAGCACAGCAGCAGGAAAATAATATACGAGCCTGCCGGATAAAGGCCGTTGGCTGTATCAGCCCCGTAATTTGCGCTCAGCAGAACCGCAAATACAATCCAGATCTTACGTGCTTTGCGGTTGGCTTTCTCTTTGAAGGCATTTTCATCATATGTCATTGCGTATTCCTCCTTTGTAACCACATTTAGAATAGCACAAAAGTACTGTTTTTTTCAATTACTTATCATAGATAACTTTCTATTATATTTTCATGGTCTTGCTTAATTGATCCAATTATGCAATCACATGACGCATTATAGCACAATATGAACGGGCTGTGTGAAATGATTAAAATTCAGAACTCTGCATGATAATATAGAAAATGTAATTTGAAGTTTATGTTGTACCTGGAATTTACACCGGAATGATTACAAATGAATGGATATAGGGGGATAATGATTTGAATCAATACGTTGCTTTCGGAATCTTTGGAATCATAAGCGGCTTTGTAGCTTCTCTGGCAGATGTGCCACTTGTCAAACCGGGGAAACCGGACTCGAACGGGAAGCTTGCCGTAAATGGGGTCAATCCCTGGTGGGCTGATGTAAACGCAAAACGGTTTAAAATATCCTTCTGGCTTTCTTTTCTGGGACAGCCGGGAACCTATATCACCATGTGGCTTCTTGCAGACCTAATTGCAACGGGGAACGAAACACTGGGTCTCGCATTGAGAATCAACACCGTTATCGGATGCTATACCGGTCTTTTATGCCATGTTGTGTTCTGCATGAAGCCGCTTCTGTACCAGAAACTCAGCAAAAAAATGTCAGACGACGACAGCGCTGAGGTTATGAAGGCCATCGACCCGATCACAAAGGTACCCATGATTATCGGTTTCCTGTCGCTCTGGCTTGGTGCAACGGTGATTGTGGCAATTGCTATTTTGACAGGCGCACTTGCAGTTCCGAAGCTGTGCCTGCTTTTAAACCCTATCGTTTCGCTGCTCGTATTAATGACCCTGAAGAAATGCGGGATTAAAATCATCGGCGCCCTTGGCGCAGGGTTTATGTTGTTCTCGATTCTGCTCATTATTGCGGGTATATAGCTTTAATTCGGGTATTTTATTAGATCATACAGCTTTCCATGTTCTCCGAAATCACGAACGCCGGCTAACTGCATGCCAAGGTGGACATATTTATCACATTTTGACTTTGCATCCGTGTCAAGTATCACGGGAACATGGAGCCTGTTTCCTTCGGCAAATGCCATTTCCAATGCCTTCCGCATAAATCCCTGTCCCTGATACTTTTCCGTCACGCAGAGCATCCCGACATAGATGTAGGGCTTCTTTTCCTTATTCATTTTATCCTTTAAATCGGGGCCGCCCTTTGACACTATTTTGAAAAACCGGACTATCTCTTTAAGGTTCATGGATTGAAAGAAGCCTTTGACCAGCTCCATCCCTGCTCCGAAGGATATTTTTTGTCCGAACAATTTATAGGCGATATAGGCTTCTCCCTTCTCACTTGTGGAATAGAGAAATTTGCCCTTTAAGGTCATGCGGACATATCCATTAATATAGACCGCTGCTGCCTCCTGGCTTCTATAACAGGAGACCAGACCTTCCTCTCCCTTATAATCATAATAACCAAACGCATGACCGATTTTCTGAATCTCGGATTCTTCAAGCTTTTCTACCTGCATTTTTCGGATACTCCTTATTGTTTTGTGATTGGTAAACTGTGGTTAGCGTATGCTAACCACAGTTTACCACATATCCGAAAAAATACAATACTCATTCTCTTATCTTATTATGATATAAACCGCATATACCGCATAAAGCGCAACCATCGCGAATCCTTCGATTCTTCCGATTTTCTTCTTGGTTCCTGCAAATATCCATACACACACTGTAAATACAATAAGGACACACAGATCAATAATATTCTCGGTAATCATGCTGATTGGGCTGATCGCTGATGCAATGCCAAGTACCATAAGTATGTTAAATATATTTGATCCGATCGCATTGCCAAGTGCCATATCGACTTCGTTCTTTCTGGCAGCAACTATTGACGTCACAAGCTCCGGAAGGGATGTTCCTATTGAAACGATTGTAAGTCCGATAAGCGTCTGGCTCATTCCAAGGTCACTCGCTATTCTTGATGCGGCATCTACCGTCATATCTCCGCCAAATGCAATCGCAGCCGCTCCGCCAATTATAAACAGAATACTGAGTGGCACCGGAATCAGCTTGATATCTTCATCGGAACCGCCTTCAATCTCGACCTTCCTGCCTTCCTTGCTTGCCTTTAATGCAATCTTAATCATGTAGAAAATGTATCCTGCAAAAGCACCAATGAATATTACCCCGTCAAAATGTCCAAGTGTCATGCCTGCTTTGTCACCAAATCCGGCAATTCCCAAAAGCATTAAATTACTTGATAGATATTATCAAATGCGTTCAAGCTTGTCAACAAATTTGAGCATCAGAAACGTCCACCGGCGTTATTTCTCCGCGATCCACTCCCGCACAGTCTCTTCGTTGACTCCTGCCGCCTCCGCGATCTGTTGTATCGGGAGATTCTGCTTCACTAGATTCTTTACTACGGAACGGAGCGCGTCGGCACGTCCCTCCTCGCGCCCGGTTTCCATCCCCTCATGGATTCCAGCGGTACGTCCAGTCTCTATTCCTTCGCGGACTCCGGCGGCGCGACCTTCCTGCATACCAACATCGTATCCATCCTGTCTTCCATGCTCGTACTCCGCTTCTCGATATTTCTTCTCTTCCAGCTCCTGATCGTACTCAAAAATGCTCACCCTCATTACCTCCGCACGGTTCCGGGACAGGAACTCCGCCAGAATCCCTTCCCGGATGCACTCTGTGACTGCACGCTCCACCGCCTCGTTCAGCTCCATCTGCGCCGCATATTTCCGCACTCTTGCGACATACTGCGAATATTCCTTTAATATCCGGCACTGCTCCATCAACTCCTTATTATGCCCTTCGTTGATGTTTAACAACGTCACCTTCAGCTCCAGATCCGGCTCTCCCTGCTGGTTCTCATACGCCGTCGACAGCCGCAGCTCCTCCCTGTCTGCGACCTGCTCCGTCCCGTTATAAAACACCAGAAACTTCGGCGCAGGCAGCTTAACCAATACCGAGGAATAGAGCGACCTGTCCTTCACAAGAACCTGGTATTCACTTGCAATGTAAAACAGGTTCCGCAGCGGGATGTTCGGATTGTAGGTCGACTGGTGCTCGCACAAATACAGCCGCGTATCCACCAGAAACGCCACATCATTCTTCATTCCGAGATATACCGCACTCTCCAAAGTGACAACGTCCAGCGCCTTCGCATCCGTGTAATTTTTCCCCGTCACGGCATTGGACAGGGACAATAAATTTTCCCTGTCCGAAAAGAGCCAGCGGAAGATCGTGTCCTTGTACTTGCGGTCTGCCTCCGGCAGTTTCACAGTAGTTCCATGTTCCATATGTAATTCCTCCTTTTTGCAGGAGGAACCTTTCAGGCACTCCTGCTCTCAACTTTAATAAATGTGATTGAAAAGCATAGATTCCTGAAATGATTTAAGAACACAGATGGTAATTTCACCACAGATTTTCTAAAATATATGCTTTTGATATAGTTTACCATAATGTATGGCGGTTTTGCAAGCCCTAAAATGTACATTAAACCAAGATACTGGGGTCAAAAGGTTATCCCGATGATATAATCTAATAGAAACATTATGAGGCAATCTATGGTATAATACAACCATCAACTAAAGGTGGTATCCGTATGTCTTTCAAAACGAATGATGTAGAACAATTGTCCCTTTTTGACAGCTTTACAAACCTGACTTCCCGTGAGCAAAAAGCCCTGGAAAATTCCTGGGCTAAAGTGTTTGCGGAGGAAGTGTTTCCGAAAATTGATGAAAAACCATTTGCCGTTTTATACAGCAATAAGGCTTCCCGTCCGAATACCCCTGTGAATGTGATTATTGGAGCCTGCATCATCAAAGAGCTGTTTGACTATTCGGATGACGAAATGGTAGAGGGCTTAATGCTTGATCTGCGCTTACAGTATGCACTTCATACGACAAGCTTTGAGGAACAGCCGCTCAGCGACAAAACGCTAAGCCGTTTTCGGCGCAGATGCTATGACTATGAACAGACCCACGGCGTAGATCTTTATAAGTCAGCAATCAAAAGCTATAATAAAGAGATTGCAAAAATGATGAACCTTGATGGCAGGATTCGCCGCATGGATTCCATGATGATTAACTCCAACATGCGGATGCTTGCAAGAAGTGAATTGATCTATACCAGCATTGCCCGGTTGGTACAGTATCTGGCAGCCAACTGTCCGGAAATTATCCCGGAATCCCTAAAACACTATGCACAGTCCAATGACTTTAACAAAGTATTCTATCACGAAAGAACGTCCACACTTACAGAACGCATGGATCAGTTTCTGACAGATGCGGAAACGCTTTATGACATCACCCAAAGTGGTTTCGAAGAGGTTCCTGAGTATGAACTGTTCATACGATGCTTTGCAGAACAATCCATCGTAGAGGAAGGAAAACGGCGGTGGATCAGCAAAGCCGATCAGTTAGGGAACTCTACCCTGCTGTTGAATCCAACCGATCCAGAAGCTACCTTTCGAAGAAAAGCCGGAAAAGAGTATCGTGGCTATGTGGCAAATGTAGAGGAAACCGTCGGTAAAAATGGATCGGTCGTAATGGATTATGCGTATGAACCAAATATTCATTCGGATTCACAGTTTATAAAAGATCACCTTGAGGCAATGCAAAGGCAGGACCAGAGCACAAAGATCATCACAGACGGGGCTTATTACAGTGACGCCGCGCAAAAGCTTGCAGCAGAAAAGAATGTGGAACTGGTTCCCACCGCACTGACAGCAAAGAAAAACCGTCGTGATGTTTCCGGTTTTAAAATGAATGAGCAGCAGACAGCCGTCCTGAAATGTCCGGCTGGTCACGAACCCCAGTACTGTTGTTATAAGCAGAGCAACGATGAGTTCAAGCTTTCCTTCGATCGAAACACATGTGCCAGCTGTCCCCACAAAGAAGAATGTCATGCCAAAATATTCAAAAAAGTAGCGCAGGTCTTAGTTACAAAGAAGAGCCTTACCCGTATTTCATTGGAAGAGAAAATGTCCGGCAAGGAATACGATTTGTATCGCAGGATACGAAATGGAGTTGAAACAATCCCCTCCATTCTCCGGCGGAAATATCATCTGGAAAAACTGCCGTTGGGAAAGCAGCGGGGAAAGTTCTTCTTTGGAAGCAAAATCGCTGCGCTAAACTTTAGAAAGCTCTTTTGCTTTGCAAGAGGGCTTGGAAGTTATGCTCCAAATCCACTATTAGGATAAGAAAAACAAGAGTTATCCACAGCCTATGGCTCTATATTAGGCAAAAGAAGCTGAACATCATCAAGAATACGTGATAACAACCAGCTAATGGGACAAGAGGGAAGAAAGCTTAAGGGCTTTTGACCCCAGTATCTTGTCACAAGGAGTGGTACTTTGTCATGTTATACAGACCTGACCATGACGTCCCTCTGGCACCATATTTTCTGTATTCCCCTTGGCTAAATGCTCCTCTGGCTATCCTTAATAAAGTCTAAAAACTATTTTATATGGCTTATGTTAACTCCTTTATTCTTTATAGTATTTATAAATCTTTTTACATTAAAGATTAAAAATTTGTATGTTTTTCCTTCGTACTGATCTATAGTAACAATATGGAATATGAAAAATTTTGTTTTATATAGAATTCTTTTTATATTAGCATACGGTATTTCTATTCTTTTGAATTCATCTTCAATAGATTCCTTCTGGCACCTAAATAAAAAGAATTCATCAGTTAATCTAACCGCCCCTCCTTGTACCCCATAATGACATACACTTGCATAATAGTTTTCTTCCATAACTTTTCAACCTTTCTTACGCCAGGTCATTAACATCAGGGACATTGCTTTTGTCATGATACTGGGGTCAAAAGGAACGTCCCTCTGGCTTCCAAATAGCTATAGCTCTTCTAAAATTAGCTTAGATATTTTATAGGATTCTCCTGCTCCCATGACAATTATCGAATCGTCTGGTTGTGCATTTGCACATACATAGGAAGCCACATCATCGAATTCTTCAATATATAACGCCTTATCTGATCCTATTGCACTTATCCACTTATTCGCTTCTATCGGAACCAAACCTGAATGTATCTCTCTTCCGATATGCGTTTTTGTAATAATTACATGGTCAGCCAATCCCAGGGCTTGGGCAAATGAATCAAACATTAACAATATTCTTGATATCTGATGTGGCTCAAATATTACCCATACTTCTCTCTTCTTAATCTCATTACATAGCTCAAGAACACTTTTTATTGCGGTCGGATGGTGGGCATAATCATCATATATCGATATTCCTCTCTTTTCACCAACCAATTCAAATCTTCTTGCAACTCCGGTAAACTGACAAATCGCATCCCTCATCTCTTCAACAGAATAGTTCAATACCTTCAAAACGCTCAAAACACTAACTGAGTTTTCAACATTATACATTCCCTTCAACGGTATTGTAAATTTACCTTCACATCCACTAATTTCAAATGTTGTATTACCTCGATTATCATATGACACATTTCCAAATACGACTTCTTCATCATATTTATACTCATACTTGCTGGCGCCATGAAAACCTATTACTCTTATATTTTCTTCTTTTATCCAACCATCATTTTTTAATAATAGTTGATTAATTAACTTACTCTCAGCATTTACAACCAGAATTTTTTCTCCTCTTACCTGTCTAAGAAATGCTGAGAATCCAGCAACTAATTCCTCTTCCGATTGAAATGTTTCTGGATGATCCATCTCTAGATTATTTATTACCATAATATTCGGATGATAATTTAAAAAGTTCAAATTAAACTCATCTGCTTCACATACAAAAATATCTGACTTCCCTACTCTACTACCAGAATTCCACTTCTTATATATAGTTCCACTTATGACGCTAGGATCAGCATTCAAATACTCCAACGCACTTCCTAATGAAACTGTAGTAGTACTTTTTCCGTGCGTTCCTGCTATACAAATGAGTTTTTTTCTATCGAAAATATATCTTCCCATAAACTCCTGCCACGTCATTAATATTCCTAACTCTTTTGCATACTTTACCTCTTCATTTTCCGGATCACAAACTAAAACTGCTGGAGAGACCGCGCAAATATCTACTCCCTTTAAATGTTCTTTACTGTGTTCACATTTAACAGAAATATTATTATCCTGTAGACTATGATGATAATATCCATCCTGACTCTTATCACAACCATCAACAATATAACCTAAATTTTTTGCAATGATTGCAATTGCTGCTTGACCGCTACCACATATTCCTATAAAGTGTATCCTCATTCTTTACTCCTTAATCCAGAGTGACGCTGCTTTCGCCACGATACTGGGGTCAAAAGGTTATCCCAATGATATACATTATAAAGTAATCCATGGTATAATACAACCATCAACTAAAGGTGGTATCCGTATGTCTTTTAAAGCGAATGATGTAGAACAATTGTCCCTTTTTGACAGCTTTACAAACCTGACTTCCCGTGAGCAAAAAGCCGGTAGTTTGACAGTTGAATAAGAGAAAAATCCTTGCAGGTCTTTTAAAGCCTGTATTTTTTGTCAAATTTTCTTCATTTTCTTGTGGCTATTTGTGCGTATTTGTGCTATAATAAGGCTACGGAGGATGTGCCTTATGAAACTTACTTGTGCCGGAACAAAAAACTCACCTACCTATTACGTCCAGAAATCTATTCGTATCGGGAATAAGACTACTACAAAAACGGTTGAACGCCTCGGCAGTATTGAAGAAATCAAAGCCAGATGTGGCGGGCAGGACCCTGTCGAATGGGCTAAGCAGTATGTCAAAAAACTCACTCTTGCAGAAAAGGAAGCAAAACAGGGAATTCTCCTTAAATATTCTCCATCCTTGCTGATTGATAAAAACGCTCGCCGCTCCTGCAACGTCGGGTACTTATTCCTTCAGGACATATACCATTCCCTCGGTCTTCCTAGGATCTGTGCGGATATTTCCGACAAATATAAATTCGATTTTGATTTAAATGACATTCTTTCCATGCTTGTTTATGCCAGAATCATTGCTCCCGGTTCAATGCTCTCCTCTCTCGAAAGTTCACAGAGCTTTCTGGAACCATCCAGATGCAGCCTGCATCAGGTTTACAGAGCTTTAGAGATTCTTGCGAAGGAAAATGATTTCTTCCAGTCAGAGCTTTACAGAAATTCGCAATCCATCATGGAACGCAAAAAGAATGTTCTCTATTATGACTGCACCAACTACTACTTTGAAATTGAGCAGGAAGACAGCTTCCGAAAGTACGGTATTTCGAAAGAACATAGACCTAATCCTATCGTCCAGATGGGGCTGTTTATGGATGCTGACGGCATTCCTCTTTCCTTTTCTGTCTTTGACGGAAACCAGAACGAACAGCCCTCCATGACTCCGTTAGAAAAGAAAATCATCAGAGACTTTGACGCTTCTGATTTCATTGTGTGTACGGATTCCGGGCTTTCTTCTACCGCCAACCGCAAATTCAACAGCATTCAGGGACGTGGATTCGTGACAACACAATCCATCAAAAAGCTGAAGACCTTCCTGCAGGATTTCTGTCTGGGGGAGGATGGCTGGTATCTTCCCGGGAGCAGAAAAAAATACAGTCTCAGCGAACTGGATGAAGAAAAAGATTATGACAAAGTTTTCTATAAAGACAGATGGATAAATGAAGATAATCTTGAACAGCATTTGATTGTAACTTACTCCATCAAGTACCGGCACTACCAGCAGACAATTCGTTCACAGCAGATAGAAAGAGCAAAAAAGTTTGTGGCAAATCCGTCTTCGCTCGTCCGAAAAAACGCAAATGATCCAAAACGCTTTGTCGATCAGGGTCACTGTACTGCGGATGGTGAAATAGCCAGTAAGACGGTTACCGCCTTGAATCAGGAGCAGATTGATACCGAAGCCAAATATGACGGATTTTATGCTGTCTGTACAAATCTCGATTATGATGCAGCAGACATCATCAAAATCAATCAGAAAAGATGGGAAATCGAAGAATGCTTCCGCATCATGAAAACAGAATTCAAAGCCAGACCGGTATATCTGTCCAGAAAGGACAGGATCACGGCACATTTCACCACCTGCTTTACTGCACTTGTGATCTACAGGATTCTGGAAAAAAAGCTGAATCATAAGTTTACCTGTGAAGAGATCATAAAGACACTGAGAACCATGGACATGATGATTGCCCCCGGAGAAGGCTACATTCCAACCTATACCAGAACAGATTTGACGGATGTCTTACATGAGACATTTGGTTTCCGAACTGACTATCAAATCATATCTCAAAAAAATATGAGAAAAATATTGAATCAGACGCAAAAGAAGCAAAAATAGCTACATACCTTGCAATAAAGAAGACCTCGCAAACAGCGTATTTATGCTGGTTGTGGGGTCTTTAGTTTCTTTTAACTGTCAAAAATGGGATCATAAACATACCAACAGCGCAAGTATTTAATTTAGTCAAAGAATTTTTCCTGGGCTGGCGCCCTATAAAAAAGAGATAACACGCCTCGTTTGTGAGCGAACTCACACGAGGCGCGTTATCTCTTTTTTTGCACGGCTTGCAGCCTGCGTGAATGTTCCCAGCGGGAATCGAACCCACAACTAGTGCTTAGGAGGCGCTTGTTATATCCATTTAACTATGGGAACAACTGTTACAGTGCGGCATCCTCGGGAAAGTTGATATTTCCCTGCAACCAGATGACTCCCTTGAATCTTCTGCCGACCTGAGGTTCGCCGAACAAATCTATTATATTAATTGAAACGTCAAATGTCAATTCATTACAGCAAATTGTTAAAATATATATTTCCTCATCGGTGATCCGGTTCTTTGTCTTCCGGACGCCGACAATTTCTCCGAGTACAGAATACTGGTCACACTCCACTCCATACGGCATGAAGTAAGTATCTACAAGACTGAAAATGTCTTCCGTCTGAATCTTCTTTGAAATCGTGGTGTACATATCCATGTCTTCCAGCGTCAGGGTCTCTATGGCATCCTCGTCGCCTTTTCTTGCTGCAATCATCAGATTATTTCTGTTGACTGATGCCTTCTTCACACGCTCTATCTGCTCCTCGTCCTTCTTGATCGGAAGCATGATAGATCCGCTTACGGATAACGCAGACAGCGTCAGGGTCGTTCCCCTGATCGGCAGCTTATCCGTTGCCTGCGCCTTGATATAAGGAATCTTATTTTTCAAATAAAAGATCAGGGAAATTCCTACCTTGACGTCATCGCATACACCGGCATAGGAATCCTTGTCCGCATGGCGTTCCACCGAGACATCTTCATACGAGGTTATCCCGCTTCCGTCCAGATAGGGATAAAAATATTCGTAGATGAATTTTTCATCATCGTCAAATTCCCCGCAGACCGCGATTCCAAGACCGTCGGCGAAATTTTTGCAGAATTCACCCAGGAGCGTATGATCCTGATAGGAGGTGACAGCATCCATAGTCATTGCGCGTCTGTCAGAATTCATGACGACCTCCGTCAAAAGCTCCTGAAGCTGTCTTCGGTTTTCAAAGTGGCTGAATCCCACCGCTCTCATATATTTATGCAAAAATTTCACCTTCTTTCTCAGCTTGACTAATTTACAACATTTTCGCAGATTTTTCAAGTATAATCCATTATTTTCCTGTCGAGCTCGTCCGTATTTATATAGTATTTACTGTAGTCATCACCGGCAACCCTGACCTCGATGGTGCTTCCATCCGGGAATACGGAAGACGGATCTGTCCAGAGATCATGGCTTCTGAAACGATAGGTGATGTCTTTGTAATCATCCCGGTATGTACAGATCAGGTTATAGGGATGAACACCGTTGACTGACACGCTTGTATTGTATATGGTCTGTTCAACCGTGGCATAAATGCTTCTTCCGTTTTCCCTTAGCTTTTTATTTCTTGCGCTCGTTTTCAGCGGAACAATCATGGTGCCGCCTCCCACACACGCAAAAATTGCACCCATGCCAATCAGCATAACCGGCCCGAAAAAGTACATGGAGCCTTCTCTGACCTTTCCGGGACGCTCGGGATCACAGTACAAAGTTACATCTTTTCCCTCATACATACTGCTGCTGTAACTACTGATTTCCACATCTTCATAGAGCTTCCCGCCATAATGATAAGTCACAAAGACGGAATGGCTCATATCCCCGTCCGAATCCCGGTACGATTCTATTCTGCTGATCTCTCCGGTAATTTTCTCTGCCGTGGCTTTAAAATTCAAGGCATTTACAAGCCAGTATATACCTCCCGCAAAAAGCGCGATTCCGACTGTCAGAAAAATCCCCGAAAATAGCATCATAAATGCGCTGATCTTATTTTTCTTCATTCTGATCTCCGATCCTGAAAAAATTTACTTGCTCTTTGTAGGATAGATCTTTTCTTTTCCTCCCATATAAGGACGAAGCGCTTCGGGGATATTGATCGTTCCATCCTCGTTGACATTGTTTTCAAGGAAGGCAATCAATCCTCTGGGAGTTGCAAGAACCGTATTATTCAGAGTGTGTACGAAATATGTTCCGTCCTCTCCCTTTGTACGGATTCCGAGACGTCTTGCCTGAGCGTCACCGAGAGTCGAGCAGGAACCTACCTCAAAGTATTTCTTCTGTCTCGGGCTCCATGCTTCCACGTCACAGGATTTCACCTTCAGATCAGCAAGGTCGCCGCTGCAGCATTCAAGAGTACGCACAGGGACATCCAGACTGCGGAAAAATTCAACTGTGTAAGACCACATCTTATTATACCAGTCCATAGAATCCTCCGGCTTACAGAGAACAACCATTTCCTGCTTTTCAAACTGGTGTACACGATAAACACCTCTCTCTTCAATACCGTGAGAGCCTACCTCTTTTCTGAAGCAGGGAGAATAGGAAGTCATTGTGATAGGAAGCTGATCCTCCTGCACAAGCTGTCCCTTAAACTTACCGATCATGGAATGCTCTGAAGTTCCGATCAGATAGAGATCTTCTCCCTCAATCTTATACATCATGGCTTCCATCTCCGCAAAGCTCATAACGCCGTTTACAACGCTGCTACGGATCATGAAAGGAGGAATGCAATAGGTAAAGCCCTTGTCGATCATAAAGTCTCTTGCATAGCTAATCATTGCAGAATGGATTCTGGCAGCATCGCCCATCAGATAATAGAATCCGTTTCCGCTGGTACGTCCTGCTGCTTCTTTGTCAAGACCACTGATGCTTTCCAGAATATCCGCATGATAAGGCACTTCAAAGTCAGGAACCTTCGGCTCACCGAATTTTTCAATTTCTACGTTCTCGCTGTCATCCTTACCAACCGGTACGGAAGGATCAATGATGTTCGGGATAACCATCATGATCTTCGTAATCTTCTCCTGAAGCTCTCCCTCCAGTACCTCAAGCTCTGCCAGTCTCTTTGCTCCAGCAGCAACCTCCTGCTTCTTTGCTTCTGCCTCTTCCTTCTTTCCCTGTGCCATCAGTCCGCCGATTTCCTTGGAAATCTTATTACGACGGTTTCTGAGATCATCAGCCTCCTGTTTTGCTTTTCTGTTCTCAGCATCCAGTTTGATTACCTCGTCTACCATCGGCAGCTTTGCATCCTGAAATTTCTTCTTAATGTTTTCCTTTACCAGCTCCGGGTTCTCCCTTAAAAACTTAATGTCGATCATAATGTCCTCCTCTTAATCCAGTATTTTTTCAATAAATATATTATGGACCTTTACAAGGTCTTTAATAACTTCCTTTGTTACAACATTGCCATTTCTGTCTTTGATGATACGAATGACGGGTCTGTCCTGGAAATTCTTGTTCTGTGCCAGAACAACAGCGGTCTCACCCTCATTTGTCAAAACTTTTGTACCGGCAGGATACACTGCTGTAAATTTTAGAAAAGCGTCTACAATCTTTTCATCAAACAGCTTTCCTTTGAAATTCTTCAAATACTCGATTGCCTGATAAATTTTCACTCTCTTGCAGGTGATCCCACAGATCATTTCATCAAATGCATCGCACACATTCACGATCCGGCATTCAAACGGTATGTCCTTCGTATGAAGCGGAAAGCCGGAACCATCCAGTCTCTCATGATGATACAGGATAATAGATTTACTTAATTCAGAGATCCATCCTTCATCCTTTAAAGAAGAATATCCGTATACAGGATGCTTCATATATTCAATCAGCTCCTGCCGGTTTAACGTCTCCACATCCTGATCGTTGTAATCAATCGTCATGTACCTCAGACCGATGTCGTGAAGCAGACATCCAACGCCAATGTCATGAATCTTGCTGATCTCAACATTCAATCTCAAAGCTGTCAGAATTGCAAGAGAACAAATACTGATGGAATGTTCATAAATATCTGAACTTCTCTCCTTAATATCAAATATCCTCTCAACGACTTTGTCCTCTTCCAGAATCGAAGAAATGATTTCATCCGCTGCCTTATTCAGCTCCAGAAGTTCATCATTATTCTGGTAAGTATGCCTTTCGAGAACTTCCTTTACCGTCTTTTTAATTGATTTTTCAGTTTCCGATTTGAGGATCAGGATCTCTCCCGGCTCAACCTTTTCCCTGACATAGACCTCTTTGATTCCCAGCTCTTCCAGCTTTTCTATATAATCCTTTCTTATCTCCACACCCTGGGGAAGAATGATTCTGTAATCGTCTGTCAGAATATCTCTGGCAAGAATATCATTCTCCTCCAACTCCCTTATTGATTTTAGTATCATTTTTACTCTCCCATGGCGATTGCCAATGCTTCCGCTTCTTCCGTTCCGAGTGAAATCGCACAGTCCCCGTTTTTGATTTCCTTTGTATAAGAATAGCATCCCTCAGTACTGTGAACGGAATTGATAATGAATCCATTATTGTTCTCGTCCAGCAATGCAAGACTGAAGCTCAGCTGTCCTCCCATCTGATTAAATGCGTCGTACTTTACCAGCCCCATTTTCTGATAAGCAGTCTCCATTCTCTTATACAAATTCCGAATATCTTTTTTATTCTTTTCTGTGCTGTTCTTTAAAAATTTGTTATCTTCGCACAGACCGACAATATCCTGTTCCAGACTTGCACCATCTTTTCCCAAAAGAAATTTATCAAGGCGGCCCTTCAGCTTATTTACCTTACAGATCTGTATAATCAACAGAACGATCGCCGCAATCGCAATTACTCCGAGAATGACAGATACCAGAAACAGGTATCCCAGATCAAATGACCCCAGGCCGATCTGATTTAAAAATGTACTGTTCATATTTCTCCTTTAGTGTCTTCGTTTTCTAGTTTTTTCCCATGAGATCCATCAGCCTGTCCAAATCCTCATGATTGTAAAATTCAATCTCAATCTTTCCGGCACCGTCTCCCTTTGAAGTAACCGTTACCTTTGTGCTCAGCCGGTTCTTCAATTTTTCCTCCAGATCAAGATAAATTGCTTCCATTGTCTTATCGGTAGAGGTGGACTTCTTCGGATTCTTTGCCGGCTTATTCAGATTCTTAACCAGCTTCTCCACATCACGCACACTCAGCTTTTCATCGAAAATCTTCTGGGCAATCGTATACTGCTCCTCCTGATTTTCAATGGCAAGAAGTGCACGGGCATGTCCGGTGCTAATCATGTCGTCGATCAACATCTGCTGGACTTCCTCTCCAAGCTTGAGCAATCTCATGGAATTTGTCACAGCAGCTCTGCTCTTGGACACCCTCTCGGCAACCTCATCCTGCTTCAGATGAAATTCTTCTAACAAACGTTTATATGCCTGCGCTTCTTCAATCGGGTTCAAATCCTCACGCTGAATGTTCTCGATAAGAGAGATCTCCATAATTTCCTTTTCCGAATAATTACGGATAATTACAGGAACTTCTTTCAGTCCGGCAATCTTTGCCGCACGCCATCTTCTCTCACCCGCTATAATTTCATAGTGATCCTTCCTGTCCTGTACAAGAATCGGCTGAATTAAACCGAACTGCTTGATTGAATCAGCCAGCTCCTGCAAGGCATCCTCATCAAAATTCTTACGTGGCTGCTTTCGGTTAGGCTCAACCATTGTAATTTTTACAACAGTTTCCTTTCCATCCTCTCTCTTTTCTTCCTTCGATTCCGCCTTGCTTTCCTTCTTAACCTTTGCTTCCCCTACTGCATTCGGTATCAGCGAATCCAACCCTTTTCCCAATCCTCTTGCTGCCATTCTTCCACCTCACTCTTAATTTATAATTTTAGTAACCATTTACAAATGTTTAAGTTTTCTAGTATTAGTTGTACAACGTCACTTGCTCTAACCTAAATTTTTCTAAACCAAATCATTTCCAGCCAACAGTTGCGCAGGATGCACATGACCACAAGCAGCGCACTCTGGAGCCGCCGGCACTTAGATGGCGTACTTTGACATCTTATGTGCCGTTGCGTGCGGAAGGTAGCGCAAGCGTGCCTGCGGTGGTCTGTGCATTCTGTGCAACGTCACTTGCAGAATTATAAATCTTGCCGCTGCCTACCCTATAATTTCATCCGCCAACTGCATATACGCCTCTGCTCCCGCAGACTTTGCATCATACTTATTAATCGGCATTCCATAACTCGGTGCTTCCGCCAGTCTGATATTTCTCGGAATCAATGTCTGATAAACCTTCTGATGCAAATTTGCTTTTACGTTTTCAACCACCTGCATCGACAGATTCGTGCGGGCATCATACATTGTAAAGACAACACCCTCCATTTCAAGATCAGGATTCAGTCTTTCCTTTACCAGATTCACTGTATGGATCAACTGGCTCAATCCTTCAAGAGCATAATACTCACACTGAATCGGGACAAGTACACTATCTGCTGTTGTCATGGAATTGATCGTCAGCATATTCAAAGAAGGCGGACAATCAATAATAATGAAATCATAATCTTCTTTGATATAATCGACTTCATTCTTTAATATGTATTCCTTCTTATCTACACCGATCAGTTCAATCTCCGCTGCTGCCAGATTAACGTTCGACGGTAAAACCGATACATTATCAACGACATCTTTAATAATACAATCCTTGATAGAACACTCTCCCAGAATCAATTCATAAATCGTATTATCAAGATCATTCTTATCAATTCCAAATCCACTGGTTGTATTCCCCTGCGGATCAGTATCAATTACTAGAACCTTCTTTCCCTTTTCTGCAATACATGCAGATAGATTTATGGAAGTAGTAGTCTTTCCTACTCCACCCTTCTGGTTTGCGATAGCAATAATTTTTCCCATAGTTTCTCCCTTAGATTAATTCCTACTTTTTACTCGCTTTTCAATTATATCACTAAATAAGTGATATATCTACTTTTTTTATTATACTCCACAGGCAAAGTTTACCTTTATATATTGGACCACAATATCTAGTTTCTCCTTTATTCACTGGTTTTCCAATAACTAATGTTTCACGGTTGCTCTCCTTAAATGTTTCACACTTTTTCTTAGGCTCTCTCTCACTATATCTTGGGGTAAATTGTTTCACGTGAAACATTATCTAGTGTTCTCAAAAAGTAAAAATGAAGAATGTTTCACGTGAAACATTCTTCATCCACTATACTACTCTCACCACAACATCTTGGGTTAGAAAAGCTTAATGATGTCATTCTTAATAGCAAAAACAGCTGCTTGTGTTCTATCAGAGACTTCAATTTTCTTAAAAATATTTGATATATGATTCTTTACAGTGCGTTCACTGATATTTAATGATGTGGCAATTTCTTTATTAAATTTTCCATTGGCAACCTGAATAAGTACCTCTAACTCTCTAGCGGTTAATAAGTCTATTTTATCCTTATCAACATCTCTTGCTACTAACCTATTATTCAATGCAGGAATCAACTTAGGCTGAATATAACTTTCCCCATTAATTACAGCGTTGATTGCCTTCTTTAATTCAGAGGACTCCGAATCCTTTAATATGTATCCATCTACTCCAATATCAACAGCTTTCAGTAAATATTCAATTTCACCATGAACCGTTAAAATAAGAACCTTAACATTAATATTCTTATTCTTGATTTCCTGTAAAACTTCAATTCCATTCTTCTTGGGCATATTGATGTCCAACAATAAAATCTGAGGATGTACAGTCTTTAACTTTTCAATACACTCTTCCCCATCATTTGCCTCAGCTATTACTTCTATACTTCCATCAAACTCCAAGAGTTGACGTATTCCTTCTCTCATCAATACATGATCATCTGCTAACATAACTTTTATACTCATACGAATCCCTCACATTCTATATCTAATCTATTTAGACAGTTACAAGAATTTTCAATTTACAAATTACAGTTGTGCATCTTGGACAACGTCACTTGCAAGGACATAAATCCTAATATCTAATTTAATGGAATCTCAACATGTATCTTGGTACCCTTATTAATTGTCGATGAAAGTGTCATTTTACCTTTTAATAACTCAACACGTTCCTTCATCAATGAAAGTCCAAAATGCTTATTAGCCGGAATATCTGCAACATCAAACCCTTTTCCATTATCTCGAATATCAATGATATATCTGTTTTCTTTCTGTCTGCACTTTATCCAGATATTCTGAGCTAAGGAATGCTTTTGAATATTGTTCATGCATTCCTGTACAACTCTATATATCGAGAGAAGAATAAGGTCACATGTTTCACATGAAACATCTTCTATCTTCTGTTCGATAATATATTTTTTACTTTCATTGACACAAGATAATAATCTTTCGATTGCAGCCTTCAATCCCAGATCATCGAAGGTCATCGGACGAAGATCAAAAATAGTATTTCTGATTTCTCCTATCGTCTCCTTCAATATCTTATTTACAACAGACAATTCCAATTTGGCTTTTAAAATATCCTGATCGATATATAAAGAACTTAGTTCAATTTTATGTACAAGATGAGCTAAGTTTTGAAGAGAAGTATCATGTAACTCTCCTGCAATTCTTTGCCTGTCCTTTTCCAACAAATTCAAAAGAGCAAGATTATCATCTTTATGTTCTAATATTCTTTCGACCTTTTCAATCTTCTCTTTCAGCTCATCAGCCTTATTTAATGAAACATCATACTCTTTCTGATGACTTTCCTTATCCGATACTGTTTTCTCAATTTCACCTCTGTGAACATCCTCAGCATTTCGAGGAGAGAAAAGTTTAAAGTCATCAGGTTCAGAATCAGTAAATGATTGTATAAAAATGTCATCCTGTTTTATGCATTGCTCGTGATATTTCATATTCTCATTCTGTTCAGAAAGCTCATGACGCATATCTGCTAATATATCATTAAGTACATTATAATCATCAATATTCAAAATTAGCTCCAATCCTAAAAGAATATATATTTGACTGACATTAAACTCTTGTATCTCTCTATAATAATATACTAAAAAACAGAATAAGTAAAATTAAATTTGCAATAACAGGATTATAATGGTTCTTTAGAAGGCAAACCCGCTTTTCTGGGATACTTCTTTGGCGTGGGTGAAACCTTTTCAATCAACAGGAAATTTCTGTAAATATCTGAATCCGGTAAGGTAAAATCAACCTGCTTCTGAATCTTTCCCCCAAGAAGCGTAATCGCATTTTTAGCAGCCTCTGTCTCCTCAGAAATTTTTTCGGATTTATAAGATATAAAATAACCACCCTGCTTTACGAAAGGCAGACAATATTCAGACAACGTTGAAAGATTGGACACCGCTCTGGACACTGCAAGATCAAAGCACTCTCTCAGCTTTCCCGGCTTTGCGAAATCTTCCGCCCTTCCATGTACAGTCTCAACACCCGTCAAAGACAAATTCTGAATAACTGCATCTAAAAACTGAATCCGCTTATTTAAAGAATCAAGCAGCGTAATTTTAAGCTGAGGAAAAGCAATCTTCAAAACCAGACCCGGAAATCCCGCACCCGTCCCTATATCAATCACCTTTCTCTCCTGACTCAGATCATAAGCTTTAATCAAAGAGAGACTGTCAATGAAATGCTTCTTCATAACCTCGTCATATTCTGTAATTGCAGTGAGATTCATAAACCCATTCCACTCAACAAGCATTTCATAATATAATAAAAACTTTTCTATCTGCCGATCTGTCAGCGCAATCCCCAACTCCGCAAGATCCTTCTCAAACTGAGATGTATCATACTTTTTCACGTCCACCCTCCTAATTTATACTCTGTTCATTCTTCATAACATCATTTATAAATACATAACTTTTCCAAATATCTAATCCATCATAAAAATTTATAAATCAAATACCCTACACATCATCACTTAAAACCATTATCAAGCAACAGTTGTGCAGGATGCACCTGGCCACAAGCAGCGCACTCTGGAGCCGCCGGTACTTAGATGCCGTCCTTCGGCATCTTATGTACCGTTGCGTGCGGAAGGTAGCGAAAGCGTGCCTACGGTGGTCTGTGCATCCTACGCAACGTCACTCGCTGTAACCTTAATTTTACCCTCTATAATGCTCTAAATACACCAGCATCACCGATATATCCGCCGGTGATACCCCTGAAATTCTGGAGGCCTGCCCGATAGACACCGGCCGGAACAGCTTTAACTTCTGCCTGGCCTCAATCCTGAGCGAAGGAACCGCATCATAATCCATCTCCTCCGGTATCATCTTCTTCTCCATCTTCCGGTACTGCTCTACCTGCCGCCTCTGCCTTAAAATATATCCCTCATACTTGATCTCAATCTCAGCCTGTTCAATAACAGCCTGCGGAAGTGGCAGCCTACCCTTATCAATCTCCTTTAAAATATCATAGGAAAGTTCCGGCCGGCAGATCAACTCAGCAAGACTTGCCGCAGTCTTTAAGGGAGCGCTTCCATTTGCCGTCAAGAAATCCTGAATCTCCCTGTTTGCACCAACCATTGTATTCTTCAAACGGTGGATTTCGTCCTCTATCTGTTGTTCCTTCAATAATAAAGAATCATAATCCGCCTGAGAAATCAGACCAACCTCATAACCCTTCTTTCTCAATCTGATGTCCGCATTATCCTGTCTGAGCAACAAACGGTATTCGGCGCGGGATGTCATCATACGATAAGGCTCCCTGTTATCCTTTGTCACAAGATCATCGATCAGAACACCGATATAACTCTCCGACCGGTCAAGAATCAACGCTTCTTTTCCGAGAATCTCCATTGCCGCATTGATACCGGCGATCAACCCCTGAGCCGCAGCTTCCTCATATCCGCTGCTGCCATTGAACTGCCCTCCGCTGAAAAGTCCTCTTACATTCTTAAATTCCAATGAAGGATAAAGCTCTCTCGCATTAATGCAGTCATACTCAATCGCATATGCATTTCTGACAATCTTGCAATTCTCCAGACCCGGCACAGTTCTGTACATTGCCAGCTGAACATCTTCGGGAAGCGAAGAAGACATACCTCCGACATACATTTCGTTTGTATGAAGTCCTTCCGGTTCGATAAAGACCTGATGCCTCTCCTTCTCCGCAAACTTTACAACCTTGTCCTCGATTGAAGGACAATATCTCGGTCCGATACCTTCGATAATTCCCGCATAAATCGGAGACCTGTCCAGATTATTACGAATGATCTCATGCGTTCTCTCATTCGTATAGGTCAGCCAGCAGGAAGCCTGTTCCTTTTGAATGGAATCCGGATCGGTCGAAAAGGAAAAGGGTACAATTCTCTCATCACCAAACTGCTCTTCCATTTTTGAAAAATCTATGCTCCTCTTATCCATCCGCGCCGGAGTACCTGTCTTAAAACGACGCAGTTCTATCCCCATGTTCTTTAAGGAATCCGAGAGATGCGTCGCTGCCTGTAATCCGTTCGGCCCGGTATAGGTAATCGCTTCACCGCACAGACATCTCGCCTTCAGATAAGTTCCGGTACAGAGCACAACAGCCTTACATTCGTATACTGCTCCCGTGAATGTTTTTACCCCGGTAATCTTCTTTTTGCCGGAATCCGTCTCCTCCCAGAGAAGTTCACAAACTTCAGCCTGTTTAATCGTTAAATGATCCTGATTTTCAAGAACCTTGCGCATTGCCCTCGAATATTCCGCCTTATCCGCCTGTGCGCGAAGAGAATGTACAGCCGGTCCCTTTGAAATATTCAACATCTTCGACTGGATAAAGGTCTTGTCGATATTTTTACCCATCTCCCCGCCGAGCGCATCGATCTCCCTGACGAGATGTCCCTTTGAAGAACCGCCCACGTTAGGATTGCACGGCATCAAGGCAATGCTGTCGACACTGACCGTAAAAATCACTGTCTCAAGTCCAAGTCTGGCACAAGCAAGCGCCGCCTCACATCCGGCATGCCCCGCTCCGACCACACAAACATCAACTTTTTCCCTAAAATCAAACATATTTATACCTCTATTTTCCCATACAAAACTTACTGAATATCTCTTCCACAAGATCATCCTCTACCTGCTCTCCGATGATCTTCCCTAAAGAAGCATAAGCACTCATAAGATCAATAGAATAAAAATCCTCCGGCATTTCCGCTTCCACACTTTTCTTTGTGAGCAATAAAGAATCGTAGGCTTCCTTCAATGCTTCCTTATGGCGCAGATTTGTAATGACAATTTCATGATTCATCCGGAGCTGTCCGCCAAAGAACATTTTTCTGATGGTTTTCTCCAGCTCCTCCAGCCCTTCCCCATTCTGTGCCGAGGTCTTTACGATTTCAATATCCCTTTTAAAGAATTTCTTTATCGCTTCCTCATCCACAACAGAAACCAGATCGCTTTTATTTAAAAGGACGATGAGCTTTTTATCCTCAACAATCGATAAAATTTCTCTATCATTATCATCCAAAGGAACCGATGTGTCTACTACATAAAGAATTAAATCTGCATCTTTTGCATATTTTTTTGCACGTTCCACACCGATTTTTTCTACCTTATCAAAGGTATCATGAATTCCCGCCGTATCGACAAGCTGCAGACCAATATTTTTTAACCTGACATTTTCGCAGAGCACATCTCTCGTCGTCCCGGCAACCTCCGTGACAATCGCTCTGTCCTCTCCCACCAATAAATTCATAAGGGAAGACTTTCCGGCATTCGGCTTTCCTACAATTACAGTTTTTATTCCTTCTTTTATCAGCTTTCCGCTGTCCGCCGTTGCCAGCAGCTTCCTGATCTGTGAAATCAACTGCTCCAGTTTCTTATCAAGTCTTTCGGTATATCCTTCCAGACTGATGTGCTCCGGGTCATCCAATGCAGATTCAATAAAAGCAATTTCATAGATAATCTCATTCCTGAGTGCCTTTATCTCATCGGACAATTTTCCCCTTAACTGATCCACAGAGGAAGAAAGAGCAAATTCATTCTGGGAATGAATCAGATCCATCACCGCCTCTGCCTTTGTCAGATCTATCCTTCCGTTTAGAAAAGCACGCTTTGTAAATTCGCCGGGCTCTGCAAGTCTTGCTCCGTTTTCCAGAACCGTCTGTAAAATTTTATTCATGACAAGAACGCCGCCATGACATTGTATCTCGACGACATCCTCTCCCGTAAAGCTCTTCGGATTTCTGAAGACAACAGCCATCGCCTCATCAATGATGGAATCCTGCCAGTTTTCTTCAGAATCTTTCACAATATATCCATAATGCATCAGATGTGAATCTGCATGCTCTAATATTCTCTTTCCTTTAACCGACCGGAATATCCCGTCTCCAACATGAATTGCATTTTCTCCGCTGATTCTTATAATTCCGATTCCCGAATCTGTCAGACCGGTCGCAATCGCTGCAATTGTCTCTCTCTGTTCTTTCCTGTTTTCCATTATTTTACCAATCCGTTTATTTCAAGAAAACCGGATATAATAATTTATATCCGGCTTCCATTTAATGAACATGTTATCTTATTTTTTCAAGGTCACGACTACTTTTCTGAAAGGCTCTTCCCCTTCGCTGTGTGTTGTTACATACTTGTCATTTTGAAGAGCCGAATGAATGATGCGTCTCTCATAAGGATTCATAGGCTCCAAAGATACAGGACGTCTCGTTCTCTTTACCTTGTAAGCAACGTTCTTTGCAAGGTTTTCCAGCGTTTCTTTTCTTCTCTCACGATAATTCTCTGTATCAACCTTTACTCTGATGTAATCCTCAGATTCCTTATTCACAACAAGAGAAACAAGATACTGGAGGGAATCAAGCGTCTGTCCTCTCTTTCCGATCAGAACGCCCATATCATCTCCGCTGAGATCAACATCCATCTCCTTGTTCTCTTCATCGTATTTGATTTCAACGACTACAGTCATATTCATTGCTGCAAATACATCATTTAAGAACTTCTTTGCATTATCTTCAAGGGACAGCTTTTCGATCTTTACAGCCGCTTTAATAACCGCAGGCTTGGAACCGATTCCTAAAAATCCGTTAGATCCCTCTTCAATTACTTCATAATCAAGTCTGTCACTTGTAACACCAAGTTTCCGGCAGGCTTCTGTAATCGCTTCATTTACTGATTTTGCAGATACTTCAATATATTCCATATCCTTTTTCCCCCTAATTATCCTTGCTGCCATTATTATTCTTTTCGTTGTACTGTCTGACCATATTTGCTTTCGCCATCATACTGCCGGGCTTAGCATTTACAGGCTTCGGACTTTCAGCAGAGCTGTCTACCGTCTGGCTCTTCTGGTCAGCGCTTCCAACATTTCCGCTGTTTGCCTTGCTCTGGATATTTCTGGTGCTCATGTTGGCATAAGCATTCATCTTCTCCTGAGCCGCTTTCATTTTCTCCAGCTTTTTTGCACTCTTGACGGAGTTTTTCTTGATAATATCATCGAAATCCATCTTATCGATGTGCCTGTTGATAACTACCTGCTGGATACCTCTGACAACACTTCCGGCTATCCAGTAGAGACCCATACCTGCAGGCAGCGTGAAGCAGAACCAAGCAGACATCAGAGGCATTACCATGTTCATGGTCTTCATGGACTGAGCCATTGTGGAAGCCTGATCGTTTCCGTTTGTTGTCGGCTGCTGGGGCATCAGCTTTACATTGATCCACTGGGTCGCTGCCGATAACAGCGGGATCAGAATTGCACCGATGACAATACCGATTGCACCGACTGCCCATGCATTCCGGATCAGCGTTAAAGGAGAATCGCCGATATTCAGACCGAGGAAGTTATTGTAAGTATCAATCAGACCTCTTGTCGTATCGTTACTTAAAATCAGCTGTCCATCGTAGGTAAGACCTGACAGATTATACTGGCTGGCAACCGTTGCAAGATCTGTGGAGGAAAGCTTATTCAATACATCAATTACTCCATTTACAAGATTGCTGCCGCTTGTCATAGACTTTCCGTAGGTGGTGACAGTCGTTGCGATGGAATCAACACCGGAATTCATCAGGTAAGCCGCCTGATCCTGCGCGATGATCTGGTTCGCCATTACCTCAAAGGTCTCTTTGATCTTCGTAACATATGCAGGCATTGCATAGATAACTCTGTACAGAGCGAAAAGGATAGGCATCTGGATCAACAGCCATACACAGCTGCCGCTGGGAGACACACCATACTTTGCGTATAATGCCTGAATCTCCTGATTTTGAGCCATCATGGACTCCTGATCTTTCTTCCCCTTATATTTCGCCTGAATTGCCTGAACCTCAGGATTCATCTTTGCAGACAATTTTGAGAATTTCTGCTGCTTGATCGTAAGCGGAAGCATCAACAGGTTAATAACAATGGTAAACAAAATAATAGCCAGACCTATATTGGGAAGTCCTATTTTATCAATGATGAAAAAGATACCATTCATGATATAACCGAGGATCTTCGCTACCCATCCGATAGGTCCGGTGCTTTGAGTTAATAAAATAAAATTCATTTATCCTCCAGATTTTGCCAAATATACCATATTCTCAAGGTACGGGATCATAACCGCCCTTTGAAAAAGGATTACACCTCAATATTCTCCATACGGCCAGAAGACTGCCCTTAAATGCTCCATATTTCTGTATCGCCTCCAGTCCATACTGCGAACAGCAGGGAATGTAGGGACATTTCGTATGCTTCAACGGAGATAAATATTTTTGATAAAATCGGATACCGGCAATTAAAATTTTTTTCATAACACCTTAACAATATGATGAAGCTTTCCAAGGTGAAGCAGGGCTTTTTCTATTTCTACATATCCTACCGCAGCTGCATTCGACCTTGCAACGATTACAATATCCAAACCACTATTGAATATTGCTTCATGTAATCGGTAACTTTCCCGTACCAGTCTTGTAACCCGGTGCCTCACAACACTGTTACCAACCTTCTTGCTCACACTGATTCCAATTCTGTTTCTGTCCGTGCCATTTTCCTTAATATACATGACAAGATACTTATTTGCATAAGATCTTCCATTCCTGTAGACGAACTGGAACTGGTGATTCTTTTTTAAACTTTCAGAAAATATCATTTACTCCTCCAAAAAGTAATAAAAGAGAAAAAGGTCACATCTCTGTGACCTTATGCTGACAATCTCTTTCTTCCTTTTGCACGTCTTGCAGCCAAAACTTTTCTTCCGCCGGGAGTACTCATTCTTGCTCTGAATCCATGAACCTTTGAATGAGAACGCTTTTTAGGCTGAAATGTCATCTTCATCGAAACGCACCTCCTTCCTGTTTTCAGGAAAATAGCATATTGATTGTATAGGATAAAAACGAAAATGTCAAGGAAATTCAACAAAAATCACGTTTTCAACACAATAAAATTTTTTTAAAACACTTATACACATAGATATCCACATAAAAACATTTCAAATGGACTTATACACATAATGTTGATTACTTGTGGATAAAATAATTTATTTATTTGATACTATGTGAAATCTATGTGCAAACAAAATCTAACCCCTGTAAAATCAACAAAAAATGCTTCTTTTAAAGTTATCCACATATTCACATATGTATCCACATACTCAGGTGGAACATTATTTATAAACATACTTATCAACATAATGTGGATAACTTTATAAATTTCATGTTCATAACTTGCATTTGAAATCTTTCAGAATCTATATTACAATTAGTCTGTGTAATTATGAGGAAGGATAGGTCTTACAGAAAATGGACGAAATCAAAGAAAACTGGCTGACTGTCAAGGAAACGATCAGGCGTGAATACAACATCTCGGATATCTCTTATCAGACATGGGTTGCTCCCCTTGAATTTTACAATATTGTAGATGATGTGGTAAGCATTATCATACCTTCTGACCAGGCACATGCTCTTAATTATATCTCTACTAAATATAAGAGCTTTTTTCAGGTGACACTGACAGAAATGTTTGACCACAATTATGATGTAAAGTTCATATTGGAAAAAGATGCCAAGAGCAGTGACGTCGAGATAGAAAAGACGACGGTAAATCCTTTTTACAATATTAATTATGAAAGTGCAAACCTGAACCCTAAATATAAATTTGATACCTTTGTCGTAGGAAGCAACAACAAGCTGGCTCACGCGGCATCTCTTGCCGTGGCGGAATCTCCCGGAGAGGTTTATAACCCGCTTTATCTCTACGGCGGTCCGGGACTCGGAAAAACACACCTTATGCATTCGATCGGCCACTTCATCTTAGAACAGAACCCTGACAAAAAGGTTCTCTATGTCACAAGTGAGGAATTTACGAATGAAGTGATTGAATCCATCCGTAGCGGTAATGCCGCCTCCATGACAAAGCTGAGGGACAAGTACAGAACCGTGGATGTCCTTATGGTTGACGATGTTCAGTTCATCATCGGCAAGGAGAGTACGCAGGAGGAATTCTTCCACACCTTCAACGCACTTCATGCCGCCAGAAAACAGATCGTTCTCTCATCGGACAAGCCTCCGAAGGAAATGGAAACTCTGGATGAGAGATTCCGTTCAAGATTTGAATGGGGTCTGATAGCTGACATCCAGCCGCCCGATTATGAGACAAGAATGGCTATTCTCCGTAAAAACGCAGAGAGCTACGACAAGCAGATAGACGAAGAAATTATCAAATACATTGCAACCAATATAAAATCAAACATCAGAGAGCTCGAGGGAGCCTTTAATAAGATCATTGCCTTTGCAAAGCTGAACAAGGTCGATCTCACGATCGAATCCGCGGAAGAAGCCCTGAAGGATGTCATCTATCCGAACAAGGCAAAGGAGATCACACCGACCCTCATTATTAATGTAGTAGCAGAGCACTTCGGTGTAAAGCCTGAGGATATTACTTCAAAGAAGCGTAATTCCGAATTTGTCCAGCCGAGACAGGTCGTCATGTATCTGTGCCGTGAGCTTACGGATGTATCCCAGGTAAATATCGGAAAGATTCTCGGCAAAAAGGATCACACGACCGTTATACACGGCGTCAAGAAAATAGAAGCCGAAATGGAAAACAATGAGGAACTGCGCAACAAGATCGATATTATTATAAAGAAGCTGAATCCCTCATAAGAGGATGAAATGTGGTTTACCTGTTGATAATTATGGGACATGCTGTTGATAACTTTTATGAGGTATTTTTTCCACAGAAAGCAGATGTTGATAAGTTGAAACTTATCCTGAAGTTATTCTGAAATATTAACGACTTTCCCATTTCCTTTTTGTCGGAAAAATAGTATAATAGAACCAGTTATGCACATATCAACAGGTATTATTAAGGATAATATGAATTTCTTTAAATATTTATATCATTTGGCTGTCCAAAACAGAGTGTTGAAATCAGGAAGGGAGTTATTCACATGAAATTAGTTTGTTCCAAATCGAACCTGCTGAATGGAGTACAGATTGTATCAAAGGCTGTTTCCAGTAAAACAACGATGTCTATACTTGAATGTATTATGGTAGATGCCACGAAGGGTATCATCACTTTGACAGGAAATGATATGGATCTCGGAATAGAGACCATCATTGAGGGAAATATAGTAGAAAAGGGTGCTATCGCCCTGGATGCAAAGATTTTCCTTGAGATCGTGAGAAATCTTCCTGACAGCGATATTACAATAGAGACGGATTCTAATTATAAGACTACGATTACCTGTGAAAAGGCAAAGTTTACCATCATCGGAAAATCAGGTGAGGATTTCTCCTATCTTCCGGTCGTTGAGAAGCAGGACAGCATTGTAATCAGCCAGTTTACATTAAAGGAAGTAGTCAGACAGACGATTTTCTCTATCTCCGACAATGACAACAATAAGCTGATGACAGGTGAGCTCTTTGAGATAAACGGCAATCAGCTGAGAGTCGTATCTCTTGACGGACATCGTATCTCAGTGCGTAAAATTGAGCTGAGAGAAGAATATGCTCCCAAAAAGGTAGTTGTTCCCGGAAAGACACTGAACGAGGTAAGTAAGATCCTGCCGGGCGGAGCGGACAGCTTTGTCACGATCTCCTTTACGGACAAGCATATTGTATTTGAATTTGACAGCACAACCGTAGTTTCCAGACTGATCGAGGGAGAGTATTTCAAGATCGACCAGATGCTATCCAGCGATTATGAGACAAAGGTTAAGATCAATAAAAAGGAATTAATCAGCTGTATCAGCAGGGCGACGCTCCTTGTAAAAGAGGGAGATAAGAAGCCGATCATTATCAACATTACCGACGGAAGCATGGAATTAAAGATCAATTCCATCGTCGGAAGCATGAATGAAGAGATTGATATTGAAAAGCAGGGTAAGGATCTGATGATCGGATTCAATCCGAAGTTTATGATTGATGCGCTTCGTGTCATAGATGATGAGGATGTTGACATTTATATGGTGAACCCGAAGGCTCCCTGCTATATCAAGAATGTAGAAGAAAGCTATATTTACATGATTCTGCCTGTGAACTTCACGACAGTAAGCTAAGCCGGAAGAAAAATAAAAGTCAGGCATGGAGGAAGCTATGGAAGTTATCCATTTGAGAGAGGATTATATAAAGCTCGGACAGGCATTAAAGGCCGCGGGCTTTGTAGAGTCCGGTGTAGATGCTAAATTTGCCGTACAGGACGGAGAAGTAAAGGTGAACGGCAGGGTGGAGACGCAGCGGGGAAAGAAGCTGGTTGCCGGTGATATGGTTGAATTTGATGGAAAGACGATCAGGATAGAATCGTAAAAATGGTATAAGGAATGATAATAAAGTCAATAGAACTGGCGGACTACAGGAATTATGATTCTCTGAATCTTGAATTTGACAGCGGAACCAATATTCTTTACGGAGACAATGCACAGGGAAAGACGAATATCCTCGAGGCAATTTTTGTCGCCGCCACCACGAAATCCCATAAGGGAAGCAAAGACAAGGAAATTGTTAATTTCAACAAAGAAGAAGCACATATAAGGACGTACCTTGAGAAAGAGGGCGTAGAGACAAGAGTCGATATGCACTTGCGCAAGGCAGGATCAAAGGGAATTGCAATAGACGGGCAGAAGCTGAAAAAAGCAGCTGATCTGCTTGGTCTTTGCAATGTTGTTTTTTTCTCGCCGGAGGATCTCGGAATTATCAAGAACGGCCCTTCGGAGAGAAGGCGGTTTGTAGATATGGAGCTCTGCCAGCTTGACAATTTTTATCTCTATAATTTGAATCATTATAACAAAATTGTCAATCAGAGAAATAAGCTCCTGAAGGATATGTACATGAACCCGGACCTGAAGGAAACCTTAGGTATCTGGGATATGCAGCTTGTATCCTTCGGAAGTAAGATCATAGAGCGGAGAAAGCTCTTTGTCGATCAGCTCAATGAAATCATTTACGGTATACATAAAAAACTGTCCGGAGACAGGGAAGAGATCAGAATCGTCTATGAACCTGATGTTGAAATTGAGGAATTTGAGAAGAAGCTTAAATTAAGTCAGGATAAGGACATCCGGTCAAAAATGACTTCGGTTGGCCCTCACAGGGATGATTTTTCATTTGTTGTCGGTGATGTCGATATCAGAAAATACGGGTCACAGGGACAACAGCGCACAGCGGCATTGTCCTTGAAGCTGTCGGAAATAGAGCTTGTGAAGAAGATTGCCAAGGACACGCCTATTTTATTGCTGGATGATGTACTTTCAGAGCTTGATTCAAACAGACAGAATTATCTCTTAAACAGCATAGGAAATATCCAGACTATTATCACCTGTACAGGTCTGGAGGAATTTGTAAATAACAGGTTTGAGATAAATAAGGTTTTTAAAGTTTCTGAAGGAACAGTCACCTGTATGAGTAACCAGAAGTAAGCAGAAATGAGGATTAGAATGAGCGAAGAAACAATGAACAATACAACAGTAGACCACGAGTATGGCGCGGATCAGATCCAGATTCTCGAAGGTCTTGAGGCTGTCAGAAAGCGTCCCGGTATGTACATCGGAACCACATCCAGCAGAGGCTTGCATCACCTTGTCTACGAAATTGTGGATAATGCGGTAGATGAAGCGCTTGCAGGCTTTTGTGATACCATTGAAGTGACCATCAATAAGGACAATTCCGTTACAGTCATCGATAATGGACGTGGTATTCCTGTCGGAATCAACCATAAGGCGGGAATTCCCGCAGTAGAGGTCGTATTCACGATCCTGCACGCCGGCGGTAAGTTCGGCGGTGGGGGATATAAGGTATCGGGAGGTCTGCACGGCGTTGGCGCGTCTGTTGTAAATGCGCTGTCAAACTGGCTTGAGGTGGAAATCTGCCAGGGTGGAAAAATTTACAGGCAGCGGTATGAAAAGGGACATGCCTGCTATCCCTTGAAGGAGATCGGAACCTGTCCGGTCGAGCAGACGGGAACAAAGGTCACTTTCATGCCCGATGAGACCATATTCACAGAGACGACGGTATTTGAATTTGATGTCTTAAAGATCAGACTCCGCGAAATGGCTTTCCTTACAAAAGGTCTGCGTATTATTTTGAAAGATGAACGTGTAGAAGAAAAGATCGAGGCTGACAACGAAAATGCCCAGATCAATGAGCTTTTACAGCGCGCGGAGCAGGACAGGGAAGAGAGAGAAGACGAAGATTCCGAGGAAAACAGGGAATTATTCAAAGAGGCAGACGAGGCTGAGGAGAAGGAAGAAGAAAACGCTCCGAAGAAGCAGAAGAAAATCGAGTTCTTCTACGAGGGTGGAATCAAGGAGTTCGTCTCCTATCTGAACCACAGTAAGACCCCTCTCTATGAGAATATCCTCTATTTTGAGGGTGAGAAAAATAATGTTTATGTTGAGGTTGCTTTCCAGCATAACGATTCCTACAACGAGAGTGTATTCAGCTTTGTAAATAACATCAATACGCCGGAGGGAGGAACGCATCTCCAGGGCTTTCGGAATGCTATTACAAAGACCTTCAACGATTATGCGAGAAGTGCGAAATTGTTAAAGGACAGCGAACCGAATCTTTCCGGTGAGGACATCAGGGAAGGTCTGACGGCAATCGTCAGTGTCAAGATTGAAGACCCTCAGTTTGAAGGCCAGACAAAGCAGAAGCTCGGAAACAGCGAGGCGAGAGGCGCAGTTGACAATATTGTCAGTGAACAGCTGACCTACTATCTGGAACTGAATCCGACGGTTGCAAAGTCCATCTGTGAAAAGTCGATTCTTGCGCAGAGGGCGAGAGAAGCGGCGCGCAAAGCGCGCGACCTGACAAGAAGAAAGACAGCGCTTGACGGAATGGCTCTGCCCGGAAAGCTGGCAGACTGTTCAGATAAAGATCCCTCTCACTGTGAGATTTACATCGTAGAGGGAGACTCCGCAGGAGGAAGCGCTAAGACGGCAAGATCCCGTGCAACACAGGCAATTCTGCCGCTGCGTGGAAAGATTCTGAATGTCGAGAAGGCAAGACTGGATAAGATCTATGCGAATGCGGAGATCAAGGCAATGATTACGGCATTCGGAACAGGCATCCATGAGGATTTTGACATCAGCAAGCTCAGATATAACAAGATTATTCTGATGACGGATGCCGATGTCGATGGTGCCCATATCAGTACTCTGCTTTTGACCTTTATTTACAGATTTATGCCTGAGCTTATCAAGCAGGGACATGTCTTTCTTGCAAAGCCGCCCCTCTATAAGCTCGAGAAAAATAAAAAGATCTGGTACGCCTACAGCGATGAAGAACTGGATGCTATCCTGCAGGAGGTAGGAAGAGATCAGAACAATAAGATTCAGAGATACAAGGGTCTTGGTGAGATGGATGCAGACCAGCTCTGGGAGACGACAATGGATCCCGAAAGAAGAATCCTGCTCCGCGTAAACTATGATGAAGAAATGGAATCCGAGATTGATCTGACGTTTACGACTCTGATGGGAGACAAGGTGGAACCCAGACGTGAATTTATCGAGGAAAATGCGAAATTCGTTAAGAACCTGGATAAGCAGGCATAAATGGTAATGTGCCGTTTTACGGCAGAATGTGAGGAAACATGAACGACGATATTTTTGATAATGTTCCGGAAGTAGATAAAATACATGAGGTCGATCTGAAGGAAAGAATGGAGACCTTCTATATCGACTACGCTATGAGTGTTATCGCTTCCAGAGCACTTCCTGATGTAAGAGACGGTCTGAAGCCTGTTCAACGCCGCGTGCTCTATTCCATGATCGAGCTGAATAACGGGCCGGACAAGCCGCACCGTAAGAGTGCACGTATTGTCGGTGATACGATGGGTAAATATCACCCGCACGGTGACAGCTCCATCTATGGTGCATTGGTTAATATGGCTCAGGACTGGAACATGAGATACCCTCTTGTCGATGGACATGGAAACTTCGGTTCCATGGACGGCGACGGCGCAGCGGCAATGCGTTACACGGAGGCGAGATTATCCAAGATTTCCATGGAGCTTCTGGCGGATATTAATAAAGACACCGTGGATTTTGAGCCGAACTTTGATGATACGGAGAAGGAGCCTGTTGTTCTTCCCAGCCGTTATCCGAATCTTCTGGTAAACGGTACGACGGGTATCGCCGTAGGTATGGCGACGAATATTCCTCCCCATAACCTCAAGGAAGTTACTTCCGCTCTGACAAAGATCATCGATAACAGAGTAGAGGAGAACAGGGAGACTTCAATCGAAGAAATTCTTGAGATTGTAAAGGCACCGGACTTTCCTACAGGCGGTCTGATCTTAGGCACAAGGGGATGTGAAGAAGCTTATAGAACAGGACGCGGAAAGGTTGTCGTCAGGGCAATTACAAATATTGAGACGCTTCCCAACGGAAAGAGCCAGATTATTGTCACAGAGCTTCCTTATATGGTGAACAAGGCAAATCTTATCATTAAGATTGCCGAGCTTGTGAAATTAAAAAAGATCGACGGCATCACGGATATCCGCGATGAGTCCAACCGTGAAGGAATCAGAGTTGTCATTGAGTTGAGAAAGGATGCCAATGCGAATGTCATTCTGAATCAGCTTTATAAACATACACAGCTTCAGGACACCTTCGGTGTCATCATGCTTGCTCTGGTAAACAATGAGCCTAAGGTCATGAGCCTTCTTGATATGATGGTGCATTATCTGCGCTATCAGGAAGAGGTAGTAACCCGGAGAACAAAGTATGATCTGAACAAGGCTGAGGAGAGAGACCATATTTTACAGGGTCTGCTCAAAGCACTTGACTTTATCGATGAGGTAATCTCCATTATCCGCAGCAGCCAGAATGCGCAGATTGCGAAGGAAAGGCTGATGGAGCGCTTCGAGCTTTCCGATGCACAGGCACAGGCAATCGTAGATATGCGTCTGCGCGCTCTGACAGGTCTGGAAAGAGAGAAGCTTGAGAACGAGCATAGGGAACTGGAAATCCGCATCGGGGAGTTGAAGGCTATTTTGGCTGATGAAAAGCTTCTGCTCGGTGTAATTAAGACCGAGATGACAGTAACTGCCGAGAAATACGGTGATGACAGAAGAAGTAAGATCGGACATGATGAATTTGATATTTCCATGGAGGATCTGATCCCGAATGAAAATGTTGTCATTGCAATGACAAACATGGGATATATCAAGAGAATGACGGTCGATAACTTTAAGGCGCAGAACCGCGGCGGCAAGGGAATCAAGGGAATGCAGACGATAGAGGATGACTTTATCGAAGATCTGCTGATGACGACGACGCATCATTACCTGAATTTCTTTACCAACATGGGCAGGGTTTACCGCCTGAAGGCATATGAAATTCCCGAGGCGGGAAGAACAGCGAGAGGAACTGCTGTCATCAATCTCCTGCAGCTGAATCCCGGTGAGAAGATCACTGCGATGATTCCGATCAAGGAATATGACGACAGCAAGAACCTGTTCATGGTAACAAAGACAGGTACCGTAAAGAAGACGCCTCTCGACGAGTTTTCCAATGTCCGCAAGAATGGTCTGGCTGCCATTATCTTAAAGGATGACGACGAGCTGATCGAAGTAAAGGTTACGGACAGGGAGAGCGAGATTTTCCTTGTGACAAAGCAGGGTATGTGCATCCGCTTTAAGGAGACGGATGTGAGGGCAACCGGCAGGGCATCCATGGGTGTTATCGGTATGAATCTGGATGATGGAGATGAAATTATCGGTATGCAGCTCCAGAGTCAGGGCGATTCCCTGTTGATTGTATCGGAAAACGGAATGGGTAAGAGAACCTTCCTGAATGAATTTACCGTCCAGAAGCGAGGCGGAAAGGGAGTCAAGTGTTATAAGATTACAGAGAAGACCGGGGACGTTGTAGGTGTCAAGGCTGTAAATGATGATAACGAGATCATGATGATAACGACGGAGGGTATCATCATCCAGCTTCGCATGGAGGATATTTCCACTCTTGGCAGAATTACATCTGGTGTAAAGATGATCAATCTTGAAAAGGGTGTAAAGGTGGCACAGATTGCCAAGGTCAGGGAAAAGGTATCAAATGGAGAACAGGAATTTGAAAACGTGGAAGATGCCATGGAAGAAATCCCTGAAGAAAATATAGAGGATTAGTAAGGTGACGAGAGATGGAAGTATATAGTATATTTAAGGATTTAGCAATTATTATTATCTTTGCAAAGTTTTTCGGCGTGCTTGCGAGAAAGTGCAAGGCGCCGCAGGTAGTAGGCGAAATTATTGCCGGTCTGCTGATCGGACCCTGTGTACTCGGGCTGGTTCAGCAGTCGGATTTCTTAACCGGTATGGCAGAGGTAGGTGTTGTACTTCTGATGTTCTCCGCGGGACTGGAGACAGATCTGAAGGAGCTGATGAAGACGGGACCGATTGCATTTCTGATCGCCTGCTGTGGCGTATTTGTTCCTCTGGTAGGAGGTACGTTGCTCTACATGGGCTTCTACGGAACAGCGCCGTGGGGTTCGGAGAAGTTTTTTACAGCTGTATTTATCGGTGTAATCATGACGGCAACCAGCGTCAGCATCACCGTTCAGGCATTAAAAGAGCTTGGCAGGCTGAAGGGAAGAGTCGGCACAACAATCTTAAGTGCCGCGATCATCGATGATGTCATTGGTATTGTCGTACTTACCTTTGTCATCGGATTTAAAAATCCCGACAGCAATCCTGGAAAGGTAGTCCTGAATACCGTCCTCTTCTTTGTAGTTGCTATTGTTGTAGGATTTATCCTTTATAAGATATTCAGAAAGCTGGATGACAAATACCCTCATACGAGAAGAATTCCTATCATGGGACTGGCACTCTGCTTTGCCTTTGCTTATATTGCAGAGACTTACTTCGGTATCGCCGATATTACAGGAGCTTACGTTGCCGGAATTATTCTATGCTCTATCCGGGATTCCAGTTATATCGATGAAAAGATGGAGATCAGCTCTTATATGATCTTCGGTCCCGTCTTTTTCGCAAGTATTGGATTGAAGACGAATATTGACAGTCTCGACGGAAAGATTTTGTTATTCTCGCTAGGTTTTGTATTGGTCGCACTGATCACAAAGATCATAGGCTGCGGATTGATGGCAAGGATATGTAGATTCAGTACTGCTGATTCCTTAAAGATCGGTGTCGGCATGATGACGAGAGGAGAGGTGGCGCTGATCGTAGCGCAGAAGGGACTCTCCGTAGGTGTTCTTTCGCCGGTTTACTTTACTTCCGTTATCCTGCTGATTATTGTGTCAAGTGTCTTAACGCCAATTGTTTTAAAGCTGTTGTATTCCAAAGATAAAACACCGGAAGAAGTGAAAAATTAAGCTATGAAAAATCCCATGATCCGTCTGAGAGAAATGCATGATTTTGTAGGAAATGCAGAGCGTATTGTGGTGGAATATTTACTGGATAATCCCACTGTCGTTCTGGATAGTAACATTCGTGATCTGGCAGCGAAGATCTATGTATCTCCCGCTACCATTGTCAGACTCTGCAAACGGCTTGGCTTTGACGGATACAGGGAATTTCGGCAGGCGCTCGTCTATGAGCTTGCGCTTTACCAGAATAATGAGAAAATCGATAAAAATGACATCGAGAGAGATGACAGTATTGAAAGTATCGTAGAAAAAATTACTTACAAGAATATCATCTCTCTTGAAGAAACAAAAAATCTGGTAGATGTCGAGAAAGTAAAAAAATGTGTGGAACTACTATGCTCCTGTGACAAAATTCTGTTGTTTGGCATGGGAGCCTCCCTCTGTGTGGCGAAGGACGCCTATCTTAAATTCTTAAGAGTGAATAAATCATGCTTTGTTGTGGAGGACTGGCATTCCCAGTATATCCAGTCACAGAATTCAACGACGAGAGATGTTGGAATTTTTATCTCTTATTCGGGTGAGACAACAGAGATGGTAAAATGTTTAAAGCAGATCAATGAGAACAATACACCTTCTATCTTAATTACCAGATTTGCATCTTCCACTATGGCTTCTCTTGCAACGCATGTACTCTATACGTCTGCAAATGAGTCTCTGTTCAGAAGCGGAGCAACCTCCTCCAGAATCGCACAGCTGAATCTGATCGACATACTTTACACCGCGTATGCGACGGCAAATTACGATCAGTGCGTTTCCAGGCTGAATATCACACATATTGAGAAGAATCATTGATCCTCTGTCTCTTCCTCCTCCGGTCTGTAGGGGGCAAAGACCGGCTTGAGCAGAAGACAGTTCACAAAGGCGCATAGGGAAAAGCCAACCGGCAGCCATATGAAAACAGCACAGACAATCCATGAAGGCATCACATACAAAAATACGACAGGGAGCAGATTGATAGCTACAATTAAAATACTTCTGGGAAAGTGAGCGATGCCCAGAAGGATAGAGTTTGAGAGAAGTCTCGGCAGTGTCGTTTCAAAGTCAGCCAGAAGAGGGAACGCATAACTGAGGATCATAACGTATAAAAAGCAGGGAAGTGCCATAAGCATCAGAAACAGGGAACGGTTTGTCTCCCAGAAGCTGATGATATAGACACCCCAATAGAGTAAAAAACCGAGAAGCAGTGCACCGATCCAGAGGATGGTGGACTGTTTTATATTGTTTTTAAAGGATTTAAAAAAGGTCTTTGTCATCTGTTCTTCTCCACGGGTGATGGCGCTGACACTGTGGTAAAGAGCGGTGAATGAGGCGCCTGCTGTGATGACCGGCAGACAGCAGAGGACAAAGAGAAGGTTTAATATTACAAGGTTTACGACGGTCTTCAGGAAATACCCGAGGCGGGTCTCACCCATTAAAAATTTTTTCATATGTATCCTTTCCGGTTGAAATAAACATCCATTTGAGTATAGGATAGAGTATAGAGGAAAGAAAAAAGCGTGTCAAGCGAGGAAGGGCATGCGGAAAAGAGGGACAATATGGGTCAGGTTGGTGATATGATCGTAAATCTTATGAGGCTTCCGGAGGTTCCGGAGGCGGCGGAGGGAGTGCAGATAAAGAGGGCGCTGATCGTCGATAAAGGAAAAATCCTCGATTTTATCAAGGAGAACTTTCCGGCTTCGCCGGGATGGATGTGGGAAGCAGAAAAGGCATTGATGCAGAATCCCGGGCAGTGTTTTATAGCTGTAAAGGATAAGGAGGTCGTCGGTTTTGCATGCTATGACACGACGGCACCTGACTATTTCGGCCCTACCGGGGTGAGAAAGGATATGAGAGGACAGGGGATCGGAACTGTTCTTCTGTTGTGTACTTTACATGCAATGAGAAATGCAGGCTACGGTTATGCAATCATAGGGGCAGTCGGCGACGCGGCGGATTTTTATCAGAGAGTGGTAGGTGCATCCTATATTGTAGGTGCTGATTTACAAAATACAGTATATTCACAATTAATTAAAATGTAATAAATTATAAAAAAATTCAGCGAAATTGTAAGATATAATGAAAAAGTTTCTTCTAAACTGGTAAAATGAAGGTAAAATTACCATTATATGAAACAAAGTTTCTTTATGAAGTAAAAATATTGAAACATTGTTAGGTGAATGTTAGAATGGGTTCACTGAAACATCAGTATTAAAGGAGGATAAGTTATGAAATTGAAAAAGGTAATTGCAACAGCTCTGGCTTCCGCCATGGTTCTGTCCATGGCAGCATGTGGCAATGAAGATGCTTCTGTATCTTCGGACGCTGCTGACAAGAGCCAGGAATCAAGTGTAACAGAATCAACGTCAGGGGAATCCTCTGAGGCAGTGGAGCCGAGCACGTCGGCAGAGCCTGACACCATCACAATCATGGTACCTCCCGTAACGGGAACCTATGTCGATGATATGAAGGGCTGGGTAGAAGAGTACCAGAAGGATCATCCGAATATTACGGTTGAGGTCATTGCAACCTCATGGGATGAGCATACGTCAAAGCTGACAACCATGGCACTGGCAGGCGAAGCGCCGGATATTGCCGAAGTAAGCTACGGTGCAATCGGTACCTTTGCTGAAATGGGCGTAGGCGTAGATATTACAAAGTATCTGAGTGCCGACAGACTTGCCGATTACGATCAGAATGCTCTGGATTATATGACATTGGAGAATACGCTGTATGGTCTTCCCCTTTACATAACGATTCAGGCACTCGGCGGAAACCGTGCAATGCTGGAAGAGGCAGGCGCAGATGTACAGAAGATTCAGACTCAGGGCTGGACTTATGATGAATTCCTGAAGATCATTGAAGCCGGTACAAAGGATGGCTGCTATGGTTTCGTATTTGCAAACAGTGGAGCAACCACAGCAGACTTTGTAAGTATCTTCGGTGTATCCGCAGGTATCACCGCAAACTTCACACAGGATCTGAAGTACGCTTATACTTCCGACAATATGCTTGAACTGTTAAAGGCAGTAGAGACAATGACAAAATCCGGCTATATGCCGAATTACTCTGTTGAGGCCGGACAGCGTCTGGTAATGCTGGAGACAGGACAGACAATGCTGACAGGTAAGGCAATGCCTCTGTTCGAGTCCAACGTTAAGAAGAACATCGCAGGTATGGCAGACGGTTCCGCGGCAGAGGGAAGTATCGACATGGAATATGTATTCCTTCCCGTACCTACCATGGAAAACGCAACCGAGAGCACCTATGGTGTGGTTGATGGTCTGATCGCTCTGCGCAACAACAATACAACCGAAGAGCATCTGAAGAATGTATGTGACTTCCTTGACTTCTTAAGCTCCGGCGATCGTGCGGCAACGGTAGACAATGCAGTATATCTTTCTTCCGTATGTGAAAGCGGACGTAAGGCACAGGAGTCCTTTACACTGGATCAGTCAGATCTGAATGCAGCAGCTGTAGAGAGAGCAATCACAAAGGTTATCGCTCCGCCCGCAGGTATTACTGCTGAAATGTCAGCAAATGCCAAGTCTATGATGGATGAGGTCATTGTACCGAAGTTCCAGGCACTTCTGGCAGGTGAAGCATCTGCACAGGATGTATTCGATGCAATCTGCAGCGAAGCAAAGAATAAATTCGGTGAAGAGAACTGTGCTTCCGGTTGGGTTAAATAAGTTGTAGTGAAGTAAATGCAGGCTTCGCCCGCCGGCGCGGGCGGAGCCTTTCTTTCTAAAATAGGGAGATGATAGCGTGAAAAAAGAAGCAAAAAACAAAAAATTCAAGCAGAAGTACAATGCAGGAGAAAATATAAGCGGCTGGCTTTTTATCTCGATAGCGATGCTGGTCTTTGTCATTTTCACACTGTACCCTGTAATCTCTGCCATCATTACCAGTTTTCAGAAGTATAAGCCTTTCGGCTCTGAGTGGGTGGGGGTTCAGAATTACTCAGAAGCCGTGACAAGCTCTTTATTCTGGAAATCAATTAAGAATACCGTATTGTATACGGTTGCAGTCGTTCCGTTGTCTCTGCTGTTGTCGTTTGCAATTTCGGTTATGATACTGCCCTTCCGCAAGAAGACACAATCTGTTTTCAAGGCGCTTTATTATCTGCCGGGAATTGCCTCCGGTGTTGCAACCGCAGTCGTATGGTTATGGCTGTATGATTCTTCTCCGTCCGGTATTTTTAACAGAATCCTCGGAATCTTCGGAGTATCTTCGGTAAACTGGCTGAGCTCCAGTAAGACGGCAATGCTGTCATTGATCCTGATGGCGCTTCTCTCCAGCCATGGAAGCAATATTATCATTTATATGGCAGCGCTTCACGGAATCGACAATACTTATTTCGAGGCGGCTGAGATGGATGGAGCTACTTTTATGCAGAAGATTATCTACATTGTATTTCCACTCTGTAAGCCTACGACCTTATTCCTGCTGGTAACGGGAATTATCGGATCCTTCCAGGTATTCATGAATGCCTACATGATGACAGGAGGAGGCCCTGATAACAATACGACAATGGTCGGGCTGCTGATCTTCAATAATGCATTTACCTATGGAAAATATGGTCTTGCCTGTGCACAGGCAATCATGCTTGCAATCGTCATCGCATTTCTTACCATGCTGCAGTTTAAAGTCATGGGCGATGATGTGGAATACTAGGAAGGGAGATAGCATATGGCTTCAGGATTGTACTCACAACATTTGAATAATCGAAAATTGTATCACATCAGGCAGACAATATTGGTGATCGTGCTGATCTTGTTTGCGGTGGTATCTCTTTTCCCGATCGTATATATGATTGCGTGGTCCTTCGGGCCTGCGATTGAAGCAGCATCAACGTCCTATTCCATCTTTCCGAAGGTATGGACTCTGGATTCCTATAAAGCCTTTCTGGATTACAACGAGTATTCCCTGAGATGGCTTTTGAACAGCCTGATTGTAGCCGTGTTTACTGTAATCGGCAATGTGGCATTTGCGGGAATGGCAGGCTATGCTTTCGCAAAAATCAATTTCAGAGGAAGAAAAGTGCTGTTCTTCATGGTTCTGATCGCAATGATGATTCCCTATCAGGTGACGCAGGTTCCCCTGTATATCCTGATCGTAAGGCAGTTCAAGATGACGAATACCTTTGCGGCTCTGATTCTGCCCAGCATCTGCACCTCTTATAATATCTTTCTTTCAAAGCAGTTCTTCTCGGGGATTCCTACCGCTTTGATCGAAAGTGCAAAGATCGAGGGCTGCGGTCAGCTTCGCACTTACAGATTGATTGTACTGCCCCTGTCGAAGACAATCTTCGCAGTTATGGCGATCAATACCTTCTTAAGCAGCTGGAACAATTTCTTCTGGCCGTTTCTGGTTACATCGAAGGACAGTATGTTTACGATTCAGGTCGGGCTTAAGACATTTAAGTTTGCAAACGGGACTCTGCTCTCTCCCATGATGGCAGGTGCATGTATCTCCGCCATTCCGATGTTCGTTTTATTCTTTTCCTTACAGAAGTATTTTCTGGAAGGTGTGACTGTCGGCGCAGTGAAAGGTTAAAAGAGGATCAGGAATATGAAAATCAGTAATTATGATTCTTCTTATCATGATGCGGTTTTCCGGCTTTGGAACAGTGCGGCGGTGAATCAGGGTTACGCGCCACTGGAGAAAGAAGATTTTGACACATTACTGACAGGACACAGATGCTTTTCCGGGAAATATGCCTTTGTGTTGACAGAAGACGGAGAGGTATGCGGATTTATCTGTGGCTGTATCGAAAAAAATGCCTACATTACCTGTCTTATCCTGCGGGCGGAATATGATACGGAGGAGAATACAGAAAAACTACTACATAGGCTGGAAGAAGCATTCCGTGAAGCAGGTGTAAAGAAGATCCAGTACAGCTTCTTTAATCCGATGCGTTTACCGTGGATCATACCCGATACGCAGGGATGCCAGCATAATAATGTACCGGGTATTGCCATTGATCTTCCCCTTTATGAGAGAGCCTTGTCGCTGGGTTACAGGGAGAGGACAAGAGAATGTGCGATGTTTCTGAGGCTCAAGGAGTTTCAGATTCCGGAGAGCATTGTTGAAAAGGAACATGAGGCAGCCCAAGAAGGGTACACAATCGAATGGTATGACGGCAGGAAGCATCAGGGTCTGTCTGCCATGGTGGATTCCATGAATAATCCGATGTGGAGTGAAGAAATCCCCTATGCTGCCGAACAGATCAATATGCTTGTGGCAGTGAAGAATGGATATGTCGCGGGGTTTGCGGGGCCAGTTTACCCGGAAAAAACGGGCAGAGGCTATTTTGCCGGAATTGCTGTCGCAAAGGAGCATGAAAAGCATCATCTCGGAACACTTCTGTTTTACAGGCTGTGTCAGGAGGAAGAGAAGGCGGGTTCCCGGTATATGTCATTGTTTACGGGTGTGGAAAATCGTGCGCAGAAAATTTATGTGGGAGCGGGGTTTCAAGTCAAACGAATCTTTGCCGTTGTGGAAAAAGAATTGGACGGTTAAAGCAGCAGAAGGGAAAGTGTGAAAATTATGGAGCTGAATAAAATTGCTACAGAGCAGCGAAATGATAAAACAATGCATATCGATGAGTTGTCTACGCTGGAGATGGTAAAATTAATCAATGACGAGGACAAAAGGGTTGCTGTGGCAGTCGAGAAGGAATTGGATCATATCGCGCAGGCGGTTGATCTGATCGCGGAAAAGCTGCGGCAGGGAGGCAGACTGATCTATATGGGCTGCGGTACCTCAGGCAGACTCGGCATTCTTGATGCGGTGGAGTGTCCGCCGACTTATTCTACCGATCCCGACCAGGTGGTTGGTCTGATCGCGGGTGGAATGGGAGCAATTTTTAAGGCAGTGGAAGGCGCGGAGGATGATAAGGAGCTGGGAGCCGAGGATCTGAAAAAGATAAATGCCTGTGAAAAGGACATTGTCGTCGGTATTGCTGCATCCGGCAGAACTCCTTATGTAATCGGCGGAATGGAATATGCAAAGAGTCTCGGAATACGGGTCGTCGGTGTGACCTGCTGTCCGGGTTCGGATATTGATACGTTAGCGGATATTGGTATTGCGCCGATGCCGGGGCCGGAGGTTGTCACAGGTTCGACGCGCATGAAGAGCGGAACGGCTCAGAAGATGGTTCTGAATATGCTTTCCACCGGGGCGATGATCCGGCTTGGAAAGGTCTACGGTAATCTGATGGTGGATGTAAAGCCCTCCAACGAGAAGCTGATTAACAGATGCGTTTCCATTGTACAGAGTGCAACGGGGGAGACGGCAGAGAAGGCAAAGGCAGTTCTGGAGCAGTGCGGCTATCACCCGAAAACAGCGATTGTCATGATATTGCGCAAGGTCAGCGCGGAGGATGCAAGGAAGGCGCTGGAGCTGGCGGAAGGACATGTGGCAAACGCAATTAAGGCAAAGGCAGTCTAAGGATATTGAGATGGAAAGAACAAGACAGGGAATGGATTTATCTGTTCTGAGAGAAAAAGAGCATAGATGGGTGATCGGTCTGATGTCGGGAACCTCTGCGGACGGCATTGATGCTGTGCTGACTGAGATTTCGGGATATGGAACGGACATTAAGGTGAAGCAGTTGGATTTTCTCTTTGTTCCTTTTGAAAAGGAGGTCAGGGAGCGTATCATCCGGATCGCAGAGGGTTCCTTCGGGGGAGCCTCCGAGCTGTGCAAAATGAGTAATCTGCTCGGAGATCTCTATGCAGCGGCTTGCCTTGAACTCTGCAAAAAGGTGGGAATTGAGCCGGAGCAGATCGATCTTGTGGGAAATCACGGACAGACTGTCTGGCATATGCCGGTCGAAGAGAGCTATCTCGGCCATCAGGTGACAGGCACGCTTCAGATCGGAGAGGATGCGCGTATCGCGGAGGCGCTCGGCTGTCCTGTTATCGGTGATTTCCGGGTGCGGGATATGGCGGCGGGAGGACTTGGCGCTCCGCTTGTGCCGTACACGGAATATCTGCTCTATCGCAGGAAGGATAAAACGGTCGCACTCCAGAATATCGGTGGAATCGGAAATGTGACAATTCTGCCGAAGGCCTGTACACTGGATCAGGTGACGGCGTTTGACACAGGCCCGGGAAATATGATTATGGATGCACTGACCTCGGAGCTGACAGAGGGAAAGCTGACTTACGATGATGGAGGAAGACTTGCTGCTTCCGGTGCAGTTAATGTAGAATTATTACAGTTTATGCTGCAGGATCCTTATTTGAGCAGGAAACCGCCGAAGACGACGGGAAGGGAATATTACGGTAGACAGTATGTGCGGAAGCTGACCGAATATGCTGCCGGAAAGGGAATCAGCCTTTTAGATTGCCTGACAACGGCTACCCGTTTCACTGCGGAGAGCATTGCGATCGGTGTCACGGGTTTTTCCCCGGAGAAGCCGGAAATCATGATTGTCGGCGGAGGTGGAAGTAAGAATCCTGTGCTGATGAGTGATCTTGCAAAATGTTTTCCGGGATGTCAGGTCGTGACAAATGAGGACATCGGCTATGACAGTGACGCGAAGGAGGCAGTGGCGTTTGCGATTCTGGCAAACGAGGCGCTTTACGGCATGGCAAACAACGTGCCTTCCGTCACAGGTGCAAGACATCCGGTCGTAATGGGGAAGCTCTCCCTTTAAGGAGGATATATGGTTGCATTGGGAGTGGATCAGATCAGACAGTATCAAAGCTGGTTCCGGGGAGAAAGAGTCGGTCTCCTGACCAGTATTACGGGCAGGGACAGTAATCTTAAGTCTACCATAGAGGTGTTGCGGGAGGTCTGTAACCTGACTGCATTATTCGGGCCGGAGCATGGAGTAAGGGGAGACGTCGGAGCGGGCGAGGATGTCAGTACCTACATAGATGCGGCTACCGGACTTACCGTGTACAGCCTGTATGGGAGTGCGGGAAAGCATTTTACACAGGAAATGCTGGATCAGTTTGATATTCTGGTATATGACATACAGGACATCGGAGTGCGCTTCTTTACCTTTATTTCTACCCTGTATAATGCGCTTACGGATTGTGCAAAAGCCGGAAAGACGCTTGTGGTTCTCGACCGGCCGAATCCCCTTGGAGGGGAGCTGGTAGAAGGAGGCATTCTTGACATGACGTACAGCAGCTTTGTCGGATGTTATCCTCTTGCCGCAAGATATGCGCTTACCTCCGGCGAGGCAGCAGCAATGATGAACGAGGAACAGGGGCTTGGCTGTGATCTGAAGATCGTACCCTGTAAGGGGTGGAGGAGAGATCAGCTTTTCAGCCGGTGGGCAACAGTCTGGCAGGCTCCCAGTCCGGCGTTGATGACCTTTGAAACAACATTGCTCTATCCCGGTCTGTGTCTGATAGAGGGAACAAATCTTTCAGAGGGACGTGGAACAGCCGCACCCTTCCGTATCATCGGCGCTGACTACATAGATGCCGAGAAGCTGATGAAAGCATTTAACGAAGAGAGGCTTCCGGGAGTGATTTCGACACCGGTCTGGTTCACGCCGACGGCGTCAAAGCATCAGGGCAAAAAGTGCGGAGGCATTGTACTGCATGTGACAGATCAGAGCAGGATCCGTCCTGTGACGGTCGGAATCACACTTCTGGACATTGTGAGAAAGCTCTATCCCGAGGACTATGCGGTATTGCCGCCCTACCGGGAGGGTGGAAGACCAATGCTTGCTCTTTTATCCGGTTCGGACGCACTGACGGGAGACTGGGACAGAAATGAAATTCTATCCCGTTACGAGAGGGAAAGCAGAGAATTTGCAGAGCGGAAAAAGAAATTTCATATCTATGAATAGGGGATCAGTATGAAGAAAATGGATTGGAAGGCACAGGTGGGACAGAGGTTTGTCGGGGGATTTCCGGGCAAGGAGATGAGTCCCGAATTTATCCGGCTGGTGAAGGAATATAAGCTGGGAAATGTCATTCTGTTTGAACATAACGTGGAGAGCATGCCACAGCTGAAAAGGCTCTGTCAGGATATTCAGGAGCTGGTGAGAGAGGAGACAGGGCACAGCGCTTTCATCACAATCGATCAGGAGGGCGGCGTTGTGACGAGACTGCCCGGAGACGGCTGTAATGTCCCGGGGGAAATGGCGACGGCTGCAACGGGAGATCCGGGGAATGCGGAGCTGCTTGCCGGAATCACGGCAAGGGAGTTAAAGAGGCTTGGAGTGAATTTCAACCTTGCGCCTGTCATGGATGTAAACAATAATCCGGCGAATCCCGTCATCGGTGTGAGAAGCTTTTCCGATCAGCCGGAGGTTGCGGCAGAGTACGGTATTGCGGCGGTAAGAGGCTATCAGCGGGAAAAGGTGATGGCATGCGCAAAGCATTTTCCGGGACATGGCGATACGGCGGTGGATTCGCACCTTGGTCTTCCCATCATAGATAAAACGCTGGAGGAGCTTGAGGCATTGGAGCTGATTCCCTTCCGTGCGGTTTTTGAAAACGGCATTCCCGCCGTTATGACGAGTCATATTCTGTTTCCAAAGCTGGAGAAGGAGAAGATTCCCTGTACAATGTCCAGACATATCATAACGGATATTCTGAAGGGAAGACTCGGATTTAAGGGTCTGGTTCTCAGCGATTGTACGGAGATGGATGCCATTAAGAAGTATTACGGCACGGCAAAGGGCGCTGCGGCGGCAATGGCTGCCGGAGTGGATATGGTCTTTGTCAGTCATACGGCGGAGCTTCTGGAACAGGCGATTCTGGAGGTATACCGGGATGTGGATGCCGGAAAGATTTCTCTGGATGAGATGGAAGCATCCGTTGATAAAATACTTTCCTATAAGGAAGAGTACATCGGCGGGGAAGCTTCCGGGCAGGGATGCAGTGAGGAAGACAGGCAGACAGAAAGGGAAATACGGAGGAAATCTATCGTTCTGACACAGGGAAAGCTGTTTCCGGCCGGGAAAAATACTTTCTTTACGGGATGTGCAGGATTTCGTGCAACACTGGCATCCAGCGAGAATAACAGGCAGGTAACTTTTGCGGAGTATATGGCGGAGAAATTTGGCGGAAGGGCATTGCTGACGTCAAAGAACCCGGATGAAAACGAGATCAGGGCGGTTTCAGAGAAGGCTGCGGGCGCAGACAGCATTGTCATCAGCACCTACAACGGACATCTGCAGCCGGGACAGCTGGAGCTTGTGCGTGCTCTCGCAGAAAAGCAGCTCCCTGTCGCAGTGGTGGCGCTGAGGAATCCTTATGATCTTGCAGAGCTGCCGGAGAATGCGGTCGGAATTGCCGCATGGGATAATTCCCTGATGACATTGAAGGTTTTAGAGGAAATGTTCCGCGGAGAATGGCAGCCTACGGGAAGTCTGCCGATCAGGTTATAGAATGGGTGAAGGAAAATGGTTGCAGGAATAGATGGCGGCGGTACAAGGACAACGCTGGAGCTTTGGAAAGAGAGCGAAGAAGATAGAATCCGCAGGACTTTCGGCCCCTTTAATCTGAACAGTATCGGTGAACGGAAGTACAGGGAACTTTTGTCGGAGATTTTTGAGACGATCGCGCAGTCCGGTGAATGCAGCAAGGTCTGTATCGGCGCCGCAGGGATCAGTAATTCCGATGTCGGCAGGATTGCGCATGAGGCAGCGGAGCAATATGGTTTCTCTGACAAACTGGTATTAAAGGGCGATCAGGAAATCGCACTCTACGGGGCAATGAGCGGCGGAGCAGGCGCGATTCTGATCTCCGGGACAGGGAGCATCTGTAACGGAAGAGACAGAAACGGCAGGACAGTAAGAGCCGGCGGATGGGGGCATCTGATCGATGATGTCGGAAGCGGTTATGCCATAGGCAGAGATGTTCTGACAGCTGTTGTGAGAGCATATGACGGAAGAGGCAAAGAGACGATGCTGACAGGGCTGGTGCAGAATTACTGGGACTGTAAGAGTATCGGGGAGATCATTGCGAAGACTTATTCGTCAACGGATAAAAGCACAATCGCCGCACTGTCTCATGCAGCGGAGGACGGAGCCTCTGCCGGAGACAGCACGGCGAAAAAGATACTGCAGAAAAATGCGAAGGATCTGTGTGAGCTGGCTTTCACTGTCTATCGCAGACTCGGCGAGCAGACCATGCCGCTTTGTCTGATGGGAGGATTGCTGACCCATCAGACCATATTCCGACAGGAAGTCGAGACAAGAATCAAAACCGGATATGAGGGCATCCTCCTGAAACAGCCGGATATGGATGCTGCTTCCGGTGCCGCACTGTGGGCGTGGAATCTTTCTCTTTCCTAAATTACTCTTACGAGCTTCAGATTCTTATCTACAAGCAGGACATCGGCGCGTTTTCCGGGAGTCAGGGAGCCGACCTCATCAAAGATGCCGATACTCTTTGCGGGAGTGATCGTTGCGGCGGCAATCGCATCCTCCAGAGGGATTCCGAAGGAGACAGCGGTGCACATACAGTCGTAGACATTTGTTGCGGAGCCCGCGATTGTGCCGTTTGAGAGAGTGGCGCGTCTGCCGTCCACATGTACCTTCTGGCCGCCCAGCTCGTAAGTGCCGTTTTCCAGTCCGACCGCTCTCATGGAATCACTGATTAAGGCGATCCGGTTTGGGAAGAGCTCGAAGGCGATTCTTATCATGCTTGCATGGACATGGATTCCGTCACAAATTAATTCAGCAACACAATTCTCATCCTCTGAGGCAGCAGCGATCGGACCCGGTGCGCGATGCTCCAGAGGATTCATTGCATTATAGAGGTGTGTCACATGGCACGCACCCGCGTCCAGCGCCTTTTTGCAGGTATCGTAATCTGCGGCGGTATGTCCAAGAGAGATAACAGTCTCCCCTTTTAATGCCTGAATAAATTCCATTGCGTCATCCATATTCGGAGCGAGCGTGACAAGGCGGATTTTGCCGCCGCAAAGCCTGTTGCATTCCCGGAAGAAATCGACATCCGGCTTTAAAATGCACTCCGGTCTGTGGGCGCCTCTTTTATTGACATCCAGAAAAGGCCCTTCCATATTGATACCGGCTACATGGGACATGCCCTTTTCGTCCTTCCAGTCTGCCATGGAAGAGAAGACCTTATATAGCTGTTCCTTTTCCACTGTCATGGAGGTGGGACAGTAGGTCGTGATTCCGTGGGAATACTCGTACTTCAGAATTTCCTTTAAGCCCTCCCTGTCCCCATCCGAAAAGTCATGTCCGACAGCGCCGTGACTGTGAATATCGACAAGACCGGGTAACACATACAGTCCGCCTGCATCAACCTCGGTAGTGTCCTCTACATCCCGGATCGAGTGAACGATTCTTCCGTTTTCGATAAAGACATCTCTCTGGACAAAGTTCTTATTTTCCTGAAAGACCATGCCGTTTCTAATTATCATAGGTGCTATCCTCCCAGCCTGTCTTTTCACGGATCAGCGACAATGCCGGTTCATCCGCAATGACAATGCAATCGTTGTGCAGCTGCAGAATGGATGCCGGAACACCGGGCGTTACGGGGCCGAAGAAGGAATCGTACAGAGCCTTTGCCTTTTTTTCGCCCGTTGCCAGAAGCAGAATCTTTTTTGCGGACATGATACTCTTGATTCCCATGGTAAAGGCATGTGTGGGAACCTCGTCAATGGAAGTGAAGAATCTTGCATTGCTCTGTCTGGTCTGCTCTGTCAGTGTGACGAGATGCGTTTCCTTCTCAAAAGCGGCGCCCGGCTCATTAAAGCCGATATGTCCGTTTCCGCCGATGCCGAGCAGCTGCAGATCGATTCCGCCGAGTGAGCGGATAATATTGTTGTAGCGTCTGCACTCCTCTTCGGCATTTTCGGCAAGACCGTTCGGAACATTGGTGTTTTCTTTTTTGATGTTTACATGATCGAAGAGATTGTGATTCATAAAGTAGCGGTAGCTCTGATCGTGGTCTCCGGACAATCCCTTGTATTCATCGAGATTGATGCTGAGGGTATGGGAAAAGTCAATATCCCCCTTCTCATACCATTCAATCAGCTGCTTATATGCGCCGATCGGAGTAGAGCCTGTTGCCAGACCGAGTACGGCGTTCGGTTTCATAATGACCTGCGCAGAAATGATGTTTGCTGCCTTTCTGCTCAAGTCCGCGTAGTCCTTTGCTGCATAAATTTTCATAAAGTCATACCTCCGTTCAGTATCTTCCTGACCTCATGATAGCACTACGACACAGGCAATACAATAGAAAAAAGAAAATATTTTCAAACTGTGAAAAAAAGTGAAAAAGTTTTTTAAACCGAGCGGTCAACTACAGAGGCTGTCGCAAGTTCGTTATTTTTAAAGCATTCTTCGGGGTTGCGCTCATACATGCTCTGATAGAGAAGATCGATCAGATACAGCTGCGCAGACTTTGCAGACATTGATCCTCTGTTCAGAGGCCCTTCCTTGGAGCCGCACAAAAGCACGGCATCACAGTAAGCCGTCAGAGGGGATTTCTGAAAATGGGAAATACATACTACCTTCGCGCCGCGTTCCTTAGCGAGCTTCGCTGTCTGGATATTGTCTTTGGTAGAGCCGGAATAAGAGATAAGGAAGATCAGATCCTTTTCGGTTGAGAGAGAGGCGGCAACTGCCTGCATATGCGGGTCTGTGATACAGTTTACCTTCGTTGTGATGCGCAGGAAGCGGTTTCTAGCCTCCTCTGCCACAAGAAGGCTGTCACCGACGCCGAAAAAGTAAATGCGCTCTGCGTTTTCCAGCAGGTCGAGAACCTTTTCAAAGGTGGAAGGATTCAGCAGATGATAGGTTTCTTCAATCGCATTTTTGTGGGAGTTCATGACTTTTTTTGCGAGAGCGTCAAAGGCGGTAGTTGAAGTTTCGTAATCAGATACAGCTTCCTCCGAATGATCCGCCGCGTTCTGGCTCAGGGAAAATTTCATTTTGAATTCCTGATAGCCCTCAAGCTTCAAGGTTCTGCAAAAGCGGTATACGCTGGTGTCACCGACCTCACAGGCATCGGCGAGCTCAGTGATGGAGAGGTAAGGAATTTCATCCCTGTGCGCGAGGCAGTAATCTGCGACCTTTTTTTCAGCCTTGGTAAATTGATTGTAGGAAGATTGTATCTGTAGGATCAGGTTCATGGATGTGTTACTCCTTGTTATAGGTTTTCTATAATTTCATAAAGGTACATGTTTCCTTTTTTGCCGACTCTTGTGATTGTCCCGACATGGTAGAGGATATTCAGCACCGTCTGGGCGAGTGAAACCGGAATATGGGCGGCCTTCGCAAATTCCTTTGAGGTAAAGGCATCCTTTAATTCATACGGAACAAACTGCATATAATCCTGCAGGCAGCGGATGTCAATTTCCTCTACCAGCCCGGTCGGTATTCTGTCGTAGCGGCTTGAACCCTTCTTTTTATCCCTGCTCCAGCCGTTCAGCAGCTTATACTCCTCGAGGTCGAGCAGTACGAGACGGATGCGCAGGTTAGGGTTCTTCAGGTACATCTTGATCTTATAAAGCTCGGGAAATACCAGATACGGAGTTCCCGTCTTCGGAGATTTTCTGCCCGCGCTGCATTCGCCTGTTTCCTCGTCAATCCAGATGATCCGTTTCTGTCTTGGGATCGGATATACGATCGTCACGGGATAAAGGGGCAGAAAGGCATTGAGCTTTTCCCTCATCCGGTTGAATTGTGCGGTCTGGATCTCAATGATCTCACCGTCTGCGTAGATGTCCGCGACATAGTTTTCAATCGGGATTTCCTGATGGTCTTCATCGGGTTCGTAATAGTTTTTCAGGATCGCGTGGACGGTCTTCTCGGAGAGTGTTCCGATTCCGAGCCGCTGTCTGTCAACACCGATTATTTTCTGTTTTGCTGCTTCAAAAGCCTTCTCGTCAGGCATGATTTTCCTCGTTCTGAAATTCTGTATGATAACCATTGTAGCACAGGAAAGAATACAACGGCAATATGATGCGGCATGTAGTTCATTGCTTTTTTTTATTCTCTGTGCTAGAATTGAAAACCGAGTGAATAAGAGCATTACAGGTGTCGGGTGAACAGCTTTGTTTGATCCGGTGAAAAGGGAAGCAGGTGAAAGACCTGAACGATCTCGTCGCTGTGATAGAGGAGCTGCATTTCCTGTTTCGGATAAAGGAACAGTAATGTCACTGAGGAACTGGCGGAAATTCTGGCAGGGAATCGGGAAGGCGAAATGCAGTGTTGATACTTCAGTCAGAAGACCTGCCTGTAGTGAGTACTGTGTGACCACGAGGACTTGGTTAGTACGATGGAAGCAGCTATCCGATTCTGTTTCTTTTTTGCGTGCATTTACAGGAACCTTTATTCACTGAGTAAATGTTGCATAGCAACGAAGAAACGGAGGAGAAAAAATGGAGACAAAGAAATCCAACAAGAAAGTCATTGTCGGAGTTGTCGTGCTGGTTGTACTGGTAGCGGCTCTGCTCGTGATTTTCAACCTGTTTAAGGAAAAGCCCGTTGAGGGCAGCAAGTCGATCACGCTTGAGGTGGTGAATCAGGAAGCTGAGACGAAGGAGTACGAGGTTCACACCGACGCGGAGTATCTGCTCGACGCAATGAAGGATGCGAAGGATCTTACGTTTGACGGTGAGACAGGAGACTACGGTTATTCGCTCTTTACCATCAACGGTGAGACACATGACTGGAATGTAGACGGTTCTTACTGGGCAATCTATGTAAACGGTGACTATGGCAACTACAGTGTTGACACCCAGCCCGTAGCAGACGGAGACGTATTCCGGTTTGAATATACTCCGCCCTATGTAGCAGAGTAGGGAAAAGTATGGAGAAGCAGAGAACAAACAGAAAGATCACGATCCGGGACATTGCCCTGATCGGCGCTATGGTTGCGGTCATTGTGGTGTGTAAGGAAGCCTTGAGCTTTGTTCCGAATGTGGAGCTGGTGTCCTTCTGGATTATTCTGTTCACGCTTTTTTTCGGATGGAGGATACTGTTTGTTGTGCCTGTATTTATTCTGATAGAAGGCTGTATCTACGGAATGGGACTCTGGTGGATCATGTATCTGTATGTATGGCCGCTTCTGGCGTTGCTCGCCTATCTGAACAGGAAGCAGACATCCGTCTGGTTCTGGAGCGTGCTGTCCGGCGCTTTCGGATTGTTCTTCGGTCTGATGTGCGCGATTCCCTATTTCGTGATTGGTATCACGGATAAAGGAATCAGGGGCGGTCTGTATGCCGGATTTACATGGTGGGTAGCGGGAATCCCATGGGATGTGGGACATTGTATCGGAAATTTTGTGATCATGCTGATATTGTATCACCCGGTTCGCAGGGTGATGAATCGGATACAAAAACAGGGATTGATGACAGAATAAAAGAAAACGGCGGGGAAGGTTAATCTTCCTCGTCGTTTTTTGCTGACAGGGGCAGTGAGAAGATAAATTCGCTTCCCACCCCTTCAGTGCTTATTACGTTAATGTGCTCTCCGTGGCAGTTGATGATCTCCTTGACAATGGAAAGTCCGAGACCCGTGCCCTTTTTATCCCTGCCCCGGGAGAGGTCGGATTTATAAAATCTGTCCCAGATGAGCTTTAAATCATCCTTCGGGATGCCGATGCCGGTATCTTTGACGGAAATGAAGAGCTTGCTCTTTTTCACAGAGGTCTCGACCTTGATTACGGAGTCGTGATGGCTGAATTTTATGGCGTTGTCGATCAGGTTGTACAATACCTGCTGGATCTTTCCCATATCGGCGTTGACATACATTTCGTCGCCGGTAAGGATCAGCTCGATCGCAATCGTCTTTTTCAGGCAGGTGCCTTCAAAGGAGGCAGCAGTATTGCGGATCACCTTGTTGATATTGAAATCGGTTCGGTCGAGCAGTATTCCCTTTGTGTTCAGGTTATTCAGGGTGAGAAGACTGTTCGTCAGCTTCGTCAGCCGCTCTGTCTCGTTCAGCACGATCCCAAGGTATTTTTCATGCATTTCCGGGGGGATCGTTCCATCGATCATTGCCTCCAGATAACCGCGGATTGAAGTCAGCGGCGAACGGAAATCGTGGGAGACATTTGCCACAAATTTTTTCTGGTCGTCCTCCGCGCTGGCGATCTGGCTTGCCATGTAATTCAGACAGGCGGCGAGATAACCGATCTCATCTTCGCTTTCCACCTGAAATTCGTAGTGCATATTTCCCGCCGCGTACTGCTCCGTCGCATAGGTGATCTTGCGCAGCGGAATGTAGACGATCTCCGTGAAGAAAATCAGGATAATCAAGGAGAGCAGCAACAGGATAACCAGTGTAATATAGGAAATGTTCAGCATACTGTTGCAGGAGGTCTGAATGTCATTCATGTCGCAGAGAATGACAACATAGCCCTTGACCATGTAGCTGGATGTGATCGGTGCAAGCACACTGAGCATGTCCGAGTCGAAGTTTCCAAAGAAATTATTTACCATATAATAGGAGCCGCCCGTCATGGTCGGGTCAAAGTTCTCTATCATGACGACATCCTCAACGTTCAGCGGCTGGCTGGTGTCCAGAACCAGACGGCCGGAGGGGTTGATGATGCAGATCGTGGAATCCAGATAGACCGAAAGGAAATCGAGCTGGGTCTTCACCGTTTCCAGATCCGTTTCGCTGGTGTACAGTCCGGTGGCGTAGGTATTTGAGATCAGAGTTGCCTCGGAGTAAAGCACCTCCGCCTTTTCTCTCACCAGATGCTCCTTCGTAATGCTCGGCACAAAGATCGATACCATGATAAAGCTGAAAACACTGAATATGAAATATGCCAGTACAAATTTCAGATAAAGGGTCTTCTTCATCAGCTTCTTACCTCAAATTTATAGCCGACGCCCCAGATCGTGCCGATTTTCCAGTTGGCGTGATCCTTGATTTTCTCCCGGAGACGCTTGATATGTACGTCAACGGTTCTGGTATCTCCGATGTATTCATAGCCCCATATCTGGTCGAGCAGCTGCTCTCTCGTGAAGACATGGTTCGGGGAAGAAGCGAGGAAATAGAGAAGTTCGAGCTCCTTCGGCGGCATGTCGATCGTCTCACCGAGGTAAACCACGGAATAGTTCGTCAGATTGATCGAGAGGTCAGCGTATTCCACGCATTTGTCATCCGGATTTTCGGGAGCGGCGGTTGCCGGCTTATAGCGGCGCAGAACAGCCTTTACCCTGGCAACCAGCTCCTTGGAATCAAAAGGCTTCTCGATATAATCATCCGCGCCCAGCTCCAGCCCGAGAACCTTGTCAAAGACCTCGCCCTTTGCGGACAGCATAATGATTGGAACGGAGTATTTCGCACGCACCTCCCGGCAGACCTGATAACCGTCCATGCCGGGAAGCATGATGTCCAGAAGGATCAGATTCGGCGAAAAGCTCTCCATGGAGGGCATTACCGACTCTCCGTCGTTGACAATCAAGGTCTCGAAGCATTCCTTCGTCAGATAGAGAGAGATCAGCTCCGCGATATTGCTGTCATCATCTACAATTAAAATTCGTTGTTTACTTACCATTTCTATTCTCCCTTACTTATTTAAAGGTGACGATCGTTACGCCTGCATCTCCCTCTCCGTATTCCCCGAGGCGGAATTCTTTGACGTATTTCAGGCGTTTCAGATGGTTGTGGACGGCACTGCGGAGAGCGCCGGTGCCCTTGCCGTGAACGACTCTGACACTCGGCAGGTGGGCAAGGTAAGCATCATCCAGATACTTGTCAAGTGCCGACAGAGCTTCGTCGACGGTTTTGCCGAGAAGATTGATCTCCGTGGAGACGGAGAGCGTCTTTGACATCTTGATCTTGCCCGCTCCGGTGCGCTGCAGGGTCGGGGTGGTTACAGTCGCTTCGTCAACCAGAACCAGATCCCTTACGTTGGTCTGGGTGCGCATGATTCCACATTGTACGAAGAGAGCGCCCTTTGCATCCGGCAATGTGCTGACGGTTCCTTTCAGACCCATGGACACGATCTTTACGGTGTCACCCTTTTTCAGCTTTTTCGGGTCAAGAGTCTTTTTCTCGGGCTGCTTCTTATTTGCGCCCAGAGACAAGCGTTCATTTTTCTCGTTGATCTTATCCCTGACCTTCTGGCGCTTCTTTTCCAGCTCTCGGATGTCTGTTCCGGCTCCCGCCTTGTTGAAATCACGGATCGTCTCATCCGCGACATCCTTTGCCTCCTGCAGAATCTCCTTTGCTTTCTCGTTTGCCTCTCTTAAGATGCGGTCCTTCGCCTGATCCAGCTTTTCGTTTTTCTGCTGGAGCTGCTCCTGCAATGTGCGGATGCGCTCCTTGTATTCCGCAATTTCCCGCTGTTCCTTCTCAATCGTGATACGGCTCTGTTCCAGATCGGAAATGACATCCTCGAAGCTCTTGTCCTCGTTGCCGATCTGTTCTCTGGCGGCGTTGATGATCTCGTCGGAGAGTCCCAGCTTGGAGGAGATGGCGAAGGCGTTACTCTTTCCGGGAATACCGATGAGCAGCCGGTATGTGGGCTGTAAGGTCTCAACGCTGAACTCACAGCAGGCATTCTCCACAAAGGAGGTGGAGAGTGCATAGATTTTCAGCTCGCTGTAGTGCGTGGTCGCCATTGTGCGAATCCCTCTGTCGTGCAGATAGTTCAAGATGGCGATTGCGAGGGCGGCGCCTTCCGTCGGATCGGTTCCGGCGCCCAGCTCGTCGAAAAGACACAGGGAATCCGCATCCGCGTGCTTTAAAATGTGGACAATGCTCTTCATATGGGAAGAGAATGTGGATAAACTCTGCTCAATGCTCTGCTCGTCTCCGATGTCCGCATAAACCTCGCTAAAAATGGAAAGCTCCGAGCGGTCAAGCGCCGGAATGTGCAGTCCTGCCTGTCCCATCAGGGTAAAGAGTCCGACCGTTTTCAAGGATACCGTCTTACCGCCGGTGTTCGGCCCGGTGATGATTAACAGGTCAAAATCCTTTCCGAGGTTGATGTCGATCGGAACGACCTTTTTCCGGTCAAGCAGCGGGTGACGTCCCTTGCGGATATTGATATAGTGGTCTGTATTGAAAATGGGTGTCGTCGCGTTCATGTCCATGGCAAGCTTTGCCTTGGCAAAGATGAAATCCAGCTCTGTCATGAGCTTCTGGTTTGCGGACAGCTCCTCTGTGTGCTCCGCAGCCATTGCGCTGAGGGATGCGAGGATGACACCGATCTCTTCCTTTTCCTCCAGCTCCAGCTCTCGGATCTTGTTGTTCAGTTCTACTACTGCCGCAGGCTCGATAAAGTAGGTCGATCCGGTCGCAGACTGGTCGTGGATCATACCGTTGACCTGTCCCTTATACTCCGCCTTGATCGGTATACAGTAGCGGTTGTTCCGCATGGTAATCACGGCATCCTGCAGGTAAGTGCGGTAGGCTCCCGCCAGCATGGAGTTGAGCTGGGAGTGTACCTTCTCGTTTGTCTGCAGCATGGAGCGGCGGATGCTTTTCAACTTCGGGCTGGCATCATCGGCGATCTCGTCCTCTGCCAGAATGCAGCGGTTGATTTCGTTTGCCACCTGGGTCAGAGGGGTCAGCTGCTCAAAGTATTCGGTCAGGCTGTCATCCGGTGCGTCCTCTCTGTCCTTTTTTCCGTAGGTCTTGATGCGGGATACGTTATCCAGCATGGATGCGATTTTCATCAGCTCGACGATGGACAGAGTGCTGCCGATTTCCAGTGATTTAATGGAGAAATTCAGGTCGCTGTTGCTGCCGAAGGAGGTGCTTCCCACCTTAAAAAGCCTGCCGAGCGCGTCCTCGGTCAGCTTCTGGCTGTTGACGATTTCCTCAAGGTCTGTCGACGGCAGCAGCTTCCGGCAGAGCCTTTTACCCGGCTCCGAGTCCGCCTTCTCTGTCAGCATATCGATGATCTTATTGTATTCAAGTGTTTTTAAAACCTTCTGATTCATAAAGTGCTCCTATCTGCGTGAAAGACGCTCATGTCAAAAGTATAGCATAGTACTGAAAAAAACGCAAAATATCTTGACTTTTCTTCGATTCAATAAAATAATCAGAGAAGACGAAAGGAGATTTTTTTATGTCCGGGAAAATCAATTACAAACAAACTATCACAGCGTGTTTTATCGCGTATATTGTGCAGGCGATCGTCAACAATTTTGCGCCGCTGCTCTTTCTGACGTTTCAGAGCACATATGATATTCCGCTCTCGAAAATTACAATGCTGATTACCTTCAACTTCGGGCTGCAGCTGATCGTTGATCTGGTTTCCGTTACTTTTGTCGACAGGATCGGTTACAGGGCATCCATGATTCTTGCGCACATTCTGGCGATGGTCGGGCTTGCCTCGCTGGCATTCCTGCCGGAGCTTCTGCCGGACCCGTTTGTGGGCATTCTGATCTCTGTGACAGTCTATGCCATTGGCGGCGGACTGCTGGAAGTTCTGGTGAGTCCCGTTGTGGAGGCATGTCCCTCGGACAATAAGGAAGCGGCGATGAGTATGCTGCATTCCTTCTATTGCTGGGGGCATGTCGGCGTTGTCCTAATTTCCACAATCTTCTTTGCGGTATTCGGCATTCATAACTGGAAGATTCTCGCGGTGATCTGGGCGCTGGTTCCGCTCTGCAACAGTCTGGTGTTTACAAAGGTACCAATCGCTCCGCTGATCGAGGAGGGAGAGAAGGGACTTACCATAAAGGATCTTGCAAAGCAGAAGATATTCTGGGTATTTATGCTGATGATGCTGTGTGCCGGTGCGAGCGAGCAGGCGGTGAGCCAGTGGGCATCTACCTTTGCCGAGAAAGGACTTGGCGTCAGCAAGACGGTCGGCGATCTGGCGGGGCCTATGTCCTTTGCCGTGCTCATGGGAACGTCGAGGGCTTTTTACGGAAAGTGGGGAGATAAGCTTGATCTCGACCGGTTTATGATCGGCAGCAGCATTCTCTGCATGATCTCGTACCTTTGTATTTCGTTGGTTCCGGGGTCGGTTTTCGGTCTGGTCGGTTGTGCTGTGTGCGGTCTTTCGGTGGGAATCATGTGGCCGGGAACCTTCAGCAAGGCTTCAAAGGCGATGAAAAACGGCGGAACGGCAATGTTTGCCCTGATGGCGCTGGCGGGTGATCTCGGCTGCTCCGGCGGGCCGACGGTGGTCGGCATGGTCTCGAGCGCTTTCGGCGACGACCTCAAGAAGGGGATTCTGGCGGCGATCTGTTTCCCTCTCCTTTTACTGGTCGGAATTGTGCTGTGCGGCAAGGATGGCGCAAAGCGTCAGAGTGCAGGCTGACCTTTACTTTTTTACATTGATTCTGTATACTTAAGGGGCTGGGAGAGGAGAATCTATGCCGGAAAAAGAACAGAATAACCAGAGCGACTTTATGATAGAAAAGATCAAGGAACGACCGGTGAACAGGAAAAAGCTGCTCCGCAGAACGATCATTACGGCATCGATGGCGGTGATCTTCGGTCTGATCGCGTGTGTGACCTTTCTTGTACTGGAGCCCTTGATCAATAACTGGCTGTACCCAGAGGAAGAACCGCAGATTGTGGTGTTCCCGGAGGATCAGCAGGAGATGTCCCCGGAGGATATGCTTGCGGAAAACCTTCCGCCTGCGGAGACACCGACACCGACGCCGGAACCGCAGGATGTGGTGCTGGATAAACAGCAGATCGAGGACATTCTTTCCGGGGTTGTGCTGGATAAGGATAATTACAAGCAGCTCTATACCGCCATGTCCGATTACACGACGGAGCTGAACAGATATATTGTCACAGTGACGGCGGTGACGTCCAACATTGACTGGTTCAATAATGTTCAGGAAAGCAAGAACCAGACGGCAGGCGTTATCATTACGGACAATGGGAAGGAGCTGCTCGTGCTGACGGCAGCAGGGCTTCTGCGCTCTGCGGAAAGTCTCACGCTCACCTTTTACAACGGTGCACAGGTGAACGCATCCATAAAACAGCAGGACAGCAGTACCGGTCTTGCAATTCTGGCTGTGGCATTGACAGATATTCCGGACAGTGTCAACAAGGAAGAGCTTGTTTATCCGGTGCTGGGCTCCGCCAACAGTAATAACATGACAGGCATACCGGTGATCGCCATGGGAAGCCCGATGGGAATCAGTAATTCTGTCGGTTATGGCATGATTACGTCATCGAGCCATATCTATTCGGCGATCGACAGAACCTACAGAATCCTTCAGACGGACATCAATGGCAGTCAGAATGCAAGTGGTGTGCTCTTTGATCTGGAGGGTCAGATCGTTGGCGTGATTACGGAGAACAAAACCGGGTCGGATGTAAAAAATGTGATCTATGCCTACGGAATAACGGATCTGCGCAGGATCATGGAGAAGCTCTCGAACGGAAATGCCGTGCCCTATCTGGGAATCAGCGGGGTGACGGTTTCCGCGGACATCAACACAGAGCTGGGAGTGCCGCAGGGAGCATTTGTGAAGAAGGTCGATATGGATTCCCCTGCAATGCTGGCGGGCATCCAGCAGGGAGACGTCATTACGAACATCGGCGGCAGAAACGTTGTCATTTTTAACGATTACTCCAACGCCTTGATGATGCTGGAACCGGGACAGACCATTAACATAACGGTCATGAGGAAGGTTCAGGATGAGTTTAAGGAAATGAATTTTGCGATCGAGGTTGGAGAAAAGATGGAATAAGAGGCATTTGCGAAACTCAGACTTCTGTAAGTGACGCTGCGCAAAATGCATAGACCACCGCAGGCAACGTGACGCAAAAGCCGCATCTGTCTGAAATTGTCTGAATTGTTTTCAGGGTTTCGGAACCAAGTTATGCTAAGTGTTGATCAAACAGCTAAGTACATTCACAAAAATCCTTAACTCGCTGCGCTCAAACAGGCGGATTTTTGCTCATAACGCTCTTTGGTCACCACTAAGCACAACTAGAGGTTCCTACACATTCAAACAATTCGGACAATTACAGCCTATCGGAGCTTTTGACCACAATATCATGGTCATATGCATTCTGTACAGCTGTTAGTGGAAATTTTGAGTTTTGCAAATGCCTATGAAAAGAAATAATTATGGAGGGAAAGATGAAGTACATTAAGGATTTGAAAGAGGGAGACAGAGTATTTGATATATATCTCTGCAAGCATAAGCAGGCGGCTGTGACAAAGAACGGAAAGCCTTATGAGAGCGTTGTTCTGCAGGACAAGACGGGAACGATAGACGCAAAGGTCTGGGAGCCGAATAACCCGGGGATCGGAGATTACGATACTCTGGACTACATAGAGGTTTACGGAGATGTGAATAATTTTCAAGGGTCTCTCCAGATCAGTGTCAAGCGCATCCGTGTCTGCCGTGAAGAGGAATATGAGCCGTCGGACTACCTTCCGGTAAGCTCTAAGGATATTAACGGAATGTATGAGGAATTGCTGGGACTGATTAAGAGCATTAAGAATCCTTATCTGCAAAAGCTTTTGAATGCATTCTTTGTAGAAGATGAGGCATTTGCAAAAGCGTTTAAGAAATCCTCCGCTGCAAAGACGGTGCATCACGGTTTTGTCGGCGGACTGCTGGAGCATACATTGAGCGTTACGAAGCTCTGCGATTACTATTGCAGTGCGTACCCTGTCCTGAACAGGGATTTACTCCTCACCGCGGCTATGTGCCACGACATCGGTAAGACAAAGGAGATTTCGCCGTTTCCTGAAAATGATTATACGGATGACGGACAGCTGTTAGGACATATTGTCATGGGAGCGCAGATGGTGGCAGAGAGAGCCGCAAAGATTGACGGATTTCCTCACGGTGTGCTGTCGGAACTGCAGCATTGCATTCTGGCGCATCACGGAAAATATGAATTCGGTTCTCCGAAAATTCCGGCACTGATCGAGGCGCTTGCCTTGAACCATGCGGATGACACGGATGCCAAGCTGGAAACCTTTAAGGAAATTCTGGAAAATAATAGTGACAATACGGGCTGGTTCGGTTACAGCAGACTGTTTGAATCGAATCTCAGGAGCACGAAGAGCGGTAATTGAAGAGGTGGCTATGGAATTTCAGAAAAATGAGACAGTGTCGGTTAAAATCGAGGACATCGGTACAGAGGGGGAGGGAATCGGCAAGGTAGAAGGCTTTACGCTCTTTGTCAAGGATGCGGTTCCCGGAGATACTGTTCTTGCCAAGATTTTAAAGTGTAAGAAAAATTATGCCTACGCAAGATTAGAGAAGGTGGAGACACCTTCTCCTTTTCGTGTGGAGCCCAAGTGCCGTTATTACAGGCAGTGCGGCGGCTGCCAGCTGCAGTCACTTTCTTACGAAAAGCAGCTACAGTTCAAGCAGAATAAGATTCGCAATAATCTCATCCGTATCGGAGGCTTCGATGCAGGATATGTCGATGAGAGAATGGAGCCGATCGTCGGCATGGACGAGCCATGGCATTACCGGAACAAGGCACAATACCCGGTCGGCACCGATAAGGATGGGAACCCTATCACCGGGTTCTATGCCGGAAGAACGCACTCCATCATTGCCAACACGGACTGTGCGCTCGGCGTATCGGAGAATAAGGAAATTTTGGAGCGGATTCTGGAGTATATGCGGGAAAACCACGTCAGCGCCTATAACGAGCTGACAGGACAGGGACTGATCCGTCATGTGCTGATCCGCAAAGGCTTTACGAGCGGGGAGATTATGGTCTGTCTGGTTGTGAACTCGGATAAGAAAACCCTTCCCAATCAGGAAAAGCTCCTCAGCCGATTGACGGATATTCCAAATATGACAAGCGTGTCAATCAGCATCAACAGGGAAAGAACGAATGTCATTATGGGTAAGGAAATCCACACATTATGGGGAAAGGACACGATTTCCGACACCATTCATGTCCGCGGCATGCAGAAAACTGGCTATCCTTTCACCGGGCACGAGCTGACCTTTGCCATTTCGCCGTTATCCTTCTATCAGGTCAATCCGGTACAGACGGAAAAGCTCTACAGTCTGGCGCTGGAATACGCGGGGCTGACCGGGCAGGAGACCGTCTGGGATCTCTACTGCGGCATCGGCACGATTTCGCTTTTCCTCGCGGGAAGCGCGAAGAAGGTTTACGGTGTCGAGATCATTCCGCAGGCGATCGAGGATGCCAAGGCGAATGCGCAGAGAAATGGCATTCAAAATGCGGAATTTTATGTTGGCAAGGCGGAGGAGGTTCTGCCGGCATTTTACGAGCAGCGTGAGCCGGAGGGCGCGGTTGAAGTTCCCAATGTGACAGCTGGCGCAGTCGCATCCCCGGCGGACACCGATGGGGCAGACATGCGTCATCCTGATGTTATTGTGGTCGATCCGCCCCGCAAGGGCTGCGACGAGGCGTGCCTTGCCACCATGCTCAAGATGCAGCCAAGCCGCATCGTTTATGTCAGCTGCGATTCCGCGACCCTCGCCCGCGACCTGCGCATCCTCTGCGACGGCGGGTATGAGGTAAAGCGGATCCGGGGAGTAGACCAGTTCGGGATGACGGTGCATGTGGAGACGGTAGTTCTTTTATCCCACAAAAAAGCCGACAGTTATATCCACATTGATGTGGAGTTTGGAGA
>CAKRTS010000008.1 GCA_934402315.1 uncultured Acetatifactor sp. | reverse complement strand
ATTAGATAGCGAAGGACAGATCCTGTGTTTCATGACACATTGGTGTCTTTCGCAGAAAGACGGGGTATATTTATGGATAATCGAAACCATATGGGTAAGAATAAAGAAGGAGCGCTTTTCCCAGTTGCTCCAAAGCTTACCGAAATGAGTGATAATTATTTGCAATTTATAGAAGAAATAAAGAGTGAAATTAGAAGGCAGAGAGTATCTGTCGTTTTGAATGCAAATTCAAGCATGATTTGTTTATACTGGAATATAGGTAAAGCTATATTAGAAAAACAGGGGAAAGAAGGATGGGGAGCAAAAGTAATTGACAGAATGGCAAAAGATTTAAAAGATGCTTTTCCTGATATGTCAGGTTTTTCTCCTAGAAATATTAAGTACATGCGTAAATTTGCGGAATGCTGGCCAGATTTTGAAATTGTGCAACGGGTTGTTGCACAAATACCTTGGCGGACAAATATTAAATTGCTAGATAAATTAGATAATGAAGAAAGCCGGATTTGGTATGCCTACAAAACGCTTGAAAATGGTTGGAGCAGTACCATTTTGGAGTTACAGATTCAAAGTTGTTTGATGGAGCGTAGTGGGAAGAGTGTAAATAACTTTGAAGTTGCGCTTCCTCCAACGGATTCTGATATGGCAAATCAAGTATTTAAAGATCCATATTTATTTGATTTTTTGGGAACAGATGTGCCAAGACGTGAAGTGGAGATTGAAAGAAAACTGACCGAACATATCCAGAAATTTTTGTTAGAATTAGGACAAGGATTTGCATTTGTTGGCAGACAGGTTCATTTGGAGGTTGGAGGGCAGGATTTTTATATAGACCTTTTATTCTACCACCTCAAATTACGTTGCTATGTTGTAATCGAACTGAAAGCCTGTGATTTTGAACCGGGTTTTATCAGTCAATTGAATATGTATCAGAATGCAGTGAATGATATTTTACGTCACCCGGATGATAAACCTACAATTGGATTGCTGTTAGTAAAGGGTAAAAATGAAACGGTTGTAGAGTATTCGTTGAGCGGTTATCAGAATCCGATAGGTGTGGCAGAATGGAAAAGTCAGATTGAAAAATCTTTACCTGTAGAATTGCGTAGCAGCTTACCATCTATCGAGGAAATCGAAAAGGAATTGGATAGTGAATAAATACAGGAAATTTATCTGGAAAGTAACGAATGACGAATCAGAGGATAACAGGAGAAAACACGATGGCATCCAGCATAATTCATTATGCAATTACATGCGAAATTATCAAGAAAAGAAAGTTTGAAAATCCTGACCGCCTGAAGCTGGGAGCGGTTCTTCCAGATGCAGGTTGCGATTATGACAGCAGCCATATGAAAATAACCGTTGCCGGAGGGCAGAAGAAAACATATGATTTTGAAGGCTACAGAAAGCTGTTTGGAGACCTGATGAAGACGGATGATCTGTATCTTGGCTATTATCTTCATCTTGTGCAGGATGTGGTTTACAGGCACTTTGTGTATGACAAATATCATTGGAATCCGATGATACCGGGGAATATAGACAGGCTTCACAGAGACTATGAGATCGGCAATGCCTATGTGATACAGAAGTATCAGTTGCGGAATGAGCTTGTGATACCGTCGGATTTTGAAAAGGAAGCGCTGAACAGGCTATGCACCTTTGAACTGAAAGATCTGCGGGAAAGCATAGATTCATATTTTCTGCCGGTCGAGGACGGGGATATTTTTTTCTTTACGAGGGAAATGACCGACGAGTACATTGCGGAGGCAGTGGAAGATTGCATGCGGGAATTGGAAGACCTGGAAAATGGAAAAGAAGGAATAAATGGCTATGACTGTGCATGGGATAATGACCTTATTCTAAAACAGAAAACGTCCGAATGGACATCAATCCCATGATTGAGAAGCAATCATGGGATAATACATATGCACGGTAGGGAACACAGATAAAAATTCAACAAGCGGCGAACCGGCGCAGCAACTGCCAGTTCGCCGCTGCCGGTCTATTAAAAAATCTTCTGCATATTACAACCGATTTCAAGAAAACCGTACTTAAATAGTGAAAGCAGCTTTCAATGGAAATGACAGGGAGGAAAACTATGTGGATGATAATAAGATTATAGAACTGTATTGGGAACGGAAAGAGGATGCAATTAAGGAAACTTCCCTAAAATACGGCGGGTTATGTACGTACATTGCGAGAAATATTCTTTCAAACTGTGAAGACAGCGAGGAGTGCGTGAATGATACCTATTTGGCTCTGTGGAATGCCATTCCGAGCCAGAAACCAAGTATATTTTCAGCTTTTATCGGCCGTATTACAAGAAATCTTGCATTAAAGAAATATGAATACATTTCTGCGTCAAAACGAAATACTGCTGCGATTACATCATTTGAGGAATTGAGCGATTGCGTATCGGGAACGGATAATGTTGAGTCTGAGGTCGAAAGCAGACAAATCGAAAATACGATCAATAAGTTTCTCTGGCGGCAGGGAGAAGAAAAGAGAAATGTGTTTATCAGGCGGTACTGGTACTTTGATTCTATTGAAACAATTTGCAGGAGCACCGGGTTCTCCCAAAGCAAGGTGAAATCCATGTTGTATGAAATGCGTCGGAAATTGCGGGCAGATCTGGAAAGGGAGGGGATTGAATTATGAACAAAGAAAAGTTTTCAGAGCATATAGGGAATATTGATGACAGACTTGTAAAACAGGCGGAACAGCTTCCGAATTATGCGGCAATGCACCACAAAAAAGGATTCCGGCAGCTTTTGGGGATTGCCGCGGCGCTTGTTCTTATGGTTTCCGGTTTCGGTGTCGGGGCGATAGCCTTTGCCCGTGAAACCATTGTGGAGGTGCCTGTTGAGCAGGAAACTTTGGAATTAGAAGAAATTAACCTTACACTGATTTTGCCGGATAGCTGGGAGGGACAATATTCCGTAGAAAAAAGAGGGGAAAACTTCGATGTATACATACCGGAAATCAGAGAAAAAGAAGCTGGATATGAAGGCATATTGTTTACGATTGTCTGCTACGAAGAATCCATGACAGAGGAGCAGTTTATTGAGAACGGACTTGATTTTACTGCCTATCGCTACATTCTTACGACGAGCAATAAAACGTATATTCTTCATTACGCAAGTGATGTGCAGTGGGATCCGGCGGATAAGGAGCAGGAAGCAGTTTACCTGAAAATGATGGGCGAAATTAAAGATATTCGGTTTTCTGTTGATAATGTGTTTGAAAATATTACCCAGAATGCAATTTCTAATGGTATAGTAAAATCAGATATGGAGGCCGATGACGGGAAAAGTCTTGTGTGGGAAGCGATGTCTGAAAGAGAGATTGACGGAAACGCGTGCTACACATTTGAGTTGAGATATTCTGAGGATGAAAATATCAACGGGGAAATGGCGGGACGGCTTCTGGGTATTTATGCCGTATCAAAGGACGGAACAAAGTTTTATCAATACAATATGGCTGACGATATATGGGAATAATGATTTGAGCGGATATAGAATTAGAAGTTCTGCTCTGGAGGGGGGACGGAAATGCTGTTTATTTTGGAAACTGTGGATGTTGTGGCTATTTTGCTGATGCTTTTCATGCTGGTCGTCATTCTGAACCAGCAGCCGTCGAAGGCACAGATGGCGTTTATTCTCTATAATGTCTTTACGATCATTTTCGTGATCGGGCTCCAGCTTGAACTGATGCACTCGGACACGGTCGGGGAAGCGCTGTCCGGACTTTGTGTCCAATATGTCGGACAGGCAGGCTTTCTGATGGCGCTTCTGTGGTTTGTTTCCGTATTTGCAAGGTTTTCCATTCCGGCGTGGATCTATGGTGTGCAGGGGCTGTGCAGTACCCTTGTGCTCGTGGGGATTTTCACCGCGGAGAAACATCCCTTTTTCTATTCCTCGATGGAAATTCTGACGGACGGATTATATAACAGGATCGAAGTCGAGGGCGGAGTCCTCTGGTATTTGCATTACATACAGCTTTTTACGGATATTCTGGCAATTCTGGTTCTGTGTGCCGTCAGATACCGGAGAAGTTCTCCGGTGCAGAGAAAGCGGATTCTTTATATTGCCGCGGGAATCGGTGCCCTGACGCTGGAGCTTTTCTTAAAGGGGATCGGCGTTTTCGGCAGCTATAATCCTGTCGTGATCGCAATGACCGTCACAATGTTCTGCATGATGATGGCGATGCTGAAGTACCGCTACTTCGGTTCGCTGCACGCGGCGGTTGACAATGCGTTCAACCATGGAAATGAAGGACTGATTATACTGGACGGGGAGGATATGATTATCTTCGCAAATCACAGGATGGACGAGCTGTTTGCGGACATCCGCACAAACCGCAATATAGGAAATTATCCTGAGATTACCTCCCTGATGGGGCGGAAGGAACCGTTGGTATACCGGGGAAATACCGTCTATGAACTGCGTGTTGAGGATATTATCGAAAACGGCGAGAAGAACGGCCATATGCTCTGGTTTATCAATCAGACGCAGCAGCTGCATGCGATGCAGAAGCTGAAGGAGGCGGACGAGGCGAAAACGCAGTTTCTGATGAAGGTCAGCCATGAGCTCCGTACTCCGATGAACACCATGCTCGGAATGAACGAAATGATTATCCGCGAGAGCGCAGAGGAGGAGATCAGAAATTACGCGCGTGAGGTTGCCGGAGCAGGGGCGCACATGCTGGCTTTGATCGACGAGGTGCTGGACGCTTCCAGACTGGAAAGCGGAAGACTTGTCGTTTCGAGGACTCCTTATAAAATAGAAGATATTCTGGAAAAGGCAGAGGAGCTTATGCGGCCGCAGGCGGAGAGAAAGGAACTGGCGCTTGACGTTGAGATAGCGGAGGAGCTGAAAGGAGACAGGGGCTGTCAGGTCGGAGATTCGGTGCGTCTGCTTCAGGTAATCACGAACCTGCTGTCCAATTCCATAAAGTATACGGATAAGGGCTTTGTGGGCTTGAGGGCAGAGGGAAGGACGGAGAACGGAAAACGGCAGCTCGCTTTGACGGTCAGCGACAGCGGCATAGGAATTCCGAAGGAGGAACTTGACCGGATCTTTGAAATCTTTGAGCGTGGAAGCAACATCGGCAGAAAGGCGGGTATCGGTCTCGGACTGGCGATTGTGAAACAGCTGACAGAGGCGATGGGGGGAAGCCTGACAGTCGAAAGCACGCTTGGGCAGGGAAGCAGATTTACGATTCTTCTGCCATGGGCGGAAGCGACGTCGGAGGAAATGTCAGCGTGGAGAGAGGAGAGAAAGGAGCAGGAGCAGACGTCTGAGGAGAGCGGGCAGTTACCGGATCTCCATACAAAGCATATTCTTGCCGTGGATGATAACGAGCGGAATCTGATGGTGATAAAGCAACTGTTGAGGCGGACGAAAGCCGTTGTGGAGACGGCGCCGGGAGGCAGGTGCGCGCTGGAGATCTGCAGGAAGAAAAAATACGATCTCATTTTGCTGGATCATATGATGCCTGATCTGGACGGAATAGAAACTCTGCATCGCATCCGGGAGGATGCAGACGGGAAAAACCGGGAAACGCCGGTCATTGCACTGACTGCCAATGCGGGAAGAGAGGCAGAGCAGATGTATCTGGCGGAGGGCTTTGCGGGTTATCTGGCGAAGCCGGTTGAACCGAAGCGTTTGGAGCGGCTGCTGATAAGCTTTCTGAAGTCCGACGATGCCGGGCAGAAGACGACAGGGGAAGAAACTGTGGCAGATACGGAACAGGCGGCAGAGGAAGAGGCGTCGGTAGAAGGAGAGGCCTCGGCGGTGGAGACAGCCGGACAGGAGGACAGTTGGCTGCAGATTCTGGAACATGCGGGCATGAATACGGAGGACGGCATACGCTATGCGGATGCGGATGAAGCATTCTACCGCAGATTGCTGGAGTTGTTTGCCGGTGAACAGGAAAAACAGAAAAAACGATTGACGAATGTTCTCCAGCAGCTCAAAGAACAGGAAAAGGCTGCACAGCCGGAAACAGAAGGACTCTGGAAACAATGGGTCTCTGCCTGTCACGGTATGAAGGGCGAGGCGCGGGGCATCGGCGCGGCAGAGTTGGGTGAAAAATTTTATTCGCTGGAGCTTGCGGGCAGAGAGCAGGATATTGCCGGAGTCGAGAAGGAATATCCTGACATGGACAGCGAATGGCAGAGAGTTGTGGAAGGAATCAGACAAGCGCTGGAAATAGTTGGCTAAGCTGGCAAAAGAGTTCATTACCGTTGGCGAAACGTATGTTTTAAATTGAATGTTGCAGAAAAAGAGCCGAATGTGTTACACTGAATTGGACAGACAGTTTACAAAGACAGCAAATGTGGAACACAGGAGGCAGAAGAAAGTGGAACAAAAGACTATTATTGAAGAGTACATGGATCATGTATACAAATTGGTGTTGATCTTGCTTGCAGCGTCATGTGCGGCAGCTGGCGTGAGTTATGCCGGATTAAAACTGATAGGGGTAGCAGATTTTGTCAGGTGGAGCACATGGGCGATTTACATTTTAATTTGTGTAATTTATACGGTCATCTGTGTCTTTGTTATCAAGCGTCAGGGAATGCTGAAAAGTAAAATACGACAGACCAAGAATATTATGTTTGGTGTTTTAATGGTTCAGACGAATATACTGTATATTTTCTTCCCAGGAAAGACAATGTGGGGAATATTTGTTTTTTTTTGTGCTAGCAGGTCTTTTAATTGATTTCAAATTCCAAGTTACCTTGACATTGACCAGTCTTTTGTTTATGGTCGCGCAGATGATTATACATATGGAGATTGCCTTGCCAGAAAAGAACGAGACCTTTGTATCTAATGTGGTAATCATGTGTGCGGCGGTAGCACTTGGTGCATTTGGAATGTGCCTGCTGGTATATCTCATAGAAAAGTTCCTCATCAATGCCAAGAAAAAGGAGCTGGCAAAGAACAATAACCGGATGAAGCTGATCCTTGACAAGTCGGAGAGTGCAGTACATACGCTGGCGGATAATTCTACCGGTATCATGGAGCAGGTTGAGTCAGAGAGCGCTTCGCTGGAACAGCTCAACGCGATCACGGAGAAGCTGGCGGTAGCGAATGAAAATGAGCTGAAGCGTCTCGTAGAAGTCAATAAAAATGTTATGAACGTAAATGAAAATGCTGTGGAGACAATCAGCAAGCTGGTAACCAGAACGGAACAGATTCAGGAGACCATGTCTGCGATCGCTAAGATTGCCAATTCGACGAATCTGCTGGCGCTGAATGCGTCGATAGAGGCAGCTCGCGCAGGCGAGGCCGGAAGGGGCTTCTCCGTTGTTGCCGGAGAGATACAGAATCTTTCCAACAATACCAAGGGACTTCTGGATGAGATTCAGAATGTGATCGATGCTGTCAATGAGGACACAAAGGAGACATCTGCGCAGGTCGGAATCAGCAGTGAGAAGATACAGGAGCAGAGCAGAGTACTCGCGGACACGGTGGAATCTATCTGGCAGATGATAGAGCTTGTGAAGGAATCCTTTGAGAGCATCCGATCCATTGAGAAGTTAAACGCAATACAGGAAAAGCTTCTGGTAGCGAACTCGGATAAGAATAAGAATGTGCTGGAGCAGTTCAGCCACCAGAATGAACAATTCCGGCAGATTGCCCAGATGGTAGTGAGCAACGCGGAGAATGTGACAGAGATCAACCAGAACGTTGAGGCTTTGAACCAGACGACGCTGGAACTCCAGGCATTGATAACAAGCGAATAATATGAGACGGTAAGGAAAGGGCATACGGGACATCCGGATGCCCTTTCCTTGCGTGACAAGGAAGGATAGGACGGCCTATTGATGGGTAGGGCTTTGAAACATGAGAAATTCAGCATGTATAATGACTATGGAACGGATGTATGATATAATTGATTCATAATTGGTGACAAGTGTAAAGTGGCAGTGATACATTTTATTTATATGAAGGGAGTGAAATATATGATATATCCTTACATGACGTTAGCTGATGGTACAGAGATAGTGCATACACAGGTATTTGAGGAAGATGGCATACAGAAGGTTGAAGTTCACTTTGAAAGACCTACCGCAAATGGCTTTGATACGGCAAGATGTCAGTTGCCCTCTTATACATGGTTGATTAAAGAAGGTTTCTCAGACGAAGAAATGAAAAAGTTTGACAATTATATGCATAGCAATGCTCATTTATTCTATAAGTACGGAGCAAGTGGAGTATGAAGAAACCTTTTATGATGGACAGAAGGTATCTGTCAGTAAAATGGTAAGGGCGATGTTTGAGAAAAGGTTGGCATTGTTAAAAACGCAGGAAAAACGGAATAAGAAACAAAACGATGAGTGGTGAAAGATAATGACACTGACATTAGAAGAATTAACGCGGTCCAATTATCAATATGCGTGTGAAATAGACAGGGACGATATACCGGAGGCATTTGTCGATACGGTGGATACATTGATGGAAATAACGGAGTACGGCGTTGAAAATCATTGCATCGGACATACCTTTCTTGTAAAAACGGGTGAACGGTATATTGGGCTGCTGTTATTGGGAGAGGCGATTCCGTGGGACACAGATCCGGAGGAAATGAGGAAAGAGCCTTTTTACAGACTGATGGGATTTGTGCTGGATAGAGCGTACAGAAATAAAGGACTTGGCGGTGAAATACTGGAAAAGGCGATCGCGTGTGTATATGAAGATTTCGGGAAAAGATCAATCGCCTTAGGATGCCATAAGGATAATTTCAGGGCTGCACGGTTTTATGAAAGACATGGCTTTAAAAAGACGGGCGTTTTTGAGGGGGATGACGAGTATTTTCTGAGACTGTTATAAAGCTTGGATAATGTAGATAGAAAAAGTATCTGAGAGTATGAGGGAAAAGTTTGACGATTATGTGCATAGCAATGCCCATCTACTCTATAGGTACGGAGCAAGTGGAGGTGTGCAGATTACCTGATTTATCGGTGCACTCTATTTGTAAAACTGGAAAGAAGGTGACAAGCATGGAGATACTTCGTGCCGACTGGCAGGAATATGAAATTATGCACGGCAATCAAAAAGTGGCATCTGTTTGCAGGAATGGTATCTGTAATATCTACATGGAAGAAATGCTGCCATACAATTTATATTTGGAGCAGGTCCTCGAAGAGGATATAGATGGCAGGATACAAAATCTGGATAACTTTTACCACTGGTGTGCTTCCCGCATACTGACGCTGGACAGGGAATATGCCAAAGAGATTTTGAATAGTATCGGCGCGACGCAATCGGCTACAGACAAAGAGCGGGCGCAGATAGCTTTATCTTATCACTGTTTGTCCCTCATGGATATTTTCTGGACCAAAGAAAAAAGTGAGCAGCACCTCTTTTCAGAACTGAACCTGTTTGAAAATCATCTGGAGTCGGCTTTTGTGGATGTCTCGCTCAGAGGCAGGCAGATGACCATACAGAACAGACACCTGATAGCGGATGATTTGGGAACACAGGGCTGCTATCCGAAGGCATGGATCAGAAAACAGGATGGCTTCTGGCTGATGAAGGATGGTGGCTTGGAACCTGTGGAGCATGAGCTTCTGGCGAGCAAGATAGCAAGGTGTTTCCATGTGAATCAAGTGGAATATGAAGAATCCTTTTATGACGGGCAGAAGGTATCTGTCAGCAAAATTATCACTTCCTTGAGCCAAAGTATTGTTCCTATGGAATATTTTCAAGTTTATGCAGTCAATCGCGGGATAGACACCATGGAATATATTTTGCAGTTGGATGGCTATTCCTATTATATGATGAATATCATAGATTACTTAGTCGGGAATACAGACAGGCACTGGGGAAACTGGGGATTGCTTGTAGATAATACCACCAATCAGCCGATTCGGCTTTATGACTTGATGGATTTTAACAAAACATTCCAGGCGTATGATACGCTGGAGGGGGCAAACTGTCTGACGGTTTCTGCAAGGATGACACAAAAGGAAGCTGCAATAGAAGCCGTGAAGTCAATCGGATTGAACCAGATACAGGAAGTAGACTTGACATGTTTTACGGATGATGCAGTAAGGACAATGTTTGAGAAAAGGCTGGCATTGTTAAAGGCGCAGGAAAAAATGAAATAAGAAGCAAAACGATGAGTGTTGAAAGATAAGGAAAGGGCATTCGGGACATCCGGATGCCCTTTTCAAACGGCATATTCAGCCGGGTTCGGCAATTCTCGACACGCCGACATAGATATCCGAAATCTTGTACCAGGTGGCATAGTCGGTCACGCCGGTCTGGGGCAGATTGAAGATCTTCTGGAAAATGCGGACGGCTTCCGCCGTTGCGGGGCCGTAAATACCGTCGGCTGTGAGAGTCGGTATTGCCGGATAGTTGCGTGCAATGCGGTTCAGCTGGTTCTGGAGCTGTCTGACCTTGTCGCCGGAGGCACCGATTCCGAGATCGTAGCCGGGCCAGGAGGAGGGCACACCGGAGATGAAGTCGGCAGAGTTGATATACATATCATTTCCGAAATAATAGCGGATGATTTCGATGGCGGAATAGCCCTCGTCACCCAGATACTTCGAGCCCCACTGGCTTAAACCGGAACAAGTGACTCTGTTTCCGTCGCAGTAGGAGGTGAAAATCGGCTGGCGCACACCGGGGCGGGACAGATAGTTGGCAAAAATGGTATCGACGAGATAGTCGATGTTCTCGTAAATATTTCTGCCGTAGACCCATTTCTGGTCGTAGGCGGTCGAGGAGGTGATGGTAAAGTCGTAGCCCTGGTTCCGGTACCACTCCGTATATACCCTGTTCAGAGTAAAGGACTGTATGGCGAGGACATTCGCGTAGATGGCGCTTTCCGGCCATGTGGAATAGATCTCACAGGAGGCGACGTTCTTGATGTAATCCCGATAGCGCACCCAGTAGTTCGGCGCGGTGGAATCGCTCGGGACGCCGTCATGTACGATAACATATTCGGGGATGACAACCCGGCTCAGAACGATCTCTCCGGTTTCCGCCATCGGCTTGATTTCATCCTCGGGTATTTTCGGCGGATACTTGCCCCAGAGGGTATGTGCCGGAATCGTGACTATTTTCTCATCCTCCTCGGTGACGGCGAGAGGGTTCATGCGGATGGGCTGCAGGGAAAGCTCGTCAGCCAGAATTTCAGAGCCGGATACATAGACGGGCTCAAAACCCTCCGCAGTGACCATGATATTGTATTCGGCATAGGGCTGCACCAGCGCGTCCGGGTCGAGGGAGAGATCCAGCGGCGGAGCGGGCAGCTCTACGGTGGGAGTCTGACCGGAGCTGTCGGTGGTCAGGGTATCCAGCGTATTTTCGGGATCGCCGGTGTAGGAGATGGTGACAGTCGCATTTTCGATGGGAACGAGCCCGATCGAAGAGACGACACTGATCTTCAGTGCGCCGGCATACTGCGTATCAATCGGTTCCGGTGTCTGTGAGGCAGTGACATCGGGAGCTGCTAAGGTCTGTTCGGTTGAAAGTTCTTCGGACATAGATAACCTCAAAGGATTCGTTAAGGTATATATATGCTGTTTTGTAAAAAAAGTGCTTGACGGATCTGAAAAAAACATGTACCATTGTATTACAGAACTAATACAAGAGGACAATGCAACAAATGCAGGAAAGGGATGAGCAGGATGGCATGGGATTTGGATGCGGACAGACCCATTTACGCACAGCTTGTTGAGCGTATTCAGATGCAGATCGTATCGGGGCAGTACCCGGCGGGCGGAAAGCTGCCGAGTGTCAGAGAACTGGCAGCGGTTGCGGCGGTGAATCCGAACACGATGCAGAAAGCATTTGCAGAGCTTGAACGGAGCGGACTGATTATCACGCAGCGGACGAATGGGAGAACGGTCACGGAGGATCAGCAGAAAATCCGGGACATTAAGGAAGCACTGGCACAGGAGCATGTGAACAATTTCTTTACAAAGATGAAGGAATTGGGCTATACTGAACAGGAGGCAATCGAACTGTTGAGTGCGGGAAAGCTTTCATCAGACAATCATGAGGGAGAATAGAAATGAATGAACTGGTAGAACTTGTGGGACTGACAAAGTCCTACGACAAGAAGAATATAGCGGTAAATAACATTACGCTCACACTTCCGAAGGGAAAGATTATCGGACTTCTGGGGCCTAACGGCAGCGGAAAGACGACATTGATTAAGATGCTGAACGGTCTGCTGACTCCGACACAGGGAAGCATCAAGATTAACGGACAGTATGTAGGTGTGGATACAAAGGCTCAGGTCGCGTACCTTCCCGACCGGACATATCTCTCGGGTGGACAGAAGATCAGTGAAATACTGGACTTTTTCAGCGACTTTTATGCAGACTTTTCCAAGGAAAAGGCAATCGAGATGCTGCGGAGCCTGAACATTGACCCTTCCGTGAAGCTGAAGACCTTGTCCAAGGGAACCAAGGAGAAGGTGCAGCTGATCCTTGTTATGAGCAGACAGGCGAGCCTGTATGTTCTGGATGAGCCGATCGCCGGTGTCGACCCCGCGGCGAGAGATTACATACTGCGGACCATCATCAACAACTATAACCCGGATGCGACGGTCATTATCTCGACGCATCTGATCGGGGACATTGAGCAGGTGCTGGATGAAGTGATCTTTATGCGCTATGGGCATCTGGTGCTCTACACATCGGTAGACAACATCAGGGAACAGCACGGTAAGTCTGTGGACGCATATTTCAGGGAGGTGTTCGCATGTTAGGAAAATTGATAAAGCACGAATGGAAGGGAACCTACAGGGTAGGCTGCCTCATGATGCTGCTGATGGCAGGCATCACCTTCTTCGGATGGCTGGCATTCCAGTCGCCGATGTGGAAGCAGGCGACGAGTGATACATATAATTACTCCTTTACGACAGGGGTAGAGCTTCTGGATATTTTAAGTATATTTACCCTGGTGTTATATTTTGTCATGCTGATCGTTGTGCTTGTCGGAATCGTGGTTTATCTGGCAGTCCACTTCTATAAGACAGTGTACACGGACGAGGGCTATCTGACCCACACGCTTCCCGTGACGAAGCATCAGCTGCTCTTTTCAAAGATATTGGTCGGCGGGCTCTGGGTGATGATTATTTATGTGATGGTATATCTGTCGCTGTTCGCGCTGGGAGTGTCTCTGGTCCGTATGATTCTGCCGGATGGCTATACCTTTGCACGCTTCTGGGGTGAATTCGGTGACCTGATGACGGAACTGAGAATGGAGCTGGAAGGGCAGTTTGGACTGAATTTTGTGATATACAGGGTATTTATCCTGCTTTCTCTGCTGATAGGCCCTTTTATAGCGATGGCGACGGTGTATGGCGCAATTTCACTGGGACAGCTCTTCACCAGACACAGAGTGCTCATGGCGATCGTAAGCTATATCGGAATTGCTGTTCTTAACGGTTTCCTCGGCTCGGTGGTACAGTCTGTGATCGGCACGGACGACGTTATCCGGACAAGTACGGATATTGGCAGCTACATTGATGTGAACATGATTACCAGCTTCGGACTGAATCTGATTATTGCAGTGGCGCTGTATATGGCTTCATGGCTTGTAATGACTAAAAAGCTTAACATGGAGTAAGGCTGCAGGAGGGCAGAGATGGGCACTGGGAAAAAGAGTGTAATGAAGAAAATTGGCTGGACGGTGGTCTCGCTCCTGCCGATGGCAGGCTTTATGGTAATTCAGATAGGCTGCTCGGTTGCAGCATCGGTTCTTATTTCTGTAATTACAATGATGCAGCAGGGAGGCAGCATGGCGGCGGATGAGCTGGTAGTATATGTCAGCAACCGTGTCATGGAAAACATTATTCCGATCCTGATGGTCAGCCAGATTCTGGCGATCCTTGTGTTCGGACTGTGGTATTATTTCGCCTATGGGAGAAAGCCGAGACCCGAGGGCACGGATAAGCCGAAGCTGCAGCATATCCTGCTGATTCTGGTGCTCGGACTGGCAGCGCAGTTTGCGATCAGCGGCGTGCTCTCTGTTGTGGAGTCGCTCGCGCCGAGCATGCTGGAAAAATACGATCAGCTGATGGAGATGGCGGGAATTACAGAGACAACGCTGCTCAGCATCCTGTCGACCGTGATACTTGCGCCGGTCAGCGAGGAACTGGTATGCCGGGGAGTCGTGTTTAAGCTGGCGGGAAAGGTAAGCCCGAACTTCTGGGTTGCCAATATCATACAGGCATTGTCCTTTGGTATTCTGCACGCAAACTGGGTACAGGGCATTTATGCCTTTGCTCTGGGAATCGTTCTTGGACTGGTGTACAGACGGTTTCAGAATATCTGGCTCTGTATGCTTCTGCATGCAGCGATGAATTTTTCCGGTATTCTGGTGAGCCCATATTATTCGCTCTTCCCCGAAAAATATGTTCTTGCGGCATTCATACTGACGGTGCTGGCTGCGGCAGCAGTGTTTACCCTCTGCTACCGTAAGATTATGTGCAGAGAGCACGAATAAATTCAATTTGCCCTATGGTTGATTCTTTGGTATAATCAATCATAGGGCTTTTTTGCGTGAATAAAGAGCAGAAGTAGGTGAGTATAAATGCAGAAGATAATCAATCAGATTTTGGAGGGAAACTTCGATTATGAGAATGGTTCTCTTGATTTCTCCTGCGCAAAAATAGAGATTTCCATACACAAGGGCGAGGTTTATGAGGGCACCTTCCATGTCTGCGGGACCCAGGGACAGTTTACCAGCGGCACGGTTCTTTCCTCCGATCTGAGGATGGAATGCCTGACGACGGAGTTTGTCGGCTGCGATGAAGAAATTGCGTTCTGCTTCCATGGGGAGAAGCTGGAGGAAGGGGACGTCGTCAAGGGGAATTTTTACATTATCAGCAATCACGGGGAATATTATCTTCCCTTTGTGGCATCCGTGGAGCATACGGTTCTGGAATCCTCCGTCGGGGTCGTCAGGAATCTTTTCCACTTCGCAAATCTGGCGAAGAGTGACTGGCAGGAGGCACTCAGACTGTTTTATTCCCCGGAATTTCCCATCGTTTTTACCGGCAGCGACATGCAGCATGCGGAGGATTACAGGGCGCTTTCCGCATATCCCGGCTCGGAACAGAACATGGAGGAATTCCTGATCCAGATCAACAAGAAGCAGAAGGTGGAGTTCCTCGTGCAGGAGGAGCAGCTGATGCTGGAGGCGGCGAGAACGTCAGATGCCTGCGCCGTGATCGAGCGTGAGCTTTCAATCGTGCGGAACGGCTGGGGCTACACCTGCCTGTATGTGGAGTGCAGCGGTGATTTCCTGTTTACGGAGAAGGAGGTACTGACAGATGATGACTTCCTCGGCAACCGGTGTACGCTTCCTGTCTTTATTGACAGCAGTCTCTGCAGAAACGGCAGGAATTACGGACAGATTTTCCTGTATAATTCCTATGTTTCACTGACAATTCCCGTGACGGTAAGAATCGGGGAGGGTACGGCGGGAAGAGCGCAGGATATGACCAGAAAGCGGTGTACCGTACAGCTGATGGAATTCTATCAGGCTTTCCGCACAAAGAAGATCAGCACAAACACATGGCTGAAGGAGACCGGCAAGCTCGTGGAGAAGCTGGTCGCACTCGACGAGAACGACATTGCGGCAAGACTTTTCCAGGCGCAGCTCCTCATTACGGAGGACAGCTACAACGAGGCGGGATGGATATTGGATCATGTCTCGGAGCTGCTGGAGAAAGGTGCCGGAAATGATACATTATACGCATATTATCTCTATCTTACAACGCTGATCCATCGGGAGGAGCAGTATGTGAACCGTGTGGCGGGGGAGGTAGAGCATATCTACCGGAAGAATAATACAGACTGGCGTGTCGCATGGCTGCTGCTTTATCTTTCGGAGGAATATCATAAATCGGTCACCGGTAAGTGGGTCTTTCTGGAGAAGCAGTTTACCATCGGCTGTACCAGCCCGATTCTGTATATCGAGGCGGTCGCTCTCCTGAACGGCAATCCGGCATTGCTTCGGCGGCTGGGGGATTTTGAAATTCAGGTGGTCTGGTACGGCATCCGGCAGGAGCTGCTGAAGTCAGAGGTGATAGAGCAGCTGTTATATCTTGTCGAGAGAGCGAAGGGCTTTTCCGGGCTTCTGTATAAGAGTCTGGTCAGCCTGTACGCAAAGAAGAAGGATGTCCGTTTCCTGCAGCAGATCTGCGTCCAGCTGATTAAGGGGAACAGGACGGGCAGCAGGTATTTTGAATGGTACAGGCTCGGTGTCGAGAACAATCTGCGGATTACAAACTTGTACGAGTACTATATGCTGTCGGTGGATCTGGATAAGCCGATTGAGATACCCAAGGTCGTCCTGATGTACTTTTCTTACCAGAATAATCTGGATTATGAGCGCACAGCTTACCTGTATGACTATATTTTGCAGAATGAGGACAGGCTGGGAGAGCTCTGTGAGGTCTATCGCCGCCGCATGGAATATTTCTGTGTGGATCAGATCATAAAGCTGCACATCAACAGGCACCTTGCAAATCTGTACCAGCGGCTTTTACAGCCGGGGATGATTACAGAGCAGACCGCTGAGCCGCTGTCGAGACTCCTGTTCGCGCACATGATCCGTGTGGAGGATGACAGGCTGTGCAAGGTGTATGTATATCAGCCGGGGAATCTTGATCCGACAGAGTATCAGCTGGTTGACGGAAAGGCATGGATCTCTCTGTACGGAAATGAGTATACCGTGGTCCTGGAGGATGCCTGCAGGAACCGCTTTATCAAGAATGCGGAGTACACGATAGAAAAGCTGATGATCTCGGGAAAATTCCTGCGGATGCTCTCGCCTTTTACGGTGAATAACAGGGAGCTTGATCTCTATTACTGTGCAAATGAAAAGGAAGAGCCGACAAAGACGGAGGAGAGCGTAACCCGCATCCGGAGAGTCGTGGAGGCACCTTATGTGGACAGCAGGACGAGGAGAGAGCTGACAATGCTCCTTCTGCAATGCTACTACGATATGGATGACCTGCGCGATCTCGACGAATATCTTTCAAGGCTTGATATGGAAGGACTCAGCGTGGAGGAGCGCGCGACGATTGTCCGTTTTGCGGTACTCAGAGGAAAGCTCGAGCTTGCAGAGCAGTGGCTGGAGGAGTATGGTCCATATTTTATTGATCCCAAGCTGCTTGTCAGACTGATCGGCCCGCTTATGGAGAAAAACCATATGGTCGAGAATGAGATGCTGAAGGCGGCGGCAATGTATGTGTTCCGGAAAGGAAAATATGACAGCACGGTTCTGCGCTATCTGACGATGTATGGGCGCGGAACGACAAAGAGTCTGCGGGACATCTGGAAGGCGGCGAGGTCATTTGAGCTTGACTGCTATACGATCTGCGAAAACATTCTGGTGCAGATGCTCTATTCCGGTTCCTTTGTCGGGGAAAAGATGGAGATTTTTCATTATTATCTTTCACAGGGGGCAAAGCCGGAGGTGGAGGGAGCCTTCCTTTCACAGTGTGCCTATGATTATTTCGTAAAGGAAAGAGTTACGGAAAAGGATGTGTTTGATGAAATCGAGCACATGTATCTGCGCGGGGAGCCGGTGCAGAGAGTCTGCAAGCTGGCACTGTTAAAATTTTATGCGGAGAACCGCGGAGAGCTGGGCGAAGGTACGGCAAAGCTTACCGGAAAGTTTCTGGAAGAGATGATGGATAAGGGGATTCATCTGGAATTTTTCAGGGAATATAGCGACAACGAGCGTGTGGCGCAGGAACTGGAGGACAAGACAATCATCGAGTACCACGCGGCACCCCAGTCGAAGGCCTGTATCCATTATGTGATTCTGCACGAGAACGGAGATGCGGATGAATATACTGCGGAGTATATGCAGGAGGCGTACGGAGGAGTGTTCTTCAAGGAGTTCATCCTGTTTTTCGGAGAGAGCCTCCAGTATTATATCACGGAGGAGAAGAACGGGGAGGAGCAGCTGACGGAGAGCGGAACTTTGCAGAGGAGCGACATCCGGGGGAGGGAAATGGAGAGCAGATACCACCTTGTCAACGATATTGTGATCAGCAAGACGCTTCAGGATTACGACACAATGGAGAAGCTGCTTGAAGAGTACTATCGGAAGGAGTTTTTCAGCAGCAGGTTCTTCAAATTAAGATAGGGGGTGTGGAAATGGGGTTATTAAGCGGCGACAGAATCATTGTTGGCTATGATCTGGGAAATGAAGTCTCACAGATCAGCTACAGTCTCTCGGAATCGGGGGAGGTGGAGACCCTGTCCCAGGTCGCGGGGGCGGAGCATTATAATATTCCGACGGTGCTCTGCAAGAGATGTGGGGTAAACCAGTGGTTCTACGGAAAGGAAGCGATCCGCTACAGCACAGAGCAGCAGGGGATACTGGTAGATAATCTTCTGGCGCTGGCACTGGATGGGGAACCCGTTCTGATAGAGGGAGAAAGCCTTGATCCGGTGGCACTTTTGACACTGTTTGTGAAGAGAAGCCTTGGAATGCTGTCCCAGATCGCGTCCCCCGACAGGATCAGCGCCATGATGATTACCTGTGAGACGCTGGATCACAGAATTCTGGAAGTGCTCGGAAGATTGATACAGGGTCTGCATCTGAAAACGGATAAAATTGCGTTCGAGAGCCACACAGAGAGCTATTATAACTATATGATCCACCAGCCGGAGGAGCTATGGATGCACCGCTCGGTGCTGTTCCATTATAATGCCGGGGGCATAAGGGCTTACCGGTTAGAGTGTAACCAGCACACGACACCGGTCGTCGCCTTTATTGAGGAGCGGGAATTTCCGTTTCCGGCGTGGGAGACGGTTCCGGAGGAGGAAACTGCAAGGCAGAGCAGGCTCAGTGAGCTGGATGGGCAGTTCCTGAAAATTGCCGGGGAGATCTGTGAAGGGGGAATGTTTGGGAGTGTTTTCCTGATCGGAGACGGCTTTGACCAGGAGTGGCTGAAGGAGTCCTTAAAGCTTCTCTGCAAGGAAAGCCGGGTGTTCCAGGGAAACAATCTTTTCAGCAAGGGCGCATGCTTCGGAATGCAGGAGCGCCTGTGTGCGAGCGAATCCGGTAAGCAGCATGTGTTTCTCGGCAATGATAAGCTGAAAGCAAATATCGGGATGAAGGTTCTGCGGCAGGGCGAGGAATCCTATTACGCACTGCTGGATGCCGGAATCAACTGGTACGAGGCGGAAAATCAGGTGGAGTTCTATCTGCAGGATGGCAATGTGCTTGAACTGGTAATCACGCCGCTGATCGGACAGAAGGGAAAGGTTGCCCGGATAACGCTGGAGGATTTCCCCGGGACGATCGCCAGACTGGGAGTAAGGCTCAGGCTGGAATCGGAGAATGTGCTTGCCGTCGAGGTCGAGGATGAGGGGCTGGGAGAGATCCGTCCCGCCACCGGCAAAATCTGGAAGGAAAAGATTGAAATGTATTAGGAGGCATTATGCGCGTCAGTGTCTGTGTTGGTAACTATGCGTCAATTTCATATTGTGTGCCGGGACTTGGAATTAACGTCTATTGCATGGAGGAGCTCTGCTATGTGATGAGGGAGAATGCCTTTCTGCTGGATGTTTCCCTCTTAAATGACGGGCTGCTTGACTGGATCGACCAGCAGTGCGGACTGAAGGAGCTGGCGCGGGCGCTCTATCCGATTGTACATAAGAAGGGCTCGCTCAGCGTGTTCGTCGTCTCCATCCTGAATTTCGTCGGGCTTTACGATGGGCAGACCGTTTCGGAGATAGAGCGGGTTCTGAAAATGGGAGCGGGGCTGAGCGGCATCGAGAGAAAGAAAAGCCAGATCGACTATCTTGTGAAAAAGAAAAAATATGCTGCGGCAATCAGAGGGTATGATGACCTGATCGCAAAATGGCAGGAGCAGGATCGGAAGGAACAGGCGGCTTCCGGGGCGGAATGCCTGGCGGCAATCTGGCACAATAAGGGCGTGGCAATGGCAGGCCTGATGATTTATGCGAGAGCAGCGGAGTGCTTCCGGAAGGCATATGAGATAGAGGATCGAGAGGACTATTATCTGGAATATCTGGAGGCAAAGAGGCTTGAGCTGCCGGAGAATGAATATGTGGCATTTGCGGCGGACAAGACGAGGCAGTACGGGCTGACGCTCAAGGTGGAGAAGGAGCTGGAGCAGCTGGCGGAGGAATGGGAACAGCAGCCGGAATATCTACAGCTCAATCATTTCAGGGAGCTCAGGGGCGGAGAACAGAAGCAGAAGTACTATGACGTATGTGAAAAATACACGCAGACATTGAAGGACAGCTATAGAAGAAGTGTCTCTCTCTGAGACGGATAAGAGGACAACATGGGCTTTTGGAAGAATTTATTCAGAAGGAAAAAGAAGGAACAGGAGCAGCCGCAGGAGGACTGGGAGAACATCGTCTATGACAGGGAGGATGTCAACTTCGAGGACGAAGAGCAGCGCAGCCGCTATATCACAAACTGTCTGGAGCAGATCGCCGAGGCATCGAGGGAGGCAGATCTGCTGGCGGGCGAGTACGGGCTTGTGACGGCTTATCTGACGGATATGGAGGAGATTGAGGCACTTCCCGCCGAGGAGAAGGAAGGGCTTGAGGACATTGCGAGACGGCTGATGGCACTGGAAAAGGAGTGCGAGCGGTACCGCGATAAAAAGAACAGGATGGCTGACAGCGATTACCAGCGGATCCGCAAGCAGGAGAACGAGATACAGGAGGGAATTACAAAGCTGAGAGAGTGCGAGAAATACGGCGAGCTGGTGCGCCAGGATCTCAAGCGGCTCGACAGGGAGAGACATGCCTACGAATACAGACGGAATGAGCTGGAGGTCATGATGAATAACTTCCGGGGCATGGCAGTCATCTTCTTTACGGCTTTTGTCCTGTGTATCATTCTGCTGCTTGTCTTACAGTTCGGCTTTGAGATGGATACGAGGGTTGGATGCCTGCTTGCCGCGGGTGCGGTGGCGGTGGCAGTGACGCTTCTGATGGTGAAATACATGGACAGCGAGAAGGAGCAGAAGCGCGTCAGCGGTGCGATCAACCGGCTGATACAGCTACAGAATAAAGTGAAGATCCGCTATGTGAACAACAATAATCTCCAGGATTACCTGCGCATCAAGTACAGTACGGACAGCGCTGCCACGTTGGAAAAGCTGTGGCAGCAGTATCAGCAGGAGAAGGAGGAGCGGAAGGAGTTCGCCGAGGCGGAGGCAAAGACGGACTATTACCGGAAGCAGCTTGTGATGAAGCTGAACAATTACCACATCAGCGACAGCCAGAGATGGACGACGCATCCGGGCGCATTTCTGGATAAGCGGGAAATGGTCGAGATGCGGCATGAGCTGATTCTGAGAAGACAGGCGCTTAGGAAGCAGCTGGACTATAATACCCATGTCGCGGAGACGGCGCGGAACGAGGTCATGGAGATAGCGAACCGCTATCCTTCATACGCAGAAGAAATTCTGGAAATGGTAGGGAAATACGACGCGGGAAACTGAACGGTTAAACAGCCGGAGTTGGGCGGTTGCGCTTGACTTCTGACATTCTGTGGGCTATGATAATGCCGTTGGCATTACACATCGGAAAGGGAAAAGAGCAGTGGCGGATACTATTTATATTCAGACAGAAACTCAGGACAAGCTGAAAGAGGAATGTGGCGTATTCGGCGTCTATGATTTTGACGGACAGGATGTCGCTTCGACGATCTATTACGGACTGCTGGCGTTACAGCACCGTGGGCAGGAAAGCTGCGGTATCGCGGTCAGCGATACGAAGGGTCCGAAGGGGCTGGTTCGTTCCTCAAAGGATATGGGACTCGTAAATGAAGCATTCACCCCGGAACAGCTTGAAAAGCTGAAGGGAAATATCGGTGTCGGACATGTGCGCTATTCTACGGCGGGAAGTTCTACCCGCGAAAATGCGCAGCCGTTGGTTCTCAATTATGTCAAGGGAACGTTAGGGCTTGCCCATAACGGAAACCTGATCAACACTCCCGAGCTCCGACAGGAGCTTGCCTATACGGGAGCAATTTTCCAGACAACAATCGATTCGGAAGTAATTGCATATTATATCGCCAGAGAGCGCCTGAATTCCAAGACGGTTGAGGAGGCGGTCGGCAGGACGATGGATAAGATACGGGGTGCGTATTCCCTTGTCATCATGTCACCCAGAAAGCTGATCGGTGCGCGCGATCCGTTCGGATTCCGTCCGCTCTGTATCGGGAAGCGTGACAATGCCTATCTGCTCGCCAGCGAGAGCTGCGCGCTTGACACGGTGGGCGCCAAGTTTGTGAGAGACGTGCTGCCGGGAGAGGTCGTGACGATTTCAAGCGAAAAGGGAATCGAGTCGGATATGAGTCATGCGATTCCTGTCTCGGAGCATGCGAGATGTGTTTTTGAATATATTTACTTTGCAAGACCGGACAGTATTCTGGACAATGTCAGCGTCTATCATTCGCGCATGATGGCGGGAAAGTTCCTGGCGCAGGACAGTCCCGTCGAGGCTGACCTCGTTGTCGGCGTGCCGGAGTCTGGAAATGTTGCGGCGCTGGGCTATTCCCTGCAGTCGGGCATTCCCTATGGGACGGCGTTTGTCAAGAATGCCTATGTGGGAAGAACCTTTATCAAGCCGAAGCAGAAAAACCGCGAGAGCAGTGTGCAGGTCAAGCTGAACCCGATCAGGGAGGCTGTCGAGGGAAAGCGGATCATCATGATCGACGACTCCATTGTAAGGGGAACAACCTCTGACCGCATTGTCCGTATGCTCCGGGAGGCAGGCGCGAAGGAGGTACATATGCGCGTCAGCTCTCCACCCTTCCTCTGGCCCTGCTATTTCGGGACGGATGTTCCGGCGAGAGAGCAGCTGATCGCGTACAAGCGCTCGGTGGAGGACATCCGCAAGGTGATCGGAACGGACAGCCTTGCCTACCTCAATGTGGAGCGGCTGGAGGAGATCGTGGAGGGACTGGGGATCTGCAAGGGCTGTTTTACAGGAAAATACCCGCTTGATCCTCCGGCGGAGGACATCCGCGGCGAATATGAGCGATAGGACGTATATAGTGCAAAAGGAGATGAAATTATGAGTACAGACAGATATGAAAGCCCCCTTTCGGAACGCTATGCAAGTAAGGAGATGCAGTACATTTTTTCCCCTGACATGAAGTTCCGCACGTGGCGCAAGCTCTGGATTGCCCTTGCGGAGACGGAGAAGGAGCTGGGACTGTCCCAGAACGGAAAGCCCGTCATCACGGACGAGCAGATCGAGGAGCTGAAGGCACATGCGGAGGACATCAACTATGATGTCGCAAAGGCGAGAGAGAAGGAAGTGCGCCATGATGTCATGAGCCATGTGTATGCATACGGGAAGCAGTGCCCGAAGGCGGCAGGCATCATCCATCTCGGTGCAACCTCCTGCTATGTGGGCGACAATACCGATATTATTGTCATGACAGAGGCATTGAAGCTTGTGAAAAAGAAGCTGGTAAACGTTATGGCGGAGCTGGCGGATTTCGCTGAGAAATATAAGGCGCAGCCGACACTGGCATTCACGCATTTCCAGCCTGCGCAGCCGACGACCGTGGGAAAGCGCGCGACACTCTGGCTGCAGGAATTTTATCTGGACTATGAGGATCTAAACTATGTGCTCAGCACGATGAAGCTCCTCGGCTCGAAGGGAACGACGGGAACACAGGCTTCGTTTCTGGAGCTGTTTGACGGGGATCAGGAGACGATTGACAAGATCGATCCCATGATCGCTGAGAAGATGGGATTTAAGGAATGTTTCCCGGTATCCGGACAGACCTATTCCAGAAAGGTTGATACAAGAGTGGCGAATGTGCTGGCGGGAATCGCCGCATCCGCCCATAAGATGAGCAACGACATCCGTCTGCTTCAGCATCTGAAGGAGGTGGAGGAGCCGTTTGAGAAGAGCCAGATCGGTTCTTCGGCGATGGCATATAAGAGAAACCCTATGCGGAGCGAGAGAATCGCTTCCCTGTCGAGATATGTGATGATCGATGCCCTGAATCCGGCGATCACCTCCGCAACGCAGTGGTTTGAGAGAACGCTGGACGATTCCGCGAACAAGAGATTGTCGATCCCCGAGGGATTTCTGGCGATCGACGGAATCCTTGATCTCTGCCTGAATGTGGTGGACGGACTGGTTGTTTACCCGAAGGTAATCGAGAAGAGACTGCGGAGCGAGCTGCCCTTTATGGCGACGGAGAACATCATGATGGATGCTGTCAAGGCGGGCGGCAACCGTCAGGAGCTCCACGAACGCATCCGGGAGCTTTCCATGGAAGCGGGCCGCAATGTAAAGGTCGAGGGCAGGGAGAACAATCTGCTTGAGCTGATTGCAGCCGATCCCGCGTTTAACATGACGCTGGAGGATCTGCAGAGGACCATGGATCCGGCAAAGTATGTGGGACGCTCCAAGGAACAGGTGACAGCCTTCCTGAACAACGTCATCCGCCCGGTGCTGGACGAGAACAAGGAGCTTCTCGGCGTGAAAGCAGAGATCACTGTGTAAGGATCACCTCAAACATAACCCGGTCATGCTCTAAAACTTTGGCACGGATCTCCCCCTTGTGCAGTTCTACGATGGATTTTGCAATAGAAAGTCCAAGACCGTAGCTGCCGTCGGAGGTTCGTGCCTTATCTGCGCGGTAAAAGCGCTCAAAGACCTGCGTAAAATCACAGTCGGACGCGTTTTTATAATCATTGATGATCTGTAGTCTGATCTGTCTGCCGCCGGAGCTGAGCCGGACGGCTACTTTTCCCTTTTCATCACAATATTTCGCAGCATTGTCCAAGAGGATCGAGACGACCTGTCTGATCTTGGATTCATCCCCTGTATATTGAAGTTTTTCCTGAATATCGAAGGTAATCAGCTTTCCCTGCGAGTGGAGCAGTCCCTCAAAGGACTTTGCCGTGTCGTAGACGGCATCGCTGAGATCGAAGGCGGTGAAGATCTCCTTCCGTTCCTCGTCCATCTTTGCGAGCGTAATCATGCTCCGCACAAGATGGTTCATCCTGCCGACCTGTCTGTCGATGCTGTCAAACCATTCGCTGCTGCCGTATATCATCCGCGCAAGTTCATTGTTTGCGGAAATAACGGTGAGCGGCGTTTTTAATTCATGCCCGGCATCCGTGACGAACTGCTTCTGCTTGGCATAGCTCTCCGCAATCGGCTTCACGGCGTGCTTGGAGGCGAGAACGATGATAAGGAGCACGAGCAGGAAGCTCACGATGCCGATCACGGCGGAGATCAGCAGCATCGTAAAAACGGCGTTGAGATCCATGGAGGCGTTAATCAGTCCGATAGCGGTTGCAGCTTCCCCGTCGGAGTAAGGCTCTATGCGGAACTTGAAATACTGGTGCCATCCGGCTGTCCTGTTGCCGGCGGAAAGCTCTGCGGCAATAGTGGAGAGCTCATCCTCAGAGTAATTTTGCGCCGCATCCTGACGGATTTCCATTATGCTTCCCGATTCATCCAGAAGGAGAAGACAGCCGTCAGAGTGGATGCGCAGGCGGTCGCCGAAGCCGCCGGGCATGCTTCCGGGATCTGCCTTCTCCGGGACCTTGGGCGGTTCATTGCCCGGCGCTTCCGGAGGCTGAAAGGTCTGGTCTGCCATGATGCGGTCAAGTCTCTCGTCAAGCTGGCGGTTTGTCTGGAAGAAGAAGATACCGTTGATTGCGGTCAGCACCAGCAGAATCATAATGAAGAGGGCAGCGGCAGTTATGGATATGAATTTTCTCTGTAGCTTCTTAATCATCTGTCAGACTCTCCTTATTTTTTCTCCAGACAGTAGCCGACGCCCCGGACTGCCTTGATGCTGACGGGAGCGCCCAGCTTATCGAACTTTTTCCTGAGATTGGATATATAGACCCAGACGATGCTGACCTCGACATCGGAGTCCCAGCCCCAGATCCGCTCCATGAACTGATCGGTTGAGATGATGATGCCGGGGGATTGCATCAGGAGCTGCAGCATCTGAAATTCGCGGCTGACAAGGCGCATGCTCTCTGTGCCGAAATGCAGCTCGAAGGTTGAGAGATCGAGGGACAGTCCCTCAAATTCCAGTGTGTCGCTCTGATAATTTTCCTTCCGGCGCAGCATCGCCCGGACGCGCGCCAGAAGCTCGGCAGCAGCGAAGGGCTTTGGCAGGTAATCGTCTGCGCCCGCATCCAGACCGTTTACCTTATCCTCAATGTCACCCTTGGCGGTGAGCAGCAGGACGGGCGTTTTAATACCGGCGGCGCGGAGAGCATGGAGTACCTGAAGACCGTCCATGCCGGGCATCATGATGTCCATGACGATGCCGTCGTAGTTTCCGCCGGCCGCGTAGTCATAGCCGTCGTTGCCGTTGTATACGGCGTCCACACTGTAATTGTTGTGCTCGAATAGAGCGGTCAGTGCCTTCACAATATCCCAGTCATCCTCAACGATCAAAAGACGCATAGGGTACCTCCCTGTCAGCTGCCGGTGCAGCCTGTTTTCTTCTGCGCACATTATAGCATAGACACAATTTTTTCACAATTCATTAAGGTTTCATTTAGGTTCGGCTGGTAAGATGAAGCCATCAAAAGGATATGGGAAATAAAAGGAGGGTGAAGGATATGGGATCGCAGATGGTCTTTCAGAGATATGAGATAAAGTTTCTGCTGACGCGGAAGCAGAAGGAATGCATCCTTAAGGCGATGGAGCCGTACATGGAGCTGGATGCCTACGGCAGAAGCACCATCCGGAATATCTATTATGACACGGACAATTACAGGCTGGTGAGAAAATCGCTGGAAAAGCCGGTGTACAAGGAAAAGCTCAGGGTTCGGAGCTACAGCGCCGCTGCGCCGGACGACAAGGTATTTGTGGAGCTGAAAAAGAAATACAAGGGTGTTGTCTATAAAAGGCGGATTACAATCCCGGAGAGATCGGCAGCCGCCTATCTGGCAGGAACCGCCGAGGCACCGGAGAGCTCCCAGATCACGGAGGAGATCGACTATTTCCTCCGGTTTTACCGGACGCTTGCGCCGAAGGTGTTCCTCTCCTACGAGAGGGAAGCTTATTATACGAAAGAGCCGGGCGAGTTCCGGGTGACCTTCGACGAAAACATCCTCTGGCGGGAGACAGACCTGTCGCTCGGGAAGGGCGTTTACGGGACACCGATCTTACAGCCCGGACAGACCCTGATGGAGATCAAGACACCGGGAAACATCCCTCTGTGGATGGTGAAGGTGCTCTCGGAGGAGAACATAAGGAAGACCTCGTTTTCAAAGTACGGTAATGCTTATATACAAATTTTTAACAGAGAAAAAGGAGAATCGATTTATGCTTAACACAATTTTTGGTGGAATTTTTGATACCCAGTCAACTACAGTCATTTCCGTTTGGAAATTCCTGCTCTGCGTCGGAGTTGCGCTCGTGATCGGAGTGATCCTGGCGGCAGTGTACAGCTACAAAAACCGTTATACGAAGAGCTTTCTTGTCACGCTGGCGATCCTGCCCGCCATTGTCTGTGTCGTCATCATGATGGTGAACGGCAATGTCGGCGCGGGAGTGGCGGTTGCAGGTGCCTTCAGTTTGGTGCGTTTCCGGTCGGTACCCGGAACGGCGAAGGAGATCGGTGCGATCTTTCTGGCGATGGCGGCGGGGCTGATCGCCGGCATGGGTTATCTGGGATATGCGGTGCTGTTCACGGTAGTGCTGTGCGGCTGTATGCTGCTGTACAATAAGCTAAGCTTTGGCAGCAGGAAGAATGTGCCTGAGACAAAGGTGCTGCACATCACCATCCCCGAGGATCTTGACTACACGGGAGTTTTCGATGAGGTTCTGGAGAAATATACCAGCGCCCACGAGCTTGTGCAGGTAAAGACGACAAATATGGGAAGCCTTTTCCGGCTGACCTACGAGCTGGTGCTGAGCAGCGCGGATGTGGAGAAGGAATTGATTGACAAACTCAGATGCAGAAACGGAAATCTGGAGATCTCCGTTTCGCGCAAGGAGACAACGGTAAATGAATTATAATTAAGAAGGATGGTGATTCGTATGAAACGAAAAGTGGTTTTAAAGCTCATGGCGGGAATCGTGGCGGGAAGCATGATGATCTGCGGGCTTGGTGGATGTGCGGCGAAGACGGACGAAATCGTGATCGGTGAGACGCTGGCATCGACGGCGGCGTCGGGCACGGAAATATCGGCGGATACGATTGCGGATGCATCGGAAATGTTTACAGACAGAGACCTTGCCGGTGAATATACGGAGAACGGAAGCAGTGTAATCACGCTGGGAGAGGGAGATGTCATTATCTCCGAGGAGGGAACCTACATTCTCAGGGGCAGTGTGGAGAATGCGGTGGTCATTGTCGATGCGGACGAGAATGCAAAGATCCAGCTGGTGCTCGACGGTGTCAATATTTCCAATGACGACGGCGCGGCGATCTATGTCAGAACGGCAGACAAGGTGTTTATCACGCTGGCGGACGGAACAGTGAACACGCTGGAAAACGGCGGCAGCTATACCGCCATTGATGACAATAACATTGATGCCGTGATCTTCTCGAAATGCGATCTGACGATCAACGGAAGCGGCAGCCTGAACATCACGGCGGCAGCAGGACACGGGATCGTGTCAAAGGATGATCTGAGAGTGACGGGAGGAACCGTCACGGTATCGGCGGAGAAGCACGGACTCTCGGGAAAGGACAGCGTCCGCATCACGGATGCAGACCTCAATATCACCGCAGGGAAGGACGGCATTCACTCCGAAAATGCGGACAAGGAGGATAAGGGCTTTGTCTATATCGGGAGCGGAAGCCTGAACATTGCAGCGGATGGCGACGGCATCAGTGCCAGCGCGTATTTACAGATCGATGGCGGCGAGTTCGCCCTGACGACGGGCGGTGGCAGCAGCAATAAGACCACGGCGAAGGATGAGGACGGCGACACCGTGAGCACAAAGGGCATCAAGGCTGAGGGACAGCTGACAGTCAGCGGCGGAACCTTCCTCATTGATTCGCAGGATGACGCGCTGCACACCAACGGCAGCATGACTGTCAACAGTGGCGAGTTTACCATTGCAACGGGTGATGATGCGCTGCACGCGGACGAGACGACAACGGTCAACGGCGGAACGATCAACATCAGCACCTGCTATGAGGGTGTCGAGGGAAATGACGTGGTGATTTCCGGCGGATATTTAAAGCTGTATGCGACAGACGATGGGCTCAACGCGGCGGGCGGAAACGACGGAAGCGGCTTCGGCGGAATGTTCGGAGGCAGCTTCGGCGGAAGCGACAGCTCTATCCTGATCTCCGGCGGCGAAATCTATATCAATGCAGACGGTGACGGTATTGACTCCAACGGCGATCTGACTGTCACGGGCGGAACAATCTATGTTTCCGGGCCGGAATCGGACGGCGACGGCGCTCTGGATTACGATGGAACCGGGCAGATCACGGGCGGTACATTGGTGGCTGTTGGACGCTCCGGCATGGCAATGAATTTTGGCGACACCTCCACGCAGGGCTCCATTCTGATCAGCACAGCAGACTGTGCGGCGGGCACGGAGGTTGTGCTGAAGGATGCGGACGGAAATGTCATGCTGTCCTACACGGCGGAGAGCAGCTTTAACTCCGTTGTGGTAAGCTGTCCCGGACTGGAACAGGGAGGCAGCTACACGGTAACGGCGGGTGACGAGGCTTATGAAGTGACGCTGGAGAGCCTGATCTATGGCAGCGGAATGGGCGCCGGCTTCGGCGGCGGAGGAATGGGCGGAGGTCGCCCCGGCGACTGGAACGGCGGCGACGGGCAGCAGGGAAATGAACGTCCTGAGATGCCGACAGACGGAGAGAGACCTGAAATGCCTGATGGCATGAGCGAACCTCCCGAGATGCCGACAGACGGTGAGAGACCGGAACCGCCTGAAGGAGCGGGAAACATGCCGGGCGGCGGCTTCCCCGGTCAGCAGAACAATTCATAAGAAATGATTATAAAAGATATAAAATTTATTGATTTTACTTATGGAAAGGCTTATAGTATAATACGAAAGGAACAGCGGACGGGAAGTGATGCTTTTCGTCCGCCTGATTATGCATAGCCCGTCCTATGTATGGCGGGGAATGGAGGAAAAATATGGTTAAGGCAATCGTGGGAGCCAACTGGGGCGACGAGGGAAAGGGAAAGATCACTGATATGATGGCGCAGGAGGCGGACATTATCGTTCGTTTTCAGGGCGGCGCCAACGCGGGACATACCATTGTGAACAACTATGGAAAGTTTGCGCTGCATACGCTTCCGTCCGGCGTTTTCTACGGTCATACGACAAACGTGATCGGAAACGGCGTGGCGCTGAATATTCCGCTTCTGTTCAAGGAGATCCAGTCGATCGTTGACAGAAATGTCCCCGCACCGAAGATCATGGTGTCCAACAGGGCGCAGATCGTTATGCCTTACCATATTTTATTTGATCAGTACGAAGAGGAGAGACTGGGAGGTAAATCCTTCGGATCGACCAAGTCCGGTATTGCTCCTTTCTATTCCGATAAATATGCGAAGATCGGCTTCCAGGTAAGCGAGCTTTTCGACGAGGAGCTTCTGCAGGAGAAGGTAGAGCGCATCTGTGAGATGAAGAATGTGCTTCTGGAGCATCTGTATCACAAGCCGCTCATCGATCCCAAGGAGTTGTTAAATACCTTACATGAGTACAGGGATATGGTTGCACCCTATGTGGCGGATGTCTCCAAATTCCTTGACAGCGCCCTGAAGGAAGGCAAGACGGTTCTGCTGGAGGGACAGCTGGGAACCCTGAAGGATCCCGATCACGGCATCTACCCGATGGTTACCTCTTCCTCCACACTGGCGGCATACGGTGCGATCGGCGCGGGACTTCCTCCTTATGAGATCAAACAGATCGTGACAGTCTGCAAGGCATATTCCTCCGCAGTAGGCGCAGGTGCGTTCGTGTCCGAACTGTTCGGCGATGCGGCGGAAGAGCTAAGACACAGAGGCGGCGACGGCGGAGAGTACGGAGCAACCACCGGACGTCCCAGACGTGTCGGCTGGTTTGACTGTGTGGCATCCAAGTACGGCTGCAGATTACAGGGAACCACGGATGTGGCATTCACGGTTCTGGATGTGCTGGGCTATCTGGATGAGATTCCGGTCTGCGTCGGCTACGATATTGACGGCGAGGTGACAACGGAGTTCCCCGTGACTGCGAAGCTGGAGAAGGCAAAGCCCGTTCTGAAGAGCCTGCCGGGCTGGAAGTGCGAGATCCGCGGCATCCGGAAGTATGAGGAATTACCGGAAAACTGCCGCAACTACATCGAGTTTATCGAGAGCCAGATCGGATATCCGATCACAATGGTCAGCAACGGCCCCGGAAGAGATGATATTATCTATCGTGAGAGCGCATTAAAGAAATAAAAAGTATAGATTGCGGAGAAACGGTGTAAAATATGACAGGTAATCTTGAATATTTTAAAGTATTTTACTATACGGCAAAGAGCGGCAGCGTGACAGGGGCTGCCGCTCTGCTTTCTATTTCGCAGCCTGCGGTGAGCCAGTCGCTGAGACAGCTGGAGAGAAGTCTCGGCGTTTCGCTTTTTTGCAGAGCCTCGAGGGGAATGAAGCTCACGGCGGAGGGCGAGCTTTTGTTCTCTTATGTATCGAAGGGATATGAGCAGATTGAGCAGGGTGTGGAGAAGGTGAGACAGATGCGGAATCTGGAGCTGGGAGAGGTCAGGATCGGCGCCAGCGACATGACTCTGCGGTTCTATCTGCTGCCGTTTCTGGAAAAATTTCATGAGAGCTACCCCGATATCAAGGTGATCGTCACAAACGGCCCGACACCGGAGACGCTGGAGACGTTACAGAGCGGCAGACTCGATTTTGGTGTCGTCAGCACGCCGTTTGAGAAGCTGCCGGAGATTGAAGTCAGCCCAGTGCGGGAGATCGAGGACGTCTTCGTCGCGGGAAGACGCTTTATCTCCTATAAGAACAGGACGCTGGATTTTCAGGAGCTGGAGAAGCTGCCGATGATCGTTCTCGAGAAAAATACCAGCGCGAGAAATCATATGGACGAATATCTGGGGAAAAACGGAGTCATCCTCCAACCGGAATTCGAGCTTGCGACCAGTGATATGATCGTGCAGTTTGCTCTGCGGAGCTTAGGAGTAGGATGTGTTGTGCGTGATTTCGCAAGGGATGCGCTGGAGTCGGGGCGGCTGTTTGAGCTGCGCTTTAACAAGCTGCTTCCGAAGAGAAGCTTCTGCGTTGTGAGAAACAACCGGACGCCGCTGTCCGCCGCTGCGGAAAAGCTGTTGCACATCATGGGAGTATGACAAAGGGGAAGAAACGTCAGGGCTTGTCTTCGCCGGTGTCCTTTCTGCCGCCGATGTCGAGATCGGCGATGGTATGTCTGTTTGTCAGTCTGCCGTAGAGCCAGATATAGATCCAGATGAGGAAGGGAATGGCGATCGTGGCGAACAGGCACATTTTGAACAGGCTGCCGGAGGCGGAGGTATCAAAAATAGCCACGATCAGGGTCACCAGATACATCAGAACCAGCAGGATGATGCCGATGATGGCAACGATCTGCTTAGACGGTACTTTTTTGGATGCTTTGTTCTTGCTCATGGAAATGCCTCGCCTTCGTTGGACTTTTCCTTATCATAGCATTATACAGCCGAAAAGTCAAAGTCCCCGGACAAGGGGTGTCCCAAGTCCGGGGGCCTTATAAAAGGGGAGGATTGAAAATCAAAGGAGGGGGTTCCTTGACAAAATAAAGTATTGCCCGCGAAAAAGAATTTATACACAATTTTTTATTGTTTTTAGGGACAATCTGGTATATACTTATGAGCATGGTATTTAATTCCGAATAAGAAAAAGGTGGTATTTTTTATGGCATTGTTGGATGAATGGAAGAAAGTAGCTTATGATGAGTCGGTCGGACAGGCTCAGCTGCAGAAAATATGGGGCGCCTATTTCCAGACAGAGAAGGAAATTTACGCACAGCTCCTGAAGAATCCCGGCGAGGTGGTAAAGGGAACGGTGAGAGAGCTTGCCGACAGGTTCAAGGTTCCTGTCCTTACCATGACAGGATTTCTTGACGGTATCAATGACAGCCTTGTTGAGAAGAACCCCATCGAGGAGATGGAGGAGGACACAGAGGTCAATCTCGGCTTCGACAAGGCGCTGCTCTATAAGAACATGGTGGCGGCAGAGGCTGACTGGCTGTATAATCTGGAGGAGTGGAACGATATTTTCGACGAGGAGACGAGGAAGGCTCTCTACAAGGAGCAGAAGTCTTCTACAACGATCGTAAAGGAAGCAAAGATATATCCCAATGATCCCTGTCCTTGCGGAAGCGGCAAAAAATATAAGAAGTGCTGCGGCAGAAAGTAAGCAGGAACCGGCTACAAGGACTCTTTTTGACAAAAGAGTCCTGTTTTGGTTTAGAAGGAGGTTATGCTCATGAAGAAATTTTTTAAAGAGATGAAGTGGGATGCGCTGCTGACCGGAATTCTTTATATACTGCTTGGGCTTGTCGCACTGATCGTTCCGGAGACCATGCAGAAGGTGCTCGGTTATCTGCTCGGCGTGGTACTGATCGTGGCGGGCGCGGTATCCATGATAAGCTATCTGCTCCGGGATGCGCATCAGAGTTATTACCACAATGATTTCCTGCATGGTCTGATCGGTATCGTGGCGGGCATTCTGGTGCTGAATAAGATAGAGTTTATCATTGCCGCCATTCCCTTTATGCTGGGCGTGCTCGTGCTGATAAGCGGCTGCGGAAAGCTCCAGAGTGTGATCGACATGAAGCGCATGGAATACGGAAACTGGGTCGTTATGCTGATTTTCGCGTTGGTCAATATCGCACTCGGCATTCTGCTGATGTGCAATCCTTTTCAGTGGGGCGTCCTGCTGTTCAGGATTCTCGGACTTGGTCTCGTTTTCAGCGGCGTGACGGACTGCGTCGTGACGGTCTACCTTGCGGCAAAGATCAAGAAATATGTGCAGGAGATGACTGCGGTTGACAGCACCTACACGGAGATCGCAGGCTCTGCGGGGGAGAATGCGGACAACTGAGAATGGAAAAACAGGGCTTTTTGACAAGAAGAGCCTTAGCATTTATAATAAAACACAAGAAAAGAGGATATAGGTTATGAAGAAGCTGGAAGAATATGTAGTGAGTATACCGGATTTTCCTGAGAAGGGAATTATTTTCCGGGATGTGACAAGTGTATTGCAGGATGCGGACGGACTGCAGCTTGCCATCGACACCATGCAGGATAAGATCAAGGATCTTGATTATGATGTGGTCGTAGGACCGGAGTCCAGAGGGTTTATATTCGGAACACCGATCGCCTATAACAATAAAAAGCCCTTTGTCCTGATCCGCAAGGCAGGAAAGCTCCCGAGGGAGACCGTGTCCACCTCCTATGATCTGGAATATGGAAAGGCTACCATCGAGATGCACAAGGACAGCATCAAACCCGGACAGAAGGTATTGATCGTGGACGATCTGATCGCTACGGGCGGTACCACAGAGGCGATGATTAAGCTGATCGAGGAGCTCGGCGGCGTGGTTGTCGGCGTTGTGGTTCTGATCGAACTGGCAGGCTTAAAGGGCAGAGAGAGACTGGCAGGCTACCGTCTGGAGTCTGCAATCTGCTATTCCGGTAAATAAGTAAACATAAGAACGTATAGCAGACAATGAGAGCGTGGGACAGCTATGGCAGAGGAAAAGAATGAGGTTGTCTTTGAGGACGACAGAATAAGTGAATCTCAGGAATTCAGAAATCCCGATGACCTGTATCAGGAGCTTATTCAGCGTGTGCGGAAATATCATCCGAGCGACGACATTTCCATGATCGAGAAGGCATACCGGGCGGCAGCTGAGGCACATAAGAACCAGTTCAGGAAATCCGGTGAGCCCTATATCATCCACCCGCTGAATGTGGCGATTATACTGGCTGATCTGGAGCTGGATAAGGAGACCATCGTTGCGGGACTTTTGCATGACGTGGTCGAGGACACCGCCATGACGGAGGACGATCTGCGCCGGGAGTTCGGCGAGGATGTCGCTCTGCTCGTCGACGGTGTGACAAAGCTGGAGAAAATTCCGCTGTCCACGCCGGGCATGGATCAGTCCGATGAAAAACTGGAGATGCAGGCGGAGAATCTGCGGAAGATGTTCCTTGCCATGGCGAAGGATATCCGCGTCATCATGATCAAGCTTGCCGACAGACTGCACAACATGCGCACCCTGAAATACAAAACCCCGGAGAGCCAGCAGCGGATTGCGAGGGAGACACTTGAAATTTATTGTCCGATCGCGCAGAGACTCGGTATCAGCAAGATTAAGATCGAGCTGGATGATCTGTCGTTAAAATATCTGGAGCCGGATGTTTATTATGATCTGGTAAACCAGATCGCCATGCGCAAGAGCGCCAGAGAGCAGTACATTCAGGGGATCGTTGACGAGGTCAGCGAGCACATTGCCAAGGCGGGGATCAAGGCGAAGGTCGATGGCCGTGTAAAGCACTTTTTCAGCATCTATAAGAAGATGAAGAACCAGAATAAGACGCTCGACCAGATCTATGACCTGTTCGCCGTGCGTATTATCGTGGACACGGTGAAGGACTGCTATGCCGCGCTCGGAGTGATCCATGAGATGTATAAGCCGATCCCGGGACGTTTTAAGGATTATATTGCAATGCCGAAGGCAAATATGTACCAGTCGCTGCACACGACGCTGATCGGCAGCACCGGACAGCCCTTTGAGGTACAGATCCGTACCTTTGAGATGCACAAGGCGGCTGAATACGGTATTGCCGCGCACTGGAAATATAAGGAGGCATCTGACGGCAAGAAGGTCGAGGCGCAGGAAGAGGAAAAGCTGGTATGGCTGCGCCAGATCCTCGAGTGGCAGAGGGACATGTCGGATAACAGGGAGTTTATGAACCTGTTAAAGAATGATCTCGACCTTTTCTCTGACAATGTATATTGCTTTACGCCTTCGGGTGAGGTAAAGAATCTGCCCGCGGGTTCCACACCGATCGACTTTGCTTACAGCATTCATTCAGCGGTGGGAAACAAGATGGTCGGCGCAAGGGTCAACGGAAAGCTTGTAACGATAGATTATGAAATCAAGAACGGTGACCGGATTGAGATCATCACCTCACAGAATTCCAAGGGGCCGAGCCGTGACTGGCTGAATATTGTCAAGAGCACGCAGGCGAAAAATAAGATCAATCAATGGTTTAAGGCAGAATTGAAGGAGGACAACGTCGTCAAGGGAAAGGAACTATTGTCCACCTACTGCAAGACGAAATCGATCAATCTGCCGGAGCTGTTAAAGCCCGAATATATGGAGGCCGTGATGCACAAGTACGGCTTCCGCGAGTGGGATGCCGTGCTGGCGGCAATCGGACATGGTGCGCTTAAGGAAGGTCAGATCGCCACGAGAATGCAGGAGCTTTACGATCGGGATCACCGGAAGGAGATGACGAACGAGGAGGTTCTTGCCAGCATTGCGGAGGCAGGGGCAGCAGCGAGCGCAAAGCCCGCCCAGATGAAGCCGAAGAGCGGTATTGTCGTAAAGGGTATCGCCGATCTCTCCGTGCGTTTTTCCAAGTGCTGTTCGCCGGTTCCCGGGGATGAGATCGTCGGCTTTGTCACAAGGGGACGCGGTATTTCCATCCACAGGACGGACTGCGTCAACATGATGAACCTGCCGGAGATAGAGAGGGCACGGCTGATCGATGCGGAATGGCAGATGCCTGAGAACAAGGGCGAGGCGGAGAAATATGTAGCGGAGATCAAGATATTTGCAAACAACAGAAATGGTCTGCTGGCGGATATTTCCAAAGCGCTGACAGAGCGGAACATCAATATCCTTACGATGAATACCAGAACCAGCAAGCAGGGGCTTGCAACGCTGCAGACGACCTTTGAGATTGAGAGCAGGGAAGAGCTGAACCGTGTGATAGAGAAGATCAGAGGCATCGAGAGTGTAATCGACATTGAGAGAACTACCGGCTGAGGAAACAGATACCGGCAGAAGGGGAGAATGCATGGCACAGATTAAAATTGGAAAGATGGTACTTGGCGTCTGCCAGACCAACTGCTATTTTTTATATCGTGAGGGCGGCGAGGAATGTATTGTCGTTGACCCCGCAGATCAGGGCGTAAACATTTTCAGGGCGTTGCAGAAGAACGGCTTCCGCGTGGCGGGGATTCTGCTGACGCACGGTCATTTCGACCATATCTGGGGGCTGGACGAGCTTCGGGATGCGGCGAATGCAGCGGCGGATGAGGACGCAGAGCCGGTGAAGGCATATGCCTATGAGGCGGAGCGTGTACTCCTGCAGGATGCGGACAAGAATGTATCGAGACAGGCGGGGCGCCCCTGCACGACCTATGCGGATGTCTATGTGAAGGACGGACAGGAGATCACAATCGCCGGAATGACCTGTAAAGTAATTGCAACGCCGGGACATACGGCGGGAGGCTGCTGCTATTATTTCGAGGAGGCAGGCTTCCTTTTGTCGGGTGACACCTTGTTTGCAGAGTCCGTCGGAAGGACGGATTTTCCGACAGGCAGCATGAGCACGCTGGTGCGCTCCGTCCGTGAAAGGCTGTTTGTCCTGCCGGATGATACGAAGGTATATCCGGGGCATGGCGGGAGCACGACGATCGGTCATGAGAAGGAGTACAATCCCTTTCTGGGATAAACATTAGGGAAGGGGATTTTGCAAGGTGGAGGCAAAGAGCAGGCAGGCGCATCTGGTGATGGATGAGGTGAAGAAGGTCATTGTCGGGAAGGACGACTGCATTGAGAGGGTGACAGCGGCGATCCTGGCAAGGGGAAATGTTCTGCTGGAGGATGTTCCGGGAGTGGGAAAGACCGAGATGGCGATGGCGTTTTCCAAGGCCTTCGGTCTGATGTCGAACCGCATTCAGTTTACGCCGGATGTCATGCCTTCGGATATTACGGGCTTTTCCATGTACCGGAAGGAGACAGGAAAGTTTGAGTACCATCCCGGGGCGGTCATGTGTAACCTGCTGCTGGCGGATGAGATTAACAGAACCTCGCCGAAGACGCAGTCGGCGCTGCTCGAGGTCATGGAGGAGGGAAATGTCACGGTGGACGGCGTCACGCGGCAGGTTCCGAAGCCGTTTATCGTGCTTGCCACCCAGAATCCGGTGGGCTCTTACGGTACGCAGAGGCTGCCGGAGGCGCAGATGGACAGATTCCTGATCTGCCTGACAATGGGCTATCCGGCGGTGGAGGACGAGGTTGCACTGCTGAAACGGAGACATACGGAACGGCCGCTGGACTCTGTTTTTCCGGTCGCTGACGGGAACGATTTACAGCGGATGCAGACGGAAGCCGAGGAGGTTTATATCCACGATTCCATTTACCGCTACATGGTCATGCTCGCGGATGCAACGAGAAAGCATGCCATGCTGGAGCTGGGCTTCAGCCCGCGGGGGACGCTGGCGCTTGGGAGAATGGCGCGAGCTTACGCCTATCTGAATGACCGGGAGTATGTTGTCCCGGGAGATGTCAAGCGGGCGTTCGGGGATGTCGGGATTCATCGGATACGATTAAACCAGAAGGCGCGCCTGAACGGTAAAACGGCGGCGGATATTCTGGAGGAGATCTGCGGACAGATTCGGGAGCCTAAGCCCGGGGAAAAGTATAGGTGAGATGGTTAGAAGAAAATTGTTATATCTTTTGATCCTGGCAGCAGGAATCTGGCTGTGTATGCTCTACACCTTTCAGGGGCTGAGACTGATGATTGGCATCTGGATCGCTGTGCCTTTTGTGTGTCTGGTGTCCGTATTGATAAAGCTTTTCCGGTGCAAGGCGGAACCGCAGGCTCCTGCGGTGTCTGTCACCAGAGGACAGACAATCACATTTTCCATCAGGATAAAAAATCGCGGGTTGCTGCCGGTGGCCGGTGTGCGGGCAGACATGCGCTGGCACTTCCTGGGTGCGAAGGATGTGCGCCAGCGGAGGTGGCTTAGGGGAATCAGCGGGCGCAGCAGCAGAAAAATCGAGTTTGAATTTCAGACGGCACACTGTGGGCGTGTGGAGGCGACTGTGGCAAAGGCAAGGATGTATGACTGCCTTGGCCTTTTTTCTGTACCCTTGCGCAGAAGTGGAAGCGTTTCGATTCCGGTCATGCCGGTCTATATACCCATGGGTGAGAACGAGATGGAGAGAATCGTCGGTCTTCTCAATGCACGGAGCAACCGGGGAGATGGGGATCTGATCGTCAGGGAGTACCAGCCCGGTGACAGTGTGCGCAGTATCCACTGGAAGCTTATGGCGAAGTCTGAGAATCTTCAGGTGAAGGATCATGAGGCGGACAAGGCTGTGAGGCTGTATCTGAATATGACCGAGGAGGTACTTGCGGATGCGGATAAGCGGGATGCTTTTCTCGAGAGGGCGTGTACGGTTATGACCTTTTTCTCGGAGATCTCGGAGGAAGGCTTTCTGGTATTCTGGAGGAGTGAGGGATTGTTACAGAGCAGGAAGATCACGACTGCGGAGGAGCTTCATGCCTGTCTGGCTGAGCTGATTGATGTCGGATGTGTGGGAGTCGGAGAGGATGAGGATGCAATGCTGAAACAGGGCTTTCATCTGGAGGCTGACGGAAGACTGTATATAGGAGAGCTGTGCGTCGATGAAGACTAGAGGGAAGCTTCTGTTTTGCATATTGGTGCTGTTCCTGAACGCATTCGGTGTTGCGAGGGCAATGGTCGAAGTGCTGGGAATAGGAGAACTCTGTTATACGACACCTGCGACACTGCCGGGCGGAATTGCGGTGGTGAGCGTCCTGTGCGCCCTTTTCTGGATGAAGACGGAGAAAAAGCAGATGCTGATCAGGGCAGGCGTTGCGGCAGGCGTGTATGCGGCGGTGCTTCTGTATGCATGGCGGCAGATTGCGGAGAGCCTTGCATGGGCTTTGCAGGATACCGTGTCTGTGCTCAATGACCGGCTCGGCATCCAGCTGTCAGTGGAGCTTGAAGCGGAGGCAGAAACGCTTTCCATGCAGGGAGCGGCGGAGATGAGTTTCCTGTTCGTACTATTTCCCTTTTTTCTCCTTCTTGGCTATGGCGTGGTGAGATCGCGGGTGCTCGCGGTGGTTCTGGTACAGGCGCTGTGGTTTGCGGCGGCGTGCGGGCTGGATCAGTTTCCGGCGGATGGTGTCGTCGGTCTGTGTATTGTCAGTCTGGCGGCGGCAGTGATCAAGAGCGCATACAGGGATGATGAGAGAGCCGCACGATGGGCGGTGCTGCTCGGCACAGCGGTGATGCTGGTGCTCGTCTTCTGGATGGAGAGCTTCATTCTGCCGGTGTTCGATGAAAAATATGAGGAGATAAAGGAGTTCAGGGTTAATTTATATTACAGGGTAAATGACGAATGGATTCCACAGCTCCGGTCTGGGATTCATAATTTTGGCAAAGGGAGCGCTGATGTAAACGGCAGGCTGAAAAGGGACAAGATACCGGAGTACACGGGGGAGTCTGTATACCGCGTGACAACGGACAGAGCGCCGCAGGCTGCCGTTTATCTCAGGGGCTTCGTCGGAAAGGATTATGCCGGTGATGAATGGAAGGCTGCCGGTGATGCGGGCTTTAAGCGTTTCTACAGGGAGCAGGGGATGGAACTGCCGAAGAGCGGCAGGGAGCTTGTCAATCTGGTGTATGAGGCATTCGGACAGAGTGAGGAGGGCTTTATACGGATTGAGGAGCTCGCCGGAAAGGGCAGTTACAGCCTGTACCCTTATGGGGCGGAAATGACACAAAAGGATCGTGTGCGCTGGGACGGAAGCGCCAGGCGCCGCGGCAGCAGCTATGAGTTCCCCTACCATGCGCCGGACAGCAGCTTTGCCGCAACCGGAATTACCGGAGAATCGGTGGAGCTGGAGAGGAATTACCGCAGCTATGTCTATGAGAGCTTTCTGGAATATCCGGCAGGGCAGCTCCCAGAGCTGACTACGTTTCTGGAGAAGTCGGGTTTCCGACGGGGAGACTTATATGACAGCGTATATGATGTCCTGACCTATTTACAGAAAACGGCGACCTATAATCTCAAGGTGGAGAGTACGCCCCGCGGGAAGGACTTTGTGGAGTATTTTCTCTTTGAGAGCCACGAGGGCTATTGTGCGCATTTCGCCTCGGCGGCAGTATTGATGCTGCGGTATCTCGGGGTGCCTGCGAGATATGTGACAGGCTATTCCGTGTCGGCATCGGAATTTTCCGGCATGGCGGGCGGAGAATATATGGCGGTTGTCAGGGACCGGCAGGCACATGCGTGGGCGGAGGTCTATCTCGACGGTGTCGGCTGGATTCCGGCGGTGACGGAGGAGCCCCGGCAGGAGCAGGATCGGACAGGGACGGACGGGATACCGGACGACACTGCCGGAGAGGAAACGCCGCCGTCTGCGGGTAATCCGGCCGAAGAGACGCCGCAGGACGGCACGGACGACGGAAGCGGTGCGGCAGGAAACGACGGAAGCGGTGCGGCAGGAAACGGCGGAACAGGCACGGCAGGAAACGGAAGCGGCGGAACAGGCGTAGCAGGAAACGGAGGAGTAGGTGCGACAGGGAGCGGTGGAACGGATGTTGCGGGCAGTGGAAGTGCCGGAAACGGCATGACCGGAAATGCGGGCGGCGAAGCCGGTGTGCAGAAGCCGCATTGGGAGCTGAGTCTGCAGGCAAAGGCGGTTCTGAAAAAAATAGTTAGTGTGATAGGCACGCTGCTCTTATGCAGTGTGGCGCTCTGGCTGCTGCGGAAGGGCTGCTACTGGAGAATGTGTCGTGCGGCGGACAGGGAGAAGGTACTTCTGTTCCAGCGGAATCTGAAGGTTCTGCTATGGTTCTCCGGGCACCGGGGCAGGCTGACAGGGGAGAGCGCAGAGGCGCAGAGATACCGGAGTTGGATTGAGAAAAGCGGCTTTGGAGAGCATGGGCTCTCGGAGCAGGAGTTCAGGGATATGGTGAAGTTCAGCAGGGGGCTGGCTAAGGAGGAGTATGGGACGATTCCTCTATATAAAAAGCCGCTGTATCGATTTTTCGATGTTTATAGGTAAGGGTGAGATTGCATTTCTGCAAGTGACGTTGCGCAGGATGCACAGACCACCGCAGGCACGCTCTCGCTACCTTCCGCACGCAGCGGACGCATAAGATGCCACAGTACGGCATCTAAGCGCCGGCGGCTCCAGAGTGCGCTGCTTGTGGTCAGGTGCATCTTGCACAACTGTTACTTGGAATAGGCGGGGCTTGCAATTTATGATTGATAGCTATAGAGGAGAGGGGTTAGAGCCTGCAAGGAATAGCTATGGGAAACAGGAAAGGTTGAGGATGAAATTATGCTGGTTTTGGAATTGAACAGAGAGAATATAGAGTATGACGTTTATTCGCTGGTAAAGGCTTTTTACCCGGAGGAGCAGGTCGCGGTGCTGATGCCGGAGAGCAGACAGAAGAACCGGGAGGAGCTTGCGGATAAGGTCAATATCCGGGTGGAGCTGCAGGAGGATCAGGCGAAGCTGTGGATGGAGGGCAGGGATTATTGTTGGAATGCGGAGGCACATGGAATCCTGCGGCAGAATTTTACGGCGGGAGAGGACGGTGACGCAGAGTATGCAAGGCAGGTGAAGCTGGGCTTCAAATGCTTTTTATATGACGTACTCTGTCAGGAGACGGGAAAGACATTGCCGTGGGGAAATCTGATCGGCATCCGTCCGACGAAGATTGCCTATGGGATGCTTGAGGAGGGGAAGAGCAGACAGGAGATACTGGACTTTTACAGAGAGAAGCATCAGGTCAGCGCGGAGAAGGCGGAGCTTGCGTTCGACATTGCGGAGCGCGAGAGGCAGCTTTTATCGGGCATACATTACGAGAAGGGATACAGCCTCTATATCGGCATCCCGTTCTGCCCGACGACCTGTCTTTACTGCTCGTTTACCTCTTATCCGATCGGCGGCTACCGGAAGCAGGTCGACAGTTATCTGGACTGTCTGATGAAGGAACTGGAGGCGGTCAGTGAGCTTTGCCGGGGCAGAATCCTCGACAGTGTCTATATCGGCGGCGGCACACCGACGACGCTTGAGCCTGAGCAGCTGGACAGACTGCTTGCAAGACTGAAGGAGCTGTTTGATTTTGAAACCGTGAAGGAATTTACCGTGGAGGCGGGACGTGCGGACAGCATAACGGAGGAGAAGCTGCGGGTGCTTTACCGGCACGGCGTTACCCGGATCTCCGTCAATCCCCAGACCATGAAGCAGGAGACGTTGGATATTATCGGAAGAAGGGCTTCTGTGGCGCAGGTGGAGGAGGCTTATGCGCTTGCCAGAAAGGTCGGTTTTGACAATATCAATATGGATCTGATTCTGGGTCTTCCGGGGGAGCTGGAGGAGGATGTGCAGCGGACAGTGGATCGGGTCGTGGAGCTCGCGCCGGACAGTCTCACCGTGCATTCGCTGGCGATCAAGCGGGCATCCCGACTGAACCAGTGGATTCAGGAGAACGGTGTCGCCATGCTGCACAATACGGACGAGACAATGGAGATCGCCGCAGAAGGCGCAAAGCGTCTCGGACTCGTTCCCTATTACCTTTACCGCCAGAAAAATATGTCCGGCAACTTTGAGAACGTCGGCTATGCGAGGAAGGGCAGGCTCGGGTTGTATAATATTCTGATAATGGAGGAGAAACAGACCATCGTGGCATGCGGAGCGGGTTCAATCACGAAGCGCGTATTCCCGGATGGACGGATTGAACGGTGCGAGAATGTCAAGGATGTGAAGCTGTACATCGAGAAGATAGAGGAAATGATAGAAAGAAAGCAGAAGCTATTCGCAGAAGAATAAAAAATATTTAATGTATTTTGGCGGGTTTCAGATAAATTTTAATAATTATGGCAATTGTAAAATTGACTATAGTCGGGTAAAATAGAAATATAGATAAAATTATGATAAAGTTATGATAAGGAGGAGCCTATGATACAGATTAGACCTGTTTCGGATTTAAGAAATAAGTTTTCGGATATAGAGAAAGCTGTTGGAGGAGGAGATCCGGTGTATTTAACAAAGAATGGCTATGGAACTATGGTCGTGTTAAGTCTGGAAGCCTACTCGAGATTGACGGATGGGGTGGAAAGTGCAATCGATGAAGCCGAAAAGGCTGCTATGGAAGATGACAGAAGATATACGCATGAGGAAGTGTTCTCAAACCTTCGAAGGAGGGTAAATGGCTGATACTAAGTATAAACTGCGGTACTTACCTTTGTTTTATGAAGATTTGGAGCAGAAGGTAGTTTATATTGCGGAAAAGCTGCAGAATCAAAAAGCGGCGAATGACTTGCTTGATGCAGTAGAGAGTGCCATATTGGAGAGACAGCCTGTGGCAGAGGCGTTTGAGCCACATCATTCCATGAGAGAGAGACGTTATTTATATTATTGTATCTATGTAAAGAACTTTGTCATTTGGTATGTGGTTATTGATGATGAAGGTGAAGATAAGATTATGGAAGTTCGGAGATTCCTATATAATAAGCAGAACAAAGAAAGACTTCTGTAAAAAATGAGATACCAATTTTGGAATATGACACAAACAGTATGGCTGCTTCCGGAGAGAGCGGTAATGCTGTTTATGGAAAAGAAAATTGACGAATACAACATGGACGCTGTGACGGAGGTGGAGTAATGCGGACAGAAAAAGAAATGTATGATTTAATCTTAAGTATTGCGCAGAATGACGAAAGAATCAGAGCATTATATCTTAATGGATCCAGAACAAATCCAAATGTGCCGAAGGATATTTTTCAAGACTATGATGTTGTTTATGTAGTAACGGAAACATTTCCCTTTATTGATGATAAGGATTGGATTAAGCGATTCGGAGAAATTTTGTATATGCAATATCCGGATGAACATCCTGATTTTCCGAGCGATAAAGAAAATTTTTATGGCTGGTTAATGCAGTTTACAGATGGAAATCGAATTGATCTGCATGTTGAAACAATCAGCCATGCGCAGGAGAATATTGTGAATGACAGCTTGTGTAAAGTTCTCCTGGATAAAGACAATTGTCTGCCGGAGATTTTACCTTCATCGGATATAAATTATTGGATACATAAACCTACCTTTGAACAGTATCGCTGTACTTGTAATGAGTTCTGGTGGTGTTCAAATAATGTGGCAAAAGGGCTGTGGCGTGAAGAAATACCTTATGTACAGGATATGTTGAATTTTGTGGTGAGAAAACAGTTGGAGAAGATGCTTTCCTGGAAAGTGGGCATAATGACAAATTTCTCAGTCAGCGTGGGTAAATCGGCAAAATATATGTATAAATGGGTTTCTGCACAGGAATGGGAAAAATATTTACAGACTTATTGCGGAGCAGATACGGAAACTATCTGGCAGTCGGTGGAGGCAATGTGTTCTCTGTTTATGGAAACCGCTGCATGGGTAGCTGCAGAACTAAACTACGAGTATAACAATACGGAAGCAAGCAATGCCATGTATTTTTTACAATCAGTAAGAGGTTTGGCTAAGGATGCAAGTGAGATACTGTAGGGAACTGTAAAGTTTTTTCCTGTATGTCTCAGAATGGATAAGTCAAAGACAAATCTGGGGAAATAAATCCCAAAAAACTACTTGAATTATCCATGGAGATGTATTATTATTTAGCTAACGATTGGTAGCTTAGAGGCTGCCGAAGAGTAGTGGCGAGTAGGAGGACAGAATGGGTAATGACAGAAAAGAAGAAATTGTATTGGCAGCATTAGAGCTTGCGGCGGAGAAGGGACTAGCCAATGTTTCCATGAGCATGATTGCCGATAAAATCGGCATAAAAAAGCCGTCCATCTATAAGCATTTTGATTCAAAGGATGAAATCGTAGAGGCAATGTATCAGTATCTCAGAAAGCAGGCGAAGGAAAAGGCGAACATAAAGCCGATTGATTACAGTACGCTTTTCATGGGAAAAACAGCTTTAGAGGTATTACAGGCATTGGTACATGGATATATGCGGATGACCCAGCAGGAAGAAATGCTGAATTTTTATAAGGTCATTTATTCCGAGAGAAGCATTCAGCCTATGGCAGCAAAAATTGTTGCAGAGGAGACGAGGAAGATGATTCTGGCAACAAAGCAGTTGTTTTATGCAATGGAAGTACATAAGGTGCTTCATTTCGAGGATGCAGATATGAGTGCAGTCAGCTTTGCGATGACGATCCATGGACTGATGGATTATGAGCTGGATCAAATCTATGGAGAATGTAAAGAGGAGACCGCAGGTGAGCATCTTTTAGAGGACTATTTGAAATGGTTTTGTGAGGAGAATCGTGTGAAAAAATAATTTTTCACTGGAAAGGCATGAGGATTAAGATGAAAAAGAAGAATTTTTTGAATTACTGTGGGTTGTTTGGAGTAGTAGCGCTTTTGTCCTACACAGCAGCGGTTGTCTTTTCGCCGCTGGCGTATCCGGATTATGACTGGATGGCACAGGCGGTAAGTGATTTAAGTGCTGCTAATGCACCATCACTCCGGCTATGGAACCAGCTCAGCTGCTTATATAATGTGTGTACCTTAGTGTGTGCCATGATGGTATGTGCCGGGATCCAGGGGAGAAAAACAAAACTTCTCAGAGTGGGAGTTTATCTGTTTACCCTTATGGACTGGGTGTCGGCGGTTGGATTCGGCATGTTCCCGTTAAGTGATAGTGGATATGCAGGAACATTTCAGGATCAGATGCACATTTTTTCTACGGTAGTGGTCGTACTTTTGTCCATTGTCTCCCTTATTTTAATTATTATTGCCGGAGTAAAGGACAAGGGCTGTCGTTCCTATGGTATTTTTGCAGGGATTGCACTGCTCATGATGATGGTCGGTGCATTTGGCATGAATATTGTTCCGAAAGAATACTTTGGCGTTGTTGAGAGGTTCAGTGTCTTTGCTGCAACCGGGTATAACGCAGTTCTTGGAGTAGAGTTATATCGAATGAAATTCTAGTAATATCCCGCATTTTAGCGGATGTTACGAATCGTGTCGCATATGTGACAGAGCGTTTCTTACTTTTTTTCAGAGCTTGTGTTACCTTCCAGTCAGCCGTCAGGCAATAAGACAAAGGAAGGTGAAACGAAATGAAGAAAAATGGAAAGAAACAATTGATTTCAGGAGGTGTACTGCTTGCGACATTTGCCATCTGGACATGGCTCATACAAAGGGTGGATGTGCAGCCTGCGGGACAGGGAGAGACAGATATTGGATTTGCTACTTTTAACGGCTGGTTTCACAGCGTTACAGGAGTGCATTTGTCAATCTATACCATTACAGACTGGGCAGGTCTGGTCCCGATATTTGTATGCATAGTATTCGGTGGAAATGGTTTATGCCAGCTGATGAAAAGAAGAAGCCTTTTTAAAGTGGACAGAGATCTCATATTCCTTGGAATTTATTATGTGGTTGTAATTTTCGGCTATTTGATTTTTGAAATGATTCCGATCAATTACAGACCGATTTTGATCGAAGGAATACTGGAAGCATCCTATCCGTCGTCCACAACGCTGCTTGTATTAAGTGTTATGCCGACATTGATTTTTCAGGTTAATCGCAGAGTTACAAGTCTGACAGTAAAAAGAATAATAGGTGTTTTGACGATTGCATTTTCGGCATTTATGGTGATTGGAAGACTGATTGCCGGAGTACATTGGTTTACGGATATTGTAGGCGCCGTTATTTTGAGCGCAGGCTTATTCTGCCTATATAAAGCAAGCGTATTGCTGCTATGCGATGGCAAATAACAGGGAGTGGGAACGGACGGAGGCTCTGTCATGGAATTTCATGAAAAACTTCAGGAATTAAGAAAGAGCAGAGGATTAACACAGGAAGAACTGGCAGGAGCGATTGATCTCTTTTATTTTCTGCTGATTGTTCTGCCGCTGTACCCGAAATCAATGGATGGATTTATTTCGTCCGTGAATCTGATTGCCTATACAGAAACAACGGCGTTCAACCGGGTGATTTACTGGGGAATGTTTCTTTTGTTAATTGTAATCGGAATAATAGAGATTGTACTTGTACAGCTGAAGATAACAAAAGTACAAAAAATGAAGCTGACAGTTTCGATGTCACTCAGTATTTTGGCAGTTCTGTTTCTGTCATTGACAGGAGAAACATATGCTACAGCACTGGCATTTTTACTGTTCATTTTGAAAGGATTTTTATACAAGCATTGCATGGATTAAGGAAGTTGAAAAATGAAAACAGATATTGGTAAACATGAATTCTCAGAAGTTATAAATTATGAGAAAGCCAATGGAAGGGACTGTGAGATAACAGCAGACCTGAAATCATCAGAGAATGTACTGCGTGCACAGCGAGGGGCGGCTGTATGACAGATTTGGTGTGCCATACGGCATCATTAGAAAATGCAATTTCTATTTTAAAGTGTGGTTCTCTGTTAGCTGCTGTAAATACAAGCAAACTTTCGGATACTGTTTCACAGCAGGAAGACGGAGATGCAGCGAATGATCCGACAGATTTTTTCCATTATGTCAGGTTTTCGTGGGGAAACTGTCCGGCAGGAGACAGATTGGTAATGGAGAGAAAGCTGGGAAGAAGCCCGTCACCGGATGAGATGGGTGCAGGCTTTACGCCTGGGGTGCGCTTTTACTTTAAGTACGATGATTTAGATAAGCATCCGCAGGCTGTACATGATGGCCTTTTACCAATTAAGGTAAAAGATGAGGTGAAGCTGGCTGATTATGTGTATATGATTATCATTCCATCTGAATATAAGAAAGCAATAATTAAAGTTATGTCGGAACAGTTGTCAGACAGAGCATTTTGTTTAAGTCATGAAAAACTTGATGTATGGCAGTGGTCAGAAAAAGTATATTCCTTTGTACATGAGGTGGCAAAACATTAGAAGAAGGAAATATAAATATTGACAAGTTACCTATCGGTCACTATAATATAAGTAACCGATAGGTAACCAATTTAACACTGTTGTAACAGATCGGAGCAAAAGGGTAAATGAAAATAGATATTGGTAAACATGAATTCTCAGAAGTATGGGATGGTGTTTTTTATAAGGCGTTATCTGATTATCCGGCGGTAAGCGATAACGAGATGAAGGATATTATTGATTTTATAAATTATGAGAAAGCCAATGGAAGGGACTGTGAGATAACAGCAGACCGGCAGGATATTCTGGATTATGTCCGGGAGGAAATACGAAGTCCGGACAAATACAGAGATGTCCGCAGACCCGAAATCATCAGAGAATGTACTGCGTGCACAGCCCGTGGAGGGTGTATGACAGATCTGGTATGTCATACCGCACCTTTGGAAAATGCAATTTCCATCATAAAATGTGGGTCGTTGCTTTCTGCTGTAAATGCGAGGAAACTCCCGGACACTGTATTGCAGAAAGAGGGAAGAAATGCTGCGAATGATCCGCTGGACTTTTTTCACTATGTCATGTTTTCGTGGGGAAACTGTCAGGCGGGAGACAGGCTGGTAATGGAGAGAAAGCTGGGAAGAAGTCCAAGTGCAGAGGAAATGGGACCCGGATTCACACCGGGAGTGCGATTTTACTTTAAGTATGATGAGCTGGAAAAACATCCGCAGGCGGTACATGATGGCTTTTTGCCAATTAAGGTGAAAGATGAGGTAAAACTGGCAGACTATGTATTTGTGATTATAATTCCGTCAGAGTATAAAGAACAGATTATGGCAATCCTGCCTGAAAATCTGACGGATAGAGCTTATTGCTTAGAGCATGAGAAACTGGATGTCTGGCAATGGTCAGAAAAAGTTTATTTCTTTGTGCATGAGCTAAAGGAACACATTAAGAGATAGAACATTGGAGATTACTGAAACTGGTTCAATCGATGGAGGATGAGATTATGAAAAAAAAGACAGTAGTAGCTTTAGTAGCAATGGTGGTAACCTTATGTGCCTGCGGAGAGGGTAATGCATTAAATGAAGGGAGTTCGACGTTACAGACAGAACAGGCTTCTGAAGAAATTGAGACAAGTTCAGAAACCCGGGAACCTGCAACGGACGACTCAGCAACGGAAGAGTCCCCGGCGGATTTAGGAACAGAAGAGCCTTCAACAGAAACAAAAGAACAAGCCCCATCTGTATCGGAGAGTGAAGCAACAGCTGCTTACAATGAGATTATTTCCGGCTATTCGACAGCCCTGTCGGAGCAATGGGCAGGTCAGAAGCTGTGGGATCAGAATCTGAACTATATGATTGCAGACTGCTATGGAGAGGATCCGTTTGAAAACATCGGGTATGCGATTAAGGATATTGACGGGAACGGCACGGCAGAGCTGTTAATTGGCACAACAGCGAAGGTTACAGATGAATTCTTTGGGAAGCTGATATTTGACCTGTATGGTCTGGATGGAAACGGAGGCACGGTTCAGATATTCACCAGCGGAGAGCGTGACAGATATTATTATGCGGGTTCCGGTTTATTTGCGAATCAGGGTTCAAGCGGAGCTGCTGACAGCTTTGATACTACACTGAGCCTGAGTAATGGAGCCCTGTCGGATCTTGGGTATGCAACGGAGGCGACCTCTTACCAGCAGTTAGAATTGCTGCCGTTTGAGAGGAAGCAGGCGACCGGAGACAGTGGAAATGATTCTTCCATACAACTGCCGATTCTTGATGAAATCAATCAAAACACATCAGTAGGAACCACAGGCGCTTATATGACAGCAGTACAGTCAGCCGTAAAATTGTTGGACTGGGGAACGACAACAGGACTTGATCCGCAGGAGATTAAGGATGCTACGGTTGCATGGCTGTCGGATAAGGGAAATGACGAGCAGGTTGCCTTCTCAGAGAAACTGACGGCCGTGGATGAGGCATATCAGAAGTTGATTGGAGAGAAGGCTGATGCAGTGGAGCTTCTGGAATCCGCAGGGTGTGGCGATGCCGCATATCCTTGGAGCGATGCTCCCGTGGAGAGCATTGAGGCAATTATGGAAACGGTCGGTCTGAGATAACACCTCAATCAAGGAGGATGCAGATGGAAAGCAGAGAGAAGAACACAAAGGCAAGAATCTTGGAAGAAGCGCTAAAACTCTTTTCCCAGAGCGGTTATATGGGAACTTCCATGAATGATATTGCGGCTAGACTTGGAGTTACCAAAGCAGCGTTGTACAAACATTATAAGAGCAAACAGGAGATTCTGGACAGCATCGTAGATAAAATGAACGAGATGGATAGGGAAAGAGTAAAGCAATATGAGATGCCTGAAGGAAAAATGGAGGATGTGATCGCCGGATACAAAGGCACTGCGTTCGACAAGATCAGGCAGTTTACAAAAATACAGTTTCTTCATTGGACGGAGGAAGAATTTCCATGCTGTTTCCGGAAGATGCTGACGTTGGAACAGTACAGAGATCCGCAGCTGACAGCACTTTATCAGAATTATCTGGCAGATGGTCCGCTGGCTTACATAGAGACATTGTTTGCAGGACTTCTGGAAGATGCCGGGGAAGCCAGGCAGCTGGCGCTTGATTTTTATGGACCGATCTTTTTGCTCTATAGCATTTATGATGGTACAGATGACAGGCAAAAGGTGATTGAGCTTCTTGAACACCATGTGGATCATTTTGCTGAGATACATAAGAGACTGTCTTAGGAGGACAAATGAAATGAAGGCGATTGTTTATACATCAAATACTGGTAGTACTGCCCAATATGCCAAAATGTTGGGACATGAGTTAAGAGTATCTGTTTATAGTGCTGATGAAGCAAAGAAAGGCGTGCCTACAGGGGCGGAGATCCTTTATCTTGGATGGGTCATGGCAAGTAATATCAAGGGGTATGCGGACAGTGTAAAGAGATATAAGGTTCTTGCTGTGTGTGCTGTCGGCATGGGACAGACCGGAGCACAGGTGAAGGAGATCAGGGAAAAGAATGCGATCCCGGACTCTATTCCGTTGTTCACGTTACAGGGAAACTTTGACGTGGCGAAGCTTCGTGGCGCATATAAGCTGATGATGAGCATGATGGTAAAAACGGCAGGAAAGGCATTGGCAGATAAGGCGGATCGCACTCCGGAAGAAGACGACATGCTGGATATGATGATGAATGGTGGAAAACGTGTCCGGTTTGAAAATCTGAAAGCGGTGATTGATTGGGCGCGGAATAGAGAACAGCAGGGGGGCAAAGAGGGATGAAACTTTATTTTGGAAACACAGTGACGACAATAACAACAGTTATGATAGTATCTCTGGTCGGCTTTATCGGCTATTCCATCTGGAACAGGGGAAGCATAAACTTCTGGGGACGCAGGAGCCTGTTTGTGCTGGCGTATGGTCTCGTCATATGCTGCCTGGCGGCAGCAAGGGACGGACTGGATAAAACGATTCAGTCGGCAATCGACGGCAGCTGTGCACCGGGCATCTTTCCGCTCGTAAGTATTCCTAATCTGATCGGATGCATCGGAGCTGCCATTATTATCATTGCGGCGGTTGCAACACCCATCGCAAAGTCACAGCATGCGCGCGAGGTCTGGTTCTATATTATGTCCGGCGGTGTGATGCTGAAGATTATCGTCATGGAATTTGCAAGGATTTTCCGGTAATGATAGGAAAACGACTGGACAGAAGGGAGTCTGCCTGAAAAAGATATGCGAAAGCCCAAAGCTGAGTAAGGGATGAGTGAAAGACTATAGCTGGTCATGGACGAAACAGGCGGAAGGTGTTATGATGAAAGCATACCGCCTGTTTTTTGGCGCGGTATTTTATCCGAAAGAAAAACATGAAAAATGGCGGGTGTTCACCATGAACAGAGTATATGTGGTAGAGGATGATCCTGTGATTGCCGGGGCAGTTGCAGAGCATTTGAAGGGCTGGCAGATGCAGTGCCGGTGTGCGGAAAATTTTGAGGACATTATAGGGGAAATGCAGCGATTTCAGCCGGATCTTGTCTTATTGGACATCAAGCTTCCGTATTACAACGGCTTTTACTGGTGCAGCGAGATACGGAAGGTGTCCAGGATTCCGATTGTGTTCATCTCATCGGCGGATGACAACATGAATATTGTCATGGCGATGAATATGGGCGCGGACGATTTTATTTCCAAGCCCTTTGACCTGCAGGTATTGACGGCGAAGCTGCAGGCGGTTCTGCGCAGAAGCTACGGCACGAATCTGGAGAGACATGTGCTGGTGTGCGGAGAAGTGGTCCTGAATCTGGACGACACCTCTGCGACGGTCACGGGAAAACGGCTGGAGCTCACCAAAAATGAGTTTCTGATGCTGAAGGTACTCATGGAGCGTCAGGGACAGGTCGTAGGCCGGGAAGAGATGATGGAGAGATTGTGGGGAGCGGAGGAATTTGTGGATGACAACACGCTGACAGTCAACATGGCGCGGCTCAGAAAAAAGATTGAGGCAGCGGGAATTACGGATTTTATCAAGACGAAGAGAGGGCTGGGGTACATTGTCTGAACGGCGGATCTTTTTAAAGGAAAATATAGTATTATTCTGTGTTTGTCCTTTTTTTCTGGCAATGATAGCGGTGATAACGATCTTGTATGGCGTGAACATAGAGTACGGTTTCTATATTGCCGGCTTTTATCTTGTCTTCTGGTTCTTCGCCATGGGGATGCAGTATAAGGCATTTAAGGAGCGGAGAGCGAAGGAAGCGGAAAGAAATAACCAGCCGGATTCCGGGGATCAGCAGAAATGGCAGAAATATCAGGAGGAAGAGGATTTCTTTGTGCTCTGGACACACCAGATCAAGACGCCGATCTCCGCGCTGAATGTGCTGCTGCAGGCAAAGGACATTTCTGCAATCGCATGCCGGCAGGAGCTGATAAAGATAGAGGGCTATGTGGAGATGGCGCTGGGCTATATGCGCTATGAAAATATGGCAAATGACATGATCCTGCAGAACTGTGATCTGGAAGCGATCGTGAAGAGTGTGGTGAAGAAATATTCCACGATATTCATCTATAAGCATCTTGCGATTAGGCTGGAACAGCTGAATTATCAGGTGCTGACGGACGAAAAGTGGCTTTCCTTTGTGCTGGAGCAGGTGCTGTCAAATGCGCTGAAATATACAATGCGCGGAGAGATTAGCATTTCGGGGGAGGAATGCGGGGACGGCCTGCGGATCGTGGTCAGCGATACCGGCATCGGAATCAAAGAGGAGGACATGCCGAGAATCTTTGAAAAGGGCTTTACCGGTTATAACGGCAGAATGGATAAGAAGGCAAGCGGGCTCGGTCTTTATCTGTGCAGGGAAATATGCAGGAAGCTCGGGCATTCCATCGCGGTCGAGTCGAAGGTCAATGAGGGAACAAAGGTCACTATTTTGATGCAGTACGAGAAAGTGAATCAGGCTGACCTTACAAAAATGTAAGATTTCGGAAAGGAAATGTAAGCTAATGAGAGGGCAATGCATTTCCTTTTTTGTTATGATGGGTACATCAAAGGAAGGGAGCAAAAGGAATGGCTATTTTAGAGGTCAGTCATGTGAAAAAGGTTTATAAGACAAGGCTCGGTGGCAATGAGGTCACTGCCCTGCAGGATGTTCATTTTACAGTGGAGCGGGGAGAGTTCGTCGCAATCATGGGAGAATCGGGAAGCGGTAAGACTACCCTTTTGAATATTCTTGCATGTCTGGATCGTCCCACGGCGGGGAAGGTTTTGATCGATGGGAAGGACTATGCAACGTTAAAGGATGATGACAGGGCAATTTTCAGAAGGAAGAATCTTGGCTTTATCTTTCAGGATTTCAATCTTCTGGATAATTTTTCAATAGAGGACAATATCAAGCTGCCGCTCGTTCTCGCAAGTGAGGATATCAGGCAGATGGATGAGAAGGTACATCAGGTATCAAAGCAGCTCGGTATCGAGGAGCTTCTGAAGAAATATCCTTATGAGGTGTCCGGCGGGCAGAAGCAGAGAACAGCGGTGGCAAGAGCGCTGATTTCGCAGCCGCAGATCCTTTTTGCGGATGAGCCGACCGGTGCATTGGACTCGAGGGCATCCACAAACCTGCTGAGACAGCTCCGCAGCATCAATGAGAGCGGACAGACAATCCTGATGGTAACGCACAGCAATGTGGCGGCGAGCTACGCAAACCGCGTAATGTTCATCAAGGACGGCGAGGTATTTCATCAGATTTACAGAGGGGAAATGTCAAGAAGTGAGATGCTTGACAAGATATGTGATTCTGTGACGGTTCTCATGAGGGGAGGCGAGGACAGTGAGTCATAAGCTCCTGACAAGATTTGTATTCAGCGGAATGCAGAAGAACAAAAGAGTTTTGCTGCCCTATCTGGCAGCAGGGTCTCTTACGGTCATGATATTTTATATTTTGAATACACTGGCATTCTGCCCTTATATCTATGTAGATCACAAGGAAGCATTTTATGGGGCACAGACCATTGCGATCCTGTTGGAGATCGCCGGTCAGATCGTTGGGGTCTTTTCCATATTCTTTATTGTTTATGCGAACCAGTTTGTCATAAAGGGACGGAAAAAGGAGATGGCGCTTTACGGAGTGCTGGGAATGTCGAAGAAAAATATCACCTTCATCATGGCGCTGGAGAGCCTGCTGCATGCGGTGATCTGTATTTTTACGGGAATGCTCGCCGGAACCTTTCTGAGCAAGCTGATGCTGCTCGTCCTGTATAAAATTATCGGACAGGCGCCCGTGAGCGGACTGATCTTTTCCGCGCGGAGTGTGAAGAACACGTTAATCATTTTTGTTATCATTTATGCCAGCTGCCTGATCTACAATGTCAGCTGCATCCGTGTCGGCAATCCGATCGAACTGTTACACAGCAACACCACGGGAGAGCGGGAGCCGAAGGTGAAGATTATTCCTTTAATCATCGGTATTCTGACTCTGGCGGGCGGTTACTGGCTGGCAATTACGGCAAATTCCGTGGGGGATGCGCTCGGGGTCATGTTCGTCAGCATTGTGCTTGTTATCATTGCGACCTATTGTCTGTTTACATCGGGAAGCATTTTCCTGCTGAAGCTGCTGAAAAGGAATCAGAAATATTATCTCAAGACACGGAATTTCATCAGCGTGTCGAACCTGATGTTCCGTATGAAGCATAATGCTGCGGGTCTGGCATCCATATGTGTCCTTTCCACAGGCGTGATTATCCTGCTCACCTGCGGCTCTTCCCTTATGATGCTTGGGGAGAAAAATATTAACGACAAATTCCCGACAGATGTCAAGATCGAGACACAGGCGGAAAACAGTGGGATGGAAGAAGCATACACAGATGCGGTAAGACGCGCGGCGGAGGCTGCGGACATTCCTGCCGACGAAATTATTTACAGACAGTTTCGGACTACAGTCATGCTGAAGAATGGAGCAGCACTGGAGCCAATGACTGCGGACGGATTTTCTGATCTGGCGAGCTGCGTGGATCTGTATTTCGTGACACTGGAGGACTATAACCGTTATGCAGGAACGGAGCTTACGCTGGCGGAGAATGAGATATTGATCTGCCGGTCAGACGAGCGTGAAAAAGAGGACAGGCTGACGCTCAGGGGAAAGGATTATGAGGTGGCAGGCGAGGCAGACAGAGGGGTACTGTATTATATTTTTGACCCGACCATGAGCCTGTTTGAGAGGGAAATTATTGTACTGAGGGATGAGGAGGAGCTGAACCGCATTTTACAGGATGACACTTACATCGGGAATACCCATGCATACAGCGTCTACATTGGATTCAATACGCAGAAAGAGATTCCTGAACAGGAAATGACAACTTTTACCGAGGAGCTGAACCGGGCGGGATATGGTTTTGAAACCAGTTTAAAAGCAAAGGATCGTATGTTCTTTTACAATCTGTATGGGGGAGCGTTCTTTGTGGGAATCTTTCTGGCGGTTCTCTTCCTTCTGGCTACCGTTCTGATTATCTATTACAAGCAGACGTCAGAGGGCTTTGAGGATCAGAGAAGATTTAAGATTCTTTCACAGGTCGGACTTACGGAGAAGGAAGCAAAGAGCACCATAAAGAGACAGGTGATGATTCTGTTCTTCCTTCCCGTGGCAGGAGCGATTCTGCACGTTGTAGTTGCAAGCAAGGTGCTCAGGCTGTTTTTGCGCATGGTGCTGATTGTGGACGGGCTTACCTTTGCCATTTCCATTGCAGTGGTCTGCATGCTCTTTATCGTGGTATATGCGTTTGTATACAAGGCAACTTCGGGACAGTATTACCGGATTGTGTACGGGAATGAAAGATAGGAACAGGAGAGATATAAATCATGGAAGAGAATGTTAAAAAGAAGAAACACCCGGTTTTGAAGGTCGGATTGTGTTTGCTTATACTTCTGGCGCTGGCAGTCAGGATATATACTTATTTCGGAGGGTTTGGAACGGGCCCCTGCGCTGATGTGGATGAGCTGGGCAGATATGCCAAAGCAGTAGAGAATATCAGCATTCCCGAGGAAACGCGGATCGTGGCACTCGGGGAAGCCAGTCATGGAAACATAGAGTTTCAGCAGTTAAAGCTGGATGTTTTCAAGCTGTTGGTGGAAAGGGAAGGCGTGCGCGCCTTCGTTCTGGAAGGTGACTTCGGCGGGTGTGAGTATGTCAACCGCTATATACATGGAGGAGACGGCACTGCGGCGGAGGCAGCCGCTGCAATCGGGTTTGCCATTTACAGAACGGATGAGATGGCGGAGCTGATCTCCTATATGAGAGAGTACAATGAGAAGGCTGGAGAAGGAGACGATCTTCGGTTTTATGGCATGGATATGCAGCGTTATGCATATAACTACCGGTATCTGACGGAGGCGGTAAATGCCCTGGGACTGGATGCCACAGAGCTTGGGCTGATCTGGAACGGGGAGGACATCGACAGCCAGTACAGCGCAGAGCAGAGGGCTGAAATCCTGACAGGCATTAAGGAAGAGCTTGCGGACATAGAGGGGGAAGAGGCAGCAATGGCGGAGCACTTTGCAGAAATCCTCTTACAGAATATAGAGCTTGAAAAGGTATTTGATTTTGCGGGAGTGGAATATACAGGGATCAATTATACGGCACTCAGGGATAAGCTGATGGCGGAAAATACGATGTGGGTGCTCGGGATGGAGGAGCAGAGAGGTAATAAATGCATCTTTGTCTCGGGACACAACGGGCACGTGGAGCGTGTGGGATACTATGGTTCAGGTGACAATAAAGAGATGGGAAATCTTCTGGCAGATGAGCTTGGTAAAGAATACTTTGTGATAGGGACAGATTTTTACAGATCAAGCTGTAATCTGCCCAAGGGGGAGAGCGGCGAAAGAATGAAGCATACCTTCTATTCCTATGATTCCCTTGCAAAAGCGGCGAAGAAAGCCGGAGTTGACATGTGCTGGCTCGACTTCTCGGAGGTTCCGGAGGATTCCAGCCTGCGGGAACAGATTGACGGCACGATATACATGGGTTCATTGGGGGAAGGGTATAATGCATTATACATGAATTTCTTCCCCGTCACCTACCGGATCTATCGCAGCCCCTCGGAGCTGTACGATGGAATGATCCTTGTACCGGAGGCACATCCGACAGAGATCAGGGATTGATGGATGAGGCGGATTTCCGGTGAAGCTTTGCAAAAGCATAATTGCGCCAGATCTGAGCCAGCTGCTTCTGTCTTCGCAGCGTAATCGGAACACTGGCGCCGTTTTGCAGGAGGCATTCCTTTTCCGTAAAGTCTGTTACATAGTCGAGATTGACAAGGATTCCGCGGCTGACCAGAAGAAAGTTGTCCTTGGCCTCGAGAGGCTTTACAAATGAGGTAAAAGGGGCAGATACCGTGTATTCCCTGCATTCAGTGTCTGTGAGAACGCTTGAATGCGCGGAGGAGCGCACCGAGCAGATGGCATTGTAGGGAAGCTGCAGGGTCGTTCCGTTCGAGGAAAAGGAGAGCAGCGGCTCCTGCTCCGGCAGAATACGCAGTGCATCGGTCAGACATTTAAACAGACCTGCCTGCTCCACGGGCTTTGCCACGTAGTCAAAGGCATGGGTGGAAAAGGCGTCGCTCATATGCTCCTGACTGGCAGTCAGGAAAATCAGAAGGCAGCGGGAGTCGGTTTTGCGCAGTTTTTCGGCTGCCTCGATTCCGGTCATGCCGTCCATATAAATGTCCATGAAGACAATATCGTAGGACAGGGGAACAAAAGAGTCAAGAAACTCTTCACCGCTGCTGAAGCTGTCCACGGTATAGGTAAGGCCCTGTTGCTTACAAAAGTCGGAGAGCAGCCTCAATACGCGCTCTCTTGCTCCTGCCATATCATCGACTAATGCAAATCGCATAGTAATCCTCCTCAAATGATTGCAAGCTGCTTTTTTTATTATAACAAAGAAATTAGCAATCGTACAGGTTTTAGCTGTTATATTTATTTTGTTGAGCAGACGTAAAATCCAATTTTGGACGACACGTCTCTTTTTTGTATGAAATATGCTAAGAATATGGCAGATTCTAAAATGCACTCTTTGAGTATGTAAAAATACTATTTTAGAAAATCTAAAATTTTTATTAATTGTCAATTTGAGATATTGAAAAATTATAAAAGATAATATAAACTATAATTATTCAAGACAAAAGGGGATGATGAAATGAATCAGAGAGAATTAGATGTACTAAAGGCTATGTATGATGCGGGAAAGGAAATGACAAGCACGGATATTGTCAATGCTGTACCGGATCTCATGCAGAGCACCACAATTACAGTTATGCGCACAATGAAGAACAAGGGGGTGATCGAACCGGGAGGTCTGCAGTCGACAAGAAGGGGATTTGTGCAGCAGTACCGTCCCACAGAAAAGGCAAGGGAAGCTCTTATGGAGTATTTTACGGAGATGTATCGCAGTTTTAAGGATGCCGTTTTACCGGCAGATATGTGTGCCGTGATTCTGGAGAGAACGCAGCCGTCGGGAGAGGAACTGGATAAGCTCAGCAAAATACTAAAAAAATATGAGGAGTAAAACGTTGAATATGTTTTACTTGCATAAACAAATTCTTTGTGCTACTATACCTTTATAAAGCATATTTCATCTATTGAAATTCAGAGTATTTGGTCTATTTTTTCTTCATGATTTCAGAAATTCATGCTTTAAATCCAAACACTGTAAGCAGGAGTTTCTGGAAGAGAACCTCCTGCAAAATTCAAAAGGAGGTTCTATGGAGAAGGAAAGCAGGATTCTCCAGTGGCACCCGGCGTTTTATGCGGGCGTACAGCATCAATGACTTTTACATGGGCTGTGCCTATGTCTGTCTGTATAAGGTGGACACGGCGGTGGAGCAGTGGCTAAGCTGTTGTTAGAGTTTTGGATGGACTAATAATGAAAAGTATGGAAAGTGTGGAAACCTTTATGACGATGGGGTTTCCACTTTTTTTGGCAAAAAATAATGCATTTCATCTGTATAAAGGCGGTTTTATGGGAAAAACCGGAGAAATATATTTATAATGCGCTGATGAATGTTGGATAAATTTGGAAAAAAGGTCTTGACTATACCGATTATAATCGGTATAGTTTACGTAGATTCATTTTATTATTTTCCCTTGTTTGATAATAATTTGGAGCAACAATTAAATAACAGTCCCCAATTTTTGCAACGCTTGCGGGTTTGAGGAAATCTGCGGGAAATGCATAGAGAGGGGATAACGGGCTTTGTGTCTGTGCGCACTTGACACAAACTCGCTATGTGCAAAGAACATGCGCAGAAAAGAGGATAAAAATGGCAGAATTATGTACAGAATGGGGAGACATGCCTATGGATAACCAGAAGGATTGCTGCAAGTATCTGTGCGGGAAGTATGGTGGAGAACCAATAGAGGATATACAGAACAGATATGTATACGAAAATCCGGAAGGTAAAAGATATGCAATAAGAATATCGGGAAGCAATGTGCGATTGTTACGCAGGAAATATTATGAGAAGCACGGTTGCCAGAAAGTCTATGTGGGAATCCGGGATGAAAAAAAGGGAAAATTTTATTTGGGGTGCATTGATATTCCGGAGGCTGGAGAAGAGAAAAAAGTAAAATGTAAAACTCCGGAAATGCATTTGGAGGGATATTTAGCGTAATGCAAAATAGTCTCTGCCCTCTTTGTGACAGGACAGAGACTATTTCTCAAATGTGAGAACTTCATTTGGGGTACATTTTAAAATGTCGCAAAGCGTTTCGAGGGTAGCTGTTGAAATATTTTTGTTGTGCTTGAGATTATAAATCGTTTTCGACTGTATATCGTATTTTTTGATAAGGGTATATGTTGTTATTTCCTTTTTCTGCATTGTTTCCCAGAGTGGGGCATAAGAAACCATAGTCAAACCGCCTTTCTATTGTATATATAGTTATTTACTCATAGAAAAATGCTCTTGACTATGCAGATTAAAATCGGTATATTGGTATGGACAATGAATTACCACAACGTATTAATTACTATAGTATAAATATAACGCAAAGGAGATAAAAAGGTGAAAAAAACAGCAAGAAGATTATTTTGTGGAGCAGTTGCATCGGTGGTGCTGCTGAACAGTGGATTCAGCGTCGGTGCAGCAGGACTGAGGGACATTTTCGATGCAGAATACTATGCATCGAAATACTCTGACTTGAAGGAGGCATATGGCAGCGACGAAGAAGCGCTGTACCAGCACTTTATTAACTATGGAATCAAAGAGGGCAGAGTAATGAACCCGGTCATTGATGTTGTCAAGTACCGGGAGCAGTATAAGGATCTGCAGGCAGTGTTTGGCGATGACTGGGATGCCTATATCAACCATTATTTTACCTATGGCGTGAATGAGCACCGTGAAAACGGAACAGACTTTGACCTGCTGGCATATCTGAATGCCTACGGAGATCTGCAGGCAGCTTACGGCAATGATTACCTTGCGCTGGCAAAGCACTATGAGAAAGCAGGAATCCATGAGAACCGCGTGAAAGCGTCCAAGGCGTTTGTACAGATGGAGCAGGAGGCAAAACAGAGCGCAAAGGAAGACAATGGAAACGGAGAATCCGTCAGCGGAAATGACCAGGGGAATGTTAAGCAGGCATATGATGTCCGTGAAGGGTATCCGGGCGGAAAATGGGATGTATTTCATTATGACGGTAATGACAGACTGATTTATGAACTTAATTATGGGGCAAACGGAGAATATACCGGCGGTACCTTGTACATCTATGACGAAGCAGGAAAGCAGGTAGAGAGCGGTGAATGCGATAGTAATGGAAGTCTCAGATATGTCAAGGAGAAATATGTATACGATAACGCCGGAAATATGGTGCAGATATTGTCCGTGAATGAAGACAACTTAGAGGAGTTCTGGCTTTCAGGCGAACTCAGCTATGACAGCAACGGAAATGTTCTGACAGAGGTCTACCACAACTACGACGGCAGCATTAAATCAGAAAAGACATATACATATGTAAACAATATTCTGAGCGAAACATGGGATTATCGTTACCTGGACGGAGCCGAATATCAGAAGAGACATAGTCTGTATAATGAGCAGGGAAAAATTGTGGAGTGTCATGTGTACGATCGTGAAGAGCAGGATACGACATATGGCGTTCATGCGGATACAATTACCTACGAATATGCAGAGGACGGCAGCTGGGCGAGGACAGAATACTGGAATGGTTCCCTCTTGGGGATACATAAGTATGACAGCAGAGGCAGAGAGTTGGAGCTCACTAATGGAGTTGGCGATAAAATCAATGAAATTATATACCATGATGATGGCACAGTGGAGGCCATAGAGTCCTCCTTTAGTAGAAATTTTAATTATCAACCTATAATACGTGAAAGACGAATATGGTACACGACCTTCGACAGTCAGGCACGAAAGGTGATAGAAGAATATAATTGGCAAGGAGATCTTACCAGCCTTAAGACGTATATGAGAGGGGAGGTTGTGAACGATTACGATGCATCATACACAGCTACCTTCGAATATGCCCAGGATGGCAGCAAGGTCGAGACCCGGTATGATCTGGATGGAAATGTAAGGGAAGTTATAAATTATAATAGCGAAGGAGAAAGGTTATGAAAAGAGCAGTAAGGGGATTGCTTTGTGGAGCGGTTGCATCCGTAGTGCTGCTGAACAGTGGATTCAGCGTCGGTGCAGCAGGACTGAGGGACATTTTCGATGCAGAATACTATGCATCGAAATACTCTGACTTGAAGGAGGCATATGGCAGCGACGAAGAAGCGCTGTACCAGCACTTTATTAACTATGGAATCAAAGAGGGCAGAGTAATGAACCCGGTCATTGATGTTGTCAAGTACCGGGAGCAGTATAAGGATCTGCAGGCAGCATTTGGAGATGACTGGGATGCCTATATCAACCATTACTTTACCTATGGCGTGAATGAACACCGTGAAAACGGAACAGACTTTGACCTGCTGGCATATCTGAATGCCTACGGGGATCTGCAGGCGGCTTTTGGCAATGATTATGTTGCAATAGCAAAGCACTATGAGGAAACCGGAATCAAGGAGAACCGGAGCGAGGGCTCCAAAGCCGTAATGGAGGCAAGAGCGGAAGCAGCAAGAGAGGCCGCCAAGGCAGCTGATGAGAAAAAGGAAGAGGCCACAGACAACAACACGAACGCAGAGGAGGATGTGACAAGAAAAGTCAGCTATGAGAAGACAGTCCAGCAGGAGGACGGCTCATGGATTGTAGAACAGTATGACGACCGCGACGCCCTGCTGACGAAGACGGCATACAAGAGCGATGGCAGTGTGGATTACTATGCTACCTTTGACTTTGACGATAATTTAATTCTGCGGGAGCGTACGGTGGTGCTTGTATCTGGGGATAAAAATTGGCCCGCCGGATTCAGACATGTAAAAGTTTACAGTAAATATGGAGAGGCTTATATAAATAATTATTATGATGAAAACGGAACAATGCTAGCAGGTATTTCGTCGGATTGGAGCTTCAATGATTGGGATGCAATTGGTGATGCAAGGGAACATGAATATGATGAGACTACTAAAGTATACAAATATACTTGGTCGAGGGTTGATCTCGATTATACGTATAACTTTGAATACTACCCTAATGGTATAGTGAAGCTTACGATTCGGTTGCACAATGGAGATGAAAGGAGTGAAATTTTAGATGAAAAGGAGATAAATAGAGACAATTTGTCAAATAACTTTAGCATTAATCCTCTTTGACAATTATATTAAGCGGTTCTGCCATTATTTTTATTAGTGAAAAGTAGGATTCGATGCAGGCATTATTGTAAGGATAACCGTTATGGGAAGTCTGATAGGCTGTAATTGTCTGAATTGTTTGAATGTGTAGGAACCTCTAGTTGTGCTTAGTGGTGACAAAAGAGCGTTACGAGCAAAAATCCGCCTGTTTGAGCGCAGCGAGTTAAGGATTTTTGCGAATGCTCTTAGCTGTTTAATCACCACTTAGCACAACTTGGTTCCGGAACCCTGAAAACAATTCGGACAATTTCAGACAGATGGGAGATAGGACGCGAAGGTAATCGTTCGGCTTATGGGCTGAGGACGATTACCTTCGTCCTTTTAAGCGGTTCTGTCTGATACCCTCTTTTGCGCAGAACCGAGGGCTCGAATTAATAACCTCCCGGATATGCGGTACACAAATGAAAAAGAGAGGAATAACCTGTATGTTTAACATAAGAACAAGCTGGAAAAGAACGAAAGACACGCTGCGTGAATGCGCAGAATGGATCGTTGCGGTCATCGGATGCCTGATAATTGGTTATCTGACGATTCTTGTCTGGCTGTATTTTTTTAATGACGAAAATTCAATTCCAATGAAAACGAATATTTTGATTCAGCTATTGTTTTGTGCGTTGATAATCGGGGCGATAAAACTGGCAGGAAATGCACTGAACAAAAAAGCACGTGCAGGCAGAGTGATTTCCTTCCTGTTCTTTGCACTGACGGTTTCCGCTGTTGGAGCGATATGTTTTTCCTATGTTTCACAGACATTATTGCTGCCCATCTCAGATGGAAAGTCCTGTTTTGATATTGCGGTGCGTTTTGTGAATAGCGAATTTGGTGCAGTGGTGCCGCAGGGGAGTTATTTGTCCGTATGGCCATATCAGACCGGTTTCATTTTCATCTTAGAGAAACTCATGAGAATATTTAACACGCAGGAGCCTTTGTTTTTCCAGCAGATTAATTGTTTTTATGTATTGTTGATTATTTCCGCCGGTTATTTTGTGGTATGTCTTATTTCAAAGAAGATAGAGGCGCAGCTGATATACCTGATTTTGATGTTAAATTATTGGACTCTATTTTTTGATGTGGGTGTAGTTTATGGGGATCTTCCCGGTCTGGCGTGGACAATGGTGTCTATTGCCTGCTATTTCTGTTTTTTCCGGGTGTCCCGAAAGTGGCAGAAAAGTCTTTCGTTAATCGGGTTTCTGTGCAGTACGCTTCTGGCATGCGTTTATAAGGGAAATTGCCTGATATATATCGTAGCAGTGCTTTTGATTACTTTGGTTATCCAATTGAAAAAAGTGCGGCCCGCGTTATTGATAACGGTAGCGGTTACCGCCCTGATTTCGATATTTGCAACGGATATTACGCAGAAGTATTATGAAAGCTATGCCGGAAACGTATGTGGACGGGGAATGCCGGCTACCGGCTGGATAGCGATGGGATTGCAGTATAACGGAAAAGAAGCAATTCCGGGCGGCTGGAACGGCTACCATACGGATGTCTTTTTGAGCAATGACTATAACTATGAAGTATCTGACGCAATTTTCAGAGAGTCAATTAAAGAATCCTTAAAGGAATTTGCTGATGATCCGGCATTTGCATGTGATTTCTTCTATAATAAGACACTAAAGCAATGGGCAAATCAGACACATGGTGTTTGGTGGGGAAACGGCTCATATTATGACCTGAGCAGGGATGAAGATTCGTTTTGGGTTCGTTTCTGTGCAAATAAGAAATATTGTGGGATGCTTAAGTATATAGATGTACACGAGAGTATAGTATATAGTATTTTGGCACTTAGTGCATTTTCCATACTCAGTCAAAAATGCAGGAAACAAAAAATTGAGATGTGGAAGCTGTTACCGTTCGTGACTTTTATTGGAGGTTTTCTTTTTTCGTTATTCTGGGAAGGGCAGACGGGTACAGTCATGAGTTATCCGATTATTCTGCTGCCGACGGCGTCAGCCATCTGGGCAGAAACGGAGCTGGCTATTAAGGACAGGAGGAGCGAATAAGTAAGCTGGACGCTGAGTATTATCCTGAACGGTGACTGCACGATTCTTAAAAGCGTCTGCTGCGCAGCCAGCGCCGCTTTGCGGTTCACCGTTTATTTTGCTTGCATAAATAAATGCTTTGTGCTACTATACTTATATAAAGCATATTTCATCTATTGAAATTCAGAGTATTCGGTCTGTTTTTTTCTTCATGATTTCAGAAATTCATGCTTTAAATCCAAACACTGTAAGCAGGAGTTTCTGGAAGAGAACCTTCTGCAAAACGAAAAAGGGAGGTTCTATGGGGAAGGAAAGCAGGATTCTCCAGTGGCACCCGGCATTTTATGCGGGCGTACAGCTTGAACTGGAGAAGGAGGCGGGAGAGCTCGCCTTCGACAATGAGCACCAGCTGGGGACGAAGCCCAGGGAGATCGATGTGCTGATTATTAAGAAAGCAGCGGATTATCAGGTGCAGAAAAACATCGGCAGGATGTTCCGGCGGTACAACATCGTGGAGTACAAGAGTCCCGGGGACTATCTGAGCATCAATGACTTTTACATGGGCTGTGCCTACGTCTGTCTGTATAAGGTGGACACGGCGGTGGAGGATGAGCGCAGGATAGGAGAGCTTACGCTGACCTTTGCGGCGGCGAGGTACCCGCGAAAGTTGATTGCGCATCTGACGAAGGAGCGCGGGTATAGCGTGGAGGAAGCGGAGCAGGGGATCTACTATGTGAAGGGAGCATTTGTGCCGATCCAGATACTGGTGCTCTCAAGGCTGTCGGAAAAAGAGAATCTGTGGCTGCGGGTGCTGTCCAACGAGCTTAAGGGGAAAGAGATCGCGGGGCGTGCGCTGGCGGAGTACAGAAAGCATCAGAATAACGGACTGTACAGCAGTGTGATCGACATCATGATTCGTGCGAACCGGAAGCGGTTTGTGAAGGAGGGAAGCGTAATGAGTGAAGAATTTGAAAGCCTGTTAAACGAGAAGCTCGCAATGCGGGAGGAGCGGGGGAGAAGCATTGGTCTCCGCGAGGGAAAGCTCGCGGAAAAGCAGGCAACTGTCCGAAATCTGAAGAAAATCAACATGCCCGTTGAGCAGATCGCGGAGATCGTTGAGGAGAGCCTCGAGACGGTGGAGCAGTGGTTAAATGCCTGTTAGCGCTTGGAAATTTAATATATGAGATTTTTTCAAGGTTGGCTCCCGCTTTGAACACGTTGAGTAGATGATGTGCTTTCCTCCTTGATTTTATTGGATTTTGTCTTGTGGAGTAACGGATTCCCATATATAATGCTTATGAAAAGTGTGGAAACTTTGTCATATACAGGGTTTCCACATTTTTATATGTCTAAAAATTTATTTTTAGTGGCGAAAGCAACTTAGTTTTTGGTTGACAAAAGCAGCTACATTTGATAGAATTTACAACAGTGATTGCATAAGTAGTCACATGATGCTGCTGTGGCTCAGTCGGTAGAGCGTCGCATTGGTAGTGCGGAGGTCACGGGTCCGATTCCCGTCAGCAGCTCTGTTTAAAATGAGCGGAAGCCTTGAAAATAGGGCTTCCGTTATTTTTTTGCATTCAAAATCCTGAATACACCTTGAATTTGAAAAATGTGTTGGAATAAAAGTAACTTAAAAAGATATGAGCACGGACGTGGACTTTTTTGAAGGCATTGTGCTAAAATAGCAGTTGCAAAAACAGGATTATAAACTTTGAACCGGAGTGATGAACCATGACGAAAGACCTTACCAGAGGGCAGATAACACCTTTGCTGGTTAAATTTACAATACCTTTGATTCTGGGCAATTTCTTCCAGCTCACCTACAATGCAGTGGATTCGATTATTGTCGGAAAATTTGTAGGGAAAGAAGCGCTTGCGGCGGTAGGAATCTGTAACCCGATCACGACTCTTATCATTTTGTTCCTGAATGGTCTGTGCATGGGGGCGAGCATTCTGATGGGCAATTATTACGGGGGCAGAAAGACGGAATTGTTAAATCGCCAGATCAGCACGACAATGATTTCGGGAACCGTTTTTTCGGTTGTGCTGACACTGGCGGTCATGCTGTTTGCGAGACCGATTCTGCTGCTGGTTCAGGTCGATCCTTCAATTATGGATCTTACGATACAATATCTCAGAATTATTACCCTTGGGCTTTTGTTTACTTTTTTATATAATTTTCTCTCAAGCACACTGAGGGCACTGGGAGACAGCGCCACACCGCTGTATTTTCTGATGATCAGTGCAGTACTCAATATATTTGGGGACCTTTTTTTTGTTATTGCTCTGAAAGCGGGAAGCAACGGATGCGCGTGGGCTACAGTAATCAGTGAGGGACTTTGCTGTCTTTTGTGCATTGTCTATATCAAGTGCCGGGTGCCGATGCTGTGTCTGGGGAAGAAGTGGTTTGTGTTTGACCGTGCCCTCCTGAAAAAGACGGTAAGCTACGGCTGGGCGTCAGCCATGCAGCAGGCAACGGTGCAGCTGGGAAAGATCGGGATTCAGGCGATCGTCAATACCATGGGAGTTTCTGTGTCTGCGGCATTTGCAGTCGTAAACAGAATAGATGATTACGCCTACATCCCGGAGCAGAATATTGCACACGGCATGACGGCTTTCATGGCACAGAATAAGGGAGCCGGCAGAGAGGACAGGGTAGACAGAGGCTTTAAGTCGGGAATGCTTCTGGAGATAGGGTATGGAATAATCATTTTCATCGTCTGTTTTGCGTTCGCGTCACCGCTTATGCGACTGTTTGTGTCCGATGCGGAGGTAATCGGGCACGGCGTGGCTTATCTGCGGCTTATATCGGCGATGTATCTTTTGCCCGCAGTGACGAACGGACTTCAGGGATATTTCAGGGGAGTCGGCGATCTGAAGATTACGTTGCTTTCCAGTTTTATCAATATGGGCGTGCGGGTTCTTGCAGCGATTCCGCTGGTTTTCGTCCTTGATATGGGGATTGAGGCACTGCCGGTGTCTTATCTTGCGGGCTGGACCGGTATGCTGATAACAGAGGTTCCGTTGCTCCTTCATTATCGCAGAGTAAGAAAAGGTGATTAATAGATATATTTTACTTGCATAAATAAATTCTTTGTGATACTATACCTATATAAAGCATATTTCATCTGTTGGAATTCAGAGTATTAGTCTATGATTCTTTCTTTTGATTTCAGAAATTCATGCTTTAAATCCAAACACTGTAAGCAGGAGTTTCTGAAGCGGGAACTTCCTGTAAAACAAAAAAAGGAGGTTCTATGGGGAAGAAAAGCAGGATTCTCCAGTGGCATCCGGCATTTTATGCGGGAGTGCAGCTCGAACTGGAGAAGGAGGCGGGAGAGCTCGCCTTCGACAATGAGCACCAATTGGGGACAAAGCCCAGGGAGATCGATGTGCTGATTATCAAGAAGACATCAGACTATCAGGTGCAGAAAAACATCGGCAGGATGTTCCGACGGTACAACATCGTGGAGTATAAGAGTCCCGGAGATTATCTGAGCATTAATGATTTTTACATGGGCTGTGCTTATGTCTGCCTGTATAAGGTAGACACGGCGGTGGAGGATGAGCGCAGGATAGGAGAGCTTACGCTGACCTTTGCGGCGGCGAGGTACCCGCGAAAGCTGATTGCGCATCTGACGAAGGAGCGCGGGTATAGCGTGGAGGAAGCGGAGCAGGGGATCTACTATGTGAAGGGAGCATTTGTGCCGATCCAGATACTGGTGCTCTCAAGGCTGTCGGAAAAAGAGAATCTGTGGCTGCGGGTGCTGTCCAACGAGCTTAAGGGGAAAGAGATCGCGGGGCGTGCGCTGGCGGAGTACAGAAAGCATCAGAATAACGGACTGTACAGCAGTGTGATCGACATCATGATTCGTGCGAACCGGAAGCGGTTTGTGAAGGAGGGAAGCGTAATGAGTGAAGAATTTGAAAGCCTGTTAAACGAGAAACTTGCAATGCGGGAGGAGCGGGGGAGAAGAATCGGTTTCCGTGAAGGAGAACTCAAGGGAGAACTTAAGGGAGAACTCAAGGGACAACGCAAGGGTCAACTCGAAGGAAAGCGTACAACTGCCACGAATCTGAAGAAAATCAACATGCCCGTAGAGCAGATCGCGCAGATTGTTGAGGAGAGCCTTGAGACGGTGGAACAGTGGCTGGCAGGGGCATGACGGAAAGCTTCACGGCAGAAGGCTCCGGAGATTCCGATAGCTTGCAAGACGGTGGAATCCATGATAAAATTTTCTCTGTACAGAGAAAAGAAGGAGCTGGAAGTTTATTATGGGAAAATATTTATACTGGATTGTGGAGCAGATTGCGCGGGTACATAACTGGCTGTTAAAGCTGAATGATGCTTATGAATACAATTTTTCTGATAAGGAGCTGCATTTTCTGATTATAGGTGCGCTCGGAATGGCGATGATCTTTGTGGTATATCCATTTTTTAAGTGGCTGGCGCGGAAGAATCATGTCATGGTTATCAGCTGGATTTATGTGTTTACCCTGATTATTGTCATCACCTTTGCCATTGAGATAGGACAGAGGGTGACCAATACAGGCGTGATGGAGTTCGCGGATATCATGTTTGGCGTGATGGGATTTATCTGCATGTTTTTTGTATTTGCATTCATCAGGGAAATATGGCATCTTATCAGAAGGCTGCTGAACAGAAGAAATAAGGAAGAGCAGGAGTGAAAACAGGAGGAGTGAAAATGGAGGAGGTTGTTGAAAACCTTACGGCGGAGAGAATGCAGTTTGCGGTGTTGATCGATGCGGATAACATCAGTTCCAAATATGCGGCAACAATTTTTGAGGAGCTGGAGAAGTTCGGGTTATCGACCTATCGACGGATTTACGGAAACTGGTCCAAGAGCAACGGATGGAATGAGGGGCTTTTACTGGAATATTCGATCATGCCGGTACAGCAGTTCTCTTATACGACAGGGAAGAATGCGACGGATATGGCGATGGTCATCGACTCGATGGATATTCTCTATAAGAACAAGGTACAGGGCTTCTGTCTGGTGACGAGCGACAGTGATTTTACCAGACTTGCCATGCGTCTGCGGGAGGAGAATATGTTTGTTCTGGGCATGGGCGAGTCGAAGACGCCGCTTGCACTGACGAGAGCCTGTAACAAATTTATACATCTGAACCTCGTAGCAGAGCAGAATAAAGCGTTGGAGGGCAATGAGAATCTTGAGGGAACGGAGGAGCAGAATGTGACCTCCATTCAGGAGGTGCGGCAGGCGATTCTCGCCCTGATTAACGAGAATGACGGCAAACAGGTCGATCTGGCACGCATTGGAAACCGATTGAACGATAAATTTTCGGATTTTGATGTGCGAAATTACGGCTACACCAAGCTGAGTACCATGGTGGCACAGGAGCTGCCTGACCTGAGTGTAAAGAAGCTTAATAATCAGTATTATGTCGAACGGCGATCCACGCTGACGAAGACAGAACTGGAGAGAGAGATCTATAATCTGATCGAGAAGAGCGGCGGTGTCATTGACAATCTGTCCACTCTGAATGATGAGCTCCATAAGAAGTACAAGCAGCTCGACTTTAAACAGTTTGGTTTCAGCAGAATATCGAGTTTTCTGCGCAGTATGAAATCAGTCACCGTTCATGAAAATCGGGTGACGCTAAAGGACGGAAAGTAGCAGAGAGAAGACGGCATGGACATTTTTGAATATATGCGCAGCACCAATATGGAGAAGGAAGCGCCGCTTGCAGCGCGGATGCGTCCGAGAACGCTGGATGAGGTGGTCGGGCAGGAGCACATCATAGGCAGGGACAAGCTACTGTATCGCGCCATCAAGGCGGACAAGATCAGCTCGATCATCTTTTACGGACCTCCCGGCACAGGGAAAACGACACTCGCAAAGGTCATAGCGAATACGACAAGCGCGGAGTTCACCCAGATCAATGCGACGGTTGCCGGAAAAAAGGACATGGAGGAGGTCGTCGCAAAGGCGAAGGATTTACAGGGGATGTACGGAAAGCGAACGATCCTGTTCATTGACGAGATACATCGCTTTAATAAGAGCCAGCAGGATTATCTGCTGCCCTTTGTCGAGGACGGCACGCTGATTCTGATCGGTGCGACGACGGAGAATCCGTATTTTGAGGTCAACGGGGCTTTGATTTCCCGCTCGGTCATCTTTGAACTGAAGCCGATTCCGCCGGAGGCGATCAAGGAATTAATCAGGAAGGCGGTCTATGACAGTGACAGAGGCATGGGCGCTTATGACGCGGTGATCGACGATGCCGCCGTGGATTTCCTCGCAGAGCTTTCCGGCGGGGATGCAAGACATGCCCTGAATGCGGTTGAGCTTGGCGTTATGACGACGGAGAGAAACGCTTCCGACGGCAAGATTCACATTACGCTGGAAGTTGCGCAGGAGTGTATTCAGAAGAGAACGCTCCGCTATGACAAAACCGGTGACAACCATTACGATACGATTTCGGCGTTTATCAAGAGCATGAGAGGCTCTGATCCGGATGCGGCGGTGTATTATCTGGCGAGAATGCTTTATGCCGGAGAAGAGGTTGCGTTCATTGCGAGACGTATTATGATATGTGCGGCGGAGGATGTGGGAAATGCAGACCCGCAGGCGCTTGTCGTGGCGACAAATGCCTCTATGGCGGTGGAGCGCATCGGGATGCCGGAGGCACAGATCATTCTGGCGCAGGCTGCCGCTTATGTGGCGTGTGCGCCGAAGAGCAACGCAAGCTGTGAGGCGATTTTCAGTGCAATGCAGGCGGTGGAAAGGACAGGAAATCTGCCGATTCCGACGCATCTGCAGGATGCACACTATAAAGGAGCGGCGAAATTGGGACACGGTACAGGCTATAAGTATGCGCATGATTATCCTAACCATTATGTGAGACAGCAGTATCTGCCTTACGAGCTGGATGGACAGGAATTTTACAAGCCGTCCGGAAATGGCTATGAGGTAAAGATCAGAGAGCATATGAAGAGAATAAAATCCGAGGCAGAGCAGGAGAGCTAGAAAAGCTGTTGGATAAGATATTGGTAAATATTCTGGTTCTTCTTCTGCCAGTTGTCGCAGATTGCGGCGGCTGTCGGCTCGTCGGGAACGGACAGGGTGATGTCGACTACGCGGATGCCTCTGTCCTTTGCAACCAGATGCGCCTCGTATTCGCCTGAGGTGGACTTATAATAGTCGCCCAGCACGGAGACCTCATTGCGCAAAGAAAATTCATTTTCGCGGAAATAGGTGTTGATCTCCTGCTTGATGGCGTCACTGATACGGTTCTGGAAGAAATTGAGAGTATCACGTCCCTCGCCGGTGATTGCAAGATGAGTGCGGTTTCGTATGGTCTCGGAGGAGATCATTTTGGCATCGGTCAGCTCGTTGATTACCTGCTGGAGAGTCAGAAAATTCGTATATTCACGGCCGAGGATAAAGTCACTGACCTGGGCGGTCGTCATGGGAAAGCTGACACGGTTCAGCATGTAGAGTACGATAAGTTTATAGAGAGTCAAAGGGTCTTGTATCATAATTTCCTCACAATTCTATCGCCCTGACGGGCATTTTTCTTTTTCATGAGCGCGTGCAGACTGTTGAGCACATCGCGCTTGTCGGCGCTCCACTGCGGAGCGATCAGTATCTTTTTCGGGCCATCCCCTGTCACACGATGTACGACAATATCGGGAGAAAGCACCTCCAGACAGTCTGTCACGATCTCAAGGTAGACGTCCTTGGTAAGTACATCAAAATCCCCATTTCGGTAGCAGTCAGCCAGATCGGTGTTTTCCAGTACATGTAAGAGCTGCAGCTTTATGCCGAAGGGATGAAACGCATTCAGGTATTGAACGGTCTCAAGCATCTGGGCTTTGGTTTCGTCGGGCAGTCCCAGAATGACATGTACGATGACGGGAATGCCGATCGCGTTCAGATGGGTCATGGCGGCTTCAAAGCAGGGAAGCTCATAGCCTCTGCGGATAAAGTCCGCTGTGCGCTGATGAATGGTCTGCAGGCCGAGCTCTATCCAGATAAATTTATCGGGAAAGCGTTCCTTTAAGGAGGAGAGCAGGTCAAGCACTTCATCGGGAAGGCAATCCGGGCGTGTGGCAATCGAAATGCCACACACCAGAGGGAAAGAAAGCGCCTCCGTGTATACTTTTTCAAGGTAGCTGCGGGGAGCATAGGTGTTCGTGTATGCCTGAAAATAGGCGATAATACAGGGAGAGATCATATCCGGCAGCTTGTCGGCAATCTTTCGGATTCCCGATTCAAGATCGCCTGCGAAGTCACCGCTTCCGCCTTCGCTACAGAAGATACAGCCCCGAGTGCCCAGCGTGCCGTCCCGGTTGGGACAGCTCATATGGGCATTCAGGGCCACTTTATAGCATTTATGCTGATAGGTATTTTTGCACCAGGCATCCAGAGAATAGTAGGGTTTGCCGTGCCAGTCCGTCTGTGACATACAACCTCCGTTAGCGGATATGGGATTTGACAGCTTCTGCGACAAGCTCAGCGACTCTCGGGTCGAAGGCTTCCGGCATAATGTTGTCCTCATTCAGCTCATTCTCGGGAACAAGACCGGCGATCGCTTCGGCGGCAGCCAGCTTCATTTCCTCTGTGATCTGTGTGGCGCGTCCCTCCAGAGCGCCCTTGAAAATTCCGGGGAAGGCAACCACGTTGTTTACCTGATTCGGGAAATCGCTTCTTCCGGTTCCGACAACACGCGCGCCTGCCGCCTTTGCAACATCAGGCATGATTTCGGGCACCGGGTTTGCCATGGCAAACAATATGGAGTCAGGGTTCATGGAGGCAACCATTTCGGGAGTCACAATGTTGGGAGCGGAGACTCCGACGAAAATATCCGCACCCTTCAGGGCATCCGCGAGAGTACCGGTCTCGTTGTCCGGGTTTGTGACCTCCGTCATTTTCTGCTGCATCCAGTTCAGCCCTTCGGTTTCTTTCGATACAATGCCCGCCTTGTCGCACATGACGATGTTGGGGAAGCCGTAGGTCAGAAGCAGCTTTGTGATGGCGACACCGGCGCTTCCGGCACCGTTGACAACGACCTTACAATCCTCCTTGCGCTTCTTAACAACCTTAAGACCATTGATGATACCGGCGAGCACGACAATGGCTGTACCGTGCTGGTCATCGTGGAAGACGGGAATATCAAGGGCTGCCTTGAGTCTTTCTTCGATTTCAAAGCATCTGGGTGCGCTGATGTCCTCGAGGTTGATGCCGCCGAAGCCCGGGGCAAGCCAGGTGACAGCCTTGATGATCTCCTCGGTGTCCTGAGTGTCGAGGCAGATCGGTACAGCGTTGACACCGCCGAACTCCTTGAACAGTACCGCTTTTCCCTCCATGACCGGCATTGCGGCATGAGGCCCGATATTTCCGAGACCGAGAACGGCACTGCCGTCGGAAACGACTGCGACGGTATTTGCCTTCATGGTATATTTGTAAGCCGCCTCTTTATCCTGGGCAATGACCTTGCAGGGCTCTGCAACGCCGGGGGTATAGGCGATTGCGAGATCCTCGCGGTTCTTTACCGGTGCCTTTGCGGTCGTCTCGAGCTTTCCGTTCCACTTTTCATGCATCAGCAGTGCTTTTTCGTTGGTTGTCATGATATTACCTCTTTTCTGGTTTTATTCGGTCTGTCTTGAAACAATTACAACCATCATATAATATTTCATAGTCCTTCGCAAGGACATTCGAGCGATTTATCGGGGTGTCTTAATGAGTTTTTGCCGCAGCCATCCGGAGAACCGTTTTTCAATGATTTCATACCCGAGGAGCGCAAGAAGCGTGCTGACGGCAAAGCTGACAGCGACACCTAAGAATGCGCGGGGGGAAGCGGTACTGCAGTCAAATACCTTTCGGTCAAGGAAGACAACCGGGTAATAGTGCAGAAGATACAGCGAAAAGCTGATGTCTCCCAAACGGATAAGTGCTCCCGGCATTTCACGGTACAGACCGATCAGGAAGAAGCACAGGAGGATGACCAGCGAGGGGAGACCCCAGAGCAGTGGCCTGCGGAAGCCGACCGCATCTGCATACGGTTTCGTTATCAGAAGTCCTCCAAAGCAAAGCACTGCCGTGGCAAAAGAAAGAGGCAGCAGGGGGCGTGGAAGCCTTCCTGCCATATGCAGGGTATAGAGCCGGTGGCAGATATGCTGTGCGATCATTCCGAAGATGAAATCCAGCATGACGGGATCGCCGTAAAAGCTTAAAAACGGCGAAACGGATGGGAAAAGTGCCGCAAGCAGAACAGCAGCCAGCAGCAGCCCGCTGCAGATCAGTCCGCGGTATTTATGGCTGATCTTAAATGAAATATAAAATACAATATAAAAGAAGATCTCACAATTGATTGTCCAGCCGATCCGCAGCAGGGGCTGAAATAACCCACCGCCGATGTCGAAAGGGAGGAAGAGCAGGCTCTTGGCCAGAAGTACCGGATCAGCCTTTGTCTGTGCGAACAGCCCGGGTGCGAGCAGTAAAAAGGCATAGGTTGCAAGCGTCATCAGCCAGTAGAAGGGCACGATCCGGATGAGGCGTTTGGAGAGGAAGTGATCCGTGCTTTTCTGGGTGGAAAACAGGATCATAAATCCACTGATGCAGAAAAAGATGTCAACGCCAAAGGCTCCGCAGTTTAGAAAACGGATATGTTCCAGCACTACAAAAAGCGCGGCAATGCCGCGCAGCGCCTGAATACTGTTAAATTTTGTCCCGTAAAAGTCATTCTCTCTGTCCATGTCTTCATTATAGCATCCGGAGCTGTCTTTGCAAACAGAGATATTTCTTAATTTTTTCCTTGCGATTCTCAGGGTATGAAGATAAAATGGAAATAGTTGCATGATACAAAAGAAGTAGGAAAGGCGGGTGACAGAGATGGCGGAAAAGGATAGCGATCTGACTGTTTGGATAGACATCATTGAGAAAAAGATCGCAAGCACATCGGGAGTACAGCTGGAGGATATACAGAATGCTCTGTCACATATTACAGAAGAGAAGGACAGGGGATTGTACGGCTGCTGTAATTATTATATGGCGTACTATTTTCTGAGAAACGGAAGGCAGGATGAATGTCTCGGGTATCTGAACGAGAGCATCCGCTGCCTGATTGGCTCGGACAGGGAGGACAGCGTTTCCAGATGCTATAACCTGCTTGGCGTTGTCGCACATGGACAGAACAATCTGCTGCTGGCAGCCGAGCAGTATGAGAAAGCCTTGATCTATGCCGAAAAGTATGAGAATCATTTTATCAAGCTGGTGGTTGTCACGAACCTTGCGGATGTGTATTACCGTATCGGCGCCTATGAGAAGGCGTTTGAGTGTTACCGCATCGGCATGGAGGAATACGAAAAATCCGAAAATGACACCGCAATCGGAATGCATAATTATATGTTGATTCTTGCCGGGTACGGATATTGCCTTGCGATGGCTGGGAAGCTGGAGGAGGCGTGCAGTGTGGCAAAGCAGCTTTATGCCATGGAGAGCGGAAAGCATTCGGCGCAGTTTCCAAAGCTGAACGCCTATACCTTCTTTTCGCTGCTCTGTTTTAAACTGGGAGATCAGGACGACGCGGAGGATTGCCTTAAAATTGCAGTGCAGGAGGCAGAGGGACGGAAGAATGCAACAGAAGATATGGATAGCTTTATGAATCTGTTTGATCTCCTGAAACTGATGAAGCAGTATGCGTATCTGAGCAGGGTGCTTGATTTCATTGAACCGCTGGCGGCATCTGAAAATAATGAAGGCTTTCTACTGCAGATGCTGGCCTATCGGCTGGAATACTGCGGAGCCGACATGGGCGATGAGGAATATGAGAACAGCGCCAGGGTCTTTTTCAAAATAAAGGAACGATATGAAAACAAGGAGTATGGACAGATCCTGAACATGATGGAGATGAGAAACAGGCTGTTTCATATTGAGGAGGAGCAGCAGCTTCTGGAGCGGCAGAACACAAGGCTGCTGTATCAGGCGGATCACGACGAGCTCTCCGGGGTTCATAACAGAGGCTGCCTGAACCGTTATGCGGAGGATGCATTTGAGCGGATGTTACGCCAGCAGAAGAAGCTGGGGGTGTTGTTTGTGGACATTGATTATTTTAAGCAGATGAACGATGCCTACGGACACAACAGAGGGGATGAATGCATCCGGGCAGTTGCAGACAGCATACGGGAATGCGTCCCGGGGGATTTTGTGGCGAGGTACGGCGGTGATGAGTTTGTCGTGATTACTATGGATCAGGACGAACAGACGATCACGGACAACGCCAAAAGGATTGCACAGTGTGTACGCGGCAAGGGGATAGAAAACAGGAATTCGCAGGTGGCGGATGTGCTGACAGTGACAGTCGGAGCTGCCTGTGGTGTGCCGGATAAGCAGAAGAAAATGTGGGATTTTCTGGCGGCTGCAGATGAGGCACTCTACTTTCAGAAGAAGGAAAAAAAGGGCTGCGTGAGATTTTGCAGCGTAGTATAGGGAGGGCAAGGCATGAAACTGATTTTTATCGGGGCGGATCACGAGGTGACGGGAAGCTGTCACTATATCGAAGTGGGTGACAAACACATTCTTGTGGATTACGGCATGGAGCAGGGGATCAATGTTTTTGAAAATGTTCCGCTGCCTGTCAATGAGTCAATGATCGACTATGTTTTTCTGACACATGCACATGTTGACCATTCGGGACTTCTGCCGCTTCTGTATGCAAGGGGCTTCCGGGGACAGGTCTATGCGACGGATGCGACAGCTGATCTCTGCAGCATTATGCTTCGTGACTGCGCCCATATCCAGGCAATGGAGTCTGAGTGGAAGAACAGAAAGGCGAAGCGCAGCGAGTCTGTTGCGGCGACGGAACCATTGTACACAATGGAGGATGCGGAGGGACTGATAAAGAGAATCGTCCCCTGCCATTATGCAAAGGAGATTCAGGTCTGCGACGAGGTAAAGATCCGCTTTACGGATGTCGGGCATCTTCTGGGCTCGGCAAGCATAGAGGTGTGGCTGACGGAGAACGGTGTGACGAAGAAGGTCGTGTTCTCCGGGGACATCGGAAATAAGAACCAGCCGCTGCTGAAAGATCCCATTCTGACAAAGCAGGCGGATTATGTTGTCATGGAGTCCACCTATGGAGACAGGCTGCACGGCGCGGAGAGGCCGGATTATGTGAAGGAGCTGGCGGGAATACTTAAGGAGACGTTTGACAGGGGCGGCAATGTCGTGATTCCGTCCTTTGCGGTCGGACGTACGCAGGAAATGCTGTATTTCCTGCGGAAGATCAAGGTAGACCGGCTGGTAGAGGGGCATGAGAACTTCCCGGTGTATGTCGACAGCCCGCTTGCGGTGGAGGCGACAGGCATCTTTCAGGATAACCGGTGGGAATGCTTTGATGAGGAGGCAATGGAGCTTGTCAGGGAGGGGATCAACCCGATTGCTTTCTCTGGGCTGAAGCTGGCGATTACCAGTGAGGAATCGAAGGAGATCAATTTTAACGATGATCCCAAGGTCATCATCTCTGCGTCGGGCATGTGTGAGGCGGGCCGTATCAGGCATCATCTCAAGCATAACCTCTGGAGACCGGAGTGTACGATATTGTTTGTAGGCTATCAGGCAGTGGGAACGCTCGGCAGAAGCATTGTGGAGGGGGCGCAGGAGGTTCGCCTGTTCGGAGAGCCGATTCAGATCCGGGCACAGATCAGACAGCTTACCGGCATGAGCGGACACGCGGACAAAAACGGTCTGATCGAATGGATTTCCGGCTTTGAGGAGAAGCCGAAGAAGGTGTTTGTCGTCCATGGAGAGGACAGCGTGTGCGCGAGCTTTGCGGAGTGCCTAAAGATAGAGTACGGTCAGCGCGCCTATGCGCCTTACAGCGGAACCGTGTTTGACCTGACCTCCGGTAAGCTGGAATATGAGACGGAGCCTGTTCCGACGAAGAAGAAAGCAAAGTCGGCGGTTGCAACCGGCGTTTATGCGAGACTGCTTGCAGCGGCTCAGAGACTGCTGGCGCTTGTACAGAAGAAGGACGGCATGCCGAATAAAGAGGCGGCGAAATTCGCGGATCAGATTAATTCGCTGTGCGATAAATATCAATAGGTGGAAATAGAGAAACGAGGAATGAAATGGGTAAGATTATCATACAGAGTGAGACAACGGTTGACCCGATCAGTCTGATCGGGAGAGAGGCAGGGGTGTGCTGGGGAGGCAACATTGCGGATGCCGAGAAGAATTATAAGCGTGGCATGGATTGTCTGAAATCCGGGCATGGAAGAACATGGGAGTATCCGCAGGTTTACATGATTATCGACGGATATTCGGCGAGAGTCATCCGGGAACTGTACACGCATATCGGCGGTTCTCCGACGAGACTGCAGGCTTCGACCAGATATATCAACTACCAGAAGGGCTTTCCCTATGTTGTACCGCCGAAGATCGCGGCAGACGGGCAGGCGGAGAAGATATATTGTCAGGCAATGGATGCGATTCTGACCGCCATGCAGGAGCTTGAGAAGCTGGAGCTGCCGAGGGAGGATGTCGGAATGCTGCTCCCGCTGGGAATGGAGACAAAGGTGGTTCTGCGGACGAACCTGCGCAACCTGATCGATATGGCGCACCAGAGAATGTGCAGCAGGGCTTACTGGGAATTCCGGCAACTGATGAATGACATGTGTAAGGCTCTGAGCGGGTACTCAGAGGAATGGAAATATCTGGTGGAGCATTATTTTGTGCCGAAGTGTGAGGTCAGCGGTTTCTGCACGGAGACAAAGTGCTGCGGCAGAAAGCCGAAGCTAAAGGAAGCTGAATAAAAGCCGGATAAAAACGGCTGATATGGGAAGCAGAATGGGAGAGAACAGATGAACATTATCGCGGCGGTAGACAATAACTGGGCAATCGGAAACAGGGACAGGCTGCTTGTCAGCATTCCGAACGACCAGAAGCATTTCAGGGAGGAGACGACGGGCAAGGTCGTCGTTCTGGGAAGAAAGACCTTACAGACCTTCCCGCAGGAGCAGCCGTTGCAGAACCGCGTCAATATTATTCTGTCCGGTGACAGAAATTATAAGGTAAAGGGTGCGACGGTGGTTCATTCCATCGAGGAGCTGCTTGCGGAGCTGGAGAAGTACGACACGGAGGATGTGTATGTCATCGGCGGCGAGAGCATCTACCGCCAGCTGCTGCCCTACTGTGATGTCGCACATATCACCAGGATAGACCACAGCTACGAGGCGGATGCCCATTTCCCGAATCTGGACGATGATCCGGAGTGGGAGATTACGGCGGACAGTGACGAACAGACCTATTTTGACCTCGCTTATACCTTTCAGAGATATGAGAGGAAAAAACATTAACTTTGCCGATTTAGTTTGGAAAAGCGTATTGACTTTTGATTTTGAAAGTATAATAATGATTAACAAACAATATACAACAGGGAAGGATGGCTGGTAGACTATGGAAAAGAAAAATATCGACTGGGGCAACCTCGGATTTGGATATGTTCAGACGGATTTCCGCTATGTATCCAACTTTAAGAATGGCGCGTGGGATGACGGCGCTATCACAGAGGATGCCAATATTGTCCTGAATGAATGTGCAGGTGTTCTGCAGTATGCCCAGACAGCGTTTGAGGGTCTGAAGGCATATACCACGGAGGATGGACATATCGTTACCTTCCGTCCCGACCTGAATGCAGAGCGTATGGAGGCTTCTGCGGCGAGACTGGAGATGCCCGTATTCCCCAAGGAGAGATTTCTGGATGCGGTGACAAAGGTTGTCGCAGCGAATGCCGCTTTTGTACCTCCCTATGGCAGTGGAGCAACGCTGTACCTGCGTCCTTATATGTTCGGAACGAATCCCGTCATCGGTGTCAAGCCGGCGGACGAGTACCAGTTCCGAATCTTCTGTACGCCGGTAGGCCCGTATTTCAAGGGCGGCGTGAAGCCTCTGACAATCCGTGTCAGCGACTTTGACCGTGCGGCGCCGCATGGAACCGGTAATATCAAGGCAGGACTGAACTATGCCATGAGCCTTCACGCAATCGTGACGGCACATCACGAGGGCTATGATGAAAACATGTATCTCGATCCCGGAACACGCACAAAGGTTGAGGAGACCGGAGGCGCGAACTTCCTGTTCGTCACAAAGGACGGCAAGGTCGTAACGCCGAAGTCGGACAGCATTCTGCCGTCCATCACCCGCCGCTCCCTCGTCTATGTGGCAAAGGAGTATCTCGGACTTGAGGTGGAGGAGCGCGAGGTATATCTGGATGAGGTCAAGGATTTCGCGGAGTGCGGACTCTGCGGAACGGCGGCAGTCATCTCGCCGGTTGGCAAGATCGTGGATCACGGAACAGAGATCTGTATGCCCAGCGGTATGACAGAGATGGGGCCTGTGACAAAGAAGCTCTATGATACCCTGACAGGAATCCAGATGGGAAGAATCGAAGCGCCTAAGGGCTGGATTCATGTGATTGAGTAAAGGTAAGACAATAGCTGTAAAAGCAGAGATACGACCGGGAATGGGCAACTGTTCCCGGTTTTTTGAGTCGTGCGGCTGGCGCGTGGATGGAGATGTGGTATGAAACGTATACGAATTGTCGAGGATGATGAGGCTATCAGGATGGAATTGAAGAAGCTGCTTTCAGCAAACGGGTATCAGCCGGTGGAGAGTGAACCCTGTGACCTGATCCTGATGGATGTGAATCTGCCCGGAGAGAGTGGTTTTACTCTCTGCAGAAAGCTCCGTCAGACTTCCGATACCCCCGTGATCTTTCTGACAGCGAGGGACACTCCGGAGGACGAGCTGCTCGCATTCGGGGTAGGAGGAGATGATTTCATCCGAAAGCCTTATCATTCCTCTGTTCTATTGGCAAGAATCGGCCGGATACTGAAAAATACAGTGAATGAGGCTGTGACCGTCCGTGGACTGACCCTTGAACTGGCAGGAATGAGGGCATATTTTGAGGGAAGAGACATTGAATTGACCAAAAATGAAGTACGGATTCTTTGGTGTCTGATGCAGAAGGAGATTTGTACGAGAGACACGCTGATCGAAGATTTATGGACAAACGGAATGTAGAATATAATCTGCTGGATACATTGACGGTTGCGGAGAATATTGTTTTACCGCTGAATCTGCAAAGGAGGCCTGTCAAAGAGACGGAGGATAAGCTTCAGAGAATAGCGTCGTCTCTGGAGATCACAGAGCAGTTATCCAAATTCCCCAGACAACTGTCCGGTGGGCAGCGTCAGCGTGCTGCCTGTGCCAGAGCGCTGATTACGCAACCTGCACTGATTCTTGCGGATGAACCCACGGGAGCGCTGGACAGCGCCAATTCAAAGGGATTGATGCAGACCTTCACATGGATGAACAGGGATTTCCGAGCGACTATTTTGATGGTTACGCATGATGCCATGGTAGGATCTTATGCTTCGCGGATACTGTTTTTAAAGGACGGAAGGATATGGAATGAGCTGTACCGCGGCGAACGGAGCAGACAGACCATGTATCATGAAATATTGAATACGATGGCGGTGCTGGGAGGTGAGGCGGATGTTCGGTAAACTCGCTTTCCGGAATGTGCGCCGGCAAATCAGCAATTACCTGATCTATTTTTTTACGGTAGCTTTGAGCGTGGCACTCATGTATGCTGTCAACAATCTCAGCTACAGTGAACAGGTAAGGAGTCTTTCTGAGGTGTCTTCAGATATGAATGCCATGTTTGCAATGGTTACAATTCTTGCCTGTCTGGTTACGGCACTGGTTCTCAGCTATGCAGCGGCATTTATGCTTAAGCTTCGGAAAAGAGAATTTGGTATGTATCTCACGCTTGGAATGTCACGGCGGGACATCCGGATGCTGTATGTCTGTGAAACCGGTCTGCTGTCCCTTGTGGCAATTGGCATCGGACTGGGAGCCGGTCTTATTCTTTTTCAGTTTCTGGCGGCATTATTTGCGGCTGTCATGGAGTTTCCGTTCACGGTGTCGGCATATTCTGTGCCGGCAATATTGCTTACGCTTGCTGTCAGCATCGGAATGTTCCTCTTGTCAACGTTAGCCTCGCTGAAGTATCTGAATAAGGTTACGATTTCGGAGCTGCTGAAGGAGGAAGCCGTACACAGAAGTGAACAGCATACCGTCCGTTGGTGTATTGTTTCGGTAGTCACAGTAACCGGACTGCTGGCGTGTATGGCCAAAACTGTTTTCAGTCTCTGGGATGTCTTTCACACGCAGGATAGTATGGGCATTCTGCTATGGCTGGTCATAGATCTTGTCATGGTTTTTGCAGCGCATTTCTCATTGGCAAGGGCAATCGCCGGGATACTGCTGAGAAACAGGAATTTGAAGAACAGGGGAACAAATACGGTTGTATTCCGTTCGCTTTCAGGAAGACTGGAGACTGTATAGCAGTGCGACAGTAGGCACGCTGATTGTCGGAACACTTTATGTCTCCACGGTGTTTGTGTGTATGACACTGGCAATTCTTGCACTGAAAACATTATCGACCATGGAGGATGAGCGCAGAAGGTTTCAGATTCTCTACTGTCTGGGGGCAGATGTGCGGATACAGAGGAAAACTTTGCTGAAGCAGACGGCAGCATTCTTCCTGATGCCCTATGTGTTCCCGGTATTATTGACGGTTCCGTTTGGGGTAATATTCGGAAAGGTCTATGAAATCTGGGGCTTAGAAGGACTGAGCGGACATCGCGCAATGGAGACGGCTGTTGTCATAGCAGCGGTAATTTCAGGAATATATGCGTTATACTTTTTTATCACCTATCGCATTGCGTGCAGAAATGTGCTTTGCTTTACCGGAAAGAAATAACAGCATGGCATACCGGAGGTTTGACATGAAACCGAAACAACGATATAGTAAAGGGGAAGAGTGGAAGAAATTCAGCATTAAAAAAGAAGCAGGAAGAGATGGCAGAAGGAAATAGAGGGATAAGGAAAAAATCAGAAAAAAGGAATAGTGGAGACTTACGCGGATTCCGAAGGCGGTTTCTTGCTCTTTTGGTATGTCTTGTGACGGTTCTTGGCAGTCTGACGGCATGTGGCGGCGGGACAAGAGTGGTATTTACGACCGGCTTCGGAAAGGACGAGGTATTCCGCATCGCCGATGAAAGCTGCACCCGCGCCGAGATCATGGTCTATCTGACGACGACCCAGAACCGCTATGAGAGCGTCTACGGGCCGGAGGTCTGGAACATAGCGAAGGACGGTGTGACGCTGGAGGAAAACGTGAAGGAGACTGTGCTCGCAAAGATTGCACAGATTAAGACGATGTGTCTTCTGGCGGAAAAAGAGGGCGTGGAGCTGGATGAGGCAGAGAGCGGGCTTGCGGCGGACGCAGCGGCGGAATATTACGGTTCCCTGAGTGCGGATCGGATAGAACAGCTGGGTGTGGATGAAAAGACGGTTCTTCGTCTTTACACGGAATATGCGCTGGCGAACAAGGTCTATGAGTACATTATTCAGGATATTAACCCCGAGATCAGTGATGATGAGGCGAGGACGATCACCGTGCAGCACATTTTCCTGAGAACCTGGACGACCGACGGCAGTGGTGCGAGGGTGCGCTACTCGGAGGATGTGAAGCAGTCGGTCTACGAGAAAGCGTGCGGCATCAGGGAACAGGCGGTCAGCGGGGAGAAGGATTTCCTTGAGCTGGCATCCAAGTACAGCGAGGACCCGAATATTACCTGTTCCTTCGGGAAGGGCGAGATGGAGGCGGCATTCGAGGAGGAGGCTTTTTCCCTCGAGACGGACGAGATCAGCCCTGTGATAGAGACAGATTCCGGCTTTCATATTATCAAGTGTATCAGTACCTTCGACAGAGAGCAGACGGAATTGAGCAAGCAGGAGATCGTCGAGCAGAGACGGCGTGAGGTGTTCGGGGAGGAGTATGATGCCCTTGCCCTGACGCTGGTGAGACAGCTGAACACAAAGCTGTGGGATGAGATCACGCTGGTTCGGGGCGGGAGCGTGGATACGGTAGACTTCTTTGAAATTTACGCAAGGTTTTTCCCGTAATGTCCCTATGAGGCAGCGAAAGATGGTTTAGAAAAATTTTAGAAATCCTGGAATGCCCTGAAATCAGGCGTTTCCGGATAATTATTAGCACTCACTCAAAACGAGTGCTAATTTGCTGTTGACTTTTGAAAGCTGCGGATTTACACTTAGCATTATAGGAAACTTATTTCAGAGAAAGGGATGTTGTAAAATGGCAGCAAAGAGCGGAAGCTTATCAATTAACAGTGAAAACATTTTTCCTATCATTAAGAAATGGCTGTATTCAGACCATGATATTTTTTACAGGGAGCTGATCTCCAACGGCTGTGATGCAGTGACAAAGCTGAAAAAGCTTGACATGATGGGCGAGTACACCCTGCCGGAGAATTATAAGGCAAGGATTGACGTGGTCGTTGACCCGGAGAAGAAGACCCTGACCTTTACCGACAACGGTCTGGGAATGACGGCGGAAGAGGTTGACGAGTATATCAACCAGATTGCTTTTTCCGGTGCGACGGATTTCATTGAGAAATATAAGGACAAGAGTAACGCGGATCAGATTATCGGTCACTTCGGTCTGGGCTTCTATTCGGCATTCATGGTGGCGGATGAGGTACACATCGACACGCTGTCCTACAAGGAAGGTGCAAAGCCGGTACACTGGGAGTGTGACGGCGGTACGGAATTCTCCATGGACGAGGGGGACAAGGCTGAGGTCGGCACAAAGATCACGCTGTTCCTCAATGAAGATTGTCTGGAATTCTGCAACGAGTACAAGGCGAGAGAGATCATTAAGAAATACTGCTCCTTCATGCCCACCGAAATTTATCTGTCCAAGGCAGATACCAAGGAAACCCAGATCATCAAGCCGGAGGAGAAGCTGGAGGACGATGTTGTCATCGAGGAAATCCATCCTACCGTGAAGGAGGACGGCACCACCGAGGGCGAGGAGAAGTTAAAGATCAGAAAGCGCCCGGAGCTTTTGAATGAGACGACACCGCTCTGGACGAAGCATCCGAATGACTGTACGAAGGAAGAATATCTGGAATTTTACCGCAAGGTATTCCAGGATTACAAGGAGCCTTTGTTCTGGATACACCTGAATATGGACTATCCCTTTAATTTAAAGGGTATCCTTTACTTCCCGAAGATCAACATGGAGTACGAATCCATCGAGGGAACGATCAAGCTGTACAACAACCAGGTCTTCATCGCAGATAATATCAAGGAAGTCATTCCCGAGTTCCTGCTTCTGCTCAAGGGCGTGATCGACTGTCCTGATCTGCCGCTGAACGTATCCAGAAGCGCTTTGCAGAATGACGGCTTTGTAAAGAAGATTTCCGAATATATTACCAAGAAGGTGGCGGACAAGCTCTCCGGCATGTGTAAGACCGAGAAGGAAGAGTACGACAAATACTGGGACGACATCAGCCCGTTCATCAAGTTTGGCTGCCTGAAGGATGACAAGTTCTGTGAGAAGATGAACGATTACATCCTGTTCAAGAATCTGGACGGAAAATATCTGACCCTGCCGGAGTGCCTTGAGACAAAGCCGGTTGATGCGGAAGAAACCGAGGCCGGAAGTGCCGTTGACGAGAACGGTGAGAAGGTAGAGGCCGAGGTTGTGAATGACAGCCCGGAGGAAAAGGAAGACGGCGGACAGGAAGAGAAGAAGGAAAAGATTATTTACTATGTGACGGATGAACAGCAGCAGAGCCAGTACATCAATATGTTCAAGGCGGCAAAGATGGATGCGGTCATCCTGACCCACAATATCGATCAGCCCTTCATCTCCCAGCTGGAGTCCAAGAATGAGGGCATCAAGTTCCAGAGAATCGATGCGGATGTGACGGACGCTCTCAAGACAAAGACCTCCAAGAAAGCACAGGAGGAGTTTGACGAGCAGGCAAAGCAGATTGCCGACATCATGAAGAAGGCGCTCAAGAATGACAAGATTACGGTCAAGGTAGAGAAGCTTAAGAATAAGAAGATTTCCTCCATGATTACGCTGTCTGAGGAGACACGCCGTATGCAGGATATGATGAAGATGTACTCGATGCCCGGCATGGATATGGGTGCCTTTGGCGGAGAGGGCGAGACGCTGATCCTGAACGCGAACCATCCTCTTGTACAGTATGTGATCGAGCATAAGGACGGCGAGAACGTGGAGACGATCTGCGAACAGCTCTACGATCTTGCAAAGCTGCAGCACGCGCCGCTGGCACCGGAGGCAATGACAAAGTTTATTGCGCGGAGCAACGATATTATGATGCTTTTAGCAAAATAATCAGAACAAAACAGACAGAAAAATAGATAAGCCGCGGTGTTGCACTGCGGCTTATCGTGTATGAAATGTGTATCATAGAGGGGAAAAATGAATCAGAGGGAGAAAACGGACAGAATCTATCCGCGCAAGGCAAAGGAAATGCAGCGCGTGCTGAAAAATGCGGATAAGGAGGGAATGCTCCGGCAGACGCTGGCGGAAGAAATTCTGCATCCGATCAGTATGCCCGCAATCTGGACATGCCGGGAATATCTTCATAAGGTATCCGAGGACAGCTATCCGGGAGGAAGCAGTGAGTGGATGGCACTGCTTTCCGTGCGTGCGCTCCTTGCCACAATGGAGAATGATCTGGAGAGTGCGAAGAGATACATAGACATCCTGGGCGATGTGCCGGAGGATGCGGATGAAAGGCAGCGGGCGGCGCAGGAATTTGTCTGTCTGGCGGCGGAGCTTGTCATGCCTTATATCAGCGATAACCGTTTCTTTCATATTGTGGCTGCACTGCGGGAGAGGAAGGCACCGCCGATACAGAGTCTTACCCTGTCCGCGAGCAGACCGAGTATTCTGAACGGTTTCCGGGATTTTACGCGATACGGACGTAGCATCCCGGACGGCAGAAAGCAGATAGAAGAGAGCGTCCGTGTGCTGTACGGCGATAAGGGGAAGGGCGTTGTGGAAATTGCTCTCGCGGAGTGGTATTACCAGAAAAACGACACCTTTCATGCGCTGGTTCTTGCGGCGGGAACGATCCCCCTGATGGAGAGCAAGCAGGACATACAGTGTCTCTTTGTGGCGATGGCGCTGCAGATGAAGATTCTGCTCTTAAACGGTCAGACGAAGGCGGCTGCCCCGCTGGTGTCCCAGATCAGGACAAAAATTGAAAATGCCGGATGGGAGGAGCTGGAAAACAGTCTGTACGCTTTGTCCGCATGGGCTGCCTGTTATGACGGAAATCAGGAGATTGTGCAGGAATGGATGGAAAAGAATGCCCCGGATGAGACAGGGGAGTTCTATGTGATGGATATGTACGCCTATCTGGTGAAGGTGAGGTGCTATTTGTTTACCGGAAGGTATATGATGGCGCTGGTGCTTGCGAAGCAGCTCATGCATGTGCTTGAGAAGTGCAACCGGTATATGGATGTCTGCGAATGCCATATGCTGGCGGCGATTGCCTGCTATAAGGCGGGCAGCATGGAAGATATGTGCGACGAATTGGAGATCGCTATCCGTATGGCGAAAAGATACTGCTATATCAGGCTGCTTGCGGACGAAGGTGCATATATGGTGAATCTGCTCAATGTGTATGAGAAAATGAGAGGGGCAGATGAGTTTACCGATCAGATTAAGGAACTGGCGCAGGAGGTAGGGAAGCGCCTTCCGAATTATATGAAGTCACCGGCGGAATACTACGAGCCGCTCACGGCCACGGAGATGAGAGTGCTGAGACTTCTGGCGGAGGGCCTGTCCTATGAGGAGATGGGTGAAAAGCTCGGGAAGAAGCCGGGAACCGTGAAATTTCACAGCTCCGGCATCTTCCGGAAGCTACAGGTCAAAAACCGCAGTCAGGCGGTAAACAAGGCTGCACAGATCGGACTGATCTAGCAAACCGGTTACGCACCGACATATTTTTCAAGGGTGGCGGCTACAGCGCCTACACCGGACGACAGCTCTGCGAAGTACTTCTTGACGGTGTCTGCCATGCCGAGGGCAACGAGATCCACGCCGAACACCTTGTCGTTGGAGAGGAGCTTATCCAGAACGCTCAAATCCTTCGGGGCGTCGGACAGCTCGTAGTCCTTCACATAAGCGCTCGCCGCATCCAGAAGCGGGTCGGAGCTGGGCGTGAATGCCTTGCCGGAATCGTCCACTGCCATCAGATAGCGGAGCCAGCCCGCAAATACCAGCGGGATCAGCTTCAGGTCAGATACATTCAGATACGGGTTTTTGCTATATGCCTTGATCGTCTCACCGAAACGGATGGACAGCTTCTGGGAGGTGTCCGTGGCGATACGCTGGGGCGTGTCAGGCATGAAGGGATTCGGAATGCGGACATTGACAACCTGGTCGATGAATTCCTTCGGATCGAGGATACCGGGATTTACAACGACGGGAAGCCCCTCCTGATAGCCGATGATCTCAACCATCTTTTTCAGAACAGGATTCTTCATCTCATCCGAAATCAGTGTGTAACCCAGCAGACAGCCATAGATGGCGAGAGCCGTGTGCAGAGGATTCAGGCAGGTGCAGACCTTCATCTTCTCTACCTTGTCCACGGTTTCCCGGTCAGTGAAGATGATGCCGCCCTTCTCGAGAGCGGGTCTTCCGTTGGGGAAGGAGTCTTCGATGACGAGGTATTCGCATTCCTCGGCGTTGACGAAGGGGGCGATATAGGTGTTCCTGGAGGTGATGACGGGATCGAGACCTTCTATGCCGTCAGCCGCCAGAATTGCTTCCACCTTCGGGTCGGGTCTGGGGGTGATCTTGTCGATCATGCTCCATGGGAAGGAGACAGTCGAAGCATTCTCCACATAATCGAGGAAGCCCTTATCTGCCAGCCCCTTTTCACACCATGCCTTTGCGAAGGCAGTTACCGCAGCGTGCAGCTTGTCGCCGTTGTGGGAGCAGTTGTCCATGCTGACCATGGCGATGGGCAGTCTGCCGCAGGTAAAGCGGTGGTAGAGCAGGGAGACGACCTTGCCGAGGTAGCTGTCCGGCTGAGAGGGGCCTTTTGCAAAATCGGCCTCAACGGCAGGGAGAGTAGCGCCCTTTGCATCCGTCACGGCATAGCCCTTCTCGGTGATGGTGAAGCTCGCCATCTGCAGGGAGGGATTTGCAAAAATTTCTTTCAGGCGGGAATATTCTTTTTCATCCTGGCTGTCCAGAATCAGGGATTCCATGATGCTGCCGACGATGGTTTTCTCCACGGTGTTGTCCGCCTTTAAGGTTGCAAGGATCGTCAGATTGTCGTGGGGGCGGTTGCTCTTTTCAATAATTTCGTAGTCATAGCCCTCAGCGGCAATGAGACCGGTGGACAGAACGCCGTCGTTTAAGAGCTTCTGCACAACGTTTGCCTGAAAGGCGCGGAAGATGTTTCCGGCGCCGAAGTGAATCCATGTGGGATGTTCATAAGTGTTCTTTTTTACAGCTTCGTAGTCGAAGGCGGGCAGGGCGTAGCCGGCGGCTTCAAAGGCGGCTCTGTCAGCGTTCAGACTTTTCATTGTCAGTTCCATTTTGATCCTCCCATAGTTTTTATTTGGTTTATTATTCCATTATTAATTTCAATTTATGCCTCTCTCGTGGCTCTTTTCGATGGCCTCCCAGAGACCGTTCAGATAAGTTGCGCCGAGCGCCCTGTCATACAGACCGTAGCCGGGCATGGCAACCTCATCCCAGATCATGCGGCCGTGGTCGGGACGGATCGGGCCGTCGAAGCCGATGTCATAGAGAGCCAGCATGATTTCGTACATATCGAAGGTGCCGTCGCTGGAGAGATGGGCGGATTCCTCAAAATCGGTGGGAGAATTGAATTTCAGGTTGCGCACATGAGCGAAGTGGATTCTGCCCTTCAGGGAGCGGATCATATCGGGAAGGTCATTCTCGAGGTTTGTTCCGTAGGAGCCGGAGCAGAAGGTCACGCCGTTGTGCGGGTTGTCCACCATTTTCATCATGCGCAGGATGTTTGCCTTGTTGATGATGATACGGGGCAGTCCGAAGACGCTCCATGCGGGATCGTCCGGGTGGATCGCCATGTTGATGTCATACTTGTCACAGACGGGCATGATGCGCTCCAGAAAGTATTTCAGGTTTGCAAAAAGCTTTTCGTCGTCCACATCCTTGTACATTTCAAACAGCTCCTTGATGTGAGCCATGCGCTCGGGCTCCCAGCCGGGGAGAATCGCACCGTTTGCATCTCCGCTGATGGAGGCGAACATGTCCTCGGGATTTAAGGCGTCTACAGCCTCCTGTGTGTAGGCGAGAACCGTGGAGCCGTCGGGACGTACTCTGGCAAGCTCGGTTCTCGTCCAGTCGAAGACAGGCATGAAGTTATAGCACACCATGTGGATGTCTGCCTGACCGAGACGCTCGAGCGTGGTGATATAATTGTCGATGTACTGATCCCTGTCGGGCGTGCCGACCTTGATCGCATCATGGATATTGACGCTCTCGATGCCGACGAGCTTCAGACCGGCATCCTCGATCTCTTTTTTCAGGGAGAGAATGTCCTCTGTCTTCCATGCCTCACCCGGCGCTGTGCCGTAGAGGGTCGAGATCACTCCCGTGACGCCGGGAATCTGTCTGATCTGTTTTAATGTGACGGTGTCGTACTTGCTGCCGTACCAGCGCAATGTCATTTGCATGGCAAATCCTCCGTTTCGATCAATCTCTGTCAAGAGTATTGTTTTTTGAATTTAATATCAGTATAATCAAGAGTGAAATGCATGAAAAGAATAAATATTGCCCAGTATCATGCAAAAATTGCTCTAAAATGCCAGCGCGTTCTTGACACAAACTCGCTATGCGCAAAGGACATGTGCAGAAATGGAGATAAATATGGGAAGAGAGAATATGATCCGTGTGTTGGCGGCATCCGATGAACGACAATATATGCTGAACGGGGATTACGAGGTCTACGAGAAGCAGGGTGCGCCGACGGGAGCCATGGCATTCCATTACCATGATTTTTATGAGATCATCTATGTGCTAGAGGGGGAGTATTCCTCCATGGTCGAGGACAAGACCTACCATATGAAAAAGGGAGATTTCCTTCTGATCGACCAGAACGTCATGCACAAGTACCACTATGTCGAGAAAAAGCATGACTCCTCCAGGCGGATCATTCTCTGGATCTCCGGGCAGATGCTCGGCGGTCTCGGGGGCGGGGACATGAATCTGGCGGGCTGCTTTAAGGGCAAGAAGAACTGTGTCTGCCACTTTCCCATTTATTATGAGGAGATGCTGCAGGGATTCCTGCTGAAGCTGGCGATGACACAGATGCAGGAGTCGGGCAGCTCCGGTGCGAAGCGGACGCTCGACAGAGGGCTTCTGACAATGTTTTTCGTGTATCTGAATATCCTGTGCGCGCGGGAGGAGTATCTGACCGGACATGAGGTGGTAAGCCATCCGCTCGTGGAGCAGGTCTCTGCTTATATAGACGCACATCTGACGGAGACAATTACGGTGGAGCTGCTGGCGGCGCAGGTGCATGTGAGCAAATACTATTTCCTGCGCAAATTTAAGGAGCTGACCGGGGTGACAGTGCACAGCTTCCTGATTGACAAGCGCCTGATCCGGGCGTGCGAGATTCTGCGGGAGGGCGGAAGCGTGGCGGAGAGCTGGCAGGGCACTGGCTTTTCGGATTACACTTCGTTCTTGAGAAATTTCAGGGAGAAGCTCGGTATCTCACCGAGGTATTACAGGGAAAACAGTTCTTCCCTGATAGGGAGCTTTGATATTGACAGTATGGGCAGACAGGAGAAATGAGGAAAAAGGACATGAAGAGGATATTGCTGATAGCTACCGGCGGGACGATTGCATCCGGCTATACGGCGGAGGGACTGACACCGCAGATCGCGGCGGCGCAGATGCTGCAATATGTAGAGGAATATAAGGCCTTTTGCGAGGTGGATGTCAAAGAGCCGTTCAGCCTTGACAGCACGAATATCTATGGACATCACTGGCTGCTTCTGGCGGGGATGATCGAGGAGAATTATGCGGTGTATGACGGCTTTGTGATCTGCCACGGCACGGACACCATGGCATTTACGGCAGCCGCACTGTCCTATCTGGTGCAGAACAGCAGCAAGCCGGTTGTTGTCACGGGCGCGCAGAAGCCGATCAGTCTTCCGGTGACGGATGCGAGGACAAATCTGCTGGACAGTCTGCGGTTTGCGGCGGACAGCAGGGCGCACGGCGTGAACATTGTCTTCGGCGGCAAGGTAATCGCCGGAACGAGGGCAAAGAAGGAGCGCTCCAAGAGCTACAATGCCTTTTCAAGCATCAATTATCCTTCCGTGGCTGTGATACGGGACGGCAGGATTGTATTTTATATAGAAGACAAGGAGAAAGCGGCGGAGGCGGTGAGCTTTTACCACGAGCTGAATGACAGGGTTTTACTGCTGAAGCTGGTTCCCGGCATGGATGGCAGTATTCTGAACAGGCTGTTCCCGTTCTATGATGCGGTCATCATCGAAGCCTTCGGTGTGGGCGGCTTTCCGGAGTACGGTGAGGAGCCGTTCTACCCGGAGATCCGGCGCTGGGTCGATGCGGGAAAGATCGTGATGCTGGCAACGCAGGTCACGCATGAGGGCAGTGATATGGAGATCTATCAGGTCGGAAGAAAGATGAAGGAGAAATTTCATCTGCTGGAGGCCTACGATATGACGCTGGAGGCAACCGTGACAAAGACGATGTGGGCGATGGGAGTGACGGAGAATATTGCGGAATTCCGGAAATTGTTCTACCGCACGATCAATCATGACATTCTGCTGACACCGGAGGAGTGATGCCGGTTTGCTTGACAAGGTTTTATCGAACAAATATAATTGTTATTGATAATAATTAAACAGATGAGGATGAATCAATGGAGTTACAGGAAGGATATGACGCATTAAAGGACAAATGGCGCCGGAAAATGCTGAAATCGTATTTCTCGGCAATTGCGATGCTGTTTCTGGCAGAGATCGGAATTTACTTATTCATGAGCAGTCCGAAGATCGGAATGATTAACAGGGGGATCGACTACTGGCTTTCTTATATTCTGCTGCCGAGCTCGATCAATCTGGTTACGACGCTCGCAACGAGGGCAATCGTATTCAGCAGAATGCGTGACAGAATCAAGAATCTTGCAGTCATTTTCTGTCTTGTCGTCTACTGCCTCGTGACAGCTACCTTTCACGGCTTCTTTCTCATGACATCGACGACCTTTGTCCTTCCCGTGGCGGTGTCTGTCATGTTTGACGACATCCATGTGGTAAGGTTCGCGTCCATCGCCTCAGCAGCCGGAATGATCTTAAGCCTTTTTACCGCCGGGCTTTATGACGCGACGTGGACAATCGGTGAGCGCTGGGGCTACACAGGTGTGACGAGCCTGATCTTTATCATGGTATTTCACACGATCTGCTGCGTGCTGATCCGTTACGGTGAGGAGAAGAAGGAGGTCATGCAGCACAATGCGATGCTGAATGAGGAGATGCGGCAGGCATTGAAAATTGACTCCATGACAGGACTTTACAACCACACAGAATTCTACAAGAGACTGGACGGTTATTGCAGGCAGTTCAGAAACCAGAAGGATCGTCTGACGGTCGCTGTCCTGGATGTGGATCATTTTAAGAGAGTGAATGATACCTACGGTCATGAGAACGGAGACGCGGTTCTGATACAGATTGCGTCTGCTCTGAAGAATAACTGTTGTCAGACGGGACATGCATTCCGCTATGGCGGGGAGGAGTTTGCGGTGATTTTCCGGCATGAGACGGAGAAGGAAGCGCTGGAGCTTCTGGAGCGCGTCAGAACGGCAGTCAATACGCTGTGCTTTGAGAGTATGCCGAATACGCGGATTGGTATCAGCTGCGGCATTTATGAGTACATGGGTGAGGCGATGGATGCGCAGGAGATTTTTGCCAGAGCGGATAAAGCGCTCTATAAGGCAAAGCAGACCGGGCGCAACAAGTGTGTCTGCTATAGTGAGGCTTTTTCTCTTGGAGGAGATAAGATTGAAAAATAAAATTTTTCAATCACGAGATTTGTGTCTGCGTGCACTTGACACAAACTCGCTATGCGCAAAGAACGTGCGCAGAAATGAGGTAACAAATGATTAAGCTGCAAATTTGCTGCATGATTGTCATATTCTTCATTATGTCCGTCTATTTTTCCACGAGGCGGGTAAAGACATATTCGCATATTGTGTTTTCTATTTCCCTATGGGTGACGGTGTTCAACCTGGCTTTTGATATGATTACAGTCTACACGGTGAACCATCTGGACACGGTTCCCGGGTGGGTGAACCGGCTCTGCCATGTGCTGTTTCTCGGCAGTCTGATTATGGAGGTCTTCATCTGCTATGTATACAGTACAACGCTGATCGATCAGAATGAAAAGCCACTGATGAAGAAAAATGTACGCATGGCGGTTCCGGTGTGGATAGCATGGCTTGGTCTGCTTGTACTTCCAATCCAATATGTGGAGACGGACGAGGGAAATTATTCCTGGGGACTGGCAGTCTTTGCCCTCTATGCGATTATCATTCTTTATTTCATTCTGATTACAGTGCAGCTTATCCTTCACTGGAGAGAGGTCGAGCCGAAGAAGAGAAAGGTCGTTGTGATTGCCTTCCTGATTGAGTTTGCAACTGTTCTTTACCAGACGCGGAATTCCACATCCCTGATTTCAGGCTTTGGACTGACCATGATTAATCTGGCATTTTTCCTGACGGTGGAGAGCCCGGATGTTCTCATACTGGAACAGCTGCGAACGGAGAAGGAAAGGGCGGATGAAGCCAATAAGGCGAAATCGGCATTTCTTTCCAATATGTCGCACGAGATCAGAACCCCTATGAATGCCATTGTCGGCATGACGGAACTGATGCTGCGAGAGAAGCTGTCGGCGGAGGAGAGAGGGTACCTCAGGAATATCAAGAATTCCGGCGGTGCGCTGCTGAGCATTATCAATGACATTCTGGATTTCTCAAAGATTGAGTCCGGCAGGATGGAGCTCATCGAGGCGGAGTATGAGCCGATGTCGATGCTGAGCGATCTGTCGATGATTTTCCTGACAAGGATCGGCGAGAAAAATGTGGAGCTGTTGTTTGACATTGATCCGAAGCTCCCGCAGAAGCTGTTCGGAGATGCGCTGCGCATCCGGCAGGTAATTATCAATATCGTGAATAATGCAATCAAGTTCACGGAGGTCGGAACGGTCAGACTGAGCATCCGGATAGCGAAGCAGACCGGGGATGATCTGGAGCTGTCCATGTCGGTACAGGACACCGGGCAGGGAATCAGAAGGGATGATCTCGACAAACTGTTTGGCTCCTTCCAGCAGGTCGATACGGTAAAGAACCATAACAAGGAGGGCACCGGACTCGGGCTTGCCATAAGCAAGCAGCTGGTAGAACTGATGGACGGGACGATCCGGGTGAGCAGTGTCTACGGGGAGGGAAGTACCTTTACCTTCACGATCCATCAGAAGCTTTGCACGGATCAGCCTGCGGCGGAGGTGCATGAGCACGCAAAGCGGGAGAAGGTTCTGGTAAGCGCCTTTTTTTACAATTACAGTCTGATCGAGAATGTAAGAAAACTCGCAGGACAGTTTGGTGTGGAGTATATACCGCTTGACCAGTGGGAGAAAACCGGTGTCCGGCTGAGCCACCTGTTTACGGATGTGCAGAGAAGCAGGGATATTGCCGCATGGTCGGAGGAGAAGTTCCGGCTGGCGGGAGAGATCCATGTCTTGAGAAATCCGCTGCTTGAGGACTGCAGGCTGAAGGGTGTCTTCCTGCTGAACAAGCCTTTATACAGCCTGAATTTCTGCCAGACCATCAACCACGAGGCTCCCCAGACAGAGGATCTGACGGAGGATTACCAGAGCTTCACAGCGCCTGAGGCGCATATCCTGATCGTGGATGACAATGAGATGAACCTAAAAGTGGCGGTCGGTCTCTTAAAGCCGTTGGAAATGAAGGTTGATCTGGCATCGGGTGGCAAGGAAGCCATCCGGATGGCAAGAAAGACGAAGTATGATATTATTTTCATGGATCATATGATGCCGGTGATGGATGGCGTGGAAACGACGGAACAGCTGCGGGCGATGGAGGGCGATTATTTCAAGAATGTACCGATTATTGCCCTGTCGGCGAATGCGCAGGCGGATGCCAGAGAGAAATTTGCACAGGCGGGCATGGATGACTTCGTCGCAAAGCCGATTGAGATGAAGGAGATATGCAGTAAGATCAAACGGTGGCTGCCGAGAGAGCTTGTTCTGACAGGAGGGCAGAAGAGCGCTGAGACGGGAGTGGATGCGAACGGGGATGAACTGCCAAGACTTCCGGGAATCGACAGTCTGTCAGGAATACAGTGCTGTGGCGGAAAGGAGATGTGGCTGAGTCTTCTGGGCGATTTCTACAGACTGATTGAGCCGAAGGCGACGAAGCTGGAGAAATGCCTTGCCGATGACCTTATCAGGGACTACACCATAGAGGTGCATGCCCTGAAAAATACGGCGAGAATGATCGGCGCGCAGCATTTGTCCGACCGTTTTCACCATATGGAGAACTGCGGCAATGCCGGGAATGTGGACTCAATCCGCAGGGAGACTCCGGATCTGCTCCGGGAATACCGTAATTTTAAGGAGGTATTGAAGCCCTTCGGCGAGGAGCAGAACGAGGAGAGGCAGGAGACAACTGAGGAAAACCTGAAAGAACTGCTCAAGCAGATACACGATGCAATGGATCAGTTTGACCTTGACGGAGCGGACGAAGCGATGAAGGAGCTGGAAAAATATAAGCTTCCGAAGGAGTGCGAGGAACTGATGGAGCAGCTGCGCGTCGGCATGGCGGATGTCATGATGGAGGAGGTCATGAAGACGGCGGAGGAAATGATTGCGCTTCTTGACATAGACGGGTAAAAAATTTAGACAAATTGTTGTAATTTGCAGGAAATTCAGATATTATAGATTTATGTGACTTCTATGGCTAAGAAAATTCGTTTGGAGGCAAAAGTATGAGGAATATGTCGGTAAGAGCAAAGCTGGTATTACAAATTGTATTAATGGGAATCGGATTGCTTGGCGTTTCATTTTTCGGAGTAGTCGGCATGAAACTGATTGCAAGGGGGAATCCGGAGCTGGATGCCATTTCCGCACAGTGGATGGGCTATATGGCTGCTTGTGGGGGACTTGTATTCGTATTACTCATTGCAGGCGGCATTATCATTTTGTTAAGCATTGTCAGACCGCTCAAGGAGGCGGTAGAGCTCATCAACCGGATGGCGGCGGGCGATATGACCGGGCGCGCGGATCAGAGACGGATGGAGACAAAGGGCGAATTCGGCGAACTGATGACATCGATGAATACGCTGGCAAAGAATCTGGATGAAATTCTCACAGAGGTACAGCGCGGCAGCTTAGCACTAGCTGAGGATATGAGCGGCGCATTGACGAATCTGAACAAGCTGAATGGTGAGATTGAGAGCGTATCGGCTACCACGGAACAGCTGTCGGCAGGAATGGAGGAGACCTCCGCTTCCGCACAGCAGGTGGACAGCATGGCGCGTGAGATTGAGACGGTTTCCAAGAATATTGCAGTCCGTGCACAGGAGGGCGCTGAGAAGGCGGCTGATATTCATCAGCGTGCCATGGAGGCGAAGGAGAGCACGACGGCAAACAAGGCAAAGGCAAGCAATATCAAGAATGAGATCAGCGTCAGCCTCAAGAAGTCTCTGGAGGACGCAAAGGTCGTAGGCGAGATCAAGAAGCTGGCAGAGGCGATTATGGGTATTACTTCCCAGACGAATCTGCTCGCACTGAATGCTTCCATCGAGGCGGCGAGAGCCGGTGAGACGGGAAGAGGCTTTGCGGTCGTGGCGGATGAGATCCAGAATCTCGCAGAACAGTCCAAGGCTACCGTTGAAAATATCCAGAAGCTGACGGCGGATGTAACGGTTGCGGTTGACAATCTGTCCGCGGATGCAGAGAAGCTGCTGAACTTCGTTGCAGTTGATATTTCGGGTAATTTCCATGCATTTCTCGACATCGCGGATGCATACAATGACGATGCGAAGTATGTGGATGATCTGGTGACAGATTTCAGTGCGATTTCGCAGGAGCTGCTGGCATCCATCGACGGTGTTCTGACATCTATTGATAATGTCAGCAAGGCGGCAACGGAGGGCGCAGAGGGAACGACAGAGATCGCGTCCCGCAGCTCAGATGTGGCAGGAGACTCCGCTAAGATTCTTGAGCTGATGCACGAGGCAGATGAGACGGCTGCCGTGTTGAAGGAGTGTGTTGAGAAGTTTAAGCTTACCCGCACAAAATAGAATGGAATAAAGCAGATACATACAGAGGCTGTCCGGAGTTATCCGGGCAGTCTTTTTGTATTGATAAGTTTTCTCAATAACAAAGTTTAGACTTGCTATAGGAGTTAGTAGGTGCTAACTTGAATCCGAAAGTTATCATAATTTAGGAAAGGCGGGAAAAATATGTTTCTTGAGATAAAAGGAATTAAAAAACATTTCGGAGAAGGAGAGAGCCGTGTCGAGGTTCTGAAGGGGATCGACATCGGCATTGAGAAGGGGGAGATCTGTGTGCTGCTCGGCCCTTCCGGCTCCGGGAAATCGACGCTTCTGAACATCATCGGCGGCATCGACAGTGCAGACGAGGGCTATATCTCCATCAACGGCGAGAAGACCGCAGAGATGGATGAAAAGCAGCTCACGTTGTATCGAAGAAAGCATCTCGGCTATGTCTTCCAGATGTATAACCTGATCCCCAATCTGAATATCAAGGAGAATATAGAGGTCGGCGCCTATCTGAGCGATCATCCGCTGGATGTGGACGATCTGCTGAAAACGCTTGGTCTTTACGAGCACCGGCACAAGCTGCCGAACCAGCTCTCCGGCGGACAGCAGCAACGGACAGCAATCGGCAGGGCAATCGTCAAGAATCCCGATATACTGCTCTGTGATGAGCCGACGGGAGCTCTGGATTATAATACCTCGAAGGAGATCTTAAAGCTGATCGAAGAGGTGAATCGTAAATATGGAAATACGGTGGTCATGGTGACGCATAACAGTGCGATCCAGCAGATGGCTGACCGTGTCGTAAAGCTGAGGGACGGTGTCGTGCGCAAGGACTATGTCAATGAAGAAAAGATTTCCGCTACGGAACTGGAATGGTAAGGGGGATAGGACATGAGAAATCCATTACATAAAAGATTCCCGAGGGATCTTCGGGATGAGATTGGAAAATATCTGGTCATCTTCCTTTTCCTGCTCGGGATGATCAGTGCAACGTCCGGCTTTCTGGTGGCATCCGGCAGCATGTCGGCAGCGTATGATGAGAGCTTTGAAAAATATAACATTGAGGACGGCAACTTTGAACTGGCGGCGGAGGCGGAACCGGAGCTGCTGGAGGAGCTGGAACAGGAGGGGAAGGTAACAATCTATCCCAACTGGTACATCGAGGAGGAGACCAAAGAGGTAGAAAGTACGCTGCGTATTTTCAAGGACAGGACGGATGTCGATCTTATCTGTCTGATGAAGGGGAAAATGCCGGAGAAGGAGAATGAAATTGCGATTGACCGTATGTATGCGGACAATAACGATCTGGCAGTCGGAGACCGCCTGACGGTCGGCGGGAAAGAGCTGGAAATTACAGGATTTGTAGCTCTTTCGGATTACAGCGCCCTTTTCTCCAACGCGCAGGATATGATGTTTGATGCAATGAAATTCGGTGTCGCGGTCATGACGGACGAGGGGATGGATGATTTCGGCACGGATAAGTTGCATTACAGTTATTCGTGGCTGTATGAGAAGGCTCCCGCTGACGATACCGAGGCGAAGGAGATGGGAGAGGATTTCATGAAGATTTTTTCCGGCAAGGCAATTGTGGCAAATTTCCTCCCGCAGTATCGGAACCAGGCAATCCGATTTACCGGAGATGACATCAAGGGAGATAATGCGGCGATGACGGTTTTCCTTTATCTGGTCATGGTCATCATTTCCTTTATCTTTGCGATAACGACCTCGAATACCGTGATGAAGGAATCCATGGTAATCGGCACGCTGAGGGCATCGGGCTATTCCAGAGGAGAGCTTCTGAGACATTATATGACGATGCCGATGCTTGTGACGCTGGTTGCGGCAATCGTCGGCAATATTCTCGGCTATACATGGATGAAGGGCTTTTTTGCGGATATGTATTACGGAAGCTATAGTCTTCCGACCTATGTGACGCTCTGGAACGGCGAAGCGTTTGTGAAGACAACGATCATTCCGATGATTATCCTGTTCCTGATTACACTGGCCGTTCTATGGGAGAAGCTGAGTCTTTCCCCGCTGCGCTTTATGCGGAGGGACTTAAGCCGCAGAAAGAAGAAAAAGGCTTTCCGGCTGAACACGAAAATAAAGATCATGACGAGGTTCCGTCTCAGGATTATTTTCCAGAATCTCCCGAACTATATCACCATTGTGATCGGAATATTCTTTGCAAATGCAATCCTGCTGTTTGGCAGTATGTTCGGGCCGCTGCTGGATAATTTTGAGAACGACATCACGGGCAGCATGATCTGTGAGCGGCAATATGTCCTGAAAATGCCTGTCGAGACAGCGAACGATCAGGCGGAGAAATACTGCGCGGGAAGCTTAAAGACCCTGGAGGACAGCCTGCAGAGCGAGGAAATCACGGTCTACGGTGTTGATGATGACAGCCACTATCTGGAGCTGGAGAAGCAGAATGAGGGAATCGCTGTCTCCAATGCCTATGCGGAAAAGCACAAGCTCCATGTGGGCGACAATATAACACTGAAACAGACCTACGGAGAGAGAGAGTACAGCTTTGAGGTATCTGAGATAGTGTATTATCCTGCGGCGCTTGCCATCTTTATGCCGAGGGCAGAATACAATGAAATTTTTGACAAGGACGAAGGATATTTCAACGGTTATTTCTCCAATGAGACGCTGGAGGATATAGACGACAGGATGATCGCAACAGTCATCACAAAGGATGACCTGACAAAGACCTCCAGACAGCTCAGAATATCCATGGGAAATCTGATGGTGATCTTTCAGGCTTTCGGAGTGGTCATGTTCATGATGATTATTTATCTGCTGGCAAAGATTATTATTGAAAAGAATGCACAGTCCATCTCCATGACAAAGATTCTTGGCTACAATAACAGCGAGATCAACGGGCTGTATGTCACGGTGACGTCGATCGTCGTGCTGATTTCGATCGGAGTGACGATACCGCTTGCAAACTATCTGATGAAGACGCTCTGTGTTGTGATTTTCAGAGAGTATTCAGGGTATCTGGCATATCATGCCTCCTACTCCGTGTTCGCGGAAATGCTGCTCCTCGGCGTGGCAGCCTATGCGGTGGTTGCATGGATACTGATGCGGAAGGTGAAAAAGGTGCCGTTGGCAGAGGCATTGAAAAATAGCGAATGAGTAAAACAAAGGGCAGAGTAAGACTGTTGATAAAATTTCTCAATAGCCATGCCCTGCCTTTTTTATATGCTGCCCAAATAGTATAATTACCCATGTAAAAGAAGCTCAAACAGGGCTTACGAAAGAAGGAGGTTTTTATTATGTGGAAGGCTTTGGCTAAGGTAAACTGGAAGAAGGTAGGAACCTTTGCGGGAGGTGTTCTGTTTGGAACGGCAGGTATTAAGCTTCTGTCCAGCAAGGATGCAAAGAAGGTATATACGCAGTGTACAGCAGCGGTTCTGCGCGCGAAAAAGTGCGTGATGGATACGGCGACCAAGATTCAGGAGAATTGCGGTGACATCTATGCGGAGGCGAAGAACATCAACGAGGAGCGTGCCGCACAGGAAGATGTGTTTGAGGATGAGACAGTGGAGGAAGCTTCGGAAGAGGCTTAAGGACATATGAGATTTTGTATCAGGCATGAGACAAAAGGGCGTATCAGATTCCATATTCTGCAAAAGCGCATGACCTACGAACAGGCGGACATCCTGCAATATTATCTGGAAGGACAGCAAGGGATCTGCTCGGTAAAGGTATATGACAGGACATGTGATGTCGTGGTTGTCTATGAGAAGGGAAGAGAGAAGCTGATCGAGGGACTGCAGAGGTTCCATTATGCAGACAGCAATGTTCCCAAGGAGGTTCTCGGAAATTCCGGCAGGAAGATGAATGCGGAGTATCAGGACAGGCTTGCGGATAAGATTATCTTCCACTATGCGAGACGGTTTTTACTGCCAGCACCGGTGAGGGCATGCTACAACATTGTGCAGTCCCTTAAATATCTCAAGGCGGGCTTACATTGCCTGAGAATGCGGAAAATCGAGGTACCGGTTCTGGATGCCACGGCGATCGGCGTGTCGATCCTGCGCGGAGATTTCTCAACGGCGGGTTCTGTAATGTTTCTGCTGGGTATCGGGGAACTGCTGGAGGAATGGACACATAAGAAATCGGTGGATGACCTTGCCCGCTCACTCTCTTTAAATGTCAATAAGGTCTGGGTAAAGACCGGGCAGGGAGAAGTGCTGACGGACAGCGCGAAAATACAGCCGGAGGATGAGATTGTTGTACGTATGGGAACAGTCATTCCCTTTGACGGTGTAGTCTCAGACGGCGAGGCAATGGTAAATCAGGCATCTCTGACCGGTGAGTCTGTGCCCGTGCGCAGAGGAATCGGAAATTCCGTATATGCCGGAACGGTTGTGAATGAAGGCGAACTGACTGTGAAGGTCAGGGCAGTGGGCGGCGGCAGCCGTTTTGAAAAGATTGTTTCGATGATCGAGGAATCCGAAAAATTGAAATCCTCGGCGGAGAGCAGGGCAGAGCATCTGGCAGACCGGCTTGTACCGTGGACGCTCGGAGGAACAGCGCTGACATGGCTGCTCACAGGAAATGTGACGAAGGCGGTCTCCGTATTGATGGTGGATTATTCCTGTGCATTGAAGCTCGCAATGCCGGTGTCGGTTCTCTCGGCAATCCGGGAGGCGAACCAGCATCAGCTTACGGTCAAGGGCGGAAAGTTCTTTGAGGCGGTTTCCGAGGCGGACACAATCGTATTTGACAAGACGGGAACGTTGACAAAGGCGTGCCCGACAGTGAGAGAAGTGATTTCGTTCTGTGAGAAGTCGTCGGATGACATTCTGCGGATTGCGGCATGTCTTGAAGAACATTTCCCTCATTCCATGGCGAAGGCAGTTGTGGACGCAGCGGTGGAGAGAAAGCTGGTGCATGAGGAGATGCACAGCAAGGTCGAATACATTGTGGCGCACGGTATCTCGACGACGATCAGCGGAAAGAAAGCAATTATCGGAAGCTATCACTTCGTATTTGAGGATGAGGGCTGCGTCGTGCCGGATGGCATGGAAGAACGTTTTGTGGAGCTGCCGCAGGAATATTCCTATCTGTATCTGGCAATTGAAGGAAAGCTGGCAGGTGTCATCTGTATTGAAGATCCTCTGCGGGAGGAGGCGGCCGATGTTATCAGTCAGCTGCGGCAGGCGGGCTTCTCCAAGCTCGTCATGATGACAGGGGACAGCGAGCGGACGGCTTCGGCGATCGCGGCGAGAGTTGGCGTGGATGAGTATTATTCCGAGGTACTGCCGGAGGATAAGGCAGGCTATGTCGAAGCACAGAAGCGGGCCGGCAGAAAGGTCATTATGATCGGTGACGGCATCAACGATGCACCGGCGCTGTCGGCGGCAGACGTAGGCATCGCCATCAGCGATGGCGCGGAGATTGCCCGTGAGATTGCGGACATTACGATCGGAGGAGACAATCTGGAGCGGCTTGTCATGTTAAAGAAGCTGAGCGACGGTCTGATGAAGCGTATCCACCGCAACTACCGTGCAATCGTCGGAATCAACACCGGTCTGATCCTGCTCGGGGTCGGCGGCGTCCTTCAACCGACAACCTCGGCACTGCTGCATAATACTTCTACTTTGTTCATCGGTCTGGAGAGTATGCGGAATCTGACGTGAGACGATAAGAAATGAGGAAGGCAACCTGTGATGGGTTGCCTTTTTTATATGCTATAGAGCATGCAGCATGATAATGAAAGATTAAGTTACAATTGTAAAATTGAAGACTCCGATATATAATAATATATATAGTATTTTAAGTATGGTTTCGGAAAGGAAATAATTTAATGGCAATACGTTCGATAGAATATTTGCAAAGTCTTGTAAGGGAACTGGTGAAGCTGCCGGATGAGACAGAGTGGGTGGAATTTAAATGTAATAATAAGCAGCCGCAGATGATAGGCGAGTACCTTTCAGCGCTTAGTAATTCTGCAGCTTTGTGTGAGCGTCCTAAGGCATATCTGGTTTGGGGTGTGGAGGATGATACACATAAAATTGTCGGAACAGAATTTCAATACCGAAAGATGAAAAAAGGAAATGAGGAGCTGGAGGCATGGCTTGCCAGAATGCTTTCGCCAAGGATTAATTTCCGGTTCTTTGAAGTGCCGATGGATGAGGGAACGGTTGTTTTAATGGAGATTCCGTGTGCGGAAAAGCAGCCGGTTCAATTTGCCGGTGTGGAATATATACGAGTCGGAACGAATAAAAAGAATCTGAAAGAATATCCGGATAAGGAACGGGAACTATGGAGAATGTTTGATTCTACCCCGTTTGAACTCCGAATTGCAATGGGGAATTTGAATGAAGACGAAATGGTATTATTGTTAGATTACTCTAAATATTATGATAAACTTGAAATGCCAATTCCCAGAAATAGAGATACGGTGCTGGAAGACCTGCAGCACGAGAAATTCATTAAAAAGAATGATGCAGGTACATGGGATATAACCAATATGGGTGCGCCGTTAGTGGCGATCGAACGGATTGTAGACTCAGTGCCTGTTTCCAGGAATGAAAATATTGCCGGGTTTATGCATAAATGTGGAATATGTGAGGAACGTGGCAGCGGTTATGATAAGATCGTTGAAGCTACAGGTAAGAACGAACTGCTTGCTCCAAGGATTGAGAACCAGAACAATCAGTTTACGAAAGCAGTATTGTTTGCAAAGGTACCTTTTGAATTAACAACCAAGGAAGACCGGATGAGAACGTGCTATATGCAGGCATGTCTGGCGTATGTTAATTTTGAGGGGATTTCTAATGCTGATATCCGAAGAATTTTCGGTTTGGGAGAAAGGGAAAAATCAAAAGCTTCAAGAATTATCGCCAGTGCTGTCGAGGAGGGATATATAAAAGCAATGAATCCTGATACCGCACCGAGATATATGAAATATGTTCCGTACTGGGCATGATTTAAGTTTTGCTAAGTTTCACTTGAAAAGATGTCATAGTGAATTTAAAGAAAAAAAGAACAAAAGGTGCTGAAAAAATGGTTGAATGCCATGCTTTCAGTGCCTTTTTGCATTATGTTTAAGTTTTGCTAAGTTCCACTAAGTCCCATAAAATCCCATAAAATCCCACTAATTGCTGAGAATTACATTTTTCCAAATCCTTAAGTCCTTGTTTTCACAAAATGTTCACAATTTTTTTAGCACTCACCTCTTGACAGTGCTAATAATGAGTGTTATAGTACAACTAGAACAAGGGAAGAGATAAAGAAATGAATCTCAACCGGAGTTCAAGAGAAACAAACAATAACACAAATGATTGGCATGACTGTCAAGAATAAAGAATGGAGGAATGACTTATGTTGATGCCTAGCGTATTTGGTAGTGATATTTTTGATGACTTTATGGATTTCTCATTTCCTGATGTGAACAGGGAGCTGTATGGTAAACACGCGAAGAACGTGATGAAGACCGACGTCAGGGAGCTTGACAACGGGTATGAGATCATCGTTGATCTGCCCGGCTTCAAGAAGGACGAGATCGAGGTTCAGCTTGACAACGGGTACCTGAACATCTCGGCGGCGAAGGGACTTGACAAGGATGAGTCCGATAAGAAGGGCAAATACATCCGCAAGGAGCGTTATGCGGGCGCTATGAGCAGGAGCTTCTATGTAGGTGATCACATCACCGAGGATGACATCCATGCGAAGTTCGAGAATGGTATCCTGCAGCTGGATGTTCCCAAGAAGGAGTCCAAGGCTGTTGAGACCAAGAAACGTGTTGCCATTGAAGGCTAAGCGTTGTGAAAATGTGCCCCGGGAGTTCCTTCCCGGGGTATATTTATAGGATTAACATTTGCAATGTTTATGTTTCCGCAAGTGACGTTGCGCAAAATGCACAGACCACCGCAGGCACGCTTTCGCTACCTTCCGCACGCAACGGACGCGTAAGCTGCCACAGTACGGCAGCTAAGCGCCGGCGGCTCCAGAGTGCGCTGCTTGTGGTCAGGTGCATCCTGCACAACTGTCGGTTGGATTTGCGGGGTACACGGAATCTAATTTATAGGAAGGAGGGTGAAGGGCATGGCTGGAAAAAGAGATTACTACGATGTTCTGGAAATTGGTAAGACGGCGTCGGACGCAGACATCAAGAAGGCATACCGTAAGCTGGCGAAAAAGTATCACCCCGATATGAATAAGGATAATCCACAGGCCGAGGAGAAGTTCAAGGAAGTCACCGAGGCGTACAATGTGTTGAGTGATAAAGAGAAGAGAAAGCTGTATGATGAATATGGGCATGCAGCGTTTAGCGAAGGCTTTACCGGACAGCAGGGCGCCGGTGGACAGGAATTCCATTTTCATGGAAATCCAGGAGGCGGCTATCAGGAGTTTCATTATTCAGGCGGCGATATGGACGATATTCTGGAAGGACTCTTCGGCGGACATGGCTTTCAGGGAGGTTTCCGGGGAACAGACTTCGGGGACGGCTTTTTCCAGGGCGGTGCAGGTCGCGGAAGCCGCGTGAGAAAAGGTGAAGATGTCACAGCAAAGGTGGATGTGAGCTTTGACGAGGCGGCGCTCGGGGCGGATAAGGTCATCCAGCTGCGCGGAGCCGACGGAAATCTGCAATCGCTGCAGGTTCATATTCCCGCAGGTATCGATTCCGGACAGAAGATCAGGCTGAAAGGACAGGGAATGCCGGGAAGAAACGGCGGCGAGGCGGGAAGCCTTCTGCTTGAGGTAAATGTGAAGAGCAAGCCCGGCATGGAGAGAAAAGGCATGGATGTCTATACAACCGTGATGGTTCCCTTCGAGACGGCGGCGCTCGGCGGCGAGGTGGTTGTTCCGACTCTCTATGGCAAGGTGAGTTGTAAGATAAAGGAAGGAACACAGTCCGGCACAAAGGTCAGACTTACCGGCAAGGGAATTGTGTCCATGAAGAATCCTTCCGTAAAGGGCAACCAGTATGTTACCATTCAGATCAATGTTCCGCGTCATCTGAGCCCGGATGCAAAGCGGAAGCTTCAAGAGTTTGCAGCCTCAGCCAATGTGGCGTGAGGCTGCATTTTTCATATTTTTCTGTTGCTCACATAATCTGTGGGAGAGAACCTTTTGATTTCTTTGAATACCTTGCTGGATGAAAAACTTATTATCACCCGTTAAAACGTGATACTTTGAAGAAATATGTTGAAGAGATGTATAACTAATGGTTATAATTAAATCGAAATGGCGAATTTGTTTGAAATGTTGAAATATATTGAGCAGAAGGGTTTTCGTTCCTATGAAAAAACTATTTTACATCTTAACGTTGTTAATCCTTTTTGTGATGCTGACAGGATGTTCGGCAGGCGGAGAAGAGAAGCCGGGCGCTGGGCAGACAGAGGCATCTGCACAGAACTATCAGAGGGATACTGCTTCCTTTCAGCTTTCGGAGGATGCGAATACATATTTTGTTGACTATACGGAGAATGGATTTTTATATTTCACGAGGAGTGAAGACGGCTATCATTTTTATAATCAGAGCTATGACGGAAAGACGGCAACGCCCTTTTGTGTGGTTGAGGATGGAATCGTGCGAGATTTCACCAGTGTTACAATGGACGGAAAATGCCGGCTTGCCGTTCTCTGCACCGGCGAGGAAGCGCGTGTTCTGGAATTTGATGAAGGGGGAAAGCTCTTTAGGGAAAATGTCATTGACGAGAGCTTTAACGACCTTGGGGAAATTGTAAGAATTTATGCATGGCGGGATGAAGGTTTTGTCCTTGGAATGGCAGATTCCATATTTATATTGGGGGCGGATGGGCAGCTTACAGAGACCCTGCCCTTAGACGGTACCGTCAGGGATTTTTGCGGGGCGAGGGAGGATGCACTTTTTGTCACGGTTGAAAATGATGAAACAGGAAACAATGAGCTTTGCCTGATGAAACTGGATATACGGAAGCGGCGCGTGGATGTGGTGAGGAAGCTGCAAAGCGGTCTGGTAAAGATTTTTGCTTTTGAGGACGGTTTTCTGTCGATATTTGATGACAGAGCTGTTTTCTTCCGTGAGGGAGAGGATGATGAAGAGGTCCTTATCGATCTGGATCAGCAGAGTATTCTGGCATCACAGATTCAGGCTGTTTTTGGAACCAGGGAGGAAATAAAACTCGTCCTGGCGGATCAAGGGCAGGAAGCATATTTTATGATATTGAGACCGTCAACAGAACAGCAGCTTTATGCATCTGACAGCAGGAAAAATGTGCGTGTGGCGATACCGCAGGAATATGTTTACCAGATGGAATTCCATGTAAAAAAATATAATCAGGCGAACGATAAGAGCTTTGTTGAGGTGGAACGGTTTGAAGGCAGTCTGGAAGATTATCTTGGAAAGGGAAACCGACCGGATGTCATTATGTTTCATGACCAGACAGAGATTGCCGCATATGTGCAAAAGGATGCGCTTGTGGATTTTTGTCCATTATTCCAGAAACAGGAGCAGTATTCTCTCGATGGGATCATTCCAAAGGCGAGGGAGCTTCTGGGTATTGAAAACGGCGATAAAATGTATGCGATGGCAGGAAGGTTCAGGCTGTTGCTGCGTACCTCCAATGGGACAGAATTTGATTCAGACGGGAAGTGCGATTGTGTCACCTATCTGAAATGGTACGATGATTTTTTGACAGAAAATGAGATCGGTGGTCTCGGAGAGATTGAAAAAGTTCTGTATGCGAATGTGGATGTGTTTTATGATGAAGATAGGGCAGAAGCTTCTTTTACTTCAGAAGAGTTTGCAGAACTGATGCAGACATATAAGGAGGTCTATACCCGTCACGGAGGAGACAGCGGACAGAAAATCGTCACTGCGGACAAGATACATGGGGAGATCGCCAGAGGACCGCGATGGCTTGCAAGCTTTAGCCGTCCGGAGCTTACTGACCCGGACATTAAAATAGAAGGTACACCGGGGACGGATGGAGGAAGCCGTATTTACATGAGACTGGATTACCCGATGAGTATTCTGAGCACTTCCGACTGCATGGAGGAGGCCTTTGATTTTGTTATGTATTACAATTCACAGGATGAGCTTCTGGTCAAGGGGGATACTGAAGCAGCCTATGGGAAAAGTGGTACAACAACAGCGTTTTTCTCGGTTTACGAGGAAGCACTGAAGGAAAATATATTCGAATCGGAACGACCCTATATTACCTTGGACGGCATAGAATATTTTTACACCGAGGAACAGAATGCCCGCCTGAAAGCGCAGATTGACAGTGCTGTCCCAAATACGAAAGCGCAGAGTGACATCTACGGGATGCTTATGGAAGAGATGGAACCGTATCTGAAGGGTGGGAAGGAACTACAAGCCGCCTGTGAGATATTACAGAACCGTGTGGAATTGTATCTGGCGGAGAGAAATACCAGAATTCAGGTGCAAGCCAGTATAAACGAATAAAAATATGCCAGCTTAGCCAGAAGAGGAGTAAGTGTCATAGAAGGCTGCCTTGATATGCAAGCTGTCATGTGGTACATTAAAAATATCATTATTGCTGTAATTAGAAAAATATGACGAATTAGGAGCTGATGTTTATGAAGGGTTATAATGATAGAAGTAAAACTGTACTGAGAGTTTATGCGAGAGAAGCATCGGAGGACAAATACCCGGAAGGATTGGCATATAGTGTCCATTTCTCATTGATAGAAAACGGTAAGGAAGAGCCGCTTCATCAAAATTACGGTTTATTGTTTCCCAGGGCAGAGATTGATTCTCAAAATGTAATTCATCCCAGATTTCTGGGAAAACCCAGAATTATATCCTTTTTGTTTCATGGAAAAGAGAGCTATCTGATAACAGGTATAGACATGATCAGGGAGCAGGAGAATAGTGTGGAAACATTGGAAGCAACAGGGAAATACTGGTGTTTCAGTACCAATGATTTCATCTCATTTCAGGAATGGGGATTGCTTTCACAGGAAGCTTTACAGGAGAAGACTGGCATCAATATTGAGATGCTGAGGGCAGCAGACCGGATTACGGTCTCAGATACGCTGGCGGCATCCATGAAACAGGTGTGGAATCCCATCCGTTTTGCAGCGATTACTTCTCCGGATGAAAAGGGAAATGTGATGGTGACCTATTCGGATGGATCCTGTCATAAAAAGAAACTGACGACATATCCCAGATTGGAGTTTCCTCTTGCAAGAGGCTTCGGGGATCCGGTCGTTTTGCTGTGGAAGGATGAGTATTACTTTATTGCAACGAATGATAATTTGAATGATATCGGATTGTATGTGCGTAAAGCGCATACGCTGGATGAGTTGTTTGCTGAGAATGTGCAGATGCATCTGATTCTTGACAGGGATGAAGGACGGCATCTGATTCAGACATTCTGGGCTCCGGAATTTCACATATTAGGAAATGATTTGTACATTCTTTTTGCAGTCAGCGGCGAACAGTGGGGGCCTCAATGCCACATTATGAAGCTGAAGGAAGGCGGAGATATCCTAAAGGCTTCAGACTGGGAAGACCCTGTCAGGATTAAGAGAGCTGATGGTAGCTGGCTGACAGACAAGGGCATTACTCTGGATATGACATATGTTAGGTCTGGAAACAGGGATTATTATGTGTGGTCGTACCGGGAAAACATTGGAACACCTGAGGATTCCGGCTCCATGCTTATGGTAGCGGAATTTTCCAGAGAACATCCGGACAGAATCATCAATGACCCCGTCTGTATATCCAGACCTCTGTATGGATTTGAAAATGTCAGAGGAACCATCAACAACGAGGGACCCTATGCATTCTACCATGGTGGGACGATTTATCTTACCTATTCTGGAGGAGATGCCAGAGGGTATCTGTATTGTATCTGTCTGCTCACAGCAGCAGATGGCGAGGATTTATGTAATCCTGAGGTGTGGCAAAAGGCCAAGACACCTGTTGCTCATTTTGCAAGTGTTTCCGGCGAATATGGTCCGGGACATAATTCTTTTTTCCAGGATAGAAATGGAGATTGGTGGATTGCATTCCATGGGTGTCGTTTCTATGAGGAAAAAGTCATTTCGAGTGCAATCAGGAGAGTCCATATAGATAGTAACGGGAAACCAAGATTTGATCTTGCTGGAGAGGAAGATTTGCCGACGCATTACCGTAATACATGTGTGTAAGAGAGAGGGAAGCGGAAAACTGTCTCCGTAAATCAAGAAGAGCTCCCATTTGCCCATCCTAGGGAGGGGTAAGTGGGAGCTTTTATCAGTTCAGGACTTTTTCAATGGCATTTAATTCATCTGTGGTGAATTCCAGGTGCCTTATGATCTGTACATTGTCGTCAATCTGGGATTTACGGCTTGCGCCGATGAGCACGCTTGTCACCTTGTTCTCGCGGAGCACCCATGAGAGTGCGAGCTGCGCGAGGCTCTGGTTCCGGCCGTCAGCGATTTCCTGAAGCTTCTGAATGGTCGCCAGCTTTTCTTCGGTGATATTTTCCGCTTTCAGGAAGTGGTTGCGGGCGGCGCGGCTGTCAGCCGGGATGCCGTTCAGATAGCGGTTTGTCAGCAGTCCCTGCGCGAGAGGGCTGAAGCAGATCACGCCGCATCCGCACTCGGCAGCAGTGTCTAAGAGTCCGTCGCTTTCCACCCAGCGGTCAAACATATTATAGCGGGGCTGCGTGATGAGCAGCGGTGTCTTGTTTTCACGGAGAATGGCGGCTGCTTTGCGGAGCTGGTCGGAGCGGTAGTTGGAAAGTCCGACATAGAGCGCCTTTCCCTGTCTGACAATATCGGACAGGGCATTCATCGTCTCCTCCAGAGGGGTGTCCGGATCGGGGCGGTGATGATAGAAGATGTCAACGTAGTCCAGTCCCATGCGGCGGAGGCTCTGGTCGAGGCTCGCCATAAGGTATTTGCGGGAGCCCCAGTTTCCGTAAGGCCCCGGCCACATATCATAGCCCGCCTTTGTGGAAATAATCATTTCGTCACGGTAAGGGCGCAGGTCGGAGGCAAGAATCCTCCCGAAATTTTCCTCGGCGGAACCGTAGCTCGGGCCGTAGTTGTTCGCCAGATCGAAGTGGGTAATCCCGGAGTCAAATGCCTCGAATAATATTTCCCGCATATTTTCGTAGCAGTCGACGGAGCCGAAGTTGTGCCACAGTCCCAGCGATACGCGCGGCAGAAGGAGACCGCTCTTACCGCAGCGCAGATATTTCATGGTTTCGTAGCGATGTTCGTTAGCCTGATACATGGATAAAACTCCTTTCAATTTGTGTGATTTTTTAATATTTCAACATAGATTTCCAACGATATGGAAAGTCCAGATGTTTCAAGGATATATCAGATTTATAGTTCCGAACCAATTTGCAAAGGGGTTTTACAAATTCATCGTTCCGTTTCTCTCTATCCGGGTACATCATTTTGAGCATATATATTTGAGCGTATAGTCTTCGTGTAGGAATATATTTTTCAGTTGAGGGCATTTTGGGCAAAGCAGGAAAAATCCAGTAATATAGCCTTGAGTAATGAGCGCATCGGTTACGAAGATCAGTGAGGCAGCGTAGCCAGCTGTCAAGAGTCTGGTAATTTACACCATATAAGTCTTCTGCAATTTTTGCTTTGTCGCAGTTTTTCATGCCGCGGTAAAAGTAGGATAACATTCCTACAGAAAAAATTCTATAACAGCCCAGATGGGAAAGTGTCCATTGTATTGTGCTACATGATGTTTTACGACCAATGTATTTGAATTTTCAGCGATACATGCGTGAATGTGCCGCAAGTAGCTGTCATGATTATGACGTTGGTTAAAGGATGATTCAAGCATATATCCTTCGGCCCCATATTTGTGAGCATGATAATAAGCCAGCTGCGTCCGGATATGTACCTCGGTTTTTTCGATTGCAAAAGAAATTAAGTTACGAAGTTCGGCATCAAAAGCATAAATTTTCTGGACACGGGTAAACTCCAGTGGAATAAAACACTTTTCTTCTTCCTTCCGAATAAAAGGCAGGTAATATCCGGTGAGACGGTAGTAATTTGTTTTGGACAAAAAGTCGATGCAGGAAGGCTTGTCCCGTACCAGAATATTTTTCATTTCAAGTAGTTCTACCTGCTCTTCAAAGGTGGTTGGTTTTTTGAGTTCCATTTTCTCTCCTATATAAAAAAGTGCTCCCATTTGACACATCGTTGAGAGGTGTGGGAGCTTCTGTTGATATTAGTATATACCACAAACCTCAAAAGTCAACATATGGGAAGTAAATTTAACAGAAACTTAAAAAATATATAGAATATAATGCTTCCCTGCCGAAAAATGGTATATGCATATCCGGGTATATCATGGTAAAATAACCATATTCTCAAACAGAAAGCGTTAACAGGGAATACTTTAGCAAATATAAGGAAATTGTTTTATGAATGTTAAGGAAACCTTAAGGCTCGCAGCCATTCCCAAACCGTTGCTGGAATGGTATGATAGGAGCAGAAGAATTCTCCCGTGGAGAGAGGAGCCGACCCCATACCATGTATGGGTGTCGGAGATTATGCTGCAGCAGACCAGGGTGGAGGCTGTGAAGCCGTACTACGACCGGTTTATGGCGGCACTGCCGGACATCCGCTCGCTGGCGGAGGCAGAGGAAGAGCAGCTGCTAAAGCTCTGGGAGGGGCTGGGCTACTATAACCGGGTGAGAAATCTTCAGAAAGCGGCGATACAGATTCAGAGTGAGTATGCCGGGGAAATGCCGGGAGATTACGAAGAGCTTTTAAGGCTCAAGGGGATCGGAAGCTATACGGCGGGGGCAATCGCCTCGATTGCGTTCGGGGTTCCGCGTCCTGCGGTGGACGGCAATGTGCTGCGGGTGATTTCGAGAGTCCGGAAGGATGAAAGACTGATTACGGAGCAGAAGGTGAAGACGGCTGTCGAGGAAGATCTGCTGGAGGTCATTCCGAGGGATCGTCCGGGAGACTTTAATCAGGCGATGATGGAAATCGGCGCCTGCGTCTGTATTCCGAACGGTGCGCCGCATTGTGGGGAGTGCCCGCTGGCAGGTATCTGTCTTGCACATGAGGACGGTGTGGAGACGGATTTCCCGAGAAAGGCTGTGAAAAAGCCGAGAAGCATCGAGGAGAAGACGGTTCTTGTCCTCCGGGACGAGAACAGGGCGGCAATCCATAAGCGGCCGACGAAGGGGCTTCTGGCAGGAATGTATGAATTTCCGATGCTCGAAGGGTATCGCACGGCGGATGAGATCACGGCTTTCCTCGCGGAAAACGGCATCCATGCGCTGCGTATCAGCCCGCTCGGGGATGCAAAGCACATCTTTTCACACAAGGAATGGCACATGAAGGGATATATGATCCGCGTGGATGAGCTGTCGCACGGAGCACCCGGAGATGCCAGCAGGGAATGGCTTTTCGTCGAACCGGCGGAAACAGAAGAAAAATATCCTATTCCATCCGCTTTTGCCGCCTACACTGCGGCATTGAGCATCAGGCTTGGAAAGGAAAAATATCAGGAGGAAGACAAATGAAACTATTGTCAATAGCGGTGCCGTGTTATAACTCAGAGGCATATATGAGCAAGTGCATCGACTCCCTTCTTGTGGGAGGGGACGATGTCGAGATCATTATTGTGGATGACGGATCTACACGGGACAGGACTGCGGAGATTGCGGACGAGTACGAGGCAAAGTATCCGGGCATCGTCAAGGCGGTTCACAAGGCGAACGGAGGGCACGGTTCTGCTGTCAACGCCGGGATCGATAACGCCAGCGGGCTTTACTTCAAGGTTGTGGACAGCGACGACTGGGTAAAGAAGGATGCCTATCTCCGCGTGCTGGAAACACTGAAAAATCTTACGGGTGGGCCCAGTGCACTGGACATGCTTGTATGCAATTATGTCTATGAGAAGGAGGGCGAGAAAAAGAAAAAGGTCATTCAGTACCGCGGAACGCTCCCCTTGAACACTATGTTTACATGGAGCGAGTGCAAGCATTTTAAGAAGGGACATTATATCCTGATGCACTCCGTGATCTTCCGGACAAAGCTGCTCAGGGAATGCGGGCTCAGACTGCCGGAGCATACCTTCTATGTGGATAATCTCTATGTGTTCGAGCCGCTGCCGTTTGTAAAGAACATTTATTATCTGGATGTCAATTTCTACCGGTATTATATAGGCAGGACAGATCAGTCCGTCAATGAGGAGATCATGATTTCACGCATTGACCAGCAGATCAGGGTCAATAAAATCATGGTGGACTATCTCTCCGAGAGAAGAACAGAGATTGCGAAGAACCGCAGATTGTATCAGTACATGAAGAATTATCTGGAGATTATTACAACGGTTTCCTCCATTCTGATGATACGCTCCGGTACAGAGGAAAATCTGGAAAAGAAGGCGGAGCTCTGGGAGTATATCAAGCAGAAGGATAAGAAGATTTATCGATGGCTGCGCATGGGTCTGATGGGAGAGGCAATGAATCTTCCCGGCAGGGGAGGCCGCATGATTTCCGTGGAAGGCTATAAGATTGCACAGAAGATATTCAAGTTTAACTGATGAACAGATAGGGACAGTAAAAAACAGGGGGCAAAGAGCTGCTCCCTGTTTTAATGTTCAGATTACGATTAATCTGCCTGCGGCGTTCTCTTATGCCGGTTGGCAGGCCTGCCGATCACAAGCCATTCCTTGTGGTACACAAGGGCATACATGATGGTTCCCATGAGGATGCCGGTCGCAACGTCGAATACGGAATGCTGCTTGATGAGCATCGTGGAGAGAATGATGGATACGGCAAGGATGCCGGATGCGATCCGAATCATTTTCCCATGCTTCATAGAAGCAATATCCTGACTGCGCATAACAGCGAAATGCGCACCCATGGAGTTGAAGACATGGATGCTCGGCCAGAGGTTCGTCGGCGTATCTGTCTTCCAGAGAAGGGAGACGAGATAGGTGAAGCAGTTGTCACGCGGCATGGTGGCGAGACGTAAGTGATGTCCGTTCGGCCAGAGCGTAGAGACAAGAAGGAAAACGGTCATGCCGGTGCAAAGGAAGGTACATGCCTTGTAATAATCCTGCTTGTTCTTAAAAAACAGATAGACGACCACGCCGGACACATAGGCGAACCACAGCAGATAGGGAACTACGAACACCTCGCAGAAGGGTATGTAGTCGTCCAGACTGACGTGGATGACCTGATAATTCTTTACATTCGTCTTTTCCAGCCATGCAAACCATACCAGATAGACAACCATATACAGCAGAACCGGTATGGCGTGTTTATATTTATGATAAAAATTTTTCATTCGTTCAGACATTGTAACTCATCTCTCCCTTGGTTCTTTCTTTTTAACAACCTTAGTATAGCGTTAAAAAATGAAATTGCAATGCCTTTTTTGGCTTTTTATGCAATTCTTAAGAAAACCTTTAGGTTTGGGGTCATGGACGGATGATGCGGAGCGCCGCCTGTTCGCATGTTACAGTGAAGCGGTCAGCGGTTCTTGTCACCTCGCCGTCGGTGTGCAGCCAGAGCGGAGCGGACAGCTCGATGGTCACCTTTTTCGCGCGGTAGGGGGTGATGCCCCTGAAGCGGTAATGCTTACCCTTGAAGGCTGTCGGAAGGGCGCGCAGGATTCCGGGCTTTGAGATGTCGCCCACGGCACAGAGATCCAGAATGCCGTCCGTGGCATCGGCGTTGGGGCAGAACATGAAGCCGCCGCCCTCGTAGCGGTGAATCATGCAGGCGGTGAAAAGCATGTTGCCGATTTCAATAGGGGGATTATCGTCGAGGAACAATTTCCCGGAAATCTCTTTGGCGGCAATGAGCTGTTTCAGCGCAATGCCGAGGTAGGTAAGCTTGCCGAGTCCGATCCGGTTCAATACCTTTTTGATGCCGGAATGCAGCGCCTCCTCGCATACAGCGGCATCATAGCCGACACCGCAGCTGACGGCAAAACGCCGTTTCTGACCGTCTGCGTAGGTAACTGTGCCGAGATCCATGGGGGCAGCCTTGCCGGAATGCAGGATCAGATCCAGTGCGGCAGTCGGGTCTGTCGGAATTTTCAGGTCTCTCGCAAGATCATTGCTGGAGCCGGTCGGAATATAGCCGAGTGTCAGCTTCGATGTGTCACTGATGCCGTGCAGCGCCTCATTCACGGTTCCGTCCCCGCCCAAGATAATAAGCAGAACCGGTGTCTCCGAGGCATGGGCCGTGATTTCAGCCGCGAGTCTTGCAACATCGCCGGCGCGTTCGGAGAAATAGGGGCGGTATGGCACATTACCCCTGAGAAGAGCCGGTTCAATCTGGCTCTTCCATATTTTAAGACCCTTACCGGAGCGTGATGCCGGATTAATAATGATATGATACATGAAAAATACCTTCTCTTTCGTCTGAATAGATACTTCTATTGTAGCAACAGTTTTAAAATCCGTAAATAAAATCATGATAATTTTTATTTTCAAGCGGCATTTTGTATGCTATAATCAAACGGATATATTTTAATACAGTACAGTGTGAAAAGGGAGGATTGGAAATGTATTCTTTGGATGATGTACGGGCAACAGATCCTGAAATTGCACAGGCGATTGTGGATGAGCAGGAGCGGCAGAACAGCCATATCGAGCTGATCGCTTCCGAAAACTGGGTGAGCAAGGCTGTCATGGCGGCGATGGGAAGCCCTCTGACGAACAAGTATGCCGAAGGCTATCCCGGCAAGAGATACTATGGCGGCTGTGAGTGTGTGGATGTGGTCGAAAACCTTGCGATCGAGAGGGCGAAGGAGCTTTTCGGCTGCGAATATGCGAATGTCCAGCCTCATTCGGGCGCGCAGGCTAACATGGCGGTACAGTTCGCGGTCTGCAAGCCGGGAGATACCATTATGGGTATGAATCTGGATCACGGCGGACACCTGACACATGGCAGCCCGGCAAACATGTCCGGAAAATATTTCCACATTGTCCCTTACGGCGTCAACGACGAGGGCTTTCTGGATTATGACAGGATGCGTGAGCTTGCATTGGAGTCAAAGCCGAAGCTGATTATTGCCGGTGCATCGGCGTATGCCCGGACGATAGATTTCAAGAAGTTCCGTGAGGTGGCGGATGAGGTGGGCGCTGTTCTGATGGTTGACATGGCGCACATTGCGGGACTTGTGGCAGCAGGTCTTCATCCGAGCCCTATTCCCTATGCGGATGTCACGACCACAACGACCCACAAGACGCTGCGCGGCCCCCGCGGAGGTATGATTCTCTCCAGCAACGCGGTAAATGAAAAGTACAATTTCAATAAGGCAATTTTCCCCGGCATTCAGGGCGGCCCGCTGATGCATGTCATCGCGGCGAAGGCAGTCTGCTTCAAGGAGGCGCTCAGCGATGATTTCAAGGTTTACCAGAAGGGAATTATCGATAACGCGCAGGCTCTCTGCAAGGGGCTGATGGACAGAGGCATCAAGATCGTTTCGGGAGGAACCGACAATCATCTGATGCTGGTTGACCTGACGAATTTCGGACTGACCGGCAAGGCAGTCGAGAAGCTGCTGGATGCGGCGCACATTACCTGTAATAAGAACACGATCCCGAATGATCCGCAGTCGCCGTTTGTCACAAGCGGTGTCCGTCTCGGAACTCCGGCAGTGACTTCAAGAGGCATGAATACCGGAGATATGGATAAGATCGCGGAGGCGATCGCTCTTGTCATCAAGGGCGGCGAGGAGAAAATTCCCGAGGCGCGCGCGATTGTGCAGGAACTGACGGATAAGTATCCCCTGATTTAAAGAATTTAAGCTTCGGCTGTATGCATAGGGTTATGTATACAGCCGAAGCTTTGTGTCTGCACTATCTTTTGTGGTCGGGGCATGTTTTGGTTGTTTATCAGCCAAAAACATGGTACAATAGTCCTAGATTTTCGCATAAGATATATCAGACATCGCATGACAACGGAGGAATGACATCAGGATGGATAAAAATAGAGAACAGCTTAGAAGACCGATGTATCTGGTGGATACGCTGCTTTTGATGACACATATACTGCTGTTGCTGTTTTTTGTACTGACGAATATCACACTTATGGCGGCAGTGAACATCTTCAGCGTGGCAACTTATATTGTTTTGTATGTGGCGATCAAAAACGACAGGTCAAGGGTTTACATTATCTCGACTACGATGGAGATCATTGTCCATATGGTGCTGGCGGTGGTGTGTGTCGGCTGGGACAGCGGGTTCTGGCTCTATTTCTACGGCTGTATGGGAATGGTATTCTATGCGGATTACTTTGTCTCAAGGGCGAAGCTGAGAAGGGTAAACACGATCTGCCTCAGTGTGATCTGTGCCGTTTCGCTGTTCGGCTGCCTGATCGTTTCGCGTCTCCATGAGCCGGTCTATATGCTTGAGGGCGCGGTTGCCACGGTCGTTCTTGTAATCAATGCCACGATCACCTTTACGTTTATTGCGGTGCTGTTCTGGCTGTTAATTGACAGAGCGCTCTTTTATCAGGGCGAGCTGGAGCGGCAGGCGAATTACGACAGGCTGACGGGACTGGTGAACAGGAACTATTTAATAGAACATTTGCAGATGCTTTACGGGCAGGAAGACCTGTCGAATTACTGGCTGGCAATTATAGACATCGATGATTTCAAGGGGATCAATGATACCTATGGACACAACGGCGGCGACTATGTATTGAAGGGCGTAGCTGATCTCATCATGGGCAACTGCGGAAAGCTGACGGCGTGCCGCTGGGGCGGCGAGGAGTTCATACTAGTCGGACAGGCGGAGGAATGCCTGACAGGAAGCTCCGAATCGGTCTGCTCTATTCTTGAGCGCATCCGCGCTGCGGTGGAGGACTATGACTTCGATTATGAAGGCCAGAAAATCAATATTACGATAACGATCGGCGTGGCTGTCCATATGCAGGCACAGTCCATCGACGAGTGGATCAATGTCGCAGATAAGAAGCTTTACCTCGGAAAACAGACGGGTAAAAATAAACTTATTTTCTGAGATGTGAAAAAGAGTATCAAAAAAATAAACAAAAAAGCCTTGTGCTTTCTATGCACATATGCTAGAATATCTTTCGTTGGCAAACAAGTGTCCGCGTGACGGGAACGTTTGCGGGAGAAACGTATATGAGCGAAGCAGCAAAGTATTATGTGGTGACGCAGAAAGCGGTGCCGGATGTGTTGCTGCGGGTTGTCGAAGCAAAGAGGCTTTTGGAGTCGGAGAAGGTTCCGACCATTCAGGAAGCGGTTGATGCTGTCGGCATCAGCCGCAGTTCTTTTTATAAGTATAAGGATGACATCTTTCAGTTCCATGACAATTCCCAGGGGACGACGATCACGCTGACCTTTCAGATGGATGATGAGCCGGGACTGTTGTCGGATGTCCTGAAAATCATAGCGGAATACGGAGCAAATATTCTGACGATTCATCAGAGTATTCCGATCAACGGGGTTGCATCCTTAAGTCTGAGTGTACAGGTGCTGCAGAGCACAAAGGATATATCAAAAATGCTGGAGCGGATGGAAGCCCAGAAGGGTGTACATCACGTCAAAATACTGGCGAGAGAATAGAGGAGGCGGATTATGATTAAAGTTGCGGTTCTGGGATACGGTACAGTGGGAAGCGGTGTTGTGGAAGTAATCGAGAGCAACAACGCGGAGGTGAGTGCCAAGGCCGGAGAGGAAATGCATGTCAAGTACATTCTTGATCTGCGCGATTTTCCCGGGGATACTTACGAGAGTCTGGTGGTGCATGATTTTAATTTGATTCTCAATGATCCTGAGGTCAGCATCGTGTGTGAGGTGATGGGAGGCGTCGGAGCGGCTTACCAGTTCACAAAGCAGTGTCTGGAGGCGGGAAAGAGCGTTTGTACCTCCAACAAGGAGCTGGTCGCAAAGCACGGCGCAGAGCTTCTCCAGATCGCAAGGGATCATAATTGCAGCTATATGTTCGAGGCGAGCGTCGGCGGAGGAATTCCTGTCATCCGTCCGATCAACAAGGCGCTTACGGCAGAGAAGATCGAGAAGATCACGGCGATCCTGAACGGAACGACAAACTATATTTTGACAAAGATGGAAAAGGAAGGCGCTGACTATGCGGAGACGCTGAAGAAGGCGCAGGAGCTCGGCTATGCGGAGCGCAACCCGGAGGCAGATGTGGAGGGCTATGACGCCTGCCGTAAGATTGCGATTCTGTCATCCCTCATGATGGGGAAAAATGTAGATTCCGACAAGATTTACACAGAGGGCATCACCGGAATCACGACGGCTGACTTTGAATATGCCAAGGCTGCGGGAATGACGATCAAGCTGATCGCCACGAGTGAGGCGATGGAGGACGGCAGCGTGCTCGCATTTGTCGCACCGGCAATGCTGTCCGGCGAGCATCCGCTGGCGGTCGTAAATGATGTGTATAACGGTGTGTTCATCACAGGAAATATGCTCGGAGATGTAATGTTCTACGGGCGCGGCGCAGGAAAGCTTCCCACAGCCAGCGCGGTGGTATCGGATGTTGTTGACTGCGCGAGACATATCGGACGTTGCAGCATTGTCTGTCTCTGGGACAGGGAGGAGGCTGCGGTCGCCGATGTGGAGGAGGCGGAGAGCAGATTCTTCATCCGCGCGAAGGCGGATGCCCGCAAGGAGGTTGAGCAGGCGTTCACGGGCGGAGGAAGCTTTATCGCACCCGGAAGGACGGAGGATTTCGGTTTCTTCACGGAGAAGATGAAGAAGAAGGATTTTGATGCGAAGTGTAAGAAGCTGGGAGCTGCCGTGCTCGGCAGAATCCGGCTTGCGTAGAAAATATAGAGGATAAGAGGAGTTAGGAAATGGCTAAGGTTGTCAAATTCGGTGGAAGTTCACTGGCGAGTGCAGAGCAGTTTAAGAAGGTTGGGGAGATCATCAGGGCTGACAAGTCCAGAAAATATGTCATTCCCTCTGCACCGGGAAAGCGCTTCAAGGAGGACACGAAGGTAACGGATATGCTCTATGGCTGCTATGCGCTGGCAGAAAACGGAAAGAGCTATAAGAAGGAGCTTGCGGCGATCGAGAAGCGTTATCAGGAGATTATTGAAGGGCTCGGCCTCCAGCTGAGTCTGGAGCAGGAGTTCGCGGTGATCGAGAAGAACTTTAAGGACAGAGCCGGAAGCAACTACGCCGCATCCAGAGGAGAGTATTTGAACGGTATTATCATGGCAAATTACCTCGGTTTCTCCTTTATTGATGCCGCTACCGTGATCTTTTTCAGGGAGGACGGAAGTCTCGATGAGGAGAAGACGGATGAAGTCCTTTCCGCAAGGCTGGCTGAGTGCGAGACAGCTGTTGTGCCCGGATTCTACGGCTCACTGCCGGATGGAAGCGTAAAGACCTTTTCCAGAGGCGGCTCTGACATCACCGGTTCTATCGTTGCCAAGGCGGCGAAGGTCGATGTCTATGAGAACTGGACGGATGTGTCTGGCTTCCTGATCGCTGATCCGAGAATCATTGACAAGCCGGAAGGAATTGAAGTAATTACCTACAAGGAGCTGCGTGAGCTCTCTTACATGGGCGCGACCGTGCTGCACGAGGATGCAATCTTCCCGGTACGCCAGCAGGGCATTCCCATCAATATCCGCAACACGAATGCGCCGGAGGACAACGGCACATGGATTGTTGGCAGCACCTGCCAGAAATCGAAGTACGTCATCACCGGTATCGCCGGAAAGAAGGGCTTCTGCTCCATCAACATAGAGAAGGATATGATGAACTCGGAGATCGGTTTCGGCAGAAAGGTTTTACAGGCGTTTGAGGAGAACGGAATTTCCTTTGAGCATGTGCCCTCGGGAATCGATACGCTGACGGTATTTGTCCACCAGGACGAGTTCATGCACAAGGAGCAGAAGGTGGTTGCGGGCATTCATCGTCTTGCAAACCCTGATTCCATCGAGATTGAGTCGGATCTTGCACTGATCGCCGTTGTGGGACGCGGAATGAAATCGACCAGAGGTACTGCCGGAAGAATCTTCTCGGCTCTTGCACATGCAAATGTCAATGTCAGGATGATCGATCAGGGTTCCTCGGAGCAGAATATCATTATCGGTGTCGCAGACGAGGATTTCGAGACGGCAATCAAGGCAATCTATGACATTTTCGTTGTGACGAGGCTGTGATTCACAAAGTGTTATAATTTTTGATACAATTTATAAAAAATGTGAAAAATGTTATTGACATCTGTGGGAAGTAGTGCTAGTATAATATCTGCGCGATGCGTTTGCGGAAGTGTCGGAATTGGCAGACGAGCAAGACTAAGGATCTTGTGATAGCAATATCGTGTGGGTTCAAGTCCCATCTTCCGCA
>CAKRTS010000007.1 GCA_934402315.1 uncultured Acetatifactor sp. | reverse complement strand
ATGTATCCGAGGAGATTATCGTTGATACTCTGCTGCGCAAAAAGTCCAGTTAATTAGCGAACGCTATACTAGTTTATCAATAAAGAAAGATTTATCCTTGCAACCTTTGAAAGAGATGCGTTCATACTTTCCATCAGCTTCAACGATACTATTAAAAGTATCACAATAACCATAGATATTTTTAAGAGTATCATATATTTTCATTCTACATAGCCATGCGGTCTTAGTTGACACGTTGATATTTTTAGCAAGTTCAGTAATTGAAATACCAACAACAGTAGCCCTCACAGCTTCTTGCCATTGCCATTTTGACAAGTGCGAATAATGTGTAATAAGACCATAGTTTTCAGTAAAAGACTTATGGCAATCTTTGCAGAGATACCTTTGCATTCCACCTTTGGTCTTGCCAATTTTCTTTATGGCAGTAGAACCACAATGCAGACAACAGTCAATCGTATATGTAGGCTTGTCCGAATCCGGTAAGGCAGTACGAATTGTTGTATTTGCAGTAGTTGGCAAAGATAAAGATTGGATAGGTGTTGATTGTGTCATAGGCAGTTCTGACTTCAATCGTTCATACAGAACTTGCTTTTGTGAATCGGTAAGATTGTTTATTCCCTTGAGATAGTCATAATAGCCTGAACTATCAGCTAAGAACCTCAAGAGTATTTCTGATAGATTACCAACTAACCAGAATCATCAAGCGTACTTGTTGTAGCACTTGACTGCTTATGTTCTTTTTTGGAAAAATTGCAAGCCTGTAATGCACGATAGACCGCACTTTTCTGAATATCAAGAGCCTTTTGTCTTTGTTCCTGTGCTTTACGTTCAAGAGATGAAGCTCTGTCAAGATAAGTTTGTGACTGCTCAAAATCAAGGTTGGCTTCATCAATCATTCTGTCACGCATTGATTGGATACCCAAAGCTGGTTGTGATTCTGGTAAGGTCTTTATCCATACAACATCCTTTGTGTAATGATACAGAATAACCCGCATAAGATTGCCATAATTACCATAAGGCACAGGCAGACCAGCTTCTGCGTCTTTGACTAATGTAAATTCATTTTTTAGGAATAACTCAACACCAAGGTCTTTAGCAAATTGCATAGTTTCCTGTGATGCATCCGAAGTTGCAAAGACCACGGGCAGGCTTGTGACAGTCGTTCCTTTTCTTGCGTGCATACCAGCATATACCTCACTGATAGCTGATTTAGTCAGTGGTTCTTTATGACACTTACACTGAATATAGAAACATACATTTCTACAGATTGGTTTAATCACATCAAATGTTGCAATAATGTCAACACCACCATCAAAGCCAGCCTTATATCTTTCTAAGTCAGCTTCATTAGATTGATTTGTTCTCCATGCTTTAAAACCACACTTATTAAGCATGTCTACTACAGCTTTTTCAAACTGTAATCCTTTTTCAACTGCTGTTGTACTCATAGGCACCTACTTTCTGACAATATTTGAAATATTCAGACTATTTCAAAATCATCTATTTTTGTTCTTGTGCCTATAAATATTTTTACGTCTGTACATCATGTAGTAGTGCATTTAAGGCAATGAGTACAAGCATTAACCAATGCCTATGAGGCTGTTTTTCAAACACCAAGATATGGAAAATATAAAATATTTTTTAGAGAGGAATTTATTAGATGGCATATTCAAATACTAATATTTATGATATAATAAAAAGTAATTATGCATATGCAAGGAGGTACATATGAAAAAGAAACTATTATCATTGATTGTGGTTACTGCATTAGCAGTAGGATTAACAGCATGCGGAGGCTCAACAGAAAGCAGTGACAGTAAAAGGGTAGCTGAATTAGAAGAACAAATTGAGGAATTACAGCAACAATTAGAAGAAGCAAAACAAGGTCAGTCAGCAGAAAACACAAATGATTCATCTGATTTTGATTCAGAAACACAGTCCCTCATTGACAGTATCAATGCAGACACAGCAGAATACCAAGGTGTTTGTGGTGCAGATGCAAAGTGGTATTACAAAGATAATGTACTTGTAATCAAAGGCACAGGCGAGATTACCGACAATCCATGGCAATCAGATGAATATAGTGTGAGCAGTTCATATTTTGAAAGAATTTTCAAAATTAACTGGGTAATTATTGATGAGGGAATCACTTCTATCTATGATGGCTCTGATAATTCTTATAGTAGTCAAGCATTTGGAAATATAGATGAATTGACAAAAGTGGTTTTACCAACATCTTTAGAAAAAATAGGAGCACATTCTTTTGATGAATGTGATAATCTATCCAATATTAACATTCCAAGCAATGTGACTGAAATTGGGTGGGGTGCATTTCGTGAATGCACAAGTATTACGGATATCATAATACCAGATGGGGTAAAGGAAATCGAAAGAGATACATTTTATCATTGTTCAAGTCTCACAAGCGTTAATCTTCCAGATGGCTTAACAACGATTGGGCTGTGTGCATTTTGTGGATGTTCAAACCTTTCGGATATTATGATTCCAGACAGCATAACAGAAATTGGAGAAAATGCATTTTCAGGTTGTGATTTATTAGATACATCAACCATTGATAAAATTAGGGCAATAAACCCATCAGCATATCATGATTATAGTGGACAATCAGAGGGAACAGAAACATCAACAGAAACTATTTATAATACTGAACAGTAAAATCTAAGGCTACCTCACCTCCCAAGTGAAGTAGCCTTTCAAAAATTCCATTCTAATAAATTGCACGACAACTTATCAAAAAATAAGCTCCCCATTAGCGAAAAATGAATAGAAAATGTATAAAAGTAGCAAAAACGAATAATTATAAGGGTTTATGCATTAGACACACATTTGTAAAAAGGGAGTTTCAAAATTTCTTTTTAGGAGCCGGAGTCCTCCTTCTTTGACCGTTGCTCTGCCATAACGTCCATGCTATAATTCAAATTACAGGAGGCACTTCATATGAAATTAAAACGTTTAATCTAGCTCCATGCGGTTCTTGTATTGGCAATGCGTGTGGAGCGTAACTCATGTTGCCGCATTTCATTACTGAATAATACAGAATCCGCATTCTAACCAAAATTAGAATAAGGGAGTGTTCAGAATGAAATATGAAAATGCAGATAAAATTTTTCCCGAGAAATTGCTACTTGAAATCAGACAATTCATGCCGGAAGGATATGTATATATCCCACCCCAGCGAAGCAGAAAGAAATGGGGTAAATTATGTTGTATGAAAATATTTTAAACGGCATTACAGATCGGGCAAAAGAAATATTCGATGAGGAGCTTGTAGGCATATATCTGCATGGTTCCATGGCAATGGGTTGCTTTCAGCCGCAGAAAAGCGACATTGACCTGCTCATCGTAATCAGGGACAATGTCTCAGACAGCCAGAAAGCGGCGTTTATGGAACATGTGATTGAATATAATAAAATTGCGCCGAGCAAGGGAATTGAGCTGAGCATTGTGAAGCTGGAATACTGCAGACATTTCCTCTATCCGACACCGTTTGAGCTTCATTTTTCAAATGCTCATTTACAATGGTACCTGGATAATCCTGCGGACTATATCCGCAAAATGAGGGGAACCGACAAGGATCTGGCTGCGCACTTCACAATCATAAAAGCCTATGGAATCGTTCTGTACGGCGCTGGAATTAATGAGGTATTCGCCGATGTACCAAGGAACAATTACATCGACAGCATCTGGGCAGATATCGAAGGGGCAAGAGCGGAAATTTTGGAAAACCCTGTATATATCATTTTGAATCTGTGCAGAGTGGCCGCCTTCCTCAAGGATAACCTGATTCTTTCCAAAAAACAGGGTGGCGACTGGGGTTTGCAAAATCTTTCCCCGAGGTTCCACTCCTTGATCTCCGAGGCCAAGCAGTGCTACATCTCCGGCGAAGATATGACAGCGGATCCGGAGGAAGCCAAAGCATTTGCCGACGATATGCTGCCGCTGATAGAAAATCTAAGGGCGAATCCTCGCTGATCCGCCTAGCGAGAGCGGTGACCTCCTCCCGGCTCCTGCCGAATATATGGAAGTCTCCGGTCAGCATGGCAACCAGCTTGTCAAATGCGCGGACTGCCTTCACTGATGATATTGTCTGCACCTCTATATTTGTGAATAAATACAGGATAATTTGCTTTTTTAGGGGTTATACTTGAAATTACCTATTGCATATGTTATATTATGTGTAGGCAAAATGATAAGAAATATTCCAAATGGTTCACCCTCTTCCTGTTGCCAGTGTTGGGGCGGTAACTATTCTATTATATCATCATTAACTTATTTCACAAGAACTGAATCTAATATCCGCATCGCCTGTTTTTCGTATTCCTCCCACCAGTCGTCCACAGAGTTAGTTATTGCGACAACATTGTTATGGTTCCAAAAGTTGCTTTCTGTTCACAAAATACATCTAAAGTTTCTTTTGACAGGGTGACACACATGCTGCATACTTTAGGCAGACACACAAGCACACATCGGGAGGAGCAATATTTTATGAGTGCGAAAACAGACATCAAACGTATAGATAGTTATGAGGATGAACGCTTTTCTAAAACTGCTTTACAGCAGCATGGTGCATATCTTGTCGATGACAGCCCCTATGAAATTGTAATTACCTCGAGAAATAAAGCGGTTGTAAACGGTGCGGACAACAGGCTTTTTGACAGCCTTATTGAAGAATTCCGGTACCACGCACCTCACATTACAGAATTTGTGGACAGGCAGGGACGTCAAATTAAAAGTTTTCCCCCTGATGACATAGTAGAAATAAAACTCGATTCGATCCAGCCATCACAATTTTATATCGATGAAGAAAAACTCAATGCTATAGCCGCGTTTATAAAAACGCCAGAGGATGTTATTGTTCAGGTAATCAAATGGAATGACCGGTACATTTCCCTTGACGGACACACACGTTTATTCTATGCAGATAAAAGTGGCTTTACATATGTCAACGCGGTAATTGCGGATGTGGAAGACTGGGTATGGGATTTTGTCAGGGAAGCAAATGCCAGAAATATCTATAAGGTTTCCGATATGACGTTATTGCCCCACGATGAATATGAGATAAAATGGAACCAGTTTTGCAGGGACTTTTTTGCATAGTTATCTTTTGCGCATTTGCCGGCGATAGCTGTTGCTGATAAAAAAATTTAAGGGCGAATCCTCGCTGATCCGCCCCCAATTATATTCTGCCATTAAAACTCAATCGTCAGTCCCACCTTGAGCTGCTTCACCATATCTCCCAGCTCCCCTTTGAGGACTTCAAAGGATTTTGCGCCGGTGCAATGTCCGGTGTAGACCTCCTTCACCCCCGTCTCGCGGATTCGCCTTGCGAGAGCGGTGACCTCCTCACGGCTCTTGCCGAATATGTGGAAGCCTCCAACCAGCATGGCAACCGGCTTGTCAAATGCGCGGGCTGCCTCGTTGATGATATTGTCCGCACCGCCATGACAGCAGCTGTTAAATACCACCAGTCCCTTGTCTGTGTCAAAGACAAGGCTCTGCTCGTGCGAAAAGTCATCCGGCGTCCATCTGCGCCCATTCTTCACATACATATTGTTTGCCTTGCCAATCTTTTCAAGCCCCGGCGTATCATGCGGAATCAGGTACACGCGGTCGCAGAGCTTGTATTTCCCTTCGACCTGAACGATCCTGTCCGAATAATCCTGAAGGATGTTTCTGGGAATTCCGATATATTTACGAATAAACCATTTCTTGAAATAACAATTCTCGCCGGACGGCTTTCTCAGATAAAAATTTGCCTTGGAATTATCTTCAAAAAAGGGACGCATGCCGTCTGCATGATCGTAATGTGCATGTGAAAGAACTGCATAATCCACATCTGCAAGCGCCAGCTTCATTTTCTCCGCATTCTGTACAAAGAGGGACGACGCTCCCGTGTCGAGCAGGATTTTCTTATCATCCGCCTCAATATAAATGCTTAAGCCCCATTCCCCTTTCATGCCGTCAAATCCGATATTGTCTACTAAAACTTGTGCCTTCATATTTATCCTCTTTTTATGTAAATTTTGCAAAAACATGCCTGCGGTGGTCTGTACATCTTGTGCAACGTCACTTGCTTTTCTCCGTTACGCATGGGAAAATTCCGGGAACAGCAGCTTCTGCTCCGCGAAATCCTTCATGCCCTCTCCCATATAGTAGAGCACATAATCCTCTCCACCGTCATAAGGAGTTACCGTGAACAGCTCCTTCTCGTCCCCGCAGGGCGTGAATCCCAGCAGAACCTCCTCAAACGCAAGGGGCACCCGGCAGAGCACCTCCCTTACGCTGACATGCTCTGCACTGACAATGCTCTGCAGCCGCAGCTTCGTCTCCTCCAGTTCCATGACAGCAAAGCTGTCCAGCTCTGCACAGTAATACACATTTTCCATCCCCGCCGTGTAAAAGGTCTGGAGTCCGAATCGGTTCGTCTGTTCCAAGGCTGCGTTGACCGCCGCCGTGCGGAGCAGCTCCAGATACTTATCTTTCAACGCGCTGTCCTGACCGTCCACGGGCTGAAAAGTTGCTGTCTTGTTGTCTTCTGCGGCCTTGCCTTCACGCAGGAGCTGCGCCGTTTGTTCCTTCGTCATGGAACACTGACATTCCATCGTCCTCTGAAATCCGAGCTTCTCATAAAAACCGGTTGCCTCCAGATTTGCGAACAGATAGATTGCATCTGCCTGATCCTTGTATTCTTCTATCACCTTCTGCATCAGCTGTGCCGCATAGCCCTTCCGGCGATGCTCCTTTGCCGTCATGACTGTACCGATCTGGATATAATGCTTTTTTTGTCCATTTTGTTCAAAGTACATCTGATTCACCGATACGTTCGCAACCAGCTTTCCGTCCTCCTCATAGGAATACGGAATATACTCACCTGTGTAATATCCTCCCGTGACCCAGCTCTCGAAATCAATGTAAAAAGTTTCTTTCGCCAGTGCATTCAGCTCACCTCTCAGGGCCGCATCCTTCATATAATCCTTAATAAATCTCATTTTCTCGTCCTTCTCTCCTCCCGGCAGCCTTTTCGCCTCACGCTCCGCTTTCCTGCGGTGCTTCTCCTCTTCCTTCAGCTGCCGCTGTTCTTCCTGTTCCAGCTTCAGGCGCTTCTTTTCCTGCTTTTCCAGCGTCTTTTCCTGCTGCTGTACCTGCTTCGCTGCCGCCTTCTCGATCTCCGCAATGTAGCGGTCTGCCTTCCTGCGATTTTTTCTGTCAACCCGGTAGGGATCGTACAGAAAATAGGAAACTGCACCGAGCATCAGAATAACAACCCCCGCCACGGTGCACACCGTCACCAGAAAATCATACTCCTGAAAACCCTGCTCATAGCAGACAAAGATGGCTAGCATGACCGGAAACAGTAAAATGTACAACCCCTTCGTCAGAACATTCAACAGGGCAAGCTGCTTTCTGCCGTTGGAGAGCAGCGCTCCCTCTATCGCGGTATACAACGCCATGAAAAGACTGATATTTGAGCCGAAGCCGTGAAGCACACCACAGATCACAAACAACGTCAGCGACAGGAAAAACATTGCAAAGGCAGTTCCCTGATACAATGCATTCTTATATTGCCGCATCCCTTCCAGCTTATCCTCACTGATCCCGTGCATCCTGTACACATCCCCGCGGATGCGCCGCTCCAGCTGCTCATTGTACTGACGTTCCTCATTGATTTCCCGAAGGGAATCCTCCACGGATAAGCTCATCCGGTCTATGTATTCCTGTTCCTGACGGACGCGTTTTCCCCGCTGCCTTTCCAGCTCACTTTGCCGCTCAGCCTCATTCTGCAGTTTCATGACTCTTCACTCCTCTTTTCTGTAGCCCGCATAAAGAACTCCCGGTGCGCCTCAAAAAACTCAAAGTACAGCCTCGTGTTCTCCAGTTCCCACCAGTTCCGGACCGCCGCCGGGAAAGCATCCAGATCGTAGACCCTCGCCCCTCTCATCGCCAGCAGAAACGGCGAATGCGTCGCAATGATGAACTGGCATTCCTCGGCATATGCCTTCTGTTCCAGAATTTTCACCAGTTCCAGCTGAAGTCTCGGTGACAGGCTGTTCTCCGGCTCGTCCAGACAGTACAGCGTGCGATCCCTGAACTTAGACTGAAAGTAGAGCAATGCCGTCTCCCCATTGCTGTTCCCCGCCATCTCCGCCCCTGCAAAGCGGTTGATAAACTGTCTTCTGGACTGCGTCTTTCTCCGCGCCTGCACCTGCATCCGCAGTTCTTCCATGTCGTCCATGCTGTTTACTTTCACCATGCCCGGGGTAAATTTCAGCCGCATATATTCTTCCTTTGCCGCCGTCCGGTTCTCACTGATCTCGTCATTGTTTGTCCGCATCGTCAGCATATAGTCGAAGACATCATCGCTGGTAATGATCCGGCTGCCGTTGGGAATGCGAAGCGGATCTCCCTCCTCGTCGCTTCCCAGAAACGCCTGACACGCCTCCGTATACCGCGCAAAGGTCTCGCCGGTGTTGTACGGTGCGATCCGCTTTAGCTGCAGCTTATTCGCTATGAGATTTAACAGAGTGCTCTTTCCGGAACCGTTGCCTCCATAAAATATCGTCACAGTAGAAAAATCGATCTGCATCAGCTTTTTCCGGGGAAATATGCCGCAAGGATAGGGATTGTCCACATAGGCAAACTGTCCACCGTTTTCCATGCCCTGCTCCTGTAAAATTCTCTCCTCCCGCGCGGCATCCGGAATCAGAAAGTTTGTCAGATACAGATTTAACCCGGCCGAGCAGCCCTTCGGTTCGGATTTCCGCCCCGCTTCCCGTTCCGCTCCGGGTTCCAAATCACCTTCCAGCTCATCGTCCTGCACCGTGCCTTGCCCATATTCCATATAAGCGCGATCCGCATATAGCATCTGAAGCACCATGCCCTGTCTGGAAAGAATCTCCTCCTTATCACTGCTGGTCTTTAAAACAGACAGCATTTCCCCCGCATATTCTTCCTGCAATTTCTCATTCATGGATGCCACCGGCTTTAAGACGACCTCCACCGCCGCATTGTCAAGTATGCCATCCTTCCGGAATTTCTGCAGCAGTCTCACAAGCCGATGTAAGTTCTCTATCTCCATCACAGACCCCATTTCCGGATCCCGCTGTTATATATAAATCAGCTGTTACCCATACTTAATATAACAAATTCATCGGCAATGTTCAATTACATTTTATACACGGTTCGCGATATCCGTCAGTCCTTTTGAAAGCTGACTACAGTGGCTTCACTATATTTTTCCCATGCCGTCAGAAACTCTTCCTCTGTGATTTCTCTCACGTTGCCGTTCTCTTCCATATTGTAGGACTCATTCGCATCTTCATCGTATTCCATATAAATAGCTTCCGCTATTTTCATTTCTCCGTTCTGACAATCGATTTCATAGCGATGCATGCCATGCCCTCCCGCCTCATAGATACCTGTCTTATCATATGCGATGGGATAAGCTGTTCCCGAACTGGAGGCCAGCCCGATCTGCTTTACGATTCCATCAACCGGATAATACACATCACACCACAGCGTTGCCCGCTCTCCCGAAATGTCATCGAAGGTCATATCTTCCGACGTGACAAGCAGCACCGGGAGCGGCGCATTTGTCTCTATAATGGCAGACAGCTCATTCTCCTTCAAATTTGCGATTACTTCACCATAAATGTCCGCATACTCACTGCTTGTGATTCCGTCCGCAGATGTGATACCTTCCTGATCTTCTCCTGAAGGATTTGTCAGAAAACAGACAGCAACAATGATACAGACTATCGCCGCCAGAACCGTAATTCCGAGCGCGGTTTTCTTATAATTCAGCACCGATTTCACTCTCTCCCGGACGCCGATCTCACCGAATGCCAGAGGACACGACAGCACCAGACGTCTCTGGTTTGCGCACGCCAGCAATACTCTGGAATATTCCTTTTTATCATCAAAGCTCATGTTGCCGATCACTTTTTCATCGCAGGCAAGCTCAATATCCTTGCACAGCAGAACATAGGCGGCCCAACACAACGGATTGAACCAGTAAACGCACAAAAGCAGATAACTAAAGGGTTTCCAGAAATGATCCAGCCTTTGCAGATGGGCGTTTTCGTGTGCAAGTATGTACTCCTTCTCCTCTCTGTTCAAGGACGAGGGGAGATAAATCCGAGGTCTGACGATTCCCATGATAAAGGGAGACTTCACTCTGTCACAGAGGTAGATATTGCTCTCATCCCGTACCGCCTCCCTTACTTTGAGACGCAGCTTTACCATGCTTCCTATGGCAATCACAAGGAGAATTATCGTTCCGCACAGCCATATGCTTCCCGCAACCCCCATGACAATCTGAAGAGGCGCAGCACTTTCCGAGCTTTCATAAGCGAAGGCATCTCTCAACAGCGAATTGAGTGTATCCCGCACCACCGGTAGATTACCGTCCACCGATGGCACATAGGGCAGGATTTCTCCCTCCATCATCGTATTGTACTTTATCGGCTCGGAGCTAGGCTGTAAGCTGAACACACTCTCGACGGAAAACGGAATTATCAGCCGGACCGCCACTACCCCCCACAATACACAATTCATCCACTTTGGCATTTTGCAAAACGCAAAACGGATGCATACTACCACCAGAATCAGCCACCCGGCCGTAATGCTTCTATTCAAAAGTCTCCAGAAAATCTCCCCCATACTCATGCTTCCCTCCTGTTCAATCTTCCTCCGCCTGATCGATCATCCTGCGTATTTCTTCCGCCTCCGCCTGCGTCAGCTTCTTATTCTGCGTGAACGCTGCGATAAATGCCGGAAGAGAACCCGCAAAGGTGTCCTCCACATACTGTCTGCTCTGTTTGGAATAAAACTCTTCCCTTGAAATGACAGCTGTTACCAGGCCGTTTTCATTCCTGAACAACCCCTTATCGATCAGTCTTCTCAGAACATTATGGGCTGTCGTGCGCTTCCAGTTAAACTCCACCGCAGTCATTTTTACCAGCTCCGAGGATGTCACCGGTTCATGCTTCCATATCATGTCTGCATATTTTGCCTCGATCACGCCTAACTGAATTTCCATCCATAATCCCTCCTTATACGCAATAGACCACAAGCAGTAGTCTTGTTTACAGTCTACTGCTTGTGGTCTCACTTGTCAAGAGCTTTCCGAAAGCCTGCTTGTTGTCTATGAAATTTACGATTTACATTTTTGCAACTTTAAACTTCTGAATCAATCCGCGCAGGTTCTCAGCTTCATTGCTCATTTCCTGGCTGGCAGCTGCACATTCCTCGGATGTTGCAGAGTTCGTCTGTACAACATCATTGATCTGCTCAATGCCCTGATTGATCTGATAGATTTCCGTAGTCTGCGTCTCCAGCGTATCCGCAATGTTGGCAACTTCCTCTGTGATGGTCTTAGAGCTTTCCGCCACCTCTTCCAGCTTTGCAGCCGTCTGTCCTGCGATCACCATACCCTTTTCCACCGCTTTGACCGAAGTCTCAATCAGCAGAGAGGACTCCTTTGCCGCCTGTGCACTCTGGTCAGCCAGAACGTTTACCTGGTTCGCTACAACTGCGAAGCCTCTTCCTGCCTCACCGGCTCTTGCCGCCTCAATCGAAGCATTTAACGCCAGCAGGTTTGTCTGCGCCGCTATCTCATTAATCGTTGCAATGATCTTATCGATCTCCTTCGATGCCACATTGATCTCATTCATGGAATCGACCATTTCACGCATCTTGCTATTGCTGTCCAGAATCGAGTTGCCGAGTTCATCCACTCTTCCGCTGATCTCTTTTGCCGTCTTGGAATTCTGCGCTACCTGTTCGGACACATTTTCAACCGTCGCGGTAAGCTCTTCGACAACAGCCGCCTGGTTAGTTGCTCCGTCTGCAAGATCGCTTGAGCTTGATGCCACCTGCCCCGCTCCTTCAAACACTTCATCAGACACATGCTGGATTCCTTTAACCGTATCTGCCATGCTTTTCTCAAACGCCATAAAGGAATTTAAAATGCCAATGAAATCGCCCTTCCATTCCACTTCCGGCTGGACATCAAAATTACCCTCTGAGAACTGCTTCATTGCACGGTCAATGTCATCCACATAAGATCCCAGAATGCGAATGGATTTGCGCATGCTGTGCGCCAGTCTTCCGATCTCGTCCTCGGAATGATATTCCAGTGTGCTGTGAAGATTGCCCTCCGTGAGTTCCTGTGCAACATCCTCAATCTGATGTAAGGGAACCAGAATCGTTTCCATAACTCTCTCAGCGGTTTTCTTTGCCAGAACAAACGCTAAGATCAGACAGATAACAACGACACCAATTCCGGCAACGGCAAGGATTACCGTAATCCTGACTGCCCGGTTACGCGCCTGATCTGTCACATCATCCAGCTTCTTACCGATCTCTACCGTCTTATCCAGCGCAGGAGTACACTCATTTATAATCGCGGCGGTCGCCTCGTCTATCTTACCACTCTTAATCTGTTCCATGATGGAATAGCCGATATTTCCCCATGCTGCCAGGGAATCTGAATATTCCTGATAAAGCTCAGCCGAAACCGTTCCGGTTCCCTTCAAAGCCTTCAGTTCAGCGTCGACCTCTGCGAGCTGATCCTCTACATTCTGTTCATAGCTGTCATAGGTGGATGTGTCACTGTTCAGTGCCATTTCTCTGATATTTCTTGCAGCGGAATTGACATTCAGTCTGCATATCTTCACTGCAGTATCTGCCCGCTGTACTCTTTCAACATAATTCAGCATGTTCGCAAACAGCACTCCGATAATCACCACAGAAAGCGCACCGGATATCAGCATCATCGTGATAACCTTTCTGTAGCCATAGCTAATTCTTTCCTTCAAATGCATTTTTTCCAACGGCATATCTCATTTCCCCTTCTCTAAATTTGTAAAAATTTGACACAATTTCTATATAGCAAAAAATCTTACTGTTGTCAATCGGGGTAATTTATAGAATACAAAATTTTTCTATTTTGTGTCAAACAATAAACCAAAAGAAATATAGAAAAAAACCGGGGAAGCAGGATGCTTCCCCGATAAATGAACTAAATTAGCAAACTATTAATCAGCAATTACTGGATAATTGTAGCAACACGACCGGAACCAACGGTTCTACCACCCTCACGGATAGCGAATGTAAGACCCTGCTCCATAGCGATAGGATGGATCAGTTCGATGGTCATCTCTACGTTATCGCCAGGCATGCACATCTCGGTGCCAGCAGGCAGTTCGCAAACGCCGGTAACGTCAGTTGTTCTGAAGTAGAACTGAGGACGATAGTTGTTGAAGAAAGGTGTATGACGACCACCCTCGTCCTTTGTCAGAACGTAAACCTGAGCGGTGAACTTTGTATGGCAGGTAACAGTGCCAGGCTTTGCAAGAACCTGTCCTCTTTCGATTTCAGTTCTCTGAACGCCACGAAGCAGTGCGCCGATGTTATCACCAGCCTGTGCCTCATCCAGCATCTTACGGAACATCTCGATACCGGTAACAACGGTCTTCTTGGTCTCTTCCTTGATACCGATGATTTCTACTTCGTCGTTAAGATGCAGAACACCACGCTCTACACGACCGGTAGCAACGGTACCACGACCGGTAATTGTGAATACGTCCTCGACAGGCATAAGGAAAGGCTTGTCGGTATCACGCTGAGGATCAGGAATGTAGCTGTCTACAGTATCCATCAGCTCCATGATCTTGTCGCCCCAAGGTCCCATGGGATCTTCCAGCGCCTTCAGAGCGGAACCCTTGATGATAGGGCAGCCTGTGAAGTCGTACTCTTCCAGCTGCTCTGTGATCTCCATCTCAACGAGCTCAAGAAGCTCAGGATCGTCAACCATATCACACTTGTTCATGAATACAACGATATAAGGTACACCTACCTGACGAGACAGAAGGATGTGCTCCTTGGTCTGAGCCATAACACCGTCGGTAGCAGCTACAACAAGGATAGCGCCGTCCATCTGAGCAGCACCGGTAATCATGTTCTTTACATAGTCAGCGTGGCCAGGGCAGTCAACGTGTGCATAGTGTCTCTTCTCGGTCTGGTACTCAACGTGTGCGGTAGAGATGGTGATACCACGCTCTCTCTCTTCGGGAGCCTTATCGATGTTCTCGAAGTCTACCTTCTCGTTTCCGGGTACTCTCTCTGCCAGAACCTTGGTAATAGCAGCAGTCAGAGTTGTTTTACCATGGTCAACGTGACCAATGGTACCAATGTTACAATGGGGCTTTGTTCTTTCAAATTTAGCTTTAGCCATTATTGAAATCCTCCTTAAAATTATAAAACTTATTTTGTTTTTTTCCTTCGCCGAAGTACGTTTCGCACACTCGGCGCTTTTTAACTCGGCTACCTCTGATTATATTCAATAACCAGAGGTTTTTCAAGTTATTTTTAAAAATAAATTACTTACCGCTCTTTGCAGCCAGAACCTTCTCCTGAACATTCTTGGGAACGGGCTCATACTTCTCGAAGAACATGGAGTAGTTACCACGACCCTGTGTCTTGGAACGGAGGTCTGTGGAGTAACCGAACATCTCAGCAAGAGGAACGAATGCACGAACCATCTTACCGCCGCCGATATCATCCATACCTTCCACACGTCCACGACGTGAGTTCAGGTCACCGATTACATCACCCATATATTCCTCAGGCATTGTTACCTCAACCTTCATGATAGGCTCAAGAAGTACAGGTGCTGCCTTCTGCATTGCTTCCTTGAATGCCATGGAACCGGCAATGTGGAATGCCATTTCAGAAGAGTCGACTTCATGGTAGGAACCATCATATACGTTTGCGTGAACACCCAGTACAGGGAATCCGCCGAGGATACCAGCCTGTGCTGCTTCCTGAATACCTTCGCCGACCGCGGGGATATATTCCTTCGGGATCGCACCGCCGACAACGGTGGACTCGAACAGCAAGGTAGGCGGATCATTAATCAGGATATTCGCCTTGGGATCAAAATCAAACTTCTCACAGTTCGCCTCGAGGGGCTCAAACTTAACCTTACAATGACCGTACTGACCACGACCACCGGACTGCTTAGCGTACTTGGAATCCACTTCAACAGCCTTGGTAAATGCTTCCTTGTATGCAACCTGAGGTGCACCAACGTTAGCTTCTACCTTAAACTCACGGAGCAGACGGTCAACGATGATCTCCAGATGAAGCTCACCCATACCAGCGATAATGGTCTGACCTGTCTCCTGATCGGTATGCGCACGGAAAGTAGGATCTTCCTCAGCCAGCTTTGCAAGAGCTTCACCCATCTTGCCCTGACCAGCCTTGGTCTTAGGCTCGATAGCCAGCTCGATAACAGGCTCAGGGAACTCCATGGACTCAAGGATTACGGGATGCTGCTCATCACAGATCGTATCGCCGGTCGTTGTAAACTTAAAGCCTACAGCCGCAGCGATGTCACCGGAATATACCTTGTCCAGCTCGGCACGCTTGTTAGCATGCATCTGCAGGATACGTCCGACACGCTCCTTCTTGTCCTTTGTTGCGTTCAATACATAAGAACCGGCATTCATGGTTCCGGAATATACACGGAAGAATGCAAGCTTTCCTACGAAAGGATCGGCCATGATCTTGAATGCAAGTGCGGAGAAAGGCTCCTCGTCGGAGGAATGTCTTACTACTTCATTGCCGTCCAGATCGGTACCCTTGATAGGAGGGATATCGGTAGGAGCAGGCATGAACTCCAGAATTGCATCCAGAAGCTTCTGAACACCCTTGTTACGGTAAGCAGAACCGCAGCATACGGGAACTGCTGTACACTCACAGGTTGCCTTACGAAGCACTCTCTTCATGTCCTCAACGGAAGGCTCTTCACCCTCCAGATACATCATCATCAGCTCGTCATCCAGCTCACAGATCTTCTCTACAAGCTCGGAACGATAAAGCTCAGCATCATCCTTCATGTCACCGAGGTCATCGGTAACGGTGATGTCATCACCCTTGTCGTCGTTGTAGATATAAGCCTTCATCTCGAACAGGTCAATGATTCCCTTGAAATCATCTTCCTTGCCGATCGGAAGCTGAAGAACGATGGCATTCTTGCCAAGTCTTGTTCTGATCTGATCCACTGCGCCATAGAAGTTAGCACCCAGGATGTCCATCTTGTTGATGAACGCCATACGGGGTACGTTGTAGGTGTCAGCCTGACGCCAAACGTTCTCGGACTGAGGCTCAACACCGCCCTTCGCACAGAAAACGCCTACAGCGCCGTCCAATACACGAAGGGAACGCTCTACTTCTACGGTAAAGTCAACGTGGCCAGGAGTATCAATGATATTGATACGATGCTCCAACGCGCCAGGCATGGGCTTGGTTTCTTTTTCCAGTGTCCAGTGGCAGGTTGTAGCTGCAGATGTGATGGTAATACCTCTCTCCTGCTCCTGCTCCATCCAGTCCATGGTAGCAGTGCCTTCATGAGTATCACCGATCTTGTAGTTTACACCAGTGTAATACAGAATACGCTCTGTCAATGTGGTCTTACCAGCATCGATATGAGCCATAATTCCGATATTTCTGGTTCTCTCTAACGGATATTCTCTTCCAGCCAAGATTTTTCCCTCCTACTAGAATCTGTAATGCGCAAACGCCTTGTTTGCCTCTGCCATCTTGTGCATGTCTTCTTTTCTCTTTACAGCGGAACCGGTATTGTTTGCTGCATCGAGAATCTCATTCGCCAGTCTGTCCTCCATGGTCTTCTCACTTCTCTTGCGAGAGAACATGGTCAGCCAGCGAAGTCCAAGAGCCTGACGTCTCTCGGGTCTTACTTCGATAGGTACCTGATAGGTAGCACCACCGATACGTCTTGCCTTAACCTCCAGAACAGGCATGATGTTGTTCATTGCCTCTTCAAATACTTCCAGAGCGGGCTTACCGGATTTTTCTTCAACCTTTGCAAATGCACCGTATACAATCTTCTGTGCTACACCCTTCTTGCCATCCAGCATGATGTTGTTGACAAGCTTGGTAACCACTTTGTTATTGTATAAAGGATCTGCTAATACGTCTCTTTTCTGAATATGTCCTTTACGTGGCACGGTTCTTCCCTCCTTAACAAATTGTTTTAGTGAGTTATCTCGGCATCAGTGATGCCTCGATGTCGGCTGTTCGCCGACACATTCCTGCCGGAAAATCTCGTCTGCATGCAAGCATGCGCTCGCTTTCCTGTCAGTTCTGTCTCTTCTCACTAGTTACGTTAGATCATCGGTACTCACATGTGTTTCCCCAAGTGTTCGCGCTGTTATATCTGTATGACAGAATTCCAACACTTATCTCAGTTTCGTTTTTGTGGTACAAGCCTGCTGCCTAAAGCAGCAGAAAGTTCCAGTCATCACTTCTTAGCTTCCTTAGGTCTCTTAGCGCCATACTTGGAGCGAGCCTGCTTCCTGTTGGCAACACCTGCGGTATCGAGTGTACCACGGATGATGTGGTATCTGGTACCGGGCAGGTCCTTTACTCTGCCACCACGGATCAGTACAACACTGTGCTCCTGCAGATTATGACCTTCTCCGGGAATGTAGCTTGTAACTTCGATTCCGTTGGAAAGACGTACTCTGGCGATCTTTCTGAGAGCTGAGTTAGGCTTCTTAGGAGTTGCTGTCTTAACAGCGGTACATACACCACGCTTCTGGGGAGCGGATACATCAGTAGCCTTCTTGTGAAGGGAGTTGTAACCTTTCTGCAGAGCAGGTGCTGTAGACTTCTTTACAGAGGTCTGACGTCCTTTTCTTACTAACTGGTTAAATGTCGGCATTCTGTTTCACCTCTTTCTGAATTGTATGATTTTCTGCCACACACGCCGCATCTCTGAAACAACAAAATAAATGCATCCGTGCGCATGCTATATTAGTATAGCCGTTCACCGATGCATTGTCAACCATTTTTTAAAGTTTGCGCTTTTATGAATGACCCGGGACTGAACTGTTCCACTTCTACATCATATCTCTTTCTCTCAGCTCCGCAATATATCTCTTCAGCGCATCCCGCCATGCAGGCAGCCGTTCAAAGCCCGCCTGTGAAAGCTTTTCCTTACTCATGCGGCTGTTTGCCGGACGTCCGGCCTTTGCGCCGTATTCCGCCGTGCTGACCGGAAACACCTTCATATCAATTCCCGCTTCCTCAAAGATCGCACACGCAAATTCATACCAGGAGCAGAAGCCCTCATTTGTGGCATGATAGATCCCGTACTTGTCTGTCTGCACCATATCGACCAGCAGCCTTGCGAGGTCATAAGTATAGGTAGGAGATCCGAACTGGTCATCAACCACCTTCAGCGTGTCATGTGTCTTTGACAGATTCAGCATCGTCCTGACGAAATTCTTGCCGTTGATGCCGAATGCCCATGCGATACGCACGATAAAGTATTTGTCCAGCAGCTCCTGAACGGCAAGCTCACCCTCATATTTTGTCTGTCCGTAAACGCTCTTCGGCGATCTCTCATCCTCCGGCTCCCACGGGCGGTCTCCCTGTCCGTTGAATACATAGTCTGTGCTGATGTAAAGCATCTTGATGCCCAGCTTTGCGCATACACGCGCGATATTTCTTGTTCCGTCCACATTTACCCTGCGGCACGCTGCTTCATTCTCCTCCGCCGCATCCACAGCCGTGTAGGCGGCACAGTGGATCACCGCATCGGGTGCGCTCTGTCCGATCACGCTGTCTACACTCTCCGGGTTCGTGATATCCATCTCCTGAATATCCACGCCGACTGCCTCTATTCCTCTCTTCGTAAGCTCATTCACCACATCATAGCCGAGCTGACCCTTTACCCCCGTAACCAGAACCTTCATAATATTAATATCCTTTCCTTTTGCCGATCAAACTGCTTATCTACCATTCTACGATACCGGCTCTTTTCCGTCAAGGGCTGCCCGAAGAATCATAACCGTTCCGCTTCGACGCCATTCATAAAAGATTTTACATTTTTGCATATGTGCCTTATAATAATAGTTTAGAATTTGCTTCGCAGATTTCCGAACTGTTCAGTCAATAAAATTCAAGAGGTCTGAACCAAGTGAAACATTACAGAAAAATTTGTCTGACAACTACATATCTCATGCTTGCAGCCATGCTGTGGGGCTGCGGCAATGACAGCCAGACGATCCCGGATACCCCGGACGTCACGGCGTCCCCCGTAGAGATCCGGCAGGAGGGCGTTTCCACCTCCGCAAGCGTTCCGGGTTCTGAGACCGGCACGCGCGACAATACCCCGCTCTGTCTCGTCCCCGAGGCGGACGGCATTCTGGAAACCCGCAATGATGTCGCCGTCATCGACTATTCCCACGCCGATCAGGGCTACATCTGTGCAGACTATTCCGGCTCTGTTTCAAAGATCAAGCTCATTCTCTCCGGGCCGGACGGAACGGACTACACCTACGACCTGCACGGCAACGGCTATGAGGTCTTTCCGCTCTCCGCAGGCAGCGGAAGCTACAAGGCTGCCATCTATGAAAACATTTCCGGCACCAGCTATTCCACCTGCCTTTATGCCGGCTTTGACGCAGTGCTTGCCAACGAATTCGGGCCTTTTCTTTATCCGAACCAGTATGTCAATTTCAATGCCGACAGCAAGGCGGTCGCAAAGGGCGCAGAGCTGGCGGCGGGTGCCGATACCGATCTGGATGTTGTAATCAGCATCTACAACTACATCACGGCATCTATCGAATATGATTACAACAAGGCTTCCGATCCTCCCGCGGGCTATGTCACGGATGTGGACGAGATCCTCTCCTCAGGGACAGGCATCTGTCTCGACTACGCTGCCCTGATGTCCGCTATGCTGCGCAGCCAGCAGATTCCCACCAGACTTGAGGTTGGCTACGCCAAGGATGCCTACCACGCCTGGATCAGCGTATATACCGAGGAGACCGGCTGGCTGAACGGCCTGATTGAATTTACCGGAAGCTCATGGACTCTTGTTGATCCCACATTCGGTGCGAACAGCTCCGAAAAATCTTTGAAAAAGTTCATTGGTGACGGAACCAATTATACGCTGAAGAAAGTATATTAAGGAGAATTGACATGAAAGACAAGAGACTTTTATCAAATGAAGAAATCGCTTCCTTCTGCAACCAGACAGCCATGCTCTTTCAGGCAGGAATCCCGCCTGTGGAAAGCCTGAATATCATGATAAGTGATGCAAAAACCTCCGGTGGCAGGGAGCTGCTCACTGCGATCCTGAATGTCTGTCTGGAGGGCGAGCCCTTTTATAAGGCTTTAAAGAGCACCGGCGTTTTCCCCGACTATGTCATCAATATGCTGGCACTCGGAGAAGAATCCGGCAACCTCGATGTCTGCATGCTTTCCCTTGCAGATTACTATGAAAAGGAAATCAATATTTCCGACAGCATTAAAGGTGCCGTGACCTATCCTTTAATCATGATCGCAATGATGTTTGTCGTTATCTTTGTGTTGATAAGCAAGGTCATGCCCATATTCAACCAGGTCTTCGTCGAACTCGGCAGTGAGATGACCGGATTCTCTGCCTCGCTTTTACACCTCGGAACCAGTCTGAACCGCTATTCTGTTGTCTTTCTGGTTCTGCTCTGTGTCCTTGCCGCCCTATACTTCCTGTCCTCACGGACAGCCGCAGGACGGCGCGTGGCGGCACGTATCCTGAACGCCCTGCCTCTTACCAGACGTTTTTATGAGAGCGTGGCATGCGAGCGCTTTGCCAGCGGCATGGCGCTGACCTTAAGCAGCGGCATGGATACCTATTCCGGGCTGGACATGGTCTCCGGTCTGGTCGGCAGCCAGAACATGCAGAAGAAAATCGGTGCCTGCAAGGAATCGCTCCAGCAGGGCTCTGATTTTCCGGAGGCTCTCGCCTCCTCGGCGATCTTCAACAACCTGCATTCCCAGATGGTCGCGGTAGGTTTCAAAAGCGGCAATATCGACTCGGTGCTCCGTAAGATTGCAGGCAGCTACGAGAAGGAAACCGACCGGCGGATTCAGTCGATCATTTCCGTTCTGGAACCCACACTGGTCATTATTCTTTCCGTGATTGTCGGTCTCATTCTGCTCTCCGTCATCCTTCCTCTTATGGGAATCATGGCAAGCATCGGTTAGGAGGTATTGCATGAGGAATCGTTTTGAACAGTCTTCCCCCGGCATCGGGCGCAGCTTTTCCTTCCTTCTGTCCGTGGCTGCTTTTCTTATATTGCTGCTTCTCTTCCTTGGCGGAATTCGTTCCGTCAGCGATACGACCGCCGCAAAGCAGCTGGAGAGCCTTCAGACCGCTCTCTCCCGCAGCATTGCCCAATGCTATGCCGTCGAGGGAATGTACCCACCGGATCTGCAATATCTCAAGGATCATTACGGCCTGATCTATGATGAGACAGAATTTCTTGTGGATTATGAAGCATACGGCAGCAATCTTATGCCGGAGGTCACAGTATTGCGCAAGCGGAAATAGGAGATTTTTATGAAACAGGAACGCCATTTTGTTGTAGATATTTTGTTTGTGCTCGCACTGTTCGGCGTGTTCGCAGTCTCCGCGCTCGTTCTTGTCACGATCGGCGCCGACATCTATCAGCATACCGTAAATGATATGAACACCAACTACGACAGCCGCACAGCCATTGCCTACATAACCGAAAAAATACGCCAGTCCGATTGTGTCCTGTCCGACGGCACACCCGCCGTCTCCATCGGAACTCTGGAGCAGACACCGGCGCTCATTCTCACGGACGAGCTGGACGGCGAATACTATTGCACCTACCTCTACCTGCACGACGGCTGGCTCAGGGAGCTGTATATGCGGCAGGGAGCCTACCTCGGCGAAAATATGGCAGATGCCGGAAAAAACATATTGGAGCTGGACTCTCTCTCCTACGAACAGGCTGCTCCCAATCTGCTCCGCGTCACCATGTGCATGCCGGACGGCAATACAAAAGCTCTGGCGCTTTCGCTGCGATGCCATTAAAGTACCGGACTCAGAAATTCCCATGAAAGGCAATCACTTATGAAACACTCGAAATCCAGTCTCTTCCTGATGGAACTGATCGTGTCAATCCTGTTCTTTTCGCTGGCAGGTGCAATCTGCCTCCAGCTCTTTGTCCGGTCACACTCCATCAGCGCCGAGACAATCAACCTGAACAATGCCATAACTCAGGCGCAAAATCTTGCCGAATACTGGTATGCCTCCGAGGGGGATCTGCACGCAATGCAGAATGCCATGCCCTGTAGCAGACTATCCGCTCCGGGAGATGCTCTCACGCTGTGCTTCGATCAGGATTGGCAGCTATTGTCCGCTGACACCGACGGAGAGGAGACCTGCTATTACGCAAGTCTTACCTCCCCCGCTGACGCTGAGGATGCCCATCTGCTCTCTGCCAAGATCAGCGTCTGTGTCAGTTCCTCCGGTAAAGTCGTCTACACCCTGTCGCTCAGCCAGCATGTAGCAGAAACGAGAGGTGCTTATGAATAAGAAGAAACAGTTTTTCGGCATGAATATCGGCTCAGCCTCCATGCTCCTGATCTTTGTCATTCTATGCATGGTCTCCTTCGCCGCGCTGACCATCATCAGCGCCAATGCCGACCGGCGTCTCAGCCGTAGGATCGCCGACCGCACGACCGCCTATTACGATGCCTGCAACAGCGCGCAGGAATCTCTTGCCGGAATCGATCAGGTTCTCTCCCGGCAGTACAGCGCCTCCGCCGGCAAGGAAGAATATTTTCTTGCCGTGGGGCACAACAAATCCTACGCAATTCCTATCTCCGACACCCAGACGCTCTTGGTCGAAATTGAAATTCTCTATCCTGAACAGGCAGATGACACCTTCTATAAGATCACCAGCTGGAAGGTCATCACCGAATAACACAAAAAAGCAGGGAACCGTTTTAAAGGTATCCCTGCTTTTTCTTTATTCTTCTTACTCTTCTACCGGAGCTGCTGTCTCTTCAACAGTTTCGTCAAAACTGATCTGATCGTCCATGCCGCCCTCGTCAAAGGAAATTGTCTCCACCTCATCCGTGCTGAGCTTCGTATTGCGGTATCTCTTCATACCTGTTCCGACAGGAATCAGCTTACCGATAATAACGTTCTCTTTCAGACCGATCAGGTTATCAACCTTACCCTTGATAGCAGCCTCTGTCAGAACCTTTGTGGTCTCCTGGAAGGATGCTGCGGACAGGAAGGAATTGGTAGCCAGCGCCGCCTTTGTGATACCGAGCAGTACCTGCTTGCCATCGGCGGGCTCCTTGCCCTCTGCGATCAGTTCTTCATTCATATCCTCGTAATCAAGAACATCCACCAGTGTGCCCGGCAGGAACTCTGTATCGCCGTTGTTCTCAATGCGAACCTTCTTCAGCATCTGACGTACAATGACCTCAATATGCTTATCGGCAATATCAACACCCTGCAGACGATATACACGCTGTACCTCGCGGAGCATGTAATCCTGTACGGCGCGGATTCCCTTGATCTTCAACAGGTCATGAGGATTTACACTACCTTCTGTCAGCTCGTCACCTGCCTCCAGCATCTGACCGTCAAGCACCTTGATACGGGAGCCGTAAGGGATCAGATATGCCTTGGATTCGCCGGTCTCCTCATTAGTGATGACAACCTCGCGCTTCTTCTTGGTATCCTTGATCTCTGCCTTTCCGGCAAACTCAGCGATAATTGCAAGTCCCTTGGGCTTTCTCGCCTCAAAAAGCTCCTCGACACGGGGAAGACCCTGTGTAATATCATCACCTGCCACACCGCCGGTATGGAAGGTTCTCATCGTCAGCTGTGTACCGGGCTCACCGATAGACTGCGCAGCGATAATACCGACTGCCTCACCTACCTGTACCGCCTCACCGGTTGCCATGTTCGCGCCATAGCACTTTGCACAGATGCCTACATGGGAACGACAGGTCAGGATCGTACGGATCTTTACTGCCTCGATCGGCTCACCGTTCTTGTCAACACCCACACTCAGGATCTTGGATGCACGGCTCGGTGTAATCATGTGGTTGTGCTTCACGATCATGTTGCCGTCTTTATCATAAATATCCTCACAGGAATATCTGCCTGTGATTCTGTCCTTCAGACTCTCAATGGTCTCCTTGCCGTCCATAAATGCCTTGACAACAATACCGGGAATTTCTGCCCTGCCCTCAGCGCAGTCCGTCTCACGGATGGAGAGCTCCTGAGATACATCGACCATTCGTCTGGTCAGGTATCCGGAGTCGGCAGTACGCAGTGCGGTATCGGACAGACCCTTACGTGCACCGTGTGCGGACATGAAGTACTCCAGTACATCCAGACCTTCACGGAAGTTTGACTTGATCGGCAGTTCGATGGTACGTCCTGTCGTATCAGCCATCAGTCCACGCATACCTGCCAGCTGCTTGATCTGCTGGTTGGAACCACGGGCACCGGAGTCAGCCATCATGTAGATGTTGTTGTACTTATCCAGTCCGGCAAGCAGTACGTCCGTCAGCTCCTTATCCGTCTCGTTCCATGTCTCTACCACTGCACGGTAACGCTCTTCCTCGGTAATCAGACCACGGCGGAAGTTCGCGGAGATCTTGTCTACGGTAGCCTGTGCTGCTGCCAGCATCTCCGGCTTCTTCGCAGGCACGGTCATATCGGAAATCGATACGGTCATTGCCGCTCTCGTGGAATACTTATATCCGATGCTCTTGACATCATCCAGCACTTCCGCAGTCTTTACTGCTCCGTGCGTATTGATAACCTTCTCCAGAATCTGCTTCAGCTGCTTCTTGCCGACATGGAAGTCAACCTCCAGCTTCAAGAAATCTTCCGGCTTTGTTCTATCCACATAGCCCAGATCCTGCGGCAGAATCTCATTGAAGATGAATCGGCCCAGCGTAGATTCAATGTTTCCGGTGATCACTTCGCCGTTCTCGTTCTTCTTCGACACGCGGACATGGATTCTGGAATGCAGCGTACAAGCCTTGTTCTCATACGCAAGAATCGCCTCATTCACACTCTTAAAGAACTTTCCTTCACCTACAGCGCCGGGTCTCTCCTGTGTCAGGTAATAAATACCAAGCACCATATCCTGAGACGGTACGGCAACGGGGCCGCCGTCGGAGGGCTTCAACAGGTTGTTCGGGGACAGCAGCAGGAAACGGCACTCTGCCTGCGCCTCTACGGACAGAGGAAGATGCACTGCCATCTGGTCTCCGTCGAAGTCCGCGTTGAATGCGGTACATACGAGGGGATGCAGCTTGATTGCCTTGCCCTCTACCAGAATCGGCTCAAACGCCTGAATACCAAGTCTGTGCAGTGTCGGTGCACGGTTCAGCATTACAGGATGCTCCTTGATTACCTCCTCGAGCACATCCCACACCTGGGTGTCCATCTTATCGACAAGCTTCTTTGCATTCTTGATATTCTGGCTGACGCCCTTTGAAACAAGCTCCTTCATTACGAAAGGCTTGAACAGTTCGATTGCCATCTCCTTAGGCAGACCGCACTGATAAATCTTCAGTTCGGGGCCTACGACGATAACGGAACGTCCCGAGTAGTCAACACGCTTTCCGAGCAGGTTCTGACGGAAACGTCCGGACTTACCCTTGAGCATATCCGACAGAGATTTCAGCGCTCTGTTGCCTGGACCGGTAACAGGACGGCCTCTTCTGCCGTTGTCGATCAGCGCATCGACAGCCTCCTGAAGCATTCTCTTCTCGTTGCGGACGATAATGTCAGGTGCGCCCAGCTCGAGCAGTCTCTTCAGACGGTTGTTCCGGTTGATAATTCTTCTGTACAGATCGTTCAGGTCGGAGGTTGCGAAACGTCCGCCGTCAAGCTGTACCATAGGACGAATATCGGGTGGGATGACGGGAATGACATCCATCACCATCCACTCCGGTCTGTTGCCGGACTCACGGAAAGCCTCGACAACCTCCAGTCTCTTGATGATTCGTGCACGCTTCTGCCCGGAGGATTCCTTTAAGCCGGTCTTAAGCTCCGCGGCATCCTTCTCCAGATCGATCGCCTGAAGAAGCTCCTTGATCGCTTCAGCGCCCATTCCTACACGGAACTTGTTTCCGTAGGTCTCGCGTGCATCCTGATATTCCTTCTCGGAAAGGATCTGCTTATATTCCAGTCCTGTCTCGCCTGCATCCAGAACAATATAGGATGCAAAGTACAGAACCTTCTCCAGCACTCTGGGAGACAGATCAAGGATCAGTCCCATACGGCTGGGGATTCCCTTAAAATACCAGATATGAGATACGGGAGCAGCAAGCTCGATATGTCCCATACGCTCTCTTCTGACGCTCGCCTTTGTCACCTCAACGCCGCACCGGTCACAGACAACGCCCTTATATCTGATCTTCTTATACTTACCACAATGACACTCCCAGTCCTTGCTGGGTCCGAAGATCCTCTCACAGAACAGACCGTCTCTCTCGGGCTTCAATGTTCTGTAGTTGATCGTCTCGGGCTTCAACACCTCACCGTGAGACCACTCACGGATCTTCTCAGGTGAAGCCAATCCAATCTTTATGGCATCAAATGTCATAGGCTGGTAGGTTGTTTCATTTTTTACTTCTGACATCAATGGCACTCCCTTCTATTCTTCTTAGAAATCGTCTCCGTCATCCTCGAAATCATCTGCATCCGCATCGTAATCTGAATCATCGAAGTCGTCATTCTCCGCACTGGTCAGTTCTCCGCTCTCGTCGTCGAACTTCTGTGCCTGATAGCCCATCTTGCCAAGGGAATCATTGTCGTAATCATCATCGTACTTGCGATCCCCTTCCATCTCATAGCGGTAATCTGTGTCGCCGTAGTCGATGGTCTCCATAATCTCAACTTCTGTCTGATCCTCGCGGAGCACTCTCACATCCAGACCAAGTGCCTGCAGCTCTTTCAACAGAACCTTGAAGGACTCAGGAATGCCGGGTTCAGGAATGTTGTCTCCCTTGATAATGGCCTCGTAGGTCTTCACACGTCCGACTACATCATCGGACTTCACTGTCAGGATCTCCTGCAGGGTATAAGATGCGCCGTATGCCTCCAGCGCCCAAACCTCCATCTCTCCGAAACGCTGACCGCCGAACTGTGCCTTACCACCCAACGGCTGCTGGGTAACCAGGGAGTACGGGCCGGTAGAACGCGCATGGATCTTATCATCTACCAGATGGTGCAGTTTCAGGTAATGCATGTGTCCGATTGTTACCGGGCTGTCAAAGAACTCTCCGGTACGTCCGTCGCGCAGACGAACCTTTCCGTCTCTGGAGATCGGCACACCCTTCCACACACTTCTGTGATCTCTGTTTACAGACAGGTACTGCATTACTTCGGGAAGCATCTCCTCCCCGTGCAGACTCTCAAAGCTCTCGCCGGACCATTCCTTGCCGTCGGCAGTCGTTGTTCTGCCTTCCGACTTCCACTGCTTAGCTTCGGCAGCATCAAAGGGCAGGTTGACATAGTCATTTGCGAGATCCAGTGTATCCATAATATCATGCTCGTTTGCACCGTCGAAAACAGGCGTTGCAACGTTAAAGCCAAGAGCCTTTGCCGCAAGAGAAAGGTGAATCTCCAGCACCTGACCGATGTTCATACGGGAAGGCACGCCCAGAGGATTCAGCACGATGTCCAGCGGACGTCCGTTGGGCAGATAAGGCATATCCTCCACAGGCAGCACGCGGGAAACGACACCCTTGTTACCGTGACGGCCTGCCATCTTGTCACCTACGGAAATCTTTCTCTTCTGTGCAATGTAAATGCGGACAGCCATGTTTACGCCGGGTGAAAGCTCGTCACTGTTCTCCCTTGTGAACACCTTCGCATCCACAACAATACCGTACTCACCGTGAGGCACCTTCAGGGAGGTATCACGAACCTCTCTCGCCTTCTCACCGAAGATTGCGCGGAGCAGTCTCTCCTCGGCAGTCAGTTCGGTCTCACCCTTCGGTGTAACCTTACCGACCAGAATATCTCCGGCACGAACCTCCGCACCGATGCGGATGATTCCTCTGTCATCCAGATCCTTCAGCGCATCATCGCCGACGCCCGGTACATCGCGGGTAATCTCCTCGGGCCCGAGCTTGGTGTCGCGGGCTTCTGCCTCATATTCCTCAATATGGACGGATGTATAAACATCATCCTGCACAAGTCTCTCGCTCAGCAGGACAGCGTCCTCGTAGTTGTAACCTTCCCATGTCATGAAACCGATCAGCGGGTTCTTGCCGAGTGCAAGCTCACCCATAGCGGTAGACGGACCGTCTGCAATGACCTGACCCTCTGCCACATGATCGCCCTTGAAGACAATCGGCTTCTGGTTATAGCAGTTTGACTGGTTGGAACGCGAGAACTTTGTAAGTCTGAACTCTGCCTTCTCGCCGTCATCATATGTCATTCTGATCAGATTGGAGGAAACATAGTCGACCGTTCCCGCCTTCTTCGCAAGAACACATACACCGGAGTCAACCGCAGCCTTGGGCTCCATACCCGTACCTACGACGGGAGCCTCTGTCGTCAGAAGCGGCACCGCCTGACGCTGCATGTTAGATCCCATCAGCGCACGGTTCGCGTCGTCGTTCTGCAGGAACGGAATCAGTGCCGTCGCCACAGAGAATACCATTCTCGGAGATACGTCCATGTAATCAAACATCGCGCGCGGATACTCGGAGGTCTCCTCACGATAACGGCCGGATACCGTTGTACGGACAAAATGTCCTTCCTCATCCAGCTGCTCACTCGCCTGCGCCACGTGATAATTGTCTTCCTCGTCAGCCGTCATATAGATAACTTCGTCGGTGACAACCGGATTCTTCGGGTCTGTCTTGTCAATCTTTCTGTAGGGTGCCTCAACAAAGCCATACTCGTTGATACGCGCATAGCTTGCAAGAGAGTTAATCAGACCGATGTTAGGTCCTTCAGGCGTCTCGATAGGGCACATTCTTCCGTAGTGGGAATAATGTACATCTCGAACCTCGAATCCGGCACGGTCTCTCGACAGACCGCCGGGACCCAGTGCAGAGAGACGTCTCTTATGTGTCAACTCACCCAGAGGGTTATTCTGATCCATGAACTGGGACAGCTGGGAAGAACCGAAGAACTCCTTCACCGCCGCGGTCACGGGCTTTATGTTAATCAGGGACTGCGGAGAAATATCGTCATTGTCATGCGTTGTCATACGCTCGCGGACAACTCTCTCCATTCTGGAAAGACCGATACGGTACTGGTTCTGCAGAAGCTCACCTACCGCACGGATACGTCTGTTGCCCAGATGGTCAATATCGTCATCGTTGCCCAGACCATACTCCAGATGCATATTATAGTTGATGGAAGCGAAGATGTCTTCCTTGGTAATGTGCTTGGGAACAAGCTCATGTGCGTTCTTCTTGAGCGCCTCAGCGAGCTTCTCGGAATCATCCCCGAACTCCTCGAGAATCTGCGCCAGAACAGGATAGTAAACATTCTCATGAATACCGAAATCTCTGGGATTGCAGTCTACATAATGAGTCAGATCCACCATCATATTGGAAAGAACCTTTACATTTCTCTCCTCTGTCTGTATATAAACGAACGGAACCGCTGCGTTCTGGATCGTATCTGCCAGTTCTGCACTGACCTTATCTCCTGCGGATGCAAGGATCTCGCCGGTCGACGGATCAACAACGTCTGCCGCAAGGATCTGATGTCTGATACGGTTGCGGAAAGCCAGCTTCTTGTTAAATTTATATCTGCCAACCTTTGCAAGATCATATCTGCGGGGGTCAAAGAACATTGCATTGATCAGGCTCTCTGCGCTCTCAACACTCAGAGGCTCGCCGGGACGGATCTTTTTATATAACTCTAACAGACCCTCCTGATAATTCTCAGCAGTGTCCTTGGTAAAGCTCGCTTCAATCTTCGGCTCATCCCCAAAGAGCTCACGGATCTCGTCATTTGTACCCAGTCCCAGTGCACGGATCAGGACGGTAACAGGTACCTTGCGGGTTCTGTCCACACGCACATAGAAAACGTCGTTGGAGTCCGTCTCATACTCCAACCACGCACCACGGTTAGGAATTACGGTACAGGAAAACAGCTTCTTACCGATCTTATCATGACCGATCGCATAGTAAATGCCGGGAGAACGAACCAACTGGCTAACGATAACACGTTCAGCACCGTTAATAACAAAGGTTCCGGTCTCTGTCATCAGAGGAAGATCACCCATGAAGATCTTGTGTTCACTGATTTCTTCTTTCTCCTTGTTGTACAGGCGAACCGTAACAGTCAAAGGCGCCGCATAAGTTGCATCTCTCTCTTTACACTCTTCAATAGAATATTTCACATCGTCCTTGCAGAGCTCAAAGTCTACAAATTCAAGGCTCAGGGAACCGCTGTAGTCAGCAATCGGAGAGATATCATCAAAGACTTCCATTAATCCCTCGTCGAGGAACCACTGATAGGAGTCCTTCTGGACTTCGATCAGATTGGGCATCTCAAGAACCTCTTTCTGTCTCGCATAACTCATACGCATAACCTTAGAACCGGCTACCGGACGTATTCTGTTTTTCTCCATTGACATTTCACCCCGTTCTTTCTTTTCTGCCGCCAAAAAGGCATAGCACTTCACAATAGTGCATCGTCAATAATAGCACAAAATTGTCAATGGGTCAAGCATTATTTTAATAATATGTGGAATTATTTGAACAAAATGAATTTTTCTGAATAAAACGAGAGAAAATGCGTACCACACAGCACACATACAAATTGAGAAATGGCTCTGCGTGCCTGCACGCGAGCCATCTCCCATTCAAGAGTACCACTGTATGCACAGATTACTTCAGAGTAACCTTAGCTCCAACTTCCTCAAGCTTCTTCTTGATGTCTTCAGCCTCTTCCTTAGAAGCGCCTTCCTTAACAACCTTAGGAGCTCCGTCAACAACGTCCTTTGCTTCCTTCAGTCCAAGACCGGTTACCTCACGAACAACCTTGATAACCTTAACCTTCTCTGCACCAACCTCGGTCAGCTCTACGTTGAACTCGGTCTTCTCTTCCTCTGCTGCTGCGGCAGGGCCTGCTGCTGCAACTACAACGCCAGCTGCTGCAGATACGCCGAACTCCTCCTCACAAGCCTTTACAAGATCATTTAACTCTAATACGGTCAACTCTTTGATAGCGTCGATCAGTTCCTGAGCTGTTAACTTAGCCATTTTGATTTCCTCCATTTTTTAATTTGTTAATTGTTTCTTTTTATGTTCCGGGCACCTGCGTGCCAATCCGGAAATTACTCAGCATCCGCTGCGGGTGCCTCAGCTGCAGGCGCTTCTACTGCGGAAGCTCCGCCTTTTTCTGCCAGCTGGTTCATGACGCGAGCGAAGTTGGTGATAGGACTCTGCAAGCTGCCAAGCAACTTGGAAATGAGTACCTCTCTGGACGGAATGCTTGCGATTGCTACCATTCCCTTTGCATCGTATACGGTGCCTTCTACAACGCCGCCCTTGATCTCGAGTTTGTCAGCCTTCTTAGCGAACTCAGACAATACTCTTGCGGGAGCGGTTGCGTCCTCAGAAGAAATTGCTACCGCGCTGGGTCCCTCCAGATACTGGGTCAGACCTTCAAATGCGGTATCCTTGAATGCACGAGTCATGAAGGTGTTCTTGTACACCTTGTAGACAACTCCTGCCTCACGCAGATTCTTACGAAGCTGTGTATCCTGCTCAACGGTAAGTCCGCGGTAGTCAACCAGAACGACTGACTGGGCATCCTTGATATGAGCGGAAATCTCTTCTACGATGGGCTGTTTTAATTCAACCTTTGCCATTTTTTTACCTCCTTATAGAATTGTTGGGGATTACTCCCCCGCCGAAAGGAGTTTTATAAAAGAAAAACCTCCCTGAAGACAGGAAGGCAAAAAGTCTTAGTATAAACTCTTTCCTCGGCAGGCGCCTTGCTTACCCCTTGTCTCTCAGCGAAACTTCGGGACCTGCTGTCTTCGGCTTCGATCTCACGACCGATGCATATTATAACACAAGGGGCTGACTAATGTCAACCCCTTATCTCTGCATATTTTTTAATTAATACTTTGCAACAGAAACCTTTACGCCAGGTCCCATGGTGCTTGTCAGAGTGATGCTCTTGAGGTACTGACCCTTCAAAGCGCTGGGTCTTGCCTTTGTGATTGCATCCATCAGTGCGGTGAAGTTCTCCTGCAGCTGCTCCTCAGTGAAGGAAGCCTTTCCTACAGGTACATGCACGATGTTGGTCTTGTCCAGTCTGTACTCGATCTTACCAGCCTTGATGTCGTTTACAGCCTTGGTAACATCCATTGTTACGGTACCGGCCTTGGGGTTAGGCATCAAGCCCTTAGGTCCCAGAACCTTACCGAGACGTCCTACAACGCCCATCATGTCAGGGGTTGCAACTACAACGTCGAAATCAAGCCATCCGTCGTTCTGGATCTTCGGGATCAGCTCCTCGCCGCCAACATAGTCAGCGCCTGCTGCCTCTGCCTCGTTTACCTTATCGCCCTTTGCGAATACCAGAACCTTTACAGTCTTACCTGTTCCGTTCGGCAGTACAACTGCGCCACGGATCTGCTGCTCAGCGTGACGTCCGTCACAACCGGTTCTGATGTGTACTTCGATGGTCTCATCGAACTTTGCTGTTGCTGTCTTCTTAACCAAAGCGATTGCATCGTTGGGCTCATAGAATACTGCGCGATCTACAAGCTTTGCAGCTTCGGTATATTTCTTACCATGCTTCATTCTTTTACCTCCTAGGTTCCAGCGACAACCTGTGGTTGTCTCCCAATCAATTTTCTTAGTCTTCTACAGTAATACCCATGCTGCGTGCCGTACCTGCGATCATGCTCATTGCAGCCTCAACGCTTGCTGCGTTCAGGTCGGGCATCTTCATCTCAGCGATCTCCTGAAGCTTTGCCTTGGAGATTGTTGCAACCTTTGTCTTGTTCGGAACGCCTGAACCGGACTTGATATTACATGCCTTCTTCAGCAGTACTGCTGCAGGGGGGGTCTTGGTAATGAAGCTGAAGCTTCTGTCTGCATATACAGTGATGACTACGGGGATAATCACATCGCCCTTGTCTGCTGTCTTTGCGTTGAACTGCTTTGTGAATTCAACGATGTTCACGCCATGCTGTCCCAGTGCAGGACCAACCGGCGGAGCCGGTGTTGCTTTGCCGGCAGGAATCTGCAATTTGATGTAGCCTGTTACTTTCTTTGCCATTTTGGCACCTCCTATATTGTGGTATGCCGTTACCACAGCCGCGGGGGCTGCTTATTGCGAACGGCCATTCGGCGCAGGTGGACGCATCCGCGCTCCTGCTCCCACTTTGTTGCCGGGGCTCATGCCCCATATATCTGTCAGCTTGCGCTGCAAATACCGAATTAAAGCTTTCTTACCTCCGCGAAGCCAATCTCCACGGGAGTCTCTCTACCAAACAGCTCCACATTGATTGTCGCTGTCTGCTTGCTGTAATCGATCTTCTGAACGATACCAACCGTATCCTTCCAGACACCTGCCACTACAGCGATGCTGTCTCCCTCGACAAAGTCTACGGAAACATTCTCTGCCTTGATACCCAGTGGCTTCATTTCCGCTTCTGTAAGGGGAACCGGTTTACTTCCCGGTCCGACAAAGCCTGTGACACCACGGGTATTTCTTACTACATACCATGTGTCGTCATTCATCTCCATATTGAGAAGGACATAGCCAGGGAACATTTTTCTCTGGACGGTTTTCTTCACACCATTTTTCAGCTCTACAACATCCTCCAGAGGAACTCTTACTTCCAAAATCTGTTCCGCAAGGTTTTTGTTGTTTTCAATGGTCTTCTCAATATTGGCTTTGACTTTGTTTTCATATCCGGAATAGGTATGAACCACATACCATTTTGCCTCTGCCATACAATCACCCTCGCTCTAAATTGATGTTAAGAAGTTTATGCCATATTTCGCAACATAGTCAATTATTGCAATGATAACTCCCACAACAACCGAGATTGCCACGACAGCGACAGACTGCTTCAAAGTGGCCTGTCTGTCCGGCCATGCAATTTTCTTGAATTCGGCTTTTACCCCGTCAAAGAAACCGGGGCGCTTCTGCTTTTCTGCGGAATCTCCCATTTTGACCTCCAATTAAGACGACGCTGACTATTTGGTTTCTTTGTGCAGTGTATGTGTCTTGCAGAATCTACAATACTTCTTCGTTTCCATTCTGTCAGGATGCGTCTTCTTATCCTTGGTAGTATTGTAGTTACGCTGCTTGCACTCTGTACAAGCTAAAGTGATTTTTGTACGCATATCGGCTACCTCCACGTTTTTTTAAGCATAAAAAAAAGACCTAAATCTCATCTCGCGTGAATACTATATCACAGGAGACCTGTTTCGTCAATATTTTTCTGTATTTTTTTGTGTTTCCCGCTTGTTTCTACCTATTATATGTGTTACAATCGCCTTAAGAAGATATGTCGGAAGGGAGGTGCGGCAATGGGTTCGGTACTCAATACTGTATATAATAACTATCTCACAGCCTATACGCCAAAGGCTTTGACCCGCTACGATACTCACAAACGCAGTGAGCTCCGCAGCGTGTATAACGCCATTGTCAAGCTGAACAAGGACGCACCCTGGTATCTCCCTACGACCAGCAGGGACACACAGCATTACGCCGTGGATCTGAAGGAAAATGCCCGTGATCTGCACAATACGATCGCGCAGCTCGGCGGCTTCAACGAAAATGTTGTGTTCAACAAGAAAAATGCTTTTTCGTCGGATCCCGACATCCTGACTGCCTCCTATATCGGCTCACAGGATTCGGATACGGAAATTCCCAAGCTGGAGCTGGAGATCAGTTCTCTTGCCACCCCGCAGGAAAATCTGGGAACCTTTCTGCCCGACACCAAGGTAACGCTTCCGCCCGATTCTTATTCCTTTGACCTTGAGGTCAACGACATGAATTACGAATTCCAGTTCGCCATCGGGGAATCCGAGACAAACCGGCAGGTTCAGGAGCGTCTTGTGCGCCTGATTAACAATTCCGGCATCGGAATCAAGGCAGACCTTGCCGAGTCAGAGGGGCGTTCCGCTCTCCGGCTGACCTCTGAGTCGACCGGTCTCTCCACCGGCAGGACAAGGCAGTTTACCATCAGTGACGAAAAGACCAGCAAGAGTGTCGGAACCGTGGATTATTTCGGGCTGGACCGCATTGAGCTTGCACCGTCCAACGCCAATTTCACCGTAAACGGGCAGGAGCGCAGCGCCTCCTCAAACCACTTCACGATCGGACAGATGTTTGAGGTGCAGTTACACAGCACGACCGAAGAAGACCAGCCTGTTTCCATCGGGCTGAAAACCGACGTCGAATCGCTCACGGACAATATCACACACCTGATAGGCAGCTACAACAATTTTCTGAGCGTGGCATCCTCCTATCTGGAAACACAGGCAAAGAGCAGACAGCTCGTCAACGAATTGAAGGGCATTGCCGGTGTCTACAATACCTCCCTGACATCCATGGGCATCACCCAGAACGATGACGGTATCCTGCAGATTAACACCGACCAGCTCCGTCAGACCGCCCTGCAGTCACAGGATCTCACAGAGACCTTCGGCAGCCTGAAAAGTCTTTCCGGCATGCTGCTGCGCAAGAGCGATCAGGTCGCATTGAATCCGATGGACTATGTTCGGAAAACCGTGGTCGCCTATAAGAATCCGGGACACAATTATGTCAGCCCCTATACCACAAGCGCCTACAGCGGCATGATGTTCAACAGCTACTGTTAAAAAACTTCCCACTCCGACGAACGCCGAATGGGAAGTTTTTATTTTGCCTGTTTATTTTACCTCTTTGCTTTTTCTGCCCTTTGCCTTATATTTATCGATCTGGGCAAAATCCTCCATCAGCTCCAGAACTTTATCCCTGCCCGTCTGATTGAGCTTAATGTAATTCTGCATCACGCGGTTTTCGAGCAGCTTCTCTCCGAGGGACGCATCCCGCTCAAGAGAGCTGAAGTCTACCGGGTTCAGGCTGAGCTTATCGCACATCCGGATCACCGTACCATACGCCATTCCCTCGATGCCACGCTCCAGAGCCGTGACCAGTGTGCTGTAGGGAATGTTCATTTCCATCGCAAACTGGCGGAGGCTTCTATACTGTCTCAATATTTCGTTCTTTAAAACTTCTGCTTTATTCATCTTTATCTCCATTTCCGCGCACGTTCTTTGCGCATAGCGGATTTGTGTCAAGTGTGCGCAGACACAAATCCAGACAGGAAGCACTAGGCTCCGCAATCACCACTTCTATTACACGACAAATCGTCTATACGGTTACTATACGATTTCAATCGCCTGATTTCAAGTCTAAAGATAAAAATTAAGATTGTTTTTATACTTACTTTATGAGCTTTTTAGCATCTATTCCGTAAGCCTGAACCACTTCAAGAAGCCCGCTCCGGCACAGGTCCATCGGCGTGACGATGGATCCGCCGTCACTGTCAAGATCATAGCCGAAATGATAATACACCGCCCACACCAGATGCGCACACTGCGTTCCCGTGACCTTACATTCTTCGTCCTGCCCGTTTCCTCTTTCCGCCCACCGGAACAGGTCATAGGGAATATCGTTCATGTTTTCAACCGCATACGCCGCTATCTCGCCGCACTCCCGCTCCGTCAGATTTTTCGGCCGCAGCAGAACGAACTGCGGATATTCCCGCCAGTGTGACAGTTCACACAGACAGGAGTTGCAGCTGGGAGAGATTGCCTCCAGTGTAAGTCCCTTCTCTCCGTCCACGACAATCGCCGCATGACCGCTGCGCCAGCCGAACACATGACCGCTGAAGGTAATCAGAATGTCACCGGTATGCGCTGTCGGGAGAAAACCGGCTGTCTCCTCTTCCCCGTCCAGCCTCTCGCTCCTGCAGATGACATATCTGCCGCTGCAGTGATACTCCACCGGAGCAAAGAAGCGCTCCTGCAGGCACAGCAGCTCATTCTGCCTGCCCAGGCGGTAAAGCTCGTCCACCCCCGGCTTCGCCAGTCCCGTCTGCCCAAAAATGACAGCATATTCCTCATCCGTCAGCTCCGCTTTCTCAAGAAAGGCTTCCAGATCGACCTTCTCATAATCCGGTGTAAAATGGGCGTCCCTCTCCGCGCTCTCTGTCCACAAAAAAAGCACCGATGCGCAGAAAACAGATAGGATACCCAGATAAAGGATTTTCCGCTTTCTCCGCATCCTGCGCCTCCATGTACTGTCTTTTCGTACATAGGATGCGCAGAACGGTGCTTTTTATGTTTGTGTCAGCTTACAGAACACGCCGGTTTCCATGGGAGCTTCGCACGGCATTCCTGATCGGAAGCACCGATCCGGGAGAGACGGAAAGCTCATCCACACCCATTTTGATAAAGGTTTCGGTAAGGGTGCAGTCAGCCGCAAGCTCTCCGCAGATTCCTGCCCATATTCCCGCTTCATGGGCAGCGTCCACGGTCATTTTTATCATTTTCAGGACTGCGGGATGCCTGGGGTCATAGAATCTTTCAAGTCCCTGTATGCTCTGCCTGTCAACCGCAATGGTGTATTGGGTCAGATCGTTGGTTCCTATGGAAAAGAAGCTTACTTCCTTTGCAAGCTCGGGAGCTATCATTACAGCTGCGGGGGTTTCAATCATAACGCCAAGCTCAGCCTCACTGTCAAAGGGTATCCTATCCTTTTTAAGCTCCGCCATAACCGCACTGCACAGGCGCTTTGCCTCCTGCACCTCCCACAGACTCGATACCATCGGAAACATTATAGCCAGCTTTCCATATGCAGATGCGCGGTAAAGCGCTCTCAGCTGCGTTTTGAATATCTCGGGGCGGGAAAGGCATATTCGGAGTGCCCTCATTCCAAGTGCGGGGTTTTCTTCGTCGGCAAGTCCGAAATAACCTATCTTCTTGTCCGCACCGATGTCCATTGTTCTTATGATGACTCTTGCACCGTTCATTCTCTGCACAACGGACTTATATGCTTCAAACTGAACCTCCTCGGACGGAAAATCCTCCGACCCAAGATAAAGAAATTCGCTTCTGAAAAGCCCGATTCCTCTTGCATCATTGGTGATTACGGCATCCACATCAGCGGGAGAGGTAATATTGGCGTATACCTTTATCTCTTTTCCGTCAGCGGTAACATCAGGCTGTCCCTTGAGCTGTTCAAGCATTGCCCTTACCGCCTTTTCTTCCCGCTGCTTTCTGCCCAGATATTCCCTTGTTGTTTCATCGGGATCAATAACGATATAACCAACGCTTCCGTCCATGATGACCTGTCTGCCCTCATATCCGCCGTTCAGATCAATGTCTGCGTTGATGATCACAGGAATCCCCAGTGTTCTTGCAAGGATGGCAGTATGGCTGTTCGCATTTCCACCGGTCAGGATAAATCCAAGTATCATCGACTTATCCAGCTGGACGGTTTCGCTGGGAGTGAGATCATCCGCAAGGATGACGGAAGGCTTATCCAGAACTGTTTCACTGCTTCCACCGCTCAGCACGGTAATGACTCGGTTTGAAATGTCAGTGACGTCAACGCTTCTTGCCCGCATATAGTCATCGTCCATAGCGGCAAACATCCCGGAAAATTCTTTGCCCACAGCATCAACGGCATTTTCCGCACTGTATTTTCCCGATGTGATAAGCTCTTCGATCCTGCCTGCAAAATCAAGATCCTCAAGCATCATTCGGTGGGTTTCAAAAAGCATTGCCGCCTCTTCCCCAATTTCCGCTCTGGTTTTTTCAGCCAGCGCATCAAGCTCCGCAGCCGCCTTTTTTGAAGCTGCTCTCCAACGCTCAAGCTCCCTGTTAGGATCAGCCGCCTGCCGGTTCCCAGGAACCGGCTTACTGCGCTTGTAAATACATACGGAACCCTCTGCTATCCCGCCGGATACGCCTGTGCCTCTGATCGCTATCATAACGAACACCGCCTTTCGCTCCTCTTGTCAAGAAAACCCTTGAAAATACAAGATTTCCAAGGGTTTTGATATTCTTCTGATATTCGGTTGAATTATCTCTTGCTGAACTGCGGTGCACGTCTTGCAGCCTTCAAGCCGTACTTCTTTCTTTCCTTCATACGAGGGTCTCTGGTAAGGAAGCCAGCCTTCTTCAGAGCAGGTCTGTAGTCTGCATCTACCTGAAGCAGTGCTCTTGCGATACCGTGTCTGATCGCACCAGCCTGACCGGTGTATCCGCCACCCTTTACGTTGATGATGACATCAAACTTGTCAGCGGTCTCTGTCAGAGTCAGGGGCTGACGAACGATAACCTTCAGTGTCTCCAGTCCGAAGTACTCGTCCATGCTTCTCTTATTGATGGTAACATCGCCCTTACCGGGTACTAAATATACTCTTGCGATGGATTTCTTTCTTCTACCTGTACCATAGTACTTTTCAGTCTTTGCCATTGATTTTTCTCCTCCTATCCTTTAGAATGTCAGTACTTCAGGCTTCTGAGCCGCATGCTTGTGGTCAGGTCCTGCATAAACATAAAGCTTTGTGTACATCTGTCTTCCTAAAGGTCCCTTGGGAAGCATGCCCTTAACTGCGAGCTCAATTACTTCCTCAGGTTTCTTATCCAGCTTCTCTCTCAGAGTAGCTTCCTTCATGCCGCCAACGTAATCAGAATGACGACGATATACCTTCTGATCCATCTTCTTACCGGTTACCTTGATCTTCTCGGCATTGATAACGATCACATAGTCACCTGTGTCAACGTGAGGAGTGAAGATTGCCTTATTCTTTCCTCTCAAAACCTTGGCAACCTCAGAGCAAAGGCGTCCAAGAGTCATATCTGTAGCGTCTACCACATACCACTTTCTGTCGATGGTAGCAGGACTAGCCATAAATGTTTTCATGATATTCCCTCCGTATTACTTTCTTCGACTTTTGTACCGAAACAGTTTCAGCAGCTTCGGATTTCTTGTTCTGTCTCTGACCCGCTCCCGCAGATGTCCGGCTACGGTCTCAAATCTCCTCAGAACGGTTCGTTTTCTATCTTGTATCGCTTCGCCGGGGCTTTGGCTTCAGCGCATAGAAACACTGCCACACATCCATAGATTATATTATATGGGACTTTCTCTGTCAAGATAATTTTGGAAAAACTTGCGCAGTTCCGTCCCGGATCATTCATAAAACTCATATTTCACCAGTGTCAGTCCACAGGCTGGGGCGGTTGCTCCGGCTGCCGAGCGGTCACGCGCCGCGAGAAGATCGCCCATGGATTCCGGCGCGCGCTTCCCGAGTCCTACCTCCATCAGCGTTCCCGCCATAATTCTTACCATATTATAGAGAAAGCCGTTTCCGCTGACCCGGATGACGAGCTCGCTTCCCTGCTCCTCCACATTCACGGAGTAAACCGTCCTGACGGTGCTCTCCACCTGCGCACCGGTCTGGCAGAAGCTCTTAAAATCGTGCTCTCCCTCAAGGAATGCCGCCGCCTCGCGCATCTTTCCGACATCCAGCGGTCGGTAGGTGAAATAAGTGTAAAGACGCTTCACGGGCATCGGGAACTCTGCCCTGTAAATACGGTATTCATAGGTCTTCCGGCTCTCGCAGTGCCGCGGATGCCAGTCCGGCGCGACCTCCTCCGACTTCTGTATGCGGATGTCCTCCGGAAGTCTCTGGTTCAGCGCATAGGATATTTTTTCGGCAGGCATCCGGCTCTCCGTGTCAAAGACCGCAATATTTCCCAGCGCATGCACGCCCGAATCGGTTCTGCTGGCTCCAATGACCTCGATTTTCTCCCCGAACAGCTCCGACAGGCACCGGTTCAGCTCGGCTTCTATCGTGATTCCGTTGTCCTGCACCTGCCAGCCATGATAGTTCGTTCCGTCATATGCGACGGTCAGACGCACCCTTTTCATACTCCCCTCACTCCTACAGCCGCCCTCCCATGGAGAGCGCATATTCCATATCTCAGATTCCCAACACCAGTCTTCCAAGTCCGATACTTGCCACCAGATATACCAGAATGCATAAATAGGCAATGCCATCCCGTCTCTTGTAGATCAGCGGCTTCATCTTCGTCCTTCCGTCGCCGCCCCTGTAGCATCTCGCCTCCATCGCCATAGCAAGGTCGTTCGCGCGGCGGAAGGCGGAGATGAACAGCGGCACCAGAAGCGGCACCAGCGCCTTCGCACGACGGATCAGATTACCGCTCTCAAAATCCGCCCCTCTGGCGATCTGCGCCTTCATGATCTTATCCGTCTCCTCGAGCAGTATGGGAATAAACCGCAGCGCAATCGACATCATCATCGCCACCTCATGCACCGGAACCTTAAACAGCTTCAGGGGACGCAGCCCCTTCTCCAGTCCGTCCGTCAGGTTGTTCGGCGTTGTCGTCAAGGTCATAATGGAGGAACCGATAATCAGCATCGTGAGCCGCACAGCCATCGTCACCGCCGTCGCAAGCCCCTCCTTCGTAATCGTCAGCTTCCATATGGTAACCAGCGCTTCTCCCGGCGTCAGAAAGAGATTGAACACCACCGTAATCAACAACAGGAACACAACTGCCCTCATTCCCTTCACCATGAACCGGAAAGGCACATGGGACAGCCCTATCACCAATGCCAGGAACGAAGCGGCGACCAGATAGCCTATAAAATTCCGGAAAAAGAACAGGGAAATAATAAACAGCAGGGTTCCCGCCAGCTTCACGCGGGGGTCCAGTCTGTGAATCACCGATTCCGTCTGATAATATTGTCCTAATGTAATATCTCTTAGCATAATGTCTCCAGTATGGTCTCTGCCGCCTCTTCAATCGTAGTTGCGCTTGTGTCAACGTTCAAGCCGCGTTTCTTTAACTCATGCAGGATATAGGTGACCTGCGGTGCGGCCAGCCCCACTTCCTCCAGCTCCTTATAATGTGCGAAGACTCTTCTTGGAATGTCGTCGAACATTACACTGCCTTTGTTCATCACGATAATGCGGTCCACATATTCCGCCACATCCTCCATGCTATGCGAGACCAGAATGATCGTCATACCCGTCTCCGTCTGGAGCTTCTTGATCTGATGCAGGATCTCATCCCTTCCCTTCGGATCAAGTCCTGCCGTCGGCTCATCCAGCACGAGAACCTCCGGCTTCATCGCAAGCACTCCGGCGATGGCGACACGTCTCTTCTGCCCGCCGGATAGCTCAAAGGGCGATTGATAAAAAAGTTCGTCGGGCAGTCCTACCTTCCGCAGTGCATCATATGCCCGTAGCTCCGTCTCCTTCTTGTCCAGTCCGAGGTTCTTCGGCCCGAAGCATACATCCGTAAAGACATCAATCTCAAAGAGCTGGTGCTCGGGGTACTGAAAAACCAGTCCCACCTTGCTGCGCAGCTGCTTCATATTATAACCCTTGTCGTAAATATCTTCTCCGTTAAAAAAAATGCTTCCCGAGGATGCCTTAATCAGTCCGTTCAGATGCTGCACGAGCGTAGACTTTCCTGAGCCTGTGTGTCCAATGATCCCGACAAACTGTCCGTCCGGTATCTGAAGGCAGACATCGTCCAGTGCCTTGACCGCCAGCGGCGTGTCAGCGCCATATATATAATTTACATGATCCAGAATAATCGACATATCTTCCTCATTTCCGGCATAAAGCATCTGCCAGCTCTTCTATCGTCAGTATTCCGTCAGGAATGGCAATTCCCCGCTTCTGCAGCTCATAGGCGAGCAGCGTCACCTGCGGCACATCGAGTCGCAATGCCTTCAGCTTCTCCACCTGCGAAAAGATCTCTCTTGGCGTGCCCTGCATGGCGATTCCGCCGTTCTCCATGACGAACACCTTGTCCGCATGAATGATCTCTTCCATATAATGAGTAATCAGGATGACCGTTACGCTCTCCACATCATTCAGGGCACGCACCGCCCGGATGACCTCCTTGCGCCCGCTGGGGTCAAGCATCGCCGTTGGCTCGTCCAGCACAATGCATTTCGGATGCATCGCCAGCACACCGGCAATGGACACTCTCTGCTTCTGTCCGCCGGAGAGCTTGTTCGGCGAATATTTGCGGAACTCATACATGCCCACCGCACGAAGGCTTTCTTCGACACGCTCCCAGATCTCCTTCGTCGGAATGCCCATATTCTCAGGACCGAAGCCGACATCCTCCTCGACCACCTGCCCGATGATCTGGTTGTCCGGGTTCTGGAAGACCATGCCCGCCGTCTGGCGGATGTCCCACACCTTGTCCTCGTCGGAGGTATCCATCCCATCTACCCATACCGTTCCCTCGGTCGGGTTCAGTATCGCATTGATATGCTTTGCCAGTGTGGACTTTCCGGAACCGTTGTGTCCCAGAATAGCGATAAAATCCCCCTGCGCAATGTCAAGGCTCACATGATCCACTGCGGTAGTAATTCCTTCGACATTGCCCTCTTCATCACGCCTGATATATTCAAATGTTACATCATCTGCCTTGATAATGCCCATGTTTTCCCCATTTCTGCGCATATTCTTTGCGCATAGCGAGTTTTCCTGTTGTCAGCCGTCTTTTGACTCATGTTCCATTATATTAAAAGAAGGCCGGAATTACAAGGCTTTCCTGACAATCGCGCACAGGTCTTCCCTGCGTCTCCCGCTCATTTACAAAAAACGCACGGCATGGTAAACTTGCTGTACAGAATTATTATTGTTGGAGGAACTATGGATAAAACCAAACTCATAAAAACAGCTGTGCTTCTCGCCGCTATCGCAGTCGTTGTTGGCTGTCTTCTCAGGGCGGCACAGGGAAGTTCGCTGAGTCTTACGGAATATGAAAATCAGAACCTTGCAGACCGCGAGGCGGACATCGACGCATCCGCCGAGTCCACCGTCGGAGAGCCGGATGCATCCAGTGCCTCTGAGAAAGAATCCGACGCATCCACCGAAGAGCCGTCAGCCGACAGCACACCGGAGCCGGACACCTCTGCTTCCACGCTCACCGGCGCATCCCTGAACGGCAGTTCACAGCTTGAAAACCGGGTCACTTACACCGATGGCTTTTACTATGAAGCCGTTTCCGACAATCTCAGACGTTATATCACAGGGATCTCTTATCCGGCTGAGAATGCGGAAATTACTCTGGACGAGCTCCGCTATGTGCACATCTGGCACTACAATTTTGACGGCGATCCCGTCGAGGGCGAGCTGATCTGCAACGAGGCGATTGCACAGGATCTTGTGGAGATATTTTATGAATTATACAGAAACGAATACCAGCTGGAGCAGGTACATTTGATAGACGAATACGACGGAGATGATATTTCTTCCATGGAGGCAAACAATACCTCCTGTTTCAACTATCGCCCCATTCAGGACAGCACCCGGTTGTCAAAGCATGCCCTTGGACTGGCAGTTGACATCAACCCGCTCTATAATCCTTATATCACCTATAACACGGACGGAACAGAGGATGTCTCACCGGTGTCGGGCAGTGCCTATGCGGATCGGTCTGCTTCCTTCTCTTATAAGATCGACGATTCAGACCTGTGCTATAAACTCTTTACCCAGCACGGCTTTACCTGGGGCGGCAACTGGAACAGCTGCAAGGACTACCAGCACTTCCAGAAGACTGTCCGCTAAACAAACTTCTGCACACGAAAAAGAGCCGGTGTGATACCACACCGGCTCCCCTTTTTATTCGTGTATAAAACGCAGCCTTATACAAGCTCGAGAACTACTTCCAGAGCTGCATCGCCCTTACGCTGACCAATCTTAACGATTCTGGTGTAGCCACCCTTGCGGTCTGCATACTTAGGTGCATACTCATCAAACAGCTTTGCTACCAGATCTACTTCCTTCGTGTTCTTCTTTCTTCCGGCTGCCTCTGTCGGAACAGATACAACAGGATAAAGAACCTTCAGCATCTGACGTCTTGCATGAGAACGGCTGGGCAGATCCTTCTTGATCTCCTTATCAACCATCTCAAACTTTGTTACCTTCTTGCCGTCAACAACTTCCTTAACGCGCTTTCCGTCCTTGTCCTTTACAGGAACCTTTGTGGAAACGGTTACCATCTCAAAGTTGTCCTTTTCCTTGCAGGCAAGTGCGATCAGGCTCTCAGCGATCTTTCTTACTTCCTTAGCCTTAGCCTCGGTTGTTACGATCTTGCCGTTGTTCAGCAATGCTGTTACCTGGTTTCTTAATAATGCTTTTCTCTGGGAAGATGTTCTTCCGAGTTTTCTGTACTCTGCCATGATTTTATTTTCCTTTCTCTTTACATGGTACATCCGGCCACGCGCTTTGGACTTACTTACCGGATGTCTGGTTTTCACCATTTAGAGATAAACCAGAGATGAACGCTTTGGCTTTACCACCTCCGGGTATCCTACACTTCTTAGTTTTCGGCTTATTCCTCTGAAGGATTCAGCTGGAGACCCAGCTCCTTCAGCTTAGCCAGCACCTCTTCCAAAGACTTGCGTCCAAGGTTACGCACCTTCATCATGTCCTCAGAAGTCTTGTTGCAAAGCTCTTCAACCGTGTTAATTCCGGCTCTCTTCAAGCAGTTATAAGAACGAACGGAAAGCTCCAGTTCGTCAATGCTCATCTCAAGAACCTTCTCCTTCTCATCGTCTTCCTTCTCTACCATAATTTCAGCAGTCTTGGCATTCTCAGACAGGTCGATAAAAAGGCTCAGATGCTCACTCAGCACCTTCGCTGCAAGGCTTACCGCCTCATCGGGAACCAGAGTTCCGTTTGTGAACACGTCAAGCGTCAGCTTATCATAATCTGTGATCTGACCTACACGGGTGTTTGCAACAGTCACATTCACTCTCTCTACAGGGGTGTAGATGGAATCAATTGCAATCACACCAATCGGCAGATCCTCATGCTTATTCTTATCAGCGCTTACATAGCCGCGTCCCTTGGTAATCGTAAGCTCCATATACAGCTTGGTATCCTTGCCGCTCAGGGTAGCGATCACAAGGTCGGGATTCAAAATCTCTATATCCTGATCCGTCTGGATGTCGGAAGCGTGCACAATGCCCTCGCCCTCGAACTCGATGTACGCAGTCTTTGTCTCATTTGTCTCACTGTTGTTCTTAATCGCAAGGCTCTTGATGTTCGTGATAATCTCTGTCACATCTTCCTTCACTCCGGGAATTGAGCTGAACTCATGCAGGACGCCTTCGATCTTGATCTGGCTCACTGCAGCGCCGGGCAATGAAGAGAGCATGATTCTTCTCAGGGAGTTGCCAAGGGTGATACCATAGCCTCTCTCTAAGGGTTCTACAACGAATTTGCCGTACTTCTTGTCTTCTGAAATTTCAGCAACCTCAATATTCGGTCTCTCAAAATCAAACACTGCAAATACCCTCCTTTGGGATTGTTTGTTAAAGACACAAGCACTCTGAAGCCATAAATCCACCATAAAAACGGCACATAAATGACCTCAGAGGCAGGTAGGGCTTACTTGGAGTACAACTCGACAATAAGCATCTCGTCTACAGGAACATCGATCATCTCTCTGGTAGGAAGATTCTTGATCGTTCCCTTGAAGTTATCGATATCTACATCCATCCATTCAGGAACAAGTCTTCCGCCGGTCACCTCAACGATGTCCTTATATCTCTGCATGGTCTTTGCACTCTCTTTGATTTCGATGACATCACCAGCCTTAATCAGGTAGGACGGAATGTTTACCAGCTTGCCGTTTACAAGAACATGCTTGTGGTCAACGATCTGTCTTGCTTCTCTTCTGGTTCTTGCGAATCCCATTCTGAATACAACGCTGTCAAGTCTGCTCTCCAGCATAATCATCAGGTTTTCACCGGTCATTCCCTTCATTCTGTCAGCCTTCTCATAGTAGTTTCTGAAAGGCTTCTCAAGAACGCCGTAAATGAACTTTGCCTTCTGCTTCTCACGAAGCTGCAGACCGTACTCACTTACCTTCTTGCCTGCTCTTGCGTTCTGTCTGTTGGACTTCTTATCATATCCCAGATAGGAAGGCTCAAGACCAAGGGAACGACATCTCTTTAATACGGGTGTGCGATTTACTGCCATTTTAATTTTCTCCTTATTTATGTTGTTTACAATATTCTTCTGATCCGTGATGGGTATCAGGATACCTTCTTCCAACCTATTTTATTGTTCCAGCCAAACGCCTGCTTCGCAGCCGCTTGTTTTTGTGCCTCCCTGACTAGACGCGGCGTCTCTTGGGAGGACGGCATCCGTTGTGAGGAACCGGTGTCACGTCACGGATACTGATTACTTCAAGACCACAAGCAGAGAGTGCTCTGATTGCAGCTTCACGTCCTGATCCGGGACCCTTTACGAATACATCAACGGATTTCAACCCATGAATTAAAGCAGCCTTTGTAGCTGTCTCTGCAGCCATCTGTGCAGCATATGGAGTAGATTTCCTTGAACCTCTAAATCCCAGACCGCCGGCACTTGCCCAGCTCAGTGCGTTGCCTTCGCTGTCAGTCAGTGTAACAATTGTATTGTTAAAGGAAGACTGAATATGTGCCTGTCCGCGTTCAACGTTTTTCTTTACGCGCTTCTTTGTTACTTTTTTTGCAACCTGTTTCGCCATTTTAAACTAACCTACTTTCTCATATTAAATAGTTACTTACTTCTTCTTGTTTGCAACAGTACGCTTAGGTCCCTTGCGGGTTCTTGCATTGTTCTTGGTATTCTGACCACGAACAGGCAGACCCTTACGATGACGGATACCACGATAGCAGCCGATTTCCTGAAGTCTCTTAATGTTCAGGGCAACTTCACGTCTCAAGTCACCTTCTACAAGAACACCGAGCTTTTCAATAGCCTCTGTCATCTTCTTTACTTCGTCGTCGGTGATGTCTCTGACTCTGGTATCGGGATTTACGCCTGCTTCCGCCAAAATCTTGTTGGAAGTAGCTCTGCCGATTCCATAGACATAAGTCAAGCCGATCTCAATTCGTTTCTCTCTAGGTAAGTCCACACCTGCGATACGAGCCATTTACAATATCCTCCATTTCTTTTGTGCCGACTCCCGGCACATTCCGCGCACTTCTGGTCTGTTAATTGTGCGCTTTGTTACTCATTGATTGGGGGTTCTCACCCAATCGGACGTCAGTTACCTATCCGATCTTTCCAAAACATCCACAGCATTCCATCTCAGTGAAATATGCGCTTGCGCATATTTCGGAGACGAAACATAGTTTTTCTTAATCATGTCCTTTATGATTTAGAAAAACTTTTCGTCTTGGTATCAAGAAGTAATCTCCGGCAAGCTCCATCCAGGTTCTATGATAATCGACGCCGTCAGGCATCGGTTCAGCCGCACATAAAAACCGGACAAGAACTCACTTAACCTGCTTTCAGGCTTCTACAGCCCTGCACAAGCGGTGATTATCCCTGTCTCTGTTTGTGTTTCGGATTCTCGCAGATAACTCTGATGCGTCCTTTTCTCTTGATGATTTTGCACTTTTCGCAAATCGGTTTTACTGATGATCTAACCTTCACGTTAAACCCTCCTTTCAAAAAAGACCGTCTCATATTATAACACAGGGCTTGCCGCGTGGCAAGCCCTTTTCAAAACTTTTTGGTTTTTTTGTTTATTTATCTCTCCAGATAATACGTCCCTTGCTCAGATCGTAAGGAGAAAGCTCCAGTGTCACCTTGTCACCCGGCAGAATACGGATGAAGTTCTGGCGAAGCTTTCCGCTGATATGCGCCAGCACACGGTGCCCGTTTTCCAGTTCAACCTGAAACATGGTGTTGGGCAGCTTCTCTACAACGGTTCCTTCGATTTCGATCACATCACTCTTTGACATACATTTCCTCCACTTTTATGCTTACTTCGTTGGCTTCAAACTGCTTTATGGCATATCTGATCTCTTCCGGTCTTACGCTCTCCCCGGATTCCATTCTCTTTCTCAGCGCCTCCCCGGCAAAACTGTTTACCGGCTGGATATGCTTCCTGCGCTTCTTCTTTGGCTGCTCCGGGCTCTTAAGCCTTCCGTCCGTCAAATATACAAAGTCTCCCTCTTCGGCAACGATCATGTAAAGCGTTCCTTTATCATGTCCTGCTTTAGAAAACGCATATTGTCCTATCATACTCTCCTCCATACCGGGGTACGCTCTCAGGCTTTAGTAAAGAGTGAGGATTTCCGGATCTCCATCCTCTGTAATCAGGATCGTATTCTCATAATGCGCCGAAAGGGAACCATCCTCTGTCACAACTGTCCAGTCATCATCCAGCCACTCCACATCCGCGCGTCCGATATTAATCATCGGCTCGATCGCCAGTGTCATTCCGGGGCGGAGCTTCGGACCTCTCTTAGCCATGGCATAATTGGGGATCTGGGGATCCTCATGCAGCTTTGTGCCCACGCCATGTCCCACAAGGTCACGGACGATTCCGTAGCCATACGGTTTTACATAAGCAGCAATCGCGTTGGATATGTCATACAGACGGTTTCCTGCCTTCGCCTGCTTTATTCCTGCGAAAAAGCTCTCCCTCGTAACGTCAATGAGCTTCTGCGCTTCCGGGCTGATCTTTCCGACCCCATGCGTTCTCGCCGCGTCAGAATGATAACCCTTATAAATCATTCCCGCATCAAGGCTGACAATGTCACCCTCCTGCAAAATGCGGTGTTTGCTCGGGATGCCGTGTACGACCTCATCATTTACGGATACGCAGATACTTGCAGGGTAACCGTTGTAATGAAGGAAGTTCGGGATTCCGCCCAGCTTACGGATCAGCTGGTCTCCCAGAATATCAATGTCCCGCGTGGAAATGCCTGGCTTCACATATGCCTCGAGCTCCTTGTGCACAATGGCAAGACGTCTGCAGGACTCACGGATCAATTCAATTTCCTGTTCATTCTTAATTATAATAGCCATCTCAATTCCCTAAGATATCCGTGATGGCGGTAAATACATCCTTCATGTCAACAGTGCCATCTACGGTCTTCAATACACCTTTCTCTGTGTAAAAGTCAATCAACGGCTGTGTCTGATCATGATATACCTTCAGGCGGTTCAGCACCGTCTCCGGCTTGTCATCATCGCGCAGTACAAGATCGCTTCCGCAGGTATCACATACATTTTCTTTCTTCGGCGGGATGTGCTCCACATGGTAGGTTGCCCCACACTTCAGGCATGCACGTCTTCCCGACATTCTCCTGACAATATTCTCATCAGGGACATCGACATTAATCGCATAGTCGATCTTCTCACCGAGCTTTGTCAGCGCGTCGTCCAGAACCTTCGCCTGAGGAATCGTTCTCGGGAAACCGTCCAGCACATAGCCGTCCGCACAATCATCCTGGGCAACTCTGTCCAGAAGAATCTTCACTGTCAGTTCATCAGGCACCAGAAGTCCCTGATCCATATACTTCTTTGCTTCCATTCCCAGCTCCGTGCCATTCTTAATATTCGCACGGAAAATATCTCCCGTGGAGACATGGGGAATTTTATACTTTTCAGCAATCATCTTTGCCTGGGTTCCCTTACCGGCCCCGGGCGCACCTAACATAATAATCTTCATATTTCCTCTCATTCCGCCGATTCAACGGCACTACGCATTTACACCTATTTTAACGGAGTTTTATCAAGTTTGCAACAGAAAAATCGCGCAGGCTCATCCTGCGCGATCTAACATGTCTTACTTCTCCAAAAAACCTTTGTAGTTGCGGACAAACATCTGTGATTCCACCTGCTTCATTGTCTCCAGTACAACGCTGACAATAATGATCAGGCTGGTGCCGCCAAAGGACACATTTGCGTTGAATACGCCGCTGAAGATGTACGGAAGGATCGCAATAATCGTCAGTCCGATTGCTCCGATGAACACGATGTAATTCAATACCTTGTTCAGGTAATCGCTCGTAGGCTTTCCGGGTCTGATACCGGGAATAAATCCACCCTGTTTCTTCATATTATCGGCAATCATCAGCGGATTAAAGGTAATGGATGTATAGAAATACGCAAAGAAGATAATCAGCGCAATATATACCACAAGACCGATCGTATACTTAATCTGCTTCGGATTACACCAATAACCGGAATTCAGGTACTTCAGAATTTCGCTCCATACGCCCGTTCCGTTATACCCCACGAAAGACGAGATAATGATCGGAAACTGCATCAGAGACTGTGCAAAAATGACAGGAATAACGCCGGCTGTATTTACCTTCAAAGGAATATTTGAGGTCTGGCCACCGACCATCTTTCTTCCCTGTACCTTATTGGCATACTGTACAGGAATCTTCCGTGTACCGTCATTCAAAATAATTACCAGCACCACCATCGCGATGATGATTGCAATAATGATTGCCGCTGCAAGAATTGCAGTAGCCGGAGCCTTGCCGAACACGAACTGCTCGAACAGAGTCTTTAAATCCTCCGGCAGTCTGGAAATAATGTTGATAACCAGAACGATAGAGATACCGTTTCCGATACCCTTTTCCGTGATTCTCTCACCGACCCACATCAGGAATGCACTTCCCGCCGTGAGCGTTGCAATGGAACAAATGACGCTCATTGCATTGAACTGAATCAGATAGCCCTGTCTGCCGAATCCGATAGCCATTGCTGCCGACTGGATCAAAGCCAGTGCAACCGTAACATATCTGGTGATCGACACAATCTTCTTCCGTCCGTCCTCGCCGTCACGCTGCATCTCCTCAAGCTTGGGAATTGCGATTGTGAGCAGCTGGATGATGATGGAGGATGTAATATACGGGGTGATATTCAGTGCAAGGATTGACATGCTCATGAAGGAACCACCCGTGATTGCATCAAAGAAACTAAACGCACCATTAGCCTGATCGGAAAACCACTGACGGAAAACTTCGCCGTTTACGCCCGGCACAGGCAGCTGTGATCCGATACGGATCACAACCAGCATGCCGAAGGTAAATAAAATCTTATCTCTGATCTCTTTGATTTTGAATGCGTTTTTGAGTGTTGTAAACATTACATCACCTCTGCTGTTCCACCAAGAGCCTCAATTTTTTCTTTTGCAGATGCGCTGAATGCGTCTACCTTGACATTGAGCTTTTTGGTAAGTTCTCCGTTTCCGAGTATCTTTACACCATCTCTGGGATTCTTAACTACGCCAGCTTCAACCAATGCATTTACATCTACAGTTGCGCCATCCTCGAAGCGCTCAAGTGCGCTCACATTGATAGCAACGATCTCCTTTGAATTTCTGTTGGTAAATCCTCTCTTAGGAAGACGTCTGTACAAAGGCATCTGTCCACCTTCAAAACCGATTCTGGGTGCTCCAGAACGCGCCTTCTGTCCTTTGTGTCCTTTACCTGCAGTTTTGCCGTTTCCTGAACCATGTCCACGGCCTCTTCTAAAATTATCGCTGTGCTTGGAACCTTCTGCGGGTCTTAAATTGGATAATTCCATTTCTAACACCTCCTTCGACTTATGCTTCTTCTACTTTCAATAAATGGCCAACCTGACGAATCTGTCCCTTTGTAGCGTCATTATCAGGAAGTATTACGGAACTACCGATCTTGCGAAGTCCCATAGATTCAACGATTGCCTTATTCTTCGGTACAGCCCCGATCGTGGACTTTACCAAAGTAATCTTTAACTTCTTATCTGCCATTTTAAACTCCTTTCCACCGCATGGTCTTAACCCTGCCGGAAGAACCCCTGAGGTTTCCTCCGTTTGAAGCTTAGATCTGCCCAGCCGGCATACGCAGCCGGCCGAACAAATTCTTTTACGCTAATACCTCTTCAACAGACTTGCCACGGCTCTTTGCTACCTCTTCAGGAGCTTTCAGCTGGCTTAAGCCAGTGATCGTTGCAAGAACGACATTCTGCTTGTTGTTGGAACCGAGAGACTTTGTACGGATATTCTTGATACCAGCAAGCTCACATACCACACGGGCAGGACCACCTGCGATGATACCGGTACCTTCGGGAGCCTTCTTAAGCAGAACGTTTGCAGAACCATACTTACCGATGTAATCATGGGTAATGGAATTGTTCTCATCCAATGCAACAGTAACGATGTGCTTCATTGCATCTTCCTTTCCCTTGCGGATCGCTTCGGGAATTTCAACGGCCTTTCCCAGACCTGCGCCGACATGACCATTGCCGTCACCAACTACTACCAGAGCAGTAAAGCGCATGTTACGTCCACCCTTAACGGTCTTTGCTACACGCTTAATGGTAACAACCTTGTCATTCAACTCTAACTGGCTTGCATCTATGACTGTATGTTTCATGGTGTATTCCTCTTCCTTTCCTAGAATTCCAGGCCGGCTTCTCTTGCCGCCTCAGCTAATGCCGCAACCTTACCCTGATATATAAAGCCGCCTCTGTCAAAAACAACTTCCTTGATACCTTTTTCGATTGCTCTCTTGGCAATGACGGTTCCCAGGTATGCTGCTGCATCAACGTTATTGGTCTTCTCAAGCTCGCTCTTGATGTCCTTCTCAAGCGTGGAAGCGGATACTAATGTATTCCCAACAGTATCGTCGATAATTTGAGCATACATATGATTATTGCTTCTGAACACAGCCAGACGGGGTCTTTCAGCAGTGCCACTGAAGCGGTTACGAATTCTCATGTGCTTTTTCACACGTACATCTTTTCTTGATACCTTGCTAACCATCCTCATACTCTCCTTATCTATTATTTCTTACCGGTCTTACCAACTTTACGTCTGATCGTCTCATCGGCATACTTGATTCCCTTGCCCTTATAAGGCTCAGGTCTTCTCTTGTCTCTGATTTCAGCTGCGAATTGGCCAACTTTTTCTTTGTCAATACCCTTGACAATAATGATGTTCTGTCCATCGACAACGGTTTCGATGCCCTCGGGATCTTCCATCTCAACCGGATGGGAATAACCCAGGTTCAGAGTCAGCTTCTTGCCGCTCTTTGCAGCTCTGTAGCCGACACCGTTTACTTCCAGCTTCTTCTCGTAGCCATCGGTCACACCGACAACCATGTTGTGGATAAGAGTTCTGGTCAGACCATGAAGGGACTTCATCTTCTTCAGATCGTTGGGTCTGCTTACCAGTACCTCTGCGCCCTCAACCTTGATCTCCATCTCAGCGGGTAACACTCTCTCAAGCGTTCCCTTAGGACCCTTAACGGTCACTTTGTTATTTTCTGCAACTTCCACAGTAACACCTGCAGGAATCGCGATTGGCATTCTACCTATACGTGACATGCCCGTACCTCCTATATTTTATAAATGATCTTTTCGTCTTCTTACCAAACGAAAGCGAGAACCTCGCCGCCTACCTGAAGCTCGCGTGCCTTCTTGTCTGTCAGCACACCCTGATTGGTGGAGATGATTGCTGTTCCGAGACCGCCGAGTACTCTGGGCAGCTCGTCCTTGCCTGCGTATACGCGCAAACCGGGCTTGGAAATTCTCTTGATGCCGGAGATGATCTTCTCGTTCTTATCAGCGCCGTACTTCAGTGTGATATGAATGGACTTGAAGTTGCCGTCATCGATTACATCATATTTGGTTATATATCCCTCATCCAGAAGAATCTGTGCGATAGACAGCTTCATCTTGGAGGCAGGAATATCAACAGTATCGTGCTTAGCAGTGTTTGCGTTACGGATTCTTGTAAGCATATCTGCAATAGGATCGCTCATTGTCATTGTTTTCTTCCTCCTTCCTTACCAGCTTGCTTTCTTCACGCCGGGAATCTCTCCCTTGTATGCCAATTCGCGGAAGCAAACTCTGCAAATGCCATACTTTCTCAAGTAAGCGTGAGGACGACCGCAAATCTTGCAACGGGTGTAAGCCTGAGTAGAAAACTTGGGCTTGCGCTGCTGTTTAATCTTCATTGATGTCTTAGCCATGAAAAATTTACCTCCTTATTATTTTGCGAACGGCATATTGAACAGAGTCAACAGCTCGCGTGCCTCTTCGTCAGTCTTTGCAGTTGTAACGAAGATGATATCCATACCTCTGGTCTTGTCAATCTTATCGTACTCGATCTCAGGGAAGATGAACTGCTCCTTGATACCAAGAGCATAGTTTCCTCTGCCGTCGAAAGCGTTAGGATTAACACCTCTGAAGTCACGCACACGAGGCAATGCCAGGTTCACAAGACGATCAAGGAACTCATACATCTTCTCGCCACGCAGAGTAGTCTTACATCCGATAGCCATACCCTCACGGATCTTGAAGTTAGCTATGGAGGACTTAGCCTTGGTAAGAACTGCCTTCTGGCCTGTGATGGTCTCCATGTCAGCTACTGCATTCTCAAGAACCTTTGCGTTGTCCTTTGCTTCACCAACACCCATGTTGACCACGATCTTATCAAGCTTGGGAACTTCCATAACGTTTTTATATCCAAACTTCTTTGTCATAGCTTCTACGATCTCGTCGTAGTATAATTCTTTTAATCTAGCCACTTTTCGTTCCTCCTTCCTATTGATTAGTCAATCACTTCGCCGGTTGACTTTGCAAAACGAACCTTCTTATCTCCGTCCATCTTGAAGCCGACTCTGGTTGCCTTGCCCTTGAATACGAGCATGACATTTGAAATATCAATAGGAGCTTCCTTCTGAACAATGCCGCCGTTGGGGTTCGCCTGAGAAGGCTTTGCGTGCTTTGTGATCTTGTTCACGCCCTCAACAACAACCTTACCATTCTTGGCATCTACGGAAAGTACCTTTCCTTCTGTATTGCAATCCTTGCCGGCGATAACCTTTACGGTATCGCCCTTCTTAATCTTTAAACTGGACATATGACACCTCCTTATAATACTTCGGGAGCCAGAGATACAATCTTCATGAACTGCTTTTCACGAAGCTCTCTTGCTACCGGCCCAAAAATACGGGTTCCTCTGGGTGTCTTGTCATCCTTGATGATTACTGCTGCGTTCTCGTCGAACTTGATGTAGGAACCATCCTTGCGGCGTGCGCCCTTAACGGAACGAACCACAACTGCCTTAACAACGTCACCCTTCTTTACAACTCCGCCGGGTGTTGCATCTTTAACGGAAGCAACAATCACATCGCCAATCTGTGCATATCTTCTTGTAGAGCCGCCCATAACGCGGATGCAGAGCAATTCTTTTGCACCGGTGTTATCAGCAACCTTCAGTCTTGTTTCCTGCTGAACCATGATTTTCCTCCTTTGCCGCACCTACGGCTGATTACTTCACTCTTTCTACGATCTCAACAAGTCTCCATCTCTTGTCCTTGGACAGAGGTCTTGTCTCCATAACCTTAACGGTGTCGCCAATGTTGCACTCGTTGTTCTCGTCATGAGCCTTCAGCTTGTAGGTTCTCTTAACGACCTTGTTATAAAGAGGATGCTTTACATGCTCTTCGATCGCCACAACGATTGTCTTATCCATCTTATTACTGGTGACCTTACCGGTACGCACTTTTCTCAAATTTCTTTCTTCCACGACTTAACTCCTTTCCACTCGCCATCCGGGCGACGTGCCTTAGCTCCTAGCCTTCTCGGTGATAACTGTCTGAATACGAGCAATATTCTTTCTTACATCCTTGATTCTTGCTGTATTATCGAGCTGATTGGTTGCGTTCTGGAATCTCAGATTGAAAAGTTCTTTCTTTGCAGCAACAAGCTCTGACTGCAGTTCCTCTGCGGACTTGTTCTTTAATTCTTCTACAAACTTATTCGATTTCATTATTCTACACCGCCTTCCAAATCTGCCTTAGAAACGACCTTACACTTGCAGGGAAGCTTATGCATAGCAAGACGCAGTGCCTCCTTTGCCTGATCTTCGGGTACACCGGCAATTTCAAACATAACACGTCCGGGCTTTACAACTGCTACCCAACAGTCAACGGCTCCCTTACCGGAACCCATACGAGTTCCAAGGGGCTTAACGGTTACAGGCTTGTCAGGGAAGATCTTGATCCATACCTGTCCTGCACGCTTTGTGTAACGGGTAAGTGCAATACGGGCTGCCTCGATCTGATTGGACTTGATCCAGCAGGGCTCGAGTGCCACCAGACCAAATTCACCATAAGCAAGAGTGTTTCCTCTTGTTGCCTTGCCGGCCAAGGTGCCACGGAACTGTTTACGACGCTTAACTCTCTTCGGCATTAACATGATTATTTATCGCTCCCTTCCATCTGATTTCCCTTTGTAGGAAGGATCTCACCCTTGTAGATCCAAACTTTAACTCCAACCTTACCGTATGTGGTATCAGCCTCTGCGAAACCATAGTCGATATCTGCTCTCAGTGTCTGAAGCGGAATGGTTCCCTCGCTGTAGAACTCAGAACGTGCGATATCTGCACCGCCGAGACGGCCTGCACATGCTGCCTTGATACCCAGAGCGCCTGCCTTCATGGTTCTGCCCATGCAGGACTTCATGGCACGTCTGAAGGACACACGGTTTTCAAGCTGCTGCGCGATATTCTCTGCAACCAGCTGGGCATCTCTGTCAGGTCTCTTGATCTCCTTGATGTCGATCAGAACCTTCTTGCCGGTCATCTTGGAAAGCTCGTTCTTGGTAACCTCGATCTCAGCGCCGCCCTTACCGATGATAACACCGGGCTTTGCAGTATGAATAATAACGCGAACTCTGTCAGATGTTCTCTCGATCTCGATCTTAGCAACACCTGCGCTGTATAACTTCTTCTTCAGATACTTTCTGATCTCATAGTCTTCTACAAGATAGTCGGAAAACTCGTTCTCAGCGTACCACTTGGAATCCCAATCTTTAATTACTCCGACTCTTAAGCCGTGAGGATTAACTTTCTGTCCCATTTGTTTGCTCCTTTCCTTACTTCTTCTCGTCCAGCACAACGGTGATATGGCTCATTCTCTTCTCGATTCTGTAAGCCCTTCCCTGTGCTCTGGGGTGAACGCGCTTCATTGTAGGTCCCTTGTTCGCGTAGCACTCAGCCACATACAGGTTCTCTTTGTTCATTCCGTTGTTGTTCTCTGCGTTAGCAATTGCCGACTCAAGCAGCTTCTTGATAAGGCTGGAAGCATATCTGGGATTGTACTCCAGAATTCCCAGGGCAGTCTCAACATCCTTGCCTCTGATAGCATCTAAAACGAAACATGCCTTCTGAACAGAAACCCTTGCATAAGACAGCTTAGCTGAAGGTCTTGTGTCCTTCTGGGCGTTTCTCTCTCTCTTGATTTGACTTCTATGTCCTTTAGCCATAGATAAATATCCTCCTTTTCAGAATAAAAGCAACGCATCTGCTACGGACACCTGAGTCCGCAGACAGACATGTGCAATGCCCTCCCGGGCATTTGTGCGTTGTAAAACTACTTAACCTTGGACTTCTTCTCGTCCTTACCATGACCTCTGTAGGTTCTGGTTGCTACGAATTCGCCCAGCTTGTGACCAACCATATCCTCTGTCACATATACAGGAACATGCTTCCTGCCGTCGTGAACAGCAATGGTGTGTCCCACAAAGGAGGGGAAAATTGTAGAGCGGCGGGACCAGGTCTTGATAACCTGCTTCTGTCCGGCAGCGTTCATAGCATCTACTTTCTTTAACAGGCTTGCGTCTGCGAAAGGTCCTTTTTTCAGTGATCTAGCCATTGTCTTTCCTCCTGTTTTTTATTTGATTGCCTTACCGTTACGTCTTCTTACAATCAGCTTATTGGAAGCCTTCTTAGCCTTACGTGTCTTCAGGCCGAGTGCCGGCTTGCCCCAAGGAGTGCTGGGACCGGGACGTCCGATACCGGTCTTGCCCTCACCACCACCATGAGGATGGTCATTCGGGTTCATAACAGAACCGCGCACTGTAGGGCGAACACCCATGTGACGCTTACGTCCTGCCTTACCGATATTTACAAGGTTATGATCAACATTGCCTACAACACCAACGGTTGCACGGCATACAAGGGGAACCATTCTCATCTCGCCGGAGGGAAGACGAAGCGTTGCGTACTTTCCTTCCTTAGCCATCAGCTGTGCGCTGTTTCCTGCCGCACGAACCATCTGGCCGCCCTTACCGGGATACAGCTCGATGTTGTGTACCTGAGTACCTACAGGGATCTCAGAAAGAGGAAGGCAGTTGCCGACTCTCACTTCTGCTTCCGGTCCGTTCATGATCTTCATGCCGTCCGTCAGTCCTTCAGGAGCAAGGATATATGCCTTCTCGCCGTCTGCGTAGCAGATCAGGGCGATGTTTGCTGTTCTGTTGGGATCGTACTCGATACCGATAACAGTTGCAGGAATGCCATCCTTATATCTCTTGAAATCAACGATTCTGTACTTTCTTCTGGAGCCGCCGCCATGGTGTCTCACAGTAATCTTACCCTGATTGTTACGTCCGGCGTTCTTCTTCAGAGAAGTGCAAAGGCTCTTCTCGGGGGTCAGCTTTGTGATCTCAGCGAAATCAGAACCGGTCATATTTCTTCTGGAGGGTGTATAGGGGTTGTATGTCTTGATACCCATTGTCTTATCTCCTTTTCAATGAATTTTGCGCAGCCGCATCCTTCGGCCGCATACTTAACCATGTGTGGGAAACCTTATCGTTTCCTACAGCTTACAGACCTGTGAAGATCTCAATGTCCTTGCTGTCAGCAGTCAGGGTAACAATAGCCTTCTTGGTCTTGGCAGTCTTGCCGGTAACCATTCCGCGTCTCTTGTTCTTACCCTCACAGTTCATGGTGTTCACGCTCTTTACCTTAGCGCCATCGAACATCTTCTCAACAGCTTCCTTGATCTGGGACTTGTTTGCCTCTGTATGAACCAGAAAAGTATATTTCTTCTCGCCCATACCAGCCATACTCTTCTCGGTAATAACCGGTTTGAGGATTACGTCATAGTATTTAATGTCTGCCATTATGCGTACACCTCCTCGATCTTTGCAACAGCATCCTTGGTCAGAACAACTGTCTTAGCCTTCATGATGTCATATGTGTTGATGGTGTTTACCAGAGTTGTATCTACATCTGCCATGTTTCTGGCGGAGAGAACTACATTTGCATCGTTCTCAGCGATAACAACAAGACCCTTCTCAACCTTCAAATTGCTCATTACATTCGCAAAGTTCTTTGTCTTGATCTCGTCGAACTTCAGCTCGTCAACAACGATCAGGCTGTTCTTCTGAACCTTGTCTGTCAGAGCGGACTTCAGTGCTGCTCTCTTTTCCTTCTTGTTAAGCTTGAAGGAATAATCTCTGGGAACGGGTGCGAATACAACACCGCCGCCGGTCCACTGGGGAGATCTGGTTGAACCCTGTCTTGCATGTCCTGTTCCCTTCTGTCTCCAGGGCTTTCTTCCGCCGCCGGATACCTCGGAACGGGTCTTTGCCTTCTGGGTTCCCTGACGATTATTTGCAAGCTGCTGTACAACCGCCATGTGTACTAAGTGCTCATTTACTTCAACACCAAATACGGCATCGTTCAATTCGATTGTTCCAACTTCCTTGCCTTCCATATTAAAAACAGATACGTTTGCCATCTGATTGGCCTCCTTTCGCACGTGCGCCTGGCAAAGGCACATCTATTATGCCTCGACCTTCGTGGTCTCTTTGATGGTTACCAGAGCCTTCTTCGGGCCGGGTACCGCACCCTTGACAAGAAGCAGATTCTTCTCAGCATCTACTCTTACAACCTCAAGGTTCTGAACAGTTACTTTTACGCAACCCATATGTCCGGGCATTCCCTTACCCTTGAACACACGGCTGGGAGAGGAACATGCACCGTTGGAACCCTGATGACGATGGAACTTGGAACCGTGCTTCATGGGTCCTCTGTGCTGACCAAGTCTCTTGATCGCACCCTGGAAACCTTTTCCCTTGGAGATTGCAGAAGCATCGATCTTATCGCCCTCTGCGAAGATGTCTGCCTTGATCTCTGCGCCCAGCGTATAATCGCCAGCGTTCTCGAACTTGAACTCTCTGATATATCTCTTTGCGCTTACGCCTGCCTTCTTGAAGTGGCCTGCCTGCGCCTTGTTGACGCCGTGTCTGTGGATGATCTCTCTCTTACCGCTTGCATCCTTGTTTACGATCTTTTCCTTCTTGTCTGCGAAGCCGACCTGTACTGCGCTGTAGCCGTCGTTCTCAACAGTCTTGATCTGTGTTACCACACAGGGACCTGCCTGAAGAACCGTTACAGGAACCAATACGCCGTCTTCGTTGAAGATCTGAGTCATTCCGACTTTGGTTGCCAAAATTGCTTTCTTCATTTTTCCTCTCTTTCTGCCTTCTTAGGCTTTCTACATAGCGGACCACGCTGTTACCGTTGCGCCGTAACGATGTGTTCTTACGTCTAAGTAGAGGTTTGTTTTCATTACTTGGTTTTCATTTTAATATCAATGTAAACACCTGCGGGCATCTCCAGTCTCTGCAGTGCATCAACTGTCTTCTGTGTAGGTGCAATGATATCGATAAGTCTCTTATGAGTTCTCTGCTCGAACTGCTCTCTGGAATCCTTGTACTTGTGTACAGCTCTCAGAATTGTAACAACCTCTTTCTTTGTCGGCAGCGGCACAGGCCCGCTAACCTCTGATCCGGTCTTCTTTACAGTCTCGATGATCTTCTTGGCGGATGCGTCCACCAGCTGATGCTCATAAGCCTTAAGGGTAATTCTCATTACTTGACTTGCCATAAAAAAAGTCGCCTCCTTTTCGCACTTTCAGTTCAAGGCAATTTCTTTGCCTCAAGGCAATTAAATTGCCTTTAGTACGACAAGCGGTGACTGTACACTCTCCCGTGTGTGTCCTAGACCCTCACGCAACATCTCTCGGATCACTTTCGATTCACACGTCGTTTCTGCTGAGTTGCAGACTTCAAATTGGTACAGTGACTTGCCGTCAGTTTTCTAACTTGACATTCGCTCCACGGAAAACCTGTCTGTCATTGCTGACAAACAGCAACCTCACGCTTCACAGCTATCATGCCACAGCAATTGATAGTATACATGGTGTTTCCGGATTTTGCAAGAACTTTTAAAAAAATATTGTATTTTTTTTAGTACAATGTTACTGTTCACTCCGTTCACAGCAACACGCTTCGCGATGCACACAAAATGCATTTTCAATGCATTTTGGCGCCTGCAAGTCTCGCAAAATTGCATTTCATGCAATTTTGACTTCGCGGAATATGGACTGTGAACAGTAACAGTACAATCGTTACTGCTTTACTCCCCGTAAAACATTGGTTATAATGAATGCATATTAATATAGAAGAAAGACATTCGTCAAGGGATGTCCGGAAAGGAATCATACACTTATGTGGATTGCAGATCATTGGAAAGATTATGAAGTATTGGACACCTCCGGCGGCGAGAAGCTCGAGCGCTGGGGAGATTATATATTGGTACGCCCCGACCCGCAGGTCATCTGGAACACCCCCCATACCTCAAACGGCTGGAAAAAGAAAAACGGACACTACCACAGGAATGCCAAGGGCGGCGGCGAATGGGAATTCTTCCATCTGCCGGCTGAGTGGACAATCCATTACTCCCTCCCCTGCCTTCCCCCCGGAAAGGCGCTGACCTTCCACCTGAAACCTTTCAGCTTTAAGCACACCGGACTCTTCCCCGAGCAGGCGACAAACTGGGACTGGTTTTCCGGGCTGATTGCTGATGCGGTAAAAAAAGCTCCCGGACGTCAGCCAAAGGTATTGAATCTCTTCGCCTATACAGGGGGCGCAACGCTTGCCGCAGCAGCCGCCGGCGCCGCCGTCACGCATGTGGATGCCTCGAAGGGAATGGTCACATGGGCAAAGGAAAACGCCATCAGCTCCGGACTGGGTGAAGCGCCTATCCGCTGGCTCGTGGACGACTGTGTGAAATTCGTGGAGCGCGAGATCCGCCGCGGGAACAAATACGACGGCATTATCATGGACCCTCCCTCCTACGGAAGAGGCCCAAAGGGAGAAATCTGGAAAATCGAAGAAAGCATCTGGCCGTTCATAGAACTGACAGCGCAGCTGCTCTCAAAGGATGCCTTATTCTTCCTTATTAATTCCTATACAACGGGACTGCAGCCCGCCGTCCTCTCCTACATGATAAACACCTCCGTCACAAAACAGTTCGGCGGCTCTGTGGACGCCGAAGAGATCGGACTTCCGGTAAAAGAATCCGGGCTGGTGCTTCCCTGCGGTGCGTCAGGCCGCTGGCACAGGGCTTAGTGCATGCCTTCGTTTTTCAAAAAACAGGTATTTCTTCTTATTAATTATAGGAAAGCTAAAATTTTAGCAATAATTAATCATCATATTTTTCTTGCACTATTTTGCAAAAAGGTATATAATAGTATTTGTACATAAGACAACTGTCTGGTACGGAGGTATGAATGATACGGGCGAAACTACATACATTGTCAAAACCGAAGCAGCATCTTGCCAGTGCGCTGCTGTCTGTGCTCTGCATGGCGGCCGCTGTTGCGGTCTCCTCGTTCTATTACTATTTTGTACAGGAAATTTCCCCCAATATCACGCTGATCTTTCTCTTTTTCCTGATCTTTGCCTCCAGCAACACAGTCGGTTACGGCTACGGCATCTGCTGTTCCCTCTTCATTGTACTATGGTACAATTACAGGTTTACCTTTCCTTATCATAAGGTAAATTTTTCACTGGAGGGTTATCCTATCACCTTCCTCTTCATGTGCTCCATCACCATCTTTATCAGCACACTGACATCGCACCTCGTCCGGCAGGCGGATCTGATTGCAAAATGGCAGAAGGAGCTTGCCGAGGCCGAGAAGGAAAGGACGCGCGCGAATCTTCTGCGCGCCATCTCACACGATCTGCGCACTCCGCTGACCGGCATCGTGGGAAGCAGTCTTGCCTACCTCGAGAACGGCGATTTTCTGTCAGAAGAAGACAAATCCACGATTGTCCGCAATATTTACGAGGATTCCACATGGCTGATACACATGGTGGAAAATCTGCTGACCGTCACGCGCATCGACCGGGACAAGCTCTCCATCAGCACCCACGAGGAGCCTGTCGAGGAGGTTGTCGCCGAGGCCCTGCAGCGCACAGAGCGCCGCTATGAAGGCTCCAAGATACAGGTCACCATCCCCGATGAGTTCATTATGATCCCCATGGACGCCGTACTGATCGAACAGGTAACCATCAATCTTCTGGAGAACGCCCTGCTTCACTCCGGCGCGACAGCTCCGGTCGAACTGATTGTTGAAAATCATCCCGACAATGTTTCCTTTACCATCCGCGATCACGGAACCGGCATTCCTACAGAGATGCTGCCGCATCTCTTCGAGGGCACTGACTACATCTCGGATACACCTGACATCCAGAAGGGGATGGGAATCGGACTTGTCGTATGTAAAACCATTATTGCAGCTCACCACGGAACCATTATCGGGCGAAATCACGGGGACGGTGCAGAATTTATCTTCACACTTCCCAAGAGAAAAGAGGCATCAGATTCATGAACAAAACTACAAATATACTGCTGATCGAGGATGATAAGAGCATTTGCTCCTTCATCACTACCGCCCTGTCGGGCAACGGTTACCACATAACCTCTGCCTATACGGGAAAGGAAGGACTCTGCCTTGCTTCCGTCGACTTACCGGACATCATCCTGCTCGATCTCGGTCTGCCCGACATCGATGGCTGTCAGGTGTTAAAGAACATGCGTGACTGGAGCGATATTCCCATCATTGTCATCTCAGCGAGAGTCAACGAGGATGACAAGGTTCTCGCACTGGATCTCGGAGCCGACGACTATGTGACAAAGCCCTTCGGCCCCGCCGAGCTGATGGCGCGCATCCGCACATGTCTGCGCCGGCGGCATTTCAGTGCATCCGGACGGACCTACTCTGCATCCGGTCTGGAAATCGACTTTGACAAGCATATGGTTCTGCTGGAGGGCAACGAGGTTCATCTCACGCAGATAGAATACCAGCTTCTCTCACTGCTCGCCGAACAATCCGGCCGCGTTCTGACCTACGGTTATATCATGAATGCGATCTGGGGGCCATACATGGACAACAGTAACCAGATCCTCCGTGTCAATATGGCAAACATCCGACGTAAGATCGAAAAAAATCCTGCAAGACCGCAGTATGTTTTCACAGAGATCGGCATCGGCTACCGTATGCTTGAAAACGAGAACGCCTGAGCTTACAATAAGGATTCCAACAGGTCAATCAGTTCTTCCCTCGTCAGGTATCCACTGTACTCCACAAGCAGTCCGTCTTCATACAGCAGTGCAAGCCGCTGTCTTTCTCCGTCTTCCTTCTCCGTTATCAATTCCCGCCAGTCCTCTTCCACGGTATAGACAGGCGGCTCCGCATCAAAGCAAACATCCGTTGTCAGCTCCGTCTGCGTGAATCGCAGCCAAAGTCCGTGTTCCCCATCCGACCATTCCACCGTGCGGCTCTCCCCATTCTCCGACAGCGTTTCTTCTATATAAGAATAGCTGTCCGGCACCAGCGGCGCGACCTTTCTGCTCTGTCTCAGCTCTTCCGTCGCGTTCTGCTGTATATCTTCCGTCGTGCTTTCCACACCGGCTGTGCCCTCAGCTTTTTCGGTCTCCAATGCACCGTTATTCTGCGCCCCGGAATACTTCTCTGTTTCGTCCTGCTCTGCAGAATGCTTCGCCTGCTGCACAAGCTCCTCTATATCCAGCCATGCAGGAGCCTCCCCGGCATCCATGTCGCTGTTCATCGTCTCCGCGAGCTCGTCCTTCGCCGTCTCCGCACACTCTAACTCTGCCGCCTCGCCGGCTGCGCCATCCTCCGTTCCGCCTGCCGTCATGTTTGCCTGCAGCCCCGGCGCCATCTCCATAATGCTTTCGGTTGTATTGTCCGTTTTAACTCCACGCATAGAAAAAAATGCTGCTCCTGCAACAATCAGGCAAAGACACGCGGCGCATCCCTTGCCGTACCGGTTCATAAAACGCACAATCTTATGCCCTGTTTTTCTCTCCTCGCTTCTTGCCAGCAGTTCCTCGTCCACACCGGACAACGCCTGCATGAGCTTCATCGCCTTTTCCGATTTCTTCACAGTACAACGCCCTCCTTCTGCAGATACTCCTTCAATCTGCCGCGTGTGCGAAAAAGGCTTGTCTTTACTGTATTCAGCTTAAGTCCATATCTCTCGGCAATCTCACTGTACTCCTCCGCGTACCAGTACCTTCTTAGGAATACGTTACAGTCCTTCTCGGAGAGGGTATGAAGAAAGCTGTTCAACGCGCGCTGCAGCTCCTCCGCCTCGATCAAGGCTTCGGTATCATGCCCGTCGGGCACACATTCCGCCAGCTCGTCCAGAGCGACCGCAACAACGCCGCCTCCCCGCTTTTCCGCCCTTTTTCCCTTCCACCTGTCCAGTGAGATATTCCTCGTGATCGTACCGAGAAACAGCGCCAGCTTCCCCGGCCGTCCGGGCGGGATCGCCTGCCACGCGCGGAACCATGTATCGTTGACGCACTCATCCGCATCCTCTTTGTCATACAGGATATGCCACGCTATGCTGTGGCAGTATGCGCCGTAGGTGTGCTGCGTTTCCGTCAACGCGCGTTCATCCCGCGCCCAGTACAGATCCAAAATTTCCGAGTCCTTCAAGATATGTCCTCCCTGTCACCTCTTTCACGCCTATAGACGTCTTTCTGCGGCAAAAGTTCCCGTTCTGCAAAAAAATCCATCACATCAGCGGGGCAACGATCCTCATGACCCAGCCAAGAACCTTCTCTCTCAGCTTCAATGCCTTCACGTTCTCCGTGGTCTGCTCAATACACTTCGCCAGCGTATCCTGAATGTCCTGCTCGATCATCGCAATCTTTGAATTCCGGTACAGGATCACACCGCACTCGAAATGATGATACAGGCTGCGGTAATCCAGATTCACCGTCCCCACGACCGCCTTCTCGTCATCTGCCGTAAACACCTTCGCATGCACAAAACCCGGCTCGTATTCACAGATGCGCACCCCTGCCTCGAGGAGCTCGCTGTAATAGGTCTTTGCAAGGTCAAACGCATATTTCTTGTCAGGGATATGGGGCATGATGATTATGACCTCCACTCCCCTCTTCGCCGCATAGGTAAGCGCCATCATCAATTCATGATCCAGTATCAGATATGGTGTCATGATATGGACGTAGGTGTGCGCGGTGTTGATAATGTCGAGATACACTCTTTCGCCGACACGCTCCGGCCCGAGCGGGCAGACACTGTAGGGGATCACATAGCCGTCCGACGGCATGGCACTGCCTTCCGGACAGGCATATTTTATAAAATCATCCGGCTGCTTCTCCGATTCGTTCCACATCTCCAGAAACATGTAGGTAAAACGCTCCACCGCATCTCCCTGTACCATGATACCGGTGTCCTTCCAATGTCCGAAACGCAGCTTCTCATTGATATATTCGTCCGCCAGATTGATTCCGCCGGTAAATGCCACCTTGCCATCGACGACCAGAATCTTCCTGTGATCCCGGTTATTGTAATGCGGCGAGAAGATCGGCTTGATCGGTGCGAACATCTTGCACCTTATTCCCTCCGCCTCGAGCACTCTGGGATAATAGTTCGGCAGATTAAACAGCACATCCGTGCCGTCATACATGAATCTGACCTCCACGCCCTGCTGCGCCTTCTCCTTTAAGATCTCGTGAACCATGTCCCACATGCGTCCTTCGCTGACGATGAAAAACTCCACGAAGATAAATTTCTCCGCCTTTTTCAGTTCCTCAAGGATCGCCGGGAACTGCTCGTCCCCCAGGCAGAAGTACGTCACCTGCGTTTTGTCATAGACGGGACTGTTATCCCGATGGTAGAGATAATGCGAGAGCTGACCCATGTGCGGGCTCTCGGCACGCAGTCTCTCCCAGACCTCTCTGTCATCCGTCACATACTTCTTTGTCTGCTCCGAGAGGCTTTTCAACCGGCTGTACATCACCTTCGTTCCGGGCTGCATCACAATTGTCGTATAAAAAATTGCCCCGAAGATCGGAAAGATTGCGATCGGGAACATCCATGACAGCTTCATGTCGGGATTTCCCCTTGTGTTGAAGATATGAAGTATGGCAATCGCACTGATTGTCAGAAACAATGCATAGAACCAGAAGCTGTACCTTCTGAGCCAATAATAGCCGATCACCAGCAATGCAAGCTGTGCCAGAAAGCCCAGCAGCAGAATTGCCGTCCTGCCATAAATGATCGTCTTAATATTCCCTAATTTCTTTTTCTTTCCCTCTGTACGCTTATCCATTACTTTCTCCATCCCATCAGGTATCCGTGACTCGCCGGAGCTCGACGGATACCGAAAGACACTTTTCTTCTCCCTGCCCGTCCGTCAGACGAAGCTCGCCTCCGAGTGTATTGAGTGCCATTTTTGCCATCCGTATGCCAATGCCACCCTCCGACGGAGTCTCTGAGAGATTCAGATTTTTATTTTCATACATTTTCAAGACAAAGTCTGCGCTGTCGGTATCCTCGCTTCTAATCGGATACACAAACGCAAAGGCTATCCTGTCGTTCTGTGTACTGCGCTCCTCCAAGGTAACCTCAAGTGTCAGCCTGTCCAGATTTCCGTTGCGGTCGCTTATCTGGAACGCGAGTGCCCGCAACGCCTGCAAGAGTCTCGCCCAGTCCCCGATATACCATGTCTCCAACTGCCGATCCGCCTTGACCCTCATGTCCGGGCTCTGGTTCTCACTCTCCGCCTGCAGGCTCGTCATGCATTTTTCCAGCAGTCTCTGCAGCGGAAATTTCTCCTGACGGCTGTCCGTGTAGCGCTTGACACGATGCGTGCTGATATACATCATATCCTCCAACAGCGTCATCTCATAGCGGTTCATATGAATCATATGGGCAATCATATGATTGGCTTCTGCAATATTCCCAGCCTCCCCAAAGCGTCTCGCAGAGGCTCCAAGCTGGGCAGAAACCTCCATCGGCTTCTGCAGCTCATTGACAATATATTGCAGGAAACGGGTTCTCGTCTGCTCCGTCTCCTTCGCCTTCTGCAAGGCATTCCAAAGCTCCTGCTTATGCAATTCCTCCGCCTTGGCAGACTCCTCAACATTCTTAGCATATACCAGAACACTGTCCCGGTTTTTCTTTCCCCTGCCGGGAATGACGAAGGTCTGTATCCACTGATACCCGCCCTGATGCATACGCCGGTATATACAGGTCTCGCTTCCTTCTCCGTGCTCGCACAGTCTGCGCATCATCTCCGTCGAGGTAAAGGTACGGAACTTTTCAACATCCTCGGGAGCAATGAGCTGAAGCAGTTCCTCCCTGAGCTGGTTCCAGTCATATCTCTGAAACGGCTTTGCAACCTCCGCCTCACCGTCCTTGATAAACACACAGCTCTGCTTGCGCCAGTTGACGATCGCCATTCTCGGGAAAATCTCCTCCAACGCATCAAGCGCCATCTCTGATAAGCCTTCCCTATGGCTAAGCCTCCGCCATGCAATCTGCACCGTCACCGCCGCGACAACCACCAGACAGGCAACTGCAAATCCCTCAATAATATAATGGGAACGGTTCAGCGCTGTGACCGATCTGTCCACATATTCCGACAGGTAAAGCTGTATCACATACCCGCCCTGAATCCCCAGCGGGGTAAAGCAGATCAGTCCCTTTCCATAGGTTCCCTCGTACCTGTAATCTCCTCTGCGTCCGCCGAGCATTGCCGCTATCATATTCTGATAGTCCTCTTCGCTCATTCTGTCGCGCATCAGTTCAAGAACATTTCCGCCGACCTGCTGGTCGAGATTCGTCAGCAGAATATCTCCGTGCCGGTTCGTCAGAAAGCAGCCGAGATAATTTTCCTCCCCGGAAAGATCGTACAGATCATTAAAGGTGCTGTAGTAATTGCAGCCAACGATGACACCGCGCACCTCGCCGTTCTCTCTGACCGGGGCATAATAATAGGCACACTTATCCCCATCAATCAGCGGAGACTCACTCCACCCGGAAATGCCGCTGTTACCGTTCATGCCATCCCCGAAAAAGCCTTCCTCTGACAGGCTCATTTCCGTTCCGTCTGAAAAAAGACAGACTCCATCTGCCGTCACGATGAAAAGAACATCAATAAACGTATTCTTTTTAATTGATTCCAGTATCCTTGCAAGCGAATGCAGATCCGTATCCGCAGCATATTCCAGCACAACCGCCAGATTCTCCACAAACCGGAGCCTTGAATCCAGTGTGTCCGCAACCGATTTTGCATGGTGCTCCGTGCTCTCCAGAAGCACCTCCCGATCCCTCTCCAGAATCGCATTACTGTTACTGCGCGAGAGACCACTGATCGACATCGCCAAAAGGGCGATTGCAACAAGAACCGCAAGCGTAGCCTCCACATACATCCATCTATTTCGTTTCATTCCGTCCCCGCTTCCGGCTCTTTCAGCTCCAGCCTCTTCTTATTGTAAAGGGAGACATATTGTCTCCCCATTTCATAAAATTTTTAATCTAAATTGTTAAATCTTAAATTTCTGAACGATTTCGCTCAGCTGTGATGCATACTTTGTATTCTCATCCGCCTTCGTTCCGGTATCTCCCGCAAAGCCTACCATGTCGGTCGCTTTGGTCGCAATGTCGTTGATGCTGATTGCCGCCTCATTCACCGTTGCATTGATATCCTGAATGGACTTTGTGATGTCTGAAACGCTTTCCTCCAGTTCCATAATGGAATCATTGATCGTTCTCATGCTGCCTGAGAACTCCTTTGCATCCGTGCTGTACTCCTCGCTGACCTTGATAAAGTTCTCATAATCTCCGATGACGGTCTGCTCCATAAACGCGATCATCTGGCGCAGGCAGTCCTCCATGCTCTCCGCTGCATTTCTGACACCGGTCACGATACCGGTAATGCTGTTTGCCGTCTCAGTGGACTGTGATGCCAGCTTTCCGATCTCACTTGCAACCACTGCAAAGCCTCTTCCCGCCTCACCGGCTCTCGCCGCCTCGATGGAGGCGTTGAGGGAAAGCAGCTCGGTCTGGCTTGCGATCGTTGCAATCGCGTCGGTCAATACATTGATCTGCTCGATGTCCTTCGCCTTCTCGATCGCTACATCCGATTCCTTCTTCACTCTGGAATAGATCTCTCTTGTCTTGGAGTTAGCCTCCTGGCTGTTCTTCTTCAGTGCCTCAGCCTTGTCAATAATACCTGCGGCATTCTGCTCGCCCTCCTTGGTCAGCGAAGCAATCTTCTTTGTGTTGTCATCAATGAAGGACATCTTCTCATCAATAATCTGGGTCGTCGCGGAGGTTTCCTCCATGCTCGCCGCAAGCTCCTGGCTGGTCGCGGAGTTGTCACAGGAATTGCTGTTCAGCTCTTCCACAATATCCTTCAGTCCGTTCGCATTTCCGTAGAGATTGTTTGCCGTCTCAGCCAGCTGCTGTACAATGCCGACCAGATTCTCTCGCATCGTCTCCATGGAGGAGCTCATTACCGCCGTCTCACCCTCGCCCTTGGACAACAGGCGGCAGATTCTGCTCTCCCTGAAATCAAAGGATGCCGTCTGATCCACAACGTCCGTCAGCAGCTTGATCGGCTTTGCGATGCTCCTTGCAACCAGCACACCGAACACTCCGACCAGCACAACGATGATAAGCATCATCACAAGACACTGACGGATAAACTTTGTAACCGCCTCCAGCGCCTCATCCTTATCCGCCGTCAGGATTACAATAGCTTTCCCATTATCCATTACAGAATATCCCGCGAGCTTCGTCACGCCCTTAAAGTCATACTCCACAACAGCATCCTCCGGTATGACTCCCTTTTTGATCTGGTTTACCACATCTGTCACCACCGCATTTTCCACCGGCTGTCCGATCTTGGATGCCGTCGGATGCATCAGCATGGTTCCGTCGCCGCTGACAACATATATGTAACTGGAAGGCATTCCCTCCAGCTGGACACTGCCGAACAGCTCCGTCAGTTCAGCGGCATCCGGCACCTTGCCGCCGTTCATATTGGTCGCCATGCGCAGATTGATATCATACGCATTCACCATTTTCAGCATATCGCCTTTCACACGGTCTGTCAGCGCTTCGGTCGACCTGTCGATCGCCGCCCATGCCATCAGCCCCATCGATACGAACATAGTCGCAAACAACGCGATCAGTATCCTTGTACGGATACCCCTGAACATACCGACCTTCTTTTTTTCAACCGCCTTCTCGAGCATCTCCTCTGCCTTATTCTCCAATGCAGCCTTACTCGTGTTCAACTCTCTCTCAACCCTGTTGACAAAATCGTTCCGTTTTTCTCCGTTCATTTTGTGTCCTCCCATAGGTGTGATTACGTCAAATCCGGTACATCTATTATATAACATTTATCGGCATTTCACATTCTTTTTTTTCACAAAACTACAACTTTTTTATCATTATTGCTATTGTCCTACTTCTTTGGGCTCAAAATATGTTTTTTCTAAAATTTTCCAGTAATTTTTGTAAATCTTCCCTTTTTATCTTGCCATCCCCGCAATTTAGTATATAATTATAGTGGAGTGTGAGGATAAGTATAATATGTATAATATAATTTGTAGAGACCGGTTATAGTGGACACTTTCCGGAAATCGTTTTTCATCCGGAATACCGTGTTCCGCGCTGGCAGAAACGAGGCATATAATGAGTAAACGGGATACGATTCCAAGTTTTAACACCTTTTGCGAAATTGCCAAGCTATTCGCAACCAGCATGAATGATTACCTCTATGTTATCGACCTGACAAACGACACCTATTTCATCACAGAGAATGCGTTGGACCGCTTTGCCCTTCCCAGCAATGAGTTCCACAATGTGCTGAAGACCTTTCACCGGTTCATCTACCACGAAGACGTCGATATGGTGATCGCAGATATCCGCGACATCCTCTCAGGCAGAAAGGATGACCACAACCTCAAATACCGAATCATGGGGCTGAACGGTTATCCGGTCTGGATCAACTGCAGAGGACATCTGTTCCGCACAGAGGGAGTGATCCCGCACCTCGTCATCGGCTGCATCAACGAGATCGGGAACAGCCATACCGTTGCAGACAACACAAGCGGTCTGCTCGGAGAATCCTCTCTGCATGAACACATCAAGCATCTTATGCCGTCCCTGCAGGATGCAATGTTTATGCGGATCGGCATTGATGACTTTAAGAGCGTCAACGAACGGCACGGGATTGCCTATGGAGACTTCGTGCTCCGCAGTGTAGCAGACTGCATCCACCGCTCTCTCGGGCCTATGCAGTATGTCTACCGGATCGTCTCCGACGAGTTTATGGTTCTCGATGTCTCGAACAGCGACTACGACCATATGAACCGGTTGTACCACCGCATCCGTTCCGAGGTGGACGAGCTTGTCGCCCGTGAGAACTACAAAGCGGTCTACACGATCTCGGCGGGGCTGATTTCCTTAAGCGATATTGACAACAAGGACAGTGAATACACCTGCTACAGCGAAGTAATGAAACTCGCCGAATTCGCGCTTTCCGAGGCAAAGAGCCGTGGAAAAAACCAGCTCTATCAATTCCGGCGTGAGGATTATTCCGCATTTCTGCGGCGCAGATACTTAAACAGCTGTCTGCGTCAGGCGGTGTCTGATAATTTCAACGGCTTTGAGCTGAATTACCAGCCGATCATTTCAACTGCCGATGAATCGCTTTACGCGGCAGAAGCGCTTTTGCGGTTCCGCACCCCTGCCGGTGAAATGATCTCGCCGGGAGAATTCATTCCACTGCTGGAGGAAAACAAGCTGATTATTCCCGTCGGCAAATGGATCATACGGAATGCCTTGATCGTCTGCCGGCAGATCAGGGAAAGCCACGCGAATTTCAAGATCTCCATCAACCTCTCCTATGTACAGCTTCTGCGGACGCCGCTGTTTGACGACGTCAAATGTGCACTGGAGGAGCTGGGACTGCCTGCCGGCTGTCTGATTGTGGAGTTGACGGAGAGCGGACATCTTGGCAACAACTCCTCTGTCATGAGCGTCTGGCATAAGCTGAAGGATCTCGGCGTGGAGATCGCGCTTGACGACTTCGGCACCGGCTACTCCAACCTGATTAACATCGGCAATCTGCATCCGAACTTCGTCAAGATCGACCGGAGCTTCACGCTCAAGGCTTTGCAGAACACCTATGAATTTGATCTGCTCGCCTATGTGTTCCAGATGGTTCACACTCTCGGGCTTCACCTCGTCGTCGAGGGAATCGAAAATCAGGAGGAGCTTGACCGTATCGTCCAGCTCGGGCCGGATTACATACAGGGCTATTACTACAGCAAACCCTGCCCGCAGAAGGAATTCATGAAGAAATACAAATGCAAGGAAAAATAAGCGCGGCAAAAAGCGCTATGAAGAAAGGCGGAGAACCCGGATCAATCGGATTCCCCGCCTTTTTGTTCAACCTAAAGCATCAGCTTTCCCTCGATGCCCTCAAATTCTATTGTCCTTTCCGTGCCATTCTTTAACCGGATCGTGACCGGGCCGTAGCCGCCAAAGCCCTCAGCGTCCGTATAGCGGATGTCCGCTACCGGGAAGAGCTCCTCATCCGTAAAGTCCACGTGATCCTCTCTGGTAAGCACCTGTGAAAGCAGGATATACGGTTCATAGCCGTACTGCTTCTTCCGCTCCCCATAAGCATACAGCACAATGGACTTCTCCGAGTCGGGGTTCGTTCCCTCGCTGTGAAGCACTCTCAGATCCTTCCATGCCCCGTAATAGATCGTCATTGCCATCTGCTTCTCATTCCCCTGCGAATCTCTGCCCTTGAGAATGACCGCCTTGCCCTCGCTGCACTCCTTCTCCGTGATCTCCGTGCCGTTGTCCGGGAAACCGTAGGAGCCGAGCGTCAGTTCAATCGGCGCTCTGTGCAGTCTCAGCTTATCCGCCCGGAAAATGCCGTTCGGCACCGCAAAATCCGCCAGATTCACCGCCTGCATCCAGTGGCATTCCAGATCGAGCCGGTAGTCAAAGAACTGTCTGCGATACAGAACCTCATCCTTCTCACCATGCCAGAATGTGACGTTCGCCAGTGAACAGCCGCCGAGAGTCGCGTCGCGCATCACATACTGCTGCGACTCCACCCCGCACGCTTCCTTTCCGTCCGCCGCTGCCGGCTGCACGGAAGGTGTCGCCTCCCATGGGTATTTTGTGTTAAAGCAGAGCTTGGAGTAATTCCACATGCCGTGGACATCGCCTTGATTCTTGACCACCTTTCCGGTTCGGAGAATCGTCTCGCCGTTCGCCTCATGGTTTGAGAAGCAGAGCGCCGGGCCGTCCAGCGTCGTCACCTTGACCTCGTTTTTCTTCAGCTCATCCCATGTTCCGTTGTTCTCCTTCGCCGTCCAGAACGGATGATCCGCGGGAAGGTGCAGGCAGAGGAAAGCCTTGCCGAGCCAGAAGGGGGATTCTGCACAGGAATAGCCCTGTACCAGAGGGGAAAACTGTCCGTAAAAGCCCAGCGTCGGAACTCCCTTGTACAGAAAGTCGTCTCTGCCCAGGAACTGCATCAGGGAGCCGGAGGAAATACGTCTCGCCAGTCCCGGATTGCCCTTGCTCTCATGCAGCAGCATATTTCCGTCAAAGGCACTCGTTGCCGCGTTGCGGTAAATGTTGCTCCTGCCCCACATATTCGTCCAGCCGTCCTTGTCAAAGAAATCCCCGTAGGTCTCCATCAGGCGGTTGGACTGGTCCTCAAACTTCTTCGCAAAGAAGGGCGCATGCTCATAGCCGTACCACAGATTCCAGATCGGCGCATAGACATTGAATGCCCAGCAGGAATAATAGTCGAAGGAATGACCGTCGCGATACCAGCCGTCCCCCGCATAATAATTCAGAATCGCCTGCGCATGATCCAGCATGACATCCTTCTGGATCGGATAGCCCTCCATATGCAAAAACGCCATGTCGAGCATATTAAACAGCCGCCAGTTCTGCGGAACCGTGTTTTCATGCGCATAGGATTCCAGAAATGCCGCGATGACATCCTTCTCCTGCTTTGTGTAGGTGTCCCATATCTGCGAACGGCTGACCCAGAGACAGATGACAAGCGCACAGGTCTCCACCGTCTGCTGGAATGCGCGGAACGGATCCGTGTGTCCTGTGATGTCCTGCTGATCCTCATAGGTTCCTATGTACAGGGGATCACCCTTTGTACAACAGCGCAGCATCTGATTCTTATAGTACGCCGCCATGGAATAACCGCAGATTTCCAGCTCGGGAAGATTGGAGATCATCGGTGCCGCGATGAAGAAGGAGCGCGTCAGCCCCTCAAAGACCTCTGCCAGTCTCTGGGTGTGCTGCGCTTCCTCAGGATCCCGCAGGTGCGGATAGGTAATCTCCGTCTCCTTGCGGGGCATAATCACCGGCTTCTCGAAGTCGTCTATATTCTGGAAGATCCCCTCCAGCATATACCGTCCCGCCTCCAGCCAGCTTTCACGGGTCAGCCCCGTGTAGGGGCTGAGCTCAAAGTCCAGTGGCTTTGGTACAAATTTTGTCTTTTCTCTCATCTTTTCTCTCATTTTCCTCTCATAATTTATGCGATATCTTCCATCTGTGCCGTGTACAGGTGGTAGTAATATCCTTTCTTTGCCATCAGCTCCTCATGGGTGCCGCACTCCATGACGCCGCCCTGATCCACATACATGATCTTGTCACAGTTCTTGATGGTCGAGAGACGGTGCGCGATGATAAAGGAGGTACGTCCCTGCAGCATGGCGTTAAGTCCCTGCTGAAGCGCTCTCTCCGTCTGCACGTCGATACTGGAGGTCGCCTCATCCAGCACAAGGATGGAGGGGTCTGACAAAAGGGTTCTCGCAAAGGAGATCAGCTGCTTCTGTCCCTGTGAAAGCAGGGAGCCTCTCTCCTTTACCTCCGTCTGGTAGCCGTCCTGGAATCTGCGGATAAATTCGTCCGCACACACTGTCTCGCTCACCCTGACAATCTCCTCCGTCGTCGCATCCAGCTTGCCGTAGCGGATATTGTCCTCGATTGTGCCGGAGAAGATGAAGCTGTCCTGCAGCATGATACCCATCTGGGAGCGCAGGGAATGGAGCGTCACCTTGGAAATGTCCTGTCCGTCGATCAGGACACGCCCACCATTTAGATTGTAAAACCTTGAGATCAGATTTACAATAGTACTCTTTCCCGCACCGGTCGGCCCGACCAGCGCCACACTCTCGCCGGGCTGCACAGTGAAGGACAGGTTCTTCAATACCATCTTATCCGCCTCGTAGCCAAAGGTTACGTTCTCAAATGTCACCTCACCCCTGATCTTCGGCATCTCGACAGCATCCTCCGCGTCGTCCACCACCACCGGCTCATCCAGTGTTTCAAAGATACGTTCCAGATAGGCAATATTGTTGATAAAGTTGTTAAAAATATTTCCGAGGTTCATGATCGGCTGCCAGAATCTTGACGCATAGGACGAGATCGCCACAATGACGCCGAGGCTCGTATTCCCCTGTCCGAAGATGACCAGACCGAAGATGAAGATTGCCGCGCGCACCCAGACCGAAATATTGTCGATTCCGGGCCACACGAGGTTACTGTATCTGACCGCCTTCATCCATGCTCCGCGGCATCTGTCGGAGAGCACCGCGAAGGTCTCCGCATTCTCATCCTCTCTGGCGAAGATCTGCGTAATCTTTGCACCGACGATATTCTCCTGCAGATAAGCGTTCAGGTTGGAGTTCTTGTTTGACACCTGCTGCCATGCGCGGCGCTGTCTATTCTTGATCCAGAACATAAACACCATCAGGATCGGCACGCCCGCCATAACAACGAGCGACAGCTTCACATCCACGCAGAACATGAAAATGACGATGAAGATCAGGTTCAAAATCTCCAGAACCACATTAATCAGTCCGTTAGACAGCATATCCGACACGGAGTTTACATAGTTGACGACACGGATCAGGATCTTCCCGTGCGGTCTGTCGTCGTAATACTGGAACGGCAGCTTCTGCAAATGCGCAAACAGATCCTTGCGGATGTCATAAATGATATTCTGGCTCACGTTTACCATGATGCGTGAGCGGATCGTCGTAAAGATGACGCTGACAACATAGGTGGCGATAAGAATGCCCACCAGCCAGAATAACATCTGCGTGTCCTTATTCGGAATGGCATCGTCGAGTGCCTTCTGTGTCAGCATAGGGCCGAACAGGGCGGCAATGCCGCCGATGGCACTCAGGACAAAGGCGAGGATCATCCCGCCGAGATATTTCTTAATGTAGACGGATGCCCGGAGCAGATGATGGAAGTCAAAGGGCGTCTCCAGAACTTCGTCTTCTCTATAGGTATTTCTTCTTGCCATGACTACTCCTCCCCTGTCTGCAGCTTAACCAGACTGTAATAATATCCTTTTTTTGCCACCAGCTCCTCATGCGTGCCGGACTCGGTGATATGTCCGTCCTGCAGCACAAGGATCTTGTCAGCCGACTTTGTCGTCGAGATTCTCTGCGCGATGATGATCTTGGTGCAGGGGAAATCCAGCTCCTTCAGGCTGTGCTGGATCTGCTTCTCCGTCTCCATATCCACCGCCGAGGTCGTGTCGTCAAGGATCAGGATCGCAGGTCTCACCGCGAGTGCTCTTGCCAGCGAAATTCTCTGTTTCTGTCCGCCGGAAAGTCCGACGCCTCTCTCGCCGACGATAGTGTCATACCCCTCCGGCATCTTTGCAATAAAGTCCGATGCCGCGGAGTATCTTGCAAATTTCACGACTTCCTCCTGCTTGATATGGCTGTCTCCATAGGCAATGTTTCCGTCGATAGTGTCCGAGTAGAGCAGCACATCCTGTGTCGCCAGACCGATATTCTTGCGCAGCTGGTGCAGCTTCATATCCTGCACGTTGATTCCGTCAACGAGGACTTCGCCCGCCGTCGGCTCATAGAATCTCGGGATCAGCTGGATCAGCGAGGTCTTGCCGCAGCCCGTCTCACCCATGATTGCCACCGTCTCTCCCGGCTCCGCCACAAAGGAGACATTGTGCAGCACGGGCAGCTTGCCGTCCGCATACTGGAAGCTGACATCCTTGAACTCAATTCTGCCGGTAAAACGTTCCGGTCTGTCAATCGCATCCGGCTTATCCACGATGACCGGCTCGGAATAGTAGATTTCCATAACCTTGTCCGCCGCCGCAGAGAATCTCTGGAACTCGTTCATAATGTTTCCCAGCTGCCGCATCGGGTTTGCAATCGCCCAGATCAGTCCCGAAAATGCGACGTACTCACCCATGGTGATCTGCGAGTTGATGATGAAGATACCGCCGACCGCCAGAAGGACTACCGGCATCAGGTTGGCGAAGGACTCGACATACGGATAGTAGATCAGCCATGTCATTGCCGTCTTCTTGTTCGTCCGGGAATACTCCTGGTTGCACTCGTCGAATCGCTTGATCTCATAGTCTTCCCTTGCAAACGCCTTGACGACACGGTTGCCGGAGATATTCTCCTGCGCCGCCGTATTCATCTGCGCCAGCTTTTCACGCAGCGCCTTATGTCTGGGCGCGACCTTGTTCTTGAATAAAATGATAATCAGGAAGATGAAGGGTGCAATTGCGAACAGGCTCAGCGTCAGCCGCCAGTCCATGTAGAAAAAGTACACTGCCGTCGCCCCCATCAGTGCCAGCGACTCCACAATCGTCCGGATGACCCATGCGACCATATGTCTTACAGCGTCCAGATCCCCGGTCAGTCTGGTCATCAGATCGCCCGTCCGGAAGGTGCTGTAAAAATTCATATCCTGTCTCTCAATCTTGTCAAAGAGATAGGTTCTGATCCTGTACAATGCCTTCTGCGACACATGCTCCACATCCATACAGGTCAGGTACACGATCAGTGTCCTCAGAAAGGTCAGCGCCACCATGGCGATGATCAGCTGATAGAGCAACGGGCGCCGGTTCGCCAGATTCGCCGCCGCGTCCTCCCCCGTCAGGAAAAGATCGACAATCTTCTGCGTGACGACAGGAACCGTCAGCTGCATCACATTATACACGATCGTCCCGAAAATTCCGAGCATATACACTGCCCGGTAGCCCTTCATGTTCTCCCAGAGCCAGCCCAATTTTGACTTTCGTTTGTTCTCCACTTATTTCCTCCCTGCTGTGACTTTTTTAGAAAAAGAAACACTCCGTTTTCCGGCACAGCGCGAAAACCCGGCGGCTGAAACCGCTTCAGCCATCATTTCCGTAATGAATAAGGTTATTCTAGCCCTGTGTCGGCGGAGTGTAAATGTAGAAAATTGCAGTTTAAATGTCCTTTTTTGCATGGGACAGACTGCCGTTTAATCGGCGTACTTCATCAATCCCGTTACAATCTCAGGGTAGATAAAGTATCCGCCTCTCCTGTAATACAGGCCGAAATTCTCTCCCTTTCCTGTGAAAGCATTGTTGTCCCACCAGAAGCAGCTCATGCCTCTCGCTCTGGCAGCGGCGATATAGTAGGTGGCATGATCGACACGCGACTGCGTATTCTGCCCCTTGTCGCGGGAGCCAAACTCTCCGATCACGACCGGAATGCCGTTTGCAATAAACTTCTTGTAGAGCTTATCCATAAAGCTGTCGATGTCCGCCGTGAATCTCGCCGTGTCCGAGTCGAATGCGGAGATGCTTCCGCTCTCTCCATCCGCCTGCAAAGCGAAATTGTAAGGTGTGTAAGCATGGACGGAGACAAGCAGCTTATCCTCCACCGTATCGGTCGGAAGAACAAAGCCGCTGTTCAGCGCGCCGTCCGCCGAGGCGTCATAGCCCGGAACCATGAGGTATCTCTCGGCATTGCTGCCGCCGCTCGCACGCACGGTATTGACAAACGCCTGATTAATCTGGTTGATGCAGTCAATCGCATCGTTGCACTCGGCGGAGCCGTTGATCCACCATTCCCACGCCGTTCCGACCTGTCTCGGCTCGTTCATGCACTCGAAGATCAGATGCTCGTCATAGTCCTTGAACCGCTCGCAGAGCTGCTGCCAGATTGTCGTCACATAGTTCACGGACTGCTCCAGATATTCCGTTGAAGGGTACATGAACTGTTCACTGTTGTCGTGATGGATGTTCAGGATCACATACATGTCATTGTCGTAGACATAGTCCAGAACCTCCTGCACACGATCCAGCCAGACCTCCGAGATCTGATAATTTTCATCCACATGGGTATGCCAGGTCACAGGAAGCCGCACTGCGTTAAAGCCAGCCTCCTTCAGATCATCGATCATCTCCTTCGTGGTCGCAACGCCAGCCCAGCAGGTCTCGCTGTCCAGCTCGTTTTTCAGCCCGCTCTCCTGATAAGCGTCAAAGGTATTTCCGAGATTCCAGCCGATCTTGAGATCATGCACGAACCGGAATGCCTCCGTGTCCGGCACATCATACGGCTCGATCTCCACATCCGGGATTTCAAACCGTGCTTCCTCCTCCGTGCTTTCTTCCGTAGACTCGGACTCCTGCTCAGAAGCCACGCTCTCCGAGCTGCTCTCCTCCGGCTGCTGACTTCCGTTTGCGCTCTCCGCACCGCAGCCCGTCATTGTTCCCGCCAGCATCGCCGCGCAGAGAAGCACTGCCATCATTTTCTTCCGTTCCATTCTATCCGCTCCCATCTGTCCGCCGGAGCGGACTGTATTTCAAAATCCCGACGACACAGACTGCCATCGGGATTTTTGAATCTTAATTCAGCTTTGCATCGGCAAACTCTTCAATCAGTTTTGCCGTCTTCTCCACTCCCAGCTTGGAGCTGTTCACGCAGAGATCATAACCCCTCGAATCTCCCCACGGGAGCTTCGCATAGTAATTGTGATAGGACTTTCTCCTGCTGTCGCCGCGCTTCATCTTTGCCAGTGCCTGTGTCTCGTCGAGCTGGAATTTATCCTTCACATGCTGCAGCTTCGCATCATGATCGCCTAGCACAAAGACAGACACCAGCGCCGGATGCCCTGCCAGCACATACTCAGAGCAGCGTCCGACAACAACAAAGGATTCGCCCTTCGCCGCTTCCTTCCTGATAAAGTCGAACTGCATCTCTGCGACCGCTTCCTCCACGGAGTTGGAGAAGCCCTTTACCGTTCTGGAGAGAAATACATTTCTCTGCTTCTCATCGTTCTTCTCAAGAACCGATATATCGACCCGCTTCTCCTCCGCCACCTTCTCCAACAGCTTCCTGTCGTACAGCGGCAGCTTTAAATCTTCTGCAACCTTCTCCGCGATCTCATGTCCGGCACTTCCGTATTCGCGGCTTATCGAAATAATAACCTGTTTCTGCATCGTCTGCCTCCTTTGTCGCGTCCTAACAATATCTTGCAAAAATAACCAGCATAGAGATTCCTACCACGATAATGGTTGCCGGTGCTGCTGCCTTGCAGTATTTGCCCCAGGAGATCGGATATCCGTTCTTCATCGCAACAGAGGTTCCGACAACATTCGCAGATGCGCCGATCGGAGTCGCACTTCCGCCGATGTCGGTTCCGATGGACAATGCCCATGCCAGCGTATCCACGCCGATTCCCTGCGTTGCCGCCAGACTCTTGATAACAGGGATCATCGTCGCCGCAAACGGGATATTGTCGACAAAGGCACTTGCAATAGCCGAGATCCAGATAATAATCGCTACCATGAGCTTTAAGTTTCCTCCGCTCACCTCTCCGATAAAGCCGGCGATCAGCTCCAGAATGCCCGTCTGCTCCAGTCCTCCGACTACCATGAACAATCCGACAAAGAACAGCAGTGTGGCATAATCTACCTTTTTCAATATTTTACCACAACTTTTCGCATTTGTCACCAGCGTCAGTGCAGCGACAACCGTGCCGATCGTGGCAACCGTAAGTCCCGTAAAGGAATGTGTGACGAGCAGCAGAACCGCGATTGCAAAGACCACAACACTCATTGTGAAATCCCGCTTATTCGTGATTGCCTGCTTCGGATCGGGCATCTTGGCGATGTCAGCCGCCGCGACTCTCTCGCCTGTCAGCTCCTTCCGGTAGATCAGGAAGAAGTATACAATAATAACAACCAGTGCAATCAGGCAGATCAGACCGGTATTCAGCACAAAGTCAAAGAAGGAATAGCCGAGCGAGGTTCCGATAATGATGTTTGGCGGGTCTCCGCACATTGTTGCCGCCCCGCCGAGATTCGCGCAGAACACTTCTGAAATAATCATCGGAATCGGGTCAAACTTCAAGAGCTGCGCCAGCTCCACCGTCACCGCCGCAAGGAACAGGATTACCGTGATGCTGTCAATGAACATTGACAGGAACGCCGACATTACCATAAAGACTATGAACAAAGAGATCGGATTATACTTCACCAGCTTTGCCAGTCTCATGCAGAGCCAGCGGAAAAACCCAGCCTTTGCCATGCCCTCAACCATGATCATCATTCCGGCAAGGAAAATGATCGTCGCCCAGTTGATACCGCTCGTGGACTCCTCCGCTCCGGCAGAATACCAGAAGGACGATGTGAATATTGTCTTCAGGTTCAGTGTCTGCATGATCGCAGACGGGCTGTGCATGCAGATACCAAACACAATTACCAGCGTCAGGATTCCGCAGCCTATTGTTACATAATATTTTTCAATCTTATCCAGCACTACCAACACAAACATTGTTACAAAGATCAGCAGTGCCGCTATCTGTGCAGTTGTCATCTCAATCCTCATTTCCGCGCACAATCTTTGCGCATAATACGACCCATGCCAAGTACGCATCGGCACGGATTCCGCCAAACCCCACCGGATCATGCCATGTGCAAAGACTTTTCCCCATCAGTGTCCTCCATATAGAGAATATGGTAGCATAGCTCTACCACATGGTGCACACTGTGACTGATCGTTAATTTACGGATCTCCTGTAAGAGCAGATCCTCAAAGGACAGAAAGAAGCCAATCACCAACAGGACTCCTCCGCCCGTCGTCCCTGTGCGGAGCAGTCTCCGCCAGCCTATAAAGTATGTATTTTCCGCGCATTTTTCTTCGCTCTCAGGCTCTTCTACACGGTTCTCGGCAATCTCCTTCGCCGTATATCCAAGTCCGGTCAGCTGCTGCCCTCTTTGCAAAACGCACTGTTCTGTACGCGGTGCCGCCAGACAAGTCATCGTCGAAAGCAGGAAGACTGCCAGCACCGCATAGATTATGAAATTGTTATATCTCTCGTTTCTCATATGCATTCCCCGGCTTTCTTTTACTGCCCGGCTGACCTTTCGTCAGGCACAATACTATATATTATATGCAGACTTCCCGGAAAGTCAAGCCTGCCTTCAAACCGTTTGTGTAAGGTAACCGTAACCTTTATTACCCCTTATACCTTTTCATAGAGAATGGCCTGCGCGCTGAAATCATGCCCGGCCTCTCCATATGTACTGAGAATTCTATAGCTTCCCCCGTCGTGTCCCCTCCCGTTCAGCATCTGTTCCAGACTTGTTGAATTCGCGAAGCGGTGAAATACCACCATCCCCCTCGTTCCATTCTCCCGCACTACAAGCTGACTTCCTTCCGGTTCATTATAGCTATGCGCCTCAGCATGAATCATAATTGTCTTTCCGTCTCTGATGATATCCGCAGCCTGTCTGTAGAAGCTCATTCCCTGTTCAATCAGCTCCCACTGATGTTCTGACATTGCATAAATGTCACCGCTCAGACACATGCGCCCCAAAAAGGTTGAAGCCATGGAATAGAATATCCTGTCATCGGAATCTGTCGGGCGCAATACTGCCCAGATCTGACTTTGTCTTGGCTGCATGACACGATGCAGATTTGCCGCGATCAGCGGAATAGCCTTTGTCTCGTGCGCATCAGAGAAGCTTGCCTGACTCACCAGCTCCAGCATGGAGGGCTCCAGTCTGTGTCCGCCACTCGAACAGTTCTCAATGACAATGCCCGGAATCTCCTCACAAATCCTTTGGAAGAATGCTTTACTGGCTTCGACTTTTCTCCTCAGATTCTCTCCCGGACCATCCGCACCGTCACAGCCCATTCCCATGGAATCATTATAATCTACTTTGAGATAGCCGAATCCCGCCTCCTTCAGTGTTCCGATTACTGCATTTCCCAGATATAACCGGACCCACTCATCCTCCATATCCCAGAATCTGCGGTTTCCGACTGTCAAAGGGGAGCCATCCTTCTTTACCAGATGCTCCGCCTCCTGATAATATTTTGCACCAGACGTTACGGATTCCATTTCAAACCATAAGCCCGGAATCATGCCCTTTGAACGGATATAATCTGCAATTTCACGCATTCCGCCGGGGAAACGCTCTTCATTTACCGTCCATTCGCCAATGCTGTTCCACCAGTTTTCTGATTTTCCATACCAGCCCGAATCAATCACAAGATACTGAATGCCCTTATCCGCAATTTTATCGCAGATTCTTTTTACATTTTCAAAGCTGGGATTTCCCCATGTCGTGCAATACTCATTAAATACAATTCCCATGTTCTCATCCGCCTCAGCGATATGAGGATTTTGCTCCCTTACCAGTTTGTCACACACTTCATCCAGTGAGAATCCACTTGCAATTACAGCCTTGGGAGCCTCAAAGCTTTCTCCCGGCCGCAGTTCCTTTTTCCATTGTCCAAAATCTCCATCCGCAATGCCCCCCGCGAGAGTATACTTTTCGCTTTCCTTGCATCGTATCTCCATCTGCCATGAGGAGGCAAGATACAATTGTACTGCATGGAATTCCCCAGTCCGGCTATTTTCAACAGCCAGAAAAGGGAAGTATTTTCTCACAGGCATAGACCCGACATTTCCAAATTTCTCTATCCTGTATGCGCAGCCGTTCCACGATTTTTCCAGATGTAGATCCTGTATGGATTCCTTGCGCAGTTTCCCTTCCGCACTCCAGCCGGACTGTAACCTGTAAATCCAATCCAGCTCGACATCCCTGATCACAAACGAAGACAGCATTTCCATCACAACCGGTTTGTCACTCTCGTTCTTGACGATAGTCCGCAACACGGTCACATCTCCATGCACCGTTTTCTCGACACAGAGTACCAGACCGGAGCGCAGGCGATAGCAAAGTCTTTTCTCAGACTCTTCTATCAGCTCTGCATTCTCCATGCTGCCGCTGTCTCCCATAGTCATCCCACATGAGAAGCCACCTGCATAGCCATCTCCTACAAGCTTTAATTCACAAGAAATCATCACTTTTTCTCCCTGTTATACTATTTGCTTTTTGAGATCTGCCACGGACTGCCCCTCCGTCATCGTACACGGCATCCATGTTTTCATGGTCTCAGGTCTCCAGCCCTCCTGCTCGATCATATGTATCACGGTCTCAGCCGATTTGCGGCCTATCTGGCGTAAGGGAAGTGCGCTTGTCGTAAGACGTGGATACATGTAATCACAGGATTCCATATTATCATACCCTGCCACCGAAATTTCCTTGCCGATCTGTATTCCCTGCTCATAGAGATATCTGTAAACTCCCCCCGCCATCTGGTCATTCATACACCAGATCAGGGTCGGATTCATTGCCAACGCCTGTCTTGCAAGCGAATATCCTTTTTCATATTTCCAGTCCCCATGAAGAATCCATTCCGGGTTATAAGGAATTCCCGCCTCAAACAATGCCTTCTGATACCCTGCCAGTCTTTTCTGCGTATGCATATTATCTTCCACACCGGCTATCACGCTAATACGGCTGTGTCCCTTTGAAACGAAATAACGCCCCATCTCATATGCCCCATTTTCATCATCAATCAGCACTGAGGGGAATCTGTCCTTTTCAGACTTTGCATATGCGATCACCGTAGGTATCTCATAATTCTTCGGGAAACACCCGATTTCACGTCCGTGTCCCGCGACATAAATATTACCGTCTACTTTAATGGATTCAATTTCCAGCAGCAACGGTTCCAGAACCTTCCGGAGCTTGTTTTCATCTGTGTACCATGTATCCTGCCATCTGTCATATAATCTCATATTCATCAAAATTGTACGATATCCGACCGATTCGCAGTATGTCATAATTTCCTCAACGATTGTCGGCGTCGTAAACTGACACAGATCTTCTACAATAATGCTGATCATCCTGGAATTCTGTTTTCGCATGCTGGAGGCAAAGTAATTCGTATGATACCCTGTCTCCTGAATCGTCGCAAGAACCTTCTTTCTGGTCTCTTTTCCCACGTTGGGTTTTCCATTCAGAATATTTGACACCGTACTGGGAGACACGCCGCAGATCTTTGCAATTTCTTTGACAGTAATCACTATCTTATTCTCCTTCGATGGCTGGTTTTTCTTGGATCTATATGGTAAATCACGCCTTCCTTAGGCTCTTCAAAAGGTCCCGCCATATGTTTTCCATTCGTCCCCTCTCCCCAGAGAACAGACGCGTTGACTTTAGCCTGTGCTTCCAACAGTTTTTCGGAGGTCTCTTTCAGTTCCTCAACCGAATAAACAAATCTTCTCCTCTCAATATCCTTTTTAAAGGCGGGAATCCGGTCAGCTGCCCTTGAAAACCGCATGGTGTACTGCTCCGCGTCCACATCAATGTCAAACCATGCCTCCTGCCCCTCCAGATCAAACCCTTCAAATTCCTGCCATGCAGGCAGATGCAGTAATACCTCCGGTTCAGGATAAATTATACGAAGATACCCTCCCCGCATCTTTACATAGGCATTTCCCTCCACGCAGTTATCCTTTGTCGGCAGCTTGATGGCCGCTTCCCCGCAATCGTAAAACAGGTTGCTCACAATGGCTGCATCACGCGATGTTCCGCCTCTTTCCATTCCAAAGCTCCTGAATGCTACCGTCTTTGCAAAATAGCCTGCACTGCGGCACTTTCCAATCAGATTACTTACGATCCGCAGATGATCGGTTCCCTCTCCGTAAACCGCATAGCCATTTACAATATCCTTCTCTGTCAGATGATACCAGCCCGCAGATCCCTTTTCCTCCGGTATCGCCTTTGGATCAAATCTTCCTTCCACATTCCAGAAAATGTTGTGATCGATGAGATTTACCCCGTCTCTGGTACATTCAATAAAAACAGCTTCTCTCTGTTCTATTCCGTTCAGGAAAAGATTCTGCGTAATACGGTTATTTTCATTTCCGCAATCCAGCCAGATATGGTCGGCGCGGAAGGTGTTTTTGAAGATGTTCCTGCGGAACAGGCCATTTACACTGTTATGCAATTTCATGCCGCCCGCTTCCCATGACAGCTCCATTCTCTGCCATCCGGTACCTTCAATCAGATTATCTTCAATAAGCATATCCGTTGCAAATAATCCGGCAATACCGCAGACACCGGCATTCTTAATCGTACATCCCCGGATTACGCTGTGTCCGATGACCTGATCCTCCTGAAAGTTATGATGCCAGCACTCATTCCCGACATCGATTCCGACAGCATTGGACCAGTCGATCACGCAATTTTCAATCACCCAGTGATGTCCTCTATATGCAGACAATGCCCCGCGCTGGGGAACAGGAGCCCCCGTTGCAGCGTGTGCAAGTGTCAGATTTTTCACCTTAATGTAAGACAGGAACGGTTTTTCCGGTGCAAAGCACTGTTCCCTGCATGTCAATTCAATGATGTGGTTCTGGGGAGAATCATCTCCCGGAAGACGGAAATGCACCGTCTGGCCATTCGCTTCGACCCAGTAGGTGCCCTCTGCCTGTCCCATCTGATGATATAACGCAACCTGCGTCAATGGCTTTCCGTCACAAAAAACCATGCCCCGTCTGTTCAGATAGGTTGACATATCTGTCTTTTCATATTCTATAAAAAGTCTGTCATGCAGAATATTCACCGCACAGAACGGATTATATCCCCGGAACATATCCGGATCCAGCCGGTGTTCCCAGATGCATACTTTCTTATCTTCCTTTTCTCCATGCATGTCAAAAAGACGCCAGTCACTGCTCGGACGAAACTCTGTCACAACCTCCGAAGCTTTGATACATACTTCACCGTCCCCAAACGCCTCATAGCAGATCATGTGTCCAGCATCCGTGCCTCCGTTTTCGGGACAGACACATTCCCGATAGACACCGGCATGTATCAGCACCTGCGTACCGGGCGTGGCAAGCGCAGCTGCCTGTGATATCGTCGAAAAGGGAGCCTTTGCACTTCCGTCCTCCGGTCCGTTCTCTCCGCCATAGCTTCCGTCCACATACAGGATCCTCCGGTATTCGTTATCCTTTTCCCAAAAATCAAACACTCTTCCGTCCGGCAAAAGTTCTGTGATATCTCTGTCCATAAACGTTTCACACCTTTCCTCGTTTCATTCCTTCGTATACAAAAGGGACGCCGCTTCTATGCAGCGCCCCTTTTATCACCGTGATGCTTTTTGCAGATGCGCTTACTTTACCGCATTCTTGGCATTCAGCTCAATCGTGTGCTTCTCTGTATCAAACTTCATCAGATCATCGAATCCGAAACCTGTCAGCTGGGTCGTCATCTCATCCCACATGGAATCAAACTCAGCATCATCCTTCGCGTAAATCATTCTCCATGAGTAGTCACAGACAGTTTCATTACACTGGTTACGGATAACGGAGATATCCGCAGAATCAGAAGGAAGCGCCACGCTCACATTCGGGCTGATCACGAGCTTGTTATTCTTCTTCATGTAATCCGCAGGCTCTTCTGCTCCGAACTTCTCCTGCCATGCCTTCTTCATATCGGTCATGGTAGCTTCCTTATAGGTGCTCCAATAATTTACGCCATAAGTTTCATTGGTCAGCGGGTTGACGCTGTTTGCGCTTACAATCCACTGGTTAATCGCATTGTTACCATCCTGATAGCCGGCTCCGCCCCACTCCTCAGGTACAGGCAGATTATCCATCAGCGCGTTGGAGTTAATCTGGTAAAGTCTTCCGTCCTCACCCTTTTCATAGTTAAAGCCTTCAATACCATCATGCTGGAACATCAGTCCTTCAGGGCTTGCATACCAGTCAAGGAACTCCATAATCCTCTGGTACTTTGCATCGTCAACCTGAGAGCCGACCGCAAATACACGTCCGCTTCCATAATAGGAATCAGCATCTGTGTAGTAGGTCTGATCCGCAACGGGTGTAAAAATAAATGCTGAGCCATCCTGCAGTCTGTCGGTGGAGTTCCAGAAACCAACCTGCCAGCTGTACCACATCAGATAAACCTGACCTGCACTCATCTTTGCACATGCACTGTTCCAGTCCTGCGTAGCGGAGTCTGGATCAACCAGACCGCGTCTCTCAGCGGTGTTCAGGAACTTCAGAATCTTATAATAGGTTCCGTTCTTATCTGTCAGAGGAATAAATGTTCCGTCGGGCTTCAGGATGACAGAACCTTTAATCTTCTCACCGTACCATGTGGTCAGCTGCACAACGTTTGCAATACCGAGCATTCCGTCGCCGCCATCCCAGTCAGCCCAGAGTGAAAACGGATAGCAGGGATCCCCGGAGGCATTCGTCGGATGATTCTGCATCATATCCTCCAGCACGTCAAGCAATCCATCCAGATCCGCAATATCAGGGCATCCAAGCTCTGAGTAAAGATCCCACCTGAGCAGAGGGCTGGAGTAGATCACATCCTGGGAGTAGGAGGTAGGTGAAGTATTCATCATCTCTGTCGGAATACCATAAGTCTTGCCGTCATTTCCCTCAAGGCTGTTGTTCAGGGTATCGATCTGCTCCTTGTAGTTGGAAAGATTCTCACTGTTCCAGATCTCACCGCTGATGTCCTTGATCAGCCCCGTTGCCACGCAATCCTGAAACTGGCTCTTCTCAAGTATGAGAATGTCACCAAGATTTCCGCTGCTGGCACGTGTCTGGTAAATGGCATCTCCTGCAACCTGAGGTGCAATGATATTCAGTTCAATGTTGAAGCGGTCTTTAACAACCTTTGCAAACCATCCGGTCTGCATTCCCTGATAGTTAGCCGCGACATCAAAGATTTCCAATGTCATGGTATCAGAGCTGGAGCTGCTGTCGCTGCTGCCTGCAGACCCGCTGGAAGTATTAGCAGCGCTGCCCGCGGAGCCTGACGCATTCGTACTTCCCGCATCTCCGCCGCATCCTGTGAGAATGCCCGCCGTCATGGCTGCCACACACAGGAGTGAAACTAATTTCTTACTCTTCATAATTCCCTCTCTTTCCTGCGCTTCTATTGCGCAAAATAGCTTATAATCAACAGTTCATTCGCCTGTTCATTATCCCTTTACCGCGCCGATCATAATACCCTTTGTAAAGAATCTCTGGAAAATCGGGTAGATCAGTATAATCGGCGTTACCACCACAATCGTAACCGTCATGCGGATTGACGTAGCCGTCTGGGCATGTGCAAGGCTTGCAGCCAGATTCGCCGAGGAGGTCGAATTGTTGACCAGAGCCTTTAACGAGCTCGCCTGATTAATGTAATTGTACAGCGTATACTGTAGTGTATATAGCTTATCATCCGTTACCAGAAGCAGGGTGTCCTGGAAGGAGTTCCACTGCGCAACAGCTGCAAAAATCGCAACCGTAGCCAGTATCGGCTTGATAATCGGAATGATTATCTGGAAGAAAATCCTTAATGTTCCGGCGCCATCAATCTCAGCAGCATCCTGCAGCTCCTTCGGAACTGACTCCACAAAGGTCTTACACAGAATGATGTAGAAGGGCTGCACCGCAACCGGGAAAATATATACCCAGAAGTTATTTCTCAGTCCCAGATTATCCATCGTAATAAACCATGGAATAATTCCTGCATTAAAGTACATCGTTGCCGCAACGAGTCTGAACCAGAGCTTCCTGTGCCACATGGTCTCCCTTGTGAACATATACCCGAGGAACGCCGCCGCAAGCACGGTGACAATGGTACCGATGACTGTTCTGGCAACCGATACCTTCATCGCCTGAAACAGGCCGGAAATCTTCATTACCTGTATATAGTTATTAAAATGTACTTCCTTGGGCCAGAAGATAACCTTTCCTCTCTGGCTCAGATCATTCGAGCTGATCGTGTTAATAAATATGTAATAGAACGGATAGGCACATACAAAAGCAAAGATGGAATAAACAATGTACGTCACAATGCTGATGATGCGGTCTCCTACGCCAACCTTATATTTTACCTTTTTCCGTTTCGATTCTCTGCTCATTTTCCTTCCCTCCTTAAATAAAGCCTTCTCCTCTGATGAGTTTGGAAACCTTATTCGTAATGCACAACAGCACAACGCTTACCACACTCTTCAGAATACTGATTGCTGTCGAAAGGGAATATCCACCGTTGCCCATCGCCAGATTATATACATACAGGTCAAGCACCTGGATGGAATCCTTGTTAAACGCATTCTGGAACACAAAATACTGTTCCATACCGTTGGAGAGGAAGTTCGCAAGGTTAAGCATTACAAGCACAAAATAGGTCGGAAGGATGCTTGGTATCGTAATATGCCAGATCCTCTGCATTCTGGAAGCGCCGTCCACCTTGGCCGCCTCCATCAGCTCTTCATCAATACCGCTGATCGCCGCCAGATACATGATTGCTGACCATCCGGCATTTTTCCATGTCAGCCAGAGCCACATCTTAAACCAGATATGTTCATTCGACTGCAGGAACATCTGCGGCTTGTCGAACCATCCCAGACTCATGCCGAGTGTATTGACAACGCCTGTGCTGTTGAAGATGCAGTAAGCAATGGAGTATACCAGCACCCAGCTGATGAAGTTGGGCAGCGTTGTAACCGTCTGCACGATCTTCTGGAACGGCTTGCACTTGATCTCATTCAGGAATACCGCAAATACCATCGGAAACCACGAAAAAAACAGACTGATTCCGCTCATTGCAAATGTATTTCTCAGAACCATCAGAAGCTGCTTCAGCTTTACCTCATTCTCCACCATGGACCGGAACCACTTCAACCCCACAAACAGATCCTTGGAAAGCGGAAACGGCGGTTTATAATCAAAGAAAGCGTATACCCATCCGTATAGCGGATAGTAAGAAAAAACCAAAACCAGTAATAAAAAAGGCAGAATATAAAGAAATTCCTTAAAACCCCTTACTTTTTTACTGTTAGAGAAAAACTTTTTCATGCTGTCCCTCCCTGTTTCGCTCGTACTCAACTCATTAGTAAAACGTTTTATCTTATATTTACAGAATATACGCTTCGGGTCAATATGTCAATAGTTGTCGCCATTTTATTTTCTATTTTGTATAGATTGCACATTTCCGCAAAATTCTGTTTGTTAACTTTTTATATAATATTGCTCTTTATATTCTTTTCTTTGACATTTGCAAAAAATAGAGCAAGGGTACGGTATGTTATAAAATGCCGTACCCCTGCTATCTGGTATATCGTTTTATTTACCTGTCCTTCCGTCTGCAGGTGCCGTATTTTTACCGGTATAAATCTTCTTTACCCACTTCCCGCTCCGCAGTCTGCATATGCACCATACAGCCTTCGCAATCTGATCCGCCTTCAGGGAAATGTAAATCCAGAAGGGCGGCGCTCCCCACAGAAACGCAGCGACGATCCCCAGCGGAATTGACAGCACCCAGAGGAATATATTGTCTGCCAGCATTAACATTTTCGTGTCTCCGCCGCCTCTGAGCACTCCCTTGGTCATAATGCTGTTGGTCGCCTGAAAGACAACAATCAGGCTGATTGCCTCCATCAGCTGCTGCGCCATACCCGCTGTCTGCTCACCAACATGATAAAAGCTGATAACCGGTCTGCTGACCAGCATAATAAAGCCCGCTGACAGCAATCCGAGTATAAAGCCGACTCCCAGAAAACCAAATGCCTGATCCTGTGCTTTTTCCCTGCTGTTCTCCCCGAGGGTCTGTCCCGTCATGATGGCTCCCGCCTGACACACGCCCTGGATCATGACATTGCTCAGCTGCTGTGTCACGGAGGTAATTGCATTTGCTGCCACGAAGTTGTCTCCCAGTCTGCCGATAACCATAGCCACGGCGTTATTACCAAATGCAAGAATTGCGTCACTGATCAGGACAGGGATGCTGATACGGATATATTCTCCCAGCAGGTCACCTGTTTTCATTATGAAATGTCTTGGCCGGAACCGGATCTTTTTATCAAACGCGAATAAATAGCCGCAGATAACCGCCGCCTCAAAGAGCCTCGATATCATTGTTGCCACTGCCGCGCCCGCAATCCCCAGCCGGGGCATTCCGAGTTTACCAAAAATCAGTCCATAGTTTGCCACCAGATTCACAAAAAAAGTTCCTATCGAAACAAACAACGGCATTTTCACCTGACCGACACTGCGCAGCACAATTGTGCACACCAGCGATAGTCCGAGGAAAAAGTAGGTCACAACGGAATATCTCAGGTAGATGACCCCTCTCTCAATGATCCCTTCACTGTCTGTATACATTCTCATGACACGCTCCGGCGCCAACAGCGTTATGCCGGCAAACACGATCGCGAGCACCACTGTAATGCGAAGCATGATACATATTGTCTTTTTCAGGGCGGTCATCGATTTTTCCGGTTCCAGCTCACGCATCCCCCAGTATCTGGAGACCAGAACTGAAGCCCCCATGCCGATTCCCATGCAGAAGATGTGATAGATACTGATAAACTGGTTTGCCAGGGAGGCTGCCGAGAGCTCCGCCTCCCCCAGTCTGCCCAGCATCACTGTATCCAGCATGTTTACTCCGATAGAAATCAGACTCTGCAGGGCAATCGGTAAAGCCAGTACCACCACCTGTCTGTAGAAGCCTCTTTCAAGGCCGAAAATCTTTTTTAACCATTTCATTTCCATTATCCCTTAAGCTCATTTTTCCATTGAACATTTTCTATACAAAGAGCTTTCTCAAAAACCGGTTTGCACAATGTCTCCAGAATGTCCAGTCATGATATCCATAGTCCGCAAAGGTCTCTATCGGAGTTCCGGCCTCCAGAACAATGTCCATATTCGCTTTTGTCGCCGGATACGACTTCTCCTGCGTACCGCTTCCCACAAACAGCATACGGAACCGTTTTTTGAAGTTCTCAGGATTCAGCAGGATATCGCTATAATCATCCTCGTCATCCTTAATGACCAGACCCCCCGAGAAAATACCTGCCCATGCAAATAATTCCGGATGTGCAAAAACAATTTTCTGGGTCTGTCTTCCGCCCATTGACAGCCCCGCCAGCGCCCGGTGCTCTCTGTCTGCCAGCGTCCGATACTTTTGGTCAATATAGGGAATACAGTCATACGGCAGTTCCTCCAGAAAGGCGCTCATAGCCGGATGATACTTTCCGTTTTCCGGGAACCCATAGCCCGTCGTCATGACGATAATCATTTCCTGCATATTATGACCTGCTATCAGGTTGTCAGCCAAATTGCGTACTTTACCCTGCCATATCCATCCTGTCTCATTTTCCCCGCCGCCATGCTGCAAATAGAGAACCGGATATCTTTTCTGGGTATTTTCTTCATATCCAGCAGGTGTATATACATAGCAAAGCTTCTTTCTTCCGGTGCTGCCTGACAAATAGTAATTCATATGTACAGCGCCATGCGGAACCTGACGAAGCCGGTATTCTTCAAAATCCTCCTCCGGCATCTCAAAAAAGTTGATCGCACGGAAGCCGCCATAGCCTACCGGTGCATTTGCATCGACAACATCCACGCCGTTCACAATACAGCCATAATAGTGAAAGCCCTTTTCAATTCCCCGGACTGTCGCGCTCCACCAGCCGCCGGCTTCCTGTGTCATCGCCACCTTCTTCATGCCCCAGATATCAATTTCGACCGTTTTTGCGTTTTCACCACGGAACATAAATTTTGCTGTTCCCTGCCTGCTATCCAGCACCTCCACACCCGGATGATCATCGAAATATCTTCCGTTCGGCCGTCCCTTTTCATCCACGTCAAAGATCAGTCCCTTATAGACCGGATCAAACATGCAGATATGCTGCGCATAGGTCTGATGATCCAGTTCCTCCAGTGATATTTCCTGCTCTGTATAAGCGGATAGCTTCTCCGTTGTATCATCATCGCTGTCCGCCTCGAAAATCATGCTGGCAAAATCCCTGAAGCTCTCTCTCCATACATGCCATTCATGAAATCCTTCATAGCTTCTCTGCTCACTGCGCGTTCCCATCTGAGCCAGCCGGTCCGTATAAACCTTCTGCTTCTCATCGAGCCCTGTCTCTCCTGTGCCACTGGTCATCAAAACCACATGCATAGGATAATCCTTGTTCTGTCCGATGATGGTCTCCGTCTCATCTTCCCTGATTCCCGAAAAGACACCGAGATAGCCAAACAGCTCCTGATATCTGGAAACGATCTGCGTTGCCTGTGCCGAGCCAAGAGACAGTCCGGCCATTGCCCTGTTATCTCTTCCCTGTTTAACCGAAAAATGACTCTCCACATAAGGGATCACCGACTCAACAAGCTCTCTGCCAAAATCTCCGGGGAAGAAAACCGGATTTTCTCCTTTTTTAAATGCGTAGCCACAGCAGCATACCACGATCATTTCCTTGCATTTCTTCTCTGCAAGAAGATTATCCAGTATAAGATTGAGCTTTCCGCTCCAGATCCAGCCGGTTTCATCCTCTCCCACCCCGTGCTGGATATAGACAACAGGGTACTTTTTATCCCTCTCTTTCCCATATTCCGGCGGCGTATAGACATAACACTGTTTATAATGACCGACCTCGCAGGATACATAATTATGTATCTGTACGTCACCATGCGGAACATCCTTAAGCATCCAGAAATCCTGCCCCGGCTTGGGAAGCTCAAAAAAGTTCGTCACTCCAAAGCAGCCATAGGTCAGCGGACAGCGGGGATTCATCACCTGCACTCCGTCCACATACCATCTGTGATAGAGAAATCCCGGTTTTAATCCCGAAACTGTCTTACGGAAAATTCCATCCTTACCCTTTTCCAGCGGTATCTTTTCATTTCCCATCGTTCCCCCAAAGCCGCATACCTCCACAGTTTCAGCATTGGCTGCCTGCATGGTAAAGGTCACATCGCCATTCTCCTCAACCTTTATCCCCGGCTCTTCATCAAGATAGCTGATATTCTCTTTCCCATCCACCGTCTTAAACTGAACTACCTTATGAATGGAATCGAACATCAGCGGGTACATTGTCACTGCCTGATTCATACTCATGATTGCCCCCTTTTCCTATTGACAAATAATCTACCCAATATTAATATAGTATCGAATTAGATTTCTAATTCTAGAACAAAGTATACACAGGTTTTGACTTTTTTTCAACCCCCAACCTTTTTATTCTTTATATAACAGGAGAAATTTTTCAATGGACAATTCTTTACACTTAATACTTGCCAATGCTTCACTGGTTCACCGCAAAAGATGCCGACAATGCTTTCAGAAAATGAATCTCTCCGAGGGACAGCCCAAGGTGCTTTCCTCCCTGCTCTCCAACGAGGGAATCGTACAAAGGCAGCTGGCTGCCATATGCTGTGTGGAACCGGCAACGATGACCTCCCTTCTCCGCAAGATGGAATCAGACGGTCTGGTCACCAAGCGTCAGAGCATTGTATCCGGCGGCAAAAGGGCAAATTGTATTTTTCTGACGGAAGCAGGACGGGAACTCGCACTGGCGGTTGATAAGGTTATGTCCGATACAGAGGAACTGGCATTTAAGGGATTTTCCCAAAAGGAAGAGGAGCTTTTCTACGAATTAATAGGGCGGCTTACCGATAATCTCTCGTAAACCGCCCTGTTTCCTACAGGCATCTCCTGTTTTCTTATGTCAATCTTTTCTCCAGCGTCCTTCTCACATGGAAATATGCCGGAATCAGAAAAATATCCGCAAACACCCACGCAATCGGACTGCCGAAGCACACTCCCGGAAATCCAAACGCCGGAACCAGTACAAAACCGGCAAGCGTCCTCGCCGCCATCTCAAAAACTCCCGCCAGAATGGCAAAGGTTGGAAATCCCATGCCCTGAATCAGGAAACGGATAATGTTGACCAGCGCAAGCGGAAAGTAAAATGCCGTATTACAGATCAGGAACAGTCTCACATTGCCGATGATCGACACCTCGGATGCATCCAGAAACAGCGTTGCGAGCGGCTCACCGAGGAAAACAGCTACCAGAACGGCAATGACCGAATATCCGGCTCCCAGCATCACGCAGGATTTCAGACCGGTTCCCAGCCTGTCCAGCTTTCCGGCACCGACCGTCTGTCCGCCGTAGGTTGCCATCGTGGAACCGAGCGCATCGAACGGACAGGCGAGAAAGCCCGTTATCCTGCCTGCCGCCGTCACCGCAGCCACAGCATCGGAGCCCAGTGTGTTTGTCGCGCTCTGGAGAATGACACTGCCGATCGCTGTGATCGAATATTGCAGTCCCATCGGCACCCCCATGCCGCAGAGTGAACCCATGAGGTGCCTGTTCGGCGCCCACTCCCCCTTCTGGATCCGGAGGATGTCAAACTTCTTTATGATAAACAAGAGACAGCATGCTCCGGAAATCCCCTGCGAGATTACCGTTGCCCATGCAGCGCCCGCTACGCCCCACTTAAGATTTATAATAAAGAACAGGTCGAGACCGATATTAATAAAGGATGCCATCACAAGGAAGATGACCGGCGTCTTGCTGTCCCCGAGTGCCCGGATCACACCGGAGGTCATGTTGTACAGGAACGTCGTCGGTATTCCGAGAAAAATCACCCAGATATAGGAATAGGCTGCATCTATGATATTGTCCGGTGTTCTCATGAGGACAAGGATGTATCTGCAAAGTAAGGTCGTCAGCAGCGTGATCACCGTGCCGAAGCCTATCGCCAGCCAGATGCAGTTTGCAACCACCCTTCGCATACCAGACAGATCCCCTGCTCCGAATTTATGGGAGATCGGAATGGAAAAGCCGCTGCATATGCCCATGCAGAAGCCTATGATCAGAAAGTTCACCGAACCCGTCGCTCCGACCGCAGCCAAGTTGTCCGTTCCCAGAAACCGCCCGACGATGATGGTGTCTACCAGATTATAAAACTGCTGAAATAAAAAACCGAATAAGAGCGGTACGGAAAATCCCAGTATCAGCTTCATGGGTGATCCCTGTGTCAAATCCTTCGTCATAGCGCATCTTCCTCCTGTCTTTACCTTTACATTATGTTCAAATCAGTAGTGAGTATATGCGCGGCAGAAAGAAAGTGCAATGTACTTTTTTGACAAAATCGGAGCAAAAAATGGATTTTTTTGCACAAACAAAGGAACAAGGAGAACAACCCTGTTCCTTTGCAAAATGCCTGTTCAGTTAAAAATCCATCAGCAGAATGGGTTCTCCGTCGGGTAAGGCAGAGACTTCGGCTGGTTGTAATCCAGATCCTCAATCGGAACTCCGATGTACTTAAATACCTCGAACAGTGCCTTTCCGAAATGTCCGAAAGCAACTGCGCCGTGGTGAGGGAAGTTCTTCTCGATCAGTACATGACGGTAGAAGCGTCCCATCTCAGGAATAGCGAACACACCGATGCTTCCGAAGGACTTTGTCGCTACCGGAAGGACCTCGCCCTGTGCGATGTAAGCGCGAAGCTTGCTGTCAGCAGTGGACTGCAGACGGTAGAAGGTGATATCGCCGGGCATGATGTCTCCCTCGAGCGTTCCGTTTGTAACCTCTACCGGAAGGCTTCTCGCCATGATCTTCTGGTTTCTCATCTCACAGAAAGCAAGCTTCTTGGAGCAGGTATTGCCGCAGTGGAAGCCCATGAAGGTGTCCTTGTGCGTGTAGGGGAACTTGCCCTCGATAGATTCCTTATACATATCAGCAGGTACGGAGTTGTTGATGTCAAGCAGTGTAACTGCATCTGCGCTGACACAGGTTCCGATGAACTCGCTCAGGCAGCCGTAAATATCAACCTCACAGGATACAGGAATGCCCATTCCGGTGAGACGGCTGTTTACATAGCAGGGAACGAAGCCGAACTGTGTCTGGAATGCAGGCCAGCACTTTCCGGCGATTGCAACATACTTGCGGTAGCCTCTGTGTGCCTCTACCCAGTCAAGCAGGGTCAGCTCGTACTGTGCAAGCTTCTCAAGAACCTCGGGCTTCTTGTTCCCGGCGCCCAGCTCGTCAGCCATCTCCTTAACCTTTGCGGGGATTCTCTCATCTCCGGCATGCTTGTTGAAGGCCTCAAACAGATCCAGCTCGGAGTTCTCCTCGATCTCAACGCCGAGATTGTAAAGCTGCTTGATCGGTGCATTACATGCAAGGAAGTTCAGCGGTCTGGGACCGAAGGAAATGATCTTCAGATCGGAAAGTCCGATGATTGCTCTTGCGATCGGAACAAACTCGTTAATCATGTCAGCACACTCTTCCGCAGTTCCTACCGGATACTCAGGGATATATGCCTTGATGTTGCGGAGCTTTAAGTTGTAGCTTGCATTCAGCATTCCGCAGTATGCATCGCCACGTCCGTCAGCCAGATCAGCCTGGCTCTCCTCTGCTGCCGCAACGAAGATGGAAGGGCCGTCAAAGTGCTTTGCAAGCAGGGTCTCGGAAATTTCAGGTCCGAAGTTTCCAAGATATACGCAGAGTGCGTTACAGCCTGCCTTCTTGACGTCCTCAAGAGCCTGTACCATATGGATCTCGCTCTCCACGATACAGATGGGGCACTCGTAGATGTCCGCTGCGCCGTACTTGTCTGTGTAAGCCTTAACCAGAGCCTTTCTTCTGTTGACAGACAGGCTTTCCGGGAAGCAGTCACGGCTGACAGCGACAATACCGATTTTTACCTGGGGTAAATTGTTCATTTCTTGTTCCTCCTGTTTTACCATACTCATACTTATCATTATAATTGCTTTTAAGACAAAATTCTACTCATCCGTTGCTCTCTTGCAGATCAGTCCTCTGTAATATCGAGATTCTTTCCTTTTAATCCGATAAAGCTTCCTTCGTCAAGTCCGCCCTCCGCATGACCGATCAGCCACTTGTTGACCGCGGTAATCAGGCAGTCCTCATTGTCCGTGGCATTGCCCGTCGCCCTCGGATGCTTTACCTGCAAGGGATAATTCGTTCCCTTCGGCAGTACGATTGCCACCTGGAAGCCCTTGCCCTCCACGCTGCAGGGTGCATAGTGAAGCGTGGTCGAATAAACCTCTACCGCCGTACCTGCCGGAACGAGGAATGCCTCGATCTTTGAGGTGTCGTAGGTGTGATCCGCCTCTACGTCCTGCAGCATTCCCAGCATCAGGATCGCATCCGTGGCAGCCACGTTGATCTCGGAGTCTCTGTGGTACTCCACCGCATTGAGCTTTGTATTATGTCCGTTGCAGTAGCCGATCTGGATCGGCATCTCGCCGTATACGATGTGGGACAGCTCCTGCATGACGGGCAGCGCTTCCAGCTCCGCAACGCCCGGCTCATAAACCACGCCCTCGGGAACCGGTGTCTTTTTCATCGCTTCGACCAGTCCGCTGAAGTCCACATTGTTGATGACACGTCCGTACTTTTTAAAGGACGGATCGTTTACAGATAAAATCTTCATGGGTTTGTGCTCCTTTTTGTTATTTTTTATGTATCCGAGTGACGTTGCACAGGAAGCGCAGACCACCGCATCCTGCACAACTGATTTCTGAAACGTTATAGATTTTGTAAACAGCCAAAGTTTACTTTAAAGCAGTTTCTCGAAGAGGGGCTTGCAGGCCGGGTAGATTTCCTTGAACTGTGCGTAGCGCGCCTCGTACTTTGCGACAAGCTCCGGATCGGGCTCCACTGTGTCCACGATCTTAACAACCTTTGCCGCGATCTCCTCCACGCTGCCGTACTCCCCGCACGCCACAGCCGCGAGCATCGCACCGCCCATTGCGGGACCTTCCTCACTCTCGATCACATCCACCTTCAGATTCAGGATGTTTGCGATCATCTTCTTCCAGAGCGGGCTCTTTGCTCCGCCGCCACAAATCTTTGTGCGTTTTAAGTCGATGCCGAGGGACTTCGCCACCTCGAGGGAATCCCTCAGTGCGAAGGCAACACCCTCCAGAACAGCCTGCGTCATGTCCGCTCTTGTCGTATCCATCGTCATGCCGATAAAGGTTGCTCTCGCATTGGGGTTATTGTGCGGCGAGCGCTCACCCATCAGATAGGGCAGGAAATAGACATGGTTTTCGCCGAGCTTTTCAATTGCCTTCTGTTCCTGTGCGTAATCCTTCGTGCCGATGATTTCGTCCATCCACCACTTATTGCAGCTTGCCGCGCTGAGCATGCAGCCCATGAGGTGATAGCTTCCGTCCGCGTGTGCAAAGGAATGCAGCGCATTGAACTTATCCACACCGAACTTCTTCGAGGAAATGAAGATCGTTCCGCTGGTTCCGAGCGAGATATTACACATATTGTCGCCCACTGTTCCGGTTCCGACAGCTGCCGCCGCGTTGTCGCCCGCACCTGCAGCCACCTTGCAGTTTCCGGGGATTCCGAGCTCTTCCGCGATCTGCGGAAGAACCGTGCCGACCGCCTCATAGCTCTCATAGCATTTTGCAAGCTGTGTCTCGCTGATGCCGCAGATGTCGCACATCTCCTTCGACCACTTGCGGTTCTTTACATCAAATAACAGCATACCGGACGCATCTGACACATCCGTGCAGTGTACGCCTGTCAGTTTGTATGCGATATAATCCTTGGGAAGCATGATCTTTGCGATCTTTGCAAAATTTTCAGGCTCCTTATTCTTCACCCAGAGGATCTTCGGCGCCGTAAATCCCGCAAATGCAATATTTGCGGTATACTCGGAGAGCTTCTCCTTGCCGATGACATTGTTCAGATAATCCGTCTCCTCCGTGGTACGTCCGTCATTCCAGAGAATTGCGGGACGGATCACGTTGTCCTCCTTGTCGAGGATCACAAGCCCGTGCATCTGTCCGCCAAAGCTGATGCCTGCCACCTGACTCTTGTCCACATCCTTAATCAGCTCTTTGATTCCGTCCATCGTCTGCGCATACCAGTCCTCCGGCTTCTGCTCAGACCAGCCCGGATGCGGGAAATACAGCGGGTACTCCCTTGAGACAATGTTGACGATCTTTCCGTCGCTGTCCATCAGCAGCAGCTTTACCGCCGATGTTCCCAGATCAATCCCTATGTACAGCATATGTAACCTCCCAATCTGCTTTCTATGTCCCGCCACGCCGCAGACACGCTGTCTTCCGGGCTTCCGGAGACCCTCTGCGCCGCCTGTTGTGTGCACGGGCACGCTATAAGGATATGATACTTGTTATTGAGAAAAAAATCAAGATGATTTTGCCATAATTGCAATTCGTCCGGGTTTATGTTACTGTAGCTTTGAAGAAAAAAAGCACCGGAAACGAGGGGAACTATGGCAACCATAAAAGAAATCGCCGCACTTGCCGGCGTGTCAAGGGGAACTGTCGACAGAGTTTTGAACCACAGGGGGAGCGTCAATCCCGCCACTGCCGAAAAAATAGAGAAAATCGCACGGGAACTGGACTACAAGCCAAACGTGGCAGGTCTTGTCCTCGCGGCACAGAAGAAAAAGTTAAAGCTCGGCGTCATCCTGTTTTCACCGGAAAACCCCTTTTATGTGGATGTTCTCGCCGGTGTCAACGAAAAGGCGGAGGAGCTTGCGGGCTATAACTGCACCGTGCTTGTCAGACAGATCGCCAGCAGCGTGGAGGAGCAGCTGAAAGCAATGGACGAGCTGGTCGCCGAGGGTGTGAACGGCATCGCGCTCGCCCCCTACAACGACGAGACTGTCCGCAGCCGCATCAATGCCCTGTACGAACAGGGAATCCCGGTTGTCACCCTGAACACCGACATTGAAAATTCAAAGAGACTCGCCTACGTCGGCAGCAACTACACCAAGAGCGGGGCAACCGCCGCAGGACTGCTGCAGCTCATGACGCACGGAGAGGTCAACGTCGGCATCGTCACCGGTTCTCCGAATATCCTCTGCCACACGGAGCGCATCGCCGGTTTCACCGATACCTTAAAGCCTTACAATGACACGATCCACATCACGGACATTGTCGAGGTACATGATGACGAGATCGAGAGCTATGAGAAGACCACGCAGCTTCTCAAGGCGCATCCCGAGATAAACTCCCTGTATTTCGCCGCCGGCGGTGTCTACGGCGGCTGCCGCAGCGTCAAGGCTCTCGGCTTACAGGGAAAAATCCGCATTGTGGCGTATGATATGGTTCCCACGACAAGGGAGCTGGTGAAAAAGGGCACAATCGCCGCTGTCATCTGCCAGCAGCCGAAGCTGCAGGGGAGCAGGCCCCTCTCCCTGCTGTTCACCTACCTGACAACAGGGGGGCTGCCCGAGAAGGAACACAATTATGTCGCCGTTGACATCCGAATCCGGGAGAATCTCTGACGGATCGTGTCCGTCACTCTCTCACCCAGACGCTCATCTCGCCCTCTCCGCGGTTATTCCATGCATAATAGGGAACAAAGGTCAATGTCACCTCTGTCGAAGCCGCGAGAGCGTAGTCTGCGTACAGTCCCGACTCGTCTGTACTCTCCTCCAGCCTCCTGCCCGGAACCTTCAATATCCACATCTCATGTCCGAGTTCACTGCTCTTTTCCACACCGACCGCCTTGTCCATCCCCATCGCGCACAGCTTTTCCGTATCGACCCGCAGAAGATGCAGGTTCTTTCCGTTGTCGATCTCCTCCATGCAATAGCACACAGGGCCTCTCATAAAGGCAAGCTTTCCGGCATCCTCACGCACTTTTGTATTTGCCGTCAGGCAGCGAACCTCCATCGGGAAATCCAGCTCGACCGTGTCTCCGTCCTTCCATGTGCCCGTCAGATACAGATAGCCCTTCTCCGTGCGCTCCTGTACCTCTGCCGTCGTGACAGCCCTGTGCCCCCGGCACCAGCCCGGAATGCGGAAGGCAAGCGTTCCCTCAGCAGACTTTTCCGTATGTACCGTAACCTTCGCGCTTCCGTTCCACGGGAAGCCGCTCTCCAGCTTCAGATCAACTGCTGTCCCATTTATGGTACAGCTCAGTCTGCTTCCCACATAGAGGTGCGTGTAGATGGTGTCCTTGCTCTGCGTGTAGACATATGCGCCGATCGAGCTGACAATTCTCGCAATGTTGGGCGGGCAGCATGCGCAGCCGAACCATTTCTGCCGTACCGCCTTCACATGGCGCTTTCTCTCATCCCTCTCGCACGCCTCCGGAACGACCTCAAGCGGATTTACATAGAAGAAGCTCTTTCCGTCCAGAGCCATTCCGGCAAGCACTGTATTGTAAAGCGCCTGTTCCATCACATCCGCATAGCCGCTGTCCGCCTCGATCTCCAGCATTCTTCTCGCAAAGAAGGCAAGACCGATCGCCGCACAGGTCTCGGAATACGCTGTGTCGTTGGGAAGATCATACGCAAAGGAAAATGCCTCCCCGAGATGCGTCGCACCGATGCCGCCCGTGACATAGAGCTTTCTCTGCACCATATCCTTCCAGAGTCTCCGGCAGGCGGCAAACATTTCCTCATCCCCCGTCAGTCTTGCGACATCCGCCATGCCGCTGTAAAGATAGACCGCGCGCACCGCATGCCCTGTCGCCTCCGTCTGCTCCCGGACAGGAAGATGTGCCTGATGATACCAATGTCTGAGCTCCTTCGGATCGGGCGCCTTGTACGGCCTTCCGTCGTGCTCCGCGCGCTCCTTCTCCTCGAGGTCGAAATAGTACGGCTTCGTTCCCCGCATATCCAGAAAGAATTTTCCAAGCTCCAGATATTTCTTCTCACCGGTCAGCTCATACAGTTTTGCGAGCGCCATCTCCGCGATCTCATGTCCGGGATAGCCTTTACACTGTCCGTCCTCCGGCCCGAACTTTTCAGCAACAAAGTCCGCGAATCTCTCCGCCGCCTTCAGCAGCTTATCCTTGCCGGTCGCCTGATAATAGGCTGCCGCTCCCTCGAGCAGATGCCCGAGACAGTAGAGCTCGTGGTGATCTCTGAGGTTGGTGAAAATGCGGTCCATACCGTTGATGATATAGTAGGTGTCCAGATAGCCGTTCTCCGCCTGTGCCGCACAGACAATATCGATCGCCTCATCCGCAGTCCTCTCAAGCTCCGGATCGGGATGGTTAATCAGGGAATAGCCGACCGCCTCAATCCACTTCGAGAAGTCGCTGTCCTGAAAAACAAAGCCGTAGAATTTATCCGGGTCGGGGTTCTTCGGATCCTCCGGCAGTGCCTCAAAGCCGCGGAAGGTATAGGCAGGCTCCACAAAGCCAGCACCCTCCTCTTTTTTACGGTGCATCATCTTCCCTGCAACCTTAAAGTTCCGCATACAATAACTCGGCGCGGCGTCCGGCACTCTGTCGTTGAGCGCCTCCCACTGATAGGGGATCACCTCGCGCCGCACGAGTTCCTGCTCCCTGCCCCAGAATTCATCTGTGATCTGCACCTGTTTTAAGTCCAGCGGACTGCTGAAATCCTTCCGATTCATCTTTTCCCTCCATACCTGTATTTTTCTTCTGGTCACATTAATAGTTTCAATATACAATGTTTCAAATAATCCGTCCATGGGTTATCTTGTAAAGTAACATTTCCACCATAAAACAACAGACCCGGGCATGGGTGTTTGCACACAAAGCCTCAGGTCTGTTGTTATTCTATTTCCTATTCCTTACCTATTACTTATAAGTATTCTTTTTCTTGAGTACCAGCACTCCTGCAAGTCCCGCGAAGGCTACTACGACAAACACCACCAGGAGCGCATCCAGGGAATCATCTCCGGTCTTCGGCGCAATTACCGTTTTATCCGCCGTACCGTCACTGCTGCCTGCATTGTCGCTGCTGTTATTGTTGCTGCTATTGTTGCTGTTATTGTTACCGTTGTTATTGCCGCCATTATTGCCGGACGTATTCTTTGCAACCGTGAAGCTGGTGCCCGCGGAGCCATTCGTCCAGACGATTTCAAAGGTATGACTGCCCTCCGATAACGTGCTCAGGAACTCCGGCTTCAAGGTGATAATTGTCGAACCCTCTGTCACTATATAATTCTCAGGATCAACCACATTTCCATCCACCAATACTTTCTGGAAATCGGCAATTTCACCGTTTCCTCGGATTGCAAGACTTCCGTCCACGTTCTGCGTCCACGAACTGTCCGCCCCGCCAATAATCTCGTATACAACAACTTTAAAGGTAACTTCTATGGTATGTGCCGCTTTCACAGTTTCAAAGGTATAGCTTGCTGCGACACTTACCTCTGTTCCGTCCACCTTCAGGCTCTCGATCTCATACCCTGCATCCGCTGTAATCGTAAAGGTCTGGTTACTGCCCTCCGCTACCTCAACAGCGCCGCTCGGGGAAATACTTCCGTGCTCTCCAGCGGTAGCTGTAATGGTGTAATACACGGTAACCGTCAGCGTTACGGTTTCGGTCGTAACAGAACCCGCTACGTTGCTGATGATACACTGGTACTTAAAGCCGTTGCAGTCCATGTCCGTCACGCCAGACGTATAGCTTGCGCCGGTCGCGCCGTTGAGATTTACAAAGCCCTTGCCGTCATTCCGGTCAATCTGCCACTGGTACGTCAAATCGGTACCCGTTGCGGTTACTTCAAAGACGGCTTTCTCTCCTGCCTTCACAGATGCATCCTTCGGCTGTGCGCTGATGGCAGGCGCCTCCACATAATACAGTACGACATCACCGGTCAGGTGCGCGTAATTGGTATCCTTGGGCGTAAAGCACCATGTGTAGATTGCGTTGACCTCAACCTCGGTGTCATTGGGCAGTGTATCGCCCTCAAAATCTATCCACTCCAGCTTGCCTTCCGCAGGATTCAGGGTACCGCCTTCCAGCGTCAGACCCGCATCTGCCAGTGTCTTGCCGCCGGTGGTAATCTTAGTGTACCTGGGCTCACCGGTAGTAGGAGCCTGGGTAATCAGAATTTCAAAGCGGTCACTGGTAATCTCATTGTACTCGGCATCAGCTGCCTTGGTGGCTCTAACCACAATGTAGCCGGCCTTAACCGGCGTCAGGACACCGTCTGCGTCAATGGTCGCTTCGCCTTCGCTGCCTGCCTCAATGCTGTAAGTTACTTTACCTGTGCCTGAGCCGCCGGTAGTGCCCAGTTTCATTGTCTGACCATAAACTCCGATGTTGCTACCGGTAATAGTCAGTGGTTTCTGATTATCTTTTTCCGTCAGGGTAATGTTCAACGTAACGGTGAAATCCTTATAGTTCTCGCAGCTCGCTTTCAGCGTGACAGTAATTGTGTCGCCTACTTCGCCGCCGGAAACTGCATAGGTCAGTTCACCGTTTTCAGCGGAAACCTTCGTGGTAAGTTTAGCAGCCGATCCGTTGCTGACACTGGATGCACAGCTATAGCTCCATGTCTGTCCGGCAGGAAGTCCGCTCCAATCCGGCGTATAAGTGTGTTCGGAGCTATCCGTGAATTTCTGCGTAAGCTCATCTGTGGCAAAATTTTTGCCGTCACCCTTTTCGACTGTTACCTTGATTGCGATGCCGGTCACTTCCTTATAATTCTCACTGGTGGGCTTGAACCTAACGTTATATACTGCTTCGCCGGTTTTGTCAGGTATCGTCGCGGGTGCCTCCCAGCTCCATTTGCCGTCCATATTGCCCTCAGGATTGGTCAGTGTAGTCTCGCCTAACATCTGACCATACTTTGCCGTCACACCCGTAGGCTTTGTGTATTCCGGCGTGGCTGTCCAAACCACAAATTCCACAGCGGGTGTGGTGAACTTCTCATAGTTTTCCATCTCACCGATCACAGCGTACATGTAGTACGTTCCGGCGTTCAGCGTGGTCGGCTCGATGTTCTTCCATTCCTTTCCGCCCTCGTTGGTATCGGTAGTGCTGTAATAGTAGGTCACCGTTGCGCTGCTGTCGCCCGTCCGGCCTGTCAGGTCAGGCGTACTGGGAGCAGCATTATAAGTGTAACTGATCATGCTGACTGTACCACCCTGCTCAGCCTGGTTGACCTTGACTGTCACGGTGCCGGTAGCCACGGCATAGTTCATGTTATCTGTCGGCGTGAATACCCACGTAACATCATGAGTGCCCGCATTCAGAACCGCGTCCGGGTTCTGCCATACGAATGTGCCGGGAACCTCCTCGTTGCCGTCCTTCATCGTGCCGGAAATAGTGGCAATCTTGCTCAGCTTGTCACCGTAGGTAATCTCGGCGGGATCAAGCGTCAGCGTGCCATCCAGCTGCGGAACGATCTTATCCCTTGCCGTAACCTTAATCGTCAAAATAAAATCTTCAACATTATCAGAAGTCACCTTCACAGTAACCGTGCCGACATTCACATCGCCCGTTTGCTGCGACTCCAGAATCGGCAGCTTCAGCTGTCCGTCTTCGATACTTGCCTGATTACTGCTGGTGTAATAGTCAGGGTCAAGGCTGTACCCATCAATGCTATACTGCACATCGCCGTATTTCATCGGACTAGCCAGCTCCGGCAGCATTTCTGTCAGATCAACCGTATAGGTTGCTTCGTGCCCATTTACAACCGATAAATCCTTCGCAGCGGGTGCATCAATGGTTTTCTTAGAAATAGCCGCCTTCGCACCGCTGAGTTCAAACTCCGCCGCCTTTTCGCCATCTGCAAAAACGAAGTTATCGCCTTTCAGCGTCAATGTAAAGCTAAATGTTCTGCTTCCTGCTTTTTCAGAGTCGAAACGCAAGTCTGTCCTAATAACGCTGTCCGTCAAATCGATTTCGCTGCCATTCAACGATACAACGGGATTCCTCAGATTACCCGAATCAATTTTAAAAACGCCCAGATCCGCTACACCTTGTGTGCTCTCATCCGCTGCGACTGTACCGTCGTAGCTCTTGGTAACCTGTGTATTGAAGGCAAGTTCTGCTGACAGCTCATACGGTTCAATCGTCCATGTGACTGTCTTTTCGCCTGTATAATTGCCGGTACCTTCAATGATCAGCGTATGCTCTCCGGCATTCTTTGCCGTATTGCCGTCCTTAATTGTGTAATCCGTGTCCCTTGCCAGCATTTTGCCATCGTAGTACACATTAAATTTGTAGGTTACATCATCAAGACCGCCGTCTGCATTCGGCGTAACCACAAGACGATTGTCTGCCTTATTTCCGGTATTGCCGGAATTTGCCTGCTGTGTGATTACCGTTTTCTCGCTGTCCAGACCCGCCTGCTCGACCTCCAACTCGTAGCCCTTCAGCACCGTCTGCCACTGGGTAGAATGATTGCTGTCCTTTCCTGTCACTACGCATAAAAGCTCATAGGTCTTACCGCCATATAAGCCGTACCAACCAGTAGTATAAGCTTCGCACTCTTCTGCAGTGGGCTCATAGGAAGCCACCCTAACGTCCGACAATTCCACATCTTCACTCTCTGCCAGCTGCGCCACGTAACCATTATCCGTCACAGCATACCACCCAAACTGCACATGCGTAATGCCATCCTCGCCAACAGACACGTTCGCCCCGATCGGCACTCTATTCTCGCCAAACGTAATCGTTCCGCTCTTTTCGCCGTCAGCCGTAATATCAGCCTTCTTAACCTGATAGAATTCACCGGAGCTAGGCGCATCCACAGACTTCACGGGATTTATGGGGTCGGTGTCATGCAGCAGATAATATCCATCCGCTAGCATCTTGTAAACGTCACCACTGATTACTCCGGCAGTGAACTGACCGCCGCGGAGGGAAATTGCAGCTAAGCTGTTCTCCGGTGCGTTCAATACTTCCAGCGTACCGCCCTCAAGAATCAGCGTACCGTTATCCGCCGCCAGCTGACCAAAATTTCCACTGGCTGTCGTTGAAGTATCCGTGATTGTCAGGCTTGCGCCGTTCAGACTCATCTCCTTCCCTTGATTAAAACTATGCCCGTTCAGGTCAATGGTAAGCGGATTCGTTGCACTGCTGAAATCAATACTGCCGGAATAGCCAGTACACAGCTTCAACACGCCGCCTTTGCTCAGCCAGTCAGTAACCGCCGTGTTAACATCGCTGTATGCCTCGCCATCGAGCGTCGCCGCGATGCCTGTCTTATTGCAGTATACGCAAGTGCCGTCTTCTCCTACCTTCTCATGCGGGCATTTTACGACCTTGACATTGTAAATAGCTGCTCTGTTGATTGTTTGTTCATAATTCACATATGTTCCATTTGCGTTTTGGAATGCGTAACCCACTTCAAGCAGATCGCCAAGCTTAACCGCCGTGAAACCCAGTTCACTGATCTCGCCATAACTGCCGCCGCTTAATTTAATCTTCTCTCTTTTAGATAATTGATTATTCCCGAACGATAAGGTCTGAATCGTACCTGCCTTCGATCCGACGATAAGCCCGGCCTCCCTCTCATTCTCAGGATAAGTCGAATTGTCACTTATATTTAAATCTCTGATCGTGCCGCCTGTCCAACCGCTCAAATCAAGTGTGCCTTTCAAGTCAATAGTCACAGTTTCAATGCTGCCGGCGCCCATAATATTCAATCGGCAGGTAACGGAATTGTCATTCTTCCCGACATATATCCCTCCGCGGCCTGTGATGTTGTGTCCATTCAAATCCAGTGTAACAACTTTATTATCGCCGGAAATCTTTGCTTTACTCCAGCCGCTCATAACGACATCTGCCAGCAGGGTAATCTTTGTGCCATCCTCAGCCTCACACATTGCCGCCCTAAAGTCTGTGCTGTGCGCCAACGAACCGTCCTTTTCACTCTTCACGATCATCTGCTCGCCACAGTCATTGCATACCGTTATGCTATCCCCTGTCGTCTCATCCGTTTTCTCTTTTGCCGATGTATGCGGGCAGGGTTTGTGGCAGACAGCGCACGCGCCGCCGGAAAAGCCGCCGTCATGCGAGCACGTAAGACTGCAGGTAACGCATTGATAGTCGCCGCTACCCTCCATCGGCTGATAGTTATGCTTATGTGCCACAATGGTAACATCTTGCGCCAATGTTTTCGCGCTGGCATCCACAAACACACTCGTGTCGTTTTTGTCAACAAATGCATAGTCCTCTGCCAGAAGCCCCTGCACATTGCTGTATACCTTCGAGCCTTCGACCGATACTCTGGCCGAGCCGTTGGTATCGCCCTCTGCCCGGAACGTACCCTGTGTCAGTCCATCTGTCAGCTTCGCGTCACCGGTAAGCGTCAGACCGCCATTCAAATCCAAACCGCCTTTAAACTCCAGTTCGCCGCCATTGGCAGTAATCGCAGACCTGCGTGTTTTATCGTGTAAGCCACCCTCTGCGTTCAAATTGCCTTCAAAAATCAGCTTGCCGCCGGAAACCGAAATGCCATAGCCGACTGTCTCCTGAGATTGACCTATAGATTTGATTGTTGCATCCCCTGTAATGTTCAGCGTTCCGTCCGTAACCCTCAAAGTCGGATTACCATTCGCCTGCAGAGTATACCCATTCATCCGCAATTCAACCGTCTTGCCCGGATGCTCAAATTCAACATTTTCAGTGATTCCTTTGTCGTCGGCTTTTTTGGAATACAGCTCTACATATTCTGCCCCGTTACCGTCAGCAACCGCCTTTAAGGCAGTTTTCACTCCCGTTTGGGTACCGCCATCATAGAGATTGCCCAAGCTGTCTTGGGCCACCGGCATAAAGCTGCAAACCTTGCATTCGCCTGTTTCATCATCCCAATCGTGGGGTTCCTCCTTTGCACCGTTCTTTACATAGAAACAATACCAGCATCTGGAAATGTGGCATTTGCCGTTATCCGTCGGCGCCGTTACAAATTGATGCTCAAGCGGATTGGCCGTGTCCACATTGCCGCAGACGCATTTCTCATAATGCCTATTTTCATCGCCCTGATCATAGCCATCAGGGCTATCAAACTCGCACTTCACCGCCGTCCCTACAAAGCCGCACTGCGCGCAGTTCATTTTATGTTGTGTTCCGCCTGAGGGCACATAGGCGGCATTGTTATGCTTGCACCAGGTAAGGGTGAGAGTCGTGCCAGCAATCGTCTTTCCCTCCAACATTTCCTTGTTTTCATCGTACGCCACCGCTTTATCATCAATCGTGTATTCCATATAATGGTAACTATCGTTGCCATTCACCAAATAAACCCCGTCCGTGATACGACCGCTCGTACTCGTAATCTCCAATGTGCCGCCGCAAACAGCAAGATACGAACCATTGGATTCGCCTTCGGCTTGAATTGCTGCCGAGTCAGAGGTATTGTTAATGATTACTTTTCCACTTCCATCCGAAGCCCCATAAACGAAAAGGCAGCCACCATTCCGGAAGGTTATAGGACCACTGATTGTCAACGTTGTGTCCTTGCCCAGATAGAGATACGCAGGGCTACTACCCTGTACAGTCAAAGAAGAAAGTGTCACATCCTCTTTATCTTTAAGCACATAATAACTATCATACGACGTCCCCCAAGCTGTTGTCACGTCCGCATCGACAATGTGGCAGCCCGTACGGCTCCCAGACCATGACTTCCTCTCGCCTGTTTCCTCATTGACCACACCGACCACACCAGACTCAATATTAGTGTAAACCTCCAGCGGCGCAATCTGCCCGTTGAACCAGCCGAACAGATCTTCAAAGCAGTCCGCGCCTGTAATCTGCGCCTGCTGCTCCGCCGTCAGCGCGTCATAGGCATCATATGCTTCCTGAACCGCCATGTATGCCGCCAGAATCTCGTCTTCCTCCATCGCGGGAAGTGCGTCCACATCGGGCAGAGCGTTAATCTGCTCCTGAACGGACAACACAGCCGCATCCTTTTCTGCGTCCTGTACCTCGGCGTTTGTATCGCCATCACTGACATCTCCGCCGCTGACGTCATTACCAATGATGTCGTTGCCGGGCGTCTCGTTACCGGTGGTATAGCCATCGTCAGCGCTCTCGCTGCTCTGCGCCTCCTGTTCCGTCACTGCTCCTGCTTCCTCCGCAAATGACACCTCGGGTGCCATCGAGAGACAGAGCGCAAGTGCCATAAAAAGACTCAATGCTCGTTTCTTCATAAAATTCTCCTTCAATTATGTAAGCTTTTACCGTATAAAAACGCCTTCGTACCTTACAAACCTTTTATATTCTATTATACACCATTCCCACCGGTACAAGTCAAGTTTTTTACCACAGGGAGGCTGCTCCGGCTCCCTCTGGCTTTACGCCAGAAAAAGCCTGTCCTCTTGAATTGCAGAGAATAGGCTTTTCTTAACGAGACATTGAGGGCAAGATACTGGGGGCAAAAGCAACGTCCCTCCGGCACTTTCAAAATCTCCGCACGATTACGGAACAGGAACTCCGACAGAATCCGCCAGCCACTGCTCCACGACTTCCACGTTTTCTTCGAGTGCCTGTGCAATCTGTTCTACAGGCATATTCATGGCTTTCAACCTGATGGCAGCAGCTCTTCTGCCCTCTTCTCTTCCTTCCGCTCTGCCCTCTTCCCTGACGTCATCATCATGCAATAGCTCTTTCATGTACTCCGTCCTCCATTCCTCATTTCTCCGGGCTCTGCCTACGGCTTCCTCTATCTTGCGCGTCAGCGCACTTTCGGCTCTCCCCGTTCTGATATAATCATACAGCTCCTTCAAATGCTCCGGCACCTCTTCAGCGCTGCTGACACAGTTATAAAAAATCTTCTCCGTGCCATCCCGCAGGCACAACTCCTGATTCTCCTCACAGCGGTTCTGAAAGGAGTACTTCACATATCCCAGTCCAAAGGGATCAAAGGTACAGATAAACAGCACCTTCCCCTCCGGCAGTTCCCGATAAGACTTCCCTTTGTCCAGATGATCCATATCCATCGCCGCCTGATAAAAGCGGCTTCGCCTTGGCAGCTCCAGCTTCTCCACCGCCTGATGATTCAAATTCTGCATCTCCGCATCATAGACACGATTCCGATCCCTCGTATACACATCCAGCCGGATCGGCTTGCCATCCGTTGTGTACCGGAATTGCCGCTCTATCTGAACGTCTTCCAGTTCCCCGACCGGCTGCCCTAACAGGCACTCCAAAACCTCCTGGCAAAGCGCTTTATCCTCCATCACCTTGCCAAACATAAAATCATCCGCAATCGTCAGTTCCTCATACCTTTTTGCCATCCGTATCCTCCTCGCATTTTCCGCAGGAGAATATACCGGCATAAAATCAGGCTTCCGGCTCTCGCCATGTCTTCCCCCGCTCTATCATTGTCATTGGGTAACTAAGCAGGGATTTCCTTGGACTCATAGACATCGGCTTGCGCCGGCACAGAAATTTGAAAATAGAAAATCTGCTTATAAGTAAAGGATAGCAAAGAATTATTTATTTGTCAACATAGTAACCAGCGTAAGGTGTTACGAATAATTTCAAAACTTCACCCGACACTATTGTCATTTACAAGATATAGTATTATAATAAGAAGAGTGACTACAAAGTGTGGGGGAATACTGTCTGATGAATATGTCGGATCTGACAAGAAATGCATATATGCTGCAGGGAAGACTCGCGAAGCGGGGCTACATGCGCTGGTTCCACTCCTTCTCAGGAGTTCAGGCAGACACAGGTGTCGTCCGCATTTTTTTCTTGGAATATCTGATTATGAATCCGGGGCTGGGCGGCGATCACCCCATTCTGGGACAGCATCCCTTTTACAAGAAACGCGGCATGCGTCCTTCCTACGTCATGGTGAAAGCAGGAGTTTTTCCGACTGCTGACGGCAATGATGGCAGACAGCTTCACGCATTTTACCCCATCAATTCCCTGAAGGTCACAAAGGCTCCTCTGGTGATGCAGATAGAGGATTGTTTTTACAGTGAAAACCGCATCAGCGGCAGCATAGATGTTACCGAAGAAGAGGCAAGGCACCGCTCATTTATGACCGATTCCGGTACAATGGAATGGGATCTGGAGGTGTACAAGGCCGTCGCCTGTCACAGCGGCATTCTGGCAAGCCCTCTCTTCCAGTTTCTGAATGCTCTCGACAGCTATTGGCACGGCGAGGGTATCAAGAGCTTTTTCAAGGGAACAGTTTTTCTCGACGGCGAAGCCTATACTGTCACCCCCGAGACAAGCTACGGCTATGCCGACAAACACTGGGGCAGGGATTTCAACCGCCCATGGATGCAGTTTGCCTGCGGCAGACTGACCAGCGAGCATACCGGCAGGGAATTAAAGCACTCTGCCTTTGCCGTCAATGGCTGCTGCCCGAGATTTCTCTGTTTTCCGCTGCGCCGCAAGCTGTTGATCCAGCTCTCCTACATGGGTGAGGATTTCTGTTACGGCTTCCAGCCGTTTCTGCTCTCCCGCTGTAAGTGGGAGACCAAGGAGACGAACAAGCGCTACATCTGGCACATCACGGCGCGCAACCGTTCCTCCGTCATTAAATTTTCCGGCAGCTGCACAAAGGCACAGATGCAGTCATTAAAATACGAAAATCCGGACGGGCAGCTGTCGAGATTCCCGCTTTTGGCAGGCGGCTCGGCAATCGGCACCATCCAGATTTTCAGAAGGTTTCCCGGCGGTCGTGAACTAATTGACACGCTTCATATGGAGCAAGGCTTCTGCGAATACCGCTAAATGCTGTAATCCAGATTTTCTGCTCTCTGTCTGCTCTTTTCGACAAGATCCGCGATCGTGACATTGTCTATGACATTGTTGATCGCAGCATAGAGATCTTTCCACACTTCAAGCGTCTCGCAGGTATCGCACCTGTCGCATTCCGGCGTCCCCTCATCGAGGCAGGCAACCGGCGCCATCGACCCTTCGGTCAGACGCAGTATCATTCCAACCGTGTATTCCGACGGGTCTTTCGCAATGCGGTAGCCGCCCTGGGCGCCTCTGACACTGTTTACATATCCCGCCCGGTTCAGCACCGCAATGATCTGCTCCAGATACTTTTCCGATATTCCCTGTCTGCTGGCAATGTCCTTTACCTTGATACACTCTCCCGTGTTATTTAAGGCAAGATCCAGCATGACTCTGACTGCATATCTGCCCTTTGTAGAAATTTTCATTGTTACCCCCGTTCTTCCCCTAGCTTACCAAACTTACTTATACGGAATGACTCCGCCATTGTACTTCTCATTGATAAAGTTCTTGATCTCATCGGACTTCAGCACCTCAACCAGTGCCTTGATCTTGTCGGAATTCTCATTTCCTTCCTTCACGGCAATGATGTTCACATAGGTTGCTGCCGCATCGGAATCAGCGCTCTCATATAACAGGGCATTGTCTGCAACGGTGTAACCTGCTTCCATTGCGTAGTTACCGTTCATGATACCGAAGGTGACATCCTGAAGAGTTCTGGGAATCTGTGCTGCCTCCAGCTCAACGATCTCGATATTGTAAGGGTTCTCGACAATATCCAGCTTGGTCGCTGTCAGACCTGCGCCATCCTTCAGCTTCAGATAGCCGTTGTCCTGCAGAAGCAGAAGTGCACGCGCCTCGTTTGTGGTGTCGTTCGGAACTGCGATGGAAGCATTCTCCATGTCAGCCAGATCTGAGGACTTTCCGGGATAGAGACCAAACGGCTCATAGTGGATGCCGCCCGCATTTACCAGATGGGTTCCCTGCTCCTCATTGAAACTGTCCAGATAAGGAACATGCTGGAAATAGTTCGCGTCAAAGTCTCCTGACTCTACAACATTGTTCGGCTGTACATAATCAGAGAATACCTTGATCTCGAGCGTATAGCCCTTTGCCTCGAGCAGAGGCTTTGCCTCCTCCAGAATCTCCGCGTGCGGAACTGCCGATGCTGCTACCCTGATCGTCTTGTCATCCGCACTGCCCTTTCCACATCCGGTCAGTGAGGTCGCTGCCAGCACTGCCACGCTTAAAAGTGCAAACAATTTTTTCTTCATAATGATTTCCTCCTCTATAGCAACGCTTTCCGCGCTGTTATCTTATCCTCTTGTCCAATTTTTTGGACAGCTTTGTACCTGCATACTGCATGATCTGCACCAGCAGAACCAGCAGAACCACAGTCACCCACATGATGTCCGCCTGATAGCGGTAATAGCCGTACTGGATCGCAATGTCTCCCAATCCGCCTCCGCCGACGATTCCTGCCATAGCGGAATAGCCGAGCACGGTTCCCAGCACGATTGTCGCGCCGACAACGAGAGAGGTTCTCGCCTCACCGAGCATCACCTTGACGATAATCGTCCAAAGGCTCGCTCCCATACTCTGCGCTGCCTCGATCACGCCGTTATCCACCTCCAGCAGCGATGACTCCACCATTCGCGCAATGAACGGCGCTGCCGCCAGCACCAGAGGCACAATGGTCGCTGTAGGACCGTATGCCTTTCCGACGATCGCACGGGTCAGCGGAATGACAAGGATCAGCAGGATCAGGAACGGCACGCTTCTCACCACATTGACAATAATGTCGATCAACTTATAGATCAGCTTGTTCGGTCTCAGTCCATCCTCTGCGGTAATGACGAGCGCAATGCCCATCGGCAGTCCCAGCACATATGCCGCTATCGTCGAGACCAGAGTCATGTACAGGGTAATTCCCGTATTTTCCAACAACATCATTGCAACCGCTTTATCCAACATAGGAATCCACCTCCTCGACCGTCAGCTTTCTCTCCTGGAGATAATGAATCATCTTCGCCGCCAGAGTCTCATCCTCCGGGAGCTGCAGGATCATCTGTCCATGCGCAATACCGTTGATGTCCTTGGTGTCCGCCAGAAGGATGTTGACCGGCGCCTTGCACTCGAGAACCATATTGGCGATCACCGGTTCAAAGGACGAATTCTCTGTAAATACAATGCGGATGCAGCGCTTACCGCGCATCTCGGAGGCCTGCGAGTTCACCATGAACACCAGTTTCTTCGCCGCCGAGGATTTCGGAGAGGTGAAGACCTCCTCCACCGTACCGTGTTCCGCCAGATTTCCGTTGTCGATAATTGCAACATGGGAGCAGATCTCCTGTACCACCGCCATCTCGTGTGTGATAATGACAATCGTGATGCCGAACTCCTTATTAATCTTCTGCAAAAGCTGCAAAATGGATTTTGTTGTCGTCGGATCGAGCGCGCTGGTCGCCTCGTCGCACAGCAGAATCTTCGGGTTGTTTGCAAGAGCTCTCGCAATAGCGACACGCTGCTTCTGGCCTCCCGAAAGCTGTGCCGGATAGCTCGCCGCCTTTTCAGCCAGCCCCACGATCTCCAGAAGCTCCTTCGCCCTCTTTCTGGCATCCGCACGCTTTACACCGACGATCTCCATCGGGAAGCAGACATTGTCCAGAACGCTTCTCTGCATCAGCAGATTGAAATGCTGGAAGATCATGGCGATGCCGGTTCTGGTCTTGCGCAGTTCCTTCCCGGACATAGCGGAGAGGTCTCTGCCCTCGACCAGAACGGTTCCCGTCGTCGGCCGTTCCAGAAAATTCAGGCACCGCACCAATGTGGATTTTCCCGCGCCGCTCATGCCGATAATGCCGTAAATATCGCCTTTTCCGATATCTAAGCTGATCCCCTTCAGCGCTTCCACCTGATTATCCCTGCCTGTAAACGTTTTTGTTACATTTTGAATCTGAATAATAGGTTCCATCGTCTACACCTTTCTGATACAGGCAGTTCCTACTATGTTGATATGAATTACTGCCTGTATCGCAGTGTATCATATATTCAGGCTTCTGTAAACATGGGAGTTGAAAGATACCTGTCTCCCGAGTCGGGAAGCAGTGCAACAATCGTCTTTCCCTTGTTCTCCGGACGCTTTGCAATCTGTGCCGCCGCGTAAAGCGCCGCGCCGGAGGTAATGCCTACCAGAATGCCTTCCTTGTGTGCGATCAGTCTGCCGGAGCTGAATGCCTCCTCCGTCGTCACCGTAAATACCTCGTCATAAATCTCCGTATTTAATATAGAAGGAACAAAGCCTGCGCCGATGCCCTGCAGCTTGTGCGGGCCGGGCTTTCCGCCGGAGAGCACGGGGGAATCCGCCGGCTCAACCGCAACGACCTTGATGTCAGGATTTTTTGACTTCAGAAAGGTTCCGATACCGGTAACTGTGCCGCCTGTGCCAACGCCCGCCACAAAGATGTCTACCTTTCCGTCCGTGTCCTCCCAGATCTCGGGGCCTGTCGTAGCTGCATGTGCCGCAGGGTTCGCCGGGTTGTCGAACTGTCCGAGGATGATGGAATTCGGAATCTCCTTCTGCAGCTCCTCCGCCTTGGCAATCGCACCCTTCATTCCCTTGGCTCCCTCTGTCAGCACGAGCTCTGCACCATATGCCTTCAAAAGATTTCTGCGCTCCACGCTCATGGTCTCCGGCAATGTCAGCACTGTGCGGTAGCCCTTCGCCGCGGCAACGCTTGCAAGACCGATTCCGGTGTTTCCCGAAGTGGGCTCGATGATGGTCGCGCCGGGCTTAAGCTTACCCTTCTTCTCCGCATCCTCGATCATGGCAAGGGCAACTCTGTCCTTTACGCTCCCCGCAGGATTGAACAGCTCTACCTTGACTAAGAGCGTTGCATCCTCTACTCCCTGATCCTTTGCATAGTTGCTTACCTTCATCAGCGGTGTATGTCCTATCAGTTCTGTCGCATTCTCATAAATCTTTCCCATTTTGACTCCCTTCCGTCCGCTCCGGCGGACATGCAGCTGTTCTTTTTCTTATTTCCCACTAATCCAGTAGGTTTGTTATGAATTGCATATTACTCCTGTAAATCCGTTTTGTCAAGCAAAAGTTGGAAAGTTTTTTACAGTTCAGCCACTTTCTTCGTCCGCATTGAATTTGCGCCCTGAAAATGATATAGTGAATCGTAAATAAGAGAATCTTTTAATCAGGTTACTGAAAGGCATGGTTATTCATATGGAAAGAAGCACATATTCCGTACCCTGCATCCGGCAGCGGACAGACGCATTCGACGCAGAGCATCCCCTCTCCGTCTCTGTCCCCGGATCAAAAAGCATCACCAACCGGGCTCTCCTTCTGGCAACGCTGGCAGAGGGCACGTCCACCTTAAACGGCGTTCTCTTCTCCGACGATTCCCGGCACTTCTTAAGCTGCATACAGACCTTAGGCTTTGAGACCTCTGTCGATGAGGCTGCAAGAACAATCCGCGTGACCGGGCTCGGCGGACAGCTCCCAAAGAAGGAAGCTTCTCTCTATGTCGGAAGCGCCGGCACTGCAGCGAGATTCCTTTCCGCATATCTGGGGCTTTCCGTGGATGGCACCTACCATATGGAATCCTCCGCACAGATGCAGAAGCGCCCCATGGCTCCGCTGCTGGACAGTCTGAAATCGCTGGGCTGCGAGATCATCTATCAGGGCGAAGAGGGACATTTCCCCTTCACGCTCAAAGGTCACGGCTTCCTCCGCGACCGTATCACGATCAGCATTGAGGAAAGCAGCCAGTTCTTAAGCGCCCTGCTCATCGTCTCCTGCCTTGCAGGACAGGATTTCGTCACCTGCATTGACGGAACACACGGCAGAGCTTATGTTGAAATGACAATAAAAATGATGGAGCAGTTTGGCGTGACGACCGTTCCGCTATATTATTGCAGCGGCAACAATGAGAACCACAGTTGCACAGGCTGCATCAACAGTTCGCTTCCCTATGCGTACAGAACTCCGGGCGGGCAGCACTATCATGCGCTGGAGTACCTCGTTCCGCCCGATGTTTCCGCCGCCTGCTATTTTTATGCCATGTCACCTCTGCTGAATCTCCCCGTGCGGGTTGAAAATGTGCATCCGGGCGATTCATCGATGCAGGGAGACATTGCATTTCTTTCTATATTAGAGCAAATGGGATGTACCACCATGGATACCGCCGCCGGTGTTGTCGTACTGCCACCGGAAAACGGCATCTATCACGGTGTGACCGTCGATATGTCCGCGTGTTCGGATCAGGCAATCACCCTCGCCGCCATCGCTCCCTTCGCTGACAGCCCGACCACGATCCATGGCATTGGTCACATCCGTCTTCAGGAGAGTGACCGCATCCATGCCATTGTGACCGAGCTCTGCAGAATGGGCATCCGCTGCGAGGAAATCGGGGATGGCATCATCATTCATCCCGGCATGCCGGCCCCCACGGCCGTGGAGACCTACGAGGATCACCGCATGGCGATGGGATTTTCGCTGATCGGGCTGCGCGCGCCCGGCATTGTTATCAATGATCCCGGCTGCTGCCGGAAAACCTTTGAGGAATACTTTGAAACGCTCGATGCCGTCGCTGAAAAGCTGCTGTACAGTTCTGCGAAATAATGCTATAATATAAGTTATGTAAACAACCACGAAACTCATGTTTCCGCAAGTGACGTTGCGCAGAATGCACAGACCACCGCAGGCACGCTCCCGCTACCTTCCGCACGCAGCGGCACATAAGATGCTATAGTACAGCATCTAAGTGCCGGCGGCTCCAGAGTGCACTGCTTGCGGTCAGGTGCATCCTGTGCAACTGTTATCTAAAATGTGTGAGTTTCGCAATCACTAATATAGGTATTAAGTAAGGAAAAGGCAGGTTACGATATGAGTAAGAAAAGAGCCGTAGTCTCTCTGGGACACGAAGCATTAGGCTATACCACGGAAGCGCAGTGGGATGCCGTTAAGATCACCGCAAAGGCGCTGGCAGACCTTGTCGAAGAGAACTACCAGCTGACCATCACTCACAGCAACGGGCCGCAGGTCAGCATGATCCACAAGGCAATGACCGAGCTGCGCCGCGTATACATCGACTACACTCCCGCTCCCATGTGTGTCTGCTCTGCCATGAGTCAGGGCTATGTCGGATATGACATTCAGAACGCACTCCGCTCGGAGCTTTTAAACCGCGGTATCTCCAAGACGGTCAGCACGATTCTGACGCAGGTAACGGTAGATCCCTACGACGAGGCATTCTATGAGCCGACCAAGGTAATCGGACGCTATATGTCAAGGGAAGATGCCGAGACAGAGATCAAGAAGGGAAATTATGTGAAGGAAGACCCCGGCATGGGCTTCCGACGCGTTATCGCGGCACCCAAGCCGATCGATATTGTTGAAATCGACGCAATCCGCACGCTGGCTGATGCCGATCAGGTCGTTATCGCCTGCGGTGGCGGCGGAATCCCCGTGATCGAACAGCAGCATAATCTGAAGGGTGCGTCAGCAGTCATCGAGAAGGATGCCATCGCCTCCAAGCTCGCCTCAGAGCTTTCATGCGACGAGCTTATCATCCTGACGGACGTTGACTGTGTATACAAGGATTACGGCACCGAAAACCAGACCCCTATCTCATCCATGACCGTTGACGAGGCAAAGGAGCTGATCCGCCATGGACAGTTCGGCGAGGGCACGATGCTCCCTAAAATCGAGGGCGCAATCAGCTACCTTGAGGGCAAAAAGGACGGCAGAGTTCTCATCACCTCCATGTCGAAGGTGCGCGATGCCGTGAAGGGAAAGGCAGGCACGGTCATCACCGCGTAGCGCCGAGGGCGGCGAGAAGTGCGCCGATGATAATGCAAAAGTCCGAAATGTTAAATACAATGTCCCGGAACCATTTCCATTTTACGGGAAAGCTGAGATAATCGACTACGTACTTTCTTCTCAGTCTGTCATAGGTATTGCTGAACGAGCCGCCGAGCAGAAGCGCAAGCCCAAGCCGGAGCAGCCGGTTTCCGCGATGTCCGAGACTGAGAAGGAAGGCAAGTGTCAGCACGATCGTCAGAGCAAGAGAAACTGCGGCCACAACAGGCCGCTTTTTTTCACCCATGTTCAGCATCATGCCCTGATTATGGTGCTTCCGCAGAATCAGTTTTCCATATGCTATGCGTTTTTCTTTCTTCTCCTTGCCGATGGCAATATACTTCTCAACTCGGTTCTTGATGAAAAGATCTCCGGCGAAGATCAGTACAATCAGTGCGATATAAAACATAGGCAACCCTCCTTATTGTTTACTTCTGCTAGTGACGTTGCGTAAGATGCACAACTGTTATTTAAAATCCTAACTTTCTCTATTACTTAGGTTTCAGTCATAGTCGACGTTCATCATGCAGAGTCCCTGCGCGGGAGCGGTGGGGCCCGCCTTCTGCCGCTCGGGATTTTCCAGAACGGCCTGTACCTGTTCCTCTGTCATGCGTCCGCAACCCACCTCCAACAGTGTTCCCACCATGATACGGACCATATTCTGCAGAAAACCTGTTCCGTGGAAAAAGAACCGGATATAGCCGCCCTCTCTCTGAATCTCTATCCTGTCGACAAGGCGCACCGTCGATTTCTTCATGCGTGGGTTCACACAGAAGTTGCGGAAATCGTGTTCTCCGATCAAAAGCTCCGCCGCCCTGCGCATCTTATCGACATCCGGCTTTTCATCCAGGCGCGTATAATATTTTCTGTCGAACACCGGCTTCACATCTCCGTCAAAGCAGGTATAGCAGTAAGTCTTACCGGTGGCGTTATATCTGGCATGGAACCTCGGCCCCGCCTCCTTCACCTCGAGGACTGCAATATCATCCGGCAGGTAACGGTTCAGGTAATCCCTAATTTCCTCGGGGGAAAGCGTCGTATCCAGCCTTGCGTTGGCAACCATGCCTTTCGCATGCACGCCGCCATCCGTGCGCCCTGCCCCGATGACCTCCGTCCCGCTGCCGCACATCAGCCCGAGAACGCTCTCCAGCTTCCCCTGTATGGTATTCTGTCCCGGCTGCCTCTGCCAGCCGTAATACCTTGTCCCGTCATACTCGATCAGAAACCTGTAATTTTTCATATAGCCCCCTGTTTCTATTTTGTTGATCCGTTTACAATAAGGCTTGCAAGCGTCGTAAACGACTGCATCTGCAAGTTCGGTTTTCGGATTTTCCGCAGAATAATTTCCCCCGCCTGTTTTCCCATGTCATAGACATCAATATCCACTGTCGTCATCTTCGGCTCAGTGATTCTGGAAAAAGGATAAGCATCAAAAGTGATAAGCCCCATCTCCTTCGGCACCGCAATATTAAAGTCTCTCAATGCGTTCATCGCTCCGACAGCCAGATAATTGTTTGCGCAAATCACACTGTCCGGCCTCTGCTCCAGCCTGAGAAGCGTTTCCATCATCCGCGCCCCGCTCTCAACGGTTGAAAAGCCGCTCAGCACATACTCTGCCCGGTATTTCATATGACGTTGCTCCAGAATATTTCGATAACCCTGCAGTCTGAGAGCCGAACCCACGTCAGCCTTCTGTCCGCCGATAAATGCCATCCGGCGATAGCCCTGCCTGTGAAGGTATGAACACGCCATTTCTCCTGACAAAACATTATTATTATCTATCCAGCAGAGCTGTGTCTTATATTCCGGGCATCCCAGAACAATATGCGGAAAGTTCTCCCGAAGAATCACATGCTCCAGTTCCTTCGTCACGATGGAAATGTGCAACACAAGCCCATCCACGCTTTTTCTGGCAATCATGCTGCCCAGAACATCCATGCAGTTTTCTCTCGTCACATGAACCAGATGCAGCTCATAGTGTTTCGCGGCGAGCACATGTTGAAGTCCAACCATGATTTCAAACATATGCGGCTTTTCAAAGGCACAGTTTCGCACCAGTTCCGTCGCAAATACAATAGTATGTGTCTGGCGCGTTGCAAAATTCTGTGCCCTGAGATTTGGCTGGTAATGCAGCTCTTCAATGATGTTTCTCACTCTCTCCGCAGTTTCATCGGAAATCGAAGGTTTTCCATTCATAACCTTGGAAACCGTCGCAGTGGAAACACCAGCCGCCTTCGCCACATCCTTGATCGTCACTGACATGGGCGCTCTCCTTCCTCATATCGATACCCTCTGTATCTATATAATAACCAATTCGACCCATTAAGCCAAGTCAAAACTTCCAAAGTTTGAACAATACGGCAAAATGCCCTGCACACAATCCGTGTGGCAAGGCATTCCCTTGAACTATGTGTAATTTGTTCTTTAAATCCGCTTCCCGCTCCCGCAAGGCTCAATGCATAATAACAAATCCATATGGGGCAAGTTCATTCACATTCATGCCTTCCTCCCACACAATTTCTCCCGTCTGTGGTGTAAGCCGGCTGCTTTCCGCGCTGACATTGAGATAAATCCGAAAGCCCTCACCCTCCGGCAGGAATCGTTCAAAACCGTATAAATAGCTGCCCTTTTCCGCCGTCAGTGTCCGATATGCTCCCTCTGAAAACGCTCTGCTACTCTTCCGCAGAGCAATCAGCCGTTTATAAAAGGATACCAGTTCCTGATCTCCATCCCAACGCATGCCCTTCCGGTATTCTTCCTCCGTGATCCCGCTCAGTCCCTGTTCATCCCCATAGAAAATGGACGGTACGCCGACAAATAGCATCTGAAAGATTACCGCAAGCCGAAAGGAAGCCTTCCGCTCGCCACACACAGCCAGAAAGCGGGATACATCGTGACTGTCAAGAAGATTAAGCTGCCCATAGAGCAGATTCTTCCGGTATCGCATACGCATACTTGTCACCGCCGCATCAAATTCTGCTGCATCCCATTCTCCCTTCGCAAAGAAATAGGTACAGAACTTTCTCATATCATAATTCATCGTAGAATCAAATTGACTTCCGTCCAGCCAATGCCTCGCATTCTCCCAGACTTCACCAATCAAAAAGCAATCGGGCTTCACCGTTTTTACCGTCTCCCTGAATGCCCGCCAGAAACCGTCATTGACCTCGCTTGCGACATCCAGTCTCCAGCCGTCAATATCGTACTCGCGGATCCAGTATGCCGCCACCTCGAGAAGATATGCCATAACCTCCGGATCGGAAGTGTTCAGTTTCGGCATCAACCGCTCATATGCAAAGCACTCATACTGCGGAATTTCTTCCGGATTGTCCGGCCTGACAACCGGAAATTTCAAGCGGTAAAACCAGTTCTTATACGCCGATTTCTCTCCTTTCTCCACAACATCCTCAAAAGCCGGGAAATGCCAGCCGCAATGGTTAAACACACCGTCAATCAGAACCCTGATGCCATGGGCATGCATCGTTCTCACCATCTCCCGGAAATCCTCGTTGGTTCCAAAACAGGGATCGACCGTCTTGTAGTCCAAAGTATCGTATTTGTGGTACTCTCCCGCCGCGAAAAGCGGGTTTATGTAAATACAATTAATACCCAGCTGTTCCAGATAGTCTGCGTTTTCCGCAATTCCCTTTATGGTTCCCCCCAGACGGCTCACGCATTTCTGCCCATGAAACTCCTTCCTGGCACCAGAATTTTTCAAATACCGGTGCTCCGACGCAAAGCTGTCCGGGAAAATATTGTAGATCACCGCGTCGTAGACCCAATCCGGTATTCTGGCTATATCCTCTCTTCGGTTATAGGGAAGTTTGTAATATTCCGAACGATCATCCACAAGCTCTTCCCTAAAGAGATCAGAATAGTAATAGACCGTCTCTTCCCCATCACTCAGCTGAAAGTAATAATAGATTCTGTTATAGAGTCCCTTCATCTCCACCTCATAGTAGTCAAAGAGCTCATCACTCGCCACTATATGCATCGGCTCCGCGGTAAAAAGAATCGGGGTCTGTCTGCACGCTGTATCTCCATAAAACAACGTGCATTCCGTAATATCCCCCCGTCCGACTCTCAACCGAAACACATAATGGTCTTCATCAATCCCATGTGCGTACTCCGACATCGGTATATGCAATATTGCTTCTCTCTTCACCCCTTCATTCCTCCGACTGTAAGTCCCGACACCATATGCTTCTGGACCAGAAGAAAGACTACCAGCACCGGCATAGACACCACCAATGATGCAGCTGCAAACACCGGCCAGTTCCCCGATGTTTCGGTCGCCTGCAAGGAATACAGGCCAGCCGCCAATGTATAGTTTCCCGCTCCCGTCATAAAGGTTGTCGCATAGATATACTCATTCCAGACATAAATCAATATCATAACTGCTGTCACGATCACCGATGGCTTTGCGAGTGGCAGCATAATTTTCATCGTCAGGTCAAAATCACTTGCCCCGTCGATCTTTGCCGCCTCCTCTATGCCAAGAGGAATCGTATCAAAATACCCCTTCATATTCCACAAGCCAAAAATTGCCATCGTACCTGTATAGACAATGATCAGACCCAGTTTGGAATTTACAAGCCCCAATGGCCGCAGCAGCCGGTAGATTGCAAACATGGAAAGCACGGTCGGAAATGCATTCAATAACAGCAGAATATACAAAATTGCTTTTTTCCCCCTGAAACGGTATCTTGAAAAGGCATATGCTGCCGGAATGGAAACACCAAGTGCAATGATAAGTGTGGCAACCGCCAGTATCAAACTGTTTTTCAGCCACAAAAGCACCGGCTTGTCCAAAAACACCGCCCGGTAATTCGCCAGTGTAAAATCTCTGGGAATGAAAGAAAAATTACTTCCAAGCAAACTGTTCTGTCCGTTTATGGAAACCGAAAACGCATACAGGATCGGCACAAGTGCAATCAGGCACACACAAATAAAAAACATGTTCAGAATGAACGCCTTGCAAATTTTTTTTGCTCTTTTCATATTTCACCCCCTATATGCTTTCCGCCGACAGTTCCTGTCTGGTCGCCAGCGAGAACAAAATCAGGATCACAAAAATCAGGATAGACACCGCTGAGCTAAATCCGTAATTATTAGTGATAAACGCATTTTCGTAGGCATAGGTCAGTATTGTATGAATATCTGCTCCCGTCTTTGCACCCGACTGCTGGGTCAGGAGATAAACCACATCAAACTGCTTAAAGGTTGTGAAAACTGTGATGATGACAGACGGCGCAATCACCGGCCGGATCAGAGGCAGCGTGATTTTTACCGTCCTCTGCCATGCACTGGCACCGTTTAAACGTGCGCACTCATAATAACTCTGATCTACACTTTGCAGCGCGCCGTCCATAATCATGATCATAAAGGGTAAAGCCAGCCAGAGATTGACCACCGTACAGCACACGAATGCCGATACATCCGTCGAGAGCCATACCCGCGTCTGCAGTCCGAGCTTCTCCATCCATTGATTCAGGAGCCCGAACTGTGAATTAAACATTCCTGTCTTCCAAAGCAAAATTGACACATATCCCGGCATTGCCCACGGAAACATCAGAACCGTCTTATACAGACTGCGCAGCTTTAACTCCTTCTGGTTCAGAAGAGATGCCAGAAGAAACGCTATCACCAGCTGCAGCACCATATTCACGACCGTCCAGACCACCGTCCGCAGCAGTGCGATCAGGAAACCCGAATCCATCACAAACAGAGCCGTATGATAGTTCTTAAATCCGACAAAGGTAAAGTCGAACCAGTTATATATGTTCATATTGGTAACAGATATGTAGCCGGTATATATCACCGGGAACAGCACAATCATTCCGATCAGTAACAGCGAAGGTGCTGAATGCAGATATGCCATTCTCTGCCGCTTCTTGTCTTTCAACTCATACACTCCTTTACTTCATCGCGTCAATCAATGTCTGTGCACGCTTCTGGTAATTTTCACACGCCTCCGACACATCGATCCCTTTCATATTTACATCTACCAGCAAATTGCCGGTCACAACGAACATGACATCCATTTCCGGAATATTCGGCATGGGAACCGCCGTCTGCGCTGTCTGCTTCATTGTCATGATCATCTCATCCCCCGACACACGCTCATCCTCATAACACTTTACATTTGCCGGAGCACATCCGCTCACAAGTGCCATCTCCGTCCCGAGCTCCGGATCACTGATGCACTCCAACACCCTAGCTATTGCATCCTTTTTGCTCTCCGCAGCAATTTTCAGCACATGTATCCCCTGCACACCTGAATAAGGGGCAAGTGTTAAGCCGGTATCGTCTACCACCGGCATCGGTGCAAATCCCAGATCAATTCCTGCCTCCCGCGCAGTCGGAACCAGCCAGGGTCCCCCGATCGTAGAGTCTGCATATCCCTCCAGAAACAATGTGTTTACCGTAGAATATTCGCTTTCTCCTGGCATATAATCCAGAAAACGCTTATGGTATACCAACGCCTTCTGTACCTCGTCAGATGTCAGCAGCGGGGTTCCGTCGGTCGAAATGACCTCCCCGCCAAAGCCATGAATCCATGGAATGCTGTAATATGCCGTGCTATGCTGCTCCACGAACCCATATCTGCCATCCGCTGTATGCTCCTGCATATAAGTATAAAGCTCCTCTGTTGTTGCCGGAACATCATCCTCTTCCATATAATTCCGGTTATACATAAAAAGCAAGGTCTCATAGTAGATCGGCAGCTGATACAGCACTCCCTTGTAGCTTGCAGCATCCAGCGTCATCCCTATATAGTTATTCAGCACATCCTCGGAAACAAAGTCCGTGATCGGTGCAAGAATATTCATTTCGGCATACACACCAATCTTATCATGTGCAAAGAAATACATATCCGGTGCGGAGGAAGGGTCATTTCCCACAAGCTTCAGAGCATCCGTCAGGCCCTCCTTGCGCTCCAGCTTCACAATAATATCCGGTGCGAGCGTGTCCAGCTTCGCCTGCAAGGTTTCCGCAACTGCCTCCTCCTTATCGTGCCAGATCGTAATTGTTACCGGTCCGCTTTTCTCCTTTCCACACCCCGACAATGCCGGCAAAAGCATGCACAGGCAAAGCAGCAGCGTCAACAGGCTTCTTACTCTTTTTTCCATGGCTCTCCCTCCTTCCGCAAATTTTTAGCCTTTCTTTTTTCTGCTATACACGACACCGCCTCCGATGCCGCAGACAGCCAGCACCGCAACGCCTGCTCCCACAACCAATGCGGTATTTCCCTTCTTCTCAGGCTCTGTCACCGTCTCCTGTGCCGCAGCCGGCTCGGCGGTTACCTCCGGTTCCGTTGATTCCTCAACAATTTCAGGCTCCTCGTAATACACCTCATAATTTTCTGCATCCGTGACAACTACCCAGACATCCTTTCCTGTCTCAATGGAAATATCACTTGTCTGTACTCCCCCTAAATTTCCGTTGATAATAATAGAATTTACCCAGTTGGGAATATCATAGCTGAGCCATCCGTCCTCCCCGGCTGTCAGCTCCTGACCCGGCCAGTTTGCAAACACATTTGTTCCATCCGGTGCCGACCATGCCCACAGGCTCGGGAACTGCCAGTCAGCAGGAGCCTTTACATGAACAGCGATCAGCTCTTCCTGAGGTGTCTCCACCTGAGGTTTCTCATAAAACAGTTCATAATTGTCTGCATCCGTCACAACAAGCCATATATCCTTTCCCGGCTCAACTGAAATATCAGTCGTCTGTACAGTGCCGAGATTACCGTTTACAATAATGGAATTTACCCATGCCGGAATCTCGTAGGAATACCACCCATCAGTTCCTGCTGTCAGCTCCTGTCCCGGCCAGTTTGCAAACACATTTGTTCCATCCGGTGCCGACCATGCCCACAGGCTGGGAAATTCCCAATCATCAGGTGCCTGGACATTTACCTTGACAAGCTTTTCATATGCCGGGAGCTCTCCAACCGTCTGCGAATCGTTTGACACTTCCACTGTGTCTGCATCCGTGATGGTGAGCCATACATTTTTACTGCCTGTCTTGTAATCCGCAGTCTGCACCGTTCCCTCATTTGCGTTAATGATAACATTTGCCCCCACAGCAGCAGGGACATACAAATAATACCATCCCTCATTGTCCTCATCCTGTTTCATCTGCTCACCCGGCCACGCGTCGAACGCACCTGTACCGTCGTCCGCCCATGCCCATACACAAGGATTTTCCCATCCTTCCGGAACATGTGCATACACGATCATGACCTCGTTCTCAGCACGCACCTGTGTAAACGGCAAAAGAATCATGCAGAGAACAGCAAATAAGAATGCCGCCATTTTTTTAAGTTTGTTCATTGTAACTCCTCCCTTTGTGGTTTTTATTTGAACTTTCCGTTCGTGTCTCTATCGTAACAAATAAAATATTGTTTTCGCAATCAATCTAAAGGTAATCGTTTACCTTTGTAAAACACGCATTTTTACAGTGTTTTAATTTAATTAATCATTTATTAATTGGGTAACCGTTTACTTTTTATGAGGAAAAATTGATATGACTTAGACTATCCAAAACGTTTTAATTCATGTATACTATAGGTATAGACACTTACACCCGAAAATTTTAGGAGGAAATTACAATGAACGATCAATTTGACAATCTTGGCTCACAAATCAAGGAGCTGCGTATCCAGATGAAACTGACACAGGCGGAAGTAGCAAAGGCACTGGAAGTTACCCCCGGTTATATCAGCAACGTTGAGAATAACAGAACGGCTATGTCTCTCCGTGTACTGATCTACTACGCCCGCCTGATGAACATTTCACTCGATTCCCTGATTGGAAGGGTTGCTCCTGCCTACAGAGAAACCGCTCTGGACAACGAGCTGCACCAGCTTGCCTCAAAAATGACTGACGATCAGAAGGCTAAGCTGATTAAGACGATTAAGCTGTGGTTCAAGTAAAGCCTTAGAAGCTGTGTCCACCACCGCTTCCTGAGCTTCCGCCACCGCCTCCGCCACCTCCGCCAGAGCTTCCACCGCTGTCGGAGCTTGGCGGAGAATATCTTTTTGTCTGCTTCACCAGATCTGCCCTTGCATTCGTCAGCTGGCAGTGGTGCTTCATATTTTTCAAAAGTTCTTTTTCTCCCGGTTTTCCCGCTCCTGCCATGAAGCGCATCACCACATAATTGATTAAAAATGCGAGTATGACCGCGCACAGGGCATTGCTGATGTATTTCATCGGCTGGGCGATCCTGTGACCGGAGAGCACTGTTGCGATCTCGGAAAAGACCTCGTTGGCACAGCCGTAATAGTCTTTGTCCGACGCATAGCGGTAGCTGTTGTCCGTGATGGTATCGGAGTATGCGTTTGTGATGACTTTACTGATGGCGCCGTTGTTCTTGATCCAGATGTTACGGTTATCCATATCGATCAGAAAGACCGTTCCGCTGGAGGTTCCGAACATATCTCTGTAATAATCCTCTATGTATCTTTCTGTCGTTCCCGGATTCTCTGAAATGCTCTTAAATCCCACATTTCCCCATTTCGTTATTGCCTTCATCCGCTCCGTCAGCGCTGTCCGCTCTTCTTCCGTCATGAGCTCCGCATCATCCTCAAGGGTGATGACATAGCCCGTATCCGGGTTGGTATACACCGGCGCGGCAAGTGCGTTGATTTTCATTCCCCGAAACAATAGCAGCACAAGGAAAAGCGCGGTAATCAGCCGCCAGCTTGTCCCTGTCGCTGCTTCCTTCCTATTACTTGGCACTGTCGTCACCTCCCTTTTTTTCAAACTGAGGCAGCACTCTCATCGCCAGCCTGTTATAGTTCCGTATCAGATCCGTAAAGACAAAGACTACTGTTGCCAGAATCGCAAGCACACCGCCATAGTACCATAAATCGGACACCGGATGGAACGCACGGATACCGAAGCATGCCAGCACAGCTGCCAACGAAAGGAGGCAGCCCTTCCCTCCGCGTACCGCCGTGAACTTCTCCTTCTTCATCTGTCCGTATTTGTGCAGGCTCATAAAACCGACTATCACCACCGTAGCTGCCGATGCCAGCCAGGCGAAGGCAGGGAAAAGTCCGTTCTGTATTCCCACAAGTACACATATGATGGCAAGCCAGACCACCATGAGCGTAACCATGGAGGCTTTCGCCTTCTTTTTCTTAGGCTTCTTTACTTCCTCAGTCTCTTCCTTCCTCGGATTCTTCACCTGCAAGGCGCGGTCTCCCTGCCGCGTCTCATTGCGGAAAATACCTCCCAGCTCCCAATAATAGATCAGCGATGCCAGCGCCGCAACAAGTGCACTGCCGTCGAGCAGGTTCTGCGGGCGCAGCGTAAGAAAGAGATTCAGCAGTATAAAGATCGGAATTGCAAGAAGCAGCGAACTGATAAAAAATCTTTTTTCATCGACAGGCAGATCAGCAACCACCTTGCCCGTCTGCCCATTCACAGCCGCATAGGCTATCTGCCTCCCATTCCGGTAACACAGGAACCATACCGGGAACAATACGCTGTCCGCACCGTCGCTGACGGTCAGCAGCTTTTCCGGAGTTTTATTCTTCCAGTCAAACACAAGCTCAATTCCATGCTTCTTAAATACCGGATTTTTGCACAGAGTCTCATAGGTCGCATTATCTGCGATCGTCAGCGGTTCCTGTTCATAGAGCTGTGCGTCCACATCCGCCCTGTCCGCATAAAACCCGCTGAGAAATGCCGGTGAAAAATCCTTCATCTTCTTTGCGTCATAGGGTGCAAGCGCTTCACTCATATCATCGTAGAAATTGGACGAGGCATCGAAGGCATATCCCTCATATCCCGCATCCAGATCACCCTTCAGTGCATAATAATTCGTGTAAACATAGTCGCCCTTGCGCTTCGTGGTGTATCCTTCCAGCTGTATCTCGCCCTTCTGGACGACCTTATACGACCAATAAGGCATATAAATTCCCCGGAAGCCCTCAATATACTGCGGATCCTTCAGTTCCTTCGGTGCAAAGAAAGCCTTCCGCATTCTCTGCCCATATGCCTTCTTGCATTCCTCCTTCGTCTTCTGAAACGGAATGATATATCTGGGACGCTCCTCCCTGCTGATACGGCTGGATAAAATGTTGGCAGCCCCACAGTAGCTGCAAAAGGAGGTAATGTCATTATCTCCGCTGATCATCTCGCCGCCGCACTGCGGACATAAAAAGACATTTGCCTCAAAGCTCCCGGTTCCCGCCGCGTCCTCTTCCTTGGTGATCGCATAGGGATCAAACCGGGATTCACAGTGGGCACAGAACATTTTCTGGGAGGGAATGTCAAACTTCAGATTTCCCCCACAGTTCGGGCATTCGTACATTGCGTTTTCCTCTCTTCCCGTAATTTGTTATCCCGCACAACTTATTCCTTTGTCGCCGTCTCCATATTCTGCTGGATGTCAGCACTGCGGTCAAGCGGCGCAAAGCCGTCGTTTCTGTCTGTGCGGAACGGTGCCAGCGGCATGCCGTCCGCCCTGAAAATCTCCACGTCACCGTAATTTGTCCAGAGGTATCTGGCAAATACCGGGCTCTCGATCTGGGGCGCCGAGACATGTATGCTGTCGCCTGTAATCTTCACCGCCGCGGGGATATACTGCCCATCCTCCCCGGCGATCTCAAAGCCCAGACTCTCCTCCGGCGGCGCACTCTCGGAATAACCGGATCTTCTGACACGCTCCGCCTTATGTACCACAAAGCCGCCGTCTGCATTCCGAAAGCGCAGGATCAGCTCTCCCTCACCGTATTCCACCCGGTCAAACAGCGGGCTCTCCGCATCCGCTACCTTCCCAAAGCCGTATGCAAGCTCCAGCGCCTGCGCGCACATGCGCTCACCGACCTTCCGCTTCATCTTCGGATGAATATCATTGTAGACACCCTGATCGATGATGCAGGTCATGGCAGTATTCTTCACGGTGTCATATACCCTGTTCTGCGCCTCCCTGATCAGGCACCAGTTCTTGAAATCCGGGTCCTGCTTATAGCGGTGCATCGGAAGCTGGGCAAAGATAAACGGAAGCCGGTCATCTCCCCAGTCCTCGCGCCACTGCGCGATCATCCGCGTAAAGAGCTTCCGGTACAAATGCGGCAGATGGTCGTCGCTCTCTCCCTGATAGTACAGAAAGCCCTTCAGCGAATACGGCATCACGCGCTGCAGCATACACTCATACAGTCCGCCCGGACGGAACGGGTTGCTGCATCCCATCGGCCCCGGCCATTTGCATTCGCCGATGCGCTCCAATACCTCCGCCCATTCTATCTCGGGGTTCTCCGCATAGCACGCCTCGGCTTTCTTGTCAAATTCTGCCTGATAGATGACATATTCGTCATACTCCCTGCGCTGCTCCTCCTCGGTCTTTCCCGCCACGGCAGCGTCGTAGGTGTCGAAATAAATCTTCAACTCCACATCCTCAGCGATTGCCTCCCTCGGCATCCACGCGGATGCAGACGTTCCGCCCCAGTTACAGCCGATGATTCCGACCGGCACACCAAGCTCCTTCTGGAGCCGCACCGCAAAGAAATAGCCGACTGCCGACCAGTACCTTGTCCCATTGCCGCCGAAGCATTCCCAGCCACTCTGTCTTTCCGACCGGAAGAAGTCCTCATCCATATACGCCTTCTTCTGGGTATAATAAAAGCGGATCTGATCGTCCGCCGGACGATTCAGGGCGTCACTCTCCGTGCAGTTCTGCAGCTCATACTCCATATTTGACTGCCCGCCCGCAAGCCAGACCTCACCGATAGCAATATTGTGCAGACAGATACTCTCCTCTCCGCAGTTCACCTGTAAGACATGCTCCATTCCCGCTTCCAGCGGCGGCAGCTGCAACTTAAATCTGCCGTCCCGCACAACAGTCTTTCCCCGGCTTTCCTGCTCCTGTCCCTGCTCCATGCTTTTTCCGCGGATACACGCCTCCACAATGCCTCCCTCCGGCCCGGTTCCGAACACGGCAATGTTTTTCCCTCTCTGCAAAACGCAGTTGTCACTGAAAATTGCTGCAAGCCTGAATTCCATAGTTTTCCCCATTTCTGCGCACGTTCTTTGCGCATATATCCTGCTCTAAATGCACAGAAAGCAACCATATCACTATGGCTGCTTCTCTCAATCTCTGACTCGTTACATTTTCTGTATATAATGTATCCCGCACGCGTTGCATGCGGAAACATAGCATCCGTCCTCTTCCTTCACGAAAAGAAGTTTTCCGCAGCTGCTACAGTTCTGGATGCGGATACCTGCGCTGCCCGAAGCCGGAAGCGGCTCTGCATCGGATACCTTTTCCTCCACGGGCGTCTGTAAATTTTCAAGGCTTTCCGCCATGTCAAACATACTCAGCTGTCCGTCCTCGAAATTGTCAAAAAAATCCATGTCAATCCGTACCTCCATGCAGGGGCAATCGCTCCCACGCTTTTCTTAATTATACCGCATGACACCGAATCCCGCAAGCAGGTCATGTACGTCAACATTTCATTCCGCAATTTCCCGTTCCCCCAGATACACATGTACGCGGCTTTGGATAATCCGACAGGTCTCCTCCAGTTCTTTTTTGCCTTCAAGATAGTATTCCAGTTCTTCCCATATTAAATTTCTCAGAGTATCCAACGAATAATCCTTTCTTCTTACATACGGAATGATGTCAAGTACCTCATCTACCTGTCTCTCGGTAAATGTACATGGTGTTCCAAGAAAATCCGTCGTTTGCAGCAAACGCTGTTTTGCCTTTTCCATGCTGTCACGGTCAATCGTTAGTCTGAAGGTTCCATGCTCCCGCATAGCCTCTCCCTGCGTTTTTTCCACATACATAAGATAAAACTCAAGAAATTCATAGGCACCCTGCTTCACCTCACTGGTACTTAAAATGCTCATCGCCGGTGAATATATATACGCACGGGGCATTCCGTCCGCACCCGGATAACCTTTCACCACAAATTCCTCTTTATATTCGTTTTCTGCAATCGCTATCTGTCCCAGATTCTCTATGTTATCACCCAATCTGCTCGCATCATTTTCATAAAGCTCCATCATCTCGTTCAAACTATATTCTGAGGTGTCAACCATCTCCAGATTCTTTAATTTTTCTGCAAAAAGCTTTAATTCCTCTTCATTGAGATTAATTTTTCCGTTGCTTTGCTCTAACATCCCGTCTATGCATACATCGAAAATATCCCGTTTCGTAGGAAAATGCAGTGCTTGGGCATTCGGATGTTCTGCGAGCCAGTCAAGAAACTCCTCCGTTGTCCATCCGCCTTCTTCAAGCTCCGCCTTTGTACCATACAGGGTTTCTATTGTATAATGGTCTGGAAGTGCAAACAATTTTCCGCTTACCTGATCTGTATAGGCTTCAACCACATTGCCGGACAGTTCCTCCATTGAGAGATTAGATGACCTGTCTATGTACGCAGATAGATCTTCAAGGCAATCTTTATCCACTAATCCGGCTATGAATGTGTTATATGTCGAATAAATTATATCCGGATAATCCCCCGATGCAATCATTTGCGCCGCATCGTACTCATCCTTGTATTGATAATCCTTTACAACCACCTGAAAACTGTCATTCCGTTCATTAAACGCATCGATAGGATTTGTCATGTCTTGCGGAAGCTGGTCTGCATAATCATATAAGTAAATGACTTGTTTCCCATACGCATTATTTTTACTGCTGTCAGCGGAACTCTCCGGCAGATTTTCCCCATCATTTCTGGTGTACAAAGTATATTTCGCCGAAGTGCCATCACTGTTCAACCCGAACACCCGAATACCTTCATCCACGACTTTTATTGCACTCACATCCCGGGATACAATATTCCTCCCCTTCAAACCAAGAAGTACTTCCGCCTGATTTGAGTACGGTTCATAACTCCAGATTGCATCAACGTCAAAAAAGACTATTTCCCCCGCCGAGGAAGCAAGCAGCGTGCCATCCCCTGCAATTTTTATGCCCTCATTCAGACGGTTTGTTGTCAAGTCCAATATGCTCATATATGTAGTCTGTTCATTCCCGTCAAAATATGTAATTCCGACGGTATCTTTATCAACCGCCACTAGCCCCCTGTAAGAATCGGTCGGACACTTCACTGAAGCGCCAGTCGCCCCATCAGCCTCCACAAGCACACAATACTCAGAAGTCAGCACAAGGAACCGTCCATCTTCCAACTTGATAAACCGATTAGGCGCATCGTTAGAAAAGAGCTCATCCGCCAGAAAACATTTGGTTTCCTTCTCAATATCTACGATATAATACCCTCTCTTTCCTTCCTTTTCTTCCCCCAAAAGCAAATAAATTTCATCATTTCCTTTTGAATCCGTCTCCATAAAGCATCCCCTGTAGATCGGGTCAACTAACGCAGCAATAAGTTTTGTCTTCGGGCTCTCTTCCAGCGTTCCTTGATAAAACAATCTTTCATCCGCCAGATTTCCCTCCGTTTCCTTTGTTTGTACAACAGAATAATAGAAGAAATCGTCCGTCACCCCGAGAAGTTCAAAATAATTTCCCTTCTCAGGAATTGAAAAAAAAACAGAGGTCTCCCGATATTCAATCTCTTCCTCTGTCGTATCCTTTTCTTTCCCGCAGCCAGCCACCACCAACAGGATTAAAAATATGAATAAAAGTTTTAATTTCTTTTTCACCATAATTTTCCTCTCGTGAATTTATTTTTGAAGAAAACATCTCTTCTTTATTATTTTATCAAATCGCATTATTTTTGCAATTTTATTCGTCGACAATTATCGACAGTAATTGGGGTATGAAACTCAATTATGACAGAAAATCCAAGGATCCAACCTACTTCATACAGATGGGGATCCGCAATGGAAAGAAGACAACAACTAAAAATGTTGCCCGTATCGGAAAGCATTCTGAACTTCTAAAGATTACCGATGACCCGCTTGCTTATACGAAAGAACAGGTCAAAAAATATAATGAGGAGTATAAAAATAAGAACTGCGTTTCTTTGGAAATCAAAGTTGATTTTGCTGAAAAGATTAAGGCAACCGGAGACACTGCTTCACACAGTACCCTCTTAAATATTGGCTACTTTTTCCTGCAGCAGTTTTATCATGATCTGAAAATTGATTCTTTCTTTGAATCCGTTACGGCAGACAGGAAAAACGAGTTTGACCCAAACCTGATCAACCGTTTTCTCACTTACTCACGTATTCTGTATCCGGATTCGAAACTTGGAATGCATCAGAATCTCTGCCGTTTTTATGAGCAGCCTGTATTCGATTACGTCCACATTTTACGCACTATGGAAGATGTTTAAAGGGAAAAAATTCATTTACTGTGCGGATGCCGGACTTGGTTCACTGAATATACGGAATTTCAATTC
>CAKRTS010000006.1 GCA_934402315.1 uncultured Acetatifactor sp. | reverse complement strand
GGGTGGCTATATGGCTGCCCGGAAAGCCTCAAAAAAAGTTATAAATTTTTTTGTCGTGGGCTTGACATACGGGTGCCCGCACATTACAGTCACGATACCGGATACGGCAGTTGATACGGTTGGATGCTATGTTGAGATACTCAATCTGAGCAAAGTACCTTATAACACATTGGAGGATGGCAGTAAGGAGTATCACAAGGCAGTAATAAAAGATTTTTACATGTATGACGTGAACGAGGAAAATGTTATTGTCCGCGGTGTGAATCCGGCCAATACATGGCTGCAGATCTGCCGGGTTACGGATGCCCGTTTGGCGACGGACACTAAGTTACTGTCGAATGCACTTTACATCACGGATTCCGGGAAGATGTTTGTGACAGATTTTAATGGCAACAGAATTAATTTGATAGCATGAGAAATATGCTGACAGGTTGCCTCGGCGCAACAGGAAGAAAGGACAGAGCCAAAACTCTGTCCTTTTGATATTTTATACGTTCTTGGAAGCTGTCAGAAAGTTACGGTTAGCTAAAGGTTAGTTGAATAAAAAACGCGAAATATATGGTCTTAGGACATTTAATAAAATATTTTCAAAATTTTTTTTGAGGAGCTTTCCTTACAGACGTAATAGATATGGACTGTAAAGAAGGCTCCTCATACTATATCTTGTGGCTGTCACAGAAAAAAAGCTCCGCAGCGCGTCTGCGGGGCTTTTTTCTGCGCTTTTCTGCCAAAACTTTACCCTTGTCAAATTATTAAGAATCGTTTAAAATCTATTTAAAAGTGGGATGAATATGGCATCAAATCCCATAAAGTGGGATAGAAATCCATAAATGTACCAAATACCCTTTTGCTGACTGGTGGTGATTGCGATGTTCATGGGCAGATACAATCATACGATCGATCCTAAAGGCAGGTTGAGTATTCCCTCAAAGTACCGCGAAGTCCTCGGAGACGAGTTTGTGGTCTCAAAGGGAATGGACGGCTGCCTGTTTGTGTACGCAATCGATGATTGGAAGGTCTTTGAAGAGAAGCTCGCATCACTGCCGCTGATTAATGTGGAGGCAAGGCAGTTTGCAAGATTCTTTCTGTCCGGGGCACAGTATGTCTCGGTGGACAAGCAGGGACGTATTCTGATGCCGCAGGATCTGAGGGACTTTGCCGGACTGGAGAAGGATGTCGTGCTTGCCGGAATGGGCGGGCGCATCGAGATCTGGAGCCTCGACAAGTGGAATGCCAACAGCGAACAGGTGGATATCAACAAGATCTCAGAGGGAATGATTAATCTGGGACTGACGATCTAGGAAGCCGCCGGAGAGATGCAGAAGTACATGCAGGAATGGAGAATTCATGGAGTTTAATCATTATTCCGTTTTGCTTGCGGAGACCATTGAACAACTTCATATTAAGCCGGACGGAATCTATGTGGACGGCACGCTGGGCGGCGGCGGACATGCATGGCAGGTGTGCAGCAGACTCACCACAGGACATTTCTATGGGATCGATCAGGACGACGCGGCAATCGCGGCTGCGGGTGAGCGGCTTGCTCCCTTCGGAGATAAGGTGACGATTCTGAGAAACAATTACTGCAATATGCGCGCGGCGCTTGCGGCGGAGGGTGTGACAGGCGTTGACGGGATCGTGCTCGATCTCGGTGTTTCCTCCTATCAGCTCGACACGGAGGAGAGAGGGTTTTCCTACCGTTACGATGCACCTCTTGATATGCGCATGGACAGACGGCAGACATTGACGGCGAGAGATATTGTGAACAATTATTCCGAGAACGATCTCTACCGCATTATAAGGGACTACGGAGAAGACAAATTCGCAAAGAATATTGCAAAGCACATTGTGATGAACAGGGCGGACAAGCCCATAGAGACTACTTACGAACTGAACGATATTATCAAGGCTGCGATACCGGCGAAGATGCGGCAGAACGGGCATCCCTCCAAGCAGACCTTTCAGGCGATCCGGATCGAGTGCAACAGGGAGCTGGAGGTGCTGAAGGATTCGCTGGATGATTTCATCGATCTGCTGAATCCGGGCGGAAGGCTTTGTGTCATTACCTTTCACTCGCTGGAAGACCGTATCGTGAAGACTATATTCAGAAAGAACGAAAACCCCTGTACCTGCCCGCCGGAATTCCCGGTGTGTGTATGCGGAAAGGTTTCCAAGGGACAGGTAGTGACAAGAAAGGCGATTCTTCCCTCGGCACAGGAGCTTGCCGAGAACAGCCGCTCCAAGAGCGCAAAGCTGAGAGTGTTCGAGAAGACAATGGGAGAAGCCGACTGAGAATAGTGTGAAACAGGAATCTTTCGCACGCAAATTGACTGAAAGGCATGGAAAGCGTTATGAGCCAGAATAGAAGGAACTACAGACAGGCTGCATATGATAAGGATAGAAGCGCGAACACCGGAAGGAACCGTGGCGTTTACGTTTATGGGAATACTGTACGCAAAATTGACGTGGAAAGAGAGTGGGAGACCGCTCCGCAGAGGCAGGTTCAGCCCTCCGTCAGAAAAAACCGTGACAAGGCGCGCCACATGAGCGCCGGCTATGTGATCTTTCTGGCGGCTGCAATGTGCGCGGCTGCGCTGATATTGGTGAACTATATCCAGCTGCAGGCAGAACTGACGAACCGCACAAGAAGCGTTGCAAGCAAGCAGAGCGAGCTGAATGACCTGAAGGTGGCAAACGATGAGGAGTACAACAGGATTCTGAGCAGCATTGACCTCGAGGAGATCAAGCGCATTGCGATCGGAGAGCTGGGGATGACCTATGCCCAGGAGGGACAGATCGTGCTCTACAGCAATGAGGGAAGCGATTATATGCGCAAGGTTCCGGAGTCAAATTAACAGAGGTGGATTGCGAGTGGACAAGAAAAGGAATAAGTTTTCCATAAAAATGCAGAAGAAGCTGGTGGTACTGTTTGGTTTGGTACTGCTGGCTTTTACAGGATTAAGCATCCGGCTGGTCTGGCTGACAAGGGAGAACGGAACCCGCTACCAGAAGCAGGTGCTCGCCCAGCAGCAGTACGATTCCATCACCCTGCCCTACCGGCGGGGAGACATCGTGGACGCGAAGGGGACGAAGCTTGCGACAAGCGAGAAGGTGTATAACCTCGTCATAGACGCGAAGGTCATGAATACGGAGCTGAACGGAAAGACCCCCTATCTCGAGCCGACGCTTGAGGCGCTCGGACAGAATTTCGACCTCGATATGACGGCGATCCGGGAATATGTGGCTACCCACAAGGAGGCATCGTGGTATGTCCCGCTGAAACGGCTGACCTACGATGAGATCAGCGGCTTCCAGCAGGCGAAAAACGATAATTCAAACATCAAGGGCGTCTGGTTTGAGGAGGAGTATAAGAGGGTTTACCCCTACGGTTCGCTTGCGGCGGACACGATCGGCTTTACGAGCACGGACAATCAGGGAAGCTACGGACTGGAAGAATATTACGACAGCGTCTTAAACGGTATCAACGGAAGAGAGTACGGCTATCTGAACGATGACCTGAATCTGGAGCGTACCGTGAAAGCGGCGGTCGACGGCAGCAGCGTTCACAGCACGATAGATGCTAATGTGCAGATGATCGTGGAAAAGTATCTGGCAAAGTTCATGGAGGAATTCAAGGACAATTATAAGCCGGGAAACGGTGCGGAAAATGTGGGCTGCATTATCCAGTGGGTCAATACGGGAGAAATCCTTGCCATGGCGAGCGTCCCGACCTACGATCTGAACAATGTCAGAGATCCGCAGGCACTGCTCGGCTCAATGATGGTCGAGAAGGTGGACACCGCCAACGGCTATTATGAGATCAAGAAGAACGGAACGGTCATCGACCAGACGGTTCTGGATTCCATGAGTGAGGATGATCTCTACCTCAATCTGAATAACCTCTGGAAAAATTATTGTATCACGGGAACCTATGAGCCGGGTTCCGTCGCAAAGCCGTTCACGGTTGCCATGGCACTGGAAAAGGGGGACATCACACCGAACTCCACCTTTGAGTGCAGTGGCTACATGGAGATCGGCGGCTATAAGATCCGCTGCCATAACGGCGCGGAGGGAACGATGACGCTGGAAAAGGCGGTCGCAAAATCCTGCAACGTGACGATGATGAAGATCGCACAGATCGTCGGTGTCGATGACTTCTGCGAGTATCAAAAGGTGTTTAATTTCGGACTGAGGACGAACGTTGACCTTGCGGGCGAAGCGAGGACGGCGAGCCTGGTCTATTCGGCAGACCAGATGGGTCCCACCGACCTTGCGACAAACAGCTTTGGTCAGAATTTTAATGTTACGATGATACAGATGATTACAGCGTTCAGCTCCCTGATCAACGGCGGTTATTACTATGAGCCGCACCTCGTAAGCAAGATTACAAACGCCAGCGGCGCAACCGTGGAAAATATCGAGCCGAGAGTCCTCAAGCAGACGGTATCGGAGGAGACCTCCGCGTATATCAGGCAGTACTGCAATGCCGTGGTTACGGAGGGAACCGGAAAGACCGCCCGCCCGGCGGGATACATGATCGGCGGAAAGACCGGTACGGCGGAGACAATCGACCAGAATACGCATAAGCGTTCCAAGGATGAGCACGTTGTTTCCTTTATGGGCTATGCCCCAGCGGACAATCCGCAGATCGCAATATACGTTGTAGTAGACAGACCGAACGTGAGCCATCAGGGCGATGCAAAGCATGCGACCAGACTGGTGCGGAGCATTCTGACGGAGGTGCTTCCTTATCTGAATATCTTTATGACGGAGGAGCTGTCGGACACCGAGAGAGAGGAGCTTGCGGCACTGAATCTCGAGATCACGACACAGTACGGACAGCAGAATCCCGACACGACACCCGAGGAGGGTGACGGGGAGACGCAGCCCGAACAGCCGGCGGAGGGAGAGGAACAGCCGGCATGGATGAGTTACCCGATCGACCCCGCGACAGGTTACAGAATTGACCCGGAGACAGGCTATAAATATGATGCACTGGAGGGCTTTCTTGTCGAGGGAGACGAGAGCGTCATGGGCGAGGACGGGCCGGTGAATCCCAACATCAATTAATACGAAAGACATAACCTCATAAAAAGGGGAATAGAGTATATCAATCCCTTTTCTATGAGGTTTTCTATGCTGACGGATAACAACAAGATTTTTCACAGAAAGAAGATACTGACAATATTTCTGATCTGTGCGGGCATCCTCATGTTCCTGTTCGGCAGACTTGTATACCTCTGTATATGGCGTGCGGAGCATTACGCCGTGAAGGCGGAGCAGCTTCACGAGAGGGAGAGAAATATCAAGGCGGCGCGGGGAAGAATACTGGACCGCAACGGAAATGTCCTCGCGGACAACAAGACAGTCTGCACGGTTTCCGTGATACATAACCAGATCGAGGACGCGGAGGAGGTCATCGGGATTCTCTGCCGGGAGCTGGAGCTGTCGGAGGAATATGTGAAAAAGAGGGTGGAAAAATACTCCTCCATGGAACGCATCAAGAGCAATGTCGATAAGGCGGTCGGCGACAGAATCAGGGAATATGACCTGCCGGGCGTCAAGGTGGATGAGGACTATAAAAGATATTATCCCTGCGGCGAGCTGGCGAGCAAGGTGCTCGGCTTTACCGGCGGAGACAATCAGGGCATCATCGGGCTTGAGGTCAAATATGAAGAGTATCTGCAGGGAAAGCCCGGTACCATCCTCACGGTGACGGACGCGAAGGGACTGGAGGTGGAGGCGGCGGGAGAGCGGCGGATCGAGCCGGTGAGCGGAAGTGATCTCTGTACCAGTCTGGATATGAACATCCAGTATTACGCGACGCAGCTGGCGGTGCAGACGATGGCGACGAAGGAGGCGGACAGCGTGTCCATCCTCGTCATGAACCCGCAGAACGGTGAAATTTACGCTATGGTAAATGTGCCGGAATTCGATCTGAACGATCCCTACAGTCTCCCGGAGGGAACGCCGGAGGGGCTCAGTGCCGAAGAAAAGCAGAATCTGCTCAACGGCATCTGGAGAAACGGATGCATCAACGACACCTATGAGCCGGGCTCCACGTTCAAGATCATCACGGCGGCGGCAGGGCTTGAGGAGGGCGTCATCACGACGGCGAGCACCTTCAGCTGTCCGGGCTTTATTGTCGTGGACGACCGGAAAATCCGCTGCCATAAGATTGCGGGACACGGCTCGCAGGATTTTACCCACTGCATGATGAACTCCTGCAACCCGGCGCTCATCTCGGTCGGGCTGCGGCTCGGCATTGACAAATATTATGAATATTTTGAGGCGTTCGGACTTAAGGATAAGACAGGGATCGATCTGCCCGGTGAGGCGGGAACCATCATGCACAAGAAAGAGAACATGGGAAATGTGGAGCTGGCAACGGTTGCCTTCGGGCAGTCCTTCCAGATTACGCCGATCCAGCTGCTGACAACGGCATCCTCCATTATCAACGGCGGAAACCGGATCACACCGCACTTTGGAGTGCAGACACTGGATGCGGACGGAAATGTGCAGGAGACCTTTACCTATCCGGTCAGACAGGGGATTCTGTCGGAGGAGACCAGCGCGACGATGCGGGGCATACTGGAGATGGTGGTTGCGGAGGGCTCGGGAAAGAACGGCGCGATCGAGGGCTTCCGCATCGGCGGCAAGACCGCGACCAGCCAGACCCTGCCGAGAGGAAGCGGCAGGTATATCTCATCGTTTATCGGCTTCGCACCGGCGGACGACCCGCAGGTTATTGCGCTTGCCATCATCAACAATCCGCAGGGTGTTTACTACGGCGGACAGGTGGCGGCGCCGGTTGTCCGTCAGCTTTTTGAAAATATTCTTCCGTATTTAGGTATAATGGGGTATAATCAATGATGAGTAAGGTCAGTATTTTGGCAGTTATCATTTCGTTTGGCGTCAGCGCCCTGCTGGGGCCGGTTCTGATTCCATGGCTGAGACGGCTGAAGGTCGGGCAGACAGTGAGGGAGGATGGACCGGCAGAGCATCTGAAAAAGAACGGGACACCGACAATGGGAGGGATTCTGATCCTGCTTGCGGTGTCGGTGACTTCGCTGATTTTTCTGGAGGATTATCCGCAGACCGCGCCGATCCTGTTTCTGACGGTCGGCTTCGGGCTGGTCGGCTTTATCGACGATTACATAAAGGTTGTGTGCAGAAGATCGATGGGGTTGTCGCCTGTGCAGAAGCTGGCAGGCCAGCTTTTGATTACGGGGATATTTGCATGCTATCTCCTAAAGTTCACGGACGTCAGTCTGGCGATGAGAGTACCGTTCGGGCATGGGATGTTCTGGAATTTCGGCGCATGGAATCTGCCGGTTCTGTTCTTTATTGTGCTCGGCACGGTAAACGGCGTCAACTTCACGGACGGTCTGGACGGACTGGCGGGCAGCGTCACGGTGATTGTCGCGGTCTTCTTCACGGCGGTCGCGGCGGGAACGGGAAGCGGGCTTGAGCCCGTGACCTGTGCAGTGGCTGGCGCACTGTTAGGCTTTCTTCTTTTTAATGTATACCCGGCGGCGGTATTCATGGGAGACACCGGCTCGCTGGCACTCGGCGGCTTTGTGGCGGCGTGCGGATATATGCTTCAGCTGCCGCTGTTTATCGCGATCGTCGGGGTCGTGTACATGATCGAAGTCATATCTGTGGTTCTGCAGGTGGCTTTCTTTAAGCTGACTGGCGGGAAGCGCCTGTTCCGCATGGCTCCGCTGCACCATCACTTTGAGCTTTGCGGCTGGTCGGAGACGCGGATTACGGCGGTATTTACGGTGATTACGGCACTGATGTGTCTGATTGCACTGCTTGGATTGAAGTAGATTTCAGGGAACCGGACATAAAATAATAGAAAAGGAAGAAAAAAGATGAAAAATTATCTGGTGATAGGCTCCGGCATCAGCGGGGTCGGATCGGTGAAGCTCTTGGAGCACATGGGGAAGAAGGTAGTCCTGTATGACAGCAGCGACAAGCTGACTGCGGAGGAGATCAGGGCGAAGCTCCCGGCGGAAAGCAGGGCGGTCTGCATCGCGGGAGAGCTTCCGACGGATGTGCTGGAGTCAACCGAGGCCGTTGTGCTCAGCCCCGGTGTGCCGGTGGATATACCGCTTGTGCTGGCGTTTAAGGAGCACGGCGTGAGAGTCATGGGCGAGATTGAGCTCGGCTTTCAGGAGGAAAAGGGAAGCGTCATCGCCATCACCGGAACGAACGGCAAGACAACGACGACAACGCTTGTCGGGGAGATCATGAAGGCATGGAAGGGTGAGGAGCAGGTCTTTGTCGTGGGAAATATCGGGAAAGCCTACACCTCCGAATGCCTGAAAACATCGGAAAAGACGGTGACGGTCGGAGAGATCAGCTCCTTCCAGCTGGAGACGATCTGTGATTTCCACCCGGCAGTTTCCGCGATCCTGAATATTACCCCGGATCATCTGAACCGCCATCACACAATGGAGGCGTATGTGACGGCGAAGGAGAATATCACCCGGAACCAGACAAAGCAGGATACCTGTGTGCTGAATTATGAAAACGAATATACGAGGGCTTTCGGGGACAGGTGCCCCGCGGGAGTGATCTGGTTCTCATCGGCGAGGGAGCTTGCGGACGGCTACTGGCTGAGCGGGGATAAAATCATGAGAAGCAGGGGCGGCGCAAGCCGTGAGGTCATGGACATCCATAAGGACATGAACCTTGTCGGCATCTGCAATGTCGAAAATGTCATGGCGGCGCTGGCAATCTCGGAGGCGTTCGGAGTGCCGGAGCAGACGGTTCTTGCCGTCATCAGGGGCTTTCACGCGGTGGAGCACCGCATTGAGTTCGTGGCGACGAAGAACGGTGTGGACTATTACAATGATTCCAAGGGAACAAATCCCGATGCTGCGATTCAGGGAATCAAGGCGATGAGCAAGCCGACGGTTCTGATCGGAGGCGGCTTCGACAAACAGAGCGAGTATGACGAGTGGATAGACAGCTTTGGCGGCAAGGTGAAGTGGCTGGTGCTGATCGGACAGACGAGGGAGAAGATCGCGGAGTGTGCGAGGAAGCATGGCTTTGAGAAGATAAAGTTTGCCGACAGCTACGACGAGTGCCTGAAACTCTGCACGGAGCTTGCCGAGCCGGGAGACGCTGTGCTCCTGTCGCCTGCCTGTGCAAGCTGGGGAATGTTTCCGAATTATGAAGTCAGGGGCGAATTATTCAAGGAATATGTCCGCCGCCTGTAGAACGGGGAGTGTCTATGGCTACACAGAGAACGACAAAACGAAGAAAAAAAGAACAATCTGAGTATTTTTTCGACTACAGCCTTCTGTTTATCGTGCTGTTCCTTCTCGGCTTCGGACTGGTCATGATCTATTCGGCAAGCTCCTATGAGGCGTTTCAGAGCTTCGGGGACGCCGCATATTACCTGAAAAAGCAGCTGATCGCCATCATCCTCGGACTGGTATTGATGACGGCTGTGGCGAATATCCCCTATCATTTCTGGGAGAGGTTCGCATTTCTGGGCTATCTTGTGGCAATGGGACTGGTTCCGCTGGTTCTGACACCGCTTGGCGTCGAATCGCACGGTGCAAGAAGATGGGTCCGTATTCCTGGCATCGGGCTGAATCTGCAGCCGGCGGAGGTGGCAAAGCTCTGTATGATCCTCTTTCTCGCGGTCATGGTGTGCAAGATCGGGAAAAATGTGCGGTCATGGAAGGGCTTCGCGTTTATGATTATTGTGCCGCTCCCCGTTGTGGCGGAGGTTTACCTGATTACGAAGAACCTCAGCTCCGCCATCATCATATTGGGCATCTCGGTGCTGATGGTCTTTGTCGCGAGTCCGGATTACAAAAAGTTTGTCATCATGGGACTGCTCGGTGCGGCGGCTGTCGCCGGACTGGTATTTATGATTGTCTCCTCCGGCGGAGAGGGCGGTTTCCGAAGCGAGAGAATCGTGGCGTGGCTTGACCCCGAGAGCAAGGCGCAGGGCAAGGGCTTCCAGACCCTGCAGGCATTGTACGCCATCGGCAGCGGCGGCATATGGGGAAAGGGACTCGGACAGAGCATGCAGAAGCTGAGCTTCCTGCCGGAGGCGCAGAACGACATGATCTTCTCGATCATCTGTGAAGAGCTGGGCATCTTCGGCGCGATCGCCGTGATTCTGATGTTCATCATGCTTCTCTGGCGGATGATGGTGATCGCCAACAATGCCTCCGATCTGTTCGGCGCAATGCTCGTCGTCGGCGTTATGGGGCATATCGCCATTCAGGCGATCCTGAACATTGCCGTTGTCACCAACACCATCCCGAATACCGGTATTTCCCTGCCCTTTATCAGTTACGGCGGCTCGTCCGTCATGTTCCTGCTGATAGAGATCGGGCTGGTCTTAAGCGTGGCAAAGCGGATAGAGCTGAAGGAACTGTAGGAGGCGGATTTCGGGAACGCGTACAGGCTCTGGCACATAGAATATAGTAATCTTATTCAAGGCAGAGAGCTATGGACTCGATTCATATTCGGGGCGGTGTCGCCCTGCAAGGGAAGGTATGTATTCAAGGCTCCAAAAATGCGACGCTTCCGGTTCTGGCGGCGGCGCTTTTAAATGGTGAAATTTCATACATCGGAAATTGTCCCAGAATTGCGGATGTCTATGCCATGGCGGGTCTTCTGCAAAGTCTGGGCTGTGTTGTGAACTGGCAGGAGAATGGGCTGACCGTGGATTCCTCCGGGGTCAGAAGAGGGGATATTTGTTCAGAGGCAGTGAAGGGGATGAGGTCGTCTCTGTGTCTGCTCGGCGCGATGCTGGGCAGATGCAATGAGGTGGTGATGGAGTACCCGGGAGGCTGTGTCATCGGTTCCAGACCGATTGACCTGCACATTGCGGCGCTGGAGCAGATGGGAGTGGAATTCAGCGAGGAGGACGGTCTGCTCCGTGCGGCTGCGGACAGACTTCACGGGGCCAGGATCCATATGCCGAAGCCGAGCGTCGGAGCGACGGAAAATGTCATTCTCGCCGGGGTCATGGCGGAGGGAGACACGATTCTGGACGGTGCGGCGAGGGAGCCGGAGATCGGGGCACTTTGCAGATATTTGCAGCTCTGCGGCGCGGAAATTGACGGGGCGGGCACCGACAGGCTCGTAATCCGGGGCGGGAAAAAGCTCTACGGAGCGGACTTTGAGGTTCCGGCGGACAGAATTGTGGCGGGAACCTATCTTCTGGCGTGCATGGGAACCGGAGGAAATATCTTTCTGGAAAATGCGCCGGTCGGTGAGCTTACGGCGGTGCTGGAGCTCGCGGAACAGATGGGCGGAAAGCTGTGCAGCTCCGACAACGGAATCTATGTACAGGGGCCGGAGAGACCGCTGGCGGTGAAGCAGATCGTTACGGCGCCTTACCCGGGCTTCCCGACAGACCTTCAATCGCTCGCGCTTGCGGTGGAGACCATCGGAGACGGTGAGACGCTCGTGGAAGAGACCATCTTTGAGAACCGCTTCCGGGTCGTGGATGAGCTTAAAAGGATGGGGGGCGACATGGAGCAGCTGGATGCGTTCAGGGTGCGGGTCAGAGGCGTGGAAGGGCTGAAGGGCGCGCAGGTCACGGCGAAGGAACTGCGGGGCGGCGCTGCGCTGGTCGTTGCCGGACTGATGGCTGACGGGAGAACCACGGTTTCCGGGTGCCCGTATATATACCGCGGATATGAAAATATCTGCAGAGATCTCAGAGAGTTAGGAGCGCGTGTCATAAGTGTATAAGAGGAAGAAGTTTGGCGTGATACTGCTGGTCATCGCGGTGCTTGCAGTCATATTGCTCGGCGGTGGCTACTATATAAAGACCACATACACGGTGAGCACCGTGTATGTGGAGGGAAATGTCCATTATACCGAGGACGAGATCAAGGACATTGTCATGAGCGGATTTCTGGGAGACAATTCGCTGTATCTCTCGCTGAAATACCGGAACAAGGGCATTGAAGGCGTTCCGTTTGTCGATACGATGGACGTGAAGGTGCTTGCGCCGGACACGATCAAGATCATTGTCTACGAGAAGGTTCTGACCGGCTATGTCCGGTTCATGGACACTTATATGTATTTTGACAAGGATGGCTATGTGGTGGAGAGCTCCAGCATCCGGACAGCGGGAGTGCCGCAGGTCACGGGGCTGAAATTTGACCATGTCGTGGTGGGGCAGGCGCTTCCGGTGGAGGACAAGGACATCTTCAACAAGATACTGAATGTGACAAAGCTTCTGAACAAGTACGAACTGAAGGCGGACAAGCTGTATTTTAACCGTGCGGGCGAGGTCACGGTATACTTCGGGGAGGTGAAGGTTGCGCTGGGAGGCGAGAGCCTTGCCATGGAGGACAAGCTGATGCTCCTGCCGGAGCTGCTTCCGAGTCTGGAGGGAAAAAAGGGCACTTTGCAGATGAATACACAGTCGGAAGGGGATGGCAGATACACGTTCAAGCCCGAATAAACTTTTTCAGAAAATGGTTGCTAAATTCAAGAAATAATTATATGATAGTTTATATGAGTTCAGATTAGGTTAGAAGGAGGACATACCTTTGCTTGAGATTAAGACGAATGACGCTGAGTCTGCAGCCAAGATCATAGTTGTCGGTATTGGTGGTGCAGGTAATAATGCTGTTAATAGAATGATTGATGAACAGATTGGTGGAGTAGATTTTATCGGGGTAAATACGGACAAGCAGGCATTGCAGCTCTGTAAGGCTCCGAAGCTTTTGCAGATCGGTGAGAAGCTGACGAAGGGACTTGGAGCGGGAGCTAAGCCCGAGGTTGGCGAGAAGGCTGCCGAGGAGAGCACGGAGGAGATCTCTGCCGCTCTCAAGGGTGCGGATATGGTATTTGTCACCTGTGGAATGGGCGGCGGTACCGGAACCGGTGCGGCACCGGTGGTTGCAAAGCTGGCGAAGGAGATGGGTATCCTTACGGTAGGCGTTGTGACAAAGCCTTTCCGTTTTGAGGCGAAGGCACGTATGGTCAACGCCCTCAACGGTATCGAGCGCATCAAGGAAAATGTGGACACACTTATCGTTATTCCGAATGATAAGCTTCTTGAAATAGTAGACAGACGCACGACGATGCCCGAAGCCCTCAAGAAGGCGGACGAGGTTCTCCAGCAGGCAGTGCGCGGAATTACGGATCTGATTAATGTACCTACGACGATCAATCTTGACTTTGCGGATGTTCAGACGGTCATGAAGGACAAGGGAATTGCACATATCGGAATCGGCGAAGGAAAGGGCGATGACAAGGCGCTTGAGGCTGTTAAAATGGCAGTTGAGAGCCCTCTTCTGGAGACGACGATCAGCGGGGCGACCCATATCATCATCAACGTATCCGGAGATATTACGCTTGCGGATGCCAATGATGCGGCAAGCTATGTCCAGAATCTTGCGGGTGAGGACATTACTATTATTTTCGGCGCAATGTATGATGCGACGAAGTCCGACAGCTGTACGATCACTGTCATTGCGACAGGTCTGGAGGATGTGTCTGCAAATTCGACAGTTCAGCCCAGATACGGTGCCGGAACTGCGTACAGACAGCCTGCCTCCCATCTCACACCCACTTCCATGAAGGGCGTGAATATCCCGCCGACAGGCGGCACACAGCCCACACAGCAGACGACGCAGAGACCTGCACCGGGAATTCAGAAGCCGGTTGACATCAGAAGCTCGGTAGAGGAGAAGACCTTAAAGATTCCGGATTTCCTTCAGAGAAAATAGTGTTCAGAAAAAGCATAAGGTATGTAAGAAAGCTGTACAGACATTGTTCTGTGCAGCTTTTTTTGTCGAAGAAATAAGTCGGCATTCAGACTCCTTTTGACAAATTCCATAGGGGCATGCCCTTATAATCATTATGAAAAGGATGAAGCCAATGCATTATGAACTTTATGTAGACAGTCTGTTTTTAATTAACTTCACAATGAATCTCTACCTGCTGATGCTGGTGGATCACAGCACGCTTTCGTCCGCGGTGCCGTGGCGGCTCCTTGCCGGGGCATTGTTCGGAGCGGGAAGTTATCTGCTGCTTTTCGTCATCGGAATAGCGCTGCCGTGGAAGCTGCTGCTTGGGGCGGCTGCGGCATTGCTGATGCTGCCCATCACATTTTCTGTGAGGAGTATGAGAAGCTTTCTGAAGCTGACAGAGAAAATGCTTTTTTTCTCCTTTAGCATGGGCGGCGTGCTGTTATTGCTGATCCGCTACTTCCGGTTCGCGGAGGGGGTGCTGACAAGCGCTTCCGGGCTGATGGCGGCGGGAGGAATCTTTCTGCTGTTCTGGAGAAGGTTTCACGCACAGACACGGCAGGAAAACGCAGTCTGTCAGGTGACGCTTGCCAGAGAGGGCGCGAGCGTCAAGGTTGCGGCACTGATCGATTCGGGGAACGCGCTTGTGGAACCGATCAGCGGGAAGCCGGTATCCATAGTCGAAGAAAAGGTGTTCAGAAGCCTTTGGGGGAGCGGAGGACAAGGCTACAGAGCGATTCCTTATCACAGCATCGGCAGGCGGCACGGGATTCTGGAGGGGTATCTTCTGCCGGAGCTGCGGGTGGAGACGGACGGAGTGTGCAAGGTGGTTCATGATGTGTACGTCGCGGTAAGCCCCGAAGAAATATCGTCGGCAGGCACGCCGGAGGCTGAATCTGTAAAAATGATAATCAATCCCCGTGTTTTGACAGAAGGAAAAAGGGGAAAGCCTGAGAAGAGGCAGAATGAGAGGAACAATGATATTAAAAGTTGCGCTACCGGGAAAAATGCATTTTAAAATGGTACGTCGGGAGAAAGCTCTCTTCGGGAGAAGAGGAGAGATCCATTACATAGGCGGAGCCGAGGTGCTTCCGCCGCCGCTGGAGCTGGAGCAGGAGAGCCGTGTAATCAGTGACCTGGGAACGGATGAGGATGCGGAGGCAAAGGCAATTCTGATCGAGCACAATCTGAGACTGGTCGTCTATATTGCGAAGAAGTTCGATAACACCGGTGTCGGGGTCGAGGATCTGATTTCCATCGGAACCATAGGGCTGATAAAGTCGATCAACACCTTCAAGCCGGAGCGGAATATCAAGCTGGCAACCTATGCGTCGAGGTGCATTGAAAACGAAATCCTGATGTATCTGCGGCGCAACAGCAGAACCAGACAGGAGGTGTCGCTGGACGAACCGCTCAATGTGGACTGGGATGGAAATGAACTGCTTCTGTCGGACATTCTCGGAACGGATGAGGATGTGATCTACAGGGACATTGAGAATGAGGCGGAGAGGAAGGTCCTTCTGGGGGCGGTCAGCAAGCTGTCTGACCGGGAGAAAATGATCGTGAATCTCCGGTTCGGACTGGGTACCAGAGAGGGACAGGAGATGACGCAGAAGGAGGTTGCCTCGCTCCTCGGCATTTCCCAGTCATACATTTCCAGACTGGAGAAAAAGATCATGCGCCAGCTGAAAAAGGAGATGAGCACCTATATTTAGATTGTCATACGCTTTGGGCTTGAACAAGGTATATTCATGGGGTATACTGTAAAGGATAGGGGAGGGGCTATATGATTAACAGAGAAGACATTCTTTCCATGGAATACCTGAAAAAGACAGAATATACCGGATGCCACCAGGGTATGCGCTACCGTCTGGAGGGTGTGAAGGATGAAGAGGGCGGAAAGAAGCTGCGCTGTACGGTATGGCCGGAGCCCTTTAATTTTTTTACCACTGCCGATGAGGAGAAGGAGAGAGCCGAGTTTACGTTTGACGAGGATGGCGTCACGGATGCTGTTGCGTGGATGAACGACAGGCTTTTTGAGGAGAAGGAGAGATGGGAGCACGCCGGTGAGCATTGGGACAGCTACAAATAGAGGAGTTTTTCATGTTTAAATATATATGTGAGGATATGATGTATGCGCTGCGCTATCTTCCGTGGGGCATACTGATCGGGGTGCCGCTGGCATTTGCGGTGTTAAAGCTCGTTGACAGTGCACAGAAGAGACATCAGAAGCCTGCGCTGCAACGGCTGCCGGTCATGTTGTTTTGCATCTATATAGCGGTGATGCTGGTCATCACGTTTTTATCAAGGGAGAATGGGAGCAGATCCGGTGCGATGGATCTGCAACTTTTTTCTACTTGGGGAATCAATAAGAGAAACAATGCGTTTGTGGTTGAAAATGTTCTGCTTTTCATTCCTTATGGTTTTCTGTATCGATGGAATTTCAGTCAGACAGGGACAGTCTGGCGCTGCCTGCTCCTTGGGGCAGTCACCAGCTTCGGAATTGAGCTGATGCAGCTGGTGACGGGGAGAGGCTATTTCCAGATAGACGATATTCTGACAAATACACTCGGCGCACTGCTCGGCGGGATTTTGTTCTGGCTGGCTCGGCTGATCGGGAAGGCGGCAGGGCGGCGGTGACAGCGCCTTAGCTTCAGCCTGTCAGATAGCCGCGCATTGTCCGCAGCGCATTTTTTTCTAACCTTGAGACCTGCGCCTGGGAGATGCCGAGCGCCTCGGCGACCTCCATCTGGGTTTTGCCCTCGAAAAAGCGCAGGGAGATGATCTCGTGCTCGCGGGAATTTAATTTTTTCATTGCTTCACTGAGGGAGAGATGTTCGACCCACGTCTCTTCCTTATTTTTTTTGTCGCTGATCTGATCCATGACGTAGAGGGTGTCGCCGCCGTCGGTAAAGATCGGCTCGTACAGGCTCATGGGATTCTGGATCGCGTCCAGGGCATAGGCAATGTCTTCCTTTGCGACACCGATCTCCGAAGCGATCTCTTCGATGGAGGGCTCCTTCAGGTTGCGTCTCGTCAGGGTCTCTCTTGCGTAAATTGCCTTGTAGGCAGTGTCCTTCAGGGAGCGCGAAACGCGGATGCTACTGTTGTCGCGCAGGAAACGCCGGATCTCACCTATAATCATCGGAACGGCATAGGTGGAAAACTTGACATTCAAGGAAGAGTCGAAGTTATCGATCGCCTTGATGAGTCCGATGCAGCCGATCTGGAACAGATCGTCAACATTTTCGTTGCTGGAGGAAAAGCGCTTGATGACACTCAGCACCAGACGCAGATTTCCCTCGATATAAGTTTCTCTGGCTTTTGTGTCACCAGCCTCGATCTGCCGGAACAGAGCTTCTTTTTCTTCTGACTTTAACAGCGGAAGTCTGGATGTGTTCACTCCGCAGATTTCAACCTTACCCTGTGTCATGTGCTCCTCGTTTCTGCGCTCTTTGCGCCTGTGAATTTCTGAACGGATAGTGGTAGTATGTACCTGCGAAAGAAAATTATTCCGCAGGCCGGAGTGATTTTTCGACCAGGACGAAGGCTGTGTGTTCTCACCGGTCACAGGCAGACATATATTGTAAAAAAAGGTCAGAGGAAGAGATGAGCGATGCTGTTTTCAGAGCTGAAATGTAAGGATGTCATCAACGTAAAGGATTGCAAGAAGCTGGGAAAGGTGTGCGATCTGGAATTTGACCCGTGCAGCGGATGCATCTGTAAGATCATGGTTCCGGGCAATAACAGGATTCTGAGCTTTCTGAACTGTGAACCGAATATTGTGATCCCGTTTAAGGATATCTGCCAGATAGGGCCGGACATCATTCTGGTTGACATCCGCTGTTGAATATGTTAAATTTACAATTAAATAACTGACGTTTTTAGTCATATTTACCAGAAAGAGGGGATGAAAGATGAAATGTCCTTTTTGTAATCATGAAAATACCAGAGTAATCGATTCCAGACCTGCGGAGGATAACAATTCCATCCGGCGCAGACGTGTGTGTGATGAATGCGGAAAGCGTTTCACGACCTATGAGAAAATAGAGACGATTCCTCTGATCATTATTAAAAAGGATAATAACCGCGAGACCTATGACAGATCCAAGATCGAGGCAGGGGTGCTCAGAGCCTGCCATAAGAGACCGGTCAGCGCCCAGCAGATCACGGGTCTGGTAGACGAGGTCGAGAACGAGATCATGAACAGGGAGGAGAAGGAAATCTCCAGCCGTGTGATCGGTGAGCTCCTGATGAATAAGCTGAAGGATCTGGACGCGGTTGCTTATGTCCGTTTTGCCTCTGTTTACAGGGAGTTCAAGGATGTCAATACCTTTATGGATGAATTGAAAAAAATGCTGAAATAGGGTTATGCCGCGTGAAATATCGCCGATATACTTTATGAAAGATAAAAGCGGGAGGTGAGTACATGGGAATCGGCGGAATCAATGATTATGCCGGGCTGTTAAGAAACTTCAGAGTGCCGAATGTTTCCGAGACGGGAATAGAGCAGAATGTCAGACCGGATGCAGTCATCCGCGAGGAAAGCCTGCCGGTGGCAGACACCCATGTCGCTGCACCGGTCGTACGGAAGGATGCGCAGCTTGAAGATATTTCCATAACCTTCAATAAAAAGGAGAGCTTCGGCTATCTCGGAAAGGACAGCGACATCCGTTCGCTGGGTGTGGAAAAGGCGATTGACGATATGCGGAAGGATAAGGTTCTTCAACAGTATCAGTATTTCGTCGGCAGTTCAAGAAATTTGCAGATCGAGAATAATGCGGATGGCATTGTGATACAGAAGTTCTGAAAAAGGGGCATCGGTTGGGATTAACCAGCCGGTGTCTCTTTTTTCAGAAATCGGTACAGGCATACAAGGTAGAGGACGCCGAGGGTCAGCTGGCTTGCAAGCAGTCCCCAGAGGTAGCCGCGGATGCCGAAGCGCGGAATGGCGAGGAAGACGAAGGCAAGACGGATCAGCAGACAGACGACATTCATGAAAAAGATCTGCCCTGCCTTGCCGAGTCCCTGCAGAATGCTGGACAGTGTGGTGTCAAGGTACAGAAACGGACAGATGAAGCCGAGGGTGGTAATGAAATACCCGGCGAGCGGGCTTTTGAAGAGTGTGCAGCCCGCCCAGTTTCCGAGGAGCAGAAAACCGATCATGCAGCAGAAGCCCATCAGTCCGCAGTATTTTACGGTTTTGATCGTAGTCTGTGCGACGATCTTCCGGTTTCCCAGCGCGTGATTTTCGGAAATCACGGGGAGCAGCAGAACGGCGACGGAGCTGGTCAGGGCGTTGGGAAAAAAGATAAAGGGGAGCGCCATGCCGGTGAGCACGCCGTACACGCTCAGGGCGGTGATATTGTCATAGCCGTAGGCGCGCAGCATCGAGGGGATGGAGACGGCCTCCACGCTCTGAAGGAGATTGAGGACGATGCGGTTTGCGGTGAGCGGAAGCGCCATGGCGAGAAGGCTGCGGTACAGCCCGGAGGAGAGCGGGGCGGGAACGCGGCTGCGGGCAGGCTGCACGGCAGCGAGGGAGAACAGCATGGAGCAGAGCTCTCCGAGGGTAAGACCGAGCACGGCAACGCTGATGGACGGTGTCTGGCCCGCGCGGAGAGCCTGGCCGGAGACGAGAAACACACAGCCGACCCGTGCAAGCTGCTCCAACAGCTGGGAAGCAGACGGTATACCGGCTTTTTTGACACCGTAAAAATAGCCGTTGACACAGGAGTGCACAGCGCTTAAGGGGACGGAGAAGGAGAGGATGCGCAGCATCCCCGCAGTCCGCGCCTCCCGTAGCAGGCTGGCGGCAATGAATTCAGCGCCGAAGTAGATGCCGGCGTTGCAGAGCAGGGACAACGGGAGGGAGATGCTTAAGCCTGCCGCCAGAGGGCGCAGGGACGGGGTCTCCGACTTCGCGGACTGTTCTGCGACCAGCTTGGAGATGGCAGTCTGGTACCCTGCCGCTGTCAGGGAGAAGGACAGTGACAGTACCGGGCTGAGAAGCTGGTACAGTCCCATGCCTTCTTCGCCAAACAGGCGGGACAGGTAGATTCTGTAAAAAAAGCCGATGATGCGGCACAGGATTCCCGTGATTGTGAGGATGAAGGTGCCGACGACGAGCGGATGTCTGGATTTTGCTTTCATAAAACACCATAAGGGTTTTCTCCATATATATTCCGGCTGCAAAGTTGACAGAACACAGGTCGGATGCTATATTGAAGATGTTTTTTAGGACTTTAGGGAGAAGGCGAGGAGGCTGCCATGATATATCTGGACAATGCGGCGACAACGAGGACGGCAGAGGAAGTCGTGGAGGCAATGCTGCCGTATTTTACGTCAGCATACGGAAATCCCAGCGCGGTTTATTCGCTCGGCTCTGCGGCGAAGAGCGCGGTGAACCGGGCAAAGCGCACGATTGCAGCGGCGCTCGGCGCGAAGTGGGAGGATATTTATTTTACGGCGGGCGGGACGGAGTCCGACAACTGGGCCTTGAAGGCGACTGCCGAGGCATACAGTGAAAAAGGCAGACATATCATCACGACGCGGATCGAACATCACGCCATACTTCACACCTGTGAATATCTGGAAAAGAGGGGCTTTGACATCACCTATCTTGAGGTGGACCGGGACGGGCTGGTCAGCCCGGAGGCGCTGGAGGCTGCCATACGCCCCGATACGATACTGGTGAGCATCATGTTTGCAAACAATGAGATCGGAACGGTAGAGCCGGTTGCGGCGCTCGGCGCGGTGGCAAAGAGACACGGTGTCCTCTTTCACACGGATGCCGTGCAGGCATTCGGACAGCTGCCGATCAATGTGGACGAGATGAACATCGATATGCTGAGCGCCAGCGGTCATAAGATCAACGGGCCCAAGGGCATCGGCTTTCTCTACATCCGCTCGGGGCTGAAGCTGCAATCGTTTGTCCACGGCGGCGCGCAGGAGAGGAACCGACGGGCGGGAACGGAAAATGTGCCCGGGATCGTCGGGCTGGAGGCGGCTGTGAAGAGGGCGGTGCGCATCCTTGACGAGAAGACTGCCAGAAAGCTCTTCCTGCGGGATTACCTGATCCGCAGGATCGAGGAGGAAATTCCTTATTGCTCGCTGAACGGTCACAGGACGAGCAGACTTCCGGGCAATGTCAATTTCTCGTTCCGGTTTATTGAGGGAGAGTCGGTGCTGATTATGCTGGACATGAAGGGAATCTGCGCCTCCAGCGGTTCGGCCTGTACCTCCGGCTCGGTGGATCCGTCCCATGTGCTGCTCGCCATCGGGAGGAATCAGGAGGAGGCGCACGGCTCGCTGCGCCTGACATTGTCGGAGGAAAATACGCAGGAGGAGCTGGATTATGTGGTGGAGCAGCTGAAACAGATCGTACAGAAGCTGCGGGACATGTCACAGCTCTATGAGGCTTTTATAAGGAAAAACGGCGGTAAGTGAGGAGCGCGGAAACGGAATTTATGAAGAAAAGAGTAGTTGTCGGTATGTCCGGGGGGGTGGATTCCTCCGTGGCGGCATACCTTTTGAAGGAACAGGGCTATGATGTCATCGGTGTTACGATGCAGATCTGGCAGGATGAGGCAGAGGAGACCAAGGCGGCGAACGGAGGCTGCTGTGGTCTTTCTGCCGTTGATGACGCGAGGCGCGTCGCGGAGACGATAGGCATTCCCTATTATGTTATGAATTTTAAGCGGGAGTTCCAGTGCCATGTCATCGATTATTTTGTGGAGGAATATCTGGCGGGACATACGCCGAACCCCTGTATTGCCTGCAACCGATATGTGAAGTGGGATGCGCTGTTAAAGCGCAGCCTTGAGATCGGGGCGGATTTCATTGCAACGGGACATTATGCAAGGATAGAAAAGCTGGAGAACGGGCGCTTTGCGATCCGAAATTCCGTGACGGCGGCGAAGGATCAGACCTATGCGCTGTACAATCTGACACAGGAACAGCTGGCACATACTCTGATGCCGGTCGGGGATTACACGAAGGAGCAGATCAGGGAGATCGCACAGAATGCCGGTCTGCCGGTGGCGCATAAGCCGGACAGTCAGGAGATCTGTTTTGTGCCGGACAATGATTATGCGGGGTTCATCGACAGGGAGGCGGGAGACCGTGTGCCGGGAGCCGGAAATTTTGTGACGGCGGACGGCAGAATCCTCGGGCGGCACAAAGGAATCACACATTATACCATCGGGCAGCGCAGAGGGCTGGAGCTGCCCATGGGGGAGCGCGTCTTTGTGACGGAGCTCCGCCCGGAGACAAACGAGGTCGTGATCGGGAGCAATGAGGACATTCTCGTGAAAACGCTGATCTGCGATCGGGTGAATTTCATGTCCGTGGCAGATATTTCCGGTCCGGTTCGTGCAAAGACGAAAATACGGTATAACCACGGCGGAGAGGACTGCCTGTTGGAGAAGCTCCCGGACGGCAGGGTGCAGTGTACCTTTGACAGGAACGCGCGCGCCGTGACACCGGGACAGGCGGCGGTGTTCTATGATGGGGAGTATGTCCTTGGCGGGGGAACGATTGTGTAACCATTTCACCGGGAAAACATATACTGAGGTAGAGGATTGCAGATCGTCTGCATAAGAATATCAGTGAGGAGTAACGCTATGGATTTCAATTTCAGTGGAAGAATACCGCTTAGAAGAAACTGTTTCGGTTCTGTCACGGGAACGATCGTGGACATGGTGCCGACGAGAATCGGGAACCGCAGAGCCAACGGCTGTATGATCTTTGTGACAATAGAGGATACGGACGGCAATACCGTCAATTTCATTATGACACCGTCCACCTATGTTGTGGATTTTCAGACGCTGTCAGTCGGAATGATGTGCACATTCTGGTATGCCGCCGATGCGCCGATGCCGCTGATCTACCCGCCCCAGTACAATGCAGTGGTTGCCGCGCAGAATATGTCCGACCGGATGATCAATGTCGGATATTACAATACTTCGCTGGTCAATGAGGATCAGACGTTACAGCTGAACATGGATGGCTCCGTGGATGTGCGCACGACGAACAACCAGTATTTTCAGGGAAGTCCCGCGAATCACAATCTTGTTGTGGTCTATGAGAATTCAACACGCAGCATTCCTGCCCAGACGACGCCCAGACAGGTCGTTGTGCTGTGCGAATAGCTTATAAGCGGATAAACTCGGGAAGCCGTTTCTCAAATATGGTGTAATAGCGGAAGCCACAGGCCTGTAAGACTTCTGCGGCGCGGTCAAAATGCTCTGCAATGTGGGCTGCGTCGTGGGAGTCACTGCCTATGGTGACGATCTCGCCGCCGAGCTCCCTGTATCTTTTCAGAATGTCCATGCAGGGATGGAAGTCCTTCATCCCGCATTTGATTCCTCCGGTATTCAATTCCAGTCCCTTTTCTTTGTCGATCAGAACCTTCAGAATCTCATCAATGACATCCCTATAGGCTTCAAAATTGTAGCTTTTGTCCTGTGACGAACCATAGCGCACAACATAATCCAGATGCCCGCAGACGTCGAAATTAGAAAATTTCCGGATATTTGCAAGCTCCTCCTCAAAGTATTCCCGGAATGCAGAAGTCTCGTCACGCCCCTCAAAAAATGCCGGATAATAAGGGTCCATTCCTTTGCAGATGTGGGTGGAGCCGATGATGAAGTCGAATTCATAGGATTTCGCAAATACCGCGTTTTTTCTTATAATTTCCGGCTGAAGCCCGAGCTCGAGACCGAAGAGGAGACGGATCTTGTCCTGATATTTCTCCTTCAGGCAGGCGAGCTCATAGAGATAGGAGTCCGCATTCAGAAGGAATATGCTTCCCGGCTCGTCCGGAGAATCCGGATAGTCAATGTCCATGTGCTCAGTAAAGCACATAGTGGTAAGTCCTCTGGAGATCCCTTCGAGAACCATGTTCTCCATGGGAGTGTCGGAATCACCGGAGTGGGATGAATGTAAGTGGCAGTCTGCTGTGATAGGCATAAGATTCCTCCTTTAATTTAAGTTCGCAAATGCGTTGTCCAGCTGCCCGGAGAGGACCAGATAGCGGCTGACAAAGGCTTCCGTCAGCCCGGAAAGCTCCTCGTAGCGTTTTTCCCTGGCAGCGTATTCCAGCTCCCTTGCAGCCGCCGACAGTTCGGTGTAGCCGATATTCAGAAGCTGTCCTTTGAGGGAGTGGGCATGTATGATGTAGTTTTCATAATCCTGAGTGCGCAGCAGCTCTCTCAGGTACGAGAGCTGCTCGTCCGCAGAATCGCGCAGAAGATGCAGGATATTCAGGTACAGACCTTCATCCCCGCCGCATTGCAGAATGCCCTTTTCCGTGTCAATCTCCGGCAGCAGATCACGCAGGGAGGAGGCTGTTTCCGGAGCGTTCTCGGGAGTGGGCGGCTCCTCGGAGGTGGTCAGGAACTGTAAGAGCACGCGTTCCAGCTCGTGGAAGTTTACAGGCTTTCCGAGATATTCGTCGAAGCCCTTATCCATCAGCTCCTTCCGCATGCCGGTGATGGCGTTCGCCGTCAGCACAATGATCCTGCCGTCGCCGCCTGCGCGGTAGTGAGCGGAGAGAGCGCGGATTTTCCGCATGGCCTCTATGCCGTCCATGCCGGGCATCATCTGATCCATGAACACGAGATCGTAGTTTTTGCCGCGGCAGAGTTCGATGGCGTCCTGACCGCTGGATGCAGTGTCCACCTTCAACCCGTAATATTCCAGAGTACCCCGGATGACCTTGAGATTGATCTGGTTGTCATCTGTGACAAGAACATCGCCGTGGCAGAAGCGGAGCTCCGCGGTGTTTAAGGAGCTTGCGTCCTGAGCGGAGACATCGAGCGCCTCGAGGGGCGTGCTGTCGATCACCCGGTGGCTGAGTGTGACGGTGAAGGTGGAGCCTTCGCCGTAGACGCTGTCCACATCGATTTTGCCGTCCATGAGCCGGACATAGCCGTTGACAATGGCAAGTCCGAGTCCCGTGCCCTCGATGCCGCTGTTTTTCTCGTGGTCAAAGCGCTCGAAGGTCTCGAAGAGGTGTGCTTTGGACTCCTCGGTCAGTCCGATTCCGGTGTCGGATATAATGTACTGTATTTTCGCGCTGTTCTCCGTTTTCTCCAGAACCTTTACCGTGAAGGAAATGTGACCGGAGGGAGTGTATTTGACGGCATTGCCCAGAATGTTGATGAGGATGCTGCGCAGTCTGGTCTTGTCGCCGTAAAGCTCCTGCGGAGCCTCGGGGTCGATCTCCATCAGGAACTGTAAGCCCTTCTTCCGCGCCTGAATGTCGATGATGTGGAAGGCATCCTGCAGCAGCGGGCGGAGATAGAAGTTTGCACAGTTCAGCTCCATCTTGCCGGAGTCGAGCTTGGAGAGGTCGAGAATATCATTGATGACTGCAAGGAGATTCTGGCAGGAGATGCGGATGTCCGCGACGTATTCCCGCACCTTGGCATCAATGTCCATCTTTAACAGCAGTTCCGAAAAGCCGAGAATGGCATTCATCGGCGTGCGGATCTCATGTGACATGCTGGCGAGGAAGGAGCTCTTGGAGCGGTTCGCAGACTCGGCGGCGAGCTTTGCCTCCTCCAGCTTTTGCATCGTCTTAAGACGCTCCGACAGATCGGTGATGACAATGACATAGCCGATGACATCCCGGTAGCGGTCCGTGATCCGGCTGATTGCCAGATTGCAGTAAATATTGTTGCGCAGCGAGAGGGAGTCCAGACTGGTACTGTTTCCCGGAAACGCAAATACGGAGGGCTGCTCCACCTGAAAAAGCTGTGAGATAGAGATATTCTGCTGGGAGAGCAGGGCAGGAGGGATGTCGAGGAATGCTGTTGCCGCATCGTTGGCAAGCTGCAGCCGGAATCCGGGATCAAACACCAGAACGGGGGTGGAGATCGAGGAATAGATGAAGCTGGAGATATTTTCAACGCTGATCTTTGTGCGGTCATTCACGCGCACGGCGATGTAAAGGAGCAATAAGCCCCAGAACTGGGTCATTGTGCTGCCCGGGATGGCGGGGGTGCCGAGAAAAGGAAGCAGTGTGTCCAGAATCGTGCCGACCATCATGAACAATATCATCATGAGAAAGCATTTGCCGAAAAAGCGCAGACGTCTGGACGCGGAGGAGCGGATCATATGGATGCTGACGCTCAGGCAGACGACGGCAAAGATAACGCTGTACGCGGTGTAGGCATTGTTGGCAAAGCCGGGCATAAAGGAATAGGTCATGCCGAGGGGACCCGGAAAGTAGACAGACTGTCTCTTATCGATAATCAGCAGACAGACAGGAATCCCGAGCAGAGAGAAGCCGTTGAGGAGAACGGCGAGGGACTTCCTTATCTGTGAGATGTAGCAGATCAGAAACTGTACCGATATCAGATACAGAAAGGTTCCGATCAGGCCGAAGGCACGGCAGTAATAGGCGATCTCCGGAGAGCTTTGGAGGCTCATTGCGGCAAAGCCGAGACTCCAGACTCCGCTGCCGATACACATATAGGCGAGCAGCCGGTGGGAATAATCCCGTCTTGAATGGGAACATATAATATGAAGAGCAAAATAAAATGCCAGAATACAGCAGGTATACAGAATCATTGGGCAAATATATTTCATGGCAGCGATCCTCATCTGTGGAGCAAAAATTTTGTCCCGGTACAGTTTGCTTTTTTATTGTTTGTCCTTTAGTATAAAACAAAATCGTTGAAAAGGGAATAAGAAGTTGAAAACAAGATTTTTTGGGAAAAACAAATATTTTTCATTTACATCTTGAATTATGAGGTGAAATTAGGTAAAATAGCTTTGCTGATAAAATTTTGACAATCTGTGGGCGGCTTGGACAAGCAGATGCCGCAGAGGTCGAAATGATATAATAATATATTTTAGGAGGAAACTAAAATGGCAGTAAGAGTAGCAATTAATGGTTTCGGCCGTATCGGTCGTCTGGCATTCAGACAGATGTTTGATGCAGAGGGATATGAAGTTGTAGCTATTAACGATCTGACCAGCCCCAAGATGCTGGCACATCTGTTAAAGTATGACTCCTCTCAGGGTAAGTACAAGTATGCTGATTCCGTAGTAGCAGGCGAGGATAACATTACCGTAAACGGCAAGACCATCACCATCTACAAGGAAGCAGACGCATCCAAGCTTCCTTGGGGCGAGCTGAAGGTTGACGTAGTTCTGGAGTGTACCGGATTCTACACCTCTAAGGAGAAGGCTTCCGCACACATCACCGCTGGTGCTCGTAAGGTTGTTATCTCTGCTCCTGCAGGAAACGATCTGCCTACCATCGTATACAATGTAAACCACAACACACTGAAGCCCGAAGATACCGTTATCTCTGCAGCTTCCTGTACAACAAACTGCCTTGCACCTATGGCAAAGGCTCTGAACGATTTCGCTCCTATCCAGAGCGGTATCATGACAACTGTACATGCTTACACAGGCGATCAGATGATCCTTGACGGACCTCAGAGAAAGGGCGATCTGAGAAGAAGCCGTGCAGGCGCTTGCAACATCGTTCCCAACTCTACCGGCGCTGCAAAGGCAATCGGCCTTGTTATCCCTGAGCTGAACGGCAAGCTGATCGGCTCCGCACAGCGTGTACCTACCCCTACAGGCTCCACCACAATTCTGGTAGCTGTTGTTAAGGGCGAGGTTACCAAGGAAGGCATCAACGCTGCAATGAAGGCTGCTAAGACAGAGTCCTTCGACTACAACGAGGACGAGATCGTATCTTCCGACATCGTTGGAAGCACCTACGGTTCTATCTTCGATGCAACCCAGACCATGGTTTCCAAGATGGAAGACGGCAACTCTCTGGTACAGGTTGTTTCCTGGTATGACAACGAGAACAGCTATACTTCCCAGATGGTTCGTACCATCAAGTACTTCAGCGAGCTTCAGTAAGCCGCTGCACCTATGGACTATAGGGGTCCGGTCTTTAGGACCGGGCCCCTTGTTTGTTTATCACTGTTAGATTTGAATTCAATTATGGAGGTTTGACAAAATGGGACTGAACAAGAAATCCGTTGATGACATCAACGCAAAGGGCAAGAGAGTTCTGGTAAGATGTGACTTCAATGTACCCCTGAAGAATGGCGAGATCACAGATGATACAAGAATCGTGGCAGCACTTCCCACAATCCAGAAGCTGATTAACGATGGCGGAAAGGTAATCCTTTGCTCCCATCTCGGCAAGGTAAAGGAAGGCCCCAACGAGAAGGAGTCCCTTGCACCTGTTGCAAAGAGACTGTCTGAGAAGCTCGGCAAGGAAGTTGTATTTGTCGCTGATTACAATGTAACCGGACCCGATGCAACCAAGGCTGTAGAGAATATGAAAGAGGGAGACGTTGTTCTGCTCCAGAATACCCGTTTCCGCGGCACAGAGGAGACAAAGAACGGCGAGCAGTTCTCCAAGGAGCTTGCTGATCTTGCTGATCTGTATGTATGTGATGCGTTTGGTTCCTCCCACAGAGCACATGCTTCCGTAGCAGGCGTGACGAAGTTCATCACCGCTAAGGGCGGCGAGAATGTTGTCGGCTATCTGATGCAGAAGGAGATCAACTTCCTCGGCAATGCGGTAGAGAATCCGGTAAGACCTTTCGTTGCAATCCTCGGCGGCGCAAAGGTAGCTGATAAGCTGAACGTTATCTCCAACCTGCTTGAGAAGTGCGATACCCTGATTATCGGTGGTGGTATGGCATATACCTTCTTAAAGGCAAAGGGCTATGAGATCGGTAAGTCTCTGGTTGATGACGAGAAGATCGAATACTGTAAGGAAATGATGGAGAAGGCTGAGAAGCTCGGCAAGAAGCTGCTGCTTCCCGTTGACGCGGTAACCATTACCGACTTCCCGAATCCTATCGATGCACCTGTAGAGGTAGAGGTTTATGATTCCGATAAGATGCCCGCAGACAGAGAGGGCTGTGACATCGGACCTAAGACATCTGCTCTGTATGCAGATGCTGTAAAGAGCGCAAAGACCGTTGTATGGAACGGACCTATGGGTGTATTTGAGAATCCTACGCTGGCAGCAGGAACCATCGCTGTAGCAAAGGCTCTGGCTGAGACCGATGCAACCACGATCATCGGCGGCGGAGATTCCGCAGCAGCTGTAAACCAGCTTGGCTTTGGCGATAAGATGACCCACATCTCCACCGGCGGCGGCGCATCCCTTGAGTTCCTTGAGGGCAAGGTACTTCCCGGCGTAGATGCAGCGGACGACAAGTAATGAATTATAAATATTATACACGGAAATGAGGAGACTATCATGGCAAGAAAGAAGATTATTGCCGGAAACTGGAAGATGAACATGACTCCCAGCGAGGCTGTAAAGCTCTGTGCAGAACTGAAGGAGCTTGTGAAGACAGATGACGCTGATGTTGTATACTGCGTACCTGCGATTGACATTGTTCCGGTCGTTGAGGCAGTAAAGGGAACCAACGTTGAGGTTGGCGCCGAGAACATGTATTTCGAGGAGAAGGGTGCATATACCGGTGAAATTTCAGCGGCTATGCTGAAGGATGCCGGCGTAAAGTATGTCATCATCGGACATTCCGAGAGAAGAGATTACTTCAAGGAGGACGATGCTCTTCTGAACAAGAAGGTCAAGAAGGCATTTGAAGCAGGACTTACCCCTATCCTCTGCTGTGGAGAGACTCTGGAGCAGAGAGAGACAGGTGTGACGATGGATTGGATCCGTCTGCAGATCAAGTCCGATCTGGTCGGAGTAACTGCCGATCAGGTGAAGGAGCTTGTGATTGCATATGAGCCTATCTGGGCAATCGGCACAGGTAAGACAGCAACCACCGAGCAGGCGCAGGAAGTATGTAAGGGAATCCGTGACTGCATCAATGAGATGTACGATGCGGCAACCGCAGATGCAGTGCGTATCCAGTACGGCGGATCAGTCAATGCGGGCAACGCGGCAGAGCTTTTCGCACAGCCTGACATCGACGGCGGACTGGTTGGCGGCGCATCTCTGAAGGCTGACTTCGGAAAGATTGTTTGCTACAAATAATTGTTGTGAGATTGAGAGAATCCAAGGAAAAGTCCTGATGCCGGAAAGCCGGTGCAGGGCTTTTCCTATGCCCGGAGACTTTCGGGCATTGCGCAGAAATTTTGACAGCGGTTCCGACGTCCTGCTTCAGGACTGTTAGAATCTTTGTGACATCTGTTGTAATTTCATATGGCATATATCGGAAAAATATGTTATTCTAAAAGCAGGTGTGACAGAATAACCTTACAAGAGAGGAATGTAGGTATGTATTTCAAGTGTAAAAATTGTGGAGGCAACGTGGTATACAGCCCGGAGAAGCATACCATGTACTGCCCGTTCTGCGAAAGCGAAAAGAGTGAAGAACTCGACAACGGTACATCTCCGGAAATGGCTGTCTGCCCGAACTGCGGAGGCGAGGTTCCGGTAGAAAAGCATACATCGGCGACACAGTGTCCCTACTGTGACAGCTATCTGATCCTGAATGAGCGTGTTCAGGGAGAATATGCGCCGAAGCTGATTCTTCCGTTCCAGCTCGGCAAGGAGAGCTGTAAGAAGTCGATCAGGGAAAAGTTTAAGAAGAATCTCTTCGCACCCACAGACTTCCTGTCCGAAGTGCGGCTGAACGGCATGCAGGGCTATTATGTGCCGTACTGGTTCTATGATTACAAGACGCACTGCACCTTCCACGGGGAAGGAACAAAGGTGAAGACGTGGACGAGCGGCAATACCGAGTACACAGAGACTTCCTTTTACGCTGTTGACAGAGATATGGACATCAGCTTTGACAAGATTCCTGCGGATGCCTCCGAGGCAATGCCGGATGATGTGATGGATCTGATGGAGCCGTACAACTACAGCCAGATGACGGAGTTTGATCCGAGGTATATGTCCGGCTTCTACGGCGAGAAGTACAACATGGCATCCGAGGTGACGGAGCCGCGTGCGCATAAGAAGATGAACGACGATGCGACGGCAATGCTGAAAGAGAGCTATTCAGGCTACAGCACTGTCCGCACGATCAGTCAGGATGTCCGCGTTGAGGACACCAGCGTTACATATGGTCTTCTGCCTGTCTGGAAGTATGATTATACCTATGCCGGAAAAGAATATCCCTTCTATGTCAACGGTCAGTCGGGAAAAATTATCGGTGAAGCGCCGATATCAAAGAAAAAAGTATGGGCATATACAGGAACCCTTTTTGGCTGCATCACAGCAATTCTGGTCATGGTGCCGATGCTGATAGCGTGGTTATAGGGAGGGCGAGAGACAATGAGTGACAATTTGAAAAAAGAGGCGGGAAAGCAGTATTTACACTACTTCCGCATATGGTTTGTAATTGTAGGAATTTTACTTGTGCTGACAATTGTGATGGGAATCCGCTATTCCATGAGAGAGCCGGTTGTGCGTATGAATACTACGGCACCGACAGAGCGTGTCTATGACTATGCGGATGTCCTGACGGACAGCGAGGAGCAGAAGCTGCGTGACTACATTGCCAAGAAGGAGCAGGAGTATCAGGCGGACTTCGTCATCATGACATTCAGCGAGCCGGTGGAAGGCGATCTTGCGATAGAGTACGGCTGCGACTCTACAGACTGGCAGCACAATATGACAGACATCGCAGACAGCTTCTGGGATACAGCCGGTTACGGCTTTAATAAGAATTTTGAGGGTGATGGCTCGATCCTTATCGATAACCGGTATGAGGGACAGAGAGGTGAATGGCTCTCTACAAGCGGTAAGGTTGAGGACAGCCTCGGAACGCAGGATGTGGAGAATGTTCTGTATGCGGTAGATAAGTATTATGACGACAATCCCTATCTGGCATATCTGAACTATATCGACGAGGTATGCTATCATCTGGAGGGCGGAAGCTCGATGCCGGGAGCAGGCTATTTCTTCATCGCGGCAGTCGTTTCGGCAGTTGTAGCTGCAATTTATGCGGCGAGCCATCTTTCTAAGAACAAGGCGAAGAAGACCGTTGCAGTCAATGCCTATGTGGCAGGCGGAAGACCCAGCATTAAGAATCAGGGCGACCAGTTCATCAGAAAGAATGTCGTGAAGAGACGCATCGAGACCAGCAGCGGCAGCAGCGGCGGAAGCTCCGGAGGTGGCGGACATCATGTCAGCCACAGCGGTGCGAGCCATGGCGGCGGAGGACACAGACATTGATGCCGGAGAAGGCGGCGCTGAGCCTGCAGAGACTTAACGAACGCGGAGATTTATGAATCTGAAAGTGCTTAAAATGATATTGATGGTTATACCCGTCCACTGATTTTGAGTGGGCGGGTATTTTGTGCCTGCGGAAATTGAGGATGGCGGAAAAGTGCATGTACAGCAAGAGGAATTGTGCCTGCGGAAATTGAGGATGGCGGAAAAGCGCATGTAAGGCAAGCGGATATGTACCTGCGGAAATTGAGGATGGCGCGGAAACACAGGTAAGGCAAGCGGATATGTACCTGCGGAAATGGGGAATGGCGGGAAAACGCATGTACGGCAAGCCGCGATTCAAGCACAGCGACCCGAAAAGGGGCATAATCGGGATGAACAGGTCTAAGAGCGGTTCAGAAAGCGCAACAAAAAAGTACCCACATGACGGTATGGGTACTTTTATCTTTACTATATGAGCAATTTAAGAACTTAAGCCATTCCGTTTACAGCCTTGCTGATACGGGAAACCTTGTGGGCAACGTTGTTCTTGTGGTAAACACCCTTGCTTCCAGCCATCTCAATGACCTTCGTAGCAGCGGTAAGCTCTGCCTGTGCAGCAGCCTTGTCACCAGACTCAACAGCAGCGAAAACCTTCTTGATAGCGGTCTTAACGCTGGATCTGATTGCCTTGTTTCTATCAGTTCTTGTGCGGGTTACCAGAATTCTCTTCTTTGCGGATTTAATGTTAGCCAAGTCGTACACCTCCAATTTGTATACAATGAAATATTTTAATTTAAGTTGTTTCGCCTTAGCCAGACACGGAGGACTAACGCAAACATACTACTGTAGTTTAGTAAATAATAGAAAATTTGTCAATACATAATCTGCGTTTTTTTGCAAAAACTAGCTTAAAAAGTAATTGCATTTTTCAATCACGAGATTTGTGTCTGCGCACACCTGACACAAACTCGCTATGCGCAAAGGACGTGCGCAGAAATGGGGATAAAAGTGATGGGTAATTTTCAAGTGAGAACGGATCTGGCTCTGGAAGCGAGGGAAAGCATCGGGGAAGCGGAGAGCGAGCTCCGGGGAGTGTCTGTGGAGGAATATTATCGGGAGACAGAGGACGTCAGGGTGACAAAGGTGACGATTGACACCAGGAACGCGGCAAAAACGATGGGAAAGCCGATGGGAATCTATGTCACCATGGAGGCACCGGCGATGGTGGAACCGGACGAGGATTATCACAGGGAAATTTCAAAGTGTCTTGCGGAGGAGCTTTTAAAATTGCTTCCGGAGGAGGAAGAGGAGCAGAATATTCTCGTGGTAGGACTGGGCAACAGGGAGGTTACGGCTGACGCACTGGGGCCGCAGACCGTGGATAACCTTTATATCACGAGGCACATTGTCCGGGAGTACGGTAAGGCGGCGTACAGCTGTAACCGGATGCCCCTGCTGAGCGCATTGGAGCCGGGAGTGATGGCAAAGACGGGAATGGAGACCGCGGAGATCGTAAAGGGAGTTGTCAGCGAGACAAAGCCGGACATTCTCATTGTCGTGGATGCACTGGCAGCGAGAAGCACGAAGCGCCTGAACCGGACCATCCAGATTACAAACACCGGCATACAGCCCGGCTCGGGTGTCGGCAATCACAGAAATGCCCTGACAAAGGAGAGTCTGGGAGTACCGGTGATTGCGATCGGCATTCCCACGGTCGTCGATTCGGCGACAATTGTCATGGACGCCATGGAGAAGCTGCTTGAGGGGGAGGAGAATGTGGATGCGGTGAAGTATATGAGCAGACAGCAGCCGCCTTTTCCCGAGCTGAACAACATGTATATGACAGGAAAAGACATCGACGCTGTCATCAAGAGGATCAGCTTCACGGTTTCCGAGGGAATCAACATCGCCATGGAGATGCGCATGAGCTGAGAGAACCGCCGGAGGAAGCGGACAGAAATGCGGTTGAATAGCCGGGCAGCGGAGGGCATATATTGGTACGAAGAGACATGTCGGGAGGAAGTGCCCGGTGACAAAAAAGAGCAATACCGCGAGGCAGCCGCGCGTTGTCCTCGCTGTCGCGGCGGTGGCATTCCTTCTGGCATTTCGCATGTTGACCGGTGGAAAAACAGAGCAGCCGGACAAAAGCGCCGACAGCCAGACGGGCCGTGCGGCAGAGCAGCAGACCGTGAAAGGAAGTGCTTTCGGGGAGAATATGAAAAGAGAGCTTGCCTCGGCGGCAAAGAAGGCTCTCTACAATATGTTCATGCCATGTGCTCTGACGGGAGGCACTGAGAAGGGCGGTCTCCGCTGGATCATTGAAGGGCAGATGGAAAGCTTTCTTCCGCTCTACGGTTATCTGTTGGATGGGGCGGAGGAATACGGAACCGGAGAGGTTTCCATGCGGGAAATTCTTCTTGCCGAGGCGGAAGGAGAGCTCCTCACGGAGAGTACACAGGGAGAAACAGCGGGAGCCGGGCAGGAACCACAGGAAGGAACAGCGGGAACCGGACAGGGCATGCAGGAAGGTGCGGCGGAACCAGGGATACCGGAGGGAACAGCATGGGCGGAACCGAGCGGGACAACGGTCAGTATACCGTTTCTGCCACATTTGCAGCAGGCACAGATCGACAGGGAGGCGTTGAAGGATTATGAGACGCTGTTGAAACAGTTTTATACTGTCGATTCCAACACCACCGTGGGAAGCAGCCAGCTGGATGTTGAAAAGCTCCTCGGAAAAGAAATGCAGATCGATAAGGAGAGTCCGGGGCCGCAGATATTGATCTACCATACCCATTCGAGGGAGACCTTCGCCGATTCCGTGCCGGGAGATCCTTCTACCTCGATCGTCGGTGTCGGTGAGTACCTGACAGAGATTCTGACAAATACATATGGTTATGAGGTTCTTCACCATACAGCGGAGTACGATACGGTCAGAAACGAGGCGTATTCCAAGGCATTGCCGGAGATCGAAAAGCTGCTTAAGGAGAATCCGTCCATACAGGTCGTGATCGATCTGCACCGGGACGAGATGGCGGAGGAGACCAGACTGGTCATGGATCTCGACGGGAGACCGACGGCGCGGTTTATGTTCTTTAACGGATTGTCCAGAACAAAAAAGACCGGAAACATTGCCTATCTCTACAATGAAAATCTGCAGGATAATCTTGCGTTTTCCTTCCAGATGCAGCTGAAGGCGGCGGAGTATTACCCCGGTCTGACCCGGAAGATCTACCTGAAGGGCTATCGCTACAACATGCATCTGCGGGACAAATATCTGCTTGTGGAGCTGGGTGCGCAGAATAATACGGTCGAGGAGGCGATGAACGCCTGCGATCCGCTGGCACATATCCTCGATATGGTGCTCTCGGGGAGCGAGTAGGCGGGGCGCGTTACTGTGAACAGTAACAGGGCGCTGGTTTTTCGCGGCGGGCGCGACGTTTTACTAGACAATGAATGTTTCCGTATGCTACAATTCTGAGGATATAGGTTTGAAAGTAAAGCGAGAAGTGAGGAAGTACAAATGGCAGTAATGGATCAAAGTAAAATCCGCAATTTCTGTATTGTGGCGCATATAGATCACGGCAAATCAACGCTGGCAGACCGCATTATCGAGAAGACGGGTCTTCTGACGAAGCGGGAGATGCAGGATCAGGTTCTGGACAATATGGAGCTGGAGCGCGAGCGGGGAATCACGATCAAAGCGCAGGCGGTGCGCACGGTGTACAAGGCGGAGGACGGAGAGGAATATATTTTCAATCTGATCGATACCCCCGGACATGTGGACTTTAATTATGAAGTGAGCCGTTCCCTTGCGGCGTGCGACGGTGCGATCCTTGTCGTGGACGCAGCGCAGGGAATCGAGGCGCAGACGCTTGCAAACGTCTATCTTGCCCTCGACCACAATCTGGATGTTTTCCCGGTCATTAATAAGATCGATCTTCCGAGCGCGGATCCCGAACGGGTAAAGGAGGAGATCGAGGACGTCATCGGTATTGAGGCGGAGGACGCTCCCCTGATTTCTGCGAAGAACGGCGTCGGCATCGAGGAGGTTCTGGAGCAGGTTGTAAAAAAGATTCCTGCGCCGAAGGGAGACCCGGCGGCACCGTTGCAGGCGCTGATCTTTGACTCGGTGTACGATTCCTACAGGGGCGTCATAATCTTCTGCCGTGTGATGGAGGGTACGGTAAGGCGCGGCACGACGATTCAGATGATGGCGACCGGGGCGAAGGAGGAGGTTGTCGAGGTCGGCTACTTCGGAGCGGGACAGTTTATCCCCTGTGACGAGCTTTCGGCGGGCATGGTTGGCTATATTACCGCGTCTATCAAGAATGTCAAGGATACGGCTGTCGGCGATACCGTGACGGATGCGGACAACCCCTGCAAGGAGCCGCTGCCCGGCTACCGCAAGGTGCAGTCCATGGTCTACTGCGGACTTTATCCGGCGGACGGTGCGAAATATCCCGATCTCAGGGATGCGCTGGAAAAGCTGCAGCTCAACGATGCGTCCCTGAACTATGAGCCGGAGACATCAATCGCTCTGGGCTTCGGTTTCCGCTGCGGCTTTCTGGGACTGCTGCATCTGGAGATCATTCAGGAGAGACTGGAGAGAGAGTATAATCTCGACCTTGTGACGACGGCACCCGGCGTTGTCTATAAGGTATATAAAACAAACGGGGATGTCATTGAGCTGACCAATCCCTCAAACCTGCCTGACCCGTCGGAGATCGAGCACATGGAGGAGCCGATCGTCAGTGCGGAGATCATGGTGACGAGTGAATTTATCGGTTCCATTATGGAGCTTTGCCAGGAGCGCAGGGGACGTTACCTCGGCATGGAGTATATCGAGGGAACGAGGGCACTGCTGAAATATGAGCTGCCGTTGAATGAGATCATCTATGATTTCTTCGATGCGTTGAAATCCCGATCCAGAGGCTACGCTTCCTTCGACTATGACATCAAGGGCTATGAGCCTTCAAAGCTGGTAAAGCTGGACATCCTTGTCAACCATGAGGAGGTGGATGCGCTGTCCTTTATCGTGCATGCGGATTCCGCTTATGAGAGAGGCAGAAAGATGTGCGAGAAGCTGAAGGATGAGATTCCGAGGCATCTCTTTGAAATTCCGATTCAGGCGGCGGTCGGGGGCAAGATCATCGCCCGTGAGACAGTCAAGGCGATGCGCAAGGATGTGCTTGCAAAGTGTTACGGCGGCGACATCACCCGTAAGAAGAAGCTGCTTGAGAAACAGAAGGAGGGTAAGAAGCGTATGCGTCAGGTCGGCAGCGTTTCCATCCCGCAGAAGGCATTCATGAGCGTCCTCAAGCTGGACGACAACTAAGATGGAGCTGTATTTTCACATTCCCTTCTGCGTCAGAAAATGCTTTTACTGTGATTTCCTGTCCGCCCCTGCGGACGGGCAGACGAAGGCTGCCTATATGGAGGCGCTGCGGCGGGAGACAGCTATAAGAGCGGAGGAGTACCGCAGCGGCAGCGTCACATCGGTCTTTATCGGCGGGGGTACACCCTCTGCGGTGGAGGCGGAGGAGATTGCGGCGCTGCTCTCCGTCGTGCGGCAGCATTATCCGCTGGCGGAGGACGCGGAGATCACGATAGAGATCAATCCCGGGACGGCCACTGCGGAAAAGCTGGAAATCTACCGCACGGCGGGGATCAACCGTCTCAGCATCGGCCTGCAGTCCGCGGATGACAGAGAGCTTGCGGCAATCGGCAGGATACACACGTGGCAGCAGTTCCTTGACACCTATCGCCTGGCGGTCAGGGCAGGCTTCCGGAACATCAATGTCGATGTCATGAGCACGCTGCCGGGACAGACCCTTGAGAGCTACCGGAGGACGCTGGAAAAAGTCCTTGCGCTTACTCCCCAGCCGGTGCATATTTCGGCGTACAGTCTGATTCTGGAGGAGGGAACGGCATTCTGGGACATGATGCAGCGGGGAGAGCTTACCCTGCCGGACGAGGATGCGGACAGGCAGATGTACAGTGAGACAAAGCGCATTCTTGCGGAGGCTGGCTATGCGCGGTATGAAATATCAAATTATGCAAAGCCGGGTCGTGCCTGCAGACATAATTGCGGGTACTGGCGCAGGGATGAATATGCGGGCTTCGGAATCGGCGCTGCCTCGTTGGTTCGGGAGAGACGTTTCCGCAACGGGGACAGCCTGACCGCATACCTCAGAGATCCTGTGGGCTGCCGGGAGGAGATACAGGAACTCAGCAGACAGGAGCAGATGGAAGAATTTATGTTTCTGGGACTGCGGATGACAGAGGGTGTGTCGGAGAGGGAATTTGAGGAACGCTTCGGTCAGAAGCTGTCGGATATTTACGGTGGGGTGATACAGGCGAATTTCCGGGACGGACTGCTGGAATGGCAGTGCGGGAGGGACGATGGGAATACCCGGAGGCTTGCCCTGACTGAGAAGGGGCTTGACATCAGCAATTATGTCATGGCGCAGTTTCTGCTGACATGACAGGCAACCGGAAGAGGAAAAGTGTGGTAGCATGATAAAAGTGGCATTTTGTGACGATGACGTGTCGGTGCTGGGCGAGGTCAGCGCCCTTGTGGATCAATATCGTGTGGAACGGAATCAGGAGATCGGATATGCAGCCTTCAAGAGTCCGCTGGAGCTGTTGGCGGAGGTTGAGCGCGGTATGCGGTTTGATATTTTATTTCTGGATGTCATCATGCCGGGACAGAACGGGATCAGCGCGGCGAAGGAGATCAGAAAATATGACAGCAGTGTTAAAATCATCTTCCTGACCTCTTCCTCCGAATTTGCGGTGCAGTCCTATACGGTGAACGCTTTCTTCTATCAGCTGAAGCCGATCAGCAGGGAAAGTTTTTTCAGGCTGATGGATTCGGTGGTCTCCGAGTGTGAGAAGGTGCAGCAGAACAGTCTGATCCTCCGATGCAAAAGCGGGATCACGCAGATCGATCTCGACAGGCTCGTGTACTGCGAGGTGAACGGACGGACGCTGATCTTTCACATGGACGGCGGAAAGATCTATGAGAGCAGCGGAAGCATGGATGAGCTGTGTGCGCAGCTGGAGGTTTACGAGTGTTTCCTGCGCCCGCACAGGTCTTATCTGATTAATATGGAATACATACAACAGATCTCGACACGCGCGATCACGCTGGCTGACCGGACAGAGATTCCGATCCCGCACGGAAAATGCTCGGAGATCAAAAATCAATATCTGGAATATGCCTTCAGCAGAAAGCAGGTTGTGTTATCATGATGAACGGTTTATATCTGGCGGACGGCATTGCAGTAGGAGTGTTCGGGATGACACTGTCTGCTGCTTTTTGCGATATATTGTGGACACGGCGGAAGCGGATGCTCATGGCAGTGAGCATGGCGGCGCTCCTGCTGTTTCAGGGAGTGATCTATCTGTTGGTTGACCGTGAGGCAATTCCCTATCTCTATCCGTTGATTACGCACCTTCCCCTGATCCTTGTCCTTTGCGCGCTGAGCAGAAAGTACCTCTGGTCGCCGATAGCAGCGCTCACGGCCTATCTCTGCTGTCAGCTCAGGCGCTGGCTGGCGCTTCTGGTCGTGGCGGTCTGTTCCGGCGGCCTGAGGACGCAGTATGTGGCGCAGATCGCGATTACCGTTCCCCTGTTTTTCCTGCTGCTGCACTTTGTTGCGCCCTCGGTGCGGTCGATCGGACAGGAAACCGTTGCCGTGCAGTGCCGCTTCGGACTGATACCGGCGCTCGGCTACGGCTTTGACTATCTGACGAGGATATACACGGATCTGCTGGCGCAGGGGGTGCCTGTCGCCGTGGAATTCATGCCGTTTGTTTGCAGTGTGGCATATCTGATCTTTGTGCTCAGGACATCGGAGGAGAAGAAGCTGCGCAGTCAGCTCGAGCAGATCCAGAACAGCCTGAATCTGCAGGTCTCCCAGGCGGTGAGGGAGATCGCCTCCCTGCGGGAATCCCAGCAGCGGGCGAGCACCTACCGGCATGACCTGCGCCATCATATGCAATATCTTTCCTCCTGCATTGAGAGCGGCAGGCTGGAGCAGGCGCAGACCTATATCCATGAGGTCTGTTCTGAAATCGAGGCGGGAAAGGTCGTTGCCTATTGTGAAAATGAGGCGGCAAACCTGATCCTGTCAGCGTTTGCAGGGCGGGCGCAGGAGCGGGACATTCCGATCGTGATCCGGGCGGAGATTCCGCAGAAGCTGAAAATATCGGAGACTGACCTGTGTGTTCTGCTGTCCAACGCGCTGGAAAACGCCCTGAATGCCTGCGCAAAATTAAAGGAGCACGGTGCGGAGTGCGGTGTAGAGATCGATGCATATGAAAAGACGGACAGACTTTTTTTGCAGATCGTAAATTCCTGTGAGGGCGGTGTCAGGTTTGAGAACGGAGTTCCTGTGACAGACCGGCCGGGACACGGAGTGGGCGTTGGAAGCATATGCGCCATCGTCGAGCGCTACGGCGGCATCTATACTTTTTCGGAACAGGCCGGAAAATTTACGCTGCGCTGTTCGGTCTGAGCGCTTTCGGTGCATTTTTCGGTCGATTCGTGACATAAGTGTTTCCCTTCATGGAAAATGATGTAAAATGAATTCAGTCGATCTGAACGGACAGAGGGAGAGGGGGACCTTATGGAGAAGGTAGTTATTGCTGTTCTGCTCGTTATCCTGCTGGCTGTCTGGATGATCTCTGTAAGACAGAAACTGGCGGCAATGAATGAAAATATCAATAATGCCATGAACCAGATCGGTGTGCAGCTGGCTGTGTGTTTTGACATGCTGGCGTCGCTCATGGAACTGACAGGAGTTTATGCAGCCGGGGAGCGGGAAACGCTGGAAAAGCTTGCAGCCGAAGGAAGATGTGAGATCACTGCAAAGTCAACGCCGGAGGAGGTGCTCGGACAGGAGAAGATCATAGCGGAGACGATGGAGCTTTTGAGCGCTGTGGCGGACAGAAATTCCGGATTGAAGGTGGCAGAGGACTATAAAAAGTATATGGAAGCTGTGAGATGCTATGAGAAGATGGTACATACCAGCAGCCTGATCTATGATGATTTAGTCGGAAAGCTCAACAGGAGCATTGAAAGCTTCCCGGCAAGCCTGATCGCCGGACTGCTCGGCTTTCGGCAGCGTGGATATCTGGGAGCTTTAGAGAAAGAAGATAATACAAATAAAAGTGAATAAAACAGGAGGAAGAAAAGATGGGATTATTCAGTAATGACAAAAAACCTTGCCCGATCTGCGGGGGCGCTACGCCGCGGCTTCTGCCGACGAAGATTGAGGATGTGCCGATCTGTAAGGAATGCGCGGGCAAGATTGATCTGCCGAACGGGGCACAGAATGGAATGTCACTTGACGATTTCAGACAGTATATTGCATTCTATGACCAGAATCAGGAGCTGCGGGATGCTTTTTCGGAGACCTACCGCTATGACTTCGGATTTTTTGGCGGAAACCTTCTGCTGGACAGCACGCAGGGCTTGTTCCGCTTAAAGAGTTCAAGCACTTCTCTGGTGTTTGAGGCGGCGAATCTGAAGTCTTTCAGGATTCTGGAGGATGGTGCGACGCTGTTTGAGGGCAGCAGGGAGGCCCTGAAATGCTTTAAGACCGATACAGAGGACCGCGCGAGGGCGATGGAGCCTAGAATTACCCGTTATATGATGGAACTGCGGGAGCATGAGATGCTGGAGCGGATAGACAGACTGCGCGACCGGCATGATGAGGACGATCATGATTCGTATCTTGATGCCCCCACCTTCGACGAGCAGGCACCGGTTCAGAATTTCTCCGTGGAGCTGACGCTGGAGCATCCCTATTGGCAGGATTGCAGCTGGAAGACGGGAGCGCCGTCCTTCGACAGAGAGTGCCCCAGTGTTGAAGGCTATCTGTGTGACTACCGCAATAAGGTGGAGGATCTTCACATTCTGGCGGTGAATCTCATGCAGCTGTTAAATCCGGGTGCGCCCGAGATCAAGGTGGGCGACAATACTGCAACACAGGCGGCAGCCCAGACTGCACCCCAGCCGGCAGCGGTGACCGATACGGCTGCGGAGATTAAAAAGTATAAGGAACTGCTGGATGCAGGTATCCTGACGGAAGAGGAATTCGCGGCAAAGAAAAAACAATTGCTGGGAATATAGAAAGAAAAAGGGAGGATATTATGAAAAAGAAAGTTTTATCACTGGTTATGGCAGCTGCGATGGTATTTTCGCTGACTGCCTGTGACGATGAGTACGAGGAGGATCCTGTTGTAAACAGTGACGTCGAGACCTCATCGGAGGAGTCGTCTGTAGCGGATGTGCCTGACGACGGAGCAGGAACACAGGATGTGGCTGCAGGGGAAGGAAGCTGGGCAATTTACTGGTATCTATGCGGTAGTGATCTGGAGTCCGGCGGCGGTTTCGCTTCCGGCGATCTGGGAGAGCTGATGGAAGTACAGCTTCCCGAGAATGTGAATGTGGTCATTGAGACAGGCGGATCGTCTGAATGGCAGAACGATGTGATTGATGCGTCCAAGCTACAGAGATGGGTGTACAACAGCGAAGGACTGATGCTGGTTGACGAGCAGCCCTCAGCAAGCATGGGTGAGGCGCAGACGCTGGCTGATTTCCTCAGCTTTGCAAAGACAAATTATCCGGCAGAGAAGACAGCTGTCGTATTCTGGAATCACGGCGGCGGCTCTGTTTCCGGTGCATCCTTTGACGAACTCTATGGCTTTGATTCCCTGACGCTGGATGAGATGTATGCCGCATTTTCAAGCGTGTGGGAGCCGTCCGCAGAGAATCAGCCGCTGGAGCTGGTAGGCTTTGATACCTGCCTTATGGCAACGGTCGATGTGGCTAATACCTTCTCCGATCTGGCACATTATCTTGTGGCATCCGAGGAGACAGAGCCGGCAAACGGCTGGTATTACTCCCAGTGGGTAGGCGCTCTTGCACAGGATACCTCCATGGACGGAGCTGAGCTGGGCAAGGTAATCTGTGATGCTTACTATGCAGGCTGTGAAGAGGTTGGAACGCAGGATAACACAACTCTTTCCCTCACAGATCTGTCAAAGGTAGGCCCTCTGCTTGAGGCATATGAATCCTTCGGTGCGGAAGCGCTGGCAGCGGCTTGTACCGATCCCGCATTCTTCTCACAGTTCGGCCGTGTCGCTGCGCAGAGTGAGAACTACGGTGGTAACACAAAGGAGCAGGGCTATACCAACATGGTAGACCTCGGACATATGGCACGCCAGAGCGCAGGAATGCTTTCTTCTTCCCAGAGCGTGCTGGATGCACTGAATGACTGTGTTCTCTATCAGGTAGGTGGACAGTACAGAACAGAGGCAACCGGTCTCTCCTGCTATTATTCCTATAACGGTGACGTTGATGAATTCAACAGCTATGCAGGTCTTGGCGCCGGCGAGGCATTCAAGTACTTCTATTCCTATGAGCTTACCGGTGAGCTGGATGATTCCGGTATGGAGTACATCGCAGATCTGGACTTCACAGAGCTGCCGGAGGTTCAGAACCTTTCCACAATGGGCTGGGACGGCATATCTCTGGATGTGGATGACAACGGAACGGCATATATGACGCTGGGACCCGATGCAAACGATATTCTGGCAGGAATCGGATTTTCTCTCTACTATGTAGATACAGAAAATGACCTGATGATGCTTCTGGGAACAGATAACGACATGAACGCCGATTGGGACAACGGTGTGTTCTCCGACAATTTCCGCGGCGTATGGGGCAGCATTGATGGCAATCTCGTCTACATGGAGCTCAGCTTCGAGGGCGATGATTACAACCTGTATTCCGTACCTGTGCTGTTAAACGGTGAGGAGTACAACCTTCAGGTGGTATATGACTTCACTGGGGAGCAGTGGGGAATCATCGGCGCAAGACAGGGAATTGACGATAACGGTATGGCTGACAAGGAGCTGCGTCTGCTGCAGGAGGGTGACGAGATCACAACGATCTGGTACATGGCTACCGCTACCGGCGATGACGACTTTGAGCCTTACGAGGCAGCTACCTTTACCGTAACGGCAGATACCACCTTCGCTGAGACCCAGCTGTTTGACGGCAGCTATTCCATGGCCTTCGAGATGCGTGATGCAATGGGCAATTATGCATATTCCGATGCAGTTACCTTCGACTACGAAGACGGTGAAATCTATACCACGGTTTACGCAGACTAAAGAAACAAGGTCTGTTATCGTACAGGGGAGTGAACATAGAGGGCTGCTCTACAGGGAAATCCTGCGGGGCAGCTCTTTGGCTTACAGCTGCGGATACATTGGCGTGACTGCGCAGCTTTTGTCGGTATGACAGGCACCGGGCGGATGCCGGTTACATAGACTATTGTTAAGAGTAATCCGCGGGGGGCTGTCTTGAAAACCTTTCAAAAACCACTGACTCAGGGAGAAGAAGCGGAGTGTGTCCGGCTGCTGAGAGAGGGTACTGCGGAACAGGCGAAGCAGGCAAAGGATATTCTGATCGAACGCAATATGAGACTGGTTGCCCATGTTGCCAAGAAGTATCAAAATGCGGATGAGGATATGGACGACCTGATCTCGATCGGCTGTATCGGGCTGATTAAGGCAGTGGATACTTTCGATGACAGAAAGGGCAGACTGGCGACCTATGCCTGCCGGTGTATTGACAATGAGCTTCTGATGCTGCTTCGGGGAAAGCGCAAGACCTCCAGGGAGGTCTCGCTTTTCGAGCCGATCGGACAGGATAAAGAAGGGAATGAAATACATCTGATGGATGTCATGGAGCAACAGCAGCCGGACATTCTGGAAAATATGGAGCTGTCCGCAAATATCCGGAAGCTGTTCCTTCTGATGGAGGAGGTGCTGACACCGAGGGAACGGGAGATTCTGACAATGCGTTATGGGTTGAACGGCAGGCGCGAGGCGACGCAGAATGAGATCGGAGCGGAAATGGGTATCTCCCGCAGCTATGTCTCGAGGATCGAGAAGAAGGCCTTGCAGAAGCTTCGGAAAAAATTCGGGCAGGAATAAGCAAAACAAAGAAATTTCCATTTGTCATTTACAACCGTAGCGTATATAATATAAGAGGGACAAAAAGGGGGAGTACAAATGAAATTTATCGAGACAGCAGAACTCAAAAAAGGAATGCGGCTTGCGAGACCTATTTACAATAAATCAGGCGTACTCCTGTTTGAGAGAAATTCAAAATTGACGGCGCAGACAATCGAGAGTGTCAGGAACTTTGGGCTGTTAGGTGTCTATATTCTGGAACCGGCAGAGCCGCTTCCGCCGATTTCGGAGGAGGATCTTGATTTCGAGCGCTTCCAGATCATGACGGTCTTCGCCATGCAGGATGAGCTGCAGAGGCTTCTGGCTATGGGAAGGACGGAGCGTCTGCCGAGTATTGTGTCACTGATTATCAAAAAGTACAGTGGACACGAGGGAAAAATCAATTTTTACCAGAATCTGCGCAGCAGGGATGACTATGTGTGCAGCCATTCCCTCAATGTTGCGATTTTGTGTACGCTGATTGCTAACGCGATGGATCTGCTCCCGGAGGAACGCCTGCAGGCGGTACAGGCGGCGGTGCTCCACGATATTGGGAAGCTGAGGGTTCCGAAGGAGATCCTCTTTGCGAAGGAGGCGACAAAGGAGAACCGGCTGAAAATTTATCTGGAGCAGGCAGAGGGACTCGGTATTCTGGAGGAGGCATTGCCGGACGGCGAGCGGATTCGGAAGATCTGTCTGCAGGCATTAAAGCTCAAGGATCTGGAAAACGGGCATAAGGCAACGGATACGCGGGTTTTGATCGCCTCGAGGGTGCTTGCAGTGGCAAACCGGTATGACGAGCTCACGGCGATGGATTTTCAGGGGAAGGCGGAGTCCGAGGTCAAGGCGATACTGGAATTTAAAAAGTACCAGGATGTCTATGATCCGAAGGTAGTGGATGCGCTGATCCGATCGGTCAATATTTTGATTCCTGGAGTCAGCGTCGAGCTGAATACGAGGGAGAAGGCACTGGTACTGATTGAGAATGAGAAGGATATTCTGAGACCGACCCTGCTGATGTTCAGGGATAACAGTATTCTTGATCTTGCGCTGGAGCGGAATGCGAGTCTCTATATCGTAGATATTATGAAGACAATGGATAACCGGTATATCATGGATCGGGAGACTGTAAATAAGATGCTGAATCAGAGAAAAGAGGAAAGCAATGCCCATAATTGAAGAAATACTGCGCGAGGCGAAGGAGGCCGGCGCGAGCGATGTACATTTGACCGTGGGAATTCCGCCGAAGATGCGGGTCAACGGTGACCTCCTTACAATGAATTATTCCAAGATGCTGCCGGCGGATACGCTGGACATTCTGATCAGTGTCATGACGGAGGCGCAGCGCGAGAAATTCGAGGAGCGGGGAGAGTACGACTTTTCATTTTCCATACCGAATTGCGGACGCTTCCGTGTCAATGCCTACAAGCAGAGAGGAAGTGTGGCGATTGCCTTCCGTCTTGTCGGCACAAAGGTTCCGACACCCGAAGAGCTGGGCGTGCCGGAGTCGGTGATCGACCTGTATCAGAGAAAGAGAGGGCTTGTGCTGGTCACAGGGCCTACGGGAAGCGGAAAGTCAACGACACTGGCGGCAATCATAGACAAGATCAACAACAACCGGGATGCCCATGTGATTACGCTGGAAGACCCGATCGAATATCTCCATCAGCATAAAATGTCCATGGTGAACCAGAGGGAGATCGGGCTTGACAGTGAAAATTATGCGAATGCCCTGAGAGCTGCGCTGCGCGAAGATCCCGACGTCATCCTTGTGGGAGAGATGAGAGATTTTGAGACGATCAGCGTCGCAATTACGGCTGCGGAGACGGGGCATCTGGTGCTCTCCACACTGCATACGATCGGGGCGGCAAGCACAGTCGACCGTGTCATCGATGTTTTCCCGCCGCATCAGCAGCAGCAGATCAGAGTCCAGTTTGCAAATGTGCTGGAGGCGGTAATCTCGCAACAGCTGATTCCGACGGTGGACGGCAAGGGACGTGTGGCGGCATTTGAGGTCATGCATGCGAACCATGCGGTGCGGAATCTGATCCGGGAAGGAAAATCCCATCAGCTGTCAAGCGTCATGCAGACGAACCGGCGTCTCGGTATGATTACTATGGACGAGGCGATCACCCAGCTTTATCAGGAGAGAAAGATCACCCGTGAAAATGCGATCCAGTTCGCGCAGGATCCGGATACCATGGAAATGAAGCTCCATTGAGAATGAATCAAATGCATCCTGTGGATGCCGTATTACGGTGCGGCTTCCGCAGGAGCTTCTGAGAAATCTTTTTTATTCATTATTCCTTATTTCAACAAAATTCCAAATCAAATAATTTCATTATGTAAAGGAGGTACTTGTATGTACAGTACAGTTTTGTCCGGCGCTCTGCTTGGAGTGTCCGCTTATCCTGTCTCGGTGGAGGTGGATGTTGCAAGAGGGCTGCCGGGGTTTACAATGGTCGGTTCGCTGGGAGGCGAAGTGAGAGAATCCCGGGAACGGGTTGTCGTGGCATTAAAAAATGTCGGGATTGACCTGCCGCCGAAGAGGATCACAGTCAATCTGTCGCCCGCGGACAGAAGGAAGGAGGGCACGGCATTTGATCTCCCGATCGCGGTCGGACTGCTGGGAGCCATGGAGTATTTTGAGCCTGCCGCCGCGGACGGAATCCTTTTCCTCGGAGAACTCGGGCTTGACGGAGAGATCAAGAAGGTGCGGGGAGTTCTGCCGATCGTGAGGGAGGCTGCGGCGAGAGGAATCAGGGAGTGTATTGTGCCGTCTGCAAATGCAAAGGAAGGAGCCGCGATCAGCGGAATCCGTGTGCGTGGAGCCGGGCATATCCGGGAGGTACTGCGTTTCCTTGCGGCGAATGCCGTCGAGCGGGAGGAAATCCTTCCGGCCGTCTTGGAGGAAAACGGGGAGGGCGATGAGAAGAGCGTGCGTGAGGGAATGCCGGATTTCGAGCAGGTCAGCGGGCAGGAGACGGCAAGGCGTGCGGCAGAAATAGCGGCAGCGGGCTTCCATAATCTGCTGATGGTGGGACCGCCGGGCGCCGGAAAATCGATGATTGCCAAGCGCATTCCGGGCATCCTGCCGCCATTGACAAGGGATGAAAGCCTTGAGGTGACATCCATTCTCAGTGTCGCAGGGCTGCTGGAGGAGGGAACCGCGCTTGTGGACGAGAGGCCCTTCAGGAGTCCGCACCATACGATCTCACAGGCGGCGCTGGTCGGCGGCGGCTCCAATCCCATGCCGGGGATGATCTCTCTGGCGCACAGAGGCGTCCTCTTTCTGGATGAGCTGCCGGAGTTCCAGAGAATCGCGCTGGACTCCCTGCGGCAGCCGCTGGAGGAGCATAAGGTCAATATTGTAAGGGTCGGCGGAAATGTCACTTATCCGAGCGATTTCATGCTGGTATGCGCGATGAATCCCTGCCCGTGCGGCTTTTATCCGGACAGAAACCGCTGCCGCTGTACGGAGCCGCAGGTGAAGCGGTATATGGGAAAGGTCTCAGGGCCGATCCTTGACCGGATCGACCTCTGCGTGGAGCTTCAGCCGGTGGAGCTCGCGGGGCTGAGAGGCGGGCGGAAGGCGGAGTCCAGTGCGGTCATCCGGGAGAGGGTGCGGCTGGCGCGCGAGCGTCAGACGGAGCGGTTCCGCGGCACAGGATGCAGGTTCAATGCGGATATCGACGCGGCGAACATAGAGAAGTTCTGCCCGCTCGGCGAGGAGGAACAGGCGTATATGGAGCAGCTGTATCATTCCCTGCAGCTCAGCGCAAGGGCGTATCACAGGATATTGAAGGTGGCGCGGACGATTGCCGACCTCGCGGGGGAGGAGCAGATTAAAGGGGAACATCTGCTGGAGGCGTCGTTTTTCAGACCGTCGTTGGAGTATTGGATATAGGGGGAGTTCGGCGAGTGACGTTGCGCAGGCTGCACAGACCACCGCAGGCACGCTCTCGCTACCTTCCGCACGCAGCGGTGCATAAGTCTCCACAGTACGGAGACTAAGCACCGGCGGCTCCAGAGTGCGCTGCTTGTGGTCAGGTGCATCCTGTGCAACTGTTGGCGGAAGATTGGCGAGTTTCATGATACCCATAAGGATTTACAAAGAGGAGGAGAAGGATGGAGATGGATAATAAAACGCCGAGGGAGGCGGGAATACGTATGGTGGAGAGGGGGGAGCGGGATTATCCGGCGCGGCTTCTGGAGATTCCCGACCCGCCGGATAGGCTTTATGTGCTTGGAAAGCTGCCGGAGGAGAAGGTCCCTTCGGTGGCGATTATCGGGGCGAGGGAGTGTTCGGAGTATGGAAGCTATGTCGCGGCGCGGCTCGGGGAGTGCATGGGAAGAAACGGCATACAGGTTGTCAGCGGGATGGCGAGGGGAATTGACGGCATCGGGCAGACGGCGGCGCTGGATGCGGGAGGCAGCTCCTTCGCCGTGCTCGGCAGCGGCGTGGATGTCTGCTATCCGGCGAGGAACCGCAGGCTTTATGAAAGGCTGCGGGAGCGGGGAGGAGTTCTGTCGGAATATCCGCCGGGGACACCTGCGCTTTCACGGAATTTTCCGCCGAGAAACCGGATTGTCAGCGGGCTCGCGGACGCGGTGGTCGTCGTGGAGGCGAGGGAAAAGAGCGGAACCCTGATTACGGTTGATATGGCACTGGAGCAGGGGAAGGAGGTCTATGCGGTGCCGGGGAGAGTGACGGATGCGCTGAGCAGCGGCTGCAACAGGCTTGTGAAGCTGGGAGCGGCGGTGCTCCTCGACCCGGAAGAACTGGCGGAGGAGCTTCGGGGCATCTACGGAAGACGCGCTCCGGCAGCCCGGGAGAGGGTGCAGCGGCTTGAACCGGGCAGGAGCGGCAAAAAGCATAAGGGCTTTGAGACAGCTATGGAAGAGGGTAACAGACAGCTTCTGGCGGAAAATCCGCTTCTGGCAGAAATCTTCCGGCAGCTGGAGCTGACACCGAAGTCGGTGGATCATATCCGCGCCTCTCTGCCGCAGAAATACAGGGATGAACAGATTAACGTTTATCTGATACGGCTCTGCATGGAAAAGCTGGCGGTGCAGGTGAGCCCGGGACAATTCTGCCGCGCCGGAAATTGACGGTATAAAGATTTGGTAATTTTGATGCCTTGCACAATCCGGAAATAGAGGCTATGATGAGATATATTGTGGTTTGATTCATTGTGGCGCGTACAGGCGCGGAAATGAGGATGTATGTATAGAGAGAATACAAGGGTTGTACGGATCGGGGATCGTAAGATAGGCGGTGGAAATCCTATTCTGATCCAGTCGATGACCAATACGAAGACAGAGGATGTGGAGGCGACCGTAGCGCAGATTCTTGCGCTGGAGAAGGCGGGCTGTGAGATTATCCGCTGCACGGTTCCGACACAGGAAGCGGCAAAGGCGCTCAGCGGGATTAAGAAGCAGATACACATTCCGCTCGTGGCGGATATTCATTTTGATTACCGGATGGCGATCGCCGCAATTGAGAACGGCGCGGATAAGATCAGGATCAATCCCGGAAATATCGGAAGCGCCGAGAAGGTAAAGGCAGTGGTGGATGCGGCGAGGGAGCGGGAGATCCCGATCCGTGTGGGAGTGAACAGCGGTTCCCTCGAGAAACCGCTCCTTGAAAAGTACGGCGGTGTGACGGCGGAGGGTATTGTGGAGAGTGCTCTGGATAAGGTGCGAATGATCGAGGAGCTCGATTACCGCAATCTCGTAATCAGCATCAAATCCTCAGATGTACTCATGTGCGTCAGGGCGCATGAGCTTCTGGCGGACAGAACGGACTATCCCCTGCATGTGGGGATCACCGAGGCGGGAACCGTGCGCAGCGGAAACATCAAGTCGGCAATCGGGCTTGGATTGATCCTGAGCAAAGGAATCGGCGATACGATCCGCGTTTCCCTGACCGGCGACCCGGTCGAGGAGGTCAGGTCGGCACGGCTGATTCTGAGGACGCTCGGACTGCGTGGGGGCGGTATCGAGGTGGTGTCTTGCCCTACCTGCGGCAGAACCCAGATTGATCTGATCGGACTGGCGTCGAAGGTGGAGGCACTGGTAGAGGACTACCCGCTGGACATCAAGGTGGCAGTGATGGGCTGTGCGGTAAACGGCCCCGGCGAAGCGCGAGAGGCAGATCTGGGAATCGCCGGCGGACGCGGTGAGGGACTGCTCATCAAAAAGGGTGAGATTATCCGCAAGGTGCCGGAGGATCAGCTTTTAAATGCATTGAAATACGAGTTGGATAACTGGACGGGTGAAAAATAGATGAGCAAGCCTTTTTTTGAGGTATTTCCTACTTTGAAAATTGAATCGCCGCTGCATGACCGGCTGGAACAGGCAGTGATCGACAGAGTCTCGACCTCAAAGCGGAAGGATGTGCTGCGCATCTATCTGTTCAGCACAAGGCTCATCTTAAAGACGGATATTCGTAAGACGGAGGCAGAGATCAAGAAGCAGCTTTTTCCGGACGCGGTGCTTTCGGTCATCATTCAGGAGCGTTTTGAGCTTTCCTCCCAGTACACACCGGAGAATCTGATGAAGGAATACAGGGACAGCATTCTTGAGGAACTCCGGGAGTACAGCCATATTGAGTACACGGCATTTCGGACGGCAGAGATCACCTATTCCGGCGAAGAGAAGATGACGTTGACGGTGGAGGACACGGTGCTTAACCATAGCAAGGAGGCGGAGCTCGTGCGTGTCCTTGAGAAAATTTTTATAGAGCGCTGCGGACTGCGCTGCAATATCGGGATTGAATACCGGGAGGCTGTGACAGGGAAGTTTGCGGAGGATGATGCGCTGAAGATCCAGATGAAGGTCGATGAGATCGCAAAGCGGGTCAGCCATGCAAAGAGCGAGCAGAAGGCGCAGGAGAATGCCGGACAGGCGGAAGGCTCCCAGGCGAAGACTGCGGCGGACACTGCCGGACGACAGAGCAGGGGTGGCACGACGTCGGCGGGCGGAAAGCAGTTCGGCGGCAAGAGCTTTGGAGGCGAGTTCCGCAAGAGCAGGGGCGAATTCCGCAGGGGCGGAGATTATACGAAGACCCTGAAGCAGTCCGAAAATCCCGATGTGATCTACGGGAGAGATTTTGAGGATGAGGAAATCCTACGCATTGAGGACATCATCGGCGAGATGGGAGAGGTGATTATCCGCGGAAAGGTTCTGAAGGCGGACAGCCGCGACATCAAGAATGAGAAGTCGATCGTCATGTTCGATGTCACGGACTTCACCGATACCATCGGAGTCAAGCTGTTTACGAAGACGGAATTCAAGGATGAACTGTTAAAGGGAGTGAAGCCCGGCAGCTTTGTCAAGATCAAGGGTGTCGTCAATCTGGATAAGTTCGACCATGAGCTGACAATCGGCACAATCGCGGGAATCAAGAAGATTTCGGATTTCACGACGACGAGAATGGATACGGCGCCGCATAAACGTGTGGAGCTTCATTGTCATACAAAGATGAGCGATATGGACGGTGTGTCCGAGGCGAAGGACATCGTAAAGCGCGCTTACAAATGGGGGCACAGGGCGATTGCCATCACAGACCACGGCGTTGTGCAGAGCTTTACCGACGCGAACCATGTCTGGGACGATCTCTGGAAGGAGGAAAAGGGAAAGCGTGCGGAGGCGGGCGATCCAAATCCGGACAAGCAGGATTTCTTCAAGGTATTGTACGGCGTCGAGGCGTATCTGGTGGACGACCTGAAGGAGATCGTCACCGGGGACAGAGGGCAGACGCTGGAGGATGATTTTGTCGTCTTTGATATTGAGACAACGGGCTTCTCACCGGTGAATAACCGTATCATCGAGATCGGTGCGGTGAAGGTCTGCGGCGGTGAGGTCGTGGACAGATTTTCCACCTTTGTCAATCCGCAGGTGCCGATTCCGTTTGAGATAGAGAAGCTGACAAGCATCCGGGACGACATGGTGATGGATGCACCGCTGATCGAGGAGGTTCTGCCGAGATTTCTCGAATTCTGCCGGGACTGTGTCCTCGTTGCGCACAATGCGAATTTTGACATGAGCTTCATCATCGAGAATTCCAGAAGACAGGGACTGCCGACGGATTATACCTTTGTGGACACCGTGGGCATTGCGAGGGTGCTTCTGTCGAACCAGTCAAAGCATACGCTGGATGCGGTGGCAAAAACCCTGAATATCTCTCTGGAGAATCATCACCGGGCGGTCGATGACGCGGAGTGCACGGCATGGATATTTGTCAAGTTTATCAAGATGCTTGCGGAGCAGGAGATCGTCACACTCAGCCAGGTGAATGCGATGGGTGCGGCGAGTGTGGACTTAGTCAGAAAGCTGCCGTCCTACCACGCGATTATTCTTGCAAAGAACGATCTCGGGAGAATCAACCTGTACCGACTGGTCTCACAGTCCCACCTGACCTATTTCAACCGTCATCCGAGAATACCGAAGAGCCTTGTGATGAAGTACCGGGAGGGTCTGATCCTCGGCAGCGCCTGTGAGGCGGGAGAGCTTTACCGCGCGCTTCTGGACGGACAGAGCGATATGCAGATTGCCAGACTGGTAAATTTCTATGATTACCTTGAGATACAGCCCTGCGGGAACAATAAGTTCATGATCGCCTCGGAGAAGATCAGGAACATTAATTCCATCGAGGACATACAGGAGGTCAACCGGCGGATCGTCAAGCTCGGCGAGCAGTTCCACAAGCCGGTCGTGGCAACCTGTGACGTTCATTTCCTCGACCCCGAGGATGAGATTTACAGGCGCATCATCATGGCGGGAAAGGGCTTTGACGACGCTGATGATCAGGCACCCCTGTTCCTGCATACAACGGAGGAAATGCTGGAGGAGTTCTCTTATCTTGGCAGCGACAAGGCATATGAGATCGTGGTGAAGAACACGAACATGATCGCGGATATGTGTGAGACGATTGCCCCCGTGCGGCCGGATAAATGTCCGCCCGTCATTCCCGACAGCGATAAGACGCTGACAAAGATCTGTTATGACAGGGCACATGAGCTGTATGGGCCGGACTTGCCGAAGATCGTCGAAGAGCGGCTGCAGAGAGAATTGAACTCCATTATCAAGAACGGCTTCGCCGTAATGTATATCATCGCGCAGAAGCTGGTGTGGAAGTCCGTGGAGGATGGCTATCTTGTCGGCTCGCGTGGTTCCGTCGGAAGCTCCTTCGTGGCGACGATGTCGGGAATCACGGAGATCAATCCCTTAAGCCCGCACTATTATTGCAGCAAATGTCATTATTCCGACTTTGACAGCGACGAGGTAAAGGCATATGCTGGAACTGCCGGAATCGACATGCCGGACAAGGTCTGCCCGGTCTGCGGTGAGCCGCTGCACAAGGAGGGCTTTGACATCCCCTTTGAGACCTTCCTTGGCTTCAAGGGAGACAAGGAGCCGGATATCGACTTAAACTTCTCCGGTGAGTACCAGTCGAAGGCACATAAGTATACGGAGGTTATCTTCGGCGCCGGTCAGACCTTCCGCGCGGGCACGATCGCAACGCTTGCGGATAAGACGGCGTTCGGCTATGTGAAGAATTACTACGAGGAGAGGGGAAAGCATAAGCGCAACAGCGAGATTGACCGTATCGTCATGGGCTGTGTTGGCGTGCGCCGTAGTACCGGACAGCATCCGGGCGGCATCGTCGTTCTGCCGCTGGGGCAGGACATCAACTCCTTCACCCCCGTGCAGCATCCGGCAAACGATATGACGACGGACACGATAACGACGCACTTTGACTACCACTCGATCGACCACAACCTTCTGAAGCTGGACATTCTCGGACACGATGATCCGACGATGATCCGTATGCTGCAGGATCTGACAGGACGTGACCCGCTGACGATTCCGCTGGACGGCAGGGATGTCATGAGTCTGTTCCAGAATACCGATGCGCTCGGCATAACGCCGGAGCAGATCGGCGGGACGAAGCTGGGCTGTCTCGGAATCCCCGAGTTCGGCACGGACTTCGCTATGAACATGGTTATCGAGGCACAGCCGCAGACCTTTTCCGATCTGGTCAGAATCTCCGGCCTGTCTCACGGAACCAATGTGTGGGTGGGCAATGCGCAGGATCTGATCCGGGATGGGATTGCTACGATTTCCACCTGTGTATGTACCCGGGACGATATTATGACCTATCTGATCAATAAGGGTGTGGAACCGGAAAAGTCCTTTAAGATCATGGAGGCTGTGCGTAAGGGAACGGTTGCAAAGAAAAAGATCGACCCGAAGCTGTGGGAGGCGTGGAAGGAGGATATGCTCGCGCATGATGTGCCGCAGTGGTATCTGGAATCCTGCCAGAAGATTGAGTACATGTTCCCGAAGGCACATGCAGCTGCCTATGTCATGATGGCATGGCGTATCGCGTACTGCAAGATTCATTACCCACTGGCATATTACGGCGCTTTCTTCAGCATCCGCGCCAAGGCGTTTTCCTATGAGCAGATGTGTCAGGGACAGGCGCACATGGAGGCGATCATGAAGGAGTACAAGCGCAGGATGGACGCTGTCTCCAACAAGGAGCCGGGGGCGCAGCCGCTCTCCAACAAGGAGGAGCTTGCCTATGGCGATATGCGTGTGGTACAGGAGATGTATGCGAGAGGCTTCCAGTTTGAACCGATAGATATTTTCCGGGCGAAGTCCAGATCGTTCCAGATCGTCGGGGATAAGCTGATGCCGTCCCTGAGCAGTATTGACGGCCTTGGCGAGAAGGCGGCGGACGCGATCGTTGAGGCGGCAAAGGATGGCCCGTTCCTGTCGAGAGATGATTTCCGGGAGCGCACAAAGGTGTCGAAGACGATCGTTGACCTCATGGCGGAGCTTGGGCTGCTGGGAGACCTTCCCGAGTCAAATCAGCTGAGTCTGTTTGATTTTCAATAGAATATCGATACAAAAAGAGCAGAAAGAAATAAAAAAATTCTTTCTGCTCTAGTCTTATATTACCACAAATTCGCAAAAAAATCAAGTCTGGTACTGTTCCCGCTCCGGCGATATAATCGGAAAACAGCTTACAAAATCAGAGCAGGAGGGAAATCGTATATGGAAGAAAAGGACTGGCTGCAGCGGATGTCGGAGGGAAACCAGATTCAGAAGGTTTTGCAGACGAATCAGTTTACAGAGGCATTTGGACTTACATTGTCGGAGGAGAATGCAAAGCTGCTGGTACAGGAGCGGGGAAGCAACCTGAAGGAGCAGCAGAGAGTGGAGTTCGGGGAGGGCGTTCTCGCGAAGCTGGCGGTCGGCTTTTGCGATTCCCCGAATATCTGGCAGGAAAATTATGTGGAGATGCTGGAGAGACTACAGGAGATATTTTACCTATATAAGAATGAATCCATGGACGAACTGACGGACGATGAGTTGATCGCGTACATGCGGGAGAAATTCGACGGGGAATGTCACGGAGACCCGGATTATCTGGAGGACACGGTGCTGGAGGACTTTGCGAGAACGATCCGGGCAAGGACGAGAAAATACATCGGAAGATACCGAAGGGAGGAAGAATGATGCCCGGTTATGAGATGGATGAACTGATGCCGGTGGTCGCGGAACTGACGAGGAAATATACCTCGGGAGAGAGCTCCTCTGTAACCTACGAGACGGCGAGGCATCTCATGGAGGCTGTGCTGTACTGTATCGGAGAATTGGAGAGCGGTAATCTGCCGGTGGGCGAAGGAGCGTTGTCTGCCGGACAGGCTTACCGGCTCGGCTGCGAGAGGGTGAGAGAAAAGGTCAGGGCGGCAGAGCAGACGTACAAGGAACTGCTGAGTCATTTTTCGGCATATGAAAATGAAAATTATTATGACACGGTGGCGAAGGGGATTGCAGGCTTTTTCACCTGTTATGACGTGAGATTCTCCCCGCAGGATACGATCATTACGATGGATTATCCGGTGCTGGTCTCATTGAACGGGAAAACGGGTATCGATGCGGTGTCGGAATATATCAGGTGTATTGCGCTGGAACAGAGGTTTCTGGGAGCCTTTCAGGCGGGCTTTGTGACCGACATCCTGACGCGCTTCCACCCCGGCTACAGGAGACAGTTTTTTAACCTCTGCCGTGTGGTATTCCGGCATGTCGTTGCAAAGACGCTGGTCATCGACAGACAGCGGCAGGGGGAGCGGGCGGAGGCGGAGGAGATTTTGGAAAATGCGGCAGACAGACTCCCGGCGCCGGAACTGACGGAGCTGCTGGAGCGTGCTGCCGACGCGGTGATCGAAAGGGGATGGGAGATGCCGCAGGAATTGGGCGGCTATCTGAAAAGAGATATTCCCGACTTTGTGACGGAGCTGAGACTGGCGGCGGAAAATCATTGTGTTCCGAGGATCGTTGTTGTGTGAGAAAAAGTGTATCGGGAGAAGCGGAGACGGATTCCGTCAGCGCTTCTCGCCGTAGCGGGCAGGGATTAGATGAGCTCTCTGCAAGGCCAGATAGAGAACCGGCAGCAGGATCAGATGCAAAAGGATGCCCGGGAGACTGGAGACAAAATAGGCAGTCGCCCACATTTTCAGGGTGTAAGCGCCGGAAGAGAAGAACAGCGCTTTGGCGATTCCGCCGATGATACGTCCGGCGAGCATTGCACCGATCAGGCTGATGTACAGATCGGCAAGTGTTTTTCCGGTTTTTACCAGACGGAGCAGGAGACCGGAGACAATGCCGTACACGGATAATTCGATCAGCATTCCGTACAGAACCGGGCCCGCGGGAGGCATACCGGTAATCATGCAGGACAGAACGGGGCCGAGAAGTCCGCAGGCAAAGCCATACTGCCAGCCGCAGACCAGTCCGCACAGCAGAACGGGTATGTGCATCGGGGAGAGCATAACGCCGCTGTTTGGGATGGCGTGGACTGCGATCGGGAGCACAACGCAGAGTGCCATGCAGACAGCGCAGGTGGCTATTTTTTTAGCAGGTGACATTTTTTCCATAGTGGTATCTTCCTTTCAGTATCGTTTAAGTTTATTGGGCGTTTGGTTTTCGCAAGTAACGTTGCGCAAAATGCACAGACCACCGCAGGCACGCTTTCGCTTTGCTTCGCACGCAGCGGCACATAAGTCTCCCTAGTACGGAGACTAAGTGCCGGCGGCTCCAGAGTGCGCTGCTTGTGGTCAGGTGCATCTTGCACTCAGGTGCATCTTGCACAACTGTTATCCGAAATGTGCGAGGTTTGCAAATACCTTTCCTTCAAATTTACCGCCACTATTCAGAACCCCATTTGCAAAAAGCAAGTTTATATTACTTTGAATAGTGTAACAAAAGAAGTTCAAATGTCAAGAGCATATCTGCATCAGATACTTGAATAATTACGGGGAAACATGTTATGATCGATGGGAGTCTTGAGAAATATAAGAAACGCAAATGATAGGAATTGTGTAAGAAGAGGCATGAGGAATCCGGTACAGATACAGAACATTATAGCAGAAATAACCAGACGGCTGAATTTGGAAGAGGGCGGAGTGAAGGCCATAGCGATTGACGGGCGCTGCGCTTCCGGCAAAACGACTCTGGCAAAGGAGCTTGCGGAAAAGCTCGGGGCGGGAGTCATCCATATGGATGATTTTTTTCTTCCCGGAGAGATGAGAACGGAGGAGCGTCTGCGTGAGCCGGGAGGAAATGTGCATTATGAGCGTTTCGCGGAGGAGGTGCTGCCTGAGCTTCGCAGCGGGGCTTCGTTTTCCTATGGGCGGTTTGACTGTCAACGCATGGAGACCGCTGAGCGGGTGATTGTCCCGGCGGGCAGGCTGCGCATTGTCGAGGGAGTCTACAGCTGTCATCCGTATTTTGGAAATTATATGGATCTGCGGATATTCCGGGATGTTCCCCTTGAGATACAGTGCGAGAGAATAAGAGCCCGAAACGGAGAACAGGCATTGAAGAATTTCCGGGAGAGGTGGATTCCCATGGAGGAGGCCTATTTCGGGGCGTATGGAATCATGGAACAGGCGGACATAATAATGGAAAAGGAATGTGTGAGCAATGCTGCAACGTTTTTATCCCGATCATGAGATCGACAGTGCATATGAGATAGATTACGAGGAGTTATACCGAAAGGGGTATCGCGGGATCATCTACGATATTGACAATACGCTTGTGCCGCACGGAGCGCCTGCGGATAAGAGGGCGATTGCCCTGTTCCGTAGATTGCGCGAAATCGGATACCGGACGATATTATTGTCCAACAACAAGGAGCCGAGGGTCCGAAGCTTTTGCGACCAGGTGGGTTCCCTGTATATCTTTAAGGCGGGGAAGCCCAAGACCGCAGGCTACCGGAACGCGATGGAGCGGATGGAAACCACCGCGGAAAACACGCTGTTTGTCGGCGACCAGCTCTTCACCGATGTGTGGGGGGCGAAAAAGGCGGGGATTGTCACTTACCTTGTAAAGCCGATCCACCCGAAGGAAGAGATACAGATTGTGCTGAAGCGTAAGCTGGAGAGAATCGTTCTGTTTTTCTACCACAGACAAAAGCACTGAGCGGAAAGAGAGGTCACTTTATGAACATCGACGGATATACCCGTACCTGCGGGCTGATCGGAAATCCGGTGGAGCATACCATGTCTCCGGCGATCCATAACACGATTGCGGAGGCGACGGGACAGAATCTGGTCTATGTGCCGTTTCATGTGCCGGAGGGAAAGGTGCGTGAGGCGGTTGAGGGAGCCTATGCGCTGAACCTTCTGGGCTGCAATGTGACGGTTCCTTATAAGAGTGCAGTCATCCCGTGGCTGAAGGAGCTGGACCCTCTGGCAGAGCGGATAGGCGCTGTGAATACGCTGGTGCGCACGCAGAATGGCTTTAAGGGCTATAATACGGACATGCCCGGACTTTACCGGGCGCTTGCCTCCGATGGCATTGCGCTCCGCGGGGAGCACGTTATCATCCTCGGAGCGGGCGGCGTGGCGAGGGCGGTGGCAGTCATGCTTGCCGACGAGGCGGAGGAGATACTGATTCTGAACCGGACGGTGGAGAAGGCACAGGCGATCGCCGATGAAGTAAACGGTTATACCGGCAGGCAGACGGTAAAGGCACTGCCGCTTGACGGCTACAGACAGCTGCCGGAGGAGCAGCGCTATCTTGCCATTCAGGCGACCAATGTCGGTATGTTCCCGAAGACAGAGGAGGCGGTTATCGAGGATAGCGGTTTCTATGAGCGCATCCACACGGGCTATGATCTGATCTTTAATCCGGTAGACACAAGGTTCATGCGGCTGACGCGTGAGGCGGGCGGACATGCCTGCAACGGTCTGAAAATGCTTTTGTATCAGGGAATTATTGCCTATGAGCTCTGGACAGGAACAGAAATCACGAAAGAACTGGAAGAAAAGGCTTACGGCGCGATGAAGCTTGCCATGGGCATAGAGTAGCGCGGGTGCGGCATGGCGGAGGATAGGAGCAGGGATGAGACAGGAAGACAATTTGATCCTGATAGGATTTATGGGAAGCGGAAAGAGCTCTGTCGGTGTGAAGCTCTCTTACAGGCTGCGCAGGCCGGTCGAGGACACCGATAAGCTGATCGAGCGGAGAGAGGGAAGGACGATCAGCGAGATTTTTGCGGGAGAGGGCGAAGAATATTTCCGGAGACAGGAGACGGAACTGCTGCGTGAGCTTGTCGGGACAAGGGAGGGCAGAATTTTTTCCGTCGGGGGCGGGACGCCGCTGCGCGAGGAGAACAGAGAACTGCTGAAAAAGCTCGGAAGGGTAGTTTATCTTCGAGCCCGCCCGGAGACGATCTATGCGAGAATACAGGGGGACACGACGCGCCCGCTCCTGCAATGCGAGAATCCGCAGCAAAGGATCAGGGAGCTTCTGGAGAGCCGAAGTGCGGCATACGAGGCATGTGCGGACTGCATTGTCGATGTGGACGGGCTGGACATGGATACGGTATTGAAAAAGATCGTTAAGGAGACGGAGAAGATGAAGCTGTTAGTAATCAATGGACCCAACATCAATTTCCTTGGAATCAGGGAGAAAAGCGTATACGGCACGCAGGACTATCAGTACCTGCTGGAGCTGATCCGGAAGAAGGCGGAGAGCACAGGCTGTGAGATTCAGGTGTTCCAGAGCAATCATGAGGGTGCGATCATCGACCGGATACAGGAGGCGTACTTTGACGGCACGGAGGGCATAGTCATCAATCCGGGCGCGTATACGCATTACAGCTACGCGATCCGTGACGCGCTCGCCAGCATAACGGTGCCGAAGGTCGAAATCCACATTTCGGACATCACAAAACGGGAGGAATTCCGGAAGATTTCAGTGACGGCACCCGTCTGTGACAGACAGATTTACGGGCAGGGACTGGACGGTTATCTGCAGGCAATTGACTTCATACGGCAGCACAATGCATAATTTTTTTCTTTTTTTACAAAAATGGTTGAAATTAGTACGTTTTTATATTAAACTTAATAAGAATTATTTTGTGAGCAAAATTAGGAGGAATATAATATGATTTCTGCAGGTGATTTCAGAAATGGTATTACTATCGAATACGATAATAACGTATACCAGATTATTGAATTCCAGCATGTAAAGCCTGGAAAGGGCGCTGCTTTCGTGAGAACGAAGCTGAAAAATATCAAGAGCGGCGGTGTAGTCGAGAAGACCTTCCGCCCTACCGAAAAGTGTCCTCAGGCACGTATTGATAGAAAAGATATGCAGTATCTGTACAGAGACGGTGATCTGTATTATTTCATGGATACAGAGAACTACGAGCAGCTGGCATTGAATACCGATACCATCGGTGACGCTATGAAGTTCGTCAAGGAAAACGAGATGTGTAAGGTCTGCTCCCACAACGGCAATGTTTTCTCTGTAGAGCCTCCTCTTTTTGTAGAGCTGGAGATCACAGAGACAGAGCCCGGCTTCAAGGGAGACACCGCAACAGGCGCATCCAAGCCTGCTATTGTGGAGACCGGTGCACAGGTTTCCGTTCCTCTGTTTGTCGATCAGGGCGATAAGATCAAGATCGACACCAGAACCGGAGAGTATCTGTCCAGAGTATAAGGAACAGCTTTCTTTTCATACAGTCAGACTTGTGAGGCAATGACACTTTCGGAGTGTTGTTGCCTTTTCTTTTGCCGGCGGAAGCCGGAGTCGTTCAGACATGTCTTACAGTTCAAAAATTGAAACAAATCACAACAACTATCAAGATTGAAAAGGAGATTGTATATGGAAATGAAGGAATTTGCACAGAAGGTATTGGTGGCAGTGAAGGAAAAGCTGGGAGAAGGCTATCGTGTGGAAGTAAAGGAGGTTCGGAAGAACAATGGCATCCTGCTGCACGGACTGGTGATCCTGTCGGAGACGAAGAATGTCGTGCCGACGATCTATCTGGAAATTTTTAAGCTGGCATACGAGGATGGTGTTTCTTTTTCAAAAATTATTGAAAAAATCATTGATGTCTACCATGAGGAGATGCCGAAGGGAAATGTCAGCATGGATTTTTTCAAGGAGTTTGATAAGGTGTGCGACAGAATCTGTTACCGGCTGATCCGAAGAAAAGGAAACGAGGCGCTGCTTGAGGAGATTCCGCATGTGGAGTTTATGGATCTTGCCATCTGCTTTTTCTATTCCTATCAGGGAGGAGTGCTCGGGGACGGTTCGATTCCGATCTATAATACGCATCTGGAAATGTGGAAGGTAGGGACGAAGGAGCTTATGACGCTGGCAGGAGTCAATACCCCCAGAATTTATCCCGCGGATTTTCGGTCGATGACGGATATTTTGAAAGAGACGGGACAGATACAGGCGATCGGGGGTCCGGTACCGGAGAGTAATCTGCACATTCTGACAAATGACAGAAGGGCACAGGGTGCAGCATGTATTCTGTATCCGGGAATGCTGGAGAAAATTGCGGCAGCGGGAAAGAAGAGCTTTTACATTATCCCCAGCTCTGTGCATGAGGTGCTCATTCTCAGGGACACCGGCATGGAGAATGTGGAAGAAATCAAGAAGACCATCAAGGAAGTCAACAGCAGGTTCGTTTCCAAGGAAGAAATTCTGTCTGATAATCTATATTACTATGATTTCAGTTCAAGGACGGTTAAAATTATTTTCTAAAAAATTCCATGAATTCGTTGTAGACATACAGAAGTTTTTATGATATTATAGTCAGGGTGATGTAATAATTTCGTAACAATTCGACGCTAAATACTATGCATCCGTAGTCTAACGGATAGAACGAAGGCCTCCGACGCCTTTAATGCAGGTTCGATTCCTGTCGGATGCATTTTACATCACCCTGTACTGTATAAAGTGAAGAGAGTAAATTTGAAAAGAGCCGCTTGCGGCTTTTTGCATTTAGGCGAACATGTGAACCCCTGATTTGAGTATCCGCCTGAGCGGATGGATTGGAGCGGGAATATGAGTAAAGAAAAGTGGAAGACAATTTGGGACTTTATCATTAAAAATTGCAAGATCGTTTTTCCGGTGCTGGTCGTAGTTGTGGCTGCTGTGACTGTTGTAATTGCACTGAATGCCAACAAGACGAAAACAGAGGAGCAGGTGTCTGTGGAACAGAGTTCTGAGGTGATTCCGCAGGAGGGTGAGACGGTGGAAATCAGACCGTCCGCGGAGGAGGTTCCGCTTGCCGCGAATGAGAACGAGGCAATCTATACGCTCGTTGCCACATACTATAACGCGATCGGAACAGGGGATACAGATACTCTGCAGTCGATCTGTCAGGGCATCAACGAAAATATTCTGCTGTACTATTCGGAGCTGTCGAACTATATTGACCATTATGCAGATATTGATATTTATTCCAAGCAGGGACCGGTGGACGGCTCGACGATCGTCTATGTCTACTACAAGATGGGAATCGTGGATTACGGCGAGTTCCCGGGATACGAGACGCTCTATGTCTGTACGGATGATAACGGCCAGCTTTACATCAAGGATGCCAGCATTTTCACCGACGAAGAGACGGAGTATATCAGGACGGCAAACGAACAGGTCGATGTTGTCGAATTCAACAACCGTATCAACGTGGAGTACAGTGAACTGCTCTCGCAGAATCCGAATCTGCTGGAGTATGTCGGACTGCTCAGCACACAGCTGAAGACAAAGGTAGGAGAGATTCTTTCCAGCCGGATTCAGGGAACAGAGGGAGAAAGCGGCGAGAGCACAGAGGAACAGCCTGTCAGCGAAGAGGGAACGGATCAGACGCAGCAGCCGGAGACGCCTGTGGATGCCGGACCGCAGTATGCGACGGCGACGACGACCGTGAATGTCAGAAGCTCGGACAGCGAGCGTGCCGACAAGCTGGGCAAGGTGACAAACGGAACCAGGGTTCAGGTGCAGGAGGTGCGCGTAAACGGCTGGACGAAGATTGTTTTCGAGGGTAAGGATGGCTATATCAAGTCGGAATATCTCCAGTTGGAGGAGAGTGCGGCCGGCTTTGAGACGATCGGAACCGTGACAGCTACGACAAACATCAATGTGCGTTCAGCGGCGAGTGAAACAGCGGAGCGGCTCGGCGTACTTGCCGGTGGGTCTACACTGGATCTGATTGCTAACGAAAATGGCTGGTGCAAGGTGAAGTACAACGGACAGGTGGGCTATGTGAAGTCGGATTATGTAACCCAGCAGTAAGGTCTCTGCAATTCAATCAAAAAGAGAATAAAAACATAAAAACAGGGAAGCCTTTTACTGTATACCGGTGAGGCTTCTCTTTTTATGCGGTCGCAGAGTTTTTCAATCTGATGGCAGCCATGGAAGCCGGATGGGAGGAAGAGACGATGACGACACAGGAAATCGAAGTTTACAGAAAAATTCAGAGGAATGCTGAGATGGGGATGAAAGCGATTGATGCCGTATCCGACAAGGTCTATGACGATGCGCTTGCCATGCAGCTCTCCAGACAGACGTTAAAATACTCGGAGATCCACAATGCCGCCGCAAAGCAGCTGGTCGCGGGAAAGGCGGAATACTACCGCAGCGGGTTTCTGGAGGATGCGAAGCTGCGCACGGGACTGCATTACAATACCCTGCTGAATACCAGCACGGGACATATTGCAGAATTGATGATTAAGAACAGCACAAACGGCATCCTGGATATGGAAAAGGCGCTCAAACGCAACGAAAATATCGGAGAGAAGACGGCAACACTCGCAAAACAGCTGATTGAGTGTGAGGAGAAGAATGTTGCCAGACTAAAACAGTATTTGTGATTTTGTATAAAATATCTAAAAAAATCAAAAAAACTTTTACGGTTTAATGAAATAAAGTCAGTTGAGAAATGGACGATTACGAGGTATAATAATGCACAGGATGTAAGTCCTGTGTTTTTTTTATCATGGGATGTATACACGTATATCCATATACTAAATTAAGGAGGAAATTAAAATGTCATACGTTGATGAGGTTTATGATCTGGTCGTAGCGAAGAATCCGGCACAGCCCGAATTCCATCAGGCAGTGAAGGAGGTTCTCGAATCTCTGCGTGTCGTTATCGAGGCAAACGAAGAGAAGTATCGCAAGGACGCTCTTCTGGAGAGACTGGTAACCCCGGAGAGACAGCTTTTGTTCCGTGTTCCCTGGGTGGATGACAAGGGACAGGTTCAGGTAAACAACGGCTTCCGCGTACAGTTCAATTCCGCAATCGGACCTTACAAGGGAGGTTTAAGACTCCACCCGAGCGTAAACCTTGGAATCATCAAGTTCCTCGGTTTCGAGCAGATCTTCAAGAACTCCTTGACCGGACTGCCGATCGGCGGCGGCAAGGGCGGCTCCGATTTTGATCCCAAGGGAAAGTCAGACAGAGAAGTTATGGCATTTTGTCAGAGCTTTATCAATGAGCTTCATAAATATATCGGCGCAGACACCGATGTTCCTGCCGGAGACATCGGAACCGGAGCGAGAGAGATCGGTTATATGTACGGACAGTACAAGAGACTGACAGGTCTGTACGAGGGTGTTCTTACCGGAAAGGGACTGTCCTACGGCGGCTCTCTGGCAAGAACGGAAGCTACCGGCTATGGTCTGCTCTACCTGACAGAAGAGATGCTGAAGTGCAACGGAAAGGATATTGCCGGAAAGACAGTTGCTGTTTCCGGAGCCGGAAACGTGGCAATCTATGCGATCCAGAAGGCACAGCAGCTCGGCGCAAAGCCTGTTACCTGCTCTGACTCCACAGGCTGGATCTATGATCCGGAAGGAATTGATGTTGCGCTTCTGAAGGAAGTAAAGGAAGTGAAGCGTGCGAGACTGACCGAGTATGCTGCAGCGAGACCCAGCGCTGAGTATCACGAGAAGAAGAACGGCGAGCACGGCGTATGGAGCGTGAAGTGCGATGTCGCTCTTCCCTGCGCAACACAGAATGAATTGAACCTTGAGGACGCTAAGATGCTGGTAGCAAACGGATGCTTTGCAGTTGCAGAGGGCGCAAATATGCCTACAACCATGGATGCAACCGAGTACCTCCAGAAGAGCGGCGTTCTGTTCTGCCCCGGCAAGGCGGCCAATGCAGGCGGTGTTGCTACCTCCGCACTTGAGATGAGCCAGAACAGCGAGAGACTTTCCTGGACCTTCGAGGAAGTTGACGCAAAGCTGAAAAACATCATGGTAAATATCTTCCACAATCTGGATGACGCGGCAAAGAAGTACGGCATGGAGGGCAACTATGTTGCCGGTGCCAACATCGCAGGCTTCCTGAAGGTGGCAGATGCTATGACCGCACAGGGAATTGTGTAAAACATTAGAACGCAGATAGACATAACCACCGGTCTGACCGGTGGTTATGCTTTTTCCCACAGTGTTGCATGGGACAGGACTTCTCTGCTTACAAAGAGGGTTCTGTCCCTTCTTGTGTCACAGGTCCATTTGACAAGCGTGAGCTGGCTGCCGGTTAATTCCATGCAGGTGATGCAGCGTGGATGCACGCAGCTTCCGATGTTCATGTAGGACAGATCAGAAGGGTTGAGCCTCGGTTTGTGTGTATGCCCGGTGATGAGAGGGATGCCGGTCGATAGGGCAAAGTCGGTCAGACGTTTTTCAACCAGGTCTTTGTGGCTGTAATTCTTTGCGGCGCTGGTCGGGTCAAGCACGCCGAAATGCTCCAGAGGGCGCCAGAGATAGCGGACAAGGAAGCGGTTCAGCTTCCAGCCGGAGGAGTTCCAGAAGTCCGCCTGATGACCGTGGGTCAGGTAGAGCTGATGACCGTCACAATTTTCGAGGATCAGGCTTTCGTGGAACTGAAGACCGGGGAACAGTTCCTCACAGCATTGCGTGTCCGTACAGAAATAGGTGTCACAGACCCGGTCAGAATACCCGGGCTTCTTCTTCTCGAGATCATGGTTCCCGTAGAGCAGATAAAGGCGGTTCTGGCGGTAGAAGAGGGAGAGGAGCCAGAACACATTATTGTGGATCTCAATGATCTGGCTCATCCGCCTGTTTTCCCAGAGCTCATCGCCGTCGCCAAGCTCAATATAGGTGAAGCCCTCTGCATAATAATGCTTCAGGGCGGTAAAGTAAAGGTTTTGATTTTTCAGAAAATTATCGTTTGCTGTTCCGTCGCCCCGGTGGCAGTCGCTGAAAAGACAGAAGCGGCTGCAGTCAGTCAGCGGGAGCGTTGGGGCATTTCGGAAAGCTCTTTGAAGACGGGAATGACTGCTCATCGCTGTCTGGCTCCTTTCATACAGCGCAGGATTCGGCGGACAGTGAAGGGAAGTAGCTTATAGAGATATAAAATCTTGTCAAGTGTGCAGCAGAAATGACGCGTCAGATGCCGGTACAGGTGACAGGAAAGCCGATTGGAGAAATTTACCCATCGGATCCGGATGCGGCGCAGAAGAGAGAGAGTTCCGGGACAGATGGGAGAAAGAGGGCATCCGTCGGTATAGTGGATATGCGTGCGTGTGCCGCGGCAATGGAAGTACAGTGAAGGGACGTTGCAGGCGGTCAGACTGTTGCAGAATGCTTCCTGCATGGCAGCATCAGGGAAACAGATGGAGACATCCAGAGTCAGGCCGGATGGCTTGCTGTACATGCCGGGCAGAAAAGCCGTGAGCCACCATGTGCTCTTGCAGAGTCTGGCGACGATCGTTCCGCTGTGGCGCAGCGTGAAGGACATCGGAAGATATTGTCCGTCATCCACGGCATGAAACACGGCAGAGGATAATTCGGATTCCGGGAGAAGACCATCAGCGCGGTATACTCCGACCTCTGCGCCGGTGCTGACACCGTACTGTCCCTTCCACAACTCGATCAGCCATGTGGAGCCCTGATAGTGAAAATAGACGGGAAGGGCACCAAAGGACATGTTGAAATGGAGTGCGGCTTTATCGAAAAAGGCACGGTAGCCGATCTCACCCTGCCATGCGTCGTTGCGGGTAGTGATAATGTCCCAGTCACTGCTGTAACAGTAGCCGAGCGGAGAGAGAATATCAGAAATCAGCCGGCATTTTTCGGAACAGGTCATGTGCCGGATCTCTTTTTCAACTTTTTTCTGCCGAATACAACTAAATAGTGTACAAAACACAATGATTAGTAGTATAATGTTGATGAAATAATACATAGGAATCTCCTTTGACAATTTATTCATGGTATTGTATGATAAAATAATGAAGCCGTGACAGAAAGGGCTTGAATATTTCATAAAATGTGGTACAATGGTACTAGATATATGTGTTCAGGGGACGGTAAAAGATGAGAAAGATAAAAACGGTATTGCAAATGGGGATACTGCAGATCCTGTGTGTGCTGTTTTTCTGCGGTTTATTTGGGCAGACAGTGCAGGCGGCTGATGATGACAAAAGGGTTTTGTTTATCAGCTCTTATTCTTATGCATGGGATCAGGTGCAGATGCAGATTGAGGGATTTCAGGATGTCTTTGGGGAAGATGTCACACTGGATTATGAATATATGGACACAAAGCGGGTGGACACAGAGGAATCGCTGCAGCTGTTCTACGAAAATCTTGCCTACATGATGTCCATGGTGGAACCCTACGATGTCATTATTCTGGGGGATGATGCAGCGCTTCAATTTGCATTGAAATATAAGGATGATATTTTTGCGGGAATACCGATGGTGTTTGAGGGCATCAACGACGAGGAGCTGGCTGCAGAGGCAGTTGCGACCGGGCAGTTTACGGGAGTTCTTGAAAAGCTGTCGGTAGAAAAGAATATTGATCTGGGACTTATGATTAATCCGAATGCGAAAAAGGTGGTTGCGATTCTGGACGACAGCATCACCGGAGAAGCAGAGAGAAAGCGCTTTTACAGCTATGCAGATAAATATCCCGATCTGGAGTTCAGTGAAATCAACACCTCGGAATCAAAGAATTTTTCCATCCGCTACAGTCTTGGGAATCTGTCTGACGATACGATACTGATATACATTGTCATGACGGAGGATGCGGACGGCAGGCATTATACGAACCAGCAGGCGATCCGGCTGATCGCGGAATGCTCTAAGGTACCGGCACTGCGCATGGTAGAGGGTGGTATCGGGGAAGGTATTCTCGGCGGAAATGTCGTGTCGATGCATAAGTCCGGAGAACTGGCTGCACAGATGGCGGTTGATATTATGAATGGCAAGCCGGTGTCGAGTATTGCAGTTGCAGAGGACAGCGCCCAGACCTATTGTGTGGATGCGCTTATCATGCAGAAGTTTGGTATAAAATTGTCCGTTTTACCAGAGGGTACGGAAATCATTAACCGTAAAACCAGCTTTTTTGAGAGAAACCGGGAGGCGTTGATTCCGGGCTGTATTCTGATTGCATCGCTTGCCATTGTTATTATATGGGCAATGATCGATAATTACAGGCGACGCCTGCTGATGAATGAGCTGGAGAGTTCCAGAAAGATCATGGAGTCTGCGTCACAGCATGACTTCCTGACAGGAATCCCGAACAGAAGTAAGTTTATGGCAGACCTTGAAGCTCTTGTGGAAAAGAAGAAGCCTTGTACGGTTATTATGATCGACATCGATGACTTCAAGAAGATCAATGATACGATGGGACATACGGCGGGTGATGAAGCGCTTACACAGGTGGCAGCCCGGTTGAAGGAAATGGAGTCCCAGATATTGACGCCATACCGGTATGCCGGAGACGAGTTCATTATTATTCTGGAGAGCAGCCAGAGTAAGATCGTGGAAAAGACCGCATACCAGTGCCGTCAGGTATTTACCTCACCGTTTACACTGAATGGAAATAAGGCAAAGATCTGCGGCAGTATCGGTATCGCTTCTTACCCGAAGGATACAGAGAATGTGGAACAGCTCATTATTGATGCCGATGATGCAATGTATCAGGTAAAGAAGAACGGAAAGAATGATTTCGCATTCTATTCTGCAAAGAATTAGACAGAGACAAAGAGAAGTGCGCTGAACAGGCGCACTTTTTCTGCGTATAGGTGTAGCATTCTTGCGGGAAAATTGATATAATCAATAAGTATATACACCGAAAACGGAAGCGGCAGGGGAGAGCAATGGCGGGGAAGAAGGTCTACGCAGTCAAAAAAGGAAAAAACACAGGAATCTTCTATCAATGGGAAGAGTGCCGGAAGGCTGTAGACGGCTATCCCGGCGCGGAATACAAGGGCTTTCCCACTGTGCAGGAGGCTAAGAACTATCTCGGCATTACAGAGGAGGGAGAAGCCGACGTGCCGCCTGCCGGGGCGACATCCGGAGAAAGTCTTCTGGCGTATGTGGACGGAAGCTATGATGACACTTTGAAAAAATATGCGTTTGGCTGTGTTTTTATCCTTGCAGATGGACATATTTATACGCAATATGGGAACGGTGATAATGAACAGTCCCTACAGCACCGGAATGTCACGGGGGAGATGCTGGGGGCAATGTATGCGGTGAAGACGGCGATGCTGAATGGATTTCAGAAGGTGGAGCTTTGCTATGATTATCAGGGAATAGAGAAGTGGGTCACGGGCGAATGGCGTTCCAAGACAGAGCTGACGCAGAAATATGCGAAGGCTATGCGGGAGTGGGGGACAAAGATCCAGATCAGCTTCACAAAGGTGGCAGCACATACCAACGTCAAGTACAATGAGCTGGCAGACCAGATGGCAAAGCAGGGACTGCGCGAGGGAAACGGTGTCCCGAAGGTATGCCGTTTGGAAGAGATGAGAGAATATGATGGAAAATAAAACAAGATTAAACAAATTCCTTGCGCATGCCGGAGTCTGTTCCAGGCGGGATGCGGATAAACTGATAGAGCAGGGCAGGGTTATTGTCAACGGCAGGCTGCCCGTCATTGGGCAGACCGTGAGCGGAGCAGACCATATTACGGTGAACGGCAAGGCGGTTCAGGAAAATAAAAAAACAGTTGTTTTGGCATATTATAAACCGATCGGAGTTACCTGCACGGAGAGAGATCCTCACGCCGAAAAGAAATTGGCGGATATGATACATTATCCGGTCAGGGTCACATATGCCGGCAGGCTGGACAAGGATTCAGAGGGACTTTTACTGCTGACGAATGACGGCGAACTGATTCAGGGGATGATGAGAGGTGCAAACCGTCATGAAAAGGAGTATATTGTCAAAGTGAATAAAGAAATAACACCTGATTTTTTACAGAAAATGAGTCAGGGGCTCTATCTGGAGGAACTGGATATCCGGACACGGGAGTGTGAGACAGAAAAAATCGGGAAATTTACCTTCCGGATTGTGTTGACACAGGGAGTCAACAGACAGATCAGGAGAATGTGTGAGGCATGCGGCTACAAGGTTTCCGGCTTGAAACGAGTCAGAGTCATGCACGTGGAACTGGAAAAACTGAAGCCGGGGGAGTACAGGGAGCTTTCACAGGAGGATATAGACCGCCTGTACCGGGATTGCGGAATGCGGATTAAAAAAGAGTGATAGGATGGGTGAAACACAATATGCAGTCTGAGACCATGGAACGAATCAAATATTTAGTGGATACGCTGAACAAAGCTTCAAGGGCGTATTACGCGGAAGACAGAGAGATCATGAGCAACCGCGAATATGATGCTCTGTATGACGAACTGCAGAGTCTGGAGCAGGAGACAGGGATCGTGCTGACGAACAGTCCGACCGTGAACGTCGGATTTGAGGCGGTGGACGAGCTGCCGAAGGAACAGCATGAGAGTCCGATGCTCTCTCTCGGCAAAACGAAAAGCCGCGAGGAGCTGCGCGACTGGCTGCAAGGGAAAGCCGCAATTTTAAGCTGGAAGCTGGATGGACTGACGATTGTGCTGACCTATCGTGACGGAAAACTTGCAAAGGCAGTCACAAGAGGAAACGGAGAGATCGGAGAAGTCGTTACCAACAATGCCAGAACCTTCCAGAATATCCCGTTGTCCATTCCTTTCAAAGACGAGCTGGTTCTGCGCGGGGAAGCAGTAATTACCTACTCGGATTTTGAACAGGTGAACGCAGAGATTACAGACGAAAAGAGCAAATATAAGAACCCGAGGAATCTGTGCAGCGGTTCGGTGCGCCAGTTGAACAATGAGATCACGGCGAAAAGAAATGTGCGCTTTTATGCGTTCAGTCTGGTAAGCGCGGGAGAGACGGACTTCCATAATTCCAGGGAGGAACAGTTCCGGTTTCTGGAGAAGCAGGGCTTCGAGGTCGTTGAACATTATCTTGTGACGGAGGCGGATATACTCGACAGGATCGAGTTCTTTGAGAAGAAGATACAGCATTTCGACATTCCGTCGGACGGGCTTGTGCTGACCTATGAGGACATTGCGTATGGACAGTCGCTAGGCAGGACGGCGAAATTCCCCAGACACTCGATTGCGTTTAAATGGGCGGATGAGCTGCGGGAGACAACACTGGAGGAAATCGAGTGGAGCGCCAGCAGAACCGGACTGATTAATCCGGTGGCGATCTTTGAGCCGGTAGAGCTGGAGGGCACGACCGTAAGCCGTGCTTCCGTTCACAATATCAGCATATTGCGCAGCCTGAAGCTGGGAATCGGCGATAAAATTACCGTGTACAAGGCGAATATGATTATCCCGCAGATCGCCGAAAATCTGACCTGCAGCGATAACGTGGAGATACCTGCCGTATGCCCTGTCTGTGGCGGCGCAACGGAGATTAGGCAGGTGAATGAGGTGCAGTCCCTATATTGCACCAACGAAAAGTGTGCAGCCAAGCGCATCAAGTCTTTCACTCTGTTTGTGAGCAGGGATGCGATGAATATTGACGGATTGTCCGAGGCAACACTGGAAAAGCTGATTGATATGGGCTTCATTCACGAATATGCGGATCTGTACCATCTTGACAGGTATCAGGACAGGATTGTGGAGCTTGAGGGCTTCGGTGAGAAATCCTATCAGAACCTGATTGCAAGCATAGAGGCATCCAGAAAGACGATCCTGTCGAGGGTGATCTACGGCCTGGGAATCGCAAATATCGGTGTCGCCAACGCGAAGATGCTCTGCCGGTATTTTTCCTACGATCTCGAACGAATGCGCAGCGCCGATGTGGAGACATTGAGCGCGATAGAGGGGATCGGGGATGTCATTGCATCGGCGTTTGTGGATTACATGAAGGATGCGGATAACCAGCAGAAAATCGATCATCTGATGCCGGAACTCACACTGGAGGTGCCGGTCGTGGAGGAGGGAAGCCAGACGATGCAGGGACTGAACTTTGTCATCACCGGCAGCCTGAACCACTTTGGGAACAGGAGCGACTTAAAAGATCTGATTGAGGACAGAGGCGGAAAGGTGACAGGAAGCGTCACAGGTAAGACGACTGCCCTGATTAACAATGATGTGACTTCGACCTCGTCAAAGAATAAGAAGGCAAAGGAATTAGGCGTTCCGATCCTGTCAGAGGAAGATTTTCTCACAGAATATGGAATTGCGTATTAAAACGCGGAAAGAGGAAAGACATGCCGATTAAGACACAGAGCGATCTGCCTGCAAAGGAGATCCTGGAAAATGAAAATATATTTGTGATGGATGAATTTCGTGCCATGCATCAGGACATCCGTCCGCTGCAGGTGCTGATACTGAACAACATGCCGGTCAAGCAGGATACGGAGCTGCAGCTGCTGCGCGCGCTGTCGAACACGCCGCTGCAGGTGGACGTGACCTTTATGAATGTCAAGAGCCACACCTCTATCAATACCTCTGCGAGCCATCTGAACAAGTTTTATACCTGCCTCGACGAGATCAGGGACAGGAAGTTCGACGGTATGATCGTCACCGGGGCGCCGGTGGAGGACATTACCTTTGAAGAAGTGGACTATTGGGAGGAGACCTGCGAGATCTTTGACTGGGCAGAGACGCATGTCACATCGACCCTGCATATCTGCTGGGCGGCGCAGGCGGGCTTTTACCATTATTACGGGATCAATAAAAAGAAGCTTCCGGCGAAGCTGTTCGGAATTTATGAGCACAAGGTAGCCAACCGCAAGATCCCGCTTGTCAGGGGCTTTGACGATGTCTTCCTTGCGCCCCACAGCCGCCATACAGAGACGCCGTCCGAGGCAATCCATGCCTGCAGGGAGCTGACAGTGCTGGCGGAGTCAGCGGAGGCGGGTGTGTTCCTTGCGATTGCGGAGGGCGGCAAGAAGATCTTTGTGACGGGACATCCGGAGTACGACAGATATACGCTTGACCGGGAATACCACCGCGATCTGGACAAGGGACTTCCGATCCAGCTTCCGTACAACTATTATCCGAAGGATGACCCGAACGAGCGCCCGCTGCTGCAGTGGCGTTCCCACAGCAATAATCTATACAGCAACTGGTTAAACTATTATGTATACCAGATCACTCCTTATGAACTTTAAGGAGTGCATAGGAGCGGTGATGAGGAAAACAGAAGAAACGGAATACATTGTCCTGAATAGAGCCGAAGACGCAGAGGATACGGAAAACGGCATAAAAAACACAGAGAACCGGCAGAAGCTTTCGCAGTACCGGTATTTTGACTGCGAGGCAGTCCAGAAGAGCATGAACCTTACGGTGGCGGCGATGAAAAGGGCGAAGAAGGTTCTGGACCAGAAGCTGGTTGCCATTACAGACCTTGATACAGGCTACGCTGACGAAGTGGATAATATGGTCTGTGAGGCATTTGGCAAGGCAACAGAGGGAAAGAATGTTTTTTCTGTCCATATGGTGTTTGACAGGAATAAGATACTCTTTGCGGAATGCGGCTGCGCAGAGTGCAGAAAGCATTACTATTACAGATTCTACAGAAGAGAATATTGCAGCTATCTGATTGCCTTTTTTGAAACGGTCAAGGAGAAACTGAAAGAGAAAAACCTTGGCGATGCGACGGATAAGCTGGCGGCAAGACTGATGTATGCTTTCTCTGAGAAGCATGTCAACGATGTTGTCTCGGATACGGTCGGCAGGGAAGAAAGCCTGACCTTACAGCCGAGATTATGTAAAAAGAACGGTGAACTGACAGCTTCGTTTAAGGTGGGAGAAAAAAAGCTGTTTGTCGTGAAGGATCTGTTTCAATTCTGCGAGGACGTGCGGGAGTCGCGCAGCAGTACATATGGGACGGCGACACAGATCAACCACCGGCTTGAGAATTTTACGGAAGAGGGTCGGAGCTGGATTGCGTTCATCGGTCAGGTTGTCAAGGAGGAGCAGAATTTCTCCAGAAGGCTGGCCGAGGCAGACATCTATTCGCGCAGGGCATCGGCAAAGGGAGGGGAGCTTGCGCTCTTTGGCTGGAGACTGGATGAATTTTACAGGCTGATGGGCAGCCGGAGCATAGAATATGAAAACCGGGATGCCGAAAAGAAGGAGAAACGGCAACTTTTTGCCGTGGAGCAGAATCCGAGGATCACAATGACGATCCGGAAGAACCGGCTCAGCAACCGGCTTGCTTTCCATGGCATAGAGGTGGACTGCAGGATGCCGGAGCTCTATGAGGGCAGCAGAACCTTCTATTATATCGGACAGACGGCACTGTGCAGGGTGCAGGAGGAATTTGCGGGAAAGATCAGGACACTCGCGCAGTTCTGCGATAACGGTTCGATGTGCTTTCAGGTGGGCAGGAACCGGTTGGCGCAGTTCTATTATAACGTTCTTCCCCAGCTGGAGGACGTGGTCGACATCCGGGAGGAGGGGGCTGAGGAAATCGCCTCCTATCTGCCGCCAAGAGCAAAATTTACCTTCTATCTGGATGCGGAAGAGCATGATATGACGTGCCGGATCAAGGCGAGATACGGAGACAGGGAGTTTTCGATTCTCGAGGAGACCGGGGAGGACATTTTTTTCCGGGATGCCCAGAAGGAGAACGAGATTTTGTTTCTGGCAAGACAGTGGTTTCCCTATGTGGACGCTGAGCGCAGGGAGCTGAGCTGCGGACAGGAAGAAGAACAGATGTATGCGGTTCTGGATCAGGGAGTGGAAGCGCTGCTCGGTCTCGGTGAGGTGCAGTGTACCAGACGGTTCAGCGGAATGAACATTGGCAGGCGGGTGCGCATATCCGTGGGGGTATCGGTGTCGAGGGATCTTCTGAACCTCGAGGTCTCGACACAGGATGTTCCGCCGGAGGAGCTTCTGGAGGTGCTGAAAAGCTACCGGGCGAAGAAGAAATATCACCGCCTGAAAAACGGAGATTTCCTGAGTCTCGAGGAAGAGTCCCTGGCGACGCTTGAGGAGATGATGAACGCGTTGCGGCTGTCCCCGAAGGAACTGCTCAAGGGTAAGGTAAAGCTGCCGCTGTACCGTGCGCTCTATCTGGATAAGCTGCTGGAGAAAAATGAGGACATCTACAGCAACCGTGACAGCTATTTCCGGGAGCTGGTCAAGAATTTCAAGACGGTCAAGGACGCGGACTTTGAAGTGCCGGATTCCCTGAGAAAGATCATGCGTGGCTATCAGCGGATGGGTTACCGGTGGCTGAGGATGCTTGAGGAATACGGCATGGGCGGTATCCTTGCCGATGACATGGGTCTGGGAAAGACCCTGCAGGTCATTGCTGTCCTGCTCGCCGCGAAGCTGGAGGGGGGAAAGGGTGTTTCACTGGTTGTGACACCGGCCTCTCTGGTCTATAACTGGGGGGAGGAGCTGCAGAGGTTCGCCCCGGAGCTTACCGGCTGCATTATCACGGGAAATCAGGAAGAGAGGGCGGAAAAGCTCTGCCATTATAAGGACTATGATGTCATTCTGACCTCCTACGACCTTCTAAAGAGAGATATTGCGGAATACGAGGGAAAGGAATTCCACTACCAGATCATCGACGAGGCACAGTATATCAAGAATCATTCGACCGCTGCGGCGAAGGCGGTGAAGGCGATCCGGAGCAGAACGCGGTATGCATTGACAGGAACCCCGATCGAGAACCGGCTCAGCGAGCTTTGGAGCATCTTTGACTATCTGATGCCGGGATATCTGTACGGCTATGACGTGTTCCGGAATGACTTTGAGGCGCCGATTGTCAAGAACGAGGAGCCCGCGGCGCTGGAGCAGCTGCAGAGGATGGTGGCACCCTTTATCCTGCGGAGACTGAAAGAGAATGTACTGCGTGACCTGCCGGAGAAGCTGGAGGAGAGCCGTTATGTGAAATTCGACGGCGAGCAGCAGAAGCTCTATGATGCGCAGGTTGTGCATATGAAGCAGCAGATCGGAATGCAGAGCGCGGAGGAATTCGGAAAGAATAAGATACAGGTGCTCGCGGAGCTGATGAAGCTGCGCCAGATCTGCTGTGACCCGGCGCTGTGCTTTGAAAACTATGAGGGAGAGTCGGCGAAGCTGGATGCCTGCGCGGAGCTGGTACGGAGCGCTGTGGAGGGCGGACATAAGATATTGCTGTTCTCGCAGTTTACTTCCATGCTTGAGGTGATCGCAGGACGGCTCGGTCAGGAGGAGATCAGCTTTTACACGATAACCGGCGCGACACCGAAGGAGGAGAGAATCCGGCTGGTGAACGCCTTTAATGCCGATGACACGAAGGTCTTTTTGATCTCGCTGAAGGCGGGCGGTGTCGGGCTGAATCTTGTGGGAGCCGATGTTGTCATCCATTACGATCCGTGGTGGAACATTGCGGTGCAGAATCAGGCGACGGACCGTGCGCACCGCATCGGTCAGACGAAGAAGGTCGTTGTCTACCGGCTGATCGCCAAGGGAACGATCGAGGAGAAGATTCAGAAGCTGCAGGAGAGCAAGAAAGCGCTCTCCGATCAGATCATCCAGGGAGAAACCGGACAGCTTGGCAGCATGACAAAGGAAGATTTTCTCGCGCTTTTGGAATAAATATCCAGTCTTGTCCATATACTTATAGAAAGGATTGCAAAAATCCGCTGAAAGGAGAAAGTTATGGCAAGAGGACAGCGTAAGACCATTGAGGAGAAGATCGCCGCAAAACAGGAGCTGATCGGCGCGCTCATGACCCGTGTGGAGTCGGAGAAGCGCGAGCTGGACGAACTGTTTGAGGAAAAGAAGAGAAAGGAGCTGGAGGCAGTCAGCGACCTGATCGCTGATACGGGGCTGCAGCCTGACGAGGTTGCGCAGGCATTGCAGGAATATGTACGGACAAAGACCGCTGTAGCCTCCTGACACAGAAAACATAAAAATACCTTCCCGGGCAAAAACGGATGCCTGAGAAGGTATTTTTTATTGTAAGATTATGCGTCCGGTGTCTCGGCTTTCAGATTTTTCTGAGCCGTGGAAAGCATCAGCTTGATCCGGTTCAGCTGATTGACCTCGCTGGCGCCGGGATCGTAGTCAATGGCAACGATGTTGGAGGCGGGATAAGCCTTGCGCAATGCCTTGATGACACCCTTTCCGACAACGTGGTTCGGCAGACAGCCGAAGGGCTGTGTGCAGACAATGTTCGGAACTCCGTCATGGATCAGCTCGACCATCTCACCGGTCAGAAACCACCCCTCGCCGGTCTGGTTTCCGATGGATACGATCGGCTCCGCAAATTCTGCGATCTCCTGAATCGGTGTGGGCGGGGTAAAATGCTTGCTGCGGCGGAATTCCTTTGTGGCAGTGCTGCGCAGTATATGCTCGATCGCCCAGATGCCGAGCTTTGAGTTTCTTGCTGTCTTTTTGCTCATGCCCAGATGATCCGCCTTGTACAGTTGGTTATAGAAGCAGTAGAGCATGAAGTCGATCAGGTCGGGAACGACAGCCTCGGCGCCCTCGCTCTCCAGAAGCTCCACAAGGTGATTGTTTCCTGCGGGGGAGAATTTTACGAGGATTTCCCCGACAATGCCGACGCGGGGCTTCCTGATGTCAAGAAGCGGAATGCTGTCAAAGTCGCGTATGATCTCTTTGCAAAGTTTATTGAATTTCCGAAGGCTGATGTGCTTTGCGGAGACAAAGTCCTGTGTCACCTTCAGCCATTTCTGATGCACCGCCTCAACGCTGCCCGGAGTTGCCTCGTAAGGGCGCATGCGGTAGATGCAGCGCATGAAGATGTCGCCGAACTCCGCGCCGACCGCGGCACGGATGAGCATATCGGCATTCAGGTGGAAGCCGGGATTGCTCTCGATTCCGGCAAGATTCAGGGAGATAACCGGAATCTGTGCCATATCCGCCTTTTTCAAAGCGCGGCGGATGAAGCCGACGTAGTTGGTCGCACGGCAGCCGCCGCCCGTCTGGGACATGATGATCGCTGTCTTGTTCAGGTCATATCTGCCGGACAGCAGCGCTTCCATGATCTGGCCCACGACAAGCAGGGAAGGGTAGCAGGCATCATTGTTTACATATTTCAATCCGACATCCACGGAATGCTTGTTGTCATTGTCGAGCACAACAAAGTGGTAACCGCAGGCGTTGAACGCCGGCTCCAGAAGCTCAAAGTGGATAGGAGACATCTGGGGACAGATAATGGTGTAATCCTTGCGCATCTCCTCGGTGAAGGGAACCTTCACGATTGCCGAGGAGCGGATAGTGCGCTGCTTATGCAGCTTCTCCCGGACCTTGATGGCGGAGAGCAGGGAGCGCACACGGATTCTGGCAGCGCCGAGATTGTTTACCTCGTCGATCTTAAGGCAGGTATAGATCTTATCGGAGCCGGACAGAATATCATTCACCTGATCGGTCGTCACGGCATCCAGACCGCAGCCGAAGGAATTCAGCTGGATCAGATCGAGATTGTCAACCTTCTTGACATAGCTCGCAGCTGCGTACAGGCGCGAATGGTACATCCACTGGTCGGAGACGATCAGCGGGCGTTCGGGATGCCCGAGGTGGGAGATGGAGTCCTCTGTCAGGACAGCCATATCGAAGGAAGTAATCAGCTCGGGAATACCGTGGTTGATCTCGGGATCGATATGATAGGGACGTCCAGCCAGCACGATACCGCGCTTTCCGGTCTTTGCGAGATAGTCGAGTGTCTCCTCGCCCTTCTTCTGGATGTCCTTTCTCGCGGCGGCAAGCTCCTCCCATGCAGCCTTTGCCGCGGTGCGGACCTCACCGGCGGGCAGCTCGGAAAATTCCCGGAGCAGAGCCTGTGTCACGGTGTCGATGTCGCGGAAGGACATGAAGGGATTCCGCAGCTTCATCTGGCCGCTCGAGATTTCCTCCACATTGTTTTTGATATTTTCCGAGTAGGAGGTGACGATGGGGCAGTTGTAATGGTTGTTTGCACCCTCCACCTCGTCGCGCTCGTAGAACAGGGCGGGATAGAAAATGAAATCGACACCATGGTTAATCAGCCAGGTGACATGACCGTGGGCAAGCTTTGCGGGATAACACTCCGACTCGCTGGGGATGGACTCTATGCCAAGCTCATAAATTTTACGGTTGGAGCTGGGGGAGAGTACAACGCGGTAGCCCAGCCTTGTGAAGAACGTGTGCCAGAACGGATAGTTCTCGTACATGTTCAGCACTCTGGGAATGCCGACTGTGCCTCTCGACGCCTGCGTCGGATCGAGCGCGGGATAGGAGAAAAGCCGCTGCAGCTTGTACTCAAACAGGTTGGGAACATTGTTTGCGTTCTTCTGTCCGCCGATGCCGCGCTCACAGCGGTTGCCGGAGATAAACTGGCGTCCGCCGGAAAAACGGTTGATCGTGAGACGGCAGCTGTTCGTGCAGCCCTTACATTTTGCCATGCTTGTTTCATATTGCAGACCGCAGAGCTTCTCGTAGGAGAGCATCGTGCTTTCCTGCCCGTCCTCGTAATGCTCTCTGGCGATCAGCGCCGCGCCGAACGCACCCATGATACCGGCGATGTCGGGGCGGATTGCCTCGCAGTCAGCGATTTTCTCAAAGCTTCGCAGAACGGCATCATTGTAGAACGTGCCGCCCTGAACGACGATATTTTTTCCAAGTTCGGAGGCATCGGATACCTTGATGACCTTGAAAAGGGCATTTTTGATAACGGAGTATGCGAGACCGGCGGAAATGTCGGCAACGCTTGCGCCCTCCTTCTGTGCCTGTTTTACTTTAGAGTTCATGAAAACCGTACAGCGCGTACCGAGGTCGATCGGATGCTCGGCAAACAGTGCCGCCTTTGCAAAGTCCTGTACGCTGTAATTTAACGATTTTGCGAAGGTCTCGATAAAGGAGCCGCAGCCGGACGAGCAGGCCTCATTCAGCTGCACGCTGTCCACGGTCTGGTTCTTGATCTTGATGCACTTCATGTCCTGACCGCCGATGTCGAGAATACAGTCCACGGCGGGATTGAAGAACGCGGCAGCATAGTAGTGCGCAACGGTTTCCACCTCGCCGTCGTCCAGCAGAAAAGCCGCCTTCATGAGAGCTTCACCGTAGCCTGTGGAGCAGGAACGGACAATGTGTACGTCCTCCGGGAGCTGCTCGTAAATCTCCTTCAGGGAGCGGATCGCCGTCTTTAACGGACTGCCATCGTTGCTGCTGTAAAAGGAATACAGAAGGGAGCCGTCCTCACCGACGAGAGCGATTTTGGTCGTGGTGGAGCCGGCGTCGATGCCGAGAAATGCCTTGCCCTTGTAGGAAGCAAGATCGGCGGAGGCAACATGGTGTCTGCTGTGGCGCTCGCTGAATTCCTCGTATGCCGCCTTGTCGGCGAAGAGAGGCTCCATGCGCTCGACCTCAAACTCCATCTTAATATCGGAGGACAGCTTGTTTACCATTTCCTCCATAGTAAAAGCGACCTCCTCCTTCGCATTGAGGGCAGAGCCGATTGCGGCGAAGAGGTGGGAATTGTCGGTGTCGATAATGTGCTCCTCGTCGAGATTCAGGGTGCGGATAAAGGCAACCTTGAGCTCGGAGAGGAAGTGCAGGGGGCCTCCGAGGAAGGCAACATGTCCACGGATCGGTTTACCGCAGGCAAGACCGGAGATCGTCTGGTTTACCACAGCCTGAAAAATGGAAGCGGCAAGGTCTTCCTTTGTTGCGCCCTCGTTGATTAAAGGCTGTATATCTGTCTTTGCGAAAACACCGCAGCGCGCGGCAATCGCATACAGGGATTTATAATTTTTTGCATATTCATTCAGTCCCGAGGCGTCCGTCTGGATCAGGGAAGCCATCTGGTCGATAAAGGAGCCGGTACCTCCGGCACAGATGCCGTTCATACGCTGCTCGACATTGCCGCCCTCAAAATAAATGATCTTGGCATCCTCGCCGCCGAGCTCAATCGCAACATCCGTCTTCGGGGCAAGCTCCTTCAGGGAAGTCGCAACCGCAATTACCTCCTGCGTGAACGGCACGCCGAGATGGTTTGCGAGAGTCAGTCCGCCGGAGCCGGTAATCATCGGGTGAAGGGTGAGATTGCCAAGCTGATTGTAGGCCTTGGTCAAAAGGGAAGAAAGAGTCTCGCGGATATTGGCATAATGACGTTCATAATCCGAAAAGAGGATATTGTGGTCTGCGTCGAGAATGGCAATCTTGACGGTTGTGGAGCCGATGTCGATACCGAGAGTTACATTCTTGTTTCTGATTTCCATGCAAATACATCCTTCCTAACAAAAACACATAAAGAGACGGTTTCACAGGGATTCCGTGAGCCCGTCGACATAAATAGACATTCTAAGGTATTATACGACAACGGGGGTGAAAAAGCAACGAACAAAAGGTATGAAAATTCTATTAAAAAGAAATTGGTCGGTTTACTTATGGGATTGGGAATGATACAATGTATTCAGCTTTTTTGGTGAAAATGACATACGGAAAGGAACCGGAAATAATGAGTAAATGGGAGAAGAAGTTCGGAAAATATGCCATTCCGAACCTGACTTTTATATTGATCGGCTGCTATGTGCTGGGCTATCTTTTGAAGGCGCTCGTGCCGTCCATGATGAGCTATCTGACGCTCGATCCGTACGCGATCCTGCATGGGCAGGTCTGGAGGCTTGTGACATGGGTGATCTCGCCGCCGTCGTCCTTTGATATTTTTACGATCATCATGCTGCTTTTTTATCTGAGCCTCGGAAACAGCCTTGAGAGGGTCTGGGGCACATGGCAGTATAATGTCTACATTTTTACAGGTATACTGCTCACGGTTGTGGGAAGCTTTGTATGTATGGGGATATTTTATCTTGTCTACGGTGAGGCGGCATCTCTCGTGATGAAGGCGCTCTGCGCATCCGGTGCGTGGCAGTTCAGCACCTATTTCATCAATATGTCGATCTTCCTCGCGTATGCGGCGACCTTCCCCAATGCGCAGGTGCTGCTGATGTTCGTTGTTCCGGTCAAGGTGAAGTGGCTGGGAATCGTATATGGAGGAATGCTGGTCTACGAGATGATTAGCTATTTCAGGATCGGACTGTCCATATATGCGGAGTATTGGTTCGGGGTGGCGGCAATCGCTGCGTCCCTGCTGAATTTCCTGATTTTCTGGCTGAGATCCAGAAATCATATGCACTGGAATCCGAAGCAGATGAAGCGCAAGATGGAATTTAGACAGGACATCAGGCGCAATCCGAACCCGAAGATCACGAAGCACAAATGTGCAGTCTGCGGCAGAACGGAGCAGGATGATCCGACGCTGGAATTCCGCTTCTGCTCCAAGTGCAACGGGAATTATGAGTACTGCCAGTACCATCTTTTTACACACCAGCATGTCATCTGAGCATAACAGAAAGAGGGAGCGGATATGAGTCAGAAAAAGGAAATATTATTTGCGCAGACGTTGGAGCAGGTGCGGCGGCTGGCGAAGGAACAGGGAAATTGCGTCAGCGAGGAGCAGGTGCGGGAAGCATTTGCGGAACAGGAGCTGAATGAAAGCCAGATGCAGATGGTCTTTGACTATCTGGTAAAGCATAAGGTGGGAATCGGTCAGCCCATCGATCCGGATGAATTTCTGACGGAGGAGGAAAGAGACTATCTGCAGGACTATCTCAATGAAATCGCAGCGCTGCCGACCTACAGCGCCGGAGAACTCGAGGCATTTACCATTTCCGCGATGGCGGGTGAGGCGGAGGCACAGCAGAAGCTTGTCCAGGGATACCTGAGGGATGTGGTAGACATTGCAAAGCTCTACACCGGGCAGGGCGTTTTCCTCGAAGATCTGATCGGGGAAGGAAATGTGGCTCTCGCCATGGGAGCCGGCATGCTGGGCAGCCTTGAGAAGCCCTCGGAGGCGCAGGGGATGCTCGCAAAGCTGATGATGGACGCCATGGAGGACTATATTCAGGAAAATGCGGCAAGCGCAAAGACGGACAGAAAGGTCGCGGGCAAGGTCAATCTGGTCGCAGACAAGGCGAGAGAGCTGGCGGAGGAGCTTCACAGAAAGGTGACACCTGAGGAGCTGGCGCGGGAGACAGGGCTTTCCCTGAAAGCAATTCAGGATGCCTGCCGGATGAGCGGTTTTAAAATCGAGGATATCGGAGGAGAAAATGAAGCAGTCAGTCTATGAGGACTATAAATACAGTATGCAGGATACGAGCCGCGTCTATGTGGGCTGCAAATATACCTTTGCGGAGCTGCTGGAGGCGGAAGAGGTCATGTTTAAGTTCCGCATGATCGTCCAGAAGTACATAGCGCCGGAGTACGATCCGGAGGACACGCTGGAGACCCAGCTCTATTATCTGAAGCCGGAGGATTTTCTGGTGAAGCTCTACCGGCAGATGAAGGCGAGGGTGAAGGTCAATGTGATCGAGGAGAAGAGACATCTTATCGGCGGGAAGAAAAAGGAATATGTGACAAAGCAGCTCACCGTGGAGGAACTGGTGAAGATGACGAAGGAGGACAAGGAGGCTTGCGGCCTTGTGATCCAGGAGCTGTCGGTGAGCAAGCTGGCGCTGTTAGGGCTGTAGCGCAGGAACAGTCTGGGCTATAAAACAGATAATATGAAAATGAATATAAAGGAGACAATAAATGAAAGTAGAAGATTTACAGGCGTATGAAATTCTGGAGAAGAGGGAGATCAAGGACATTGACAGCATGACCTATCTCTGCAGGCACAAGAAGACGGGGGCAAGAGTGGTTCTGCTCTCCAATGATGATGACAATAAGGTCTTTTACATCGGCTTCCGCACGACCCCGAAGGATTCCACAGGCGTGGCGCACATCACGGAGCATTCCGTGCTCTGCGGCTCAAAGAATTTCCCGGTAAAGGATCCTTTTGTGGAACTGGCAAAGGGTTCCCTGAATACCTTCCTGAATGCCATGACGTATCCCGACAAGACCGTATATCCGGTTGCAAGCTGTAATGACAAGGATTTCCAGAACCTGATGAACGTTTATCTGGACGCTGTTTTCTATCCGAACACCTACCAGAACGAGGCGATTTTCCGTCAGGAGGGCTGGCATTACGAGCTGAACGATCAGGACGAGCTGATCTACAATGGTGTCGTTTACAATGAGATGAAGGGAGCGCTCTCCAACCCGGACAGCATTCTGTGGAGAGAGATTTCGACTGCGCTGTATCCGCATACGACCTACGGTGTGGAATCCGGCGGCGATCCCGAGAACATTCCCGATCTCACCTATGAGCAGTTCCTCGATTTCCACAGAACCTACTACCATCCGTCAAACAGCTATATCTATCTGTACGGAAACATGGATATGGCGGAGAAGCTGGATTATATCGACAGGGAATACCTCTCAAAATATGATTATCTCGAGGTGGACTCCGAGATCACGGAGGAGCCCTGCTTTGAAAAGCCGAATCGTCTTGTGAAGGAGATTCCGCTCGGAGAGGGGGAGAGTGCGGAGGAGAATACTTATCTTGCACAGTGCTTCTCGGCGGGAGACTGTCTGGACAGGGAGCTTGTCATTGCGATGAAGGTGCTGGATTTTGCACTCTGCACCGTGCCGGGAGCGCCCTTGAAGCAGGCGCTGATCGACAAGGGTATCGGCAAGGATGTCTTCAGTGTCTATGACAATGGCTATAAGCAGCCCTTCTTCGGCGTGGTGGCAAAGGGAACCTCTGCTGACAGGGAAGAGGAATTCAAGGCTGTCATCCGGGAAGTGCTCGAGGGCATTGTAAAGAACGGCTTCGACCAGAAGGCTCTGCTCTCTGCGATCAACCATGACGAATTCAAGTACCGCGAGGCAGATTTCGGCACGACACCGAAGGGACTGATGTACGGACTGCAGCTGCTCGACAGCTGGCTTTATGATGACAATAAGCCCTTTATCCATATCGAGGCAAACGCAACCTACGCAGCACTGCGTGAGAAGGCGAAGGAAGGGTATTTTGAGCAGATCATCCGGAAATACCTTCTGGACAACCCGCATTCCGCAACCGTCATTCTCCAGCCGAAGGAGGGACTTGCTGCCGAGCAGGAGCAGAAGCTGAAAGAAAAGCTGGCGGCGGTCAAGAGCGGCATGAGTGAGCAGGAGCTCAACGATGTGCGCGCAATGATGAAAAAGCTGGAGGATTTCAGAGAGGCAGAGGATAAACCGGAGGATATTGCAAAGATCCCGCTTCTTGGAAGAGAGGACTTAAAGCGCGAGGCTGCTCCCATCTACAATGAGATGAGAAAGCTGGGAGATACGCCGGCACTGTTCCATGACCTGTTCACGAACGGCATCGGATACCTGCGCATGGTATTTACCATAAAGGACATCCCGGAGGAATATTTCCCTTATCTGAGTATCCTCAAGAGTGCCTTCTGCAATATGAATACCGCACATTACACCTACGGGGAGCTGTGCAGCGAGATCAACCTTGCGACAGGAGAAATTTTTGTGGCGCAGAACAATTACGGAAATGTCGTCGATGAGGGCAAGTATACTATGACAATGGAGGTCTGCACAAAGGCGCTGTACGAGAATCTGCCCAGAGCCATTGAGCTGATGGAGGAGCTGATACTGACGACAGATTTCTCCGACACGAAGAGGATGAAGGAGATACTGGCGGAGAACGATTCCAAATTCCGTGACTTTGCGAATCAGGCAGGACATGTCATTGCCATCCAGAGAGCGCTTTCCTACGGCAGCGTGAAGAGTGCTGTGGATGAGGTGCAGAACGGTGTGGATCAGTACCGCTTCAACTGTGGACTTGAACAGGATTTTGAGACGAAGAAGGACGAGATTACCGCAAAGCTGCAGATGCTCTGCAAGATGATTTTCCGGCCGGAAAACCTGATGATTGATTTTACAGGCGATGTGGCTGCGCTGGAGAAGCTTGCGGGACCGGTCGCTGCGTTTAAGGACAGACTGTACACCTGTGACGTGCCGAAGGCGGCATATGAGCCGAAGACGGAAAAGAAGAACGAGGGTCTGACTACCCCGAATCAGGTTGACTTTGTCTGCCGCGCAGGAAATTTCTTAAACAAGGGACTGCCTTACACCGGTGCCCTGAATGTGCTGCGCGTGATGATGGGCTATGAGTATCTATGGGTCAACGTCCGTGTCAAGGGCGGCGCATACGGCTGCCTGTGTAATTTCTACAGGGACGGAGGAAGCTATTTCTGCTCTTACCGTGACCCGAATCTGGCACAGACGATAGATGTCTTCGAGAAGGCAGTGGACTTTATCGCCAATTATCAGGCGGATGAGCGCACAATGACAAAGTACATCATCGGTGCGATCAGTGATCTCGATACGCCGCTAACGGCAGCAGGAAAGGGACGCCGTTCCAGAGAGCATTACATCACGGGACTGACCTATGAGATGATGCAGGAGGCGAGAAATCAGGTATTGGATGCGACACCTGAGGACATCCGCGGACTGTCGAAGTATATCAAGGCATTTATCGAGGATGACTATCTCTGCGTTGTCGGAAATGAACAGATGATTAAGGCGGAGAAGGATAAATTCGGCAAAATCGAGAACCTTTTTTAACTGTTGTCGTCTATATAGCTGAAGAGACCGGGGGGATGATAGACCGGTCATGAGGGAGGATAAACTTATGAAAAGGATGACAGGTATTTTTCTGGCGGTCGGCATGGCGTGTGCCCTGCTGACCGGCTGCGGGGCAAGCTCTGACAGCTTCGATAACAAGAGTATGTCCTATGTGACAGAGATGGGGGACTATTCCGACTATGACTTTGACGGAGACACCGGGTGGAGCGGTAGTTCCTATGCCCCGATGGAAGAGTCAATGGGAGAGGTCTCTGCATCGGAGAGTGTTCAGGCAAGGACGGACAGAAAGCTGATCCGGAATGTCAGCATGGATGTCGAGACAAAGGAGTATGACCAGCTCATGCTTTCGCTGGATGCGAAGGTGGACGCGGTCGGCGGGTACATAGAGAACATGGATTCCTACAATGGAAGCAGCTATTCGGGTTATCAGAATGCCCGTTATGCGAACGTGACGATCCGCGTGCCGCAGGATAAGCTGGACAGCTTCCTCGAAACCATATCGGGAATCTGCAATGTTATCCGGCGCTCGGACAGCGTGGATGACGTGACGCTGACCTACGTGGATATGGAGAGCCACAGGGATATGCTGCAGGCGGAACAGAAGCGTCTGCTTGAGCTTCTGGAGCAGGCGGAATCGTTAGAGGATATTCTGACGATCGAGAGCCGCCTGACAGATGTGCGCTATCAGATCGAGAGTATGGAATCCCAGCTGCGCACGATGGATAATCAGGTGCAGTACAGCACAGTTTCCGTCTATATCTCTGAGGTAAAGGAGCTTACACCTGTCGTGACGCCGGAGAAATCGGCATGGGAGAGAATCTCGGAGGGCTTCATGAACAGTCTTGAGAGTGTGGGACACGGGTTGTCAGAGTTTGGAATCTGGCTGCTGATCCATATTCCGCAGCTCGTTGTCTGGGCGATTGTCATTATTGTGATTGTGCTGTTTATCAAGAGACGGCGCAAAAAGAAGGCTGCGAAGAAGCAGGCGGCGATGCGGGATGCGGCTATGCCGGCAGGGCAGATGAATGCGGCGGCACAGAATCCCGGGACGCAGACGGCACCCGTTACGCAGAACACGGAGGATATTTCTGCGCAGCAGTAAAAGGAGAAACCATGCCGGATATATGCGAACGGATAAGGGCGGAGTTATTTGAGATGCAGGATGTGGGATATCGGGATTTTCAGTCGAAGCTGATCCCAAATATCCCCAAGGAAAAGGTCATAGGGGTCAGGACGCCGCAGCTGCGGAAATTCGCCGGACAGATGGCGAAGGAGGCGCAGATCGGGCAGTTTCTGGACAGTCTGCCACATGCCTATTATGAAGAAGACAATCTTCATGCGGCGGTGATTGAAAAGATCAAGGACTACGAGAGCTGTCTTGCCGAGGTGGAACGCTTCCTGCCCTATGTGGACAACTGGGCGACCTGCGACATGTTTGCGCCAAAGGTGTTTGAAAAGCACACCGGAGAGTTGGAGAATGTCATCCGACGCTGGCTGGAATCGGGTGAAACCTATACCATCCGTTTCGGCATTGATATGCTGATGCGCTTCTATCTGGGAGAGCATTTTAGAACGGAGCAGCAGGAATGGATTGTGCGGGCATGTAATGATGAGTATTATGTGAAAATGGCTGTCGCATGGTATTTTGCTACGGCGCTTGCAAAGCAGTACGAGACGACGGTCAAGGTGCTGGAGCAGGGGCGGCTCGACGCCTGGACGCATAATAAGACGATCCAGAAGGCGAGGGAGAGCTACCGCATCACGCAGGAGCAGAAGGAATATTTAAAGAGCTTGAAGAGAAGGGAAGAATGAAAATTCTTCCTTTTTTGTGTAACGTTTTTTAGAATATAGGCATTAATGCATGCCAATTCCTTTTACGGACACTATGAGCCGAAGGGAAAACTGACGCAGATCCGGCTGAACGGGTTTGTGATCTGGGATCAGGGGCAGGTGATTACGCAGGAGGTGGCAGCGGTTTATGCCTCGAGACATCCCTATATCGGAGACATGCCGGCAAACGGCGGTACGGTGACGGCTCTGGGAATGGTGGAAACGCTGGGAAACTTTAAAAATGAACTTCAGACGACAACTGCCCCCTATGGCTGGACATTGCTTATGGAGAATGACTATTCTGCGGAGAGCAGGGAGCTTCTGGAGGCAAAGATGCAGAGCTATGCCTATGTCATGATTGCGGTAATTGACAACTTGCACCATGTTACCTTTTCTTATACAATAGATGGTACAGAATGCTCGCTTACGTTTACCGAGGAAGGGGCGGACGAGGCAGCGGGGCAGTCTGTGAAAGAACTCGCAAAGAGCCCGGGGAAGCTGCAGCTTCTGATGCAGAGACTGGGTCTCGCAGAGGGAAGGATTTACTGAAAATAAAAACGCAGGAGGAAAGATCTATGTTGGAACCTATGCCGATGAAAGAGTGTTGTATCAGGAAGACCGAGAGAAGGGATGAGTGTCTGTACATGTATTCCGATAGGGGGATGCACAGACTTAAGCCATTAGGAGAACGCGCTGTCCGGATAACCTATACAGAGAGAGAGCTTTTTTCTACCCGCGAGAAGCCGGGGGTAGTGGTAAAGGATGAATGGCCGGACTGGCAGTATACAGAGGATGGGAGGAGCGTTACCTTCTGTAGTACCGGGCTGAAGATAGTCATTGACAAAAATACGGCATCCTATACCTATTACGATAGTGAAGGAAAGCTTTTACTTGAGGAGAGAGCACGCGAAAGTAAGTGTCTGGATGAATTTCAAAGCTATCTCCTTGCGGAAGATGCAGAAATGAAAGTTGATAAAATACAGACAGCTGACGGTGTAAAGGAGATCATCAGGGAGGCGGCAAAGGTTCCTGGTGAAAAGTTTTATCATACGAGATTATATTTAAAATGGCAGGAGAAGGAAGCCCTGTATGGTCTGGGACAGCATGAGGAGGGGTTGCTGAATCTGCGCGGGCAGACAGTTTATCTGCATCAGGCAAACAGGAAGATAGCCATTCCCATGCTGGTATCCTCCCTCGGCTATGGCATTCTGATGGATACTTACAGTCCGATGATTTTCAACGATACGGCGTATGGTTCTTATCTGTATACAGAAGCGGATGATGAACTGGATTATTATTTTGTAAACGGCGGAACGATGGACGGAGTGGTAAAGGAATACCGGTTTCTTACGGGGAAGGCTGCCATGCTTCCTAAGTGGGCATACGGATATATCCAGTCGCAGGAGCGCTTTGAGACGGCACAGGAGCTTGTAGATGTTTCAAGGGAATACCGGGACAGGGGCATAGGACTTGACTGTATTGTACTTGATTGGATGTCATGGCCGGACAATCTGTGGGGGCAGAAAACCTTTGACAAAAAACGCTTTCCGGATCCTTCCGGGATGGTGAATGCACTTCATGACATGAACATACACTTTATGATTTCGCTGTGGCCCACGATGGATCAGAAGTGTGGGAATTATCGTGAATTTCAGGAGCGTAAGCTTCTGCTGCCCGGAAGTAATGTGTACAATGCACTTTCCAGAGAGGGCAGGGAGCTTTATTGGAAGCAGGTTGAGGAAGGACTCTTTGTGCATGGTGTGGATGCGTGGTGGTGTGATTCCAGTGAGCCTTATACACCGGATTGGAATTATAAGGAGAAACCAGAGCCCGCCAAGCTTTTTTCGGAATATTGTCAGACAGTGCAGGATCATCTGCCGGCATGGGCAACGAATGCTTATGCATTATATCACGCGCAGGCTTTGTATGAGGGACAGCGGGGCGTACAGAACAGGGGGACTCCGGAAAAGCGAGTGGTTAATCTGACGCGAAGCAGCTATACGGGGCAGCAGCGTTACGGTACTATTTTGTGGTCGGGTGATATAGACGCCTCGTGGGATACACTGAGGAAGCAAATTGCGGCAGGACTCAGTTTCTGCGCCAGCGGTCTGCCCTACTGGACTGTTGATATCGGAGCTTTTTTTGTAAAGCGTGGCGCTCAATGGTACTGGAGAGGAGATTTCCCTGCTGCTACAGAGGATATGGGGTATCGTGAGCTATTTACGAGATGGTATCAGTGGGCATGTTTTCTACCTGTGTTCAGAGGACATGGAACAGATTGCAGGAGAGAGCTATGGCAGTTTGGGGACAAGGGGGAAATGTTTTACGATGTACTCGTGGAGATGAATAAGCTGCGATACAGACTCATGCCTTATATATATTCACAGGCGGGAAGAGTGTGGCTTGAGGATGCATCCATGATAAAGCTTCTCACCTTTGATTTTCCTGAGGATGAACAGGTCTGGGATATCAGGGATCAGTATCTTTTTGGTGACAGCATCATGGTCTGTCCTGTTACGGAGGCAATGTATTATGGAGCGGGATCGCAGCCACTGGGGGAAACCTGTAAGCAGCGGAAGGTATATCTGCCGAAGGGATGCGGATGGTATGATTATTGGACTGACACTTATTATGAGGGGGACCAGTGGATTATGGCTGATGCACCCATAGAGAAGATTCCCCTTTATGTGAAGGCGGGAAGTATTATTCCTGTTGTTGAGCCTGCAGACCATGTGGGCAGCGGTTATCTGGAGAAGAATGGCTGTGATGTGACCTATCGCGTATATAAAGGAGGAGATTGCAGCTTCCTGCTATATGAGGATGCCGGAGATGGTTATGGTTATGAGAGGGGAGAATACCGCACTACCCTGCTTGAAGCTCACGGGGACGTTGTTTCTGTAGTGAAGAGTGGTACTTTATCACATCGTGAGATTTGAGAGTATGCCAGCTCCTGATGCAGCGTCTGGAACCCGCAGAGGGAAATATTTATTGATGGAAAGGACACGATCGGATGGGACATATCTATTTTGCAAGACACGGGCAGACCATATGGAATGTGGAAAATAAAATTTGCGGTGCAACGGACATTGCATTGACGGCGCTTGGACACGAGCAGGCGGAGGAACTTGGCAGGGAGATTTTGAGACAGAAGCTGGAAATTGACGAAATCCTCTATTCCCCGCTCATTCGTGCAGCGGAGACGGCAAGGCATATTTCGGAGATGACAGGCATTCCAAGACGCATGGAGGCGGCGCTGACGGAGCAGAATTTCGGAAAATATGAAGGGACTGCGCGCGACGGAGCGGAATTTCAGCTGGAAAAGGCACATTTTGTCAGCTGCTATGAGGGCGGTGAATCCATGCTGCGACTCTGCCAGCGCATCTATAACCTGTTGGATGCATTAAAGGCGGAGTCGGAGGAAAAAACTTATCTGCTCGTGGCGCATAATGGGATTGCCCGTGCGGTGCAGTCCTACTTCCACGAGATGACCAACGAGGAGTATGCCGCCTTCGGCATTAAGAACTGCGAGATCCGACGCTTTGATTTTTAGGGGGAGAAGTGTGTTGAATCAGTTTTCTGGCAAGAGATGTGTGTGCTGTGCTCTCATCAGCGGTGTGCTTCTGCTATGCGGATGTGGACAAGGGGATATTGTGTCGATGGATTCCACAGTAACGCATGTAGAGGAAGAGAGCAGGGTTGAACGGAATGAAACGGATGGCATGCAGAGTGACGAAATAACGGAGGCGGAAGAGCCGATAGCAGAGCCGATAGAAATTCCGGTAAACGATCACGCAGAGGAGGTTTGTTATGTCAGCGAAGATGAAATTGATCCATCGAGGGCAATCCACCGCTGCGTAGAGAGAGGGGAACAGGTGCTGCTTGCCTATAACGAACCCGACCTCTATATAATGTCTGTCGGTGAAGAAAAGCATCGTCCGGCAGATATTGACAATCAAGATGCAATGAAGGTTTGTAACGTTGCCGTTGATACCTATGGAAGAATCCATCTTCTTATGGCCGGAAGTGATTACGGGGAATGGTATATCTGGCAGCTGGATGAAGAGTGCCGGGTGAATAAAATCATCAATATTTCTGAATATTTTGAGACAAAACAAATACCTTTATGGTTCCTGATTGATAAAGACGGATACTATTATTTCCAGTGGCCCCGTGATAGAAGCAGCATTATTTTGGATAGTGAAGGGAAAATGAAACATAAGCTGACACCACAGTCGCTGGAGGTCAGCTGGATATACGAGGCAGCAGTGGGAAAGGATGGCGGGATATACATCGCGTTCTGCAAGGAGGATGACAAAATAAAGATAGGGAGACTGGATGTAGAGAATGGCAGTATCGATGAGGAAAATGTATCCGAACCATTGCCTGAGAATGAGACTTTTTCCTTGATGACGGCAGGCACGGACACGAATTTACTGCTATTCAGCCCCTACAGCGGCGTGTGGGCTTGTGATATGGAGAAGGGGATTCTTGAGAACCGTGTGGAGATTTCAGATATGGACTATCGTAAGAATACGGAATACTGGCCACTGACGTTTCTGGCGGATGGCAGGCTGCTTTTGCTGGGAAGGTCTGCAGATGAAGCATCCGGGTTTGTCATGAAATACATTCCGGCAGGCAGATAAAAAGGGAAGTGAGGCATGAAAAAATATATCATAGGGATGCTGGTGATTCTCTGCGTTTTGCTTACCGGATGTGGCAGGGGGATGTCTTCTGAACCGGAAAAGAAAGTATTGACGCTGGCTGTATTGAAAAGGGATTCACAGCTGCAGGGATCGGATTTTGTAAAATGGATAAATCAATATAATGCAGAGCAGACGGATGTACAGATTGAGGTTGTCAACTATCTGGAAAGCTATCAGGATCTGGAGGAAGCGCTCAACCAGATTAAGATTGAGATTAATGCCGGGAAGGGTCCGGATATGATTGACTTTGGCACGCTGTATTCCCCGATAGACGCATCCTGTGGAATGCTGGAGGATTTGAATACATTCATACAGAATGACTTCTCTTTCCAGAAACAGGAGTATTACAGCAATATTTTAGAGGCTTTTGAAGTCGGGGATAGCCTGTATGTGATGCTCCCAAGCTTTCGGATAAATTCTTTTACTACAGTAAACGAGCAGTTAGCAAGGCTGGAAAGAATGGATATTCATCAGCTGGCAGAGGCGTACAATGCTTTGGGCGAGGGAGCCATCTTATTTCCGGGAGAAACGAAAAAAGCGGTTTTTGGAATGATATGCTACGGAAGCCTGGAAAATTATATTGACTGGGAAGAGGGTATCTGTCATTTTGACAGCGACGGGTTTAAGGAAATTCTACAGTTTGCCAATCGCTTTCCGCTGTATCTGGATCTATCGGAGGAATACTCGGCAAAGCAGATATTCACGGAAGGCAAGGCGCTGCTGTATCCGGTAATGCTCGATAGTGTATATGGAATAGCCGGTATCAGGCAGCTTTATGGGGAAACACCAACCTATATCGGCTATCCCTTTGATTCCGGATATGGAACGATGGCGGCAATTAACGATATAGCCATTGGCATCAGCTCCACCAGCAACCATAAGGAGGAGGCATGGACATTCCTTAAAGGTCTGCTTGAAGGGGAATTTCAGGACAATATAAAGAATGGTTTTCCGCTGCGTGTGAGTTCCTTAGAGCAGAAGCTGCAGGATGCGGAGAAGCCCGTGCATGACGCAGATGGTGAAAAGGCGGTGCAATATCGTCTGTATTTTGAGGGGGAGGAGCCGGTGGAGGTTTCTGACATATCGCCCGGGGATGCAGAAACCCTGAAAGCGTTGATCCGGAAGATTGAGCATAATAATTCTGTGGATTCTGATTTATACAACATTCTGTTAGAGGAAGTTGATTTTCTGTTCTATGAAAACAGGAATGTTGAAGAGGTGGCAGAGGTGATCCAGAGCCGTGCAGGCATTTACATAAGTGAAAAGAAATAGGAATGTCGATTGCTATATGATTCACGAAAGGATGAGGTCTGTTATGAAGGGAAGAAACAATTTCTGTAAAGCAGCCGTGGTGTGTACGGTATTTGGCGTATTGACGATATTTGCAGGCTGCACAAAAACAGAAGCAGTGACAGAAACCTCTGAAATAAATTCTTCGGCAGAAGAAAATGATACGTCGATAGATGCTTCATTGCCAGCGGAGGAACTTGAATTGACGAAGGAGCCTGTGCAGAAAGAAGATATTACGATGGAACAGATTATCGACTGTTCCAATCGGAAAAATCTTCTTTTGGAAGATTTAATGATATGGAATGGATTACAGGAGAGCGGGCTGGCGGCAGAATCCTACCGCCAATATTATTATGATTTTGTATACAAGGAGAATCCGTATAGACTGGAGTTCCGCAGCGATGCGGATAATACTTTATTGTTTGCACGGCTAGCGGATATGCAGACGATGCTGAGTATTGATATACGCACGGGAAATGTAGAGCATTTAATAGATCAAACGGTGTCAATGACAGATTACCTGAGCTGTGACTTGCCGGAAAGGGTTTCACTGGGCACATATGATGTCTTCCTCGGGCATTTTGGAGGCGTGAATTTGCAAATCGGAGAGGAAGTGTGCGGTTCCATTTTGATTCTGGATGGCAGCAGAGTAAAGCCTGTAATTTCCGGGGGAAAGATGACGAAAGTCGGCGAATACGAAAATAATATATATCACAAAGAAACGGAAGAGATAGCATGCCCTTCAGCTCCGGCAATCCTCACGCTGCTGGAAGTTGAGGAGGATGGAGGAATCACAGAATACTATAGCATCTACTTTGCAGAAGAAGATTGTAATTATTGCTACAACATCAGACTGTGTACCGATTTATTTACCAAAGAGGAATTGTTGGAAATAATAGATTCTGTGGTTTTCTCGGATAGGGCGTTCTATTAATGCAAGCCAGAGGGAGGCTTCACTAAGCACAACTAGAGGTCCTGCCTGTGGGGGCTTTTGCCCCGGCATTTTGTCATGCTCGAGTCTATATAACGTGACAAAGTATCACTCCTTGTGACAGAGGCAATATTCCTAATGATATGCCTGCGGAAAAGCCGGAACGGTGAGAAGCGCAGGTATGAAAGCGGAAAGAGTACCTGCGGAAAAACCGAGACGGTGAAAAGCGCAGGTATGAAAGCGGGAAGCGTACCTGCGGAAAAGTCGAGACGGTGAGAAGCGCAGGTATGAAAGAGGAAAGTGTACCTGCGGAAAAGCGGAATGGTGAAAAGCGCAGGTATGAAAGAGGAAAGTGTACCTGCGGAAAAGAGTAGATGGAGAAAAGCGCAGGTATGAAAGCGGGAAGCGTACCTGCGGAAAAGCCGGAACGGTGAAAAGCGCAGGTATGAAAGCGGAAGGTGTACCTGCGGAAAAGAGTAGAAGGTGAAAGCCGCAGGTAGGGGAGCCCAAGGTACCGAATGCTATTAGTAGTTGCCCCCTGTTTTTGGGTAAATTTTTCCTATTGAACATTGTTGCTATGGCATTCCATAAGCATTTGGTGTTATACTGAAGGCAGAGGGGAAAAGGGCGGCGATGCGCAAGTTATATATCGGATTTAAAGGAAGTGGCAATATTTCGGGCATACTCGCGCGGGCGTTGTCTGAGGAGGCGGTATTGCTTACAAATTCATTTGCCGGTGTGAAAAAGGACATAGAAGCCATAGAGGGAAGCCCGGAAATCGTCTATATGTTTGGCTTGGACAAGGAGCTTCGGTATGAAATAAGAATAGAAACAACAGCGGAGCGGGGCGGCATTAGACTTAGCTCAAAGCTTGATATAGAGCGAATGGCGGATTCTTTTGCTGGGGCAGGAATCACGAATCGGATTTCTGATGCACCGACAGGATATTTATGTAACGAAGCTTATTGGTATGCCCTGAAGCAATTTCAAGAAAGGGCGGTATTTATTCATGTGCCGCCGAAGAGGTATGCGGGAGAGGCTTTCGTAACAAGGATGAAAGAAGCAATAGGAAGCTTAGGATAAAAGAGCAGAATGTAAATCAGTAGTGTGAAATGCAGAAGGAGAAGGCTTGTGTCTGCGCGCGCCTGACACAGACCCGCAATGAGCAAAGAACGTGCGCAGAAATGGAGAGAGAAATGCTGAAATACGGAGTGTATGCAAAGGGAGTAGAATTATTGTGTTTTAAACATGCTTTAGGTAAGCTTTCGACGATATTTCCCGAGATGGTGACTGCGGTGTTCGATTCCCCATTTATGATCAAGGCACATAAAAATAAAAAAAGCATCCTGTTTACAGACAAGGTGCAGGATCAAAAGGTCAAGGAGAGCATAGCGAGTCAGAATTCAAAGTATGAGCTTGATTGGAAATTTCATCTTGATTGGAAATTTCATTATGAAAAGGGAGTGGATGAGTTTTATAACACATATACGGAATGCGGTATCTGCAAGCTCGGCAAAAGAGAAAATTGCTTTGAATTTGTTCCCTGCCTGTGCAATATGGATGAAAGAAATTATAGGAACATGGGTGGAGAATTACACCGAACAAAGACGCTTGGGCAGGGGGATGAGTGCTGCAATTTTCATGTGACAAAAATTAGATAGCCTAGCCGGAGGGACGCTTCTTTCGTCATGATATCAGGGACAAAAGCAGCGTCCCTCCGGTTTAAGAACAGTATGCAAACTGAAATTTTTTGTTGGGAGCCAGGGGAATGTCGTAAGGCTCCCTTTTTATTGAAGGGTTTTTCATTTCCTCTGTTGACAAGCCCCTCTTTCTTGAGTATAATACAGGATGCGCATCAGATGATACACATCAAATAGTGCATATGTGGTAATTTGTATTCAGAGTTTTTTATGAGAGGATAAGGACTATGGCTCCGAAAAAAATTCACTAAAGAAGAAATGGTAGAAGTTTATGCCGCTGCGGTAAGGGTTGTATGACCGCTATGCGAATGGAGGATTAAAAGAGGAAATTCCTTTTCTGGGGTTGGGAAGCAGTATATACGGTTTGCCCAGGAAGAACAGGAGTTTTACCGGATGTTGCTGATCTCGGAAGCGTACTGACTGGTATTGTTCTGATTCTCGTCTCGATGATTTTTCGATATGGTGCGGAGCTGGAAGAAAAAAACTTGCGCAATATGGGAATATGGATTTTAGAACAAAGTAGGGTGAAAGAATTGTTAAGAAAATTATTGCTGCAATTATTTGGGACAGGCTATCTGCTATTCAGAAGGACAAGGAGAGATGAAAATATCTGACTTTCGTTTTGACGTAAAGAGGCGTTCATATTTTAAACTGTTTTTCTTTGGTATTCTGGTGGGGGTTATTTGCAGATTGTCGGACTTCTTTCCCTATGAGAGTCTGTGGAGTATGTCTTCTATTGCAACCTTATTCGGTTTCTGGATTGCCAGCGTTAGTATGATTACCTATTGCAGTTCATCCAACAAGGACGCTTTTTTCAATTCGTTCCTTTACATGCTTGGTATGACGGTCAGTTTCTATGTTCTGAAATACATATTGGGATTTTTCGTGAAGCGGTTTTCTGGCGAGTTTCCCACGATGCTGTTCCTTGCGTATTCTGCGATGGCGTTTGCCTGCGGTATTGGAAGTAGCATATTGTACTTCTGGAACAAGGAAAATCTGTTTGGCTCTGTGCTTTGCGCCCTGCCTGCCAGCGGTATGCTTGCGGAAGCGATTGGTTGCCTGATGGTACTTTGGAATCGGAAAATGCTGCTTGGGCAGACCTTATTTGATTTTTTGTTTGCGCTGATTTTCGGGATTCTGCTGTATCGGAAGGCCAAGAGCAAAACCTTGTTTTTCCTCACATTGGCTGCTGTCACAGGCGTGGTGTTTTTTACAATTTACCAGCCATTTCTGCTGTAAGAAAAAGCATAAGGAACATTAATGCCACAGTTTCTGCTGAAAATTCAGTTTAGTGAATGTTGTAAAATCGGTGTTTGCAGGAGAAGAACAAATGGATGATAAGGGAATATTGCTTGGTAATATAGATAAAGTTCATACTACTGAAATGGGTATTGATAGAATTAGGAAAAATCTCAAATTAGATACAGACGATGTTGTTGAGTTTTGTAAGAATAAGGTTTTAGATAAAGAATGTAATATCTATAAACAAGGGAAAAACTGGTACTGCAAGATAGAGAATATCAAAATTACTATCAATTCATACAGTTATACAATTATCACGGCACATATTGTTAAATAATTTCCAGACTGTTGAGATGCTGTATCATCAGACATGGAAGTGCGTACAGAGATGGTTTTTGGTGCCTATAGTGTATGGCGGTTGAAAGTAGTTTGAACCTGAACTGGAGGAACACAAAGGCGAAATTTCAGCGCAATATCAGATTCTGCAGGAAATGATAATTCAGCATTTGGAATAGCTTTTGTCTCGACAGGACAGGGCATTGAAAATTTGAATTTGGGGAGATGTGTTGCAATGCCAGTTTTGAAAGGATTAGAATGGACATTTGATACAGTAGCGTCTACATATGAGAAGTTACGTCCTGGTTATGTAAAAGAATTGTATCAAACATTGCTTGACTATATTCCTATTAACGAAAATAGCAATGTGGTTGAGATTGGAAGTGGTGGAGGTCAAGCAACGGCTCCAATTTTAGCAACTGGATGTCAATTGACAGCAGTAGAATATGGAAAACGGTTTTCTGAATTGTTAAAAGATAAATTTCGGGAGTATCAAAAATTTTCAGTCATTACAGGTAAATTTGAAGATACAGTGTTTGAAGACAATACTTTTGATTTAGTATTTTCTGCATCTGCCTTTCATTGGGTGCCAGAGAAAACCGGATATGAAAAAGTATTTTCTATGCTGAAAAATGGTGGTGTTTTTGCACGTTTTGCAAACCATCCGTATCGTGATAAAGGAAATCCAGAGCTTTCACAAGAAATAGATGAGATTTATGACCTATATTACAATAAGTATTACAATAAAGAACGTGAAACAATATCTGAATATACGGAACAGCAGGCAAAAGAGCGAGCAATGATTGCAAGTAAATATGGTTTTTCAGATATTAGATATGAGTTATTTTATCGAGAACGAGTATTCTCTGCAAATGAGTATATTGAACTTCTTGGAACATATTCAGACCATATTGCAATTGAGGAAAGTATAAGAACAGAGTTTTTTGCTAAAATTAAAGAAACAATTAATAATCATGGTAGTATAATCACTATTTATGATACTATTGATTTACAGCTAGCAAGAAAACGGTAACTTCCAGTTTCTGGTAGAGGAAGAACTGGAAGAGGAAAGGGAGAATCAGGAGATCATTCTTTCAGAGGGCTTTGTAAGGGTTTTTCAAAAAGAACCGTATCTGGAAGTAATTAACATGGGGAATGAGGCGGAAATGCCACTTTATTACATATTGTATGAAAAGAAACAGAAAACGAAAGGGAATTAGAAGATAATCATGTGTGATGTGCTGACAGTAAATGATTCAAAATACACCGTGTTACGACTTCTTGGGAAAGGAAAGGGCGGTTACTCCTATCTTGTGACGGATGGTAAGGAACAGTATGTGCTAAAGCAGATCCATCACGAGCCGTGTGAGTACTATACCTTTGGCGATAAACTGCAATCCGAACTGCGTGATTATGAGACGCTGCGGAAGCTTGGAATTCCTTTGCCACAGCTTTTGGCAGTGGATCACCCGCAGGAACGTATTTTGAAGGAATATATAGCCGGAGCAACCGTTTCGGAGCTGCTCAAGGAGGGACGGATGGATTCAATCTGGCTGGAACAGGTGCGTGCTATGTGCCGTCTGCTGTATCCGGCAGGGCTGAACATCGATTATTATCCGACCAATTTTGTCCCATGCAAGGGAGAACTTTATTATATCGACTATGAATGTAATTCCTATATGGAAAAATGGGACTTTGAACATTGGGGCATTCAGTATTGGACGGAGCAAAAATAATTTTATGGGAGGAACTATGAAAATGTATAAGAAAAAAATTATGACACTGCTGACCATGTCAGTGTTACTGACGACTGCTTTTATGACGGGGTGTACCAGACTGACAGAGGCGAAAAACGATACCTCTGCGGCGGCAGATGCATCTTCGACGGCGGACACAGCTTTGGTGGCTGACACCGCTTCCGACACACCAGATGCCTTGACAGAAGTACCCGGTGTAAAAAATGATGGCGGGGATGTCACGGAAGATACTTCTACCGATGAAGAGTCATGGAAAACTGCATTTGAAAAAAGTCTGTTGGAAAACTACGGTGTCAGGCCGGATCACTACGAGGAGCTGGATGAGGGAATATATCAGGTCTATGTAGAGATTGACGGCAAGATCGTCCCCTATGTCGTGGTGAATTCCGCAACCGGTGATTACCATGGGTAAGCAGCCGGAGGGATGCTTCGTTTAGGTCAATATAGTGTGACAAAACCAACGCCATTAATGCTAAGGAGGATTTTATGAATATATATGAAACATGCCCAACTTTAGAGAGTGAAAAGTTCATAATAAGATTATTTCGTGATGAGGATTGTGATGACTTATTAAAGGTATACAGCGATAAAAACGCGTTGCCGTTCTTTAACAGTGATAATTGTGACGGAGATAATTTTTATTATGCAACAAAAGAAAGAATGGAAGAGGCGATCGCATTCTGGCATATGTCATATGAAAATGGCTGGTTTGTAAGACTTTCCGTTGTTGATAAGATGGCAGCGGGTGTAATTGGAACAGTAGAATTATGCCTGAGAGTGTCAGAAGATGCATTTAATCATATGGGAATTTTAAGAGTGGATGTGAGAAGTGATTACGAGCAAGAGGATGCATTGTATGACATTTTTGCACTTGTAACACCAAAACTTGAAGAAATGCTGGGATGTAAAGGTGTGCTTACGAAGGCACCAATATATGCGGTCGAGAGAATAAAAGCAATTCAGAGAGCAGGTTTTGCAAAATCCGGAAATTTACTGATTGACAAAAAAGGATATGCCTATAATGGGTATTGGACAAAAACTGCAGAGGCAGATTTATGAGCGGATGAAGGGGGAAGCGCAGGATAGAAGCGGCTGTTTTTATATACGTTTTGTGCTTGTCATCATGCACGTTTCGTGATATACTTAACCACTGTCGAGAAAATGAATGGAAGATTCTGCTCACTTGTATCGTCGGACATCAGAAGGCACAAGTGAGCAGTTTTGTTGTATCGAAAATTTTTAGGTATGCGAGAGCGCTGAGAGGGAGACAATAGTGGAAAATCAGAACGAGTATGAAACATGGGAAGAAATGATAGATGAAAGAATCTTAAGAGCGGTAAAGGAGATGGGGTTTGAAACCTTCTCCCCGATACAGGAGCAGGCGATTCCGTGCCTGCTGAGCGGGGAGGACATGATCGGACAGGCGCAGACCGGAACCGGAAAGACGGCGGCTTTTGGCATTCCTGCACTGCAGAAGATCGATCCCGATCTGAAAAAGCTGCAGTGTGTGATCCTCTGCCCGACAAGAGAACTGGCGATTCAGGCGGCGGAGGAGCTTCGCAAGATCGCAAAGTACATGCATGGCGTAAAGGTGCTACCCGTTTACGGAGGACAGGAGATCGGAAAGCAGATCAGCGGACTCCGGGGCGTGCAGATTATAGTAGGTACGCCGGGGCGTGTCATGGATCATATGCGCCGTCACACGATCAAGCTCGACCATGTAAATATGGTAGTGCTGGACGAGGCGGACGAAATGCTGAATATGGGCTTCAGGGAGGATATGGAGCTGATTCTGGGACAGATTCCGAATGAGCACCAGACAGCGCTTTTCTCGGCGACGATGCCGCAGCCGATCCTTGAGATCACAGGACAGTTCCAGAAGAATGCAAGACTGGTCAGGGTGGCGGCGAAGGAACTGACAATCCCGCTGGTCTCCCAGAGATATTATAAGGTTAAGAGTCAGGACAAGGATGCGGCGTGCATCCGCCTTCTGGAGTATTACCAGCCGGCGCTCTGCCTGATTTTCTGCAATACGAAGGTCAAGGTGGATGAGCTTGCGGAGGTGTTGAAGAAAAACGGCTTCCGCGCAGAGGGTTTACACGGAGATATGTCGCAGCATCAGCGCGACGTTGCCATGCACCGTTTCCGGGCGGGCAGCACGAATATCCTGATTGCGACGGATGTGGCGGCGAGAGGAATCGATGTGGACAATGTGGAGGCTGTCATCAACTATGACATCCCGCAGGATATTGAATATTATGTGCACCGTATCGGCAGAACGGGGCGCGCGGGGAGGACGGGACGCTCGTTCACCTTTGCCTCCGCCAGAGAGCTTTACCGCATCCGTGAGATCGAGCGAGTCTGTCATACAACCATTGAGGAGAAGAAGCTGCCCGGTGCGTCCAAGGTGTTAAAGGCGAAGGCGGATAACTATCTGGAGAAGGCGTGGGAGCTTCACGAGCACGAGGATATGGAGCTGATGAAGCAGTTCCTCAACAGCAAGCTTGAGAAAGAGGAGTGCGACATACTGGAGCTTGCGGCTGCAATGCTGAAACTGCAGGTCGGTGACAAGGGGCCGGAGATTGAGGTGGATAAGCCGGTGCGCAGAGAAGGCTTCCGGCGGGGTGACGGACGCAGGGACAATGACGGTCGCTACAGAGGAAGCAGAGAGCGCCGCGGAGACGGCGAAGGACGCTACAGAGGAGGCGGAGACGATGGACGCTACAGAGGAGACAGAGAGCGCCGTGGAGACGATGGGCGCGGCAGAGGAAGCAGAGAGCGCCGCAGGGAAGACGGCGGAAAACCGAAGGATCTGAGACGCGACGGCACGGAGCGCGGCATCGCGTTTGCGCGTCCGAAGAGGAAGAGAAAGGAATAGGAGGAGCTTGCTGAATGAGAATCGGAATGGGCTATGATGTACACAGGCTCGCAGAGGACAGGGCGCTGATTATCGGCGGTGTGGAGATCCCTTACGAAAAGGGACTTCTGGGCCACTCGGATGCGGATGTCTTATTGCACGCCATTATGGACGCACTCTTGGGGGCGGCGGCGATGGGAGACATCGGAAAGCATTTCCCGGACACAGACCCCACATACAAAGGAATTTCATCACTGGTTCTGCTGGAGAAGGTTGGTGAGCTTCTCCGGGAGAACGGATTTATCATAGAGAATATTGACGCGACAATCATTGCACAGGCGCCGAAGATGCGCCCCTATATTGACAGCATGCGGGAGAATATCGCAAGGGTTCTGGAAGTGGATATCAGCTGCGTCAATGTCAAGGCGACAACGGAGGAAGGGCTTGGGTTCACCGGATCGGGAGAGGGAATTTCCTCTCAGGCGATCTGTATGCTGACCAGTCCGTTTGATCTCACGGCACAGCAGGTGTCCGGCGGATGTGCGGGCTGCAGCGGATGTCCTGCCCATAAGTAGAGGGCGGCGGGAGTGCATTCGGAAAATTCAGTTGACAAAATCATAGAATTTGCATATTCTGATTAATAGATAAATGCAGTGAACGGAAAGAGTACCTTTTCGGAAGAAGGCCAGAGAGGGAGCGCCATCGGCTGAGAGCGTTCCTCATCGGAGAAAAGGGAAGTGCCTCCGGGAGCAGGTCTGCAGAGAGCCGCGTGATGGCAGGTAGGCAGACACGTCCGGCATGCGTTAAATGTCTTGAGTGGAAGACCTATGGTCTTTAAGAAGAGTGGAACCGCGGATAAATTCGTCTCTTGGGATGAAATTTATGCGCGGTTTTTAGCGTAAAGGAGTCATTATGGGGTTTATCAGCAATGTCAGGGATGAAATCAGAATCATACGAGAGCGTGACCCGGCGATTCATTCCTCGATGGAGGTATTTCTCTATCCGAGCTTCAAGGTCATGCTGCATTACAGGATTGCGCACCGTCTGTATGAGGGCGGGCACTATTTCTGGGCGAGATGGGTGTCCCAGAGGGGCGTGAGGAAGACCGGTATAGAGATCCATCCGGGCGCCAAAATCGGAAAAGGGCTTTTCATCGATCACGGAAACGGTGTGATTATCGGTGAGACGACCATTATCGGGGACAATGTGACGCTGTATCAGGGAGTGACGCTGGGCGGAACCGGCAAGGAGCACGGGAAACGTCACCCGACAATCGGGAACAATGTCATGATCAGCGCAGGAGCGAAGGTGCTTGGTTCCTTCACCATCGGGGACAACTCCAAGATCGGAGCCGGCAGCGTGGTTCTGAGCGAGGTGCCGCCGAACTCTACCGTGGTCGGCGTGCCCGGGCGTGTCGTCAAGCGGGGCAATACCGCACTGCCGCAGGAGACCATGAACCAGACCGATCTGCCGGATCCTGTAAAAGAGGACATTGCAAATCTTCAACGCGCCAACTCGGAGCTTACCAACAGACTGCTGGAGCTGGAGAAGGAAATGCGGCTGCTGCAGCGCGGCTGCGCGGAGGATAAGCAGGAACAAACCAAATAAAGGAGGAAGAAGAAAATGGAGAACAAGTTATCTTTCTATAATACACTGACAAAGAAGGTGGAGCAGTTTGTACCGAATGTGGACGGCAAGGTTGCAATGTACACCTGCGGACCGACCGTGTACCATTATGCGCACATCGGCAATCTGCGGAGCTATATCATGGAGGATCTGCTGGAGAAGACACTGCGCTATATCGGCTATGATGTGAAGCGTGTCATGAATATTACGGATGTGGGACATCTCTCCAGCGATGCCGACACGGGCGAGGATAAGATGCTCAAGGGCGCAAAGCGCGAGCATAAGACCGTCATGGAGATCGCAAAATTCTATACGGACGCCTTCTTTGAGGACTGCCGGAAGCTGAATATCAAGAGACCGGACGTTGTGGAGCCGGCAACAAACTGCATCCCGGAATTTATCCATATGATTGAGGTGCTGCTTGAGAAGGGCTATGCCTATGAGGCGGGCGGGAATATCTATTTTGATACCTCAAAGCTGAAGGAGTACTATGTATTCTCCAACCAGAGCGAGAAGGAGCTTCTGGTCGGGGTGCGCGACGACGTGGACGAGGATGAGAATAAGCGCAACAAGAGCGATTTCGTGCTCTGGTTTACCAAGTCAAAGTTTGACGATCAGGAGTTAAAGTGGGATAGCCCGTGGGGCGTAGGCTACCCCGGCTGGCACATTGAGTGCTCCTGCATCAGCATGAAGCATCTCGGCGAATACATGGACATCCACTGTGGCGGTGTGGACAATATCTTCCCGCACCACACGAACGAGGTGGCACAGAGCGAGTCCTACCTCGGACATAAGTGGTGTAATTACTGGTTCCATGTGCATCACTTAAATGATAAATCCGGCAAGATGAGCAAGTCCAAGGGAGATTTCCTGACGGTTTCGCTGCTGGAATCCAAGGGATATAATCCCCTGATTTACAGACTCTTCTGCTTACAGTCCCATTACCGCAAGCCGCTGGAGTTCTCCTACGAGGTGCTCGACAATATGAGCGCGGCGTACGATAAGCTGGTTAAGAAGATCGGGACATTGAACCGCGACGGCGAGATCGACGAAGGGGCGTTCAAGGCATACCGGGAGAAATTTGAGGCGGCGCTCTGCGACGACCTGAACTCCTCGATGGCGATTACGGTTCTCTATGATATGCTGAAGGCGGATATTTCGGATGCGACCAAGTATGCGCTGGCGGAGAGCTTCGACTATGTATTGTCCCTTGACCTGACGACCGCACATGCGCGGAAGGAGGAGGCAAACAGTGTGGACGCAGAGCTGGAGAGCTATGTCCTTCAGAAGATCGAGGAGCGCAAGGCGGCAAAGAAGGAAAAAGACTTCGCCAAGGCTGACGCGATCCGCGCAGAGCTTCTGGAAAAGGGCATTGTCATCGAGGATACGCGCGAGGGTGTAAAATGGAAGAAAGCATAAATACGGCAGAAACGGTGCAGAGCGCAGACGGGAGCCTGTTACAGCAGATCAAGGCGGTATTTCCCGGAAAACAGCAGGATGTCAGAGGCTATTCCCCGCTGGCGCTCGCCTACATCGGGGATGCAGTCTATGACCTCATCATACGGACAGTTGTTGTGGAGCGTGCGAACCGCCCCGCCAACGATCTGCACAGGATAACGGTAAAATATGTCAGTGCTACGGCGCAGGCGAGAATTGTGGATGTGCTGATGGACAGGCTGACGGAGGAGGAAGCGGCAGTCTACCGCCGCGGTAAGAACTCCAAGCCGCACACGATGGCGAAGAATGCCACGGCGGCAGAATACCTCAAGGCGACCGGCTTTGAGGCAGTGATCGGCTTTCTCTACCTGACAGACCGTATGGAGCGGGTTCTGGAGCTGGTAAAGACCGGAATTGCAGAGGCGGAAATCGCCGGGAAAGGAAAGGGTTACTTTTAATGGCATACGAAGAATTTACGATAGAGGGGCGGAATGCGGTGATAGAGGCGTTCCGCTCCGGCAAGACGATTGATAAGCTGTACATTCTGGACGGCTGTCAGGACGGGCCGATCATGACGATCAAGCGGGAGGCGAAGAAGCAGGACTGTCTCGTCAAGTTTGTCACGAAGGAGCGGCTTGACCAGATGTCAGGTACCGGGAAGCATCAGGGTGTCATTGCAACGGCGGCGGCATATGAGTACGCAGAGGTGGAGGACATGCTTCAGGCTGCGAGGGACAAGGGAGAGCCTCCCTTTCTGATCCTGCTGGACAATATCGAGGATCCGCATAATCTCGGGGCAATCATCCGTACCGCAAATCTTGCGGGGGCGCATGGTGTCATCATTCCGAAGAACCGTGCGGTCGGACTGACGGCTACGGTGGCAAGAACCTCCGCCGGGGCGTTAAACTATACGCCGGTTGCAAAGGTGACGAATCTGGCGAAGACGATCGAGGATCTGAAAAAAGAGGGTATGTGGTTCGTGTGTGCGGATATGGGCGGAACGACCATGTATGACCTCGACCTCAAAGGGGCGATCGGACTTGTGATCGGCAACGAGGGAGAAGGCGTCGGCAGACTGGTGAAGGAAAAGTGCGACATGATCGCCTCGATTCCCATGAAGGGAGACATCGATTCGCTGAATGCATCCGTGGCAGCAGGCGTGCTTGCCTATGAGATCGTGAGACAGAGACTTCAGGCATAACCGGAGGAGGGCAGGATGGCGGGAAAATATTCCGATTACCGGCAGTGCTCGGACGATGAACTGATCGACAGGCTCAGAAGAGGCGAAGAGCCGATCATGGACTATATCTGCGACAAGTATAAGAATCTGGTGCGGAGCAAGGCAAAATCCATGTTCATTCTCGGCGCGGACAGTGAGGATCTGATCCAGGAGGGCATGATCGGGCTGTTTAAGGCAGTCCGCGACTACGATATGGGGCGTGATGCCAGCTTCTATACCTTTGCGGAGCTGTGCATCAGCCGGCAGATGTACACGGCAGTGCAGGCATCCAAGCGGCAGAAGCACCTTCCCTTAAATACCTATGTTTCCCTGGACAGCGGAAGCACCCAGGCAGACGGGGAGGGCAGGGAGCCCCAGACGCTTGCGGAGCTTCTTGCCGACAGGACGGAGCTTTCCCCGGAGGAGCTGTTTCTGGACAAGGAGCGGGCAGCCTTTCTGGAGAAGGCAATCGAGGAGGAGCTGAGCGATTTTGAGCGGCAGGTGCTGGAGCTTTCCATGACGGGGATGGGCTATGTGCAGATCGCAAAGGTGCTCGGCAGGGATGAAAAGGCGACAGACAATGCGCTGCAGAGATTAAAAGCGAAGGTCAGAAGAGTCTTGAAAAAGAATTGACTTTGCAGTCATCCGGGATTATAATCATTTCGGCTAAAAGCCGACCGACTGGTCGGACGGTAAGACGGGAGAGAGACGGATGATTTCAAAATTCAGCGTAAAGAAACCTTATACAGTGCTGGTAGGAGTGGTACTGGCAATTATTCTGGGCGTGGTGTCCTTCACAAGAATGACGGCGGATCTTCTGCCGAATATCAGCCTGCCCTATGTGCTTGTCATGACGACCTATCCCGGGGCGAGCCCGGAGACGGTGGAGATGACAGTGACCCAGCCGGTGGAGGCATCCATGGCGACGGTCAGCAATATCGAGAGCATCAGCTCGATATCCAATGAAAACTATTCTATGGTTATTCTGGAATTTTCACAGACGGCGGACATGAATGCCGTCTCCCTTGAAATCAGGGAAAGTCTCGATCAGGTAAAGAGCTATTGGGACGATTCTATAGGCAATCCCATTATTATGAAAATGAATCCCGACATGCTGCCGGTGATGATCGCGGCGGTCAGCATGGAGGGGATGGACAACGCGGCGATCAGCGCCTACGTGCAGGAGACGGTCGTGCCGGAGCTTGAGAGCATCGAGGGCGTGGCGAGCGTCAGCGCGACAGGACTGCTGGAGGAGAGCGTCAATGTCATTATCCGTCAGGAGAAGATCGACGAGATCAATAAAAAGGTGTATGCCGCTATCGACGATAAGATGGCGGACGCTGCGGAGGAACTGGAAAACGGAAGAAAAGAGCTTGAGGACGGAAAGGCGGAGCTTGCCGAAAATAGGCAGAAGCTGCAGGATGCACAGAGCGAGCTGAACGGAAACCGCTCTGAACTGGAAAAGGGAAAGAAAGAGCTCGAGGACGGAAAGACCGAGCTGGAAAACCAGCAGAATACGATCAGCAGTCAGCTGGCGGTTCAGAAGAATGCCCTGCTGACGGCAAAGGCAAATCTGGAAGCCATGCAGACGGGACTTGCCACGGCAAAGGGGCTGAATGACGGAATCGGTCAGCTGGACGCCGGGCTTTCGGCATTACAGGCTTTGCAGGCGGCGGGATGCATGCAGTCCTACACGGCTTCAATGACAAAGCTGGGAACAGCGATGGCAACCTTGTCTGTCAGTGCCGGGGATGCCGGTGCTGCGGCAATGCTCGCCGAGGCACAGGGAGAAATCGCGGCACTAAAGGCAGCGGTGACGGAAAATTCCATGCTTGCGGCGGCGCTGGGCAATGCGGGAGCGGCAGCGGGAATGACCCTGCCGGCCATGGATGAGCTGAAGGCTCTGGACTGGACGGCGGCTGAAAATGCCAGGACAGTAGGAACTGCCTTGACAGCAGTTGACTATGCGCTCCCGACACTGATCGCCAATTTGCAGACGCAGAGGGCGGCACTGGCGCAGCAGCTTGACTATGCGACATCGGGACTCGGCTACGAGGGCTATGTGGCGAATGTGAACCGGATTCTGGCGGCGCAGGGAGTCACGGACATCGACAAGGCAGTTAGCGAGATCAACAATGGACTTATCAAGATCGAACAGGGGCAGATGACGGCGGCAATTCAGTTCGCGGACGGCAAGGCGCAGATTGCGCTTGGGGAGTACCAGCTTGAGGTCGCACAGTCCCAGCTGGATTCCGGAGAAGAGCAGATCAAATCCGGGCTGGAACAGCTTGAGGACGCAAAGCAGCAGATGAAGGATGCGGAGGAGCAGCTTGCCGACGGTGAAAAGCAGCTGGTGGATGCCAGGGAGGATGCCTACGCACAGGCTGACATGACAAAGGTTCTCACGGCAGACATGATAAAACAGCTCTTAGCGGCACAGAACTTCGCCATGCCTGCGGGGTATGTGACAGAGGATGGCATTGACTATATGGTGCGTGTGGGCGATAAGCCGTCGGATGCGGAGGAGCTGAAGGCGCTTCCGCTGATGGATCTGCACATGGACGGTGTTCCGGTGATTACGCTCGGGGATGTCGCAGATGTGTTCTATGCGGATAACTCGGCAGACATCTATACGAATGTGGATGGAAGCGTAGGCGTCATGCTGACGATCCAGAAGCAGACCGGCTATTCCACGGGTGAGGTTTCCGATCTGCTGGCGGAGCGTTTTCAGGCATTGATGGATGAGAATGCGGGCTTAAATCTGATTACCCTGATGGATCAGGGAATCTATATTGACCTTGTCATGGACGCTATTTTCAACAATATTGTCTTCGGCTTCGGACTTGCGGTGCTGATACTGATTCTCTTCCTGAAGGATCTCAGACCGACGCTCGTCGTGGCGGTCTCTGTCCCGATCAGCCTTGTGACGGCAGTGGTGTGCATGTATTTCAGCGGCGTTACCCTGAATATCATCTCCCTGTCCGGTCTGGCGCTGGGAATCGGAATGCTGGTGGATAACTCAATCGTAGTCATCGAGAACATATATCGTCTGCGCGGACTTGGATATGATGTCAAGAGGGCGGCAATCGAAGGCGCGGGTGAGGTTGCCGGGGCGATAGCCTCCTCGACGCTGACGACGGTGTGCGTCTTCCTGCCGATTGTGTTTACGGAGGGTATTACAAGACAGCTGTTTGTGGATATGGGACTGACGATCGGCTATTCACTGCTGGCAAGCCTTGTGATCGCGCTGACCGTAGTGCCCGCCATGTCTTCCATGGTGCTTAGGAAGACAAAGGAGAAGAAGGAGGGGCGGCTCTACAGTGCGCTTGTCCGGGGGTATGAAAAGGTGCTGAGAGGCTCCCTGCGGGTAAAGCCGCTGGTATTACTGTTGGTAGTCCTGCTTCTGGTGGGAAGCATGGCGCTGGCTTACACGAACGGTACGGCGTTCATGTCGGATATGGATTCCACACAGCTGACGGTATCCGTGCAGATGGATAAGGATGCGACGCTCGCAGAGACCGGGGCAGTGTCCGACCGGGTTGTCGATGCAATTCTGGAGCTCGAGGATGTGCAGAATGTGGGAGCCATGACCAGCGCGTCCACAATGTCCCTGCTCGGCGGCGGGGGCGGCAGCACCAATCAGGCGACGATCTATGTTGTCACAAGGGAGAATAAGAAGCTGAGCAACAAGGAGCTGGCGGATGAGATACTTAAGCGGACGGAAGGGCTCGGAGCGGAAATTTCGGTAGACACCTCAAGCATGGACATGACCGCGCTCGGAGGAAGCGGAATTTCCATCCAGGTCAGAGGGCGTGAGCTGGACGAGCTGGGCCGCATTGCGCGCGAGGTTGCCTCGATCGTTGAGACGGTGGAGGGAACGGCTGAGGTCAGCGACGGGCTGGAGGAAGCGGAGGAGGAGACCCGGGTCATCATTGACCGGGAGAAGGCGGTTCACTATGGTCTGACCGTTGCACAGGTTTACAGCCAGATCTACGGACGGCTTGCCGAGGCGGCAAGCGCGACGACGCTCGTGGCTGCGGATAAGGATTATAATGTCTATGTGAAGAACGGAAGCGATATGGAGCTGACAAGAGAACTCTTAAAGCAGCTTGCCATTACCGGCACGGATGAGAATGGGGAGAGCGTCGATATTCCGCTGAGTGAGATTGCTGACTTTGAGACAGCGGACGCAATGACCTCCATCAACCGTGTGGATCAGACCAGATATGTGACCGTGTCGGCATCCATTGCGGACGGCTACAATGTCGGACTGGTGTCAACGGAGGTTGAGAGGAAGCTTGCGGACTATGAGACGCCCGCCGGCTACAGACTGGTATTCTCCGGGGAGAATGAGATGATTAATGACGCCATGGGACAGATTTTCCTGATGCTTGTGCTCGCGGTTGCCTTCATGTACCTTATCATGGTGGCGCAGTTCCAGTCCCTGAAATCGCCGTTCATCATCCTGTTCACGATTCCGCTGGCATTTACCGGAGGCTTTCTGGGGCTGTTCTTTGCCGGAAGTGAGATCAGCGTTATCGCGATGATCGGCTTTGTCATGCTGGCAGGTATCATTGTCAATAACGGAATTGTGCTGATTGACTATATGAACCAGCTGCGTGCGGAGGGAATGGAGAAGCGCGAGGCGATTCTGGAAGCGGGCAGAACCAGACTTCGTCCGGTGCTGATGACTGCGCTGACAACTATCCTTGCCCTGTCTACGATGGTGTTCAGCCACGACATGGGTTCGGAGATGGCGAGACCTATGGCATTAGTGACGATCGGAGGCCTGCTGTACGGTACGCTGATGACCTTGATCGTCATTCCCTGTATCTATGATCTGTTCGACAGAAAAAAGAAGAGCAGTCTGCCTGAAAAGAAGTTGGAGGAAGTATAATGGGAAAGATTACCGGAAGGGAAGAGCTTGAGAAGGTTCCGCCGAAGGTACGGCAGATGTACCGGGCGGTCGTGGAGCTGATCGGCGAGGGAGCGGAGATAGCGGAGCTCCGCGTTTCGACCATCACCGGTCGTGCGGGAATCGGCAAGGGAACGGCATACGAGTATTTTGACAGCAAGGAGGAGATCGTCGCCTGTGCGATCACCTATGCCATTGAGAGCAGCTTCCGGAGGCTGGAAACAGAGCTTCTGGAGAAGGAGGACTTCTGCGGACAGCTGGAATATCTGCTGGATGAGATCGAGAGAAAGGATGACAGGAAGGTTTGCTTTCTGCGCTTTCTGCACCTGCTGACTGACACCTCGGATTTCAGTGAACTGATCCGGCAGAAGCTCTGTATGGAGAATACTTCGGATGAGGGGGCTTCCCGGAGATATACACCGACGGCGGTGTTCGGCAAGGTGCTGGAGAGGGCGCGCGAGCGCGAAGAACTGCGGGATGACCTCCCGATGGATTACATGATATATTCGCTGTTTTCGCATCTGATGCTGTATATGATGGCTGTCACCGCGAAGCAGGGAGGCGGTACGGAGGGGGCGGCGATACGCCCCTATGTACGCCAGGCGATATTAAAGGATCTGAAGTAAGTCTACAACTGTCTACCAAAAAACAGACACACAAAAAAAGTGGAAACCCTGTATTTAACTGGGTTACCATAAGGATACGAAACCTTACCGTCCTGCGTTTCCGTTCCGAGAAGGTATCGGATACCGTTGTCAACCGTATTTTGCGGCTCAATTTCAAAACAGGAATTGACAATATAGTTCGTGCGACCGATCTGATATTTTTTGCTCTGCACTATTTTATTTCCCGAGACACTGTGAAATACTCGGTGGGTTTAGTTCTATGGGTATAGTTCTGCGATACCGTTTCTTACACCACCCTGTACGAAAAAATTACACTACCGAAATAACTTGATCGTGTAAGCGTTGCTTGTGTTCGATCCGTCCTGTCTGCGGCGCTTTTTCTTTTTGCATGGCCGCAATCATATCTGCACCAACTCCTTTCAAACGGTTATGTAATTTTGCCCTCTACTTTTTCATGGCAAAAAAGTGGATAGGGTACAACCAAAATTTTTACCCCCGCACTTATCCAAAGGAAAAACTATACATGGCAATGCGCTGAAAATTTTATCCCCTCACTTTTCATGCCGAAAATCGGGTGCTCTAACGCCTTAAAAATTGAGAATTTGCAAGATGTTCAAAATCCCGAGGGCTATCCGCAAAAAGAAAACAGGCAAAGGACGGTGAGATCCTCTGCCTGTTGCAGTATATATTTTCGAAACAGAAACAGAATCGTGCGATCTCGTTTCCGATTATCTTACTTTGTTACGGCTCTAATTCAGGTGTCGGCTCGTACACTTCCATCATCAGCCGCGATGCAAATCGAAATCCGTTTGTGAACGCTTGTAGCTCATGCCGGTCGTAATTTCTGCATCCGTTTTTTTAATTTGTTCGAACAGAGCCTTTTGCTGTTCTGTGAGAGTGGCTCTGAGCTTTGTTTCAAGCCGCACAACGGTTACAAACGATCCGCCTTTGTCTGTGCCGTTTGCTATACTCTGCACTGTTTTTTCAAAGAATGAGCGCCTTAATGCAATCTTAATACAGCACACCGGATCATTACACCGTTTTTTTATATTTCATAATATACTCTTTGTAAACAAACAAAAACAGGAGAAGTATATATGCCTGAAATTACACATAGAAAAAAGCGACTGTCATCCTTTAAGCTGATCGTTTTGGGCTTTGCCGGCGTCATAGTGCTTGGAGCGCTGATATTGATGCTGCCGTTTTCATCGACTGCCGGAGTTGTTACGCCGTTTCACGAGGCGCTGTTCACATCGACCTCGGCCGTTTGCGTTACGGGGCTGGTCGTGCAGGATACGGGCAGTTATTGGTCCGCTTTCGGGCAGACGGTAATACTGCTGATGATCCAGATAGGCGGGCTCGGTGTTGTGACAGTTGCGGCATTTTTCGCTATGCTGTCCGGCAGAAAAATATCGCTGATGCAGCGCAGTACCATGCAGGACGCCATCTCTGCCCCGAAGGTCGGCGGGATCGTCCGCCTGACCCGCTTTATTGTACGGGGAACTTTTTTGATCGAGCTTATCGGAATGATCGTCATGCTGCCGACATTTTGCGGAAACTTCGGTATCAAGGGAATTTGGATGGCGGCATTTCATTCGATTTCCGCCTTTTGCAACGCCGGCTTTGACATACTCGGCACCGCAGAAAACAAATACCCGTCTCTTACGGGATACATAGGGGATCCGACGATAAACATTGCCGTTATTTTTTTGATCATCATAGGCGGTATCGGCTTTTTGACATGGGACGATATCTGTACAAACAAGTGGCATTTCAAAAAATACCGGATGCAGAGCAAGGTCATATTGGTAACAACGATGCTCCTCATTATTGCCCCTGCAGTATTCTTTTTCTTCTGCGATTTTATGGGGCTTCCGCTCGGCGAAAGGATTCTTGCGTCGCTTTTTCAGTCTGTCACACCGAGAACCGCCGGTTTCAATACCGCCGATCTTCCCGCTATGACCGGTTCTTCCAAGGCAATTATGATTCTGCTGATGCTCGTCGGCGGATCGCCCGGCTCCACGGCAGGCGGTATGAAAACGACCACGCTTGCCGTTCTGATTCTGAGTGCATTCTCCGTCTGCCGCAAAAAGGACGATGCCGAAGTCTGCGGCAGGCGCATTGACGGTTCGACAGTGAAAAACGCCGCAACCGTTGCCGTAATGTATTTCCTGCTGTTTTTTATCGGCGGCATTGTTATCAGCACAGCAGAGGGTCTGCCGCTTAGCACTTGTCTTTATGAAACGGCATCCGCCGTCGGAACGGTCGGGCTTACGCTCGGGATCACACCGCAGCTCGGCGTTCTGTCTCAGCTTATTTTAATCGTCTTAATGTATCTCGGCAGAGTCGGCGGACTCACCCTGATTTATGCGGCGATCTCCAATAAAAATCAGAGCGGTGCAAAGCTGCCGCTCGAAAAGATCACAGTCGGATAAAGGAGTTAATATATTATGAAAAACATATTGTTAATAGGCCTCGGCAGATTCGGAAAGCATATCGCTTTGCAGCTGAACAAGCTTGGACACGAGGTAATGGCGGTAGACAGTAACGAAGAAAGAGTCAATGAGATTCTGCCGATCGTCACCAATGCACAGATCGGCGACAGCACAAACACGGAGTTTTTAAAGTCGCTCGGCATCGGAAACTTTGATGTGTGCATCGTCACCATCGGCGGAAATTTTCAAAACTCGCTGGAAACCACTTCTTTGCTGAAAGAACTCGGCGCAAAATTAGTTGTGTCCCGCGCCGAGCGTGATGTGCAGGCAAAATTTCTTCTGCGCAACGGAGCGGACGAGGTCGTTTACCCGGAAAAACAGGTAGCAAATTGGGCTGCTATTCGGTACACCGCCGACCACATTCGGGATTACATTGAGGTTGATGAGGCTCATGCCATTTTTGAGGTAGAGGTGCCGGAGGGATGGATCGGCAAAACCGTCGGAGAACTGGATATCCGCAGAAAATACAGCATCAATATTATGGCAACCAAGGAGAACGGAAAAATCAATATGGCAGTTTCACCGGAAACCGTTCTTACGGACAAGATCACTCTTTTGGTTCTCGGTGCTTACAAAGAACTGCAAAAGTGTTTTCGCATTTAACAGAGGTGAATGAGGATGGCTGAGCTATTGCTGATCGTCAGCCTGCTTGGCATATTTGCTTTCGGATTTTATCTTATGAGCAGGCTGGATCGATTTCTTGAAGAAAACAGAAAGGCACTGTTAAAGGAAAACGAATCCTGCGAGCCTTCCGAAGTCCTGCTGCCGCATGGACTGTCCGACAGTGAGATATTAAGCGAGATCCACCGTTTCCGGGAAACGCACGGAACAGTCGATATTATCCTTTCCGACGGGAAAGAAGATGAGTATTAGTTTGCGGTAGATTATTTCACGGTTTTGATGTATAATAAAACAAAAGGACGGTGAACCGGATGAGAACACAAACCGAGCAGTCAAAAAAAGGCGCAGACGAGCATATCCTTGTCTGCCTATCCTCTTCGCCGTCCAATGCAAGGATCATACACACCGCCGCAAAGATGGCTAAGGTCCTTCATGCAAGATTTACCGCCATCTATGTGCAGACGGATACGGTCATAAATGATGAGGATCAGTCCCGACTTTCGCAGAACATACAGCTCGCGCAAAGGCTCGGCGCCGAGATCGTTATGACGCACGGCGAGGATGTACCGCTGCAGATCTCGGAATATGTCAGGCTTTCCGATGTCACAAAAATCGTGATCGGGCAAAGCAGTGCCAGACGCAGAGGGCTGTTCGGAAGACCGACTCTCACCGAAAAGCTGATCGCCTCCGCCCCTGATGTTGACATTCATATTATTCCCGACGCACTGAACTACACAAAGCCGCACAGACGCCGTCTGTTCTTTGGTGCAGAGATACCTTCGCTGCGGGATATTGCCGTGACCGTCCTGGCGCTTGCCGTATGCACGGCGATCGGGTTTCTGTTCGATCATCTCGGCTTTCCCGATACCAATATCGTTACGGTATACATCCTCGGTGTGCTGATGATCTCCGTTTTGACCAAAGGATACCTTTGCAGTATGGCAGGCTCACTTCTAAGTGTTGTATTGTTCGGATTTTTCCTTACCGAACCCAGGTTGTCCTTTCAGACCTATGCCGTAGGCTATCCCGTTACCTTTGCAGTCATGCTGGCGTCTTCCGTTCTCACCGGCACGCTTGCCTCGAAGCTGAAGGATCATGCAAGGCTCTCGGCTCGCTCCGCGTTCCGTGTGCAGGTGCTGTTCGACACTGACCGTCTGCTGCAAAAAGCAAAAAGCAACGATGATGTTTTAAGCGTGACCTGTATGCAGCTCTCGCGGCTGCTTGACCGCAGTATTGTTGCCTATACGAAAGGCGAAAACGGAATGTTGTCCGGGCGGCTGTATGCCGAAAAAAAGGATACACACGCTGAAAAGCTGCTAAGCGATGCAGAGCGGCAGACCGCAGAATGGGTGCTTCAAAACGGTCGCCGTGCAGGAGCAGCGACAGCACAGTTTGGAAAATCCGAATGTCTTTATCTTGCGATCCGTGCAGGCGGCAGAGTCTACGGTGTAATCGGGATACCGATGAAACCCGAAAAGCCCGATTCATTTGAGAGCAGCATCGTACTGTCGGTTGTGAACGAATGTGCGCTGGCAATGGATAATGCTCACAACGCCGCCGAAAAGGAACGGGCGGCAGATCTTGCAAAAAGCGAGCAGCTGCGCGCCGACCTTTTGCGGTCAATCTCACACGATCTGCGCACGCCGCTTTGCTCCGTTTCGGGTAATGCGGACACGCTTTTGCATAACGGAAGCTGCCTGGACGAAGCAACCAAGCAGCAGATCTATAAAGATATTTATGACGATTCCGAATGGCTGATCGGCGTGGTGGAAAATCTGCTGTATGTTACACGGCTGAATGACGGACGCCTGAAGCTGGAGCTTACCGACCAGCTTGTGGACGAAGTGGTCAACGAAGCCGTTTCGCATTTGAAGAAAAAATCCGTCGGACACAAGGTGACGGTAAGGTGCGACGATCTGATCCTTGCCCGTATGGACGCACAGCTTATCGTGCAGGTCATTGTCAACCTTATTGATAATGCTTTGAAATATACCGAACAAGGCTCCGAGATCTGCGTAAGTGCGGAAAAACAGGGTGGGTACGCCATGATCCGTGTCGCCGATGACGGAAACGGAATTGCAGACGATATGAAACCGCATATTTTTGAGATGTTTTACACCGGAAAAAATACTGTTGCAGACAGCCGCAGAAGCTTCGGAATCGGTCTTACCCTGTGCAAAGCGATCGTAGAGCTGCACGGCGGGACGCTGACGCTTGCCGACAATGTACCGCACGGCTGTGTATTTACCTTTACTTTACCGCTCAGCGAGGTGACTCTGAATGAATAAACCCCTTGTTCTCGTCGTGGAGGACGACCGTCCCGTCCTCAATCTGATCGTAACAACATTAAAGGCGCACGATTACCGCTACCTGACCGCGGAGAACGGACACAGTGCCATTATGGAGGCGACCTCCCATAATCCGGATATCGTTCTGCTGGATCTGGGTCTGCCGGATATCGACGGCACGCAGGTAATCGAAAATATTCGCTCATGGTCAAATATGCCCATTATTGTGATCAGTGCGCGCAGCGAGGATAAAGACAAAATCACGGCGCTGGATGCCGGGGCGGACGACTATCTGACAAAGCCCTTTTCCGTAGAGGAGCTTTTGGCACGCCTTCGGGTCACGCAAAGACGGCTGCTGCTTCTTCAGGCAAGCGGCGACGCCGACTCACCCGTTTTCCAAAACGGCAAGCTTAAAATTGATTATGCCGCCGGCTGCGCTTATCTAAATGGGGAGGAATTGCACCTGACCCCGATTGAATACAAGCTTTTGTGTCTGCTCTCTCATAATGTCGGAAAGGTGCTGACGCACACCTATATCACGCAGCAGATTTGGGGCAGCAGCTGGGAAAACGATATTGCTTCCCTGAGAGTATTTATGGCGACACTGCGCAAAAAGCTGGAGCCGCAAAAGGACAGTCCGCAATACATTCAGACGCATATCGGCGTCGGTTACCGTATGCTGCGGGTAGACTGAGAAAAGCGAGGAAACAAGGAATTTAACCGATATGCAATAGAAAATCTTTTCGGAATTGAAGGGCTGAATATCGCTTGCTCCGGATCCTAAATCCATTTTGGCCTTTGCCATTCTGTGGCTGACACATTTCGGATATAAAAAAATCAAAAAAACTGCACCGTCGCCGATTATAATGATACTCTTTTCTGCCGCACTCGGCATGTTGCTTTGGGGAGTATAAAACACAGCCTGTGCCAATTTGCCGTCCGAAACCGGGCGGCTTTGCTGTTTTTACGGAAATATACTGCTCACTATTCCAGACTGACGGACGCCGCCATTGTAGAATAAATCACTTTGCAGTAACTGTTACGCCCGCAACCTTAATCAAAGATCAAAATTTTTTCTAATCATTTTCCTGTTAGCTATAAAAAAGCACAACGCCACAGAGTTTTAAATCTCTGTGGCGTTGTGCTGCTCTCAATCGGTCACTTTTTGAAAGTATCCTTATGTGAGCCTGCCTTTATCAAGATTTCCACGCTTTTCTAAAGAGCTGCTGACGGGAATCGGACCCGTGACCTCCGCACTACCAATGCGACGCTCTACCGACTGAGCCACAGCAGCATCACGCGACTGCTTTTGCAATCACCGTGAAATATTTTAGCAAATCCTGCGGCAGTTTGTCAAGACTTAATTTTATAAAATGCAACAGATGAATTGCAGGGTGTCTGCTTTGCACTGATTATTGCAATATAACGCGAAACATAGTATAGTGGCTTCCGGCATGGCGGCAATCATCGCACTCGTACTTACTTTTCTGTCAACGAAGGATTTGCCCGCCATGGTCAAGGGTAGTTCCTATCTGCTGATCATGCTTTGTACGGCTGGCAGCATGGTCACAATGTTCGTCGCGGACAGGAATGTCAGAAGGGTAAAGAATCAGGCAGATTTTGCAAAATTTTATGATGAGGACGATATCTACTATCTGATGGGCAGAAAGAATCCGAACGCGCCCCGGGTTCAGGAGAAGAGGCTTGGAATCGGCTTTGAGATCAATGCGGGAAATGAGGCAGAGACCGTCATTGTCGCGTTGACGATGGTATTCGTCATAGGAATTGCAATATTTTTATCAAGGTATGATTTCGCTGACATCACAACGAGCTTCACGGAGGAAACCGGCGGAAGGGTTCAGGTGCGTGTGGTGGCAGCAGATGAGCGCGATTCCTTCTATGTTGATGAAATTACGGAGATTGAGCTGCTGGAAAATTACCCCCGCATGTCCAAGAACAACGGCTATGACGGAACGGTGTACAACATCGGCGCTTTTAACGTGTCGGGCTATGGCAGGTGCCGTACCTATGTATGCCTTAAGACGAGGTCTGCCCTTATCGTCAGAACACAGGACAAAACGTATTTATTGAATGACGAGAGTGAAGCAGAGACCAGAGAATTGTATGACAGGCTTGTGGAAGCGTGCGGTGACGGTGTACAATAGGAAGAAAGTGTGCAAAATAATACGCGCGCACGGCTGTTGTCAGGCTGAAGGTGACGGAGATCACGGCAAAGGAAAATCCGCTGACCGGCGGAGCAGACCTGTAAGGGTGGAGGCAGGACATATGGGAAAAGTATTTTTTATCGCGGACACGCATTTCGGACATGCGGAGATCATCGGCTATGAGAACCGGCCGTTTGCGGATGTCGGGGAGATGGACGAGGCGATTATCAGAAACTGGAATGAGACCGTCACGGAGGCGGATACGGTCTTCGTGGTGGGAGATTTTTCGGTGTATGCGAAGGAGAAGACGGCGGAGATCATGGGAAGGCTGAAGGGACATAAGAGGCTTGTCATGGGAAACCATGACACCGAAAGCGAGCAGTTCTATATGGACTGCGGCTTTGAGGGCGTGAGCAGGTACCCGGTCATTTATGACGGCTTCTGGATTCTGTCACACGAACCCATGTATATCAATTCCAACATGCCCTATGCAAATATCTTCGGACACGTCCACGCGAATCCGATCTACAGCGATTATTCTACGCAGAGCTTTTGTGTCTGCTGCGAAAGAATCCATTACACGCCGATAGCGTTTGAAGAGATCAGGGATAAGATAAAGGAAGAGATGAGATAACTTCCGCAAAAATCAATTTACTTTTTGGAATAAAGCGGCTACAATGAACCGTGTTTATAATTTCACCGGCCGGCATAATCGGGCGGTGCACAGAAATGAGGAGCAGAATGAACGAAAATCCAGCTTACAAATCCGGTTTTGCGACACTGATCGGAAGACCGAACGTGGGAAAATCCACGCTGATGAACCGCCTGATCGGACAGAAGATCGCAATCACCTCCAACAGACCGCAGACGACGAGAAACAGAATACAGACCGTGCTGACGACGGAGGAAGGACAGATTGTCTTCCTCGACACACCGGGGATTCACAAGGCGAAGAATAAGCTCGGCGAGTACATGGTGAACGTGGCGGAGCGTACGATGGAGGATGTCGATGTCATATTGTGGCTGGTGGAGCCGACGGACTATATCGGTGCCGGGGAGAGACACATCATCGAGCAGCTGAAAAAGACGAAGACTCCGGTAATCCTTGTGATAAATAAGATCGATACCGTGAAGAAGGATGCGCTGTTTGCGTTTATTGACACCTACCGCAAGGAACTGGACTTTCAGGAGATCGTCCCGGTTTCGGCATTGAAAGGAAACAACACGGACGAGCTTGTCAAATGCATCTTCAAGTATCTGCCCTACGGACCGGCATTTTATGATGAAGATACAATCACGGATCAGCCCATGCGCCAGATTGTTGCGGAACTGATCCGGGAGAAGGCATTGCGCCTTCTGGAGGATGAAATCCCTCACGGGATCGCTGTCAGCATCGAGAGCATGAAAGAAAAAGGAAAAATCTGCCACATTGATGCAACGATCGTATGTGAGAGAGAGTCCCACAAGGGCATCATTATCGGCAAGGGCGGCGCAATGCTGAAAAAGATCGGTTCCACCGCGCGCCCGGAAATAGAGGATCTGCTGGAGATGCAGGTCAATCTGCAGCTCTGGGTGAAGGTGAAAAAGGACTGGCGCGACAGTGATTTTCTGTTGAAAAATTTTGGCTATGATCCGAAGAAAATGAACGAATAGAAATAGGGAAATCTGCAAATTCTACTGATGACACATGATCGGTCTGTGAGCATGGAAATACAAATGGAATCGGGGGATGTGCGGATGAATATGGAATACTGGAAGCAGTTTGAAAATACCGGAAGGATTGAGGATTATCTGTCGTATGTCTCGGTGGAGAGCCGGGATGCGGGATTTGGAAACAGCGCGCGGGGAGAAGAGGTACATGCAGGAATATATCATGGTGACAGGAATCATATTGAAGCAGTCGCCCGTGGCGGAGTACGACAGACATATCAGCCTTCTGACTAAGGAGCGCGGGAAACTGTCGGTCTTTGCGCGAGGGGCGAGACGGCCGGGGAACAAGCTCGCCGCCGCGACGAATCCGCTGTCCTTCGGCAGGTTCAAGCTGTACGAGGGGAAAAGCTCTTACACGCTGGCGGAGGCGGAGATCCAGAATTATTTTGAAGAGCTGCGCACGGATTACATAGGCGCCTGCTACGGGATGTATTTCGCCGAGGTGGCAGACTATTATACCAGAGAAAACAATGACGAGAGCCAGATGCTGAAGCTGCTGTACCAGTCGCTTCGCGCGATCAGCGCAGCCTCCCTGCCGAATCCGCTTGTGAGATGCGTCTTTGAATGCAAGGCGATCGCTGTGAACGGTGAATTCCCGGGACCGCCGACGGACAGAAAGCTTGAGGAGTCCACGGTCTATGCACTGCGATACATAGAGGCAAGCCCGGTCGAGAAGCTGTATACCTTTACAGTGACGGACGCCGTTCTGGCAGAGCTTGAGCAGATCGCGGAGGAGTATATGAAGAGGTATGTAGGGCATACGTTCAGAAGTCTGGAGGTTCTGAAAACTCTTAGTTGAAAATACAGAATGTTTTTGATACAATAACTTGGTATATTGAGGAGCTGGATTATGAAGAAAAGAGTTTTGGCTGCTGTCTGCATCTGCTTTCTGCTTATGATGCTTGCGGGATGCGGCGGAGCCGGTGTGCCTGACACGGTGGAGACAACGACGATCTGTATCGATAAAAAGGGCGGGGTAACCTATTATCTCGCCGGTGCTTTTGACAGAGAGTACTATCAGCTCGAGGAGCTGACCTCCATGGCGGAGAAGGAAGCGGCGGAGTTTTGCGAGAGCGCAGGGGCTTCCGCGGTGAAGGTGGAAAAGGTGGAACTTGTGCCGGAGGGCGGCGATAAGGTTGTGATTACCTACCGGTTCGACGGCTGCGAGGCGTTTGAAGGGTTTAACAACAGCGGACTTTTCTACGGCACGGTCGGCGAAGCGAAGGATGCCGGATATGCGGTGAACGTCGTCCTGACGAACGAAAAGGGCGAAGAGATACCGCTGAATGCTGATATGGACAGAAGGGTCATAATCACCGACGCGAAAGCGTTTGTTTACTGCCCGTCAAAGGCTGCGGGAGTGAGCGTGGGCGCGGCTCTGAGGGAAGATGGAAGTGTAGATACGACCGCTGCTGAGGGAACGGTAATTATTCTACTGAAAAAATAGAAAGATTGTGAGGAAGAGCAATATGGAAAAGACAATGGACAAGATTGTGGCACTGGCGAAGGCGAGAGGATTCGTATATCCCGGTTCCGAGATTTACGGCGGACTGGCAAATACATGGGATTACGGCAATCTCGGAGTGGAGCTGAAGAACAATGTCAAGAGAGCGTGGTGGCAGAAGTTCGTTCAGGAGAATCCGTACAACGTCGGTGTTGACTGTGCCATTTTGATGAATCCCCAGACATGGGTGGCAAGCGGCCACCTCGGCGGTTTTTCCGATCCGCTGATGGACTGCAGAGAGTGTCATGAGCGTTTCCGCGCGGACAAGCTGATCGAGGATTTCTGCGCAGAAAAGGGCATTGAGCTCAAGGAGAGCGTAGATTCCTGGAGCCAGGAGCAGATGAAGGAATTTGTGGAGGAGCACAATATCCCCTGTCCCAGCTGCGGCAAGCATAACTTTACGGACATCCGTCAGTTTAACCTGATGTTTAAGACCTTCCAGGGCGTTACCGAGGACGCGAAGAGTGTGGTTTATCTTCGTCCGGAGACCGCACAGGGTATTTTTGTAAACTTTAAGAATGTACAGAGAACCTCGAGAAAGAAGATCCCGTTCGGTATCGGCCAGATCGGTAAGGCGTTCCGGAACGAGATCACACCCGGAAACTTTACCTTCCGTACAAGAGAGTTCGAGCAGATGGAGCTGGAGTTCTTCTGCGAGCCCGGCACCGATCTCGAGTGGTTCCAGTATTGGAGAGGCTTCTGCAGAGACTGGCTGCTGTCCCTCGGCATCAAGGAGGACGAGATCCGTCTCCGCGACCACAGCCCCGAGGAGCTTTGCTTCTACAGTAAGGGCACGACCGATATTGAGTTCATGTTCCCCTTCGGCTGGGGCGAGCTCTGGGGCATTGCTGACAGAACAGACTACGATCTGACCCAGCATGCAAATACCTCCGGCGAGGATATGAGCTACTTTGATGATGAGAAGAAGGAGAAGTACATACCTTATGTGGTAGAGCCGTCTCTCGGCGCAGACCGCGTGGTGCTGGCATTCCTCTGTGCAGCATACGACGAGGAGGAGCTTGAGGGCGGAGATATGCGTACCGTGCTCCGTTTCCATCCGGCGCTTGCACCGGTCAAGATCGGTGTACTGCCGCTTTCCAAGAAGCTGAACGAGGGCGCTGAGAAGATTTACGCACAGCTCTCCAAGAAATATAACTGTGAGTTTGACGACAGAGGAAATATCGGAAAGAGATACCGCCGTCAGGACGAGATCGGAACACCGTTCTGTGTGACCTACGACTTTGAGTCCGAGACGGACGGCTGCGTGACGGTACGTTTCAGGGATTCCATGGAGCAGGAGCGCGTGGCAATAACGGAGCTTGACGCATACTTTGCGGACAAGTTTACGTTCTAGGATAAGGAGAGGCAGATCATGAGACAATTCACTTCGGATGAACTGAGAAAAACATGGAAGCAGTTTTATATCGACCGCGGACATGTGGATGTAGGGGCTGTATCGCTTGTGTCGGACGGCTCTACGGGAGTGCTGTTTAATGTTGCGGGAATGCAGCCGCTGATGCCTTATCTTCTGGGCCAGAAGCATCCTCTCGGAACCAGGCTCTGCAATGTGCAGGGCTGTGTGCGTACCAACGACATTGACTCCGTGGGCGATAAGAGCCACGTTACCTTCTTTGAGATGATGGGAAGCTGGAGCCTTGGAGATTATTTCAAGAAGGAGCGCTGCCAGTGGAGCTTTGAGCTTCTGACGCAGGTATTCGGCTTTGATGCGGATCACCTTGCGGCAACGGTGTTTGCCGGAGACGACAAGGCGCCGAGAGACGAGGAAGGTGCGAACTACAGGATTGCTTCCGGCTTCCATAAGGATAAGATATACTATCTGCCCGCTGAGGATAACTGGTGGGGACTGGAGTATGGTCCCTGTGGCCCGGACAGCGAGATGTTCTATGTTGCCGACAAGCCGGACTGCGGCCCGGACTGCGGTCCCGGATGCCACTGCGGAAAATATACGGAGCTTGGCAACGACGTGTTTATGCAGTATGAGAAGCATCAGGACGGTTCACTGACCCCATTGAAGCAGAAGAACGTTGATACCGGCTGGGGACTGGAGCGTATTCTGGCATTCCTGAACGGGACGAAGGACGTTTACCAGACGGATCTCTTCGCACCGGTTATCGCCTATATCGAGAAGACCTCCGGCGTGAAGTATGAGCAGGATGAGAAGCTGACAAAGTCAATGCGTATCCTCGCAGACCATATCCGTACCAGTATTATGCTGATCGGCGACGAGGCGAAGCTCCTGCCCTCAAATGCGGGCGCAGGCTATGTGCTCCGTCGTCTGATCCGCCGTGCGGTGAGACACGGACGCAGCCTGAACCTCGGTACCGAACATCTTCTGACCATCGGCGGAATGTACATCGATCAGATTTACGGCGAAAGCTATCCGCTCTTAAAGAAGAACAGGGAGTTCATTCTCTCTGAGCTGCAGAAGGAGATTGCGCGTTTTGAGAGCACGCTGGAAAACGGCATGAAGGAATTCTACAAGATCCTTGAGCAGAAGCGTGCCGAGAATCAGAAGGAGATCGACGGAAAGTCTGCATTCTATCTCTATGATACCTTCGGCTTCCCCATCGAGCTGACGGTCGAGCTGGCGGAGGAGGAAGGTCTTAAGGTCGACGAGGCGGGCTTTGAGACTGCCATGGAAGCGCAGAAGCAGAAGGCGAGAGAGGGACAGAATTTCTCCGCAAAGCTGAACGCGGCGGGTGCAGGTGTGTTTGACGCACTGGATGCCGGGCTGACCAGCGAATTTGTCGGATACGATACACTGACGGCAGAAGCAGAGATCCTTGCCGCTGCAAACGAGACAGAGCTGACCGATGCCCTGAAGACGGGCGAGAGCGGAACAATCATCACGGCGAAGACACCGTTCTACGCAACCATGGGCGGACAGAAGGGCGATACCGGTATCATCCGCACCGAGAGCGGCAGCTTTGAGGTGGAGGAGACGGTGAAGATCGCCGGCGGAAGGATCGGACACATCGGTAAGGTCGTTTCCGGCACGATCAAGGTAAAGGAAGCTGCGGAGCTGGCGGTTGATACTGCCAACCGTAAAAATATCTGTAAGAACCATTCTGCGACCCATCTGCTGCAGAGCGCGCTGCGCAAAGTGCTCGGCGATCATGTAGAGCAGCAGGGCTCCTATCAGGATGGCAGCAGAACCCGTTTTGATTTCAGCCACTCACAGGCGATGACGCAGGAGGAGCTTGCGCGCGTGGAAGCTCTGGTCAATGAGAAGATCGCGGAGGATCTGCCTGTTGTTACGGAGGTCATGAGCATTGAGGAAGCGAAGAAGAGCGGTGCTATGGCTCTGTTCGGAGAGAAATACGGCGAGACCGTGCGGGTAGTCTCCATGGGAGATTTTTCCAGAGAGCTCTGCGGTGGTACGCATGTGAAGCATACCGGCGAGATCGCCTATTTCAAGATCCTTTCCGAGAGCGGTGTTGCTGCGGGTGTCAGAAGAATCGAAGCGCTCACCGGAGCGAATGTAATGGCATACTATCAGGAACTTGAGGAGAATCTTGCAAAGGCAGCGGCAGCGGCGAAGTGCACACCGGCTGCATTGAATGACAAGATCCAGCATATGCAGGCGGAGCTGAAGCAGTTGGGTTCAGAAAATGAATCCTTAAAGGCGAAGCTCGCACAGTCTGCACTCGGTGATGTCATGAATCAGGTGCAGGAGGTAAAGGGAGTCAAGCTGTTGGCGGTAAATGTTGACGGTGTCGATATGAACGGACTGCGCGATCTTGGCGACCAGTTGAAGGCAAAGCTCGGTGAGGGTGTTGTCGTACTGCTGTCAAATCTGGACGGCAAGGTAAACATGATTTCCATGGCGACGGACGGTGCGATCGCAAAGGGCGCTCATGCCGGAAATCTCATCAAGGGAATCGCAGCGCTTGTCGGCGGTGGCGGCGGCGGACGCCCGAATATGGCACAGGCGGGAGGAAAGAATCCTGCCGGTATTCCGGCTGCGGTCGCAGAGGCGGCAAAGGTGCTGGAGAGCCAGCTTGCCTGATGGGAAGTAAAACGTCTGTGGTTTTTTGTAAAAAAACTGTTGACGGATGAAACATTTATGCTATAATACTTAGTGTGTATGCGGCAGTGATGCTGTAATACATAATATTAACCCAATCAGTCATGTTACTTGAGGGACTGAAGGGAGGTCGGGTAGAGATGTCAAACGTAATCGTAAAAGAGAACGAGACTCTGGACAGCGCACTGCGCCGTTTCAAGAGAAGCTGCGCTAAAGCTGGTATTCAGCAGGAGATTCGCAAGCGTGAGCATTACGAGAAGCCTAGCGTAAGACGCAAGAAGAAGTCTGAAGCAGCTAGAAAGCGTAAATATAACTAAAAACGTTAGCAGACCCTCGGTTGAACTGACCGGGGGTTTTCTGTTCTACCGGATGAAAAGCTGTCATACTTATAAATAGTATCGTACGTCAGGAGTGTGGCAGATTATGTTTGGAAAAAAGTCTTTGGTGTCACTGTTTTTAGTGTTGATCCTATGGGTATCGACGGCACTGCCGGTCAGTGCGAATGTTTCTGTTTCATCCCCTTCCGTCATTTTAATAGAGAGCTCGACCGGACAGGTCATTTACGAGTCGAACTCGGCAGAGCGGCGCAGTCCGGCAAGCATTACCAAGATCATGACGCTGCTTCTGACCTTTGAAGCGCTGGATGCGGGGAAGATCAAGCTGACGGACGAGGTGCTGACGAGTGAATATGCAAGCTCGATGGGAGGCTCGCAGGTCTATCTGGCGGCGGGAGAGATCCAGACCCTCGACACCATGATTAAATGCATTGTGGTGTCCTCGGGAAACGATGCCAGCGTCGCGGTGGCGGAGCATATTGCGGGCAGTGAGCAGGCGTTTGTCGATCTGATGAATGAGCGGGCGCTGGAGCTTGGCATGGTCGACACGCATTTCGAGGATTGCTGCGGGCTGAGCGAGTCCGACAATCATTATTCGTGCGCGAGGGATGTCGCGGTCATGTCGCGGGAGCTGACGGTGAACCACCCGCAGATCTTTGAGTATACGAAGATCTGGATGGAGGACATCACGCACGAGACAAGGCAGGGCAGCAGCAAGTTTACACTCAACAGCACGAATAAGCTGTTGAAGCAATATCAATATGCGACCGGTCTCAAGACAGGTTCCATGAGCAAGGCGAAATACTGTATCTCGGCGACGGCGAGTAGGGATGGGATCGATCTGATTGCCGTGGTCATGGGAGCGCCGGATTATAAGACGAGATTTGCGGATGCCCAGACCCTTCTGACCTACGGCTTCGGCGTGTGTAATGTCTATGTGGATGAGAATAAGGAAGTGCTGCCCCGGATGCCGGTCGAGCGCGGTGTCGAGGAGGAAGTGCCCCTGTGCTTCGGCGGTGAATTCCGTTATCTCGATATTGCCGGAAATAATCTTGAAGCGGTCGAGAAGGTGATTGAACTGCCGGAATCCGTTCAGGCGCCCGTGACAGAGGGCGGAGAAGCGGGAACGGCGAGATATCTGCTGAACGGCAGCGAGATCGGGAGCGTGCCCATCCTGTACGGGGCAACAGTGGAGAAGGCAGGGTATCTGGATTACCTGAAAAGGGTGGTCGGGTTTTATCTTTTATAGAGATACGGGGCGTGGAGGAGTACGATGGCTGATATTTTGATAACCGTTTTAGGGATCATCTGTGTGGTGTTTGTCTGGGTGGCGCTGTATGACAGCAACCGCTTTGTCGTGCGTGAACTGAAAATTACGGACAGACGCATCAGAAAGCCTTTCAGGGCGGTCGTGGTCGCGGATCTTCACAATAAGCGTTACGGGAAGGAGAATGAGCGGCTTCTGGCGGCAATCAGGGAGCAGAAGCCGGATCTGATCCTGGCCGCGGGGGACATTCCGACGGCAAAGCCGGGGAAAAAGCTGGATGTGGCGGTAGACTTCCTGAAAAAGCTCAGGGAGGAATATCCGGTCTGCTATGCAAACGGCAACCACGAGCACCGGTTGAAGCTGTACCCGGAAAAGTACGGGGATATGGCGGAACGCTATGCAGAGGCACTGGCGGATATGGGAATCGAGCCGCTTGTGAACGGACATGCGGAGCTTGCAGAGTTCGGTGTCGTCGTTTACGGGGCGGAGATTGCAAAGCAGTATTATAAGCGCTTCGGAAAGCCGGAGATGGATGAGGCGTATCTGAGAGAGACGCTCGGCACGCCGGACAAGGAGTGCTATACGGTTCTGCTGGCACATAATCCGGAGTATTTTCAGAGATATGCGCAGTGGGGAGCGGATCTGACGGTCTCTGGACATGTGCACGGCGGAATCGTCAGAGTGCCGTTCTGGGGAAAGGGACTTGTCTCGCCGAGCCTGACGCCGTTCCCGAAGTATGACGGCGGTGTGTTCCGGGAGGGAGACTCCGTCATGCTGCTGAGCAGGGGGCTCGGCTCACACACGATCCCGGTGAGGCTGTTTAACCCCGGCGAACTCTGGGTGGTTGACTTCACGCCGGAACTGATGTAAAATCGGAACTGTTACAAATTCTGAACCGACATACATTGAGGAAACTATGGCGATACCGGTAAAACTTGAGGTGTTCGAGGGTCCGCTGGATCTTCTGCTGCATCTGATTGATAAAAATAAAATCGACATCTATGATATTCCCATTGTGGAGATCACGGAGCAGTATCTGGCGTACATAAAGAATATGGAAACCGATGACATGAATGTGATGAGTGAGTTTCTTGTCATGGCAGCCACGCTGATCGACATTAAGTGCAGGATGCTCCTTCCGAAAGAGGTCAATGAGGAAGGCGAGGAAGAGGACCCGAGAGCGGAGCTGGTACAGAAGCTGTTGGAATATAAGATGTATAAATACATGTCCTTCGAGCTGAGGGACAGGCAGGTGGATGCGGCGAGGAATCTTTACCGCGAGCAGAGACTGCCGGAGGAGGTTGCAGCCTACAGACAGCCGGTGGATTATGAAGAGCTGGTCGGGGATATGACACTGAACAGGCTGCATGAAATTTTTAAGTCCATCGTGCGGAAGCAGGAGGACAAGATCGACCCGATCAGAAGCCATTACGGCAATATCGAGAAGGAAGAGATCGACATGGATGCGAAGACGCTCTATGTCGAGGCTTATGCGAAGGAGCACAGGACCTTCAGCTTCCGCAAGCTGTTGGAAAAGCAGTCGAGCAGGATGGAAGTGATCGTTACCTTTCTGGTGATTCTGGAGCTGATGAAGACGGGGAAGATCCTGATCTGTCAGGAAAATATTTTTGATGACATCATGATCACATCACAGATGTGAGGGGATGAGTGAGGGACATTTATGGAGCGAGCCAAGGCGGAGGCGGTGTTGGAGGCAATACTGTTTACGATGGGAGACTCGGTTGAGGTGAAAAGTCTTGCCGAGGTGATCGAAGAGGATGTGAAGACAACAAAAGAGATATTGAAGGGCATGGAGAAGCGTTATGCCAAGAGTGACAGAGGGATTGCGCTGACATGGTTCGACGATGCGGTGCAGCTCTGCACAAAGTCAGAGATGTACGAATACCTGATTAAGATCGCCAAGGCACCCCGAAAAATGACCCTGACGGATACCGTTCTGGAAACCTTGTCGATCATTGCCTATAAGCAGCCGGTGACGAGGATCGAGGTGGAACGGGTGAGAGGTGTCAGCTGCGATCACGCGATCAACAAGCTTCTGGAATATGATCTGATTACGGAGCTCGGCAGGCTGGATGCGCCGGGAAGACCGCTGCTCTTCGGAACGACGGAGCAATTTCTGAGATGCTTTGGCGTCAAGAGTCTGGAGGATCTGCCGGAGCTGAATCCGGTGCAGGTGGAGGAATTCAAGCAGCAGGCGGAAGCGGAAGTGCAGATGCAGCTGGATATTTAGAGGGGAAGCCTCATATACTGTTTTAAATCCATATTTTGCGGGTATCGGAAAAGTGCGGATGAAAAAAACAGTATGGGGCTTTTTTTGTGCCCTTTTTCTTGCGGTAAAGCTGTCTGCGGCAGCGGAGGGCAGCGATCCGGCGGAGGACATTTCGCTGTATGCGACGGCGGCGGTGCTGATGGATGCGGATACGGGGAGGGTTCTCTACGGGAAGAATGCGGATACGCCGATGGCGATGGCGAGCACGACCAAGATACTGACCTGCATCGTCGTGCTGGAGAATGCCTCTCTGGATGAGACCCTGAAGACCTCCTCCTACGCCGCCGGTATGCCGAAGGTGCATCTCGGAATCAGAAGAGGAGAGGAGTACACGGTGCGCGATCTGCTGTATTCCCTGATGCTGGAATCGCATAATGATTCCGCGGTGGCGCTTGCGGAGCATGTCGGAAGGAAGTTCCTTGCGCCCGAGCTTGCCGGAAAGGAGGCATCCGATTACACGGCGGAGGAGAGCAGGCAGGCGGTCACGGCATTTGCGAGACTGATGAATGAGAAGGCGGTCGAGCTCGGCTGCCGGGACAGCTGGTTCATCACGCCGAACGGTCTGGATGCGACGCAGGAGTTTACCCTGCAGGATGGCACGGTGATTACAAAGGAGCACTGCACGACGGCGGCGGAGCTTGCGCGGATCATGAGCTACTGTATCGGGGAGTCCGAAAAAAGCGAAGATTTTCTGGAGATCACGAGGACGCAGAATTACAGCTTTTCCGCAAACGGCAGAGGCTATTCCTGCGTCAACCACAACGCTTTTCTGAACATGATGGACGGGGCGCTCAGCGGCAAGACGGGCTTTACCAACAAGGCGGGCTACTGTTATGTAGGTTCTCTGAAACGGGACGGAAGAACCTTTGTCGTGACGCTTCTTGCCTGCGGATGGCCGAACCATAAGACATGGAAGTGGAGTGACACGAGGGAACTGATGCAGTACGGCGTGGATCACTTTTTCTACCGGAGCTTCCGGGACGAGGGGATTGCTTTTGACGAGAGCAGGCTGCAGCCGATTCCTGTTTTGAACGGGCAGACGTATATTCTGGGGGAGACTGCGTATACTGATACCGTGATACAGGGCAGGGGGGCGGCAGAGTATGGTGGCTTGGATTCTTTGGCTGGCGGAGCAGGCGAAAAATTTGTGGAAGGAATTCTTATGCGCGAGGACGAGGAAGTGAAGGTGGAATACCGGATCGAGAAGCTGCTGCAGGCTCCCGTCGAGGCGGGCATGGAGGTGGGAGAGATTACATACAGCGTGGGAGACACGGTGTATCTGAGGGAGAGCATTGTGACGACGGAGGCGGTGCAAAAGATTGACTTTGCGTGGTGCGTCTCCCAGATCCTTTCCAGATACTGCATCTTCTGAATTTTATATTTGTTTACACTTTTTTAAGAATAATACAGAGTCTCTTTATTGACTGGGAAATCCTGCTTGCGCTATAGTACAGGCAAAGCTATGGAAGGTCTGTGCGTGAAGGAGGAGAAGGAAAATGAAAAAAGTTGAAAAACCCAAGAAACCATTGCTTTTCTATTACACCCTTGCGCTGGTGGCGCTGATTCTGTTGAATATTTTTCTGTTTCCGAACATCGGAGCGAACCGTGTAAAAGAGGTGGATTACGGCACGTTTCTGACGATGGTCGACGAGAAGCAGGTCGCCAGGGTGGAGCTGAACGGTGACATGATCTACTTTGCGGATAAGAGTGAGGAGCCGCAGTTTTACGAGACGGCGACCTTTGACGACCCGGAGCTGGTAAACCGGCTGCAGGATGCCGGATGTGAATTCGGGAGAGTGGCGCAGAAGGAGATGAACCCCATCCTGAATTTCCTGCTCGTGTGGATTCTGCCGATTCTCATTTTCTGGGGGCTGGGACAGCTTCTGACAAGGCTCCTTATGAACAGGATGGGCGGGGCGACGGCGGGAAGCCCGTTCATGCAGTTTGGCAAGAGCAACGCCAAGGTATATGTGGAGTCCACGACAGGCATCACCTTTAACGATGTCGCCGGGGAGGACGAGGCGAAGGAGCTGCTGGCGGAGATCGTGGATTTCCTTCACAATCCCCAGAAATATCAGGAGATCGGGGCGGTGTGCCCGAAGGGAGCACTGCTGGTAGGTCCTCCCGGAACAGGTAAGACGCTGCTTGCAAAGGCGGTTGCCGGTGAGGCGGAGGTTCCCTTTTTCTCCATATCCGGTTCGGAGTTCGTGGAGATGTTTGTCGGCATGGGAGCGTCGAAGGTGCGTGACCTGTTTAAGCAGGCGAATGAGAAGGCTCCCTGCATTGTCTTCATCGATGAGATCGATACCATAGGTAAAAAGCGTGACAGTGGCGGCATGGGCGGAAACGATGAGCGCGAGCAGACGCTGAACCAGCTGTTGACGGAGATGGACGGCTTTGATGCTTCCAAGGGTGTCGTCATACTCGCGGCAACGAACCGGCCCGACACCCTTGATCCCGCGCTCTTAAGACCGGGGCGTTTCGACCGGAGAATCCCGGTGGAACTGCCCGACCTCAAGGGAAGAGAGGAAATTTTAAAGGTTCATGCGAGAAAGGTAAAGCTCGCGGACAATGTTGACTTTAACGCCATTGCGAGGGCGGCATCCGGTGCGTCCGGCGCAGAGCTTGCCAATATGGTGAATGAGGCGGCATTAAAGGCCGTGAGGGAGAACCGGAAGTTTGTCACCCAGGCAGATCTGGAGGAGAGCATCGAGACGGTCATCGCCGGATACCAGAAAAAGAATGAGGTCCTTTCGGCGAAGGAGAAGCTGATTGTCGCCTACCATGAGATCGGACATGCCCTTGTGGCGGCGCTGCAGACGGATTCGGCGCCTGTCACAAAGATCACGATCATTCCCCGTACCTCCGGGGCACTCGGCTATACGATGCAGGTGGATGCTGAGGAGCGGAACCTGATGTCGGAGGAGGAGCTGAAAAATAAGATCGCTACCCTGACCGGCGGACGCTGTGCCGAGAAGCTGATCTTCAATTCGATAACGACGGGGGCATCGAACGATATTGAACAGGCGACAAAGCTTGCAAGGGCAATGATTACGCGCTACGGAATGAGCGACAGGTTCGGCATGGTTGCACTGGAGACGCAGACCAATGCTTATCTCGGTGGAGACAGTTCCTTAAGCTGTTCGCCGGAGATGGCTGCCGAGGTGGACGACATGGTTATCGAAACGGTGCGCGAGGGCTATGACAAGGCGATGGGACTTTTGAAGACGCATCAGTCCAAGCTGCACGAGCTGGCGAAATATCTCTATGAGAAGGAGACGATCACGGGCGAGGAATTCATGAAAATTCTTCACACGGAGGAAGAAAAATAAAAGAAAAACAAAAAAATGCAATTCGCTCTTTGCGGGTTGCATTTTTTGTGTTATACTAGTCAAGACAATAATCGGGGGATTTTGGTTTTTTTAGATTTCCTGTATTAAATTGTTTCTATCTATTTATTATAAACGGAGGACTGAAAGCATGAGTACTACTTCAAAAGCGAGTCAAAGAATCACAGCTTTACTCGACGACAACAGTTTCGTTGAAATCGGCGGACTTGTAACTGCAAGGGCTACGGATTTCAATATGAAACCAGACGAAACTCCTTCAGACGGTTGCGTGACCGGCTACGGAGTAATTGGAGGTAAGCCCGTGTATGTGTACAGCCAGGATGCGTCCGTGATGAACGGCACGATCGGTGAGATGCATGCAAGGAAGATTGCCAACATCTATGATCTGGCAATGAAGACAGGAGCACCTGTCATCGGTCTGATCGATTCTGCGGGACTTAGATTACAGGAGGCAACAGATGCACTGAATGCTTTCGGTGCGATCTACATGAAGCAGACACTTGCTTCCGGTGTGGTTCCCCAGATCACGGCAATTCTCGGCAGCTGCGGCGGTGGACTTGCTCTGTTCCCTACCATGACAGACTTTACTTTCATGGAAGAGAAGAATGCAAAGCTGTTCGTCAATGCACCGAACGCACTGGACGGAAATGTTGTCACAAAGTGTGATTCCGCTTCCGCTGCATTCCAGTCGGAGGAGAGCGGCATTGTCGATGTAGTGGCTGACGAGGCGACTGTTATTGCAAAGATCCGCGATCTGATTGCATTCCTTCCCTCCAACAATAACGAGGGCAGCGACATTGTCGAGTGCACGGATGATCTGAACCGCGTGAATGCAGAGCTTGCCGGCTGTGTCGGCGATACCTCCATCGCTCTGGCTGTTATTGCGGATGACAGTGACTTCTTCGAGGTGAAGAAGAACTACGGCAAGGAGATGGTTGTGGGCTTCCTGAAGCTGGACGGCGTTACGGTAGGCGCTGTGGCAAACAGAAGTGAGATCTGCGACGAGGAAGGCAAGGTTGCAGAGAAGCTGGATGCGGTTCTCTCCAGGGAGGGCTGTGAAAAGGCTGCTGACTTCGTTAATTTCTGCGACGCATTTGACATTCCTGTGCTGACGCTCACCAACGTAAAGGGCTATAAGGCAACCATGTGCTCTGAAAAGGGCATCGCAAAGGCTGCTGCAAAGCTTACATATGCATTTGCAAATGCAACTGTTCCCAAGGTGAATGTCATTATCGGCAAGGCACTCGGAACAGCGGCAACTGTTATGAATTCCAAGGCGCTGGGCGCTGACATCACATATGCATGGCCGAACGCTGAGATCGGTGCTATGGACAGCAAGCTGGCTGCAAAGATCATGTACGACGGACAGGGCGCTGACGTGATCAATGAGAAGGCTGCCGCATACGAGGCATTACAGCTTTCCGCAGTAAGCGCTGCAAGGAGAGGATATGTGGACAGAATCGTAGAGGCTGCCGACACCAGAAAGTATGTCATCGGTGCCTTTGAGATGCTCTTTACCAAGAGCGAGGATCGTCCGGTTAAAAAGCACGGAACAGTATAGAAAGGTGATTATAGTTAAGATGAAGAAGAGATTGATGGCTTTAGTTTGTATGCTTACCTGTATCTTCGGACTGACCGCCTGCGGAAGCGGGGAGGAACTGACGGCGTATGAGCAGCAGAAGGTTGACAACGCCGAGCAGCTTGCAGCTTCTATCGTTCCTCTTTTCACGGACTACCTTTGCAACGCAGAGGAGTTCACTTCAGCAGATCTGACCAATGAAGAGATTGAGTATCTCTGCGAACAGTATTTCGGCTTACAGGTTGACGGCTATGCGGTGACAACGGCGATTGAATCCTTCAGCTCGGCTCTGGAGAGCATGGGAAGCGTGGTAGGTGTCGGCGAGGCGGATTCCAAGATCGACGGAAAGCAGATCATTGTCAATGTCGATGTCACAGGCGAAAAGAAGAATGCTTCTGCGGAGATCATTTTCTCAAATGATATGTTCCTTAAGCTGGAATCTGCGGCGCTGAATCCCGTTTCTTCCATGGGAGAGCTGATGGGCAGGGCGGCATTGAATACGCTGATCGGTATGGGAACGGTATTCCTTGTACTGATCCTGATCAGCTTTATCATTTCGGCAATGCAGTTTATTCCCAAGCTGCAGGGGGCAATGGCAAACCGTAAGAAGGAAAAGAAGGCAGTACCGGAGACGGTTGCGGCAGCACCTGTAGCGGCTCAGCCTGTGGTGCAGGAGACGGTGGCTGAAACAGATGACTGTGAGCTCGTTGCTGCTATTGCGGCTGCAATCGCGGCATATCGTGGAGAGACATCCACAGATGGATTTGTTGTACGTTCTATCAGAAGACGCTAAATAAATGGAGGATAATTAAAATGAAGAACTATACCATTACCGTAAATGGAAACGTGTATGATGTAACAGTAGAAGAGGGCGCATCCACAGGAGCACCCGTTGCAGCAAAGGCACCCGCAGCTCCCAAGGCAGCTCCTGTAGCGCCTAAGGCAGCACCCGCAGCTCCGGCAGCAGCACCTGCAGCATCCGGTGCAGCAGGCAGCGTAAAGATCGAGGCAGGCGCAGCTGGTAAGGTATTCAAGCTGGAGAAGAAGCCCGGAGATGCTGTCAAGGCAGGAGATGCTGTTGTTGTCATTGAGGCAATGAAGATGGAGATTCCGGTTGTTGCTCCTCAGGATGGAACTGTTGCAAGTATCGATGTCGCTGTCGGTGATGCTGTTGAGGCAGGTGCTGTTCTCGCAACCATGAACTAAGCTTTATGGCTGGCACGGCATTGTACCAACTATAGACAACGACAACAGGAGGTCAACAAATGGAATACATAGGTTCTACGCTTAGCAACCTGCTTCATCAGACAGCGTTTTTTAACCTGACTTGGGGAAATTACCTTATGATAGCAGTTGCGTGCTTCTTTCTTTATCTGGCTATTCGCTGGGAGTTTGAACCGTTGCTTCTGGTTCCGATAGCCTTTGGTATGCTGTTGGTTAATATCTATCCCGACATCATGCTTCACGCAGAGGACGCGGCTAACGGTGCCGGCGGCCTGCTGTATTACTTTTATAAGTTAGACGAGCTGGCGATTCTGCCCTCGCTGATATTCATGGGTGTCGGCGCGATGACAGACTTCGGTCCCCTGATCGCAAACCCCAAGAGTTTCCTGCTGGGAGCTGCGGCGCAGTTCGGTATCTTCGCTGCATATTTCGGAGCAATCTGGCTCGGCTTCAACGACAAGGCAGCTGCCGCTATCTCCATCATCGGTGGTGCGGACGGCCCTACATCGATTTTCCTTGCCGGTAAGCTCGGACAGACGGCGATTCTCGGACCGATCGCAGTGGCGGCATATTCCTACATGTCACTGGTTCCGGTTATCCAGCCGCCGATCATGAAGCTCTTCACAACTGAGAAAGAGCGCAAGATCAAGATGGGTCAGCTTCGTCCTGTTACAAAGCTGGAAAAGATTCTGTTCCCCATCATTGTTACTATCGTAGTTTGTCTGATTCTTCCTACGACAGCTCCGCTGGTAGGTCTGCTGATGCTCGGCAACCTCTTCAAGGAGTCCGGCGTGGTAAGACAGCTGACTGAGACAGCTTCCAACGCAATGATGTACATTGTCGTTATCCTGCTGGGAACCTCCGTAGGTGCAACGACAAGTGCAGAGGCATTCCTGAACATGGATACATTGAAGATCGTAGGTCTCGGACTGATTGCATTTGCATTCGGTACAGCTGCGGGTATCCTCTTCGGTAAGCTGCTCTGTGTGCTGACACACGGAAAGACGAACCCGCTGATCGGTTCCGCAGGTGTGTCTGCCGTACCTATGGCAGCGCGTGTTTCCCAGAAGGTCGGCGCGGAAGCAGATCCCACAAACTTCCTGCTGATGCACGCAATGGGACCCAACGTAGCAGGCGTTATCGGTACCGCTGTTGCAGCCGGTACCTTCATGGCGATATTCGGGGTATTTTAAAGCTGTGCATGCCGACAGCTGGCGATGCAGCTGTCGTGCTTGCACGAACAGCAAGACGACCAGCTGACGGCATATAGAGCGCGAAGCGCGATGAAATAGGCTCGAAGAGCCTATGAATGCACAGCTTTAAATGCCGGCGGGAAGGCGCGAAGCGCGATGAAATAGGCTCGAAGAGCCTATGAATGCACAGCTTTAATTGCCGGCACAGCGCCTTATAACTTAATTTATATGGAGGAAAATCGTAATGTCAGAAACAATAAAGAAACCGATTAAAATTACGGAGACAGTATTGCGTGATGCTCATCAGTCCCTGATCGCAACCAGAATGCCTACCGAGTTTATGCTTCCCATTGTAGATAAGCTCGACAAGGTCGGATACCATTCTGTAGAGTGCTGGGGCGGAGCAACCTTTGATGCGTCCCTACGTTTCCTGAAGGAAGATCCGTGGGACAGACTCCGCAAGCTGCGCGACGGATTCAAGAATACCAAGCTGCAGATGCTCTTCCGTGGACAGAATATCCTCGGCTACAGACCTTATGCAGATGACGTTGTAGACGCATTCGTTCAGAAGTCTATTTCAAACGGTATCGACATCATCCGTATCTTCGACTGCCTGAACTACCTTCCCAACCTGCAGGAGGCAGTAAATGCAACCAACAAAATGAAGCAGCAGGAAGGCAGAGGACATGCACAGGTAGCTCTGTCCTACACGCTTGGCGACGCTTATACGCTGGAGTACTGGGCAGACATGGCGAAGAAGATCGAGGAGATGGGCGCAGATTCCATCTGTATCAAGGATATGGCAGGTCTTCTTGTACCTTACAAGGCAAGTGAGCTGATTAAGGCGATGAAGGAGAACACGAAGCTGCCGATCCAGCTGCACACCCACTACACCTCCGGTGTTGCAAGCATGACCTATCTGAAGGCTGTTGAAGCCGGTGTAGATGTGATTGATACTGCAATCAGCCCGTTCGCAATGGGAACCTCCCAGCCTGCAACTGAGGTTATGGTTGAGACCTTCCGCGGAACCGAGTATGATACCGGATTTGACCAGAATCTTCTGGCAGAGATCGCAGATTACTTCCGTCCTTACAGAGACGAGTGCCTCAAGAGCGGACTTCTGAATCCCAAGGTAATGGGTGTAGACATCAAGACCCTGCTTTATCAGGTACCCGGCGGCATGCTTTCCAACATGGTGAGCCAGCTGAAGGAGCAGAACGCGGAGGATAAGTATTACGACGTATTGAAGGAGATCCCTGAGGTTCGTAAGGATCTCGGTGAGCCCCCTCTGGTTACGCCTTCTTCACAGATCGTCGGCACACAGGCGGTGTTCAACGTACTGATGGGCGAGAGATACAAGATGGCAACGAAGGAGACCAAGGCTGTACTGCGTGGAGAGTACGGACAGACTGTTAAGCCTATGAGCCAGGAAGTCATCGACAAGGTTATCCCCGGCGAGAAGAGACTGACAGGACGTTTCGCAGATACGCTTCCCGCTGAGATGGATAAGCTGGAGAATGAGATGAAGGAATGGAAGCAGCAGGATGAGGATGTTCTTTCCTATGCACTGTTCCCTCAGGTTGCTACCGATTTCTTCAAGTATCGTCAGGCACAGCAGGAAAAAGTTGACATGACACAGGCGGACACCAAGAACGGTGCTTACCCTGTATAAAAGAATTTTGAAAAAGTGCTTGACAAAGCGAATGATATAAGGCATAATAGATTACGATCCATGTGATCTATGGCACAGTTCCCGCAGAAATCGGAATATGGTTTCTGCGGGTTTTGTTTGCGCGCCATGGGCGCGCTCTAACGGGTGGAAGTCCCGAACACGCCCAGATAGTGGGAAGTGTATAG
>CAKRTS010000005.1 GCA_934402315.1 uncultured Acetatifactor sp. | reverse complement strand
AGGGCAGAAGGAAGGGCAGAAGGAAGGGCAGAAGGAAGGGCAGAAGGAAGGGCAGAAGGAAGGGCAGAAGGAAGGGCCGAGGGAAGGCAGGATGGTCTGAGGGAAGGCAGAACTGAGGGGAAAGCAGAGGCTTTACTGATGGCTTTGGGATGTAAGGGAGAGGTGTCAGAGGCTTTGCAGAGTAAAATTCTGGCAGAAAAGGATATGACTTTGTTGAACGATTGGTTTATGCAAGCACTTTCCTGTGCGAGTGTAGAAGAGTTTGCTGCCACCTTGGAAGAGGCCTCCTAAATGACACAGCCATAATGGGAGTCATGGAGCAATGACTTTCAGGTGGGTAACATAACAGTTCAGGTTTGATACTGAGGGAGGTTTATTTGAAAAGACCGGGACGGAGGTTCAGTCTGCCGCTCAGGAAAGGATAGGTACGGAGTGGAAGACAAAAGGCTTTGTTAAGCATGGATATTGTTTCGGAGACTGACATAGCGTTGTTGTGCGGAAAATTCACTCATTGTTGAAATCATAAAGGAGGAGGCAGCAGAGTATTTCGGCGGTACGAAGGATGCTGAGCAGACGGCAAAGCTCATACAGAACCGTAGCCAGCTTTATCTGGATGAACTAAATTGACAGATAATTCAACATTGAAAATATTAATTAACAAATAATCTGACAATTTCCTAAATAGTTTTTATTTACAAATGAGAAAAAGTATTGTATAGTGTTTAAAACAAAGAGCGCAAAGGAGCGCGTAATAGCTCCCTTGCGCTCTTTTTGCGTGAGTGTTGAAGCTTCGGGAATGCGTGGGCAGGCGCGAACAGAAAGGAGTACAGCCATGTTTGATGTGAAGAAGGAAGTAGCGGAGGCACCGCTTTATCGTGAGGTGTTTGAGCATGATAACTGCGGTATCGGTGCCTGTGTCAATATCAAAGGGCAGAAGAGCCGTGAGACAGTGGAAAATGCTTTGAAAATTGTGGAGAATCTGGAGCACAGGGCAGGTAAGGATGCAGAGGGAAAGACCGGAGACGGTGTCGGTATTCTGACCCAGATTCCGCATAAATTCTTTGCGAGAGTGACGAAGCCCCTCGGAATAGAGATCGGAAAAGAGCGGGAATACGGCGTTGGAATGTTCTTCTTTCCACAGGAGGAGCTGCGCCGGAATCAGGCGAAGAAGATGTTTGAGATCATTGTCGAAAAAGAAGGATTGGAGTTCCTCGGTTGGAGAGAGGTTCCCACATTCCCGAATGTGCTTGGACATAAAGCGGTGGAATGTATGCCGCACATCATGCAGGGCTTTGTGAAGAAACCCGCAAATGTGGAGAAGGGCTTAGCCTTTGACAGGAAGCTCTATATTGCCAGGCGGCTGTTTGAGCAGTCCACGGAGGACACCTATGTGGTATCTTTCTCCAGCAGGACGATCGTATATAAGGGCATGTTCCTTGTCGGACAGCTGCGCACCTTTTTTGCCGATCTGCAGAGCGCGGACTTTGTTTCGGCAATTGCAATGGTTCATTCCCGTTTCTCGACCAACACGAATCCGAGCTGGGAGCGCGCGCATCCGAACCGCCTGATGGTGCATAACGGTGAAATCAACACGATCAGGGGCAATGCGGACAAGATGCTGGCAAGAGAGGAGAATATGGAGTCGGAGTATCTGAAGGGTCAGATGCACAAGGTACTGCCGGCAATCAACAAGACCGGATCAGATTCCGCCATGTTGGACAACACGCTTGAATTTCTTGTGATGAGTGGTATGGATCTGCCGCTGGCTGTCATGATCGCCATTCCCGAGCCGTGGGCTAATGACAAGGCGATGTCCCAGACGAAGAGAGACTTTTACCAGTATTACGCGACCATGATGGAGCCGTGGGACGGGCCTGCATCCATTTTGTTTTCGGACGGAGACATTATGGGAGCAGTTCTTGACAGAAACGGTCTCAGACCGTCCAGATACCTGATTACAGAGGACGACACGCTGATTCTGGCATCTGAGGTCGGTGTGCTGGATATTGACCCGACGAAGATCAAGGTGAAGGAGAGGGTGCGCCCGGGCAAGATGCTTCTTGTCGATACCGTTCAGGGCAAGGTGATCTCCGACGAAGAGCTGAAGGAAAAATATGCGTCCAGACAGCCCTACGGCGAATGGCTGGATAACAATCTTGTCTTCCTCAAGGATCTGACAATCCCGAACCAGCGTGTCCCGGAATATACCTATGAGGAGCGTCAGCGGATGCAGAAGGCATTCGGCTACACCTACGATGAGTTAAAGCAGAGCATTCTCCCGATGGCGAAGAACGGCAGTGAGGCAATCGCGGCTATGGGTGTGGACACGCCGCTGCCTGTTTTGAGCAAGACCTATCACCCGCTGTTCCATTATTTCAAGCAGCTCTTTGCGCAGGTAACGAACCCGCCCATCGACGCGATCCGTGAGGAGATCGTCACATCGACGACCGTCTATATCGGAACCGAGGGAAATATCCTGCAGGAGACCCCGAAGAACTGTAATGTGCTCAGGGTCAACAATCCGATCCTGACGAACACGGATCTGCTGAAGATCAAGAATATGAAGGCGGAGGGCTTCCAGGTGGAGGTCGTTCCCATTACCTATTATAAGAACACGAGCCTTGAGAGGGCAATCGACAGACTCTTTGTAGAGGTGGACCGCGCTTACCGAGACGGCGTCAATGTGCTGATCCTCTCCGACAGGGGCGTGGATGAGAACCATGTGCCGATCCCGTCGCTGCTTGCAGTTTCTGCGCTGAACCAGTACCTTGTGCGCACAAAGAAGCGGACCAGAGTGGCACTGATCCTGGAGTCCGGCGAGCCCAGAGAGGTTCATCATTTTGCAACGCTGCTCGGCTACGGCGCCTGCGCGATCAACCCTTATCTGGCGCAGGATTCCATCCGTGAGCTGATTGACAATCATATGCTGGACAAGGATTACTATGCGGCGGTCAACGATTACAACAACGCAGTTCTCCACGGCATTGTCAAGATTGCATCCAAGATGGGTATCAGCACGATCCAGTCCTATCAGGGTTCGCAGATCTTCGAGGCAATCGGTATCGATAAGGACGTGATCAGCAAATATTTCAGCAATACGGTATGCAGAGTCGGCGGCATCACGCTGAAGGATATTGAGAGTCAGGTAGATGTGTTGCATTCGATGGCATTTGACCCGCTGGGGCTGGAAAATGACCTGACACTGGACAGCCCCGGACATCACAAGATGCGCAGCGGAGGCGACGAGCATCTCTATAATCCGGCGACGATCCATATGCTGCAGGAATCCACGATGCGCGGTGACTATCAGATGTTCAAGCAGTATACGGCAATGGTGAATGACGAGGATTCCGTGAAGAACCTGCGTGGATTGATGGACTTCAACTATCCGAAGAAGGGTGTGCCGCTGGAGGAGGTGGAGCCGGTGGAGGCGATTGTCACCCGGTTCAAGACGGGCGCAATGTCTTACGGTTCCATTTCCAAGGAGGCGCACGAGACGATGGCGATCGCCATGAACAGACTGCACGGAAAGAGCAATTCCGGCGAGGGCGGTGAGGATCTGGAGCGTCTCACTGTAGGCGCTGACGGACTTGACCGGTGCTCCGCCATCAAGCAGGTGGCGAGTGGCAGATTCGGCGTCACAAGCCGTTATCTTGTCAGTGCGAAGGAGATTCAGATCAAGATGGCGCAGGGGGCAAAGCCGGGTGAAGGCGGACATCTGCCGGGCGGAAAGGTCTACCCGTGGATTGCAAAGACCAGACATTCCACGCCGGGAGTATCTTTGATTTCGCCGCCGCCGCACCACGACATTTATTCCATCGAGGATCTGGCGCAGCTGATCTATGATCTGAAAAACGCGAATACAGAGGCGAGAATTTCCGTGAAGCTGGTTTCGGAGGCGGGTGTCGGCACGGTTGCAGCAGGTGTTGCCAAGGCGGGAGCACAGGTAATTCTGGTCTCCGGCTATGACGGCGGAACGGGAGCGGCACCCAGAAATTCCATTCATAACGCCGGACTTCCGTGGGAGCTGGGTCTTGCGGAGACGCATCAGACCCTGATCATGAACGGACTGAGAAACAAGGTGCGCATCGAGACGGACGGAAAGCTGATGAGCGGCAGAGATGTGGCGATTGCGGCGATCCTCGGCGCGGAGGAGTTTGGCTTTGCGACAGCGCCGCTTGTGACGATGGGCTGCGTGATGATGAGGGTCTGCAATCTGGATACCTGCCCGGTGGGCGTGGCGACCCAGAACCCGGAGCTTAGAAAGAACTTCCGCGGAAAACCGGAATATGTGGAGAATTTCATGAAATTCATTGCGCAGGAGCTGCGGGAATATATGGCGGCGCTCGGTGTGAGGACAGTGGATGAGCTGGTCGGACGCACGGATCTCTTGAAGAGGAGAGAGCATCTGACGGAGAGACAGCAGGAGATCGATCTGTCACAGATTCTTGCGAATCCCTACGAGGGTTCCAGACAGAAGGTTACCTTCGATCCGAAGCAGGTCTATGACTTTCAGCTTGAGAAGACGCTGGATGAGCGCGTGCTGCTGAAACAGCTCGGAAAGGCGATTGAGAGCGGACAGAAGCGGAGTATCGAGGTGGACGTATCCAACACGGACAGAGCCTTCGGCACGATTCTCGGAAGTGAGATTACACGTAAGCTGGGAGACGATCTGGACGAGGACACCTACCGTGTGCTGTGTACCGGAGCGGGCGGACAGTCGTTCGGTGCATTCATTCCCAAGGGGCTGACGCTGGAGCTTGTCGGCGATTCCAACGACTATTTCGGAAAGGGACTGTCCGGTGGAAAGCTGATCGTTTACCCGCCCGCGGGAAGCACGTTTGAGGCATCTGAGAACATTATCATCGGCAACGTGGCGCTTTACGGAGCGACCAGTGGTAAGGCATTTATCGCGGGTGTGGCGGGAGAACGTTTCTGTGTCCGCAACTCCGGTGCCATTGCGGTCGTCGAGGGTGTTGGCGATCATGGCTGTGAGTATATGACCGGAGGGCGTGTGGTTGTCCTCGGAATGACAGGAAAGAACTTTGCAGCCGGAATGAGCGGCGGAATCGCGTATGTGCTGGATGAGGGCAATGACCTGTATAAGCGTCTGAACAAGGAGATGGTTTCCTCCAGTGAGATCACGTCCAAGTATGATGTGCTGGAGCTCAAGGGCATGATTCAGGAGCATGTTGCGCTGACAAACTCCAAGAAGGGGAAGAAGATCCTAGATCACTTCGGAGAATATCTTCCAAAATTCAAGAAGATCATTCCGCATGACTACGAGAGGGTGCTGAAGACGATCGTCCAGATGGAGGAAAAGGGGCTGAGCGCCGAGCAGGCACAGATTGAGGCTTTTTACGCAAATACGCGCGGACATTAATTAGTCCGGTGCTATGGCAAAGATGGAAAACAGGAGGACAGAGAGATGGGAAAACCTACCGGTTTTATGGAATATAAGAGAGAAGTCAGCGGAGCACAGGAGCCGAAGAAGCGTATTAAGCATTTCAACGAATTTCATGAATATCTGCCGAAGGAAAAGCAGCAGCTTCAGGGTGCAAGGTGTATGGAATGCGGCGTTCCGTTCTGCCAGGCGGGCATGACAATCTGCGGGATGACAAGCGGCTGTCCGCTGCATAACCTGATTCCCGAGTGGAATGACCTTGTCTACTCCGGCAACTGGCAGCAGGCGTATAACAGGCTGAAAAAGACGAACAATTTCCCGGAGTTTACCTCCAGAGTATGCCCTGCGCTCTGCGAGGCGGCATGTACCTGCGGTCTGAACGGTGATCCGGTATCGACGAAGGAGAACGAGCATGCCATTATCGAGAATGCCTATGAGAAGGGATATGCCGTCGCAAATCCGCCCAAGGTAAGGACAGGCAAGAGCATAGCCGTTGTGGGAAGCGGGCCCTCCGGGCTTGCGGTGGCGGATCAGCTGAACAGGCGCGGACATTCCGTCACTGTCTTCGAGCGTTCCGATCGCATCGGAGGTCTGCTGATGTACGGCATTCCGAATATGAAGCTGGAAAAGCAGATTGTGGACAGAAAGCGGAAGATCATGGAGGAGGAAGGAATCACCTTTGTCACAGGCGTGGATGTGGGAAAGGATATGAAGGCGGACAAGCTGCTGCATGAGTTTGACCGCGTTGTTCTCGCCTGCGGAGCGTCGAACCCGAGAGACATCAAGGCGCCGGGGAGAGATGCGAAGGGAATTTACTTTGCGGTGGATTTCCTGAAGGCAAATACGAAGAGTCTGCTGAATTCCGGCTTTGAGGACAAAAAGTATATTGACACGAAGGATAAGAACGTTGTGATTATCGGTGGCGGCGACACGGGAAATGACTGTGTCGGAACCTCCATCCGGCATGGTGCGAAAAGTGTCACGCAGATCGAGATGATGCCGAAGGCGCCGGATAAACGGGCAGCGAACAATGCATGGCCGGAGTGGCCGAAGGTCTGCAAGACGGATTACGGTCAGGAGGAGGCAATCGCGGTCTACGGGCATGATCCGCGCATCTATGAGTCCACGGTGAAGGAGTTTATCAAGGACAAGAACGGCTGTCTCAAGGCGGTGAAGCTGGTAAAGCTGTCATGGGAAAAGGATCAGGAGACCGGCAGGATGACAATGAAGGAGCTTCCCGGCAGTGAACAGGAGCTTCCGGCAGATATTGTGCTGATCGCGGCGGGCTTCCTCGGGGCACAGAGCTATATTGCCGAGGCATTCGGTGTGGAGCTGAATGAGCGCACGAACGTGAAGACAAAGGCGGGTGAGTACCGGACGAGCAGGGAGAATGTATTTGTTACCGGAGATATGCACAGAGGACAATCTCTTGTCGTATGGGCAATCCGCGAGGGCAGAGAGGCGGCGAGAGCAGTCGATGAGAGCCTGATGGGGTACTCCAATCTGGTAGTACAATAGAGAATAAATATGCAGTTTTTCAGTATTTTGGAAAAAACTGCATATTTTATTAATTGGTATATTGCAATATATAATAGCTTGTGATACAATCAACAATACATAGAAGAGTATTAAGGAAAGAAGGCTATTTATGAATATACAATTTAAGAAGGGAGCGCTCGAGCTGTGCGTATTGTCTCTGCTTGTGAGAGGCGATAAGTACGGTTATGAGCTGACAGAGAGGATTTCCGTAGAGATGTCCATTGCGAGCGGAACGCTTTATCCTATCCTGAGAAAATTAAAGGAGGACGATTATGTGACGACCTATCTTGTCGAGTCGGAGTCGGGACCTGCCAGAAAGTATTACCGTCTGACGGACAAGGGAAGAGAGTATCAGCAGGCGGTCAGACAGGAGTGGGAGGTTTTTGTAAAGGCAGTCAGTGAATTGATGGAGAATTGAAGAGGTTACACATTATAAGGAGGTAAACGATGATAAAATCAGAGTATATGCAGGCATTACAGAAAAAACTGGAAAAGTTTAACCGGGAGCTTCAGATGGAAATTATGGATGATTATGAGCAGCATTTTGCGGAGGGACTGGCAGCCGGGAGAACAGAGGACGAGATCATTGAGGAACTCGGAAATATTGAGGATATGATAAGTGAACTTCCGGAGGAGGACATCAGGCAGGAGATCAGTGTACCTCAGGAAACAGATACGGAGAAGAAAATCTATTCTGCAGGTTATAGCGCTGTTGTGATTGATGGACTTGTGGCGGATGTTTCTGTACAGAATTCGACGGATGGGGAAATTGCAGTGGAATATCATAACGAGGGCGATGATGTGCAGAAGCAGCTCTATACGTTTTCCCAGCATGAGGAGGATGGCGTTCTGTATCTGGGAGTAAGACGGAATGATAACGCTGACTATGCGCGTCAGGCTAAGCGTGCGGTAAAGTTTATGCTGTTTGGCAGAAGCTATGAATTTAATGTCAATAACAGCAGGGGCGGCGAGGATAGTGAGATCAGCCTGACGGTCGGTATCCCGGCGGGAATGCAGAGAGTAGAGGCTTCAACCGGCAGCGGCAATCTTGAGATAGAAGGCATCAATGTCGTACAGCTCAATGCACATACCAAGAGTGGCGAGCTGATTATAAGGGATGTGAAGGCGGAGCGGATGAATATGAAGACGGGAAGTGGTGATCTCGAGGGAGAGCAGCTTACGGCAGATGAGCTTCGTATGCAGACCGGCAGCGGCGATTTGGATATCTCCGGAATCACGGCAGGCAGCATGGCATGCCAGACCGGCAGCGGCGATATTGATGCCGGTAAAATCAGAGGACGGAAAGCAGTGGTGCAGTGCGGCAGCGGTGATATTGACTTTGAAGGGGACTTTGAGGAATATGTTGTCAGATCCGGCAGCGGCGATGTGGGTATGCGTGTCGGCAGCAGGGCGAAAGCAGTGGTAGCCGAGACGGGCAGCGGAGATCTGGACATTGATCTCGGCAAGGTACAGGATCCTTCGATTAAAGCCCACACCGGCAGTGGTGAATGCTATGTTTACAGTGCGGACGGTGCCAGAAGAAGGGTGTCCTCGCGCTATACTGTGGGCAATGGAGATTGTCAGGTTGAGATTTCCACCGGCAGCGGTGATGCCGAGGTAAGATGCTGTTAAAGCATTTGATAAATTGGTTAAGCCATGTTTCCGCCGGAATGTGCCGGACGGAAGCATGGCATTTTTGACTTTATACCGGATAGATGCTATAATGAGCGCGGTGTTTTTCTGATTAGGACAGGTTTGGAGGAAGGAAGACCATGGCGGGGAAAAAACGTATGGCAAATCTGGAACTATTGCGCTGTGTGGCAATGATGATGGTCGTGGTGCTGCACTATCTGGGAAAGGGTCAGCTTCTGCCGGAACTGACAGGAGAAAATCTCGGGACGCAGAGGGTGGCAGCATGGCTGCTGGAGACCTTCAGTATCGTCGCGGTCAATGTCTATATGTTCATCAGCGGTTATTTCCTGTGCTCATCTTCTTTCAAGCTGAGCCGTCTCCTGAAACTCTGGCTGCAGGTATGGCTGTATTCGGTTGGTTTTGGGCTGATCGGTATGTTGACAGGCATTATGATGGAGACGAGCGTGGACACACACTTTTTCCTGACACTGGTGTTTCCGGTCTGGATGGAGCATTACTGGTTTATGACGGCTTATATATTCCTGTATCTGCTGCTGCCCTTTGTGGGAATCGCACTCAGGCGCATGACAAAGCAGCAGCTCCGGTGTACCGTGGTTATGCTCCTTATTGTATTCAGTCTGATTAAGAGCGTTCTTCCCCTGCGGCTGGAATTGGATGCCAAGGGATATGACTGTATCTGGTATCTATGCGTGTTTGCCGCGGCTGCTTATGTCAGGAGATTCGGGATTCCTTTCCTTGAAAAGAAGGGACGCGGTGCCCTGTTGTATGTGGTTTGCAGTCTGCTGGCATTTTGCGGCACGATGACGCTGAGACAGGTTTTCCTGAGAACAGGCAGTTTGGGGAGAATGACCGGAATGTGTATGGAGTATAACCATATTCTGCCTTTTCTGGCGGCGCTGGGACTGTTCTATGTTTTCCTTAAAATGGATTTCCATGGGAAAATAGCAGATGTTATTGTAAAAATTTCTCCCTATACCTTAGGCGTTTATCTGTTGCATGAGAATCTTGGACTGCGTTATACATGGCAGAACTGGCTGGGGGCGGACAGGGTGAACGGTGTCTTCAGTCTGCTTTTGCACACGCTTCTTGCTGTTGTCACGATATTCGCAGCTGGAATCATTGTCGATATGCTGAGGGCGTTGGTGATGAAGGGAGCACATGGAATATTGATGAAAACTGGATGCTACAGGGGACTGATGGATGGGATCAGGAGAGTGGATGCAGTTTTTGAGGTTGATGAAAAAGAGAACGCGTGATAGTTATTGACGCTTGTAAGTGATAAAGCATGGAAAGGATTGGACACGGAGTATGCAGGTGAATACGGGCAGAACCGCCATGAAAGAGCGGATCGCTGCGGGGAAAAGGCTTCTGGAGAGTATGTTTATTGTGATATTGGCACTTTATCCTCTGCGGCATATCAACTGGGGGCTTGACCTGATGGATACGGGCTATAATTATGCCAACCATACCTTCATGGGGACAGAGCACATGGATCCGATGTGGCTCTTTTCCACTTGGATCTCAAATGTGGTGGGGCATTGGCTTACCGGGCTGCCAAACGCAGGCAGCCTTCTCGGAATGAATTTTTACACGGGCCTGCTGGTGAGCATTCTGGCTCTGGGAAGCTACTGGTTCTGCATAAAGAGACTGCAGATCCGCCCATGGATCGCCTTTGTGGGGGAGATGGCGGCGATCAGCCTCTGCTGGTGTCCGACAGCACTTTTATATAACTATTTAACCTATATTTTATTACTTGGATGCACCATTTTATTATATGAAGGTTTAACAAAAGAGAAAAAAGGATGTTTGATCGCTGCGGGAGTCTGTCTCGGCATCAATGTCTTTGTACGATTTTCAAATCTCCCGGAGATGGGATTGATCCTCGCGGTCTGGGTGTATGATTTTATCTGCGTGCGTGAAGAGAAGAAGCTGCGCAGAACGGCACGGCATACCGGTTGGTGCATGGCGGGCTATTTCGGGGCGCTGGCAGTCCTTCTTCTCATAATTCAGCTTGAATATGGACTTAGCGGGTACTTTGCGGGAATTACACGTCTTTTTGCCATGACGGATAACGCTACGGACTATAAGGCAGCTTCGATGGTAAAGAAGCTGGTGATGGAGTATGTGACAAATTCATACTGGGTAATCAGAATACTGATAGTGGTTGCCGGCGGAATGGTATTGTTCGCCATGGCAGGAATGCTGAAAGGGAAAATATCGGCTGTTATCCAGAAGATGATACGGCTGCTCTGGGCAGCTGTCAGCATTGCCGTGCCGGTGTGGCTTTACTGGCGGGAGTTCTGCTCCGTGGATTTTCACAGCTATGGTTCTATGTACCGCCCGGCAGTTCTTTTTATTATGTTGACGATGTTCATTGCACTTGTGAAGATCTTTGACAGGAAGAGCCGCAGTGAGGAGAAGCTGATAAGCGGTATGCTGATACTGGTTCTCCTGCTGACATCCCTCGGCAGTAATAACGGTGTTTACCCGAGTATCAACAATCTGTTTCTGGCGGCGCCGTATACCTTTTCGGCGAGCCTGCAATTTATACGTCAGGCGGGAGATAAAAAAATAGCGCACGTTACCATATCAGCTACTCCGGCAAAGTATGTTCTTACTGCATTTCTTGTACTTTGCTGTGTACAGTTTGGTGGATTTGGTGCAGGCTTTGTTTTCGCGGAGGCGACGGGAGTGCGGGACATCAGTGCAACGGTAGAGAACAATGAGGTTCTGAAGGGAATCCGGATGTCCAAGGAGAAGGCGCAGTGGTTGACGGAGCTCAGTGCCTATGTCAATGAAAATGCATTGAAGGGGCAGGAACTGATTACCTTTGGAATGTACTCTTCGTGGTGTATTCCTTCCCTGTCGTACTATTTACAGATGCCGGCGGCATTTAACCCATGGATGGAGCTTCCGTCTTACAGCTATAACGTGATGGAGGAGAAGGTACGCGGACTGGAAAATAATCCTGTAATCATTCTGGAGAACCATAATGCGGTCTATGAAGAGGGAGGCAGGGACGCCCTGTTGGAGTCTGGAGTGGACAATGATACGGTTGAGAGGATGGATGAGGATAAGAAGTTCCACCTGCTTCTGGAGTTTATGCGAGAGAGAGGTTATGAACAGACCTTCCGAAATGAGAAGTTCGCGGTGTATCGCCGTGCAGAGTGAAGAGCCGGTGACAACTACAGGATTACAGATTATGAAAAGGACCTGCAGCTTATAAAAGCTGCAAGCCCTTTTTCTCGGCCTCCGCCATGACCTCTTCCGGCCACAGGGAGCATTGTACCTCACCGATATGTGCTTTTCTTAAGAAGAACATGCAGATTCTGGACTGGCCGATGCCGCCGCCGATTGTATAGGGCAGCTCGCCGTTGAGCACTGCCTTGTGGAAAGGTAATTCCGAGCGCTCGGGACAGCCTGCTTTTTGCAGCTGTTGATTCAGAGCGGTCTCATCTACACGGATTCCCATGCTGGAAAGCTCGAGTGCAATATCAAGAACAGGGTAGTACACGATAATATCGGCATTCAATGACCAGTCGTCATAGTCGGGTGCGCGTCCGTCATGCGGCTCACCGCATTCCAGAAGATCGCCGATCTGCATAATGCAGACAGCACCCTTCGCCTTTGCTATGTAATATTCACGCTCCTTCGGAGTGTAGTCGGGGAACATCTCTTCAAGCTCCGTAGTTGTGATGAAGAAAATGTCATGGGGAAGAATTTCTTCAATGTAATCGTAGTGGATAGACATATATTTTTCTGTCTTGCGGAGAACCTTATATACGGTGCGTACTGTCTCCTTCAGGGTGTCAAGGGTGCGCTCCTCCTTGGAGATGATCTTCTCCCAGTCCCACTGATCCACATAGATGGAATGGATGTTGTCGGTATCTTCGTCCCTGCGGATCGCACTCATATCCGTGTACAGCCCCTCGCCAACGGAAAAACCGTATTTTTTCAGTGCATAACGCTTCCACTTTGCCAGTGACTGCACAATTTCTGCTTCCCGTCCGTCCTGATACTTAATGTCGAAGGTAACGGGACGCTCGACACCGTTGAGGTTGTCGTTCAGACCGGATTCCGGTGCAACAAACAGCGGCGCGGATACACGCAGCAGATGCAGTCTTTCAGCCAGAAGTGTCTGGAAGAAATCCTTAACTGTCTTAATCGCAATCTGCGTATCATACAGATTCAGTTCTGATTTGTAATTTTTCGGTAAATGTAAATTTGACATAATGCTCCTGCTTTCCTGATATACAAAAGATTCCTTTACCATTTAAACGCTTTTTCCTATATTTTGCAAGGCTTTTTTTTATTTTTATCTTGCCAAACACGAACATATGTACTATTATAAAAAGGAACACATGTTCGGCATTAATGTATTTTTATTTATGTAATTATGCAACTAACACGTTTCAGGCAACAGTTGCGCAAGATGCACCTGACCACAAGCAGTGCACTCTGGAGCCGCCGGCACTTAGCTGGCGTACTGTGGCAGCTTATGTGCCGCTGCGAGCGAAGCAAAGCGAGAGCGTGCCTGCGGTGGTCTGTGCATCCTGTGCAACGTCACTTGTCAATTACGGTTACGAGGGGGCTATTATGGAATACCTATCAACAGGCAAAGAGCTTTCTATCATGGAAAAACTGGAGATACTTACCATCGCGGCGAAGTTTGATGTTGCCTGCACTTCCAGCGGCGTGGAGAGAAAGGGGAACGGAACCGGAATCGGAAACTGCGCAAAGTCCGGCATCTGCCACAGCTTCAGCAGCGACGGCAGATGCATTTCTCTCTTGAAGATACTGCTGACAAACGAATGCATCTATGACTGCAAGTATTGTCAGAACCGGTGTTCCAACGATATTCCGCGTGCCACCTTTACCCCGGAGGAGATCTGTACGCTGACGATGGAGTTTTACCGGAGAAATTATATAGAAGGACTGTTCTTAAGCTCGGGCATTATCCGGGATCCGTCCTTTACCATGGAACTGATCTGCAGGACAATAGCGCTTCTGAGAAACAAGTACCGCTTTAACGGATATATACATGTCAAGGCAATTCCCGGGGCTGATCCGCAGCTGATCCGCCAGACCGGCTTCCTGGCGGACAGGATGAGTGTGAATCTGGAGCTGCCGACAGCGGAGGGACTGCGCGCGCTGGCACCGAATAAGCACCGGAAGACGATCCTGACACCGATGCGCCAGATTCAGACCGGAATAGAAGAAAACAAGAATGAACTGGTTCTGTATCGGAATGCACCGAAATTTGTTGCGGGCGGGCAGTCGACACAGATGATTATCGGGGCAACTCCCGAGAACGACTTCCAGATCATCAACGTGGCAGAAAATTTATATAAGAAATTCGGACTGAAAAGAGTTTTTTATTCGGCCTTTGTCAATGTGACCGGAGATAAGGCATTGCCGGCGCTGGCGGGCGGACCGCCGCTCCTGCGTGAGCACAGGCTGTATCAGGCGGACTGGCTGCTGCGGTTTTACGGCTTCCGGGCGGAAGAGCTTCTGGATGAAAGCCGGCCGTTTTTCAACGTTCTTCTGGACCCGAAGGAGGATTGGGCGGTAAAGCATCTGGAATACTTTCCGATAGAGATCAACCGCGCGCCGCTGGAGATGCTTCTGCGCGTGCCCGGCATCGGAGTAAAGAGTGCCAGACGCATTGTGGCGGCAAGAAGATGTGCCAGACTGACATTTGCTGACCTGAAGAAGATAGGCGTTGTGCTGAAGAGGGCATTGTTTTTTGTCACCTGCAACGGGCGAATGATGTATCCCGTGAAACTGGATGAGGATTATATTGTGCGGAACCTTACGGACGTGAAGGAGAGGGTCAGCCTCGGGAGTGACGGCATGTCGTACCGACAGATGTCCCTGTTTGACGACAGCAGCTTTGCGAGGACGCTCACCCCGCAGGAACAGCTCCAGACCGCGGTAGGGCAATTTTAATTTATATAATACGGACACCAGTGAAACTCATGTTTCTACAAGTGACATTGCATAAAATGCACAGACCGCCGCAGGACAGTTTTTAATGTAATAAAGAATGTGTAAAACTATAAATTTCACATAACAGTTGTGCAGAATGCGCATGACCACAAGCAGCGCACTCTGGAGCCGCCGGTGCTTAGTCTCCGTATTTTGGAGACTTATGCACCGCTGCGCGCGGAGGGTAGCGGGAGCGTGCCTGCGGTGGTCTGTGCATTCTGTGCAACGTCACTTGCAGAAGTATAAGTTTAATGTATATGTTACAGAAAAGAGGGCTAAAATGACAGTATACAGATGTGAAGACTCGCTGGAGAGCATTTTCACAGCAATCTATTTATCCTATGAAGAGAACAGAAATGCAGAGGACACATATATTGCTCTTGATGAGGAACCACTGCTTTTTGCAGAGGACATAAAGGTTAAAGCGGACGTGGCGAAGACACGGAAGGTCATGCAGACCCTGTTAAGACGCTTTGGCGAGGAAAATTATCTTTCCGTCTGCATGGCGCTGGCAGCGGAGGACGGGCAGAAGGCACAGGCCGTATTCCGGACTGTTGTAAAGGGGCTTGACGAGAGATATGAGAAGGGACATCTGCTCGACAATCTGGCGGACGACCATGTGATGAAAACCTTCTCCCTTGCGAGAGGAACACAGAGAGAGATCGACCACATGAAAGGCTTTCTGCGCTTTCAGGAGCTGCAGAACGGCATCCTGTATGCGAAGATCGGACCGAAAAATAATATACTGACCTTTCTGATGCCGCACTTCGCAGATCGTCTTCCGGTTGAAAACTTTGTTATCTATGATGATAAGAGAAATTTCTTTGGGGTTCATCCCCAACGGGGACAATGGTATCTGCTCTCAGGGAATGAGATGGGGGAACCGCCGTTGACGCTTTCAGAGAAGGAAATGCAGTATCAGGAGCTGTTCCGGCATTTTTGCAGGACGATCGCCATCAAGGAGCGGCAGAACCTCGATTTACAGATGAATATGCTGCCGTTGAGGTTCCGGGAGTATATGATTGAGTTCTGAAACGCCTTTGGATATTACAAATATATTGCAGAGATTTGAAACAGAACGTATAAATTTTTGAAAGGAGAAATCGCAAGGCAAATTCTAAGATGATCAAATTGGACAAAACTGGAAAAGCGTAGGGAGCCGGGATATACAAATTGATGAAAGAAGCGAAAAAAACTTAATTTAAGGCAAAAATGGAAAAATGTAAATCGCTTTACTTTTTGGCTTATGTGCATATAATAGTAGATTATAGATGATTTCTTGTGTATGTATGAAAGGAAGGTTGGAAATGGTTAAGACAATTCGTATGACGCAGGATGATGTTCAACGCTTCGTTGATGTAGCGTCCAGATGTGATTTCGACATCGACATTTCTTACAACAGATATGTTGTAGATGCAAAGTCATTTCTGGGTGTGTATGGACTTGATTTCAGAATGCCACTGACTGTAGTTTATGACGGATATAATGCGAATCTGGAAGAATTCCTTAAGAAGTATGCGATAGCTTGCTGACAAATCAAAACCAAATTGACTCCCTACGATGGATAGAGTACTATCTTCGTAGGGAGTTAATTTTTTTCGGGAGGAGAGGGCGTGAAGGGAGAAATAAGCATTTCTGTGCGCAGGCTGGTGGAATTTGTGCTGCGGCATGGCGATATAGATAACAGGCATCATGCCGGTGCAGATAATGCCATGCAGGAGGGCAGCAGAATTCATCGCATGATCCAGAAAAGAATGGGCCCGGAGTATCAGGCTGAGGTTGCCTTGAAAATGACCTTTGAGGAAGAAAAATACTTTCTGACGCTGGAGGGAAGGGCTGACGGTATTATTCAGACGGAGGATCGTGTAGTCATCGATGAGATCAAGGGAACCTACAGAGATCCTGTGAAATGGAAGGAACCTATGCCCCTTCATCTTGCACAGGCGAAGTGCTATGCCTACATATATGGGACGCAGCAGAACCTTTCCGAAGTACAGGTGCGGATGACCTACTGTCATATCCCCACGGAGACACTGCGCTATTTCTACCAGGACTACACAATGCCCGAGCTTACGGAATGGTTTCAGGCATTGATGGCGGCTTACCGGAGATGGGCGGACTTTACCTGGGACTGGCGGGAGATCAGACAGAATTCCATCAAGGGACTGTCCTTTCCTTTCCCTTACAGAGACGGACAGAAGGAGCTTGTCGCCAATGTATATAGGACGATCTACCACAAGAAGAAATTATTCATGGAGGCTCCGACCGGAGTCGGAAAGACAATATCAACGATCTATCCTGCGGTGCAGGCGATGGGGCAGGGAATGGGAGAAAAACTCTTCTATCTGACCGCGAAGACGATCACGCGGACGGTCGCAGACGATACACTGGAGATTCTCAGGAAGAAGGGCTTACATTTCAAGAGCGTGATTCTGACCGCGAAGGAGAAGATCTGCTTTATGGAGGAAACGGAGTGTAATCCGGAATACTGTCCCTACGCGAAAGGGCACTATGACCGCATTAACGACGCACTCTATGATCTGCTGATGACGGAGGACAGCTTCAGCCGTGAAAAAATTGAAGAATATGCGGCGAAGCATCAGGTCTGCCCCTTTGAAATGTGTCTGGATATGAGTCTCTTTGCAGACGCTGTCATCTGCGATTACAATTACTTATTTGATCCCCATGTCTATCTGAAACGTTTTTTCGGAGACAGTGTGGGCGGAGAATATCTGTTTCTGATCGATGAGGCACACAACCTGTTAGAGCGTGGGCGGGAGATGTACAGTGCAGTGCTGGTGAAGGAAGACTTTCTGGCATTGCGTCTGGAACTGAAAAAGACAATCGTGTCAGATACGAGCGGAAATGCCAGAAAATCAAAGGTTTCCGGGCAAATGACTCTTGATATGACAGGCGAGTCAGCGGATGCGTCAATATTGATTGACCAGACCAGTACCGTGTTTTACCCGGCAGAAAACACGGTAAATGCTCTGTCGAAAGTAAAGCATAAGGGGAGACGCGGCGGGCGCAGTATCCTTGTCCGGGAAGGCTATGCAGATAAGATGGTTTACCATCTGGAAAAGTGCAATCAGGAAATGCTTGCCATGAAGCGGGAATGTGAAGGCTGCTGTCTGGTGGAGGACATTGATTCCTTTGTGCAGCCTCTGATGCGGCTGCAGGCGGTGATGGACGATTACCTTGCGGAGCAGGAGGATGGGCAGCTGCCGGTCAGAGATCTGCTTCTGGACTTCTATTTTGAGATCGGGCATTTTCTGGAAATGTATGAGCTCATGGATGAGAACTATGTGAAGTATACACAGCTGGGGGATGACAACAGCTTCCGGCTGAAGCTGTTCTGCGTAAATCCTGCGGCAAACCTCCGGCAATGTATGGGGCGTGGACGAAGCTCGATCCTGTTTTCGGCGACATTCCTGCCGATACAATATTATAAGAAGCTGCTCGGCGGAACGCCGGAGGATTACGAGGTGTATGCAAAGTCAGTATTTGATGCAGAAAAACGAGCGTTATTTATTGCAGATGATGTGACGAGCAAGTATTCCAGAAGGTCTGACGAGGAGTACGCCAATATTGCCGCATACATCGAGGAAATCGTGAAAAACCGGCATGGGAATTATATGGTATTCTGCCCTTCCTATGCATTTCTCTACAGAATTTATGAGCAATATGCGGAGCGGTATGGGGGAGAGGGAAGAGAATGCCTGATCCAGGGGGAATCCATGGGTGAGGCGGACAGGGAGGAATTTCTCTCCCGGTTCCGGGGCAATGACATGCTTGATCTTCAGGCGGATATTGCGATGGAAATCGAGGAAGAGGACAGCATTCTGATCGGTTTCTGCGTTCTGGGAGGTATTTTCAGCGAGGGGATTGACTTAAAGAATGACAGCCTGATCGGGGCGATCGTCGTGGGAACCGGATTACCGCAGGTATGCTTCGAGCGGGAGATTCTGAAGAATTTTTTCGATGAGGAGGGGGAGAACGGCTTTGATTATTCCTACCGCTATCCGGGAATGAACAAGGTTCTTCAGGCAGCCGGACGTGTGATCCGCACCACGGAGGACGTCGGGATCATCGCTCTGTTGGACGAGCGCTTTCTGCAGGGCTCCTATCAACGGATGTTTCCCCGGGAATGGGAGAGCTTTGAGGAAGTGAGTCTGGGCACCGTGGCAAAGCGTGTGGAGCGCTTTTGGAACGAATGGCTGTAGTTTCTACAGAAGCTGACATGTCATTTTTCGCGGAATGACATTGTGGAAAACCAAAGTGACACATGTGTATATGTGGATAACTCTGTGGATTTTAAAGGTTTTTTAAGGAAAAAAGCAAAAATAAATGACAGGTTAGTACATTTTTCTTTCAGAGAAAAATATGCAAAACATAAATTTAGTACTGAAGTAGTCAATGAAAAGGAGAAGAGAATATGTGGGCTTATGAAAGTGTATTTTACCAGATTTACCCGTTGGGCTTCTGCGGAGCACCGTTTGAGAATGACGGCGTTCTGGAGCATAGGCTGAAAAAGGTGGAAGACTGGATTCCTCATATGAAAAAACTCGGAGTGAATGCAGTCTATTTTTCGCCGCTCTTTGAGTCGGACACCCATGGTTATAACACAAGGGATTACCGCAAGGTGGATGTACGGCTCGGAACCAACGAAGACATGAGGGAGCTTTGCGATGCTTTGCACCGCAACAATATCCGTGTGGTTCTGGACGGTGTATTCAACCATGTGGGCAGGGGGTTCGGCCCGTTTCAGGATGTCCTGCGGAACAGGGAACATTCTCCCTATGTGAATTGGTTCTACCGCATCGCCTTTGACGGCAATTCCAATTATAATGACGGCCTCTGGTACGAGGGCTGGGAGGGCAATTACGATCTGGTCAAGCTGAATCTCGGGAACGAGGAGGTCGTGAACTACCTGTTGGAGAGTGTGCGGTTTTGGGTGGAGGAATTTGGCATTGACGGGTTGCGGCTCGATGTGGCTTACAGTCTGGATGAGAATTTCGTCCGCAGGCTGCGCTCCTTCTGCGATGACCTGAAGGAGGACTTTTTCCTTGTTGGGGAGATGCTGCATGGGGATTATAACCGGCTGATGAATGACAGTATGCTGCATTCCGCGACCAACTATGAATGCTATAAGGGACTTTACAGCAGCTTTAACAGCATGAACCTCTTTGAGATCAATCATTCACTGCTCAGACAATTTGGCCCGGAAAATTGGACGCTGTATAAGGGAAAACATCTGTTGTCTTTTGTGGACAACCATGATGTCACAAGGGTTGCGAGCATTCTTAGCAACGAGAGGCATCTTCCGCTGATCTATGCGCTGCTCTTTGGCATGCCGGGTATTCCATGCGTCTACTACGGCAGCGAATGGGGAGCAAAGGCAGATAAGTCACAGGGAGACCCGGCGCTGCGACCGGCATTTGATGCCCCGGAGTGGAACGAACTGACGGAATGGATCAGCAGGCTTGCAGAGATCAAGAAAAACTCGGAGGCACTTAATTATGGAGCCTTTCGTTCCGTGCTGCTGACAAACAGGCAGTGTATTTTCGAGAGATGCTCTGCAAACGAGAGGGTACTTGTGGCAATCAACGCGGATGAGAATGATTTCGCAGCACATTTCGACGCGGGATGTGGGCGTGCAACGGAGCTGCTCACAGGTGAGGAACACGACTTCGGACAGGGAACGGTATTGAAAGGCTATAGTGCGGCCTTTTGGAAATGCATGTAAATACAAGAGGAAGCCTTTATGAAAAAAATTTTAAAAATCTGTGGAATTATTATACTGCTCCTGCTGCTTGCGGGAATCATTCTGGGCGTGATTGGCTGGGTAACGAAGGGACCGGAGGGGATGCAGGAGGTCGTGGACTCTGTCACCGGAGGCAAAATTTCACTCAACCTTGAACCGCTGGAAAATCTTGGCTTCCTGATTCAGGACGGCTTGGACGAACTGGACTCTGTTGATTATGACATCAATGATGCGACGAATTTCAGTCCAGAGCATGAGATCCTGACAGGACAGGTAGATAAATACTGCATTGGGGAAAATGTTCAGAAGCTGGACATCCAGACCGGAGGCAGTGAATTCCGCGTGGAGACTTCGGGGGATAACTCTATATATATAGAAGCAACAAATGTCGGGAAGCTCCAGACCTACATGGAGGAGGGGGCGCTGATCGTCCGGACGACATCAGGATCGCAGAAGTGGAATGACATAAAGGGCGATAAAATCACGCTCTATGTACCAGAGAGTTTTCATTATAGTGACATCTGCATGGAACTGGGAGCGGGGAAAATGGATGTGAGCGGTCTGGATGCCGACCATATTTTGCTGAAGGCGGGCGCGGGACAGATCAATGCGGAGCAGCTGACAGCGCAGGTGCTGGAGGCGAATGTCGGAATAGGGCAGATTACTATGAACAACATTACAGTTCAGAACCTGGATGCAGAGGTCGGAGCGGGCGGCATGACGGTGAAGGGAACGGTGAAAGGAGATGCCGGAGTAAAGTGCTCCATGGGCAGCCTTGATCTGCGGCTGGCCGGCAGTGAGACGGATTTCAACTATCATCTGATCGGAACGATGGGAAACATCAGCCTTGCCGGGCAGGACTACAACGGCGTCGGTATGCAGAGAGACATCGACAACGGTGCAGGAAAGAGTCTGACTGCGGAATGTGCCATGGGGAGTATCGTAATTCGTTTTGAGGACTGAAGCACAGTCAGACCTTAAAGCAGCTTCGGAAGAAATTTTTCGAGAAGAACGCCCTCCTGTACCGGAACATCGGCAGCCTCCGTGCCGCGGATGCAGAGTGCAACAAATTCAGCTGCCTTCTGTACGCTGGGGAAAAGTTCTTTTCCGCGCAGAAGCTCGGCAACCAGAATCGATGCAAAGAGATCGCCTGTGCCCGGACGGGACTTTCCCGTTGCGGGGGTCACACAGGCTTTTTGCATGTGGTCTTCCCAGCAGATATTCCGGAAGTGATCGTCTTCGTGCAAACCGGTGATGACGACAGAGCCGGGACAGAGCTTGGAGAGCTTCTGACAGAGAAGCTGCAGTTCTGCCTCTGACCACGCGGCTTCCTTATAAGGGGTGTCGGTGAGCAGACAGGCTTCGGTCAGATTCGGCGTCAGAACCTGCGCGTGTCTGCACAGTCTGCGGAGCGCCATGCAATGCGAGTCGGTGACGGAGCGGTATTTCTTTCCGTGGTCGCCCATGACAGGGTCGAGAAGAAAGAGCGGAGGGTGGAAGAGCGACAGAAATTCCTCGACGATGCCGATCTGCTCTTCATTGCCAAGAAAACCGCAGTACAGACCGTCAAAGGACAGCCCCAGATCCTTCCATGCATGTATGTATGCCTGCATATGGGGAGTGTAGTCGTCCCTGTGACAGACAGGAAAGCCGAGATGATTGGACAAAATGGAAGTAGGCACAGGACAGACCTGTACCCCCAAAACACTGATTACGGGCAGAGACACAGTTGTGGAGCATCTGCCGAAGCCAGCAATATCATTTATCATAGCAAGCCGGGGAACTCCGCCCCGGCTCTTATTTTCTTTATAATCCGTCATATATCATTCCTTATTTCTTCCGGTGTCACCTGAACGAACAGTCCTGCCTTGCGGAGTGCGGGACGCAGTGCAAGATAGAAGATCGAGGCGGCAATCACGGCGACGATGGCATTGACGCCGGTAGTCAGCGTGCTGATCTTGGCAAGCGCGGCGGAGATGTCCTGCGGAACTCCCAGAAGATACATTTTATAGAAGTAACCGACCAAAGGATCGGCGACAACGTTAAATGCCATGCCGCATACACAGGAGAGGATGGTAACACCGGTAATGTATTTTGCGGAATGCTCTTTGTCGAGCTTAAAAATCTTATGTGCCACAAAGCCGACGATCAGACCGATGCAGAGCTTTAATAAAAAGGTTTTCGGGGCGCTGGTCACATAGGAGGTTGTCAGGTCTCCGATCGTCATGCCGATCGCACCGGCCATTCCGCCCCAGTATCCGCCAAGCAGCAGCGCTGCAAGCACACAGAACACATTTCCGAAATGGAAGGCGGTCTTTTCCGGGCCGACCGGAATATCAATCTTGAAAAAGGCAAAACCGATGTAGCAGAGCGCCGCCATCAGTCCGGCAGTGGCAAGACGCTTCACATCCGGTCTGGAGGAACGGTAGACCCCATGCACTGCGTTATAGATTCCCTTGATTGTCAGCAGACCGCCTAAAAATACGACGATCAGCGCGTAGGAATAGGGGCGTTCCAGGCGGAGCTTTTCTGCGGAAAGCTCTGATTGCTGTGCTTTCAGGGCATCCAGATCGACATCGGTGTTTCCTTCCTCTGCCTCTGAGATCTGAGCCTTGACCTCCTTCAATGTCTTTCCGACAGCAACGGATTCCTGATAGCTGTTATTGTAAGTAAGAACTGCAAAGATGACTCCTGCAATCAGCAGGACTGCGCCTATGATCAGCAGGCTGAAGCTTTTTGTTTTTTTCATAATCTTATTTTCTCCTCTCGCTCAATTTCTATACGCAGAGTGTATAGCAAGAGTGGCTCTATAAAAAGTGCCAGAGAGAAACTTTTTTACCAGACCAGTTTTAAATTAGCAAAAAGTGCACATGAATCAACAATGGTTGAGGAGATTCAGCGTGGCCGGATAAATATAATGATAGTAGAACATTCGGGGTCTGTGGCAGGGCTGCCAGACCCGGAGGAAGAGAAATGGGGGAGACGATTCGATGGCAGGACCAATCGCACCGCGTGACGCGGAAAAAAAGAGAAAAAGCTTTTATATCATGAGAAACAAACAGGTTGCGGGCTCCGGGCAGCCGGACGGCACGGGAACGCAGTTTATCTATCTCAACGACGGCAGGATGCTCAGCTCTGCCCGGCTGGTGGGCGGGATCGTGGATGAGGAAATGCTGAAGCTGATGACTACGGTTGAAGGGTTCCGCGGACTGGTCTATGCTGTCGGCGTGACAGTGGAAATGGACGAACCCCTTACCGAGGTGGGATTTGCCTTCCAGATGTACGGTAAGACCGATGTGTATGGCTCCGGCACGACAATCCGTAAGAGAGTGCGCGCGGACGGCATGGAGAACATCATCAGGCTGGAGGATGTGGAATGGTCGCAGGATGACGATATTCCGGGACAGATCCGCTTTGAATTTCCCAAGGCAAATCAGCAGGCAAGGGTAGCAGTGCGCTTTGTGCTGCAGGACGGATTCGATGCGCCTGAACCGGAGGAGGAGAATCCGATCGACTTTAATTGCCAGGAGTACAGGGAAATGTTGAAGGCTTCTCTGATGCAGGCGGGAAATAATGCAAGAGTAAAGCGGGCAATCGAAAAGGCAAGACGCGGCGAGGACGTGACGATCGCATTCATCGGCGGCTCTATCACACAGGGCGCGGGCGCTATTCCGATCAATACGGAGTGCTATGCATGGAAGACCTTTGAGCGCTTCTGTAAGCTTTGCGGAAGGAGCACGGAGGAAAATATCCACTATGTCAAGGCTGGTGTGGGGGGAACCTCCTCGGAGCTGGGCATGATCCGCTATGACAGGGATGTGTGTGCAGAGGGAAAGGTGGTTCCCGATCTTGTCATTGTCGAGTATGCGGTGAACGACGAGGGCGACGAGACGAAGGGGCACTGCTATGACAGCCTGGTGCGCAAGATCCTGCTCTCCGGTCAAAAGCCCGGCGTCATCCTCCTGTTTGCGGTCTTCGCGGACGATTTCAATCTGCAGGAGAGACTGTCTCCGGTCGGAAAGGCATATCAGCTGCCGATGGTAAGCATCAAAAACTGCGTGACGGAGCAGTTTTACCGGAAGGCGGGGGAGGGACGTGTCCTGTCGAAGAATCAGTTCTTCTATGACAGCTTCCATCCCAGCAATTACGGACATACCATCATGGCGGATGCAATCGGATATCTGTTTCAGCAGATTGACGGCACGGACACAGATGGGGAAATTGACATAAACGGAATTCCGGCTCCGTTCAGCGCAGAGTTCGAGGGAGTGAAGCTGTTGGACAGACGGTGCGCGGAGGCGGCGGAGAACCTTGACTGCGGAGACTTTTCCGGCACCGATAAGGAGCTTCAGGCGGTGGAGAGGAACCGCGATCTGTCCGTGACACCGGAGTTCCCGGACAACTGGCTCCACACGGGCGGGGACAGACCGTTCTGTATGGATATTGTGTGCAGCGCCCTGCTGATCGTGGCGAAGGATTCCGCGTCACCTATGGCGGGCTGCATTGAGGCGTTTGTGGACGGCGAGAAGGTGCGGGAGATCAATCCAAGGGACGTGGGCTGGACGCACTGCAATGCGCTGATCCTTTTGAGGGGTGCGGAAAGAAAGCGGCATCATGTGGAGATCCGGATGCGGCAGGGAGATGAACAGAAGCAGTTCACAATCCTTGGCTTCGGATATGTTGACAACGGAAGATAGACAGGAAAACAAGTGACAGCATGGGCACACTGTGCGCAGGAAAGAGGAAGGTATGGCAGAATTCAGACTTATTGAAGAAAACAGGGCGGTTCCGATTCTGGTTGAGACGACAGGCTACGAGGGTGTCAGACGAATTGCCGACACACTGGCGGAGGACATCTGCCTTGTCTCGGATAAGAAGCCTGAGAGAGTGGACGAGGCGTGGCTGAACCGCAAGCCCGGAGGCAGCGTGATCCTCTGCGCCACGGTCGGACACAGCACGCTTCTGGAAGAGCTTGAGAAAAAGGGCAGCTTCTCTGCGGAGGAGATCAGGGGAAAGAGAGAGACTTACAAGATACAGCTTCTGGAGCATCCGCTTGAGGGCGTGGACAGTGCGCTCGTCATCTGCGGAAGCGATAAGCGGGGAACCATCTACGGCATGTTTACGCTGTCGGAGTATCTCGGAGTGACCCCGCTGGTCTACTTCGGAGATGCAGCGCCGAGGAGATGCCCCGATCCCATCGTGGGGACGGATATTGAGACAGTGTCAAAGGAGCCCTCCGTGCGCTACAGAGGCTTTTTCATCAATGACGAATGGCCCTGCTTCGGAAACTGGGCATGCTCGCATTTCGGCGGTGTCAATGCAGACATGTACCGCCATGTGTTTGAATTTCTGCTGAGGATGAAGGGCAATTATCTCTGGCCGGCAATGTGGGCATCCTCCTTCCCGTTGGACGGGCCGGGAAGCGCAAACGAGGAGCTTGCCGACATCTATGGTGTCGTCATGGGCTATTCCCATCACGAGCCCTGTCTCCGCGCCAGCGAGGAGTGGGACAAGGTGCGCGGCGAGGGAACGCGCTACGGCAACGAGTGGAATTTTTATACCAATGAGCAGGGACTGTTGAATTATTGGGAGGATTCCCTTAAGCGCAGCGGAAAATATGAGAATGTAATCACCATCGGTATGCGCGGGGAGAGAGACTCCTCCATGCTCGGCGACGATGCGACGGTCGAGGAAAATATCAATCTCCTGAAGGACATCATCAGAAAGCAGAGAAAGCTGATTCGTGAAAATGTCAATGAGGATCTGGACAAGGTGCCGCAGATGCTGGCGCTGTACAAGGAGGTCGAGGCATATTTTTACGGGGACGAACACGTTGCCGGACTGAAGGACTGGGACGAGCTCGACGGTGTGATCTGCATGCTCTGTGAGGATAATTTCGGGCACATGAGAACCTTGCCGACACCGGAGATCCGAAACCGCAAGGGCGGCTTCGGCATGTATTACCACTTCGACTATCACGGCGGCCCGATTTCCTATGAATGGGTGGATTCCACGCCGCTGTCAAAGACATGGGAGCAGATGTGCACCGCGTATGAGTACGGTGTGCGCGATTTGTGGATTGTGAATGTCGGAGATTTAAAGCTGCACGAGGTGCCGCTGACCTATTTCATGTCTCTCGCCTATGACTTTGACCGGTGGGGCAGCGCAAACCCGGACAGCTATCGTGAATTTGCGGCGCAGTGGGCGGAGAAATCCTTCCCGACGGCGGAGAAGCAGCTGCGGGAGAAGGCGGCAAAGCTGCTTCTGTCATATATCGATCTGAACCACCAGCGCAGACCCGAGGCGCTGAATGAAAATATCTATCATCCCTGCCATTACCTTGAGGCGGACAGGATGCTTAAGGCGGCGGAAGAGATTCAGGCATTGGATGCCCAGCTGCGGGATGGGTTATCCGAGGCGGAGAGGAACGGCTATTACAGTATGGTCGGCTTTTCGGCAGCTGCCTCCGCGAATCTGCTCAAGCTGCATCTCTATGCCGGAAAGAGCAGGCATTATGCCACACAGGGAAGAAAGGTGGCAAACCGTTATGCCGCGCTGGCAGAGGAGTGCATGGAGCGGGATAACAGGCTCGCAGACGAATTTGCGGCTTTTCAGGGCGGTAAGTGGAAGGGCATGCAGCTGGCTCCGCATATCGGCTTTACAAAGTGGAATGAGGACGGCTGCAGATATCCCGTCGTATGCCGCCTCCATCCGACTGCGAAGAACCGGATGAGTGTGTCGCGCAAGGACGACGAGAGGGTGGCGTTCAAGAATTATGGCGGCCCGGAGCGCATTTTCGTGGATGACTTTATGAGCGAGGGCTGTGGGGAGATGATTCTTGAGGTGTCCTCGGACGGCCCCAGCGCTATCCATTATGAGATCAGTGTGGTATCGGGAAAGCTGCCGGAGTGGCTTGCAGTATCGCCGCTCAGCGGAGATGTGGAGGAGCTGCAGGAGGTAGTTCTGAGCTGTAGACGGGAACTGCTTCCGAAAGTGACAGAGAAGGTGACATTACATATCAGTGACGGGGACACGGTTGTCGCTGTCGAGATCAGCGGTGTCAGGACGGAGACAGAGGTGCTTCCGCCGATGACCTTCCTGCCGCAGAATGGTGTTGTTACAATGAATGCTGCGCATTATGCGGAAAAGAAGGATGTGGAAGCGGGCGCTTATCAGGTGCTCAGAGGTTATGGACAGTATGGCACTGCCGTGAAGGTTGCGCCGTTTACTGCCGCCTTCACCGAAGGGCAGGAGGCACCGGAGCTGACATACCGCTTTGCAATTCCGGAGAGCGGCGATTACCGCGTGGAGATTCTTGCGGCGCCGACCAACCCGGCATTTAACCGGCAGAGTCTCAGAATCCGCGTCGCGGCAGAGGGGGCGGAAAGAATACTTACCCTTGTCGGGGCAGACTTCAAGGCGGGAGATACCAGAGACAGCAGCTGGTGCAGGGGAGTTCTGGATCAGATTCATTCTGTGGAGACGGTCATGCACTTTGAGAAGGGTGTCAGGGAGCTGACACTGGGAGCGCTGGAAGCGGGTGTTGTACCCGAGCGCATCAGGATAATCCCCGCGGCGGGCGGAAACGGATGCAGGGGAATCCGCACATCCTACCTCGGACCGGAGGAAAGTGCGTTTGTATAAGCTTCCTGCCCGCCATCTGCGCAAAAAATGGGTGTAAGTTAGCACAATGTGAGAGGATAGAAGCGGGGAAGCATGGTAATCTGAATGAAGATATGACACGCAGAAGCGTGTGAAGGTAAACCAATGTCCGTGATATGCAGGATCTGTGTCTATGCGCACATGACACAGATCAGTGTAGAGAACTATATGACGACAGGTGCGCAGAAATGAGGAATCATATGAGAGACAGAACAACGGCGCAGCAGCGTGCCAGAGAACTGGTGGGTAAGATGACGCTGGAAGAGAAGGCTTCACAGTTAAAGTATGACGCGCCCGCTATTCCCAGACTCGGGGTTCCCGCCTACAACTGGTGGAATGAGGGACTGCACGGTGTGGCGAGAGCAGGAGTTGCAACCGTGTTCCCGCAGGCAATCGCCATAGGGGCTGCCTTTGACACGGATCTGGCGGAGAAGGTCGGCGATACCATTGCCGAGGAGGGGCGTGCAAAGTATAACGCCTATGTGAAAGAGAATGACAGGGATATTTACAAGGGACTGACTTTCTGGTCTCCGAATGTCAATATTTTCAGAGATCCCAGATGGGGAAGGGGACACGAGACCTACGGCGAGGATCCCTATCTGACCGGTGAGCTCGGAAAAGCATTTGTGGATGGCATTCAGGGTGACGGTGAGTATCTGAAGGCGGCGGCATGTGCGAAGCATTTTGCCGTACATTCCGGTCCGGAGGCAGTGCGCCATAAATTTGATGCGAAGGCATCCAAGAAGGATATGCGGGAGACCTATCTTCCGGCATTTGAAAAGCTGGTGAAGGATGCGGATGTCGAGGGCGTTATGGGCGCTTACAACAGAACCAACGGCGAGCCCTGCTGCGGCAGCAAGACGCTGATGCAGGATATTCTGAGAGGTGAGTGGGGCTTTGACGGATACTATGTTTCCGACTGCTGGGCTGTCCGCGATTTCCATACTAACCACATGGTGACGGACACGGCAGAGGAATCGGCGGCGCTGGCGCTCAAGACCGGCTGTGACGTAAACTGCGGAAACACCTACCTTCACATGATGAAGGCATATGAGCAGGGGCTCGTAAGCGAGGAGGACATCACGCTCGCGGCGGAGAGACTGTTCACGACCCGCTTCCTGCTGGGACTTTTTGATGAGACGGAATATGACAAGATCGGTTATGACAGGATCGAGTGCAGGGAGCATCTCGCCCTTGCAGACAGGGCGACGGCGGAATCGGTTGTCCTTTTGAAGAATGACGGAATCCTTCCGTTGGAAAAGAAGAAATTAAAGGCGGTCGGAGTGATTGGCCCGAATGCCAACAGCCGCGCCGCACTGATTGGAAATTATCACGGGACCTCCTCCCGGTACATTACCGTGCTCGAGGGCATTCAGGACTGCATGGGAGAGGATGTGCGCGTTTTCTATTCGGAGGGCTGCCATCTGTTCAAGGACAGGGTTGAGAACCTCGGCCTGCGTCAGGACCGCATCAGCGAGGCGGTTGCGGTGGCGAAGAACAGCGATGTTGTTGTCCTGTGTCTCGGGCTGGATGAGACGCTCGAGGGAGAAGAGGGAGATACCGGTAACAGCTACGCGTCAGGTGATAAGGTCGATCTGCTTCTGCCGGAGGTTCAGCGCGAGCTTCTGGAGGCCGTAGTGGCAGCCGGAAAGCCTGTGATTCTTGTCAACATGACCGGAAGCGCGATGGATCTGCGCTATGCGCAGGAGCATTGCGCGGCAATCGTACAGGCGTGGTACCCCGGCGCAAGGGGTGGCCGCGTGGTGGCGGACATCCTGACCGGTGAGATTTCGCCGTCCGGCAAGCTGCCCGTCACCTTCTATCGTGACACGGAGGAACTGCCCGATTTCGAGGACTATTCCATGAAGGGCAGAACCTACCGCTACTTTACGGGAGAGGTACTCTATCCGTTCGGCTACGGTCTGACCTACGGCAGCGCCGAGATCAGCGGTGTAATGCTGGATGGACAGGAGCTGGCAGACGGCAGTGAGGCAGGACTTCCGGGAGGAAACTTTGACAGCCTTGAGGTTACGGTCAGCAATACCGGGGACAGGGATGTCGAGGAGGTTGTACAGGTATACATAAAGGCTCTGGATTCTGCGGATGCAACGCCGAATGAGAGACTGTGCGGCTTTGCGAGAGTTTCCGTCAAGACCGGCGGGCAGGCAGTGGTTCGGGTTCCCGTGGACAGGGACGCGCTGACCGTCATCAATGACGAGGGCGAGAAGGTGTCCGGCGGCAGCAGGTATGCTGTCAGCGTGGGCTTCGGACAATCCGATGCAAGGACAGAGGAGCTGACCGGGAAGAAGTGCCGGAAGGTAATTCTTGTGACAGAATAAGAGAGTGGAATAGACACTGTTTCCACAAGTGACGTTGCACAAAATGCACAGACCACCGCAGGCACGCTTGCGCTACCCTCCGCACGCAACGGATGCATAAGTTCCCACAGTACGGGAACTAAGCACCGGCGGCTCCAGAGTGCGCTGCTTGTGGTCAGGTGCATTCTGCACAACTGGTATTTGAATTATTGGAGTTTTGGAATCATTTATGATAGGTATGGAAGAGGGCAGCACCGCACAGGCGCTGCCCTTTTTGCGTTGGAGGGTATGTGAGAGAAAAGCAGGCAGTTATACCCAGAGTTGCCATTGCCGGAGGGTATAGGGGAGAAAAGCGGGCAGTCATACCCGGAGTTGCCGTTGCCGGAGGGTATAGGGGAGAAAAGCAGGCAGTCATACCCAGAGTTGCCGTTGTCAGAGGGTATGTGAGAGAAAAGCAGGCAGTCATACCCAGAGTTGCCGTTGCCGGAGGGTATAGGGGAGAAAAGCAGGCAGTCATACCCAGAGTTGCCATTGACGGAGGGTATGTGAGAGAAAAGCAGGCAGTCATACCCAGAGTCGCTGCTGGAATGCATAGAAGCAGAACCATGCGTGGGAAGAGAGAACTTGGTATATAATAGATACATTTACATCAAAGGGAAAATATGTTACGCTTTTAATGAAATATAATTATAAAGGGAAGAATATCAAACGGATGCAGGGGGGATTGGCATGAAGAAATTTTATGGGTATCTGTCTTTACTTTTTCTCGTTTTTTGCCTGTGCGGCTGTGGACAGGCTGCTGTCAGCGAGGAGACGGAGCAGAAGATCGACCAGATCGACTGGAGGAGCAAAGGTTTTGCCGAGGCGCAGAAGGAAACAGAGCAGCAGGAGCTCTGGGCGGAAAAATACTTTCCGATGCAGCGGGAAGGTCTGGTGCCTGAGGTGGAGGCGGAAGCCGAAAATCACGAGGTTAAGGAAGAAGGGGGCTGTGCCGGGAAATGGCTTCGGCGTCATACCTATTATATCGGGGAGGAGCTTGAACGGCGAAAGCAGTATGCAGAGGTATACGATGTGGAGAGTGACCAGCGCGAAATGATCGAGCTGACAATGGAAAACATTGGACTTGAGGCAGATTCCGGCGATGTGGAAACCGTAGGTTTTGCATACATAGACGATATGGATATGACGGCGGACGGCAGATATGCCATCCTGCTTACCAGAAGGGCAGTGGATGCGGAGAAGGGATTCTATTTCTCAAAAATTCAGATCGTTACTTCGGCATTGGACGGCACACCCGCTGAGGTAACAGATGTCCGTGAGCAGTTTCTCGAAAAAGGTATTTTCAAGGATGAAGAAGCGTTGACTCTGGCGGATACGGAATGCGATTATGATGCCTCCGGCAATATTTATGTCCGCTCGGGAAATTCAGAGAACCCTAACAGAGAACTGTATATATTCGACAGAGAAGGAAAACTTCTGGCAGAGCAGAGATTTGGGGAGCAGGAGTATGTAGATCCTCCGGCGCGGACGGAGGATGGTGAATTGATTTTTGCGGTTCGGGATCTACAGGCAGGAAGAACCCGAATGATGTGGTTTGACCCGGAAGCACAGAGACTGAAAACACTTGCGGAGGTAGAGGAACAGAACTGGAAGCAGGTTTATGGGCTGTGGGGCAATGAGTTTTATTATGCTGCACCGGACGGTATTGTGAGATGGAACATAGAGAGCGGCGAGCGGGTGAAGGTCTTTGACTTTGGAGAGAACGGTGTGAGCACATTGTTCCAGACAATGTTTACCATATTGGACAGCGGAGAGTCGGTTTTCAGGATGTATGGCAAAATAGCGGAAAACTCTGAGGACTGGGTCACTGCCATGAGCCGTGAGGAGATAGAGAAGCAGGACGCGCTGCAAGTGACGAGTATGCTGAGCACAGGAGTCAGGAAGGTGGAGACCTGTGCAGCCGTGGCGTCAAGAAGAAATCCCAACCTCAGCTATGTCTATTGCGCAGGGGAGACAACAGCGGATTACCGGAACAGGATGATTGCGGAAATAGTGGCAGGAGGGGGACCGGATATTCTCTATCTTTCGAGAGAGGATTTTGACTTGTTTGTGCAGAAGGGACTGCTGATGGAGCTGGATTCTGTGATCCATGAGGAGACGCTGGAGCAGGTTCTTCCGGGCGCCATCGGTCTGGGAACCGTGGACGGACATCTGTACGGACTGCCGCCGGAGATTTCGCCCGAGACTTTGATTACCCTGAAGGAAATCTGGCAGGAGGACAGTTGGACACTGGATGATCTGATGGCACTTTTGGACACCGGGAACTGTACCGGCTTTATCTGTCAGAGAGACGGCAGCTTTGGTCAGAGAGCTGTGCTGTCCTTTTTCGTGGAATATGGTCTGAATAATTCGGTGCTGATTGACTGGGAGAATGGGGAAAGTCATTTTGACGATGAGATATTCTTAAAGATGATTGAGTATGCAAAAGAATATGGGGATGTAGACCCGGGACCGGGCAGCAGACTCGGTATTGGTGAGACGATTGCCGATCTCTGGCCGGGGAGCAATTTGGCTTCGATCAATGATACCTATGAGAGATATGGGGATGACTACTTCTTTGTCGGACTGCCAACGGACGGAGACTGCGGGAATTATGTCAAGTGTGAAGGCATCGTGGCGGTGAATAAAAATGCTGCGAACCCGGAGGCAGTTGCCTTTTACTTTGAGACGCTGAAAAGTCAGGAGATACAGCAACTGAAGCCGGAAAAAGTGACAATCATATCGATCTGCAGAATATCGAAGGAGAGTCCTCTCTACAGGGAAACCGAGGAAGGCATTTACTGGGGTGGGGAGAAGGCAATCCAAAAGCCGGACGGCAGTACCACCCTGCAGGACTGGAGCGACTATCTGGAGCGGTGCGTTCCGGGACCTCCCGATTATCAGGATTTAAAGAATGTTATATGGGAGGAGGCGGAAGGCTATTTTAACGGTGACAAGAGCGCGGAGACAGTTGCCGAGATCATTGACCGCCGGATTCAGTTGTATCTGGACGAAAAATAACCAAAAACAGGCATGGACAGCTTTATGGGCTATCCATGCCTGTGATTTTTTTGTTATTCACGCATCAGCTCTTCCATTTCATCGAGCAGACTGTCAAACAGCTTTAAGGCATCCTCGACGGGCTTCTTGGTAGACATATCGACACCGGCATCCTTCAGGATTGATACCGGATCTTTGGAACAGCCTGCACTCAGGAAGTTCTTCTTGTATGCTTCCACGGCGGGAGCGCCTTCCTTTAAGATCTTCTGTGACAGCGCTATGGCGGCGGAGAAGCCGGTCGCGTACTGGTATACATAGAAGTTATAGTAGAAATGAGGGATTCTCGCCCATTCCAGATCGATGTAGCTGTCGTGCGTGACAGCGTCACCGAAGTAGAGCTGGATGAGGTCGTGATATACCCTGCTTGCGGAATCGGCGTTGATGCTCTCGCCGGCGGCATTCATTTCGCTCAGCTTTAACTCGAACTCGGCAAACATCGTCTGACGGTAGAGCGTTCCTCTGAACTGCTCGAGGAAGTAGTTGATCAAGTGGGCGCGTTCCAGTCTGTCCGTGGTCTGACCTAACAGGTACTGCATGAGTAGCGCCTCGTTGCAGGTCGAAGCCACCTCTGCCACGAAGATTACATAGCTGGAATCGATGACCGGCTGATTTTTGTTTGACAGATAGGAATGCAGGGCATGCCCCATTTCGTGTGCGAGGGTAAACTCACAATCCAGATTATTCTTGTGGTTTAACAACACAAGAGGATGAACGCGGCAGCCGGAGGAGTAGGCTCCGCTTCTCTTTCCAACGTTCTCGTATACGTCGATCCAGCGGTTTTCAAAGCCCTCCTTTAAGATTGCCACATAGTCGTCACCCAGCACGGACATGGCTTTCAGCACATTCTCCTTGGCGGTTTCAAACGAAATTTCCCTGTCGGCGCTTGCCACCATGGGCACATACAGGTCATACATGTTCAGCTCGTCAAGCTTCAGGAGCTTCTTGCGCAGACGGACATATTTGTACATGGAGCCCATGTTTTCATGCACGGCCTCGATCAGGTTACGGTAGACGGCGGGATCAACCTCTGTGCGATCCAGAGCGGCCTCCAACGTGGAATTGTAATGTCTCATATCCGCGTTGAACTGAAGCTGTTTCATCTGGGCAGACAGCAGTGCGGCGGAGGTGTTCTTCGTCTTTTCGTAGGTGCCGTAGAGGGACTCAAAGGCAGCCTTGCGCACGTTTTTGTCGGGATGCTGCATCAGCGGGATAAAGCTTCCGCTTGTCACAGGCAGCTTTTCACCGTTGGAGTCCGTGATGTCCGGGAAGGTGAGATCTGCGTTTAAGAGCAGTCCGTTGATCTGTCCCGGCGCCTGACGCATTTCACCCGCAGCCGCCATGATCCGTTCCTCGGCATCCGAGAGAATGTGAGCCTTCTTGCGGCGGATGCTGTTGATGGCGCGTCTGTAAACGGAGAGAGCCGGTTCTTCCTCAAAGAAGCGGTTTAAGGTGTCGTCCGGTATCCCCAGAATTTCGGGCTCGGCGAAGGAAACGGCGCCGCTGACCTCTATCTGGAAGCTGGATGCCAGTTCCTTGATCGAAAGGTTTGCGGTGTTCTTCGTGTCCTCATCGGCCTTGCAGAATGCGTAGCGTCCCAGACGGTCCAACGCGATCTCAAGTTCATCCTGAAGCTTGAAAAAGGTGAGAAGACTGGCGCCGGCAGTGCCCAGTTTTCCCTTGCAGGCTGCGATTGCGGGGAGAGTTTCCCTCGTGGCAGCAAGATGTTTTTTCCATTCTTCCTCGGAGGTATACAGATCTTCGAGAGCCCATGTGTTCTCCACGGCGACCTCGCTTCTCAGAGGAATGCGGTTTTTATTAGTACTCATAGTAATCCTCCTGTCTTAAAATTTCTGCATGATAACAAAGTACCATAGATAATAGGAAAAAGCAAACGAAGAAATAATTCTTGACAATACGGGGTAACTGTATTATTATCTAAGTGTACTAAGAAACATAATACACTTAGAAGACGCGACACACAGAGGACACAAGAATTCCGAACTGTGATGGCTGCGGAACGGAAAGGGGAGACAAAACCATGATTCTGCTGGACTACAGGGACAAGAGACCGATCTATGAACAGGTCGTGGAAAAGCTGGAGAGGCTGATTGTCGGCGGCGCGCTGGAGCCGGATGCGAAGATGCCCAGCGTGAGATCCATGGGCGTTGAGCTTGCCGTCAATCCGAACACAATCCAGCGTGCATACAACCAGCTTGAGCAGGAGGGTTATCTCTATACGGTATCTGGCAGAGGAAGCTTTGTGGCGCCCGAGAGCGAGTGGCGGGAAGGCAAAAAGAAAAAGATGCTGGACGAATGGCGGCAGGTGACAGAGCGTGCAGAGGAGGCGGGTCTGGGAGCTGAGGAGCTTAAGGCAGAGCTGGACCGGGTCTTTGGGGAGGGACTTAAATGATTGAGGTAAAAAATCTGAGCAAGAGCTTTGACAGTATCAAGGCGATCGATCACATCAGCGCGAAGATCGAGGACGGACATGTATTCGGACTGATCGGGACAAACGGCGCCGGAAAGTCTACCTTTATGCGGATGCTCAGCGGCGTGCTGAAGCCGGAGGAGGGCGAAATCCTTGTCGATGGCGAACCGGTGTATGACAATCCGGCGGTGAAAGAGAAAATATTTTACATTTCCGACGACCAGTATTATTTCCGCAGCGGTACGCCGGTCGATATGCTGAAATTATACCAGACCTGTTATCCGTCGTTTGACGGGGCGAAGTGGAAGAGCCTGATGGAGAAATTCGGACTGGATGAAAAGCGCAAGGTGAATACTTTCTCCAAGGGCATGAAAAAGCAGCTTTCCGTAATCTGTGGAATCTGCGCGAATACAAAATATCTGCTGTGCGACGAGACCTTTGACGGGCTTGACCCTGTGATGCGGCAGGCGGTGAAGGCGCTGTTTGTCAAGGAGATGGATGAAAGGGGGCTGACCCCGGTCATCGCCTCTCACAATCTGCGGGAGCTGGAGGACATCTGTGAATATGTCGGACTGCTCCACAGAGGCGGCATTCTGCTGGAGAAGGATATTGATGATATGAAGCTGAACATCCACAAGCTGCAATGCGTGATCCGGGAGGATGAGATGCTGCAGAAGATACGGAGCGGCCTTGAGGTCGTGACGATAGATAACAGAGGATCTCTTTACACGGTGACAGTGAGGGGAGACAAGGAAAAGATTCTGGAATTTATGGAGCAGATGAATCCGGTCTTTTATGAGCTGCTTCCCCTGTCGCTCGAGGAAATCTTTATCAGTGAAACGGAGGTGAAGGGATATGACGTCAAAGCATTGCTTTTCTAAGGTAATGAGAGAGGATTTCAGACATAAGACATGGATGCTGGCGCTCTCTGTTCTCGGAAATCTGCTTGCAATTCCGGTGGCATTTCTAATCTACAGCGGAAGGCGCACCTACAATGCAATGTCCATAAACAGTTCAGAGGCAACGCCGCTGCTCAGGGATGCACAGGTCCTGGCAAACGTTTTCTCCGGCACGCTTCCCATTGCGGCTGGCATTATAGCAATCGCCGGGGCTGTCATTGTCGGACTTTTTGGCTTCCGGTATGTGTTTCACCGGAACATGACAGATACCTATCACAGCATGCCGGTGAAACGCAGGACGCTGTTCCTTGCGGGGTGGCTCAACGGGCTGCTGATCTGGTTCGTACCTTTTCTGGTAAGTCTGCTGATTACGCTGCTGATCGGCGAGGTAAGGCTCGCGTCGATCAGAAATCAGTTTGAGGCACTGACGGTTGTCACGGCGGAGGAGATGGGGACGTATCAGGGCTCGATGACCGGAGGACAGCTGTTCTCCTTATCCCTGCGGTTCGCTGTTGTACTGCTGGTTGCATTCCTGCTGGTCTATCATCTGGTTCTGCTGGCAGTCATGCTCTGTGGAAATGTATTGAATACTCTGGTGACAACAGCTGTGCTGGGCGGTGGTGTCGTGTCGGTCTATCTTCTGGTACAGGCATTTTGTGCGTCCTATCTGAATACCTTTGTGTCGGTGATGTCAAAGTCGCGCACATCCCTGTATGCCGCGGTTCACGCGTCTCCGTTTGCGGATGCTGTGTATGTGCTGTATGAATTCTGCGAGGAGGGAGGAGATGGCCTTTCGCACAACGTTCTGATCAGCCTGGTCATTGCACTTGTGCTTGGCTGCCTTGCGTTTGTCACTTATCTGAAGCGTCCTTCGGAGCTGGCAGAGCAGGGGACGAAGAACAGGCTTGTCTGTTTAGCGGTACAGTTCGTCGGTTCTCTGTGTGCAGCCTTCAGCGGATGGCTGATATTCATGGCAGTTACAAACGAGACGCTGGCATGGAGTGTGTTTGGCACATTGCTCGCGGGAGTTATGGCATTTGGTGTTCTGAATGTTATTTTCAACATGGATTTCAAAGCATTTTTCCGGCGTAAGCCCGTGATGCTTGCCGTGCTGGCAGTGGGATTGCTGACAGGCTTTGCCTTTGAATGGGACTGGGCGGGTTATGACCGTTATCTTCCGGCAGAGGAGGAGATTGCGGAAATTTCCGTTTACAGCTACAGATATACCAATGTGAACGGATGGAGCGGTATCAACGAGCCGGATTCGGCAATCGAGAAGGTTCACATCCGGAATGCCGAAGCGGCATATGCCTTTCTCAGAGATGTGTCGGAGCCGGAGAAAGTTTCGTACGGAGAACCCGACGAGAACGGTTACGCGGAGGAATTTTACGCAAAGGTCACGCTGAAAAACGGCAGGAGCTATTACCGGAGGTATATTGTGAGCAGCCGCCACAGTCAATCCGTGCTGGCACTGCTGACGACTCCCGAATATATGGAAATCAGTTACATGGTGGATGATGAGACTCTGGCGGAGTGCAGCGCAATACAGATCACGCGCGGCGATGAGACTGCCTACATTGCATTGACGAGCGAACAGAGCCGGGAGATGGCTGAGGCGGTTGCAGCGGCATATGACAGAGATGCTGCCGAACGGCCGGAGGCACTGCTGAGCGGGGGCGGCAGGACATATTGTACGGTGAGCCTGCTGACAGGGCGTTATACAAGCAACCGGTCGCTGGAAGTGAATGATGAGATGGAGAATACAATAGCAGCTCTGAAGGAATACGGCTATGCCGCCTATGTGGAACCCGTCCCGGTGGAGGACGTTGCGGAGATCCGGCTCGGTATCTATTTGAGCTGGCGGGATAGCCAGGATGATGAGATCGATCTGGTGAAGATAGCAAGAAGTGTCTATGAAGTTCCGGCGGAGGAAGACAGTGAAACGCAGGCCGCGGATCCCGAGGCGATTGTGAATCCGGCCAGCACAGAAAGGGTTGACTTTGTGAGCTATGATGACGGAATCTGGCTGAGTGTCACGGAAAGCGCGGAGATTGAGGAGCTTCTGGGAATGATCTCGTATGAGTATTCGGACATCAGCGGCGGGGTATTCCGTGGCGGTTGTGTGACCTGTGTGCAGATTGCTCTGAAAGATGGGCAGAACTTCCGTGTGATGCTTCCGACGGGAAAGCTGCCGGAGAAATATATTCTTAGATTCGGGACACTGTGAAGGAAATTGAATGAAGCAGGATTAAGGTGAGAGTATGAGTGAGAGAATGACAAAGGGAAACATTTTAATCTATGGCGCGGAGGGAGCGTCCGAGGTACTGGAATATATGCTGACAGGCTGCGGGTTCGGTGTCATAAGGGTGGATGACAGGGAAGAGCTTGCGGAGCGGTTTAAGGACAGCGACACGGCGCTCCTGCTGTTTGACTTTCAGACAAAGGCGGGGAATGAGACGTCGGCGCTCACAGTGCTTTCGGAGCTTCGGCAGAGCAGCGTCAAGCCCATTATTGCGATTCTGGAGAGAAGCAAGGAGATGTTAAGGATTCTTGCATTGAATGCGGGAGCGGATGATCTGCTGGACAGCGAATGCTCCGATATGGAGTCGATGGCGCGGATACAGGCACAGATCCGCTGCTACCAGAGGCTTCACGGACAGTCGGACAAAGATAACTCCATCAGAATGAAGGACCTTGAGGTCGATGACAATGCAAAGGTCGTGCGTGTCCGTGGAAACGAGGTGGAGCTTACTCCTACCGAGTACAAGATACTGCACCTTCTGATGGAGAAGCCGGGGCGCGTGCTCTCGAATAAGCAGATTTATGAGAGGATATGGAAGATGGCGCCGATCGGGGCTGACAATACGGTTGCCGTGCATATCCGCCACATCCGTGAGAAAATTGAAGAAAATCCGCAGGAGCCCAGATATCTGCAGGTGGTCTGGGGACAGGGCTATAGGGTTGGATGACAGAGGAACCGTCTCTTTTGGGACGGTTCTTGTTTTTTTGTGGCAAAATATATGCTTTTATGCTATGATTAGGGACATGGAGGAAATGGGGAATGAGAACAGTATGTATTGCGGTTTTGGCAGTTTTGCTGGCTGTGACTGTGGGGTGCTGTTTTTTCACGGTGAGGAAGAAAAGTGAATATTCCGCGGCGATTCTGCGGCTGCTGATCTCCGGCATTGTGGCGATGGCGGGTTATATCGGGTTCCTTCTCTCGGAGCGGGTGACATGGGCGCTGTTTTTTGACGGACTTTATTTCATCTGCACAGACTGGCTTCTGGTCTGTATGCTTGCCTATGTGTGTCGGTATACGAATGTAAAGGTACATACGAAGGTGTTCTGGTATGCCATTCTGGCATGTGCGGGAGGAGATACGGTTTCCCTGCTGCTCAATGTGAAGACAGGACATATGTTCCGGCTTGCTGAGGCGGTGCATGAGAGTACAGGCATCCTTTACTGGAGTGCGGACTTTATGCCGCTGCACTACTGGCACCTTGGCTTCTGTTATTTCCTGACGATACTGATCTTTCTGATACTGCTCGTCAAGACGGCGACGACCTCGTGGATGTACCGGAAAATGTATCTGTATACGATGGTTCCGTTTGCCGTGGTGCTTGTGGTGAACGCTGTCTGCTATTCGAGCGACTTCCCGGTTGACTTTTCTCTGTTTTTCTATGCCGTGCTGGCGATCTGTATCTGCTATTGTTCGCTGTACGCTGCGCCGAAGGGGTTGCTGGAGGACACGCTTGTCAATGTGGTAAAGAATTTTAAGAGTGCGGTCATTTGTTTTGACATCAATGGGAAATGTATTTATGCGAATGCCAAGGCATATGAGTTTTTTGAAGCAAAGGACGAGAAGGAAAACGGTATTTTTGAAGAGTTTTACCGGAACTGGAGAGAGCGGAACCCGGGGATCTCGGGGGATTATGAGCAGTGGGAGGAAAATCGCGGCACGAAGGAGGCGGAGCGGTTTTTCCATATGGAGTACCAGCGGCTGAGGGACAAGAAAAATGCCACGCTTGGCTATACCTTCCGTCTGACGGATCGGACGGAGGAAATCCGGCGCTTCCGGGAGGAACAGTATCTCGCGACCCACGACAGACTGACCGGGCTGTATAACAGGGAATATTTCTTCCAGAAGGCGGAGCAGATCCTGCAGAGGAAGCCGGAGGTTCGCCGGTACATGGTATGTACGAACATCAAGAACTTCAAGCTCGTCAACGATCTGTTCGGTGAGGAGATGGGGGACCGGGTGCTTGTGGATCAGGCATCCATGATGAAATTCGGAAATTATGAGGACTGTATTGTCGGCAGAGTGGAGGCAGACAAGTTTGTGATGCTGATCTCGGAGGAGAATTTCAGCGACGAGCTTGCTGTGAAGAACCTTGCAAGACTGCAATATATGATTAATGACTGTAATTATAAGATACATATTGTTATCGGTGTATACCGGATCGAAGATCCGAAGGAGAATCCCCAGATCATGTATGACAGAGCGTGTATGGCAGTTCAGTCGGCACAGGGAGATTACCAGAAAACCGTGGTCTACTATGACTCGCAGATGCTGAAACAGCTCATCTATGAGAAGGGCATTGTCAGCAAATTTGACCATGCGATCAGCACGGGTCAGTTCAGAATGTACCTGCAGCCGCTCGTAAGGGCGGATCAGTCGGTGAAGGGGGCGGAGGCGCTTGCCAGATGGATTCACCCGGCAAGGGGACTGATTATGCCGGTGAATTTTATTTCGGTCGTGGAGAAGACCGGACTGATTATCAAGCTGGACGAATATATGTGGGAGCTTGCGGCAAAGAAGCTCAGAGAGTGGAAGGACATCGGCAGAGAAGATCTGACTATATCAGTCAACATATCCGCTAAAGACTTTTATTATACGGATCTGTATAAGACTTTTACAGGGCTTACCCAGAAATACGGAATTGCACCCGGTAATCTGAATCTGGAGATCACGGAGACGGCGCTGATGTCAGATCTGCAGCATCATATGGAAACCCTGACGAGACTTCAGGATTACGGTTTTGTGATCGAACTGGACGATTTCGGAAGCGGCTACTCCTCCCTGAATATGCTGAAGGATATCACGGCGGATGTGCTGAAAATCGATATGCCGTTTTTGAGGGAGACGGAGCATACGGTGAGAAACCGTATCATTCTGCAGTCGGTGATCTCGATGGCGAAGCAGCTTGGTATGGCTGTCATCACGGAGGGCGTGGAGACGGAGGAACAGCTTGAGAGTCTGAAGAAAATGGGCTGCGAACTCTTTCAGGGCTATTACTTCTCACGGCCGATCGCTGTGGAGGAGTTTGAACAAAAATACATCGGAGAGGCTGCCAGAAAGAAAGCGTGAGCGGAGGGCAGCCGGGAAGGAAATTTGAAAATGAAACTGACTTGTTTTGCAAGACCGCCTAAATTCAGAAACAGGATGGTCATGATGATCATAGGCATTCTGCTACAGGGTCTCGGACTTTCCCTGCTGATTAAGCTCAATCTCGGAACAGATCCCTGTTCGTGCCTGACACAGGGGGTCATCAGACATGTTCCGATCAGCTTTGGAACGGCACAGCTTCTCTGCCATCTTGTGACCTTTCTCTTTGTGGTACGGTTTGACATGAGCCTGATCGGGTTCGGCACAATCGGAAATATGGTCTGTCTGGGTTATATCGCGGATTTCTGGGGCTGGGTGTGGAACAGTCTTCTGCCAGAGGACTTCTTCCGGCAGCCTGTGGCGCGCTATGGGCTTCTGCTGCCGGCGCTGGTGGTATTCATCCTCGGCGCGGCGACTTATATGACGGCAGGGCTCGGAACCTCTCCCTATGACGGTCTGCCCTTTATTATATCGAAACATGTGCACAGACTGTCCTTCAAGGCAGTAAGGATGATATGGGACATCTGTTTTATGGTAGCGGGATTTCTCCTCGGAGGCGATGTCGGCATTGTCACAGTGGCGGTCGCATTTTTCCTCGGACCGGTAATCACATGGCTCGGGAAAAAGCTGCGGAGGTTTATAGAGTGAAAAGAGGAATTGCAATCTGTCTGAGCTGTATGCTTTTGCTGTGCGGCTGTAATGCAAATGGGAACGGAGCGGACGAACTGACACCCGGGGTGATGCCTGATGTGGCGGCTGTGACGACGGCGGAAGCAACGCCTGAACCGACACCGGAAGCAACACCGGAGCCGACGCCCGAACCGACACCGACACCGGCGCCGGAGGTGTCAATCGTCATGGTCGGGGATGTGTTGCTGCATACACCTGTTGCGAAGAGCGGTGAGACGGAGGGCGGAGTCTATGACTTTCATCCTCTGTTTGAAAATGTCCGGGAGGAGATCGAGGCGGCAGATCTGGCACTGGTGAATCAGGAGGTCATCATCGGCGGCAGTGAGCTGGGCATCAGTGGTTATCCGGCATTCAATGCGCCGTATGAGCTGGGGGATGCACTGGCGGACACGGGCTTTGATGTCATCCTGCACGCGACGAATCACGCGCTGGACAAGGGGAAGCGGGGAATTTTAAACTGTCTGGAATACTGGAGAACCTCGCACCCGGAGAAGGCGGTGCTCGGGATTCATGACCGTGAGGAGGGCAGCCGGGACATCTATGTCTATGAGCAGGACGGCATTCGTATCGCTATCCTGAATTACACCTACGGGACGAACGGTATTGCGCTGCCGGAGGGTATGCCGTTCGCGGTGGATCTGCTTGAGAAGGAGCGGGTCATTGCGGACTTACAGGCAGCGGAGGAGCTTGCGGACTTTACCATCGTCTGTCCGCATTGGGGAACGGAGTACACGCTGACCCAGACGAAGGCGCAGGAGCGCTGGGCACAGATTTTTGCGGAGAATGGCGCGGATCTTGTCATTGGTACACATCCGCATGTGATAGAGCCGGTCAGATGGCTGACGCTGAATGAGGGCGGGGAATGGACGCAGAGCGCGACGCAGCCGGAGGACGGGCAGGGTACGTTGATCTATTACTCGCTGGGCAATTTTGCAAACTGGACCTCCGGGACGGGAGACGGCGTTGCAAACCGTATGGTCGGCGGCATGGCAAGGGTCACGCTGACGGAGAATGAGGACGGCAGCGTGCAGATCCGGAGCTGGGATGTGGAGCCTCTGGTCTGTCATGTCGAAAAGGGCTTCGGCGGGGTGACGGTATATCCGCTTGCACTTTATAATGAGGAGCTGGCGGCGGAAAACGAGATCATCGGGCAGGACAGCCATTTTTCACTGGAATATTGCCGCGACCTTGTGGAGACAGTATTCGGAGAGGCGGTAGAGACATCTTGGATAAGCGATTAGAGAGAACAGAGCTGCTGTTGGGCAGCAAAAATATTGAGAAATTAAAGCGGGCGAGGGTAGCGGTATTCGGCGTCGGAGGCGTGGGCGGTTATGTTGTGGAAGCGCTTGCCAGATGCGGGATCGGCACGCTCGATCTCATTGATAATGACGAGGTTGCAGAGAGTAATCTGAACCGGCAGATCATTGCAACGGTCAGCACGATCGGAAGACCGAAGGTAGAGGTGGCAAGGGACAGGATTCTGGACATCAACCCGGACTGTCGGGTCAATATCCATCAGGTCTTTTTCCTGCCGGAGACAGCGGATGATTTCGACTTTTCGGAATACGATTATGTGGTGGATGCGATTGACACGGTGACGGGAAAGCTGATGCTTGTGGAGCGGGCGAAGGCGGCAGGCACGCCGATCATCTGCTCGATGGGCGCCGGAAATAAGCTCGACCCTACGGCGTTTCAGGTGGCGGATATTTACCGGACGAAGGTCTGTCCGCTGGCGAAGGTCATGCGCAGAGAGCTGAAAAAACGTGGCATAGATTCCCTGAAGGTGGTATACTCGGAGGAAAAGCCGCTGGTGCCGGGAGGCATGGGAAGCGGAAATGGTGAACTGCCGGCACCCCCGCCCGGCAGACGGCAGACGCCGGGAAGCGTCTCGTTTGTGCCGTCTGTCGCCGGACTGATTATAGCGGGTGAGGTGGTAAAGGATTTGTGCCGGATTACGGCTGAGGAGGATTAGAATGTACCAGATAATTGACGGCAAGAAAATTTCACAGGAAATCAAGGACGAGCTCAGGGAGAAGATGGCGGAGCTGAAGCAGAAGGGCGGGAGCAGATGTCTCGCCGTGATTCAGGTCGGCGATGACCCCGCGTCCTCGGTCTATGTCAACAATAAAAAGAAGGCATGCGAATACATCGGCATCGACTCCGAGAGCTATCATCTGCCGGAGGAGACAACGGAGAAGGAACTGCTGGAGCTGATTGATGGGTTAAACAGGAAGCCGGAGGTCAACGGGATTCTTGTACAGCTTCCGCTGCCGAAGCAGATCGACGAGGATAAGATTTTATTGGCGATTTCGCCCGAGAAGGACGTGGACGGTTTTCATCCCGTCAATGTCGGAAATTTGAGCATCGGCAGACCGGGCTTTGTCTCCTGCACGCCCGCCGGTGTGATCCAGCTTCTCAAGCGCGCCGGCATTGAGATCGAGGGAAAGGAATGCGTTGTCCTCGGAAGAAGCAATATCGTCGGCAAGCCCATGGCAATGCTGCTGCTCCGGGAGAACGGAACGGTGACGGTCTGCCACTCCCGCACAAAGGATCTGAAGGAAATCACAAAACGGGCGGATATTCTGGTCGCCGCCATCGGCAAGCCAAAGTTTATCGATGCCGATTATGTCAAAGAGGGCGCTGTCGTGATCGATGTGGGAATCCACCGGAACGAGAACGGAAAGCTCTGCGGGGATGTGGACTTTGAGAGTGTTGCACCCCACTGTGCGGCAATTACTCCGGTTCCCGGGGGCGTCGGACCGATGACGATTGCCATGTTGATGAATAATTGCGTGGAAGGAATCAGATAGAGGAGAGTACAGATGCAGCATCACATTATTGTTAAGTGGAATTCCAAGGTGGAGGATAAGAGGGCACTCTGCCCGGAGATCGAAGCGCTTTTTCAGAAGACGCTTGCCATTCCGGGGGTTCATAAGGTAGAAGTGATTCCGAATATCATAGACAGGCCGAACCGGTATGACCTGATGATACGGATGACAATGGAGGAAGAGGCGCTTCCGGCATATGATGCCAGTCCGTGGCATGCGGAGTGGAAGGAGCGGTACGGGAGCCTAATGGAGAGCAAGGCTATCTTTGACTGTGCGTAAAGACAGCCTTGCGGTCTTTTTAGCCGAAAACAAGCTGGGCAAAATTGTAAAAGCCCAGATACCAGATTTTGAAGTCATGACCACCCTTTAGTTCCTGCCACATAAAGTTTTTCCCAGAGTCAAACTGAGTGCAGACGGTGGGGAGATTCTTTGCGGCTGCAGATGCACTTGCGTAGGCAATATCATCCTGTAGTCCGCAGATGTTATAAAAGTAATAAATCTCATTTGTATTATTCTTTAACAGCTCGGCGGTTTTTTCAGCAGGATTGCTGGTCGGCGCCGCGGAAAAGGCACCGAAGTAGCCGAAGAGATCTACACATTCCCCGATACCGATATTGATGGTCTGCATGCCGCCCATCGACAGACCTGCCATCGCACGGTGCTCTCTGGTGGCACTGAGGTCATAGCCGTTTTCATCGTACTCCGCATAGGTGGAGTACGTTTTTTCTATAAACGGGATCAGATCATTGCGCAGCTCCTGCCCAAATACATAGAAGGAATTAAAATCCGAACCGTTGGCGGCATGATTGCTGCTTGAGCGTCCATTTGGAGTGACAACGATGAATGGCTCGATATCTCCGTTGTAAATAAGATTATCCATCATACGCTTTACTTCCGAGGCATTGCCGGTCATTCCCCATTCATTTTCATCTCCGCCGATGCCGTGCATCAGATAAAGGACATTATATTTTTTGTCCCTGCTGTAACCGTAAGGCAGATAGACATTTGCCTCCTTTGTGACGGGAGCACCATCGCCGAAGTAATCGTAGGATGTGTAGGAGACGGATTCGATAGTTCCGGTTTCTGTAAGCTGATAAGTTAAATATTTGGAAGGAATGATCTCACTGATCTCAGCAGTGGGTTCCCGGAGAGTCTTCCCCTGTTCGGTGACAGGCTCCTGTGTAGTCTCCGGTGCTACATTTTCTGTTTCCTGTCGTATTGCCTCTGCAATCTTGTCCTGATCCTGTGTCATGTTTGTTTCCTCCTTTGGTTGATATAATGTTTTCATGATATTTCTGACACTCTCAAAGGCGGGCTTCGGCTGGAAGCCGCCGTCAAACAGGCGGGAGTTGGTGGTATCTCCCGGGCGGTAGTGGTCGATCAGCCCGAAGAAGGTGACGTTGGTGATGTTCGCCCTTCCGCCTCCTGCCGTGTCGAGAGCCTTTAACGACATGAAGATCTGACCGTAGCGGTCGCCCTGCTTTTTGAAGGAAGCATCGTCCTCCTCGGTGACGCTGACGGACAGCTCCGTGATCTGAATCTCCAGCTCCAATTCTGCAAATTTTTTGATTGTCAGCTCGAGGACGCCTATCGTGGGCGAAGTAACACCCAAATAGCCCTGCATACCGATGCCGTCGATCAGACCCTTTTCCTTCAGCGAACTGCATAGCGTATAAATCGCGTCCCTCTTTTCCGTCTGGTAGGTGTTGAAATCGTTGTAGAACAGCTTCACACCGTCCGCGGCATATTTTCGCGCGTAGGTGAACGCCATCTCGACATAATCCTCCCCGATCGTGACATACCATGGGTTCGGGGTTCCGTCATTTTCTGTGCGGCAGAGGAAAGCGCTGTTCGGGTCTCCTTTGCCGGGATCGACCGCCTCGTTGACGACATCCCAGCAATAAACCACTCCGGGATAATTGTCCTGGACATGCGTCATCAGTTGTTTAATATAACTTTCCATGCGGAAGAGCATGGTTTCTTTTTCAACATAATCCGCATTGCTGTCGTAGTTCTCTCGGAAGAACCAGTCCGGCGTCTGCGTGTGCCAGACAAGGGTATGTCCACGCATCTTCATATCGTTCTGCATGCACCATTCCAGCGTGGGATCGATTGCTGCAAAGGTGAGGGCGGGACTTCCGTCTCCTTCGGATGCACTTTGGATGCTGGCAGTCTGATCCAGAAGATAAACACTTTTCATCAGATTTGTCATGGTGCAGCTGTTGAAGTGTTTCTTCGCCACCGCCATATACTCCGGCATGTTCAACGTCTGGTTTTCGAGGGAACTGCCGTTGATTCCGACACCGAGAGTAAAAAAGTCCGAACAGAGATTCTTTAAGGCGGGCTCCGTCAGGGCGGCGGTCAGATCGAATGTGCTGTCAGAGAAGGAGTCCAGAACCTCCTGCCAGTAAAGCTCGTCCTCGTCTACAGAACCGTCGTCGCTATCATCCGCGCCGGCAGCATCCGTATCCGCCCCTCCTGATTCCTCACTTTCCGGCTCCTCTGTAACTTCCGCCGAAGCCTCCTGCGTTCCTTCACCATCCCAAGCCGGCTCAACCGCCTGTCCCGCGCCGCACCCTCCCGCAAATAGTGCTAGGCATATTCCCAATACTGTTAAAACTGTTTGCTTTCGCCTCATGTAATATCCTCCTTTGTCCATAACCTAAATATAACATACCTCCCCTCCCCACACTTTGCACTTCTTGCGCTCCTATTCCCACACCTTGCGGAGAACCTCCGCATAAAGCGGGAATGCCCGCCCCGCATTGTATCTGATAAAATACTTGCAAACCATGATTTCTATGGTAAAATGATGGTGACAATAGAATAATGAGAGGAAATTTCTGATTCGAAGAGGAGAAGAGTTATGAAAAAGAAACTTTTACGTTTACTTTTAACGGCGCTTCTGTCAATGGCTGTACTGAGCGGATGCGGCTCGGACGGCACAGGAGAGTCTTCGGGGGAGGCTTCCTCTGCGGAGTCTGTAGGCGAGGCAGCCTACGGTGGCTCTGTTGTTGTAGGAGTACAGCAGGATATTGATAGTCTTGACCCACACAAAGCAACTGCGGCAGGAACTAAGGAGATTCTGTTCAATATTTTTGAGGGCTTGGTAAAGCCCGATAAAAATGGCGACCTGATGAACGCGATCGCAAGCGATTACACGGTTTCCGGGGATGGTCTGGTATATACCTTCACCCTTCGCGACGGTGTAAAGTTCCATAACGGGAATGCAGTGACGGCGGAGGACGTGAAATATTCGCTGGAGAGAGCGTCCGGACTTCTGGACGGCACACCGCTGATCTCATCATTGAGCGTCATTACAAGCGTAGAAATTCCGGATGAAAAGACGGTTCAGGTAACGGTGAGCGGTGCAAATACGGAGCTGATTTACAGCTTCACGGCGGCTATCATTCCCGCGGGCAGCGGGGAGGATGAAAGCGGCACTCCGATCGGTACGGGACCGTTTTCTTTTGTTTCCTATACACCACAGGTCGGAATGGTCGTGAAGAAGAATGCCGACTACTGGCAGCAGGGTCTGCCCTATCTTGATGAGGTGAATTTCAAGATCGTCACCAGCCCGGATACGGCGCTTCTGGAGCTGCAGGGCGGTTCCATCGACATTTACCCGTATCTGACCGACAGCCAGGCGAGTGAGCTGCAGAGCAGCTTCCAGATTCTGTCGGCACCGTCCGCTGTTTTACAGGGACTGTTCCTCAACAACGCAGATCCGGTGCTGAGCGACGTAAGACTCAGACAGGCAATCTGCTATGCGCTGGATAAGGATGCCGTCAATGATTTCGTGGCGGGCGGCAAGGCGACCCTGATCGGTTCCGCGATGCTTCCGACGCTTCAGACCTATTATACGGACCTGAACGATGTCTATGGCAACGCGGCGGACATCGATCAGGCGAAGGAGCTGATGACGGATGCAGGCTATCCTGACGGCTTTGACCTTGAGATTGCAGTGCCGTCCAACTATGAATATCACATGCAGACGGCGGAGGTCGTTGTGGAGCAGCTCAAGGCAGCGGGAATCAACGCGACGATCAAGCCGGTGGAATGGAGCACATGGCTGGAGGAGGTCTACAACGGCAGACAGTACCAGGCGACGATCAGTGGTCTGACGAGCGATGCAACGCCGGGCTACATGATGAACCGTTTCCAGACAGACTCCAAGAAGAATTTCATCAACTTTGCGGATGCGGAGTATGATGAGGTTTACCAGAAGGCGGCAGCAGCGATGGATATTGCCGAGAAGGCGGAATACTATAAGCAGCTGCAGCAGATTCTGTGTGAGGAGGCGGGAAGCGCCTTCATTCAGGTACCTGCGATCACGGTGGCTGTCAATAAGAACCTTGCAGGCTACACCTTCTATCCTGTCTATGTGCAGGATATGAGCACCGTGTATTACACGAAATAAAAGTAAGAGGAAAAGGAGGAAAGCACCGCGTGAAATACATTATAAAAAAAATTCTGACTCTCATTATGACATTGTTCCTGGTTTCCGTGGCGGCTTTCCTCGCTTTCCAGATCATTCCCGGGGATGTCGTGACATCCATTCTGGGAACGGAAGCGACTCCCGAGAGGGAGGAACAGCTTCGGGAAGAGCTGGGTCTGAACAAGCCGCCTGTTGTCCGGTATTTCAGCTGGGCGGGCGGTGTACTGAAGGGTGATTTCGGAAACAGTTACCGATATTCCAAGAATATGAATGAGATGATGCCGGTGTCTGAGCTGATCGGGGACAAGCTGCCCGTGACACTCTGGCTGGCGGCGGTGGCGCTTGTGCTGATCGTTGCGGTCTCCATTCCGCTCGGCGTGCTCTGGGCGAGGAGCAGCAACCGTGTTCTGGATGCCGCGCTTGGGGTCGTCACACAGATCACGATGGCGATACCGTCCTTCTTCTTAGGAATTCTGGTGACTTATCTGTTCGGCATTCTGCTGAAATGGTTTGCACCCGGAGGCTATGTCAGCTATAAGGAAGATTTCGGACGCTTCCTCGGCTACCTGTTGTTCCCGGCGTTGTCGATCGCTCTGCCGAAGATTGCCATGACGGCGCGTTTCCTGAGAAATTCCATGCTGACGGAGATGAAAGCGGACTATGTGCGGACGGCATACAGTAAGGGCTGTACGAAGAGAAGGGTCATGTACGGACATGTGCTCCGGAACGCCATGATGCCTGTCACGACCTTCCTCGGCATGATTATCGCGGAGATTGTCGCGGGAAGCATCGTCATTGAGCAGGTGTTCGGTCTGCCCGGTATCGGCAGACTGCTGATCAGTTCGATCAATACGAGGGATTTCCCGGTGGTGGAAATTCTGATTCTCTATATTACCTTTGTCGTTATTTTTGTGTATTTCCTTGTGGACATCCTGTACCGTGTCATCGATCCGAGAATCAGCGGGAAATAAGACCTGTGGGAGAAATTTTATGAAGAAGAACAACGGCAGAAAATGGAATAAATATCTGATCGCGGGTCTGATCATGACAGGGCTTGCCCTGCTTTTGGGAATTGTCGGCTTTTTCTGGACGCCCTACAGCACAACGGCGATGTCCGCCTCTGAGAAATTTGCGGCGCCCTCTCTCAGGCACCTCTTTGGCACGGATAACTTCGGGCGCGACATCTTCTCGCGCGTCATGAAGGGGCTCGGAACGACTATCGTGATAGGAAGCCTTGTCGTGCTGTTTTCGGCATCCATCGGAATCCTGCTGGGGGCGCTCACGGGTTATTTCGGCGGCGTTGTCGATGAGCTTGTCATGCGGATCACGGATGCCGTCAACGGCTTCCCGAGCATTCTGCTGGCGCTGGTGCTTATCAGCATCCTCGGCAACGGAAGACAGAATGTCATTCTGGCGCTGGGAATCGTCTTTGTGCCGAGCTTTGTCAGGATTGTCAGAAGCGAGTTTATCCGGCTGCGGGATGCCGACTACATTAAACGGGCAAGGCTCATGGGTGTCAAGCGTTCCCGAATCCTGTTTGTGCATATTCTGCCGAATATTTTCTCGGTTTTCTGGGTCTCCGTAATGATCGGTTTCAACAATGCGATTCTGGCGGAGTCCGGTATGAGCTATTTAGGTATCGGGGTACAGCCGCCGGATGCAAGTCTCGGTAAGATGCTGTCCGATGCACAGGGGTATTTACAGACGGCTCCATGGTATGCGCTGGCGCCGGGGGTGACAATCGCATGGATCGTGCTCGGCTTTTCGCTTTTCAGTGAAGGAATCCGCCGCAGAGACTGACGCTTTGCGTGTTTGTAAAAGGCTAAAGCCCGGAGGAAACGAAATTGATCAGAATCGAAAATCTTTCTGTCGCCTTCGACGGGACAGAGGTTGTAAAAAATGTGAATCTTGAGCTGAAGGATGGAGAAATCCTCGGCGTGGTGGGGGAGTCTGGTTCGGGAAAATCCGTGACTGCCCTGACCTTTATGGGGCTGGTGTCGGAGGCGGCTGAGGTAACGGGCGGAAGGATCGTGTTCGACGGAACGGTGCTCCGGGAGGCGGGAAAGCCGCTGGACATGGCATTGTACCGCAAATTTCAGGGTGCGGAGATGTCGATGGTGTTTCAGGAGCCGATGACCTCACTGAACCCGACGCAGCGTGTCGGAAGACAGGTCGGCGAGATGCTGGAGCTGCACACGGACTATACCAAAGAGGAGATCCGAGCGAAGGTGCTCGAGACCTTCGACGCCGTCGGTCTGCGCGATATAGAGAAGGTATATGACAGCTATCCCCATCAACTGTCCGGCGGTATGAGACAGCGCGTGATGATTGCAATGGCGATCATCCTCCACCCCGATCTGGTTGTCTGCGACGAGCCGACGACAGCACTGGATGTCACGATTCAGAACCAGATTATGGAGCTTCTGAAAGAGATCAATGAGAAGGAACAGAACTCCATGCTGTTCATCACACATGACCTGAATCTCGCGCGGAGGATATGCCATCGCGTCGCAGTCATGAAGGACGGAAGGATCGTTGAACAGGGAAAGACGGAGGACATTTTTGAAAATCCGCGTGAGGAGTATACAAGGACACTGATCGAGGCGGTTCCGTCGCGGTTAAAGCCGCGCGTTTCCGTGCTGCAAAACAAGGATAAGAGGGAGTGCGTTTTGGAGGTGAAGGATCTGTCCGTGTTCTACAGGGACAGCGGCAACAGCCTCTTTGCAAGGAAGGAAAAGCATTGTGTCGTGAAGCATGCGGCTTTTGACATCTATAAGGGGGAGAGTCTGGGACTTGTCGGCGAGAGCGGCTGCGGAAAGACCTCTCTTTCAAAGGCAATTTTGGGCATGAATACGGACATCACGGGCGAAATCCGTCACCATACAATCCGTCCGCAGATGATCTTTCAGGACCCTTACAGCAGTCTGAATCCGGTAAAGACGATCGGCTGGCTGCTGCAGGAGCCGCTCAGGGCTGCGGCTGCGCTCAATCCGTCACTCGCCATGAGCAGGCAGGATATGGAGGCGGCAGCCTATGATATGCTTCACCGCGTGGGCATGGAGGACAGCTTCTTCCATAGAAAGCCGTCCCAGCTTTCGGGCGGACAGCGGCAGAGAATCAGCATCGGACAGGCGCTCATCACAAATCCGGGGCTGATTGTCGCGGATGAGCCGGTGTCTGCGCTGGATGTGACGATTCAGGCGCAGATCATGGAGCTGTTGCAAAAGCTCCAGCAGGAGATGCACCTGTCCTGTCTTTTCATCTCCCATGACATCAATGTGGTCTACCATATGTGTGACAGGATCATGGTCATGAAGGAGGGACAGATTCTTGAGATCGGGGAGACGGAGGAGCTGTTCCGCCATCCGACGCAGGAATACACGAAACAATTATTGAACAGTTAAAGTTGTTTGGACATGTTTTTGTCCCAGCCGGCATAGGATAATGTGACGGACAGAAAATGAGAGAGCTGTCTGGAACACAGCGGGGAGGGCATGGGACGGATATGTTTGAACAAAGCAGCGCGGCAGAGGCGGTAGCGGAATTAAAGACGGACAGCGTCAGGGGACTTACGGAGACAGAGGCGGCAAAGCGGCTGGCGGCGTATGGCAGAAACGAGATGAAGGGCGCGAGGAAGAAAACGGTTCTGGAATCCTTTCTGGAACAGTTGAATGATCCGCTCATCTATGTGCTGATCGTGGCGGCGGCAGTGTCAATCTTTCTCGGCGAATACAGTGATGCCATCATTATAGGCGTGGTTGTGATGCTCAATGCGACGGTGGGCGTATTGCAGGAGGGAAAGGCGAGAAAGGCACTGGAGTCCTTAAAAAAGCTGACCAGCCCGAAGGCATTTGTCATCCGGGACGGCAGGAGGCAGGAGCTTCCTGCGGCGGAGCTTGTCCGGGGAGATCTGGTATGGCTGGAGGCGGGCTGTCAGGTTCCGGCTGATCTGCGGCTGACGGAGAGTGCGAATTTAAAGATTGAGGAGTCTGCGCTGACGGGAGAGGCTGTTCCGGTGGATAAGGACAGCGCTTTCCTTCCGCTGAACCGGAGCGGTAGGGCGGCGATCCCGCTCGGAGACAGACGCAACATGGCATATATGTCAACCATTGTCACCTACGGAAGAGGGCAGGGCGTTGTCACGGCGACCGGAATGGATACCGAGCTGGGGCAGATTGCAACCATGATTACCGAGGCGAAAGAGGAAATGACACCGCTGCAGAAGCGGCTGGGAGAGCTTGGAAAGGTTCTGAGTCTCCTGTCGCTTCTTTTGTGTGCAGTACTGTTCGGCATTGCCGTGCTACAGCACCGTAATGTGCCGGAGATGCTGATTACGGCGATCTCGCTGGCGGTTGCCGCTGTGCCGGAGGGGCTTCCGGCGGTGGTTACGATCTGTCTGGCGCTCAGTGTGACAAGGATGGTCAGGGTGAACACGATCGTGCGGAGACTTCCCTCGGTGGAGACGCTCGGCGCGGTAAGCGTGGTCTGCTCCGACAAGACAGGCACACTGACACAGAACCGGATGACGGTGGAAAAATGTTTTGTGAACGGCAGATTACAGCCGTCCTCCGCCCTCCGGTCTGCGGATGCGCCGGATTTCTTTCTCGGAATGACGCTCTGCAATGACGCAGTGCTGGAGGAGGGTAACAGGACGGGAGATCCGACGGAGCTTGCGCTTTTAGATATGGCGGAGAAGGTGGAGCTCGGGAAGGAGGAAGCGGAGCGCCGTTATCCGCGGACCGGTGAGCTTCCTTTTGACTCCGACCGCAAGATGATGACGACGCTGCACGGCTCCGTCTCCTATACGAAGGGGGCGCCGGACGAGGTGCTCAAGTGCTGCAGCCAGCTGAGGACGGGGCAGGGTGTCTCGCGCCTGACACCGGAGCAGCGGAGACAGATACAGGAGGCGGTGGCGGCAATGTCTGCGGAGGGGCTGCGGACGCTTGCCGTCTCCATGAGAACCGGAGTTTCACAGCCCGTGGAGAGCGAACTGGTCTTTCTGGGGATGGTCGGGATGCGCGATCCGGCGAGACCCGAGGCAGCACAGGCGGTGGCGGATTTTAAGCAGGCGGGTGTCACGACGGTCATGATTACGGGGGATCATGTGGATACTGCTTTTGCCATCGGAAAGCAGCTCGGTATTGTGGAGCGGTTTGAGCAGTGCATGACGGGAGAGACGCTGGGGCATCTTACGGATGAGGAGCTCGCGGGAAGACTGGGGCAGGTGAGGGTGTTCGCCAGAGTGTCACCGGCGCAGAAGGTGCGCATTGTGGACGGCTTCAGGGCGAGGGGGGAGATTGTCGCCATGACCGGAGACGGGGTAAACGACGCTCCTTCGTTAAAGAGAGCCGACATTGGCATTGCCATGGGAAAGAACGGTACGGATGTGGCGAGACAGGCGGCGGACATGATTCTGACGGATGACAATTTTGCGACAGTCCGGCGCGCAATTGAAGAGGGCCGCGGTGTCTATGAGAATATCCGGAAGTCCGTGATTTTCCTCCTGTCCTCAAATCTCGGGGAGATCATTACCATGTTTCTTGCCGTGGTCTGCGGGCTGGCGGCGCCGCTCAAGTCCAGTCATATCCTCTGGATCAACCTGATTACGGATTCCCTTCCGGCGTTAGCGCTCGGAGTGGATAAAAATGATGGGAAGACGCTGATGCGCCAGCCGCCGAGAAAAGCCTCCGAAAGCCTTTTCTCGAGGGGAGGCTTCGCCTGTACCTGTCTTTACGGGGCTCTGATCGCTGCGGTCAGCCTGACGGCGTTTCTCATGCTTCCCGTGGCGCTTCTGAACCTTCAGGGAGCGGAGCTGAGCATCCAGGCGCTCGCCGATACGCTGCGGGAGGGCTGGGTTCTTTCCAAGGCGCAGACCTATGCCTTCACGGTGCTCGGGATGAGTCAGCTCTGGCACGCGGTCGGCATGCGCGATACGAACCGCTCGGTGCTTTGCATGAACCATTTTGAGAACAAGCTGATGATCGTCGCGTGTGTGGTGGGCTTTCTGCTGCAGTTCGCCGTGACGGAGGTGCCGTTTCTGATTAATGCCTTCGGCACCTCGCCGCTTTCCGGCAGGGAGTGGATGCGGCTGAGCCTGTTGTCGGCGGCGCCGCTGTTTGCCCACGAGATCATTGCGCTTACTTTTTCACTTTCGCGAGCTCGGCGTTGATGATCTGTAAGGCGTTCTCGGGAACCTTGTGGGTGGAGTCCGCCTTTTCCCCGGCGTGCATGCCGTTTCCGCCCAGCATGCCGAAGAGGTCGTACAGCGTCTTTCCGCCCATCATGGCGAGCATGGACTTTTTCAGCTTCATGCCGGACATGGCAAACATGGCGTTGGAGAGGATGGAAAATGCTTCGTCATTCGCACAGATGGTATTTATTTTGTCGTGGACGGAGAAATGTTCCTCGGAAAATTCCATCGGCGCGTCGCTGGCGATTGTCTCTACCTGCTCAAACCAGTTGGCGACGCCGTCCGCGTCATCGTCCTCCTGAGGCAGTGTGTAGATCTCTGGCTTTTGCGCTACCTTTTCCAAGGTCATGCTGTCGGAGACGGTCCCGGAGCAGTCAGACAGTGCGGAACCGGAGCGGATACCGGCGTAGGCGGCAATGCTTGTGACCGGAGCGGTTGCCGTCAGATAGGTGAAGCCTTTTTCCAGCGGCACGTTTTCAAAGGTAAAGATCTTGTCGCCGTACTGTGTTCCGAATGCCTGCCCGTTGACATACAGCGTGACGCAGGGCTGATTGGAGTAGAGCTTCACGGAGACGGTCTCCGAGGCGTGCTGGGCATAGCGCTTCCCACAGAGATAGACGAATGGCTCGCGGCTCCAGTACGCCTTGTAGAGATAGAAGGCTTCCTTTTTGATCCTGCGGTCCATGCTGACAAGCCCCTTGTTGTTTCGCCCGGCGGTTCCGCCTTCATTTCTTGCCGCGCAGCCGAAATCAAACATGTTCCAGACGTGGGTGGACCAGAGATAGGGGCGTTCCATGAGGATCTTTGCCATGTGTTCATGATATTCTGCCTGATAGCGCTCGGAGTAGTCACGGCATTTCGCCTCGTCCGGCTGCCAGGTGATAATGCCCTCCGCGCCGTATTCCGACAGACCGAGACAGATTTCGGGATTCTTCCGGTGAAATTCATCCAGCCATTCTTCGTTTTTCTCATAGCTTCCGCCGTACCAGCCAAAGTAGTGATTATAGCTTTCGACGTCCGTGATGCCGTGGAGCGCGCTGTCCATGGGGAGCATGCTGACATGGGCAATCGTCGTCAGGCGGCTGGGGTCAAGCTCCTTCACAAGAGCGTTCAGATCCCGGTGGTTTTCCACAAGTCCGGGCTTTTCTCCGGCGATGGTGATCTCGTTGGAAATTCCCCAGAAGCAGATGGAGGGGTGGTTGTAGTTCTGGTAGATCAGATCAGTCATCTGGAGGCGGCAGTTGTCGTGAGCCTTCGGATCGTCGCTCTGGCTGCTGATGTAGGGAATCTCTGCCCAGACGATGAAGCCGTACTCGTCACAGGCATCGTAGAAATCCCGGCTGTGCTGATAGTGGGCGAGACGGACGGTATTGGCGCCAAGCTCGGCTATCAGTGCGGCATCCCTGTAATGCTGCTCCTTTGTCAGCGCATTTCCCTGCCAGAGCAGATCCTGATGCCGGGACACGCCGCGCAGCATCATGGGAGAGCCGTTCAGGAAAAAGCCTTTTTCGGGATCTACCGAGAAAAAGCGGATGCCGAAGCGGGTTGTCACCTCGTCCACGGTTTCGTTGCGGTAGACCAGTGTTGCCGTACAGCGATACAGGTAAGGGTCACGCACGCCCTGCCAGAGGTGGGGCGTCGTCAGAAGAATGTCTGTCTTCGGATTTTCAGAAGGTCTCCAGCTCTCCGCGATGACTCTGCCTTCTGCGTCCGTGATGGAATACCGGACGGTCATGTCGGGCGAAGGGGAGATGACCCAGCTGTTGAGGTGCAGCATGGCAGCGGGGGTGACGCTGCTGACATTGCAGCAGGAGGGGTAGAGCTTTGTCTCCGAGCCGTTGTCGGGGAGGACGCTGCTGTCGAGAACCTCCGGCGTGACGGCAAGTCCCGGCGCACCGTGGAAGCCGACGTCAAAATGCGTTTCCGGCAGCAGCATCAGGTTCACACCGCGGTAGAGACCGCCGTAGAAGGTAAAGTCTGCAAGCTGCGGATAAATATCATCTCTGGGGGAATTGTCGGCGAGGATGGTCAAGGTGTTTGCCTCCGGCGCCGGACGGAGCGTGTCTGTGAGATCGACGGTGAAGGAGGAATAGCCGCCCTCGTGGCGCATCAGCTCCTGACCGTTTAAGAACACAGTGCCGCTCAAGGAGCAGGCGAGCACCTCGAGGACATACCGCGTTCCGGCGGGAGCCTGCGGGGCGCAAAACTCTTTCTGGTACTGGCATATACCGCGGTAGTATTCTCCCTTGCCGTCCATGCCGTCAATCGCATTCCAGGTGTGCGGCAATGTCACAAGCTCCCAGTGTGTGCCGTCCTTGGAGAAGACCCAGTTGTCATTAAAGGAAATGATTTCTCGCATATCAACCTCGTTTCTGCGCGTGTGCGCCTTGTGTATCGTATTCTGCTTTTGAGGATTTCCGAATTTCCGGAATTTAGTCATGAAGTTCGCGCCGGAGCTGGCTAATAACAAAATCTTTTTTCAGCGAAAAGGGTTTTCCAATCCGTGAAAGAGTGGTAAGATATAGAAAATTACTTATTATTAGTGATTTGCGAAACCCATGTTTCCGCAAGTGACGTTGCACAACATGCACAGACCACCGCAGGCACGCTTTCGCTACCTTCCGCTCGCAGCGGCGCGTAAGATGCCACAACACGGCATCTAAACGCCGGCGGCTCCAGAGTGCGCTGCTTGCGGTCATGTGCATTTTGCACAACTGTTACCTGCCGGTTGTGGGTTCCGCAATCACTTATATTACTTATTTAATGGAGGGAATATGGACAAGATTATTTTGACAGGTGACAGACCTACGGGAAGACTGCATGTGGGACATTATGTCGGCTCGCTCAGAAGGCGTGTGGAGCTGCAGAATTCAGGAGAATATAAGAAGACCTTTATCATGATCGCGGACGCGCAGGCATTGACGGACAATATTGAGAACCCGGAAAAGGTGCGCCAGAATATCATCGAGGTGGCGCTGGATTACATGTCCTGCGGACTGGATCCCGCGAAGTCGACCCTGTTCATCCAGTCACAGATCCCGGAGCTCTGCGAGCTCACCTTCTATTATATGGATCTGGTGACGGTGGCGAGATTGCAGAGGAACCCGACGGTGAAGAGCGAGATACAGATGCGTAATTTCGAGGCGAGCATTCCGGTCGGCTTTTTCACCTACCCGATCAGTCAGGCTTCTGACATTACGGCATTCAAGGCGACGACAGTTCCGGTCGGTGATGACCAGCTTCCCATGATCGAGCAGACGAGGGAGATCGTACATAAGTTTAACACGGTCTATGCACCGGTGCTTGTAGAGCCTACGGCGCTTCTGCCGGAGAATGAGGCATGTAAGAGACTGCCCGGAACAGACGGCAAGGCGAAGATGAGCAAGTCTCTCGGAAACTGCATCTATCTCGCGGATACGGCGGATGAGGTGCGCACAAAGGTCATGAGCATGTACACGGATCCCCTGCATTTGCAGGTCAGCGATCCCGGACATCTCGAGGGCAACACGGTGTTTACTTATCTTGATGCGTTCTGTAAGCCGGAGCATTTTGCAAGCTATCTGCCGGATTACGCAAATCTGGACGAGCTGAAGGCACATTATCAGCGGGGCGGGCTCGGCGATGTCAAGGTAAAGAAGTTCCTGAACAATATCATGCAGGAGACGCTGGAGCCGATCCGTGCGCGCAGAAAAGAGCTGGAAAAGGACATTCCTGCGGTCTATGATGTGCTGAAGAAGGGAAGTGAGGCGGCGAGAGAGGTCGCAGCGCAGACGCTTTCCGAGGTAAAGAGCGCCATGAGAATCAATTACTTTGAGGATAAAGAGCTGATTCAGATGCAGAAGGAGAAGTATGAGGGATGATACGGAACTGGAAGAATTGAATCTGGAGGAAGAGGACGAGCCGGATTATGAGACCGGAGATGACTATGGAGATGACTGGGAGGGCGGCAGTCCGTTGAAACCGGGTATGGTTGCGATTATCTTCGGCATCCTTGTCATTCTTGCGGCGGTCATCTGTGGCATCCTCTGGAGGGTCACACATACCAACAGACCGGAGGGGCAGAATAACGCATCGACATGGCAGTCGGCAGATAACGGAAGCGTGGGAGAGGATTCGTCATTGCAGGGCACGGACACGATGCAGGATGGGGAGACGATGCCCGGCGGTTCGGAGCCGACGGTTACCCCGGAGCCCGAGCCTGAGGTTACGGCGACCCCGGAACCTACACCCGAGGTCACAGCGACCCCGGAGCCGACGCCCGAAATCACGGCAACTCCGGAACCCACGCCAGAAATCACGGCGACTCCGCAGCCCGCGGCAACACAGCCGTCTGCAACGGCTGACCCGAACCGCGTACCGACGAAGGATGGCAGGGTAATTGTCTTTATGGACTGTGACGATTTCGTCACCCCGAAGGAGTATGTGAACCTTCGTCTGGAGCCGAGCACCTCCGAAGGGAATGCAACGATCCATTGCAGACTGAACTACGGGGAAACCGTACACCGCACCGGGATCAGTGAGGATTCCGGCTGGTCAAGGGTGGAGAAGGACGGCGTGGTCTGCTATGTAGTGACCAGTCTGGTTTATGTGCCGGAGTGATGGAATAAAATAAACCGATAGAAGGGCATGACATATTATGTGCCAACACTGAAAAGGAGATGTGTGAAATGAACGATATACAATTACTAGAAGAAAAAGTGAATATTTGCAAAAAAAGAGTTACTCTTTTTTGCTGCTTTTTTCTTGTGGTAATGTTAATTGTGGGAGCATACATTTCGAACCTTCCATATCAATTGGCTATTTTTGCAATTGCTGTTTTATTTGTTCTTTTTGCACTAATCGTATGGAATTCCATGAAAATAAGGAAATTAAAAAGAGAAATGGAACTGGAAGATTCCAATATAGAAAAATAAAACACTGTGATTTTGCCAAACATAGTCAAATGGATAAATTGTTAGAGACAGTCATTGCAAGGCACGGACGCGATGCCGGGCGGGGAAGCACAGTCTGATGTATTATTAGACCGGAGGCTGTTCACGGTTGTACAGCCTCCGGATATTTTTGTAGCATCGTTTCCTTCAGCTCAAGCAGTGCGTCAAGTGCTGCCTGAGTTGTCACAAAGAATTCATTGTCGCAAACTTCGCTGTAGGGCACATAGGTGGAGGCTCCGTCCATGATCGGAACGATTACATCCTTGTGCTCCTGATAGGAGAATGCAGGTGCAAGAAGGGTTTCAATGCCTCCGTACAATTCAAAGATCGGGGTGGTTTCGCCGGGACCATCAACCCTTTCGCCCAGAAACAGCAGATATTCTTCCCCTGAATTCAGAAAATTGATAAAACCGCGCTGCACCCTATTCCCATCGGAGGGGTCGGAGGCCGCAATGAGCTCCCAGCGACCGGAGGTGACATAGAATTCTTCACCCGGGCTCAACGATTTACCCTGATAGATCTGTTCTACTTTTACGAGCTGTCTGCTCGTTTTGAACAGATGCTCGACTTCTCCTTTGACAGTAACCCTGACAATGTCGGGGGCAAGTGGCAGAGTTTCGGAAAGCTGCCTGCTGACAGCGAAAGCATTGGATTCCGGCAGCTCCGCCACATAGAGCTGCTCAAGATAGGAAGCATCCTTTGAAATATCGGTATAACTTCTTTTTTCATAAATACCAAAGCCCATCGCCGCCAGCATCAGCGTGACCGTTGTCCATAATATCCATTTCAGCTTCACGTTTCATTCCCCTCCGTTATCAGACTTCCGTCGGAAAGCCTGTATCTGTCATCAGCCAGAATGTCCATATCATCGCGGTTATGACTGCTCAGAAGGATCAGTGCGCCGCGGTTTCTTTCCTCCTCAATTAATCGGCGGATCTCTTCAACACCCGATTCGTCCAGACCATTCGTCGGTTCGTCCAGCATAATAATATCAGGATGTTCCATGACAGCCTGTGCAATGACCAGGCGCTGTTTCATTCCCATGGAGTATTTTCCGAACGTTCTTCTGTCATACGGATCAAGACCGACCCGGCGGATGGCATCCATGATTTCCTGTTTCCCAATCGTATTCCGTATTTTTGCAAGGTATGTCAGATTTTCCATGCCGGTCAATCCGGGGTAAAGTCCCGCGTGTTCCAGTGTGATTCCCAGACTGGGCAGGACGGTGAAATCCTTGTGTAATTCCTGTCCGTTCCAACGGATAATGCCGGAGTCGATCGACATCAGACCGGACAGGGCGCGGAAGAGCATGGTTTTTCCCGAACCGTTCCGTCCCCAGAAGCCGTACACCTTTCCACTCTCCAGTTCCAGACTGATATTGTTAAGAATCGTTTTTCCCTTTAGCGTCTTATTGATCCTTTCTGCGATCAGTTTCATTTACATTGTCCCCCATTCTGTATTTTCCGTTAACAGATTATGCTTTTGTACGATGATTCCGCCGACAGACAGGGCGAATATGCAGAAGGATGCCAGAAATGCAATGGAGCATATCGCACTGATTGGATAGCTTGCGTAGGAAAAGTGCCAGCCGACAACGGTGTGTGCAACCGGATTCCATGCCAGCAGACGCCGGATTGTGACTGCATCGGCATCATTTCTGACAAACAGCTGCAGAAAGCCCAGACCTGCCGTACATAACGCCTGAATCCCCATTGCCAGAAGAAACGCTGAACTGCTGCCTGCCTTGATGGCAGCAATATTGATCGATAACACCCATGCAAAGATCCACAGCACATAGGTCAGCAGATGGTAGGCTGTCAGAAAAGCTCCTGCTGTATCAAAAAGCACACGGTACTGCAGACAGCTCAGGAGGACAGAGCTTCCCACAAATACGCATTCAAACAACAGGACAGAGCTGAAGAGCGGGAGAAGGGTCTGTCGATACCATTTCATGCGATCCGGGCATCTGCTGAAAACATAGATGCTTGCTGTGCAGAAATATTGATACATGCTGTTGCCGAGCAGCATCATGATGCAATAGCCGGGAAGCATACGCAGCATAAAACCTGCCAGCTCTGCCATGGAAAAGCCGAGACAGAAGGTTCCCCGTGAGCCGCTGAGCTGTAGGATCAGTTCTGATAATGCAATTTGACCCGAATAGGGTCTTATAAAGATCAGGGTGATATAGACACCGGAAAGCAATCCGACCCCAAAAGCCATACGCAGATCGTGCCGCATCATTACCACATCTCCTTTTTCGTTCCGATATGAAAGCACAGGGCAGTCAGTAGCAGAAGGAACAGAATGGTGGTCATGGGATACCACGGAAATTTTTCGCTTTCGTTAAATAGCAGCAGGTACTTCATCCAGCTTGTCCCGGCGCTGTCCGCCTCAAAAAGCAGGTTCACATACTCTGTGAGATTCAACAGCAGGAAACATGGGAGCAGGAGCAGTGCGCGGTATCTGACACGGACGGTAAAGGAAATGGCGACAGTGAGCATACCGAGCAGACCGGACACGACCGCAAAGACGAAAAGCCCCAGAAGAGTGTACAGAACCGGGAAATGACAGAAAAGAGCCGCAAAGGGATAGTTATGCACCATCCCGGCATATTCCGCACTGTAAAGGCTCACATTATAGAAATCACCTTGTGCCTTCAACGGGAAAGAGACACAGGTCATAAGAAATTCGAGCAGGAAAGGGAGCAGAAAAACAGTAAAGGTAGTCAGAAAAGCAGAACCCAGCTTACTCAGGAGATACGTTTTTTTCCCGAGCCGGCTGATCAGGAAAATTTCTTCTTTGGTCTGCTGTTCCTTTGCGTAAGAGAAACCGGCCGGCAGAGCGACAAGAAGCGGGTAGAGCATGGTGAACAGAATTGCGTTGTCAGCGGTTTCCACTGTCCGGTTATAGCTGAGCAGCAGGAGCTTCACCGGCATATACATATGGGTGATGTCTGTGCCGCGGAAGAGGATGACGTTTTGGATATAATTATACAGAACCATCCATAGGAGCAGAATCAGGGTCAGCAGCGCCTCGTTCTGTTTTAATAAGAATTTGGTTTTGTGAATAATTGTCTTTTGCAGCATAATCTACCTCGATAGCTCGGAATAAAACAAGTAAAGCATTGCTCTATTCCGAGCTTGCAGAATTTAGGACTTATAGCCCGTCGTAAGATACAATTGCATATGCTTCATCCGAAGAATTTCCTCTAAACTGGAATCCAACAAGAGAGGTATTTAGATATCCTTCCTATATTTTTTGAAAGTATTTGGTTATAATATGCGAATAATTAAAAGCATTTTAGATTATACGATGTTAGTATTATCAATAATATGTATATAAAAATGCATTAATAGACCATAATACTATAGCGCTGCCTTTGCGTATAAATACTTATGTTATATTCGCAATTAAAATAATAAAACAGTAAAAAACAAAATGTCAATAGCTTATGATTAAAAATGTTACAAAAATAAACCAAACATATAACGCAAAGAATAATTGATTATGGAATAGAAATAATCAGCAAAAAAAATCGACCATGCATAGAAATTCACCGGTGTGAGACACTGGATCCCGCGAAGTCTACCCTGTTCATCCAGTCGCAGATTCCGGAGCTCTGCGAGCTCACCTTTTATTACATGGATCTGGTGACGGTGGCGAGATTACAGAGGAATCCGACAGTGAAGAGCGAGATCCAGATGCGTAATTTCGAGGCGAGCATCCCGGTCGGCTTCTTTACCTATCCGATCAGTCAGGCTTCTGACATTACGGCATTTAAGGCGACGACGGTTCCGGTCGGCGACGACCAGCTGCCCATGATTGAGCAGACAAGGGAAATCGTACATAAGTTTAACACGGTCTATGCACCGGTGCTTGTAGAACCTGCGGCGCTCCTGCCGGAGAATGAGGCATGTAAGAGACTGCCCGGAACAGACGGCAAGGCAAAGATGAGCAAGTCTCTCGGCAACTGCATCTATCTTGCGGATACGGCGGATGAGGTGCGCACAAAGATCATGAGCATGTACACCGATCCCCTGCATTTACAGGTCAGCGATCCCGGACATCTCGAGGGTAACGCAGTGTTTACTTATCTTGATGCGTTCTGCAAGCCGGAGCATTTTGCAAGCTATCTGCCGGATTACGCAAATCTGGACGAGTTGAAGGCACATTATCAGCGGGGTGGGCTCGGCGATGTCAAGGTAAAGAAGTTCCTGAACAATATCATGCAGGAGACGCTGGAGCCTGAACCGGAGACCACGGCAACGCCGGAACCCACGCCGGAAATCACGGCGACTCCGCAGCCCGCGGCAACACAGCCGTCTGCAACGGCTGACCCGAACCGCGTACCGACGAAGGACGGCGTGGTCTGCTATGTAGTGACCAGTCTGGTTTATGTGCCGGAGTGATGGAATAAAATAAACCAATAGAAGGGCATGGTGTTTTGGGGAAATTTTCCAAAAACGTCATGGCTTTTTGCTTGGAAGCGAGGTATAATGTCACTATCAAAGAGCATAAGGAGGTATGCAAATTATGAGGTGTGTACCTGTTATATCTCTGCACAAACGTGGGCTAATGCGTATAAATGTGCGTGTGGAAGTATGTCGTATAGAAATACCTGGACTAGAATGATGCATTCCCGATGTGGAAATTAAGACAGTAAGAGGTAGTTTTGGGGAGGACAGAGAGTTTGAGGCGGAAATTTTTGGATATTGCAGCGGGAATATTATTTTGTGTGCTTCAATTGTGTGCATGCGGCAAGGAGGCAGATGTGTCCATAGAGGAATATAAGCTGGGCGATGTCTACCGTTCTGCCGCTGGCCCGATGAGCGAACAGGAGATACCTACATGGAAGGAAGAGACGGAGCAGAATGCCAGCGCCGGTGTCTATCAGGAGAATCCCTTTCTTTTCGGAGGAGGAATTGCGCAGCTCATGGTAACGTCTGATGGTCAGGCGTATTATCAGATATTCTCATTTGACAGTAAGCAGTGGACGAAGGTAGCAGTCCGACCAGCGGATATGCCCGACAGTCATATAGGAGAGGTATTTGCAACAACATCAGGAGAGCTTTGCTGTCTGGTGTATTCGGGTGAGAATGCGGCGCTTACTTCGCTATCGGTTGGCGGAGTGGGACAGAAATTGTCTGAACAAAATCTGCTGGGGAGCCTGCAGGGAGGCATTGAGCAGGATGAGCATATCGTCGTGGGCAAGGGTGGAGAGCTTTTTGTCTATCTGAATAGTGAATATTCCGTTTATACCTCCGACCTGAAGACAAACACAGCGAAGGTGACGCGGCTTTCGGGAGCGGAGGAGACAGACTCTGCGGAGATTGACGGCTGGATTCACGGAGCGGTGCAGGGAAACGAGGCATCAGGACTGTTATTTTACGGAGTGGATCGGGACAATCTCCCGGCAATGTGGAGAGCGAGCGGCGCGAGATACCAGATTGCATTTCCCAAAGATATTGCGGCGACGGAATACTTTTCGGTGGATACCGGGGACGGACAGCTTGCGCTGATGGATCGGTACGGACTCTGGGAGGTGTCGGACGGCGGCACGGAAAAACTGATTACCTTTGCGGAGTGTGGTTATCGCTTCGAGAACATATGGGGGCTGGAAAAGGGCGCAGACAACACGCTGCTGATATTAGCGGAGATGGATGGAAAGCTGCTTCTTCTGTCCTATGACCTTTCCAAAAAGGGAATGACAAATGAGAGACAGGAGCTTGTGCTGGCGCTATCCATGCAGAATGTTGCCCTGAGCAATGTAATCGCGGAGTTCAACAGGCACAGCAGCGAATATTATGTCTCGGTTATGACTCCCGAACCGGGGGAATCCGGAGACAGCTTCCTGACGCGCATACAGATGGAGGTCACGGCGGGAAGAGGCCCCGATCTTCTGGAGCAGGATGTGATTTTCAATGTGCAGTCCATGAAGGACAAGGGCTATCTGCAATGCCTTGACGGACAGGGCTTCGAGGAGTCCGGGTGTCTGGCGACCGCATTGGAAACAGGAAAAATAGACGGCGGACTGTACGGCATACCGTATGAATTCAGTCTGGACTTTGCGGCATACCGCAGTCAGGAGTTTGGCAAGGCGGATTCGGTGAATATCGGAGAACTGATGAAAGCGGTCAGAAGGTCTGATGCGAAGGTGCTGGACCCTTACAGCAGCGCCATGGATATTGTCTTAAGGTATGCCATGCGGGATGAATCCAACACGGAGTACATAGACTGGGAAAAGGGAAAGAGTCATCTGACGGGGAAAGCATTTCTAGAGCTGCTGGCGTTTGCCGACGAGTATGCAGCAAGGGGCAGCGCGGATTCGTGGAGCAGGGAAGAGGTCTTTGCGTCGCATCCGTTTAATGGGGAATTTACATTTTATACCTTTCAGGATTTACAGGACGAGTTAGGCGACAATGTCATTCTGGGCTATCCCAGAGAAAAAGGCAGGGGCGTCTATATGATCACAAACAAGATCTATCTGAACAGTCAGACGGACGGAGCAGACGGGTGTATAGGCTTTCTGAAGTACCTTGTAAGCAAAGAGGCACAGGCACAGTATGTGGCATACGACATTGGCGGGGATGCCATAAGGAAGAGGGATTCCGCGGGCTTCTTCATGAATCACAGCACATGGTTTTCAATCAACCGGACGGTTGTGGAATTGATGGTTGAGATGGAGGATGGGAATCATCCCGACAACAAGTTTGTTACGGATTCGGGACAGGTTATCTATTTGAAGCCGCCTCTGACGGACGAACAGATCGCGGTCTTCGGGGATATGATTGAAAATGCACTGCCCGCTCAATATTCAGTCACCCTTCTGGAGGAAATTTTCAGGGAGGAACTGGCACCTTATTTTGAAGGACAATGTAGTGCGGAAACGGCAGCGGAAAAATTGAATAACCGCGTGCAGCTCTATCTGGATGAGCGGTGATTGTAAATTTATAATATAGGCGCAATCTGTCAGAATGAAGGGGGAAACGGATGAGAAGGAATCGAATTTTAAAGGTAGTCATTGCGGGTATATCGCTGGTGCTTCTGACCGGCTGCGGGGCGGACAGAGAAGCTGAGGAACAACCGCAGAAGGTTGTTGAAGAGTGGAAGGAAAAGGGTTTTGCTGTTTCAGGGGATGTGGTCGAGGAGCAGGAACTGTGGACTCTGGAATATACAAAGTGGAGTCACGAGGAACTTGTGGACAAGGTGCCCGCTTATAATTGGACGGCAGCCTTTGAGGTCGGAGCCTATGACGGGCAAATTTATCGTATCTATGACGACTATGATATGACGACAGATGGCGGGGCACGACGAAATTATATTTTGGAAAGATATAATGCTTCCGATGGTAATACCGACATAACAGTGTTGGACAAAGAAATGTATGGGGATGGATATATTGCGGGAATGAGTGTTCCCAAGGCTGGCAGCTATGTCTTTCGCATCCAGAAAAATGAGCGGACAGAGGAAGGGGACTATGAACCTGTCAGGGATGTGATGGTGTTTACGGACTTGCAGGGTGAAATGGAGCAGGTAGATCTGCTGGAAGCCTGCCGACAGAATGGAATCACAGATCAGCAATATGGTGCAGAGGCAATCTGTGATGCGAGTGGAAATTGCTACATCAGAACGGGAAGAGGAGAATTCCTGACCAGAAATCTTTACATTTTGGATAAGGATGGGAATCTGCTTGTGGAGCAGAAAGGGGATGAGTATACACAGATTTTGAATCCTCTGCGGACGGAGCAGGGCGATCTGATATTCCCTGTTTATAACATAAAAGATAAGAACACCAGATTTCTCTGGTTTGACTTAGGGATAAAAGCGGCGAGGACTCTTGCGGTCATTGAGAAGGATATAGACCAGATATATGGTATGCAGGGAAATGATATTTACTATGGAACCGACAGCGGGATCGTGAAGTGGGACACGGTTGGAGGTGGGCGAAAGTTAATCTATCGCTTTGCCGAGAACGGAGTGGATAATTTTTATGGGATCATGTTGGTTTTATGTGACGGACAACTTCCCGGTCTGAGAATCTATGGAGGAGTGGAAGATGAGGCGGAGGACTGGTTTATTACCATGTCGGGGACGCCGGTGGAACGGCCGGAAGGAATTCGGATTATCAGCCTGAACGAAGATTCTCTGCGGGTGAAGAACACTGTGGGGCTTGCCACACGCAGAAATCCCGGACTGTATTTCAGCTACGAGGCGCCCTCCGGCGGTGAGACGCGGGATGAGTTCAGAACACGGATGATTGCGGAAATGGTGGCAGGAGGCGGACCTGATATTCTGTATGTGTCGCTGGATGATATGGAAATACTACAGAATAAGGGATTGTTGAAGGAACTGGATGAATTTATTTCGGAGGATTGGAAGGAACAGATTTATTCCGGCATTATCCAGACGGGTACGGTGAACGGGCAATTTGTCGGGCTGGCACCGGAAATGGAGGTTTCTACGGCCATCACGCTGAAAGAGATCTGGGGTCAGGATACGACGTGGACGGTGGAGGACATTCTGGCGCTCATGGATACAGGCGATTTTACCGGAGTTTTCTGTCAGGGCTCGGCAACCTTTGCGCCCAGAGCTGTGCTTATGCTGCTGACAATGTGGGGATTAGAAGGTTCAAGGCTGATCGATTGGGAAACAGGAGAGAGCCTTTTTGACAGCGATCTGTTTCTGCGGATGCTGGAGACAGCCAAAACTTATGGGGACTATCCGATCAGAACGGATAGCTGGCTGGGGGAAGGAGGATGTCTGGGACGACTCCTTTCGATGGATTATGAGGATTTCTGCGAGCTATTTGAAACATACGGGGAACAGTTGGTGTTTGTGGGGGAGCCGACAGACGATGCCTGTGGGAATTATTTGCAGGCAGATGGTGTGCTTGTGGTCAATAAAAATGTATCGGACGCCAAGGCAGTAAGCGCCTTCTTTGAGACTCTTCTGAGCGATAAAATTCAGGAAGGTTCCTCGCTAACATCAAAGCGTTCGGTCCGGAAGAATTTCGGCGAAAACTTTGATGATCCGGAATACCAAGAGGCATATGAACAGTTTCTGGAAAGCTGTGTTCCGAGACCGAAGAGCCATGAAGATATTGAATCGATCGTATGGGAAGATGCAAGCAGTTATATAGAGGGCAATAAAAGCGCAGAGGAGGCTGCAAAAATTGTGGATAACCGCGTGCAGCTTTATCTGGATGAATCAAAGTAGAAAGAAACTTAAGCATGCATAGAATTTCTCCGGCGGGACACACTGGATAGAAAATCCAGAAGAGCCGGAGGAATTTTTATATGAGCCAGAAGATCGGCAAGGCGAGCATGAAACCGGAGCAGCCGGTTTATATTTTGAACAGCGGAAGTATTGTAGGTACAAAGGAGGGGCAGGGGCCATTGGGCTTACTGTTCGACGTGGTCGGTGAGGATGACCTGTTCGGCTGTGAGACGTGGGAAGAGGCGGAGAGTCATCTGCAGAAGGATGCGGTCTACCTTGCTCTGAGTAAGGCGGGTGTGAAGCCGGAGGAAGTGTCGTTCCTCTTCGCGGGTGACTTGCTTGGTCAATCAATAGCCACATCATTTGGTATTTCCAGCTACCAGATACCACTATTAGGAGTATACGGGGCGTGTTCGACCTGTGGTGAATCGCTTACCCTCGGAGCCATGGCGATTGCAGGCGGCTTTGCGGACAGGGTGGTCTGCGTGACCTCAAGCCATTTTGCAAGTGCGGAGAAGGAGTTCCGCTTTCCGTTGGAATACGGCAATCAGCGCCCGCTGTCTGCCTCCTGGACGGTGACGGGAAGCGGCGCGTTTGTCCTTGGAAACAGACAGGCGATGGAGGAGGGCGGCTCGGAACCGGAGGCAGTGACCGGTGGGAGAAAGCGCGCCAGAGCGTGCATTACCGGAATGACCGTCGGGAAGATCGTGGACTACGGATTAAAGGATTCTATGAATATGGGGGCTTGTATGGCTCCGGCTGCGGCGTCCACGCTGGAACAGCATTTCACTGACTTTGACAGTCAACCGGAGGATTACGATAAGATTATCACGGGAGATCTGGGGAAAGTAGGGCAGAAGGTTCTGCTTGATCTGCTCCGCGACAAGGGTATTGATATTTCGGCGCAGCATATGGATTGCGGAATCGAGATCTTTGACGATGAGACGCAGGACACACACGCCGGCGGAAGCGGCTGCGGCTGTTGTGCCGTCACTCTGTCCGCTTATATTCTGAAGCAGCTGGAGGAGCAGAACTGGAAGAAGGTGCTGTTTCTGCCGACGGGCGCACTGCTGTCCAAGACCAGCTTCAATGAAGGAAAGAGCGTGCCGGGCATTTCACATGCGCTGGTGCTGGAAAGCCCAAGGTAATTAAGATAAGAGTGAGAAAGCAGCAGATCAATGATTGGCTGCTTTTTCTATAGAAAAAAGGATCATAAAAGTATTGCGGGAGTGCGGTTATTCATGGATTTGACGTGATATTCGTGATATAATGAGTGCAAGAGAGCCAAAAAGCTGCTGGCAGTTTTTTGGCGAACGACGAATTGGATTACGATAGCTGCAACGCAGCGTAAAGCATCGAAGATGCGAATCGTGATATGGTGAATGGAAATAATAAGTCCCTGAAAGGTGAGGTAGCGTCATGGCAAAAGATGAGTTGTTTTCCGGTGAATCAAAAAATGTTGAATATAAAGTTGCTGTACCGGATAAGAGCGAAAAATATATGAAAACAGTTGTAGCTTTTGCCAATACGCAAGGTGGTAGACTGGTAATAGGCGTCGATGATAAAACACACCGGGCAGTTGGCGTGGACAGTAACAGTTTGTTTCCGATTATGGATGCACTGGCAAATGCAATATCTGATTCCTGCGAACCACAGATTATCCCTGACATAGAACCGCAAACAGTTGATGGAAAGACAGTCATTGTTATCACTGTGGAAGCAGGGAAAAATCGTCCGTATTATATTAAGTCAAAAGGTAAGGAAAAGGGTACTTATATTCGTGTTGCCGGTACATCTAGGACTGCTTATCCGGAAAAGATAAGGGAGTTAGAAATGGAGGGCGCTCGTATTTCGTGGGATGAACTGACTTGCGTAGGGTATGAAGTTACGGAAGAAGCAACGAGGAGACTGTGCTGTGATATAGAGAACTTTCGCAAGAAGGCAGGACTATCAGAGCATGAGGTCAGGAAAGAACAGTTATTTAATTGGAAGATTTTGAAAAAGAGTGATGACGAGGTATTGGCATCAAATGCATATGTATTGTTGACATCAGATTATTTCCCTTTTTCCAAAACGCAGTGTGCTGTGTTCAAGGGAACAGATCGTACCGTGTTCCTGGACAAGCGGGAGTATACGGGACCGATATATAAACAGATTGAGAGCGCAGTGGATTTTGTTTTGAGAAACATTCGGCTGGGAGCAACGATAGATGGTTTAGTACGCCGGGAAAACTATGAACTCCCGGTAGAAGCAATTCGCGAAATGATAATTAACGCGCATTGTCATAGAAATCTGTTAGATGAATCCTGCATACAGGTAGCGGTTTATGATGACCGCTTGGAAGTGACGTCACCGGGAGGCTTATACAACGGATTGACTTATGAGGAAGTGATGAGTGGGCATTCCAAGATTAGAAATAAACTGATTGCCAATATTTTCAGTCAGATGGGGCTGGTTGAAGCGTGGGGAAGCGGTATACGGAGAATATTAAGTGTGGCCAAAGAATATGAACTTCCGATTCCTGCTGTGGAAGTATTTGATGATATGTTTCGGGTGAATTTATTTAGAAATGTTCAAGACAACGGAAATAACAGTGGTTTCAGAGATAATTTCGGAGTAAATGGTGGAGAAAACTTCGGAGATAATTTCGGAGTAAATGGTGGGGATAAAACATTTGTGGTCAAGGATGGACGGAAAGTGACAGATACTCAACAAAAAATTCTTGATTGCATAGCAGAGGATAAATATATTTCAGCTAAGAGAATAGCAGAAAAAATAGGCGTGTCCGGACGAACCGTTGAAAATAATATTAAAAAAATGAAAGAGTCAGAAATTTTGGTTCGGCATGGATCACCGAAATTTGGTTGCTGGGAGATTGTGGAATAAGTTATATACTCAAACTTCGCACATAAATTTTAGCTATGCACCTTGAAGTGAAAAAAATACGGTTCTAAGTTGGAGACCTTATAGAGAACGCGACATTTTAGCAAGAAATGAGGAGAAAAAGGCAGATTTAGGCAAGACAAGACGCAAGCCTCCGCTTATAATAGTCTAAACTCGCCATTATGGTGGGTTTAGAGTTTATGGGGTGGAGGTAGCTATGAACAGTTTTCATACCAGACAGTACAGAAATCTATTTCAGCAGTGGGGGCGGAGCAATAGTGAGATAGAAGAACGGCTTGAGCTTATCTGGAACACATTTTTCTACGGTTCCGAGGAGGAGAGAATTTATCATCCGGTCGGAGACGATATGGGGTATCTTGAGGACACGGGAAATCATGATGTCAGGACGGAGGGAATGTCCTACGGCATGATGATCTGCGTGCAGATGGGAAAAAAGGAAGAGTTTGACAGAATCTGGAAATGGGTCTGCACCTATATGTGGATGACGGAGGGCTATAGCGAGGGGTATTTTGCGTGGTCCTGCGGAACAGACGGAACAAGAAACGCGGATGGCGCTGCGCCGGACGGGGAAGAGTTTTTTGCGATGGCGCTTTTCTTTGCCTCTCACAGATGGGGAGATGGCGAGGGAATCTTCTGCTATTCCGAGCAGGCAAGAAAAATTCTCAGAGCTTGTCTTCATAAGGGAGAGAACGGACGAACGGGACACCCAATGTGGAATCATGAGAACGGACAAATTTTGTTTGTACCCGGAATTGATTTTACGGATCCCTCTTATCATCTTCCACATTTTTATGAGCTGTTTGCGCTCTGGGCAGATGAGGAGGACAGGCCGTTCTGGAAAAAGGCGGCGGAAATTAGCAGAAAATATCTGAAGGAAGCATGTCACCCGGAGACGGGGATGTGCGCGGAATATGCCGAGTTTGACGGATCGCCCATGAGCCGGAAACTGCCGTGGAGCAATGACAGGCATGACTGGTTTTTCTCGGATGCCTACCGGACGGTGGCGAATATCGGGCTTGATTATGAATGGTTCGGCGTGGATAAGGGTCAGCTTCAGGCGGCGGAGAAATTGCAGCACTTTCTCGGCGATGTGAGAAAGGAAGATCCATGGAAAATCTATGAACTGGACGGTACGCCGTTAGAGCAGGATGCCCTGCACCCGGTAGGAATGCTGGTGACGACGGCGCAGGGTTCCCTTGCCGTGATCGGACGCAGTACAAACGAGGAAGCAATCCGCATGGCATGGGATTGGATAAGGCGTTTCTGGGAGGAGCCTCTCAGAAAGGGTGACCGGAGATACTATGATAATTGTCTGTACTTCTTTGCATTTTTGGCGCTCAGCGGCAGATACAGGGTATGGTAAGCTCCGTTTTTGACAAAAGAAAATAAAGATGCTATCTTGTAAGGGAAGCTTTTGCGTTTATTACGGCAGGGGCTTCTCTTTTTCTTTTGATTTTTGAGAGCCGGGGTTCGGTCAACGAGGTTGGAACATGGAAAAACAAAGGATAAAAAACAAACGGCAGGAGACACGCTCCTTCAAGGATAATCTCAGGGACATGCTCGTCAGTCATTCCTTCAGACCCGCGCTGGAGATGGAGGTGATCTGCATTCTGGTAGTGATCTGCATCGGAGGCTTCTGGGGGATTTCAAAGAACAGAAATGCCAGCCATGAGATCTGCGATACCCTGAATACCGCTGTCACGGCATATGATGGATTTCTGATTGAGACGGCGGAGCAGGATCTGACCGGCACGGGAATTTCATCCACCAAGCGGACGGCGATCATGAAGGCGCTGTATACGGCATCGATTCAGGCGGGATATGACGCGGAGTTTTATCTGTTGGACGCGGAAGGACGCGTTGTGACGAGCAGCCGTGGAGAACTGTCGGAGGAGGAGAAAGGCAGCGTCAGAAACTGGAGGGTTGTGGAGAGCGCAAGGCAGCAGCCGGGAGAATTGCAGATGGATGTCTCGAGGGGAACGGAGAGGTATCTTTTTCTGGCGCGGGCGGTAGAGCGGGACGGACAGTACGGCGGCTGCGTGATCCTGAAGATCAATGGAAAGGCGTTTGATGAGCTGCTCGCAGGGTACGCGGTGACAACCGTGATCGTGGGAGAAGATTACTGGGTGCTGGAGACGGATGCCTACCAGTTCGTTGATCCTATTGGCAAGCTGCGCGGGGAAATGAGGGCATACAGCGGAATCAAGCTCTTTAACCACGGCGTTTATTATGTGATGCATCAGATGCCGGAATGCGGTTATCTGACGGTATATACTTATTTTAATTACACGGAGGCGCTGCGGGTGCTGGTGACGGTACTGTTGACAGGTGCGGTAGTCCTGTTTTTCCTGTTCTTTGCCGGCGTGCGGAACGCGGAAAAGATGGCGGTAAAGGCGACGGAGGACATCTGTGCGCTGAATGAAGCATTCTCTGAGGTGACAGAGGGAAATCTGCATCCGGCGCTGGACATCCACAGCAGCACGGAGTTTGAAAATATCGGACAGGGCTTTAACCAGATGATCGGCAGTCTGAAGCACCAGATGGAGGAAAACAGGGAGCTGGCGGAGGCGGTGGCATACGAGCAGGTCAAACAGCTTGCAAGCCAGTTTAAGTCGCACTTCCTTTTCAATACACTTGACAACATCCGTTTTATTTGCAGACTGGCGCCGGAACTGGCAGAGAGCATGGTGATTTCGCTCTCGGAGCTGTTGCGTTACAATACGGGAAATCCGAATGAGAAAGTGACGATTGCCGAGGACATCAACTATATCAAAAAGTATTTTGAGATCATTAAGGTGCGCTTCGGGGATGCCTTCACCTATCATATAGAGGTGGAGGAAGAAGTGCAGGAGGCAATGATCCTCAAGCTGCTGATTCAGCCGCTGGTGGAAAACGCGATCAAGTACGGCTTCGGGGAGCGGGATCATATGGAAATATTCATCACCGCACACCGGCAGGGTGACAATGTCTGTATCAGCTGCCGGGACGACGGAGACGGCATACGGACGGAACTGTTGGCGAAGATTCAGGACAATCTTGCGCAGGAGGAAAATAAGACGCCGCATCTGGGACTTTACAATGTGCACCGCAGGCTCCAGCTCACCTATGGGCAGGAGTACGGACTGTCTCTGGAAAATTGCGACGGACTGCGGGTCACAGTCATATTTCCGATGCAGATGGAATGACGGTGGAGAAGCTACACGGTGTAAACGGCGTGCATGGAGGTAACAGTGGAAAAGCTGAGAGTTGTGGTTGTGGAAGATGAATATTATGTGAGGAAGGGTATCATCCAGTCCTTTGACTGGGAGAAGCTGGACTGTGAGATCGTCGGGGAAGCGGCGAACGGCAAAGCCGGAATTGAGGTCGTGGAGGAGTGCAGACCGGATCTGGTAATTGTTGACATTGAAATGCCGGTGATGGATGGAATCGAGATGGTGAGACGCCTGAAGGGAAAACAGTGCACGGCGGAGTTCATTTTCCTGACGGCGCATCAGAAGTTTACCTATGTGCACAGTGCGTTGAAGCTGGAGGCGATGGATTATCTGCTGAAGCCCTTCCGCTATGAAGATCTGGAGGAGTGCATAGAGAAGGTGCGCGTGAAGCGGCACAAGCTGGATGAGACAGAGGAGCAGGAGCTGCTTCTGACACAGCGGGAGCTGCAGGTGAAAAATAGTTACATCAAGGATGCAGTGGCTTATGTGAGAAACCATTATGCGGAGGACATCTCCAATGTCACGGCGGCGGAGCAGCTGGATATTAATTCGGCTTATTTCTGCCGGCTGTTTAAGAAGGAGACGGGCTATACCTTCGGACAATATCTTACGAACTACCGCGTTCATGTGGCGGCAGGTCTGCTGGCGAATTTTGACATCCGGGTGAACGAAGTCGCAGAGCAGGTCGGCATAGCGGACAGCAACTATTTTTCACAGGTGTTCAAGAAGATCATGGGCATGACGCCCAAAGAGTATCAGGACGCGAAAAAGGTGTTTTAAAATGTCAAAATTTTAAAGAGAAATGTCAAAGCCCTCTATTAGAAAGTGGCGGCGGGATCACTATAATAAAATTACAAAAAAGATTTCCTAAAATCTTTCTAAGGGAGGAAAAAATATGAAAGCAAAAAAGGTAATCAGTTGTTTGATGGCTGGAGCAATGGTACTTTCCATGGCAGCCTGCGGTTCGGGGGATGCTGCAAATGATGCAGGTTCATCCAAGCAGGAATCTGTACAGGAGAGCTCAAAGGAGGGGACAGATTCTACAGTTGAGGAGAGCCAGAGCTCTTCCAACGAAATGACACTGGATGAACTGATCGCGGCAGCGCAGGAAGAAGCAAGCGCAGCAGATGCAGGTACCTTTATGGTATATGCGCCTACCAGCCGAATTGAGAAGGCTCTGAAGGCATTTTCCGAGGAGTACGGCATTCAGGGTGAGTATTACAACGAGAGTGGTCAGGATCTGTACACCAAGCTGACAACAGAGCTGGAAGCGGGAGTGAAGGACACAGCGGACGTTGCACTGCTGCAGGACTCCTACCTGTTCCAGACACAGCTGCAGAACTATGATTATATTGAAAATTATATACCGCCTTATCTCTCTGACGTGATTTATGCGGACGACCAGAATCCTCTGGTTTGCTACTATTACAACAAGCTCTTCATCTTCAACAACACAAATGGCATGGAGGGCATCAGCAATGTATGGGCATTGACCGATCCCGCGAACGAGGGCAAGACCTTCATGAAGGACATCAGTAAGGAGTCCGTCAACAAGAACTTCCTCGCAATGCTGACAAAGGATGAGTGGGCTGACAAGCTGGCAACAGCTTACAAGGATTACTTCGGCACAGACATCGTGCTTGACGACGACTGCCAGAATGCAGGCTATCAGTTCATCAAGAACTTTCTTGCAAATGTAACCTTTGGCTCGGGCGACGGCGACATTGCAACAGAGCTTGCAAACGGTAACGGCGGTAATGTGGGACTTTTTGTTTACTCCAAGCTGCGTGATGACAGCGTGACACAGGAAAACCTGACAGTGGCTGCCTATCAGGATGCACAGCCCGAAGGCTTCTCCGGATTCATGTACCCGATGTACCTTCAGATGATCAAGGGCACCGACAGACCGTACACCTCACAGCTGTTCATCTACTTCCTGATGACGGAAAAGGGCTTCAAGTCTGCATTCCAGACAAAGGAATCTGACATCGGAACCTACTCTGCAAACAGCACGATCAGTTCCCTTGACGGCGACAGAGAGCTTGCTTTCTGGAAGGATTGCCTTGTAAGCGAAGACCCTCAGTACCTGCAGGAGGCATATGCGGCAGGAATCCTTGACTTCATCACTTACTGCACGAATAAATAACGTTAAGGAAAGCAGAGAGCACTGTGAAATAGTTGCATGATTTTGCAGTGCTCTTTTTCTATCCATTTTCAGGAAGGAGTTCAGATGAGAAAACTAAGAAATCGGTTAAAAGCATTTTTCTCCAAGCCGGCAAACATCATTCTGGTGATCTTCGCGCTGCTGTTGATCGTTCTCACGCTTTATCCGCTGTGCGAGCTGCTGCGCCACACCTTCGTCATTCACGCTACGGATGCGACAATCTTCCCGGGAACCAGAAAGGGAGATATGTCGCTGAGAAGCTGGAAGAAGCTGCTGTTTACGGAGGCAAATAAATACAGTCTTATCAACTTTTACAAGCCAATGCTCAATTCCATCGTACTGGCGACACTGTCAGCGCTGTTTGCATTGATTTTCGGCGGAACGGTTGCTTGGTTTGTGACAAGAACCAACATGAAGGCAAAGAAGTTTATCTCCTCGGCTTTCATTTTTCCTTACATCATGCCGTCTTGGACGCTCGCACTGTTCTGGCTGAACATGTTCAAGAATCCGAATGTCGGAACCGGTTCCTCCGGCTTTATCCATTCCCTGACGGGCTGGTGTGCACCGGAATGGTTCGTCTACGGACTCTTTCCGCTGGTTGTCGTATCGGGACTGCATTACGCACCGTTTGCTTACATCTTTATCGGTGGTATTTTAAGAAATATGGATGCCAACCTTGAGGAGGCGGCGACCATTTTAAAGGCATCGAGACGAAAGATTCTGCTGCGCATTACGCTCCCTATCGTAAAGCCTGCGATCCTGTCTACTTTCCTTCTGGTATTTGCAAGCGTTATGGGATCGTACGCGGTGCCGATCTATCTGGGTTCGCCCGTGAACTTTTATGTGCTTACGACGAAGATGAAGACTCTGCAGACGACAGCGCTCGGACAGGCATATATCATTGCACTGTTCATGGTGGTGCTCGGCGCATTGATTATGCTGTTTAACAATGTCTTTATCGGAAACAGAAAGTCCTACACGACGGTAACGGGAAAATCTTCACAGATTTCCCTTGTGAACCTGAAAGCCGGAAAGTACATAGTCTCCGGTATCCTCTGCCTGATTTTGTTCTTTGTATGTATCATGCCGCTGATCTCCTTCGGACTGGAGTCTATCATTATCAAGGCGGGAGATTACTCGGCATCCAATATGACGCTCAACTACTGGATCGGTGACGCCGGTTCCGTTTCCACCACGATCGGAAACAGCGGTATTCTGAAAGACCCTGCAATCTGGTCAGCTATGGGAAATTCGTTAAAGCTGTCCATCATCTGTGCGCTGATCGCCGGAAGCTGCGGCGTTATCATCGGCTATGCGGTAGTCAGAAGAAAGGGAACCAAGCTCTCCAACTGGGTCAGCGGACTTTCCTTCTTCCCGTATCTGGTTCCGGCAATGGCATTCAGTGCGATTTATCTGGCGATTTCCACGAACTTCCCGTTCCTGACGAATTCGTTCCTGATTCTCGTTCTGGTCGGCTCTGTGAAATATCTGCCGTTTGCAACCAAGGCGGGCACGAACTCCATGCTCCAGCTTTCCCCGGAGATCGAGGAGGCAGCAGCAATCTACGGTGTCCCTTGGCTTAAGAGAATGACAAGGATCATCATTCCGATCCAGAAGACCAGCATTATTTCCGGTTTCCTGCTTCCGTTCGTGTCCTGTATGCGTGAACTGTCACTGTTCGTCATGCTGGTAAGCTCCAAGACGCAGACGCTGACGACCATGCTGATGACCTACAACGAGAAGGGAGCTTCCCAGTACGGAAACGCAATCAACCTGCTGATCATTCTGATCGTGCTGTTTGTGAATTTTACCGTAAACAAGGTGACCGGGGCATCCATAGATAAGGGCGTGGGCGGAAATTAGTGTCTTCGCAAGCTTGTCACAAACTCGGTATGCGCAGAGAACATGCGCAGGAAAGGAGAATATATGCCGGAAATTATTTTGAAGAATGTTAGAAAACAGTTTGGCGATAAATTTGTTGCAGTTGAGAATCTGAACATGGTGATCGAGGACAGATCCTTTATCACGCTGCTCGGACCGTCCGGCTGCGGAAAGACGACGACGCTGCGTATGATCGCAGGTCTGGAGACACCCACATCGGGACAGATCATCATTGACGGGGAGACCGTATTTGACGCGGAGAAGGGCATCAATGTTCCGCCCGACAAGAGAGATGTCGGCTTCCTGTTCCAGAATTACGCGCTCTGGCCGCATATGACGGTCTATAAGAATATTGCGTTTGGTCTGGAAAATCTGAAGTGGTCGAAGGATAAGATTGCGGAACGCGTGAAGGAGTTGCTCGTGATGCTCAAGATCGAACAGTTTGCGGAGCGTTATCCGAGCGAGCTGTCCGGTGGTCAGCAGCAGAGAGTGGCGATTGCGAGAACGCTGGCGCCGAATCCGCGTGTACTGTTCATGGATGAGCCCCTGTCCAATCTGGATGCGAAGCTGAGAGGCGAGATGAGAACAGAACTGAAGCGTCTGCATGTGGACACAAATTCCACGTTCATCTATGTTACGCATGACCAGCTCGAGGCAATGACTCTTTCCACGAAGGTATGCCTGATGGAGGCAGGAAAGCTCCGCCAGTTTGCACCGCCGCTGGAAATTTATCAGAGACCGGAGAATATTTTTGTCGCAGACTTCATGGGAAATCCCACAATGAATTTCCTCAATGCGGAGATGACGCAGTGTGAACAGAATACTGCAAAGCTTTCCTTCTGCGGCATTCAGGCAAAGTATACGGCAGAGGCGCCGCTGCCGGCGACGGTGAAGGATGTTGTCATCGGAATCCGTCCGGAGCACATCGGTATTCTGGAGGACGGACAGGTCAAGGCATCTATTTACACGACACTGCCGACCGGTATGGAGACGACGGTGAAGGTAATGCTTGGCGGACAAATCCTGTCAGCGGTCGTATTTGGCGGAGTTGACTATGCGGTGGACCAGCAGATCGCAATCAGCTTCCTCGACAGCCAGATCCTTTTGTTCGACAAGGCGACCGGTGATAGAATAGCAGTAGGAAAACTTGAAATTTTGTAGGGGTTGATGACTTATGGAAGCATGGGTGATAGAGCAGGGAACATATTTTATACAGGTTGTGCTGGCGGGACTGTGCGGCATTGCCATCGGTGCGGAGAGACAGAGCCGTATGAAGTCGGCGGGTGTCAGGACACATTTTATGGTGGCAGTGGCATCGGCAGTCATGATGATTATTTCCAAATTCGGCTTCATGGATGTCATTGTGATCGACAGCGTCAGTGTGGACGCTTCACGTGTGGCTGCCGGTATTATCACAGGCATCGGTATTCTGGGGGGTGGTCTGATCTTCACCGGGAAGCAGGGATTGGTCAGCGGCATGACGACGGCTGCCGGTATCTGGGTAACAGTCGGCATCGGCATGGCGATGGGTTCGGGAATGTATGCACTTGGCTTTTCCGTGACGATACTGATTCTCGCAGTACAGTTTTTGTTCCACAAGAATCTGAAAATTTGCAGGGAACCGCTCAGAGGTCAGCTGGTCTTCTCTGTGGATAACAGCCCGGAAGCGGTCGAGGAGGTTCTGGAGAAGCTGGAAGGTCTGGACATGGAGGTGAGCCGTGTGAAGACCGAGATCAAGGATAAGAAGACAAGCCTGATCCGGTGCAGCGTGATCCTGAAGCCGGGTATGAGCCGGAAGGAGTTTGCAAAGCAGATTGCCGGGATGGATAAGATCATATCTTATGAAATTTAAGGTTAAGATGTTTGGGTGAATAATGGGGCAAAGAGCTGTGGAAATGGATCGGGGGAAATGGCACTGACAGCTTTCAGTTGACCTATGCGGAGATCGAAAAGATCGCCGGACTGCCCCTTGACCATTCCTTTCTGAAATATAAAAAAGAACTGGCAGATTACGGCTACGAGGTCGCAAAAATATCCATGAAGGGAGCGTGCATAGTGAGAAGCAGGCATTCCGAGACATAAAAAACATAGCCCACACCGATGGAGAACACAAAGGACGCGAGGACATCGATTGTCAGTTCACGGACATTCACTCTTTTGAAAATGATTGCCTGTACAATAATGTCTGCGACCAATATAAAGGCATTAATCAGGACTCCATATAAGTAATTCAGCTTCCACCGGCAGAGTGCGGCGATGTGAAGAGGAACCTCTCTTTTTATCAGCCATATCCCACTCAGCAAAAATCCCAGAACGAAAGTGATAAGGTATTTCAACTGTTTTAACTCCTCCTGATTGGCGTTGAAGAATGCGTGCATACCTGCGGAAACCGCATAAGCGGAGTTACCGCAGGTATGTTCAGCAGGAGTTACCCCAGATACGCCTTGAGGAGTGCGAAGGTGGCGGAAACGCCGTCCTTGTGGGAGCGCTCGTAGCCGTGGGAGGCATAGACACCGGGACCGATGAGACCGTGCCGCGCGTCGATTCCGGCAGAGAGTGCAGCATCGGCGTCAGAGCCGTAGAAGGGATAGACATCAGCCGCATAATCGACATTTTCGCGTGTCGCAGCTTCGATCAGCCCGCGCACGACATCATAGTGGTAAGGCCCATGGCTGTCCTTGACACAGATGGATACCTGCCGTTCCGTACATTCCAGACCGTCGCCGACACAACCCATATCCACGGACAGAAGCTCTTCCACATCAGCAGGAATGGAGGCACAGGCACCGTGACCAATCTCCTCAAACACAGTGATATGCTGGTAAACCTTTCTGGAAGGGGTAATGCCTTCATCTTTCAGATACTTTGCATAGCCGAGCAGAATGGCAGTGCTCAGCTTGTCATCCAGAAAGCGGCTCTTGATGTAACCGGATTCGGTAATGCGGGTTCGGGGATCGAGGCAGACAAAGGAACCGTTGGCAATGCCGAGTGCTTTGACCTCATCCTTGGAGGAGACGTTGGCATCCAGCAGCACCTCAACGGAATCGAAGGTGCGCTCGGTTTTCTGATAGTCGCCGTTTACATGGATTGAGGCATCCTTCAGCTGGACGGTTCCTTCGTACACTCTGCCGTCCAGAGTATATACGCGGCAATTTTCCGTCTCGACGTTGTTGGCGTTCAGACCGCCGACTCTTGTGAGCCTTAAATTTCCGTTATCCTTGATTTCCGCGACCATAGCGCCGAGGGTATCGACATGAGCCATGGTGAGCACGGCATTTCCCCCGCCGCCGAGGTTCACAAGGACACCGCCCTTGCGCGTTTTTTCCGGTTGATAGCCAAGTCTCCGATACTCCTCCATCAGATAGTCCGTCACCTTGCCGGTGAAACCGGAGGGACTGTCTATCGCCAGAAGCTTTTCAAGCTGTTCCATAATGTAGTCAAGATATTTTTTCATGTTATCACTGATCCTTTCGTTAATATTACCCATCACTCTCTGTATTCTACAGCATACAACCTTAAGATGCAATTAATTCAAAGAGCTGGTGAGCAGAATCCGCGCTGCAATATAGAGGACAACGAGAAAGAGCACATTGTACAGCGTAAAAACTTTCAGGTAAGCTCCCTTTCGGGCATTCCGGCTGCCGCTGTACAGGCGATAGGAGATCACGCTTGCAAGGGAAGCAATCAGCGTGCCAAGTCCGCCCACATTGACCCCGTAGAGGAGCGGCAGCGCCTGATCGGTAAAGCCCGAGAGCAGGATAGCGGCGGGAACATTGCTGATACACTGGCTGAACAGTGTACCGAGCAGAAGCTCACGTCCGTTGATGAGAGAACGCAGCAGGTCTGATACTGCCGGGATTCGCTGCATATTGCCAATAAAGAGAAAGAAGCATACAAAGGTCAGCAGCAGGAAGTAATCTACCGCCCCAAAGAGCTTTCTGTCCAGAAAAAACACAGCGCAGATCAGTATTCCCAGCATGACCGGCCATGAAATAAAACGGAAGACACAGAGCAGACATACCAGAAATAAAAGCGTGTAGGCGATCAGCTTACCGGCGGCAGGAATCTTGACTGCCGGGGAAGAATTTTGATCGGCAGGAGCAGCCAACGGTCTGTTCGGCAGCAAAATGGAGCAGAGGAGCAGCAGCCCGGCAGAGAGGGCTGACAGCGGCAGCATATGCAGTACAAAATCTGCCGGAGAAAATGCATAGGTCGAGTACAGGTATAGATTTTGCGGGTTGCCGATAGGAGTCAGCATACTGCCAAGGTTTGCGGCGATGGTCTGGAGCACAACGACGGGAATCAGCAGCTTCTCCTCTCCTGCCATGGCAAAGAGCATTACGGCAAAGGGGACAAAGGTGAGGAGTGCCACATCGTTTGTGATTAACATGCTGGAAAAGAAACATAGGAAGACCAGCAGCAGGCATAGATGGCGGGTACAGCTTGCCTTTGCAAGCAGACGGTCGCCCAGATAGCGGAAGAAACCGATGCTCTGAAATCCGGCGACGACCAACATCAGCCCGAACAGCAGCGCCAGCACACGGTAATCTATATATTTAAGGTAGGCGGCGGAAGGCGGCACAATAAATGCGGAGATGACGGCAAGCAGCCCTGCGGCGCAAAGCACAGCTTCTTTTTTAATAAATGTCAATAAGCTTTTCATGTATGTTTATCCTCTGTTTTTATATTTGTTTTCCAATATTTACTTTCATTAGCGTACCACAATCAATATCGCAGGGAAAGAAGGAGTTTGGGAAAATTTAGAAAGAATTCATTTTTGTTTTACGTCGGTTTCCTTGATTTGGAAGAGGCTTTCAGTATACAATCAGCTGTAACGTAAAAAGTAATCATTAAGAAAAGATGATATGCCGGTGAGACGGCAGAAAGCGAGTCATTATGGTACGTCTGTTAAAAAGGATGCAAAAAAAGGAGTGGCTGATGGCGCTTTGCTGTGCAGTCCTTGTGCTTGTGCAGATCTATTTCGATCTGCGTCTGCCGGATTACATGAGTGATCTGACTGTGCTGATTAAAACACCGGGGAGTACGGTAGGAGACATTATGAGAACCGGAGGGCAGATGCTCGGTTGTACGCTTATCAGCGCCCTGTTTGCCGTGGCATGTGGTTTCCTTTCCGCGAAGGTTGCGGCGGGCTTCAGTTATATTGTCCGGGAGGATGTTTTCAACAAGGTTGCGGACTTCGGGCAGAAGGAGATGCTTGATTTTTCCGTGCCGAGCCTGATTAACCGCACGACAAATGATATCACGCAGATTCAGATGCTTGTCGCCATGGGTCTGCAGATTATGATCAAGTCACCCGTCATGGCAGTGTGGGCGATTATTAAGATCGTCAATAAGAGCTGGGAGCTTTCTGTCATCACTGCCGGATTTGTAGCAGTGCTGCTCCTGATGATGGTGACGGTAGTGGTCGTCGTTCTGCCGAGGGTGAAGCGTGTACAGAAGCTGACGGACGACATCAACCTTGTTGCAAGGGAAAATCTGACCGGTATCAATGTGGTGCATGCCTTCAATGCCGAGGATTACCAGAACCGTAAATTCGAGAAGGCGAATGATATTCTGATGCGCACACAGCTGTTCAACCAGCGTACCTTTGCCGTGCTGATGCCTGCCGTCAGCCTTGCAATGAATGCGCTTGCGCTTACCATTTACTGGGTCGGCGCATCCATTGTGAATCAGGTGCCCGCGTCTGATGCCGCGCTGCGCCTGACTACCTTCAGCAATATCGTGGTCTTTGGAACTTATGCGACCTATGTTGTCATGTCACTGATGATGATGGTCATGATTATGATGTTTCTGCCGGCGGCGCAGGTGTCTGCCCAGAGAATCAATGAGGTGCTTGACAACGATATTATGCTGCGGGAGGGAAGCGGAAAGACAGCGCGTGAGCGCGGAACCGTGGAGTTTAAGGATGTCTCCTTCCATTATCCTTCTTCCCATAAAAATATTCTCGAGCATGTCAGCTTCCGGGCGGAGAAGGGACAGACAGTTGCCTTTATCGGTTCCACGGGAAGCGGAAAAACCACACTTGTGAGTCTCGCTGCGCGCTTCTATGACGCGACGGAAGGAAGCGTGCTGGTGGACGGCGTGGATGTGAAGGATTATACCTTTGATGCGCTGTATGACCGCATCGGATATGTCACACAGAAGGCGGTTTTATTTGCCGGCGATGGCAGGGAGAACGTACTTTTCGGAGAGAGCGGTGCGCCGAAGGATGAGGAGACGGTGCGTCAGGCGCTGCGGCTGTCCATGGCGGAAGAATTTGTGGAAAAGATGGACGGAGGCGAAAATGCCCAGATCGCGCAGAGCGGTTCCAATGTGTCGGGCGGACAGAAGCAGCGGTTATCCATTGCAAGGGCACTGGCGAGAAAGCCGGAGATTCTGATTTTTGATGACTCCTTCTCAGCACTGGATTACAAGACGGATGCCTGTCTGAGGGAGGGACTGGCGCGGGAGCTCGGTGAAACGACCTGTCTCATCGTTGCCCAGCGCATCGGTACGATACGTCATGCCGACCTGATTGTGGTGCTTGATGAGGGACGGGTGGCAGGAATGGGAACGCACAGGGAGCTGCTGCAGAATTGCGGCATCTACCGGGAGATTGCGGAGTCCCAGCTGTCGCCGGAGGAACTTGAGAGAGACATGGCACATCAATCAGCGGAAAAAGCAACTGTTGACGCAGAAAGGAGGGAAGAGGCATGAGCGCAAATCGTATGCACGGCCCCGGAGCGGGGATGAATGTGGCGGAGAAGAGCAAGAGAGGCATTGCCGGAATCCTGCGGGAGCTCTTTGCCTTTTCACCGAAGATGAAGCTGCCGATGGCCGCGGCGCTGCTTCTTGCGATCGCCGGAACCGTGTTGACGATTATCGGTCCGGATCAGCTGAGCCGGATGACAGACCTCATTTCAGAAGCATTGTTCGGGGAGATTGATCTTGCGGCGATCTCAAGGATCGGCTGTATCCTTTTGGCGATCTACGGCTTCAGTGCCCTGTTTACCTATATTGAACATTTTATTATGGCGACTGTCACACTTGACCTTTCAAAAGGACTGCGCCGCGCCTTGTCCGAGAAAATCAACCGTGTTCCCATGAAGTATTTCAACACGACGACACACGGAGACATTTTAAGCTGTGTGACCAATGATGTTTCCACATTGCAGCAGGCGCTGGCAAACAGCCTTCCGGGCATGATGACAGCGGTCGTTCAGCTTGTGGGCTGCCTGATTATGATGTTTGCAACGGAGTGGCGGATGGCGGCATCGGCAGTGCTGGTGACGATTCTGGGCTTCGGCATCATGGGAATCATTATCTCCAGATCGCAGAAGCATTTCGTCGCAAGACAGCAGAGCCTCGGAAAGCTCAACGGCTATATCGAGGAAATGTATTCGGGACATGATGTGGTTCGCATATCCCGCGCAAACAAGCTTGTAAAGAAAAATTTCTCCGAGATGAATAAGGCAGTGTATGAGGCAAACTGGAAGAGCCAGTTTTTGTCAGGCGTGATGCAGCCGCTGATGAATGTCATCGGCAACCTCGGCTATGTCGCGGTCTGCGTGGTCGGCTCCGCGCTGGCACTGGACGGACAGATCAGCTTCGGTGTCATTGTCGGTTTTATCATGTATGTGCGGCTCTTTACGTCTCCGCTCAGCACGCTTGCCCAGGGCATGACCAACATGCAGACGGCGGCAGCGGCGGGAGACAGAGTCTTTGACTTTCTGCAGCAGGAAGAGCTGTCCGATGAGTCGGGCAAAAAGGACGGGTCGGAGACAGTCAGGGGAGAGGTGGAGTTTGAACATGTGCGCTTTGCCTATCCAGACCATCCAGAGAGAGTTATTATCAAGGATTTTTCCGCCCATGTGGAGCCCGGGCAGAAGGTGGCAATCGTCGGACCTACCGGTGCCGGAAAGACTACGATGGTCAATCTGCTGATGCGTTTCTTCGAGATCAACAGCGGCTGCATTAAAATAGACGGCGTGCCTACGACGGAGATAAAGCGTTCCGCCATCCATGATATGTTCAGTATGGTGCTGCAGGACACATGGATGTTTGAGGGAACGGTCAGGGAAAACCTTGTCTACAATAACGAGAATGTGCCGGATGAAGTGTTAATCAGAGCCTGCAAGGCATGTGGAATCTATCATTTTGTGGAGGCGCTGCTGGAGGGCTTTGATACGGTGCTCGGGGAAAATGTGACGATCTCCGCGGGGCAGAAGCAGTTGTTCACCATCGCGCGTGCCATGATACAGAACCGCCCGATGCTGATTCTGGACGAGGCGACTTCCTCCGTGGATACCAGAACGGAGGCGATCACCCAGAAGGCAATGGATCGCCTGATGCAGAACAGAACCAGCTTTGTCATTGCACACAGACTTTCAACGATCCGAAATGCCGATCTGATACTCGTGCTGAAGGACGGCGACATTATCGAGCAGGGCACCCATGAGGAACTGCTGAAATTAAACGGCTTCTATGCCGATCTGTATAATAGTCAGTTTGAACAGTAACAGTTCAGCCATAGAACACCAGAAACGGCGCGTGGGTGCTTGCACACAAAGCGCCGTTTCTGGCGTTCTATGAGCGGAGCGCCCGAATCATGAAATAAAAGATGAGCCGCGGAGCGGCGCCGTCTGCGGAGCGGACGCTTTTATGAATGATCCGGGGCGGAACTGTTACGGACGGAGGGCGGAACTGTTACGGGCGGAAGAACTGCAGGTGAAGCAATTGTAATAAAAATAAAGCAGGTGTATAAAAAATAGTTGAAAAAATGCTTCGGGGATGTTACACTTTCCTTGGAAGCATTTTTTCTTTTACACAATGTGTGTCTGAAGCGAATCTGAAACATCTGAAGGAATCTATGCTTTTCAACGAATACCCATTGACAGCAGGAGACCTTGGAGTAAAGATGTGGCAGATGCCGGACAGTCTGTTCTTTATAGGTTTCCAACTTATGAAAGGAGAAATCTATGAACGAGAACAGGGAGTACAAAAGTGATGTGTTTTCTATGCTGATGGAGAACAAAAGCTATGCGCTGGAGGTCTACAATGCGCTGAACCATTCGGATTACAAAAATCCGGAGGAGGTGGAGATCATCCGTCTGGAGCGGGGGATTTCCCTGTCGATACGGAATGATGCTTCATTTCTGATTGATATGAACATGAGCTTCTATGAACACCAGTCTACCTACAATCCCAACATGCCGCTCAGAAGTGCAATTTATTATGTAAATACCCTGGAGGACTGGCTGAGAAAGAAGAACTTAGACTTGTTCAGCAGAAGGAGAATACAGGTTCCCACGCCGCATTTTGTGGTATTTTACAATGGAACGGAAAAGAGACCGGAATACGAGGAAATGAGGCTGTCCGAGGCGTTCTGCCATAAGACGGACGAGCCGGGGATCGAGGTAAGGTGCAGGGTCTATAACATCAACCCGGACAACAACCGGTCATTGAAGGAAAGATCCGCCGTGCTGGAGGGCTATACCTATTTCGTGGAGAAGGTGAGAACCTACCGGAAGGGGAATATGGGGCTGGAAGAAGCAGTGGATCGTGCGATAGAGGACTGTATTGAAAATCATGTGCTGGAGGATTTTTTCAGAGACAGGAAGGATGAGGTGAAGAAAATGACACATCTGGATTACACATGGGAGAAGCGGGAGCAGATGATCCGGAAGGAGGAGTTTGAAGAGGGCATGGAGCAGGGACGTGTCCAGATATTGGCGGAGTTGGTTTGCAGCAAATTGAAAAAGGGAAAGACGCCGGAGGAGATCGCGGATGCTCTGGAGGAGCCGGTAGAAAATATACAGAAGATTTGCCGGATCGCAGAACGGTATGCGCCGGAATATCCTGCTGAGGATGTATGCCGCGCATTGATGGATTAGCGAGGGAGCCTCATAGCTGCTATAGCGCGCTGCGGTGGATAAAGCTGCGGAAACTTAAGCTTTGCCCAAATAGAATAAAACAGTTGAAAAAATGTGTGTCTGAAGCGAATCTGAAACATCTGAAGGAATCTATGCTTTTCAACGAATACCCATTGACAGCAGGAGACCTTGGAGTAAAGATGTGGCAGATGCCGGACAGTCTGTTCTTTATAGGTTTCCAACTTATGAAAGGAGAAATCTATGAACGAGAACAGGGAGTACAAAAGTGATGTGTTTTCTATGCTGATGGAGAACAAAAGCTATGCGCTGGAGGTCTACAATGCGCTGAACCATTCGGATTACAAAAATCCGGAGGAGGTGGAGATCATCCGGTTAGAGCGGGGAATTTCCCTGTCGATACGGAATGACGCTTCGTTTCTGATTGATATGAACATGAGCTTCTACGAACACCAGTCTACTTACAATCCCAACATGCCGCTCAGAAGTATGATCTATTATGTAAATACGCTGGAAGACTGGTTGAAATGGAAGAATCTGGACTTGTTCGGCAGAAAGCGGATACAGCTTCCTACGCCGCATTTTGTGGTATTTTATAACGGGACGGAAAAGAGACCGGAGTATGAGGAAATGAGACTGTCCGAAGCGTTCTGCCATAAGACGGACGAGCCGGGGATCGAGGTAAGGTGCAGGGTCTATAACATCAACCCGGACAACAACCGGTCATTGAAGGAGAGATCCGCCGTGCTGGAGGGCTATACCTATTTCGTGGAGAAGGTGAGAACTTACCGGAAGGGGAATATGGGGCTGGAAGAAGCGGTGGATCGTGCAATAGAGGATTGTATTGAAAATCATGTGCTGGAGGACTTTTTCAGGGACAGGAAGGATGAGGTGAAGAAGATGACGCATCTGGATTACACATGGGAGAAGCGGGAGCAGATGATCCGGAAAGAGGAATTTGAAGATGGCGTGGAGCAGGGGATTGCACAGGGAATCGAGCGTGGCGTTGGGCAGGGGCGCCTTCAGATATTGACAGAGCAGGTTTGCCGCAAATTAAAAAAGGGGAAGAAGCCGGGGGAGATCGCGGATGCGTTGGAGGAGCCGGTGGAAAATATACAGAAGATCTGTCGGATCGCAGAGCAGTATGCGCCGGAATATCCTGTCGAGGAGATATGCCGCGCATTGATGAACTAGCGGTGGCTTGCGGAAGCAGAAAAAGCTCAAATCCTGTCTTGACAAACGGCGCAGGATAGACTATATTTTCCTTATCTGATGAATTGAAAAGGCTGTGACGAAGAGGAGTAGGCATTTTCCCTTGATAGAGAGAGCGGCTGTCCGTGAGGACGCTGGGAGGCTGCTTAAAGGAAGAAATGCGGAAGGTAGCTTCCGAGCCGGAAATCCGAAAGGCGAGTAGGATTTCACGTTTTATCCCCGTTACCGGATAGGACTTTGTAAGAAGTCGCTGAGGCAGTGACCGTGAGGACACTGCGAACAAAGGTGGTACCGCGTATATACGCCCTTTGCTGACGAAAGCCGGCAGAGGGCTTTTGTTTTACGCAGACAATAAGGAGGTAGCTATGAGCAAGGAACTGGCAAAGACCTACGATCCCAAGGGGATTGAAGACAGATTGTATGAAAAATGGCTGGAGAAAAAGTACTTTCACGCGGAAGTGGATTACTCCAGAAAACCTTTTACCATTGTGATCCCGCCGCCAAATATCACGGGACAGCTGCACATGGGACATGCGCTTGACAACACCATGCAGGACATTCTTATCCGCTTCAAGAGAATGCAGGGATATAATGCGCTGTGGCAGCCGGGAACCGATCACGCATCCATTGCAACCGAAGTTAAGATTATTGAGAAGCTCAAGGAACAGGGAATCGATAAGCACGATCTCGGCAGAGAGAAATTCTTAGAGAGAGCATGGGCGTGGAAGAAGGAATACGGCGGGAGAATCATATCCCAGCTGAAGAAGATGGGCTCCTCCTGTGACTGGGACAGAGAGCGCTTCACGATGGACGAGGGCTGCAACAAGGCAGTTACGGAAGTCTTTGTAAAGATGCATGAGAAAGGTTATATCTACAAGGGCTCCCGCATTATCAACTGGTGTCCTGTCTGCAATACCTCTATCTCCGATGCGGAGGTGGAATATCAGGAGCAGGCGGGTCATTTCTGGCACATCAAGTATCCGATCATGAACGATGACGGAACGCCGAGCACAACGGAGTTCCTGACCTTTGCGACGACCCGTCCCGAGACGATGCTGGGAGATACAGCGGTGGCAATCCACCCCGATGACGAGAGGTATCAGCATCTGATCGGCAAGAGCGTACTTCTGCCGATCATGAACCGTGTGATTCCGGTTGTCACGGATACCTATGTAGACAGAGAGTTCGGAACCGGCGTTGTAAAGATCACACCGGCACATGACCCTAACGACTTTGAGGTCGGCAAGCGCCACAACCTTCCGATCATCAATGTCATGAATGACGATGCGACAATCAATGCGAACGGCGGAAAATTTGCGGGCATGGACCGCTATGCGGCAAGAGAGGCGATTGTCAAGGAGCTTGACAGCCTCGGACTGCTTGTAAAGATCGAGGACTACAGCCACAATGTCGGAACCCATGACCGCTGTAAGACGACGATCGAGCCGCTCGTAAAGGAGCAGTGGTTCGTCAAGATGGACGAGCTGATTAAGCCTGCCGTTGAGGCGGTTAAGAATGGCGAGATCAAGCTGATTCCCGAGCGCATGGAGAAGAATTATTTCAACTGGACGGACAATATCCGCGACTGGTGTATCAGTCGTCAGCTCTGGTGGGGACACAGAATTCCCGCTTACTATTGCGATGAGTGCGGTGAGGTTACGGTTGCAAAGGAAATGCCGAAGAAATGTCCGAAGTGCGGCTGCGGGCATCTGACGCAGGATCCCGATACGCTGGATACATGGTTTTCCTCGGCGCTCTGGCCCTTTGAGACGCTGGGCTGGCCCGAGCAGACAGAGGATCTGAAATATTTCTATCCTACCGATGTACTGGTAACGGGCTATGACATCATCTTCTTCTGGGTTATCAGAATGATCTTCTCCGGCTACGAGCAGATGGGCGAGAAGCCGTTTAAGACGGTGCTGTTCCACGGACTTGTGAGAGACAGTCAGGGCAGAAAGATGTCGAAGTCTCTCGGCAATGGTATCGATCCGCTGGAGGTTATAGACCAGTACGGAGCGGATGCGCTTCGCCTGACGCTGATTACCGGAAATGCACCCGGCAACGATATGCGTTTCTACTATGAAAGAGTGGAGAATAGCAGAAACTTTGCAAACAAGGTATGGAATGCCTCCAGATTTATCATGATGAACATGGATGGCAAGGAAGTGACGGAGCCCGGGACGGCACAGCTTCAGCCGGTGGACAAGTGGATTCTTTCCAAGCTGAATACGCTTATCAGGGATGTCACCGATAACATGGAGAACTTTGAACTTGGTATCGCTGTCCAGAAGGTATACGATTTCATCTGGGATGAATTCTGCGACTGGTATATTGAGATGGTAAAGCCGAGGCTGTACAATTCCGATGATACGGTGAGCCAGAATGCGGCGCTCTGGACCTTAAAGACGGTATTGATCGACGCACTGAAGCTGCTTCATCCGTACATGCCGTTCATCACCGAGGAAATCTTCTGCACGCTGCAGAGCGAGGAAGAGTCCATTATGATTAGCAGGTGGCCGGAGTATAGCGGGCAGAGATGCTTTGAAAAGGAAGAGCGCGACATCGAGATTATCAAGGAGGCTGTCCGCGGCATCCGGAATATCAGGAGCGAGATGAACGTAGCGCCCAGCCGCAAGGCGAGTGTATATGTTGTCAGCCAGGATGAGAACATTCTGAATGCGTTCACAGAAGGAAAACTGTTCTTTGCATCTCTTGCTTATGCGAGCGAGGTTATGATCCAGAAGGACAAGAGCGGAATCGCACAGGATGCGGTATCCGTTGTGATTCCCGGCGCGACCCTGTATATGCCGTTTGCAGAGCTGGTTGACATTGCACAGGAGATCGAGCGTCTGCAGAAGGAGCAGAAGCGTCTGGAGGGTGAGCTTGCCAGAGTAAACGGTATGCTGTCGAATGAGCGCTTTATCTCTAAGGCACCGGAGGCAAAGATCGCCGAGGAGAAGGAAAAGCTGGCAAAATACACAAGAATGATGGAGCAGGTGAAGGAGCGTCTGACCCAGCTTCAGCAATAACGAAGGGAGTAGTTATGGGAGGTATTCAGATTGTCATAATGAATAAGCTGCTGTTCTGGACAGCGGTTATTCTGTGCGTCATATCTGTCCACAACATGTTCCTGTCAAGGAAAATAGACTCTGTCAGGAGACGGGAGCTTACCATTCCTGACAGAGCTTACTGGATTTTAATCGGTGTCGGGTTTGCCGTTGCCATTTTTGTCAGAGCATACCGGTTTGGAATAGTACCGGGAGGAATGAATCAGGACGGCGCGATGGCGGCAGTGGATGCAAAGGCACTTGCAGATTATGGAACGGACCGGTACGGAATGAGATTTCCGGTACATCTGACAGCGTGGAAGTACGGCCAGATGAGCTGTCTGCTATCCTATCTGATGGTGCCGTTTATCAAGCTGTTTGGCTTTTCGGTGACGACAGTGAGGCTTCCTCAGCTTTTCATCAGTCTGGCCGGACTTGTATGCCTGTTCCTGTTTGTCAAGGATGTCTTTGGGAAAAACTGTGCTCTCTTTATTGGGCTTTTTGCGGCGATCAATCCATGGCATATCATGCAGAGCCGATGGGCGCTGGACTGTAATCTGTTTCCGCACTTTTTGATATTTGGTATGTATTTCCTGAACCGTGCGGCAATGGGAAAGAGGAAGACGGCAAATCTGATTTTTTCCATGATAGCGTTCGGACTATGCATGTACTGCTACGGGGTTGCACTCTTCACCGTACCGCTCCTTCTTCTGGCGGCATGCATCTGGCTGCTGGTTACAAAGCGGATCAGGTTCAGAGAGGCTCTGCTTGCACTTGCCGTATGGCTGCTGGTGTCATGGCCGTTCCTGCTGACAATGATGGTCAACTTTTTCCACTGGGAAACCATTGAGACTCCTTTTTTTACAATTCCTTATTTTGCCGAGAGCATCCGTGCCAATGACATTGTTTTCTTTTCCGACCATATTTTGAAACAGTTTTTTGAGAATGCATTGACGCTGACACGTGTTGTTGTGATGCAGGAAAAGGATCTGCCGTGGAATGACATGGAGAAGTTCGGCAGTATGTATTTGTTTGCCATGCCCTTTGCAGCAGTGGGATTCATCAGCCTGTGCAGAAGCTTGAAGGATAAAGCCGGCTCCGGGCTGATTCTGTTCTTCCTGATGGCAGGAGTGTGGTGCGGCGTTGCGACGAACCAGACAAATATCAACAGGGTAAATTGTATTTTCTATCCGGTCATTATCCTGATCGGGCTTGGAATCTATGAGGTGGCAGGCTGGTGTGCAGTCCCGAAGCTTCCTTTCGGGGTGGCGGCTGCGTTTCTGGCGATGTTTCTGCTGTTTTCCAGAAACTATTTCACTTCCTATGCCGATCAGATGACAGGTCAGTTCAACAAGGATTTTGGCGATGCGGTATCCTCCCTGAAGGATGATAAACAGGAAAAATTCTATATCACTACGGATGGATTTGGTGGATTGTCAATGAACAGTGAGATAATGACGCTGTTCTGGCTGGGGATCGATGCGGAATATTATCAGGGGATCAGTACACCGGAGGGTGAATTGCCGTACTCACAGAAATTTATTTATACCAGAATGTGTGACCTTGTACCGGATGCCGCAGAATCAGCGTTATATGTTGTGACCGCTGATGAATTACAGTATTTTGACAGCGGACTTTTTGAATTTGAGGACTTCGGCGCATATTATGTCGTGACAGCTCAGGGAAACTGAGCTTTTACAAGGATGAAAAGGCAAGGTGTTCTAGCTTGAAAAAACAAAATATTACCTCTTTTGAAGAGGCGGTAAATTATATTAACGCAACCCCGCGGTTTACGACCAAGAACACGATGGAGGACACGAAGGCGTTCCTCCACCGGCTTGGTGATCCGGACCGGGGTATGCGGATCATTCATGTGGCAGGCACAAACGGAAAAGGCTCCGTTTGTGCCTATATGCGTTATATTCTGGAAGCAGCGGGGTATCGGGTCGCTCTGTTTACCTCGCCGCATCTGGTCGACATCAGGGAGCGGTTTCTTGTGGAGGGAAGAATGATTTCCGAGGAGGCGTTTCTTCGTGCTTTTCTGACCATTTATGAGATGCTGGACTGGGAAAGGCTCGAGCGCGGAGAGCGTGCCTATCACCCGACTTACTTTGAATACCTCTTTTTCATAGCAATGGAATTTTTTCCGGAGAGCAGACCCGATTTCTGTATTCTTGAGACGGGGCTGGGCGGGAGGCTGGATGCGACGAACGCGGTTTCCACTAAAGAGCTGGCGGTGATCACGCACATCAGTCTGGATCATGTGGAGTATCTGGGAGATACGGTTGAGAAGATTGCGGGAGAGAAGGCGGGGATCATTCATGCCGGTGCGCCTGTCGTTTTCTGGGACACCTGCGCGTCCACAAGCCGGGTATTTTCGGAGAAAGCGGCGGAACTTGGTGTAAAGGCGTACCCGGTGTCGAAAAAGGACTATCGTTTTCTGCGCTTTGAAAATAAAAGCATTGATTTTTCTGTAGGCACTGAGTATTATAATTATATTAGTCTTAATCTGCATACGATCGCTGCTTATCAGATGGAAAATGCGGCTCTTGCGGTCAGGGCGGTCGAGGTGCTCGACAAGGGTGCGACGATCAGCGCGGAGGCGATCAGAAAGGGTGTATCGGATTGCTTCTGGGCGGGCAGAATGGAAGAGGTGCTTCCCGAGACGTATGTGGACGGTGCCCACAATGAAGACGGCATCCGGGCATTTCTGGAGACGGTTGCCGGAGACGGGCATACCGGTTCGAGGGCGCTTCTGTTCAGCGTGGTAAAGGACAAGGACTATGAAAGCATGGTCGGGGAGCTGGTGGGTTCCGGTCTCTTTGACCGTATATTCATTGCACATATGCAGACGGGGAGAGCGCTGATGCTGGATGCGCTGGATGAACTGTTCCGGAAATATCCCCGATGTGTTTATCAGAGGTACGATAGTGTGGAGACGGCTTTTCGTGAGCTGTTGCGTAGCCGGATGCCGGGCGAGCGGATCTATGTCGCTGGAAGCCTGTATCTGGTCGGTGAGATAAAGGAGCTGCTTAGAGATGATAAATTTTGAAGAGGAACTGAAAAAATTTCATCCCAGTCTCGAGGTCGAGGATGCGGAGGATGCCATATACAATCAGGATCTGACGGATATGGCTGATCTGCTGGTGAAAATGATAAAGGAATCTGAGGAGAAAGAGTCAAAAGAGGTGTAAAATGTTTTGCTATAACTGCGGATGTCATCTGTCGGAGCATGATTTTTGCACCGCCTGCGGAGCGGACGTATCGGTATATAAGAAGATTATGTTCGTTTCCAACATGTATTACAACGATGGACTTGAGAAGGCCGGTGTCAGAGACCTGACCGGTGCGATCAACAGTCTGCGACAGAGTCTGAAATTTAATAAAAATAATATCGAAGCGAGAAATCTGCTTGGACTTGTCTATTTTGAGATGGGTGAGGTCGTGGCAGCGCTCAGCGAGTGGGTCATCAGCAAGAATCTCCGGCCGGAGAAAAATGTTGCGGACGACTATATCGAGCGCTTGCAGTCGAATGCCGCCAGACTGGATTCCATTAACCAGACGATCAAGAAATATAATCAGGCGCTGACCTACTGCTATCAGGACAGCAAGGATCTCGCCGTGATCCAGCTGAAAAAGGTGCTTTCCCTGAATCCAAGGTTCGTCCGCGCGCATCAGCTGCTGGCGCTTTTATACATGGACAGCGAGCAGTGGGAGCGCGCCGAGAGAGAGCTGCGCAAGTGCATGGATATCGACAGGAACAATACGCAGACCCTGCGGTATCTGAAGGAAGTCGAGCTGATGCTTGTCCCGGATGAGTCCGTGAAGCAGGGCAGTAAGCGCAAAAAGGAAGATGCCGTAAGATATGTCAGCGACAATGAGATGATCATACAGCCGCTGAACGTCAAAGAGCCTAAGAACAGCGGCGTCTCCACCCTGATCAATATCGGCATCGGGCTCGTCATCGGCATTGCCGTGGCATACTGGCTCATGGTTCCGGCGGCACAGTCCAACGCGAAGGCGGAGGCGCAGAAGACGATCACAGAGATCAGCAGCCAGTCTGATGCAAAGACAGCGCGCATCCAGGAGCTTGAGGGCGAGAGGGACAAGCTGCAGAGCCAGATTGCGGAGCTTGAGGCGGATGTTGAGGGCTTTGTCGGAAACGGCGGCACGATGCAGACCTTTGACAGTCTTCTGACTGCGGCATCGGATTACCTGAAAAACGGAGACAATGTGGCGACGGCGGCAGACCTTGAAAATATTGCGCAGTCAGTCAATCTGGAGGAGACCTCGGAGGGCTTCCAGACCTTGTACCAGACACTGTTAGGAGTCATCGGGCCGGAGCTTGCGGCGACCTATTACAACGAGGCATATGACTTTTTCCGGCATGACGAGTATCCGGCGGCGATAGAGAGCTTCACAAGGGCTGTCTACTACGATCCCGCCAATACGGATGCCCTGTATTTCCTCGCACGTTCCTATCACAGGAACGGCGATAATGAGAAGGCGATCGAGAATTACCAGAAGGTGATCGAGCTCTTCCCTGATTCCACCCGGGTAAAGGATGCAAAGCAGTATCTGAAGGAGCTTGGGGTGACAACAGAGTAAAACAATCGAAGAGATACGAAAGAAAAGAACCTGTAGGAAGACTATGGGTTCTTTTATTGTGGAAACAGTTAGGTAAGAGATGGTGTTTCTGCAAGTGACGTTGCACAGGATGCACAGACCACCGCAGGCACGCTTTCGCTACCTTCCGCACGCAACGGTGCGTAAGCTGCCAAAGTACGTCAGCTAAGCACCGGCGGCTCCAGAGTGCACTGCTTGTGGTCAGGTGCATCTTGTACAACTGTTTCCTGAAATTGATGGATTTCCTGTTTTTTATAATCGCTAAAATTGGAGAGGAGAAGGGTGAGTGTATGGAACAGATTACGACCGAGGATTTTCAGGTGATCGATAACTGCCTGATGATACGGCTACCGGAGGAGGTGGATCACCACAGGGCGGGATTCATCTGTGAGAATGCGGACAGGCTGCTATGCCGCGATGATGTCAGCAACGTGGTCTTTGACTTCGAGAACACGAGGTTTATGGATTCCTCGGGAATCGGGATCATTATGGGACGGCATCGGAAAATATCCTGCTTTGGCGGGCATATCTATGTGATCCACGCAGACAGGCAGATCAGAAGGATACTTACAATATCCGGTTTAGAAAGAATTGTGGAGGTACTGGAGTCATGAATAACGAAATGGAGCTTCTGTTTGACGCGGTTTCTGATAACGAGGGCTTAGCCCGGGTGGCGGTATCGGCATTTGCCGCAGGCGCGAACCCGACGCTTGAGGAGCTGGCGGATGTGAAGACCGCGGTGTCCGAGGCGGTGACAAATTCCATCATACACGGCTATGAGAATCTGTACGGTTACGGCGGCGTGAAGGGACAGCCTGCGGACAAGGCACATATCAATCCCGGCAAGGTCAGAGTGTTCTGCCGGATGGAGGGGGAGGTGCTACATATTGAGGTCACTGACACCGGCAAGGGGATCAGTAATCTCGAACAGGCGATGGAGCCGCTGTTCACGACGAAGCCGGAGCTGGAGCGGTCGGGCATGGGCTTCGCCTTCATGGAAGCCTTCATGGATGATCTTGAGGTGGAGAGCGAACCGGGGAAGGGAACGACAGTGCGCATGAAAAAGAAAATAGGGGTCGGTGACTGGATAGACAGAGAGGATTAGGCATGGAGGAGACGTCAGTACTGATCGCAAGGTCACAGGCAGGAGAAAAGGATGCAAGAGAAGTACTGATAGAAAAAAATCTCGGACTTGTCCACCATATTGTAAGGCGCTTTGCAGGAAGGGGATATGAGCAGGAGGATCTCTTTCAGATCGGCACGATCGGTCTGATGAAGGCGATCGATAAATTTAATCTGGAGCTGGGACTGCAGTTTTCCACCTATGCCGTACCGATGATCACAGGTGAGATCAAGCGGTTCCTGAGAGACGACGGTCCGGTGAAGGTGTCGAGGACAATCAAGGAAAACGGGCTGAAGGTCAAGCTTGCCAGACAGAAGCTGCAGGCGGCGGAGGGCAGAGAGCCAACCCTGCAGGAGATCACTGAGGCGACGGGGCTGACGAAGGAGGATGTCGTCGTCGCCATGGAGGCATCCATAGAGGTGGAGTCTATCTACAGCGCTGTCTATCAGGATGACGGCAGCGAGGTCTATCTGGTGGACAGGGTAGTGCGCGGAGTGAACGGCAGCGTGGGCAGCAGCATGGCTGGAAGCATCGGCGGGGAAGATACCGAGAAGGAGGAGCTGTTGAATCATCTGCTCCTGACCCAGCTGTTGGATACGCTGAACCCGTCAGAGCGGGAACTGATCTCCATGCGCTATTTCCAGAACAAGACACAGATGGAGATCGCGTCGATTCTCGGGATCAGTCAGGTTCAGGTCAGCAGACTGGAAAAGAAGATCCTGCTGCGGCTGAGAGAACGCGCAGGAGGCTGAAGCCTTAAGATTTTATAAAAACTATTTATTTCCGCTTTTCCTATCGGACAATATCGGTTAAGATGTAATTATTCATATGGCGAAAGGCACATGAGCAAAAAGAAAGTCTCGCAGAGGCGTTTTTGCGAATGTGGGCTCTGAATAGTTATATTAATATAGTTTTAATCCGGCAGTCAGATGGGAGAGACATATGCAGACAGACGATATCAGGAACAGCGGGAACAGAGAGAGAGAAGAGAGGCTTCGCAGGGCGAGAAAAAACAGACGGCGGACTTCCGTAATCGGCGTTGGCTTAGCCATGCTCGGATGTCTGGTGTTTCTCGTTGCGGTCATGTACGGTGGAATGACGCTATATGAAAGAATGACGCAACACGACGGGAATGCCGGACCGGCAGCTGTCACGGGTGATGGTGAGGCGGGGCAGGATTCCGTGGAGGCAATTTCCGGCGCAGTGGTCTATTCGCAGGCAGAACTGGACGAGATGATCAGTCAGGCGGTCACGCAGGCGCAGGACGCGGAGGCAGACCGGATTCTGGATGGGATAAAGGAGGCGCTTTCCGGTGGGACGACAACGGTTGAGACGCTGCGCCCCTATTACCCGGACGATATTGTGGTGGTCAGCGGCGGAAGGTTCCATTTTGTACCCATAAACAGGGAACTGAAGCTGAATCAGCTGGATGTGGCAAATCTGAACATATTGGAGAACGGTGAATATCAGTATCTGACGGACGGACAGGTGACCTCACACAAGGGGATTGACGTCTCCAGCCATCAGGGCGACATCGACTGGAAGCAGGTTGCGCAGGACGGTGTGGAATTTGCCATCATCCGCCTCGGTTACCGCGGCTACGGCAGCGAGGGAAAGCTGGTCGAGGACACGAAGTTTGAGGACAATATCAAAGGAGCATCCGCAGCAGGCATCAAGGTCGGAGTTTACTTTTTCAGTCAGGCGATCACAACGGAGGAACTGATGGAGGAGGCAAATCTGGTGCTTGAGAAGATTGCCCCTTACAAAATTGAATGCCCTGTGGTCTATGATGTGGAGAAGACCAGCAAGGACGGCCGGATGAACAACATTTCGGTGGAGGAGAGAACACAGCTGACGGCACTGTTCTGCCAGACGATACAGGCGGCGGGATATAAACCCATGATCTACCACAACACGGAGATGGGGGCACTGATGATTGATGTCGCAGCACTGGAGGATTACGACAAGTGGTATGCCAGCTACAGTGACCAGATGTTTTACCCATATGAGTATAAAATCTGGCAGTATTCGGATAAGGGAAGGGTTGCCGGAATTTCCACGGATGTCGATCTCGACATCAGCTTTGCACCGCTGTGGGAATAGAAAATAGGGTGTTGACAAAGGAAAGTCAAAGTGATAATGTTAGTGTGCTAACAATAAAGGTTAGCGCACTAACATTTTTTTGGAGCAAAAAAGGAGGAGATTATGGAGCAGAAAGACAGGCGGCTTGCATTCAAGCTGAGAGTTCTCCATAACCAGATCAAGTGCATCATCCATAGAAGCGCTCCTCATTTTGAAAAGGCGCCGCAGTCCCAGCTGCAGGGCGGCATTCTTGGCTATCTGTACCATCATCAGGATCAACCGGTGTACCAGAGAGATATTGAGAAGGAATTCCGCATTTCCCGGGCAACGGCGACAAACACCCTTCAGGTCATGGAAAAAAACGGGCTGATTGTCCGCAAGGCTGTCGATCGTGACGCGAGACTGAAGCGCATACAAATGACAGAGGAGGCAATGCAGGGGCATAAGAAGATCGAGGAGCATATGGATATGCTTGACCGCCGCATGACAGAGGGCTTAAGCGACGGCGAGGTGGAGGAACTGCATCGGCTGCTGGATGTGGTTTTTCAGAATCTGGAGGAATTCCAGGAGGAACTGGAAGAACGTAGTTCCCATCCGGAGCAGGACGGAGAGGAAGAAAGAGAAAGGGAGTGTGACAAATGCTGAAAACACTTGGAGCCCAGATAAAGGAATTTAAGAAGGCTTCCATTGCGACACCGCTGTTTATGATCGGTGAGGTCATCATGGAGATGATTATTCCGATGCTGATGGCATTCATTATCGACGAAGGTGTCAATAAGGGTGATATGAAGAATATTTACCTTGCGGGCGGGCTGATGCTGCTGACGGCAGTGTGCAGCCTGATGTTCGGGATCGGCGGAGGCGTGTTCGGTGCAAAGGCATCGACGGGCTTTGCCAGAAATCTGCGGAAGGCGATGTATGAAAACATACAGACCTTCAGCTTTTCCAACATTGATAAGTTCAGTACCTCCGGTCTTGTGACAAGACTGACAACGGATGTGACCAACATCCAGAACGCTTATCAGATGATGTTGAGAATGGCGATGAGAGCGCCGTTCAGCCTGATCTTTGCGATGCTCATGTCCTTTTATATCAGCCCGAGACTTGCAAGCATCTATCTGATCGCCGTGCTGCTTCTTGGCGTGGTTCTGGCAATCATCGTCGGAAATGCAACCAGGCATTTCAATCAGGCGTTTCCAAAGTATGATGACCTGAACGAGAGTGTCCAGGAGAATGTTTCCGCGATCCGCGTTGTCAAGGCTTATGTCCGCGAGGATTACGAGAACAAGAAGTTTAAAAAGGCAAGCGAAAATATCTACAAAATCTTCTGCAAGGCGGAGGGAATTGTCGCATGGAACAGCCCGGTGATGAGCCTTGCCGTATATGCCTGCATCATACTGATCTCATGGATCGGCGCCCATATGATCGTACAGGATCAGCTGACGACAGGACAGCTGATGAGCCTGCTGACCTACTGCATGACGATATTGATGAATCTGATGATGCTGTCCATGATCTTCGTCATGATTACGATGTCTGTCGCAAGCGCAAGACGTGTCTGCGAGGTGCTGGAGGAGAAGCCGGAGCTGGCAAATCCCGAAAAGCCCCTATTTGAAGTAAAGGACGGCAGTATCTGCTTTGACCATGTCAATTTCAGCTATAAGAAAAATGCGGACACACCCGTGCTGAAGGACATCAATCTGGAAATTAAGTCCGGCGAGACCATCGGTATTGTCGGCGGAACGGGAAGCGCGAAGTCCAGTCTCGTCAATCTGATCAGCAGACTGTATGATGTGACGGACGGCAGACTGCTCGTGGGCGGCGTGGATGTGCGAGACTACGATATGGAGGTTCTGAGAAACCAGGTGGCGGTTGTGCTCCAGAATAATGTGCTGTTTTCGGGAACGATTCTGGAGAATCTGCGCTGGGGTGACAAGAACGCGACAGAGGAAGAGTGCAGGAAGGCATGTGAACTCGCCTGCGCGGATGAGTTCATCCGGAAGATGCCGGACGGCTATGAGACCTATATCGAGCAGGGCGGCACGAACGTTTCCGGCGGTCAGAAACAGAGGCTCTGTATTGCGAGGGCGCTGCTGAAAAAGCCGAAGATACTGATCCTCGATGACTCGACGAGCGCAGTCGATACGGCGACGGACGCAAAGATCAGAAAGGCCTTTGCGGAGGAAATTCCCGGGACGACAAAGCTCATTATTGCGCAGCGTATTTCCAGTGTGGAGCATGCCGACAGGATTATCGTCCTGAACGAAGGACAGATCGACGGCTTCGGAACACATGAGGAGCTGCTCGCAGGAAACGAAATCTACCGTGAAGTATATGAGTCGCAGACCAGCGGCAACGGTGACTTCGACGAGAAGGGAGGTATGTAATCATGGCGGAAGAGAGAAAGCCGAAGGTGAATCAGGGACCGGGCGGACCGAGAGGCGCGAGAGGCCCCAGACCGAAGATTGAAAATCCGGGAAAGCTGTTAAAGAGAATGCTCGGATATACCTTTAAGGATTATGCGATCCACTGGATCATCGTTGTGATCTGTATTTTTGTCAATGTGTTTGCATCCCTGCAGGGAACCATGTTCATGCGTACCCTGATCGATGACTATATCGTTCCGCTTCTGGGAAACCGGAACCCGGATTTCGGCCCTCTTGCCGGCGCAATCGGCAGGGTGGCGTGCTTTTACGGCTTGGGTGTTTTTGCCGCATTTGCACAGTCGAGACTGATGATCTACGTGACGCAGGGCACGATGAAGCGGCTGCGCGATGACCTGTTTGAAAAGATGGAGAAGCTGCCGATCAAATATTTTGACACCCATGCGCACGGCGACATCATGTCAATTTACACAAACGATATTGATACCATGCGGCAGATGATAAGCCAGAGCATACCGCAGTTCATCAACAGCCTGATTACGGTTGTCGGCACGCTGTTTTCCATGTTCATTCTGGATATTCCGCTGACCTTCATCACCCTTGCGATGGTTGCAATCATGATCGTTGCCGCAAAGAAGATCGGCTCCCAGAGCAGTAAGTTCTTCCTTGCGCAGCAGCGTGACCTCGGAAAGCTGAACGGCTGTATCGAGGAGGGAATGACGGGACAGAAGGTCGTCAAGGTATTCTGTCATGAGCAGGAGAGCATCGAGCAGTTCAACGAATTGAATGACGCCCTGTATGAGAGTTCAAATTCGGCGAACAAGTTTGCGAATATTATGGGGCCTGTCAATGCACAGCTCGGCAATTTGAGCTATGTGGTCTGCACGGTTTCCGGCGCGCTTCTGACGCTGACCGGAATCTCCGGGCTGTCACTCGGCGGACTGGCGAGCTTCCTGAACCTGAATAAGTCCTTCAGCATGCCAATCAACCAAATCAGTATGCAGCTGAACAGCATCATCATGGCGCTTGCCGGAGCGGAGAGAATCTTCGGACTCATGGACGAGAAGCCGGAGGTAGATGAAGGCTATGTCGAGCTGGTGAATGCAAAGCAGGATGCACGCGGCGAGCTGACGGAGAGCAGCGAGAGAACCGGTCTCTGGGCATGGAAGCATTATCATAAGGACACCGACACCACGACCTACAGACAGCTGATGGGCGATGTGGTTTTCGATCATGTCGATTTCGGTTATAACGATGACAAGATGATCCTGCACGACATTGAACTGTATGCAAAGCCCGGACAGAAGATTGCCTTTGTCGGTGCGACCGGCGCGGGCAAGACGACGATCACGAACCTGATCAACCGTTTCTACGACATTCAGGACGGAAAGATCCGCTATGACGGAATCAATATTAATAAGATCAAAAAGGATGATCTGAGAAGATCCCTCGGAATCGTTTTGCAGGATACCCACCTGTTTACGGGCAATGTTATGGAGAATATCCGTTACGGCAAGCTGGATGCGACGGATGAGGAGGTTATCAGAGCCGCGAAGCTCGCCAATGCGGACGGCTTCATCCGCAGATTGCCGGACGGCTATAACACGATGCTCCACGGCGACGGGGCGAACCTGAGCCAGGGGCAGAGACAGCTACTCGCCATCGCAAGGGCGGCAATCGCCGATCCGCCGGTGCTGATTCTGGATGAGGCGACCAGCTCCATCGATACCAGAACAGAGAAGCTCGTACAGCAGGGCATGGACGCACTGATGAAGGGGCGTACCAACTTCGTCATTGCCCACAGGCTTTCGACCGTCAGAAACAGTGACTGCATCATCGTCCTTGAGCAGGGACGCATCATCGAGCGAGGCACCCACGACCAGCTCATCGAACAGAAGGGCAAGTATTACCAGCTCTACACGGGAAACACGGCGCTGGCGTAAGAAAATAGCGATTGAATTTACAGAAGGCTCCTTCGGGGGTCTTTTGTTATATTAAAAAATAAAATTATATCTTCCCGAAAAAAAGGGAATATGCTATACTTGAATCTGAGAGCAAAAAAAGAGTGGAAAGAACTATGGCAGATGAGAGGAATCGGGCTGCCGATGCCAGACAAAAGCGTGTGAAGCGGCTGAAGAAATATATCATACTGACGCTGATGCTGTCGATTCTGATCCCGTTTGTCCTGTGCATTGTGCTGATGGTGAAGGTTCACAGGATCAATGGAATCCTGACGGAGCTGGAGGCGAGGACGCAGGAGCTGTCTGAAATGGCTGCGGCGCAGGGGCAGGAACTGGAGAGACTTGCCGCCGAAGGCATTGTAGCGGTTTCGGGTTCCGCGGAAGGCGGCACAGCAGATTCTGACCTTGCAAAAGGTGACACGGCAGAGCCGGACGAGCATCCGGGGCAGACCGGAGAGACAGCTTCCGATACGGAAACAGAAGCCCGGACAGGGACGGAAGCCGGAATCACCGCGGCGCACAAGGTATATCTGACTTTTGATGACGGCCCCAGTATTTATACGGATCAAATATTGGATATTCTGGATGAGTATGACGTGAAGGCAACGTTCTTTGTGGTGGGGAAGGAGACAGAGACAGCGGCGGAGGCAATGAAGGAAATTGTCGCCAGAGGACATACGCTGGGCATGCATTCCTACAGTCATAAGTACACGGAGGTCTACGCCTCCATGGAGAGCTTTGAGGAGGATTTCACAAAGATACACGATCTTCTGTACGATACGACTGGTGTGGAGAGTACCGTCTACCGTTTCCCGGGAGGAAGCTCCAACACGATCAGCAGAATTGACATGAGTGATTTCGCGGAGTATCTGGATACACAGGGCGTCAGGTTTTTTGACTGGAATGTTTCTTCCGGCGATGGGGGCAGGGTACTGCTTTCGGTGGATGAACTGGTAGAAAACGTGACCTCCCATATTGAACAGCGCGAGACGGCGATCATACTGATGCACGATTCGGCGGACAAGCCGACAACGGTGGAGGCGCTGCCGACGATCATTGAGAACATTTTGGCTCTGGACGACACGGTGATCCTGTCGATCACGGATGATACGGAGCCGGTTCAACATATACATTGGTGAGAAAGTATTTAAGAGACCAAAGAATGGAGGGTTTGAGTTAAGATGGGTTTTTTCTCGGATTTAAAGGAAGACTTATCACAGGCTGTCAATGAGCTGATACCTGAGGACGAGAAGATCAGGACGGGAGAGGAGACAGCTCAGGAGCCGTCGGTTTCTCTGGATGAGATGCTGAAGAATATTGATGATGTCCGGCTCCCCGAGGGAGAGAACGCAGAGCAGGCGGAAGAAAAACAGCCTGAGAGCGGCAGTGAAGCGGGAGCGGCGGAGGAAGCTCTGCCGGAGGGCGGTAACGACACCGTGCCGGAGACGGCTCATTCCGATGAGGATATGGAGAAGCTGCTGGCAAAGATGCTGGAGGAGAGCCCTGACAGTGAGCCTCAGGAAGACATACGAAAAGAAACAGCGGATGAAGAGAACAAAGGAGCAGAGGAAAAGATGGAGTTTGAAAATAACAGAGTGGCAACGGATGAGACATCTGTCATCACAGAGGGAATGGCAATCACAGGCGATATTATGACACAGGGATCTATCGACGTTGTCGGCACTGTGAACGGAAACATTGATGCACTTGGAAAGCTGAACATTACAGGACATGTCAACGGTAATTCCAAAGCTGCAGAGATCTATGCGGAGAGCGCAAAGATCAACGGAGAGGTAGTCAGCGAGGGAGCGGTCAAGATCGGAGCAAGCTCTGTCATCATCGGAAACATCTCTGCGACAAGCGCAGCCATTGCCGGTGCTGTCAAGGGAGATATTGATGTCAAGGGGCCGGTGATTCTGGATGCGTCCGCTATTGTTATGGGAAATATCAAGTCGAAGTCGGTACAGATCAACAACGGCGCTGTCATTGAAGGTATGTGCTCGCAGTGCTATGCGGAGGTCAGCCCGACCATATTCTTTGACGATTATAAGCCCGATGTGGTGCATAAGGCAAAATCAAAATAAGGAGATTTGAGAGATGCGGAGAATCTTATTAAAGCTCAGCGGCGAAGCACTTGCAGGAGATAAGAAGACAGGATTTGACGAGGAGACAGTCAGAAAGGTTGCACTTCAGGTGAAGCAGCTGGTGGATGACGGCATTCAGGTCGGAATCGTTACCGGCGGCGGCAACTTCTGGAGAGGAAGAACCAGCGAGAATATTGACCGCACGAAGGCAGACCAGATCGGAATGCTGGCGACGGTCATGAACTGTATCTATGTCTCGGAAATCTTCCGCTCGGTGGGAATGAGGACGAATATCCTGACGCCCTTTGAGTGCGGTTCCTTTACAAAGCTGTTTTCCAAGGATCGCGCAAATAAGTATTTTGGGCAGGGACAGGTGGTGTTTTTCGCAGGCGGAACAGGGCATCCCTATTTCTCGACGGATACCGGTGTCGTCCTGCGTGCAATCGAGGTGGAGGCAGAGGTGATCCTGCTTGCAAAGTCGATCGACGGCGTATACGATGACGACCCCAACAAGAATCCGGACGCGAAGAAATATGACGAGGTGACGATCGATGAGGTCATCGCAAAGAACCTGCAGGTTGTCGATATGACGGCTTCAATTCTTGCGAGAGATAACAAGATGCCCATGTGGGTGTTCGGACTGAATGAGGAAAACAGTATCGTCAATACCGTGAAGGGAAAGTTTAACGGAACAAAGGTACTGGTATAGGAAAGCGGCAGGATGCCCGCAGAATAAAAAGACGAAAACAGCAGGAAAGGAAGTTGAATATGGATTCCAGATTACAGCAGTACGAAGATAAGATGAAGAAGGCATTTGAATTTTTGGAGAGTGATTATGCGGCCATCCGTGCAGGACGTGCAAATCCGCATGTGCTGGATAAGCTCCGCGTGGATTATTACGGAACGCCTACCCCGATCCAGCAGGTCGGAAATGTGACGGTTCCCGAGGCGCGTATCATCCAGATCGCACCGTGGGAGAAGTCTCTGCTCAAGGAGATCGAAAAGGCGATTCTCACATCCGACATCGGAATCAATCCGACAAACGACGGTTCCGTGATCCGCCTTGTTTTCCCTGAACTGACAGAGGAGCGCAGAAAAGATCTGGTAAAGGATGTAAAGAAGAAGGCTGAGGAGAGCAAGGTTGCCATCAGAAATATCCGCCGCGACGGAAATGATGCTTTCAAGAAGCTTGCAAAGGCAGAGGTTTCAGAGGACGAGGTAAAGCAGCTTGAGGATGAACTGCAGAAGCTCACAGACAAGTTTATCAGGAACGTGGATGCTTTGATGGAGACGAAGTCAAAGGAAATTATGACCGTATAAATAAAAGACAGTCCAGCAGCGGGGGAGTGGGAGAAAATTCCGCTCCCCCGTTGTGCATGGGCGACAAGAGGATGGATATGGAAGAATTGAAGATGCCGCAGCATGTGGCGATTATTCTGGACGGAAACGGAAGATGGGCAAAGGCAAAGGGAATGCCCAGAAACTATGGGCATGTTCAGGGCGCAAAGACAGTGGAGACGATCTGTGAGGATGCCTACAAGATGGGAATCCAGTATCTGACGGTCTATGCCTTTTCGACGGAGAACTGGAACCGCCCCAAGGATGAGGTGGATGCGCTGATGAAGCTGCTGCGCAATTATATGAAGACCTGCCTGCAGACGGCGAAGAAGAACCGCATGTGCGTCAGAGTGCTGGGGGAAAAATCCCGGCTTGACGAGGACATCCGCACAAGGATCGAGGAGCTGGAGACGGCGACAAGGGACAACGACGGACTGCATTTTCAGATAGCGATCAACTACGGTGGCAGGGATGAGATTGTCCGCGCCGCGAGAAAGCTGGCGCAGCGGGTGGAGAACGGAGAGCTGTCCGCCGGTGAGATCACGGAGGAGCTGGTGGAGGAATCGCTGGATACGGCTGGAATCCCGGCACCGGATCTGCTGATCCGCACCTGCAACGAGCAGCGTATCTCGAACTTCCTGCTGTGGCAGCTTGCCTACACGGAGCTGTATTTCACGCCGGTTGCATGGCCCGATTTCACAAAGGAAGAATTGAGGAAGGCTGTGGAGGCATATAATCATAGAGACAGAAGATTTGGCGGATTGAAGGAGGAGTAGACAGATGTTTTTGACCAGATTGTTGAGTGGGGCGGTTCTGCTGCTCATTGCTTTTGCGTCCTTCTGGGTCGGAGCGCCGCTCCTTCCTGTCGTGCTGTTTTTGGTTTCGGCTGTCGGCTATCTGGAACTGACGAAGGCGCTTGGTGTCAGGGAGAAGGCAAGTGGGAAGCTCTGCGCACCGGAGGTTGTCGGGCTGGCTGCCGCGGCGGTCTACTACGCGCTGTTGCTGCTCTGTGACATGGAAATCCTGAAAGGAGACAAATTTTTCTATTGTCTTCTCGGCATTGCGCTTATGTTTCTCGCAGAGCTCTTTGTCTATGTGATACGGTTCCCGAAATATCAGGCGGAGCCGGTGATCGCAGCTGTCTTTGCGTTCCTGTATGCGCCGGTAATGCTCTCGTTTATCGATATGACAAGGATGCATTCCGACGGGAAACGTCTGGTCTGGCTGATTCTCATCAGTTCATGGGGCTGTGACACCTGCGCCTACTGTGTCGGCAAGCTGATCGGAAAGAAAAAGATTTTTCCGGTTCTGAGTCCGAAAAAGTCTCTGGAGGGCTGTATCGGCGGAGTGCTCGGTGCTGCGCTGATTGGTGTCATCTATGTCGCATGTCTCGGGACGAGGGATCCGAAGACCTTATGCCTGATCGCTGTCATCTGCGCGTTTGGCGGCGCGGTGAGCATGCTGGGAGATCTGGCTGCCTCCGCAATTAAGAGGAACAAGGGAATCAAGGATTACGGAAAGCTGATTCCGGGGCATGGCGGAATCATGGATCGTTTTGACAGTGTGATCGTGACTGCCCCGCTGACATATTTTATGGTCGTCCTGCTGTTGGGAATGTGATGGCGGATATGTTTTGCGGAGCCGTCGGCTGTGATTTGGAAAATGGAAGCGCAGATGGGAATGAGGCTGCGCGGAAGTGAGGATTAGGATGAAACAGATTGCGATACTGGGATCAACGGGCTCGATCGGGACGCAGACGTTGGAGGTCGTGAGGAATAATCCCGAGCTTCGGGTTGTCGCGCTTGCGGCGAACAGCAGTGTTGAGAAGATGGAGCAGCAGATCAGGGAGTTTAAGCCTCTGGTCGTCGGAATGTGGACGGAGCAGGCGGCAGCCGATCTGCGCGGCAGAGTAAAGGATATGGATGTGCGTGTCGTCGTGGGGATGGATGGACTGCTGGAAATAGCCTGTCTGCCGGAAAGTCAGGTATTAGTGACGGCGATTGTGGGAATGATTGGTATCAGACCGACGATCGCAGCGATCAGGGCGGGGAAGGATATTGCGCTTGCCAACAAGGAGACGCTGGTGACGGCGGGACATATCATCATGCCGCTGGCGAAGGAATACGGAGTGGCGATTCTGCCCGTGGACAGTGAGCACAGCGCGATCTTCCAGTCGCTCAACGGAGAACCGGCGGGGCGGATCGAAAAGATCCTGCTCACGGCATCCGGCGGGCCCTTCCGCGGGAAGACGAGACAGCAGCTCGAAAAGGTACAGGTGGAGGATGCGTTGAAGCATCCGAACTGGTCGATGGGACGTAAGATCACGATTGATTCCTCCACACTGGTCAATAAGGGGCTGGAGGTCATGGAGGCGAAGTGGCTGTTCGGTGTGGAGCTGGAGCAGATACAGGTCGTGGTGCATCCGCAGAGCATTATCCATTCTGCGGTACAGTATGTGGATGGAGCGATCATTGCGCAGCTCGGCACGCCGGACATGAAGCTGCCGATCCAGTATGCGCTGTTCTATCCCGACAGAAGACCGATGGCGGGAAAGCGGGTCGATTTCTTTGAACTGGGAAGCCTTACCTTTGAAAAGCCGGATACCGATACCTTTACGGGACTTGCGCTGGCATACCGCGCTGCGAGAACCGGCGGCAGTCTGCCGACGGTGTACAATGCGGCAAATGAGAAGGCGGTTGCACTTTTCCTCGAGAGGAAAATTTCTTATTTACAGATTCCGGAGCTGATCGGAGAGGCGATGGAGCATCACCGGACGGTACAGAACCCCGGCGTGGAGGAGATTCTGGCGGCAGAGGCGGAGACCTATGAGTATATAGCAGGAAGGATCAGACAATAGATGGGAACTTTGATTTGGTTTATCGTTATTTTCGGGGTGGTCGTGATCGCCCACGAATTCGGGCATTTCCTGATAGCGAAAGCAAACGGCATCCATGTGGTCGAGTTTGCGGTCGGCATGGGCCCGAATATCTTCTCGTTTAAGAAGGGCGGCACGAAATATTCGCTCAAGCTGTTTCCGATCGGCGGCGCCTGTATGTTTGAGGGCGAGGACGGACTGGTGGAAAAGGACGAGGAGACAGGGCAGGAAAAGGAGCCCGGCCCCGGCTCTTTCCTGAAGGCGAATGTCTGGAGCCGGATAGCGACCGTTGTCGCGGGGCCGTTCTTTAATTTTATTCTGGCGTTTGTCGTAGCGTTTATCATGGTGAACATGACGGGCATAATAGCGATCCGCGAGCCTGTGGCGAGTCAGGTCGTGGAAGGAAGCGGCGCGGAGGCTGCAGGCATGCAGGACGGCGATAAGATCATTTCGCTGAACGGAAGCAAGGTAAAGCTCTATCAGGAAATATCCCTGTACATGCAGGCGGCTTACCGCGGCGGAGAGCTGGAGGTCGTCTATGAGCGGGACGGACAGAAATACACGACCCTGCTGACTCCGCAGTACGAGGAGCAGTACGGATATTATCTTCTCGGAATCAGCAATCAGGAATTTGTGGAGCCGCATGGAATCGAGACCTTGAAATACGCATGGTATGAGATGCGCTACTCCGTGAAGGCAACCTATATGAGCCTTGGAATGCTGTTCAGAGGACAGGTTTCGAGAAAGGATGTCGCGGGGCCGGTCGGCATTGCCGTGAATGTTGTGGGTGCGGCGTATGAGGCATCCAAGGACTACGGCTGGCAGAGTGTCCTTGTGACGATGCTGAATATCACGCTGATGCTCTCGGTGAATCTGGGAATATTGAATCTGCTCCCGATACCGGCGCTCGACGGCGGGCGGCTGGTGTTCCTGCTTGTGGAGGTCATCAGGGGGAAGCCGGTTCCGCCGGACAAAGAGGGAATCGTGCATTTTATCGGATTGGTCTTTTTCATGATACTCATGGTATTTGTATTCTTTAACGATCTTGCAAACATCTTTATGAAATAATCATTCAAAGATTCAGAATGGGGAATTCTATGGAATATCTGACAAGCTGTTACAGGCAGCGGGCGGGAAGCGGAGGCTTCCTGCTGCTGCAGCAGTATCAATGCCGGCAGACGCCGGTGTGCTTTGCGTGCATTGACGGGGAGCAGAGCGGCAAAAAGGACAAGCTGCTGGAATGGGCGGGTACTTTTGCGTGGCACAAAGCGGCAAAACGCTCCGGAAGATGGCTTCCGCGGGCGGAAGAGGAGCTGGAAGAGCTTCTTGGCGGCTATCGGAAATGTAAGCTGCTCATCGGTATCGGAAGGGAGATCCTTGTGATGGGAGAGGGAGGCAATGCCTGCCTGCTGAACACCTCCTTCGGGAGGGGAAGGCTTTCGCCGCTTCCGGGACAATTCCGGGCAGTGCTTGAGGAGGGGGCGGGCATCCTGCTGGCGACCGATTCATTTTTAGGGACAAATGACGAGCAAATGCTTGGAGAGACGCTGAAAATCGCCGAGATCAGAACCGCAGAACAGGCGCACAGGAGGCTGGAGGAGCTGGCAGGGCGGAAGAGAGAGGGCAGCTGCGGAAGCAGGGGGCAGGCAGACGGCTGCCGGGAGAGCATGGCTGTCCTGCTGATCGGAAAGGCACGGTAATTGTTATGGGAGAATGGGGAAGTACTTTAAAAATGGTCAGACTGCTCGGTGCCGGAGCTTTTTCCGAGGTGTATCTCGTGAAAGACGGCGAGGGAAGGCACTATGCCTGCAAGATCAGTGGGCATGCGGAGCTGTTGGAGAGGGAGGCGGCGTGCCACCGGCGCATCTGCCATCCGCTTTTTCCGAAATTCATTGATTTTTGGAAACAAGGCGGGAAGGCATATCTTCTGATGGAATACATTGGGGGAGAGAATCTGAAAAAAACGATGGAGGTGCGGGGAGGCTTTGCGGCACGGCAGACGGCGGAGATGGGGGCGCAGCTTGCAGAAGGGCTTTGTTACCTCCACCGGCTGCCGGAGCCGGTCATTTTCCGGGATATCAAACCGGAAAACGTGATGCTTGCGAAGGACGGCGCGGTGAGACTGCTGGACTTCGGCTGTGCCTGCCTGGCTGGAAAAAGCGCTGATATAGCCGGAAGCCCGGGCTTTGGAGCGCCGGAGCAGTTTGTGACAGACAGCGTGCAGACGGCTGCGGCGGATGTGTATGGGCTGGGAAGGACGCTGGAGAAGCTGCTGGAGGCGGGAGAGCGCGGAATCCTGAGAAGGATCATCCGGCGCTGTACAGAGGAGAGACCGGAGGACAGGCTCGGGGATATGCGGGAGCTCGCCGGAATGCTGCACAGTCTTGCGGGGGATGGCGGGCATTCTCTGTCCGGGCGGCAGAGGGCAGTGTTAAAGGGAGACCTCAGGCTGATAAAAAATATTTGTTATTAGGTCGTCAAAAGGGCTTGAGTTTTGTCCCATACCCTAGTATACTAAAGTGAGAGAACTAATGTGCCCGGGCACAATGCGCATCAGCACAGTATGCGGGCATATATTAAAAAACAAAAAGGAGATTTGAGCTATGCGTTTTTTCATTGACACTGCTAAGGTTGAGGACATTAAGAAGGCAAACGACATGGGCGTAATCTGTGGCGTTACCACAAACCCTTCCCTGATCGCAAAGGAAGGCAGAGTATTTGAGGAGGTTATCGCAGAGATCGCTTCCATCGTTGACGGACCGATCAGCGGTGAGGTAAAGGCTACAACCGTAGATGCTGAGGGTATGATCAAGGAAGGCCGTGAGATTGCAAAGATCCATCCCAATATGGTAGTAAAGATTCCTATGACAGTTGAAGGACTGAAGGCTTGTAAGGTTCTTTCCTCCGAGGGAATCAAGACCAATGTGACACTGATCTTCAGCGCAAACCAGGCACTGCTTGCAGCACGCGCTGGCGCTACTTATGTATCTCCTTTCCTGGGACGTCTGGATGACATCAGCCAGAGAGGTGTTGATCTCATCCGTGAGATTTCTGATATTTTTGCAGTAACCGATCTGGATACACAGATCATTGCAGCGAGTGTTCGTAATCCTATCCATGTTACGGACTGCGCACTTGCAGGCGCTGACATCGCAACAGTTCCTTACGCTGTTATCGAGCAGATGGTAAAGCATCCTCTGACAGATGCGGGAATCGCTAAGTTCCAGGCAGATTACAGGGCTGTATTCGGCGAATAATAATTAAAACTTTGTTTCCAGACATTTCCAACATATTTTCTTCCCGACAGGTCATACTAAGACCAAGATAAGTCGCAGCAAGAACTTAACTTGAACCGAAGGCTTCAGGATAAGTGAAAGCAGCACTTATCTTGAAGATAGAGAAGGAAACCAAAACACATTTTATGGAGGTGACAAGAATGTCCGGAAACAGAAGTAATAGAGTAGAAGTGCCTGAAGCAAAGGCAGCAATGGATCGTTTTAAAACTGAGGTTGCATCTGAGCTTGGTGTAAACCTGAAGGAAGGCTACAACGGTGATCTGACATCCCGTGAGGCTGGTTCTATCGGTGGCGAGATGGTTCGTCGTATGATTAAGAAGCAGGAAGAGCAGATGAAGTAAGGCTCCCTGAGGAAAGACATTGGAGGCGGTGCAGTCGTTATGACTGTGCCGCCTCTTTGCAAGGTGATAATTTCTATCGTTGGCAAGAGAAAGGCCGTGTGCTATAATGTGCGCAGAAAAAGAGCCGGAAAAACGGTCGGCGGAAATGAGGAGAATATGAAAAAACATAGGAAAACAGTGAAAAATTTGATTATGGCATTGCTTATTGTCATGCTGGCCGGCATTCTGCCGGGCTGCGGCAAAGCGGAGAAGGCCGACGATACAACGATCCGTGTCGGCTCATTGAAGGGGCCGACATCTCTGGGACTTTTAAGCCTGATGGACAAGGCGGACAAGGGCGGGACGGAGAATACATATGAATTTCAGATGGCGACGGGAGCGGGCGAGCTTCTTCCGCTGGTTGTAAAGGGGGAGCTCGACATTGCGCTGGTGCCCGCTAACGTTGCAGCGGTTCTCTATCAGAAGACAGACGGCGGTATTGCCGTCATTGATGTCAATACGCTGGGAGTTCTTTCTCTTGTGACCGGAACCGCCGAGCTGAACAGTGTCGCCGATCTGAAAGGAAAAACAATCTGCCTGACCGGCAAGGGGACGACACCCGAGGCTTCTCTGCGGTATCTTCTTGAGAAGAACGGACTCGGAGAGAATGACTATACACTGGAGTTCAAATCGGAGGCGACGGAGGTTGCCGCTGTGCTGGCGGAGAACCCGGATGCCATCGGCCTTCTGCCCCAGCCCTTTGTGACGGCGGCGCTCATGCAGAACGACAGTCTGCATATTGCGCTGGATGTAAACGAGGAGTGGAAGAAGGCTGCCGGGGGTGACGGTATGGTTACCGGTGTGACCGTTGTGAGAAAGGCATTTCTTGAGGAGCACCCGCAGGCAGTTAAGAATTTCCTGAAGGAGCATGCGGAAAGTGCGGACAGTGTAAATACGAATGTGGAAGAAGCAACTGCAATGGCTGTCGAGGCGGGAATTGTGGCGAAGGAGCCCATTGCAGCAAAGGCGATTCCGAACTGCAATATCGTGTGTGTTACCGGAAAGGATATGAAGTCGGCGTTGTCTGCATATCTTGAGGTGCTTGCGGAGTTTAATGCGGAGCTTGTGGGCGGACAGCTTCCGGGGGATGATTTTTATTATAATGAGTAAGTAAAGAGGGTACGTTTTGGGAAGAAAGATCGTGAAGCAGGCGGGGATTATTCTGTTCTGGCTGGCAGTGTGGTTCCTGCTTGCATTGGCAGTAAACAATAAGATATTGATGGTGACGCCGCTGCAGACGCTGAAAGAACTGCTGACTCTGCTGACGGACGGGCGCTTTTACCGTGTGGTGGCGGGATCGCTGCTGCGGATCGCGGCTGGCTTTGTAACGGGCTTTGCTGCGGCGGTGCTGCTTGCGGCGCTGAGCAAGCGTTTCCGGATCGTGGAGGAACTGCTTGCACCGCTCATGTGCCTGATGAAAGCGATACCGGTGGCATCCTTTGTCGTGCTGCTGCTGATCTGGTGGGGCTCGTCTTTTCTGGCGGTGGCGGTCTGTTTTCTTGTTGTTCTGCCGAATATCTACATCAGTACGCTTGAGGGCCTGAAGAACGTCGGCCGTAACATGACGGAGATGGCATGGGTTTTTCGCCTGTCCGGGCGGGATCGTTTCTTCTATATTTATTGCCCGGCTTTGAAGCCTTTTCTCAGCAGCAGTATGAGTATTGCTCTGGGCATGAGCTGGAAGTCGGGAGTGGCGGCGGAGATCATCGGAACACCCGCCTTCTCGATCGGAGAGCAGATATATCTGTCGAAGCTCTATCTGAATACGGCAGCAGTTTTTGCGTGGACGGCAGTGGTAATTTTGCTGAGCTTCCTGTTTGAGAAGGGCGTATTATGGCTGACGGAGAGATTCTTCTCGTGGCAGCCGCCGTGCCGTGGCGCGGTGCGGCGCGCCGAAGGGGGAGAGGCCGTGCTGGAGGGAGTGTCGAAGCGGTATGGCGACAGGCAGGTGCTGGAGCAGTTCAGTGCTGCCTATCTTCCGGGACAGATCTATTATCTGACCTCGCCCTCCGGCAGCGGAAAGACGACCCTGCTGCGCCTGATTGCCGGACTGGTGAAGCCGGATGCCGGGGAGATCAGAAGGACGGGAGAATGCAGTATGCTGTTTCAGGAGGACAGACTCTGCGAGACGTGCAGTGCGGTAAAGAATGTGGAGCTGGTGACGGGAGATGCCGCGGCGGCGCGGAGGGCGCTGCGGCAGGTGCTCGGGGAAGAGGAGCTTGACAGACCGTGCGCGGAGCTGAGCGGCGGCATGAAGCGCAGGGTTGCGCTGGTGCGTGCCATGGAGGCGCAGGCGGGAATTGTGCTGCTGGATGAACCCTATACGGGCATGGATGCCGGAACCAGAGAGAGGGCAGAAGCCTATATCCGTCTCAGACAGCGGGAAAGAGTCATTGTTATTGCAACACATATTTGACAAAACAAAGGTTTTCGTGCTATAATCTTAAAATGACTGTGGCTGTGTGTGAAATGCGGTCTTTGGGTGCAGACTTGCGGCGATGGAGAAGCGAAGGAACGAAGCACAGCAACTTGAAGGAGGAAATGTAACAATGAGTTTACAGGTAGAAAAATTAGAGAACAATATGGCGAAGCTGACCATTGAGGTCCCTGCTGAGGAGCTGGAAAAGGCTATCGAAGGCGCTTACCAGAAGAACAAGAATAAGATCAACATCCCCGGCTTCCGCAAGGGCAAGGCTCCCAGAAAGATGATCGAGCAGATGTACGGCAAGGAAGTATTCTACGAGGATGCCGTAAACGATCTGATTCCGGACGCTTATGAGAAGGCTCTGGAGGAGTGCACAGAGGACATCGTATCCTCTCCCAAGGTTGAGGTTACACAGGTTGAGGCAGGAAAGCCTTTCATTTTCACGGCTGAGGTCGCTCTGAAGCCGGAGGTTACTCTTGGAAAGTATAAGGGTGTCAAGGTGGAAGCGGCTGACACCACCGTTACGGATGATGAGATTAACGCAGAGGTTGACAAGGAGAGAGAGAAGAACTCCAGAACTGTTGATATTACAGACAGAGCAGTACAGTCCGGTGATATTGCAACAATTGATTTCGAGGGCTTTGTGGACGGAGTTGCCTTTGAGGGCGGCAAGGGAACAGACTATCCTCTGACAATCGGTTCCGGCGCATTCATTCCCGGCTTTGAGGACGCGCTGATCGGCGCCGAGACAGGCAAGGAGACAGAAGTAAACGTTACCTTCCCTGAGGATTATCAGGCGGCAGAGCTTGCAGGAAAGGCTGCTGTGTTCAAGTGCACAGTAAAGAAGCTTCAGGAGAAGCAGCTCCCTGAGCTGGACGAGGATTTCGTCGGCGAGGTTTCCGAGGAGAGCGATACTGTTGACGAGTATAAGGAAGAGATCAGAAAGAAGCTCGCCGGCAGAAAGGAAACTGAGGCAAAGAATAAGAAGGAAGACGCAGTTATCGATGCAATCATCGAGGACGCGAAGATGGATATTCCCGATGCGATGGTTGAGACCCAGCAGAGACAGATGCTTCAGGACTATGCACAGAGAATGCAGTCCCAGGGCATCAGCATGGAGCAGTACATGCAGTTTACCGGCATGACCTCCCAGGCGCTGATGGAGCAGTTAAAGCCCCAGGCATTGAAGAGAATCCAGTCCAGACTGGTTCTCGAGGCAGTTGCCGCTGCTGAGAAGATGGTTGCTTCCGAGGAAGAGTTTGAAGAGGAAGTTAAGACCATGGCTGAGGTTTACCAGATGGAGGCTGACAAGGTTAAGGAGCTTCTCGGAGAGAACGGCAAGAAGCAGGTTATGGACGACCTCTGCATCAAGAAGGCGGTTGAGTTCGTTGTGGAGAATGCAAAGGAAGACAAGCCTAAGAAGACTGCTGCAAAGAAGACCACCAGGAAGGCAAAGGATGAGGCTCCTGCTGAGGAGAACAGCGAGGAAGCATAAAATACTTCAGGATAATATGAGCGGCTGCACTCCGGAACAAAGGAGCGCAGCCGTTTTTGATAACAGAGTTTAAATTTTTATTAATTCGTACCGAATGCATTGAAAAACGTGTTCCGGTAGGATAATATAAGAAAGGTATATTTTTACAGAATAAAGGACAGAACGGAGGATTCTGATATGAGTTTAGTGCCTTACGTCATTGAACAGACAAGCAAAGGTGAAAGATCTTACGATATTTATTCCAGACTTTTGAAGGACAGAATTATTTTCCTGGGAGAAGAGGTGACGGATACTTCTGCAAGCATTGTGGTTGCCCAGCTGCTCTTCCTTGAGGCGGAGGACCCGGAGAAGGACATCCATCTCTACATTAACAGCCCGGGAGGTTCTGTGACGGCGGGTCTTGCAATTTATGATACCATGCAGTATATTAAATGCGATGTGTCTACCGTATGTATCGGAATGGCTGCCAGCATGGGCGCTTTCCTGTTGAACGGTGGCGCAAAGGGAAAGAGATATGCTCTGCCCAATGCGGAAATCATGATCCATCAGCCTCTTGGCGGAACTCAGGGACAGGCTACGGAAATTGAGATTGCAGCAAGACATATTTTGAAGACCAAGGAAAAACTGAATCGTATGATCGCTGAAAATTCCGGCAAGGATTACGAGACAGTATGCGCAGACACAGAGCGTGACAACTGGATGAGCGCTGACGAGGCAATGGCATACGGCCTGATCGACAAGGTTATCAGCTCTCACGACACAAAATAATTTTTAGGAGTTAAAGAATGGCATCGAAAATGAACGGCAATGAAATAAGATGTTCCTTCTGCAATAAGACCCAGAGTCAGGTTCGCAAGCTGATCGCGGGTCCCGCCGGAGTGTATATCTGTGATGAATGTATTGATATTTGTGCGGACATTCTGGAGGAGGAACTTGAGGATGACGCAGTTCAGGAGACTACTCAGGCGGAGATCAATCTGTTAAAGCCTATGCAGATCAAGAATTTTCTGGATGAGTATGTCGTTGGACAGGACGAGGCAAAGAAGGTATTGTCGGTAGCAGTGTATAACCACTATAAGCGCGTTACGGCGCCGAAGGATCTCGATGAGGTGGAGCTGCAGAAGAGCAATATCATTATGGTCGGACCGACTGGGTCCGGTAAGACCTATCTGGCGCAGACGCTGGCGAAGATCATCAACGTGCCTTTTGCAATCGCGGATGCGACGACACTGACAGAGGCAGGCTATGTCGGCGAGGATGTGGAAAATATTCTGCTGAAGCTGATTCAGGCGGCGGACTATGATGTCGAGCGTGCCCAGTATGGCATCATCTATATTGACGAGATCGATAAGATTACGAAAAAGGGAGAAAATGTCTCAATTACAAGAGATGTTTCCGGCGAGGGCGTTCAGCAGGCGCTGTTGAAGATCGTCGAGGGAACCATTGCGAGTGTTCCGCCCCAGGGTGGAAGAAAGCATCCCCATCAGGAACTGATTAACATTGACACGTCAAACATCCTGTTCATCTGTGGCGGAGCGTTTGACGGACTGGAGAAGATCGTGGAGGCGCGTCTTGACCGCAAGGCGATCGGCTTTAACACGGAGGTCTCCCAGAAGACCAACAAGGAGATCAGCGACCTTCTGCAGGAGGTGACTCCGCAGGATCTTGTCAAGTTCGGACTGATTCCCGAATTTGTGGGACGTGTGCCGATCAGTGTCACGCTGCGCGGACTGGACAGAGAAGCGCTGATCCGTATCTTAAAGGAGCCCAAGAATGCACTGATCAAGCAGTATAAGAAGCTGTTTGACATGGACAATGTGGAACTGACCTTTGAGGCTGATGCGGTGGAGGCGATTGCCGACAAGGCGTTCGAGAGAAAGACCGGTGCGAGAGGTCTGCGTTCCATCATGGAAAGCGTGCTGATGGACATCATGTACAGAATCCCCTCGGATGAGTCGATCGAGGAATGCATCATTACGAAGGCTGTCGTGGACGAGGAATGTGAACCGGTGGTCATTCATAGGGGCGAGGGCAGGAAAAAGCTGGATACTGCAATTTAGCTCAGGTGGAAGCCTGTGTTAATAGAGCGCCGTTTTATGCGGCGCTCTCTTTGACAGAAAGGGAAAAGTATGATCATTAAGAATGTGAGTCTGGAGACGGTGTGCGGCATTACGAGCAAGCTGCCGGATAATTCGCTGCCGGAGGTGGCTTTTGCCGGAAAGAGCAATGTCGGAAAATCTTCGCTGATCAATGCGCTGATGAACCGCAAATCGCTTGCGAGAACCAGTGCCCAGCCGGGAAAGACGCAGACGATCAACTACTATAATGTCAACGATGCGATTTATTTCGTCGATCTGCCGGGCTATGGCTTTGCAAAGGTGAGTGAGTCGGTCAAGGTTCAGTGGGGAAAGATGATCGAGAGGTACCTGCACAAGTCACGGCAGTTGAAGGCGGTGTTCCTTCTTGTGGACATCCGCCATGCGCCGTCGGAGAATGACAGAACCATGTACGACTGGATCTTAAGCAACGGCTATCACCCGATCATCATAGCGACAAAGTTGGATAAAATCAACAGGAGCCAGATCCAGAAGCAGCTGAAGCTGATCCGGACGACGCTCCACACCGAAGAGGGAGCCGTGCTGATTCCTTTTTCGGCGGAGAGCAAGCAGGGGCGTGAGGAGATCTACGAGATACTGGATGGCATTCTGGAGGAGGAACAGGGAGGGGAACATGAAGAAGTACAGTAAAGCCTTAGTCAATATTGCGGTTGCAATCGTGCTGCTTCTGGCGGCAGTCATCCTTCTGCCGAAGGTGATTGTTTTCTTTGCGCCGTTCGTGGCAGGCTGGATCATTGCACTGATTGCCAGCCCGCTGGTGCGTTTCTTTGAGGAGAAGGTAAAGATCAAGCGTAAGATCGGCAGCGCTTTTGTCATCGTGGTGGTTATTGCACTGATCGTCCTGCTGGGATATCTTGTCATATCGCAGCTGGTGGAGCAGGTTATCGGACTGATCGGTTCCCTTCCCGGAATGTGGAAGAGCATGGAGGCGGATCTTGCGGAGATCGGGAAGTCCCTGAATGTATTGCTGGCAAAGCTTCCGGGAGAAGCACAGCTGAAGGTCAATGACTTTGCGGCGCAGATCGGCAGTTACGTCGGCGAGTTTATGGGCAAGATCGGAACACCGACCATCGCGGCAGCGGGAAATCTGGCAAAGCAGCTTCCGTCCATATTCATCGGTATCATCATGGCGCTTCTCTCCTCATACTTCTTTGTCGCAGAGAGGGGACTGATCAACGAATGGTTCCGCAAACATACACCGGCATCTATCCAGCTCCGCTATGCGACGATGCGGAACAGTCTGGTTCGCTCGGTCGGCGGATACTTCAAGGCGCAGCTGAAAATTGAGGTGTGGATGTATCTGCTGCTTCTGGTCGGACTTGGCGTGCTTCGTGTGAACTACTTTGCACTCATTGCACTCGGTGTTGCCTTTTTGGATTTTCTGCCGTTTCTGGGTACGGGAACCGTGCTTGTGCCATGGGCGATCATTAAGATTCTGACAGCGGATTACAAGCTGGCGATCGGGCTTCTGATTATCTGGGGCGGCGGACAGCTGGCAAGACAGCTGATCCAGCCGAAGATTGTGGGTGACTCCATGGGTGTGCCTCCGCTGCCGACGCTTTTCCTCTTGTTCATCGGCTATAAGTTTGGAAGCGTTATCGGTATGATTATCGCCGTGCCTCTGGGGCTGTTAGTGTATTCCATGTACCAGGAGGGCGCTTTCGAGACGACAAAGAACAGTGTGATGATCTTAGTTGCGGGTATCAACCGTTTCAGACACCTCGGAAAAGAGGATATGTTTGAGGTAGAGGAGATGGAGATGCAGAATGAGGAGGCGGCAAAGGCGGTAGAAAAGCAGCGCAGGGAAGCTGAACAGAAAAAGCTGGAAGAGCGGGAACGCAAAAATAGCAGCAAAAAAATGAAAAAAACGAAACGGGGCTGAAACTTTTCATGGGGAAAAGTAGTCTAAATAAGTAGAGAGTGTTGAATCACTCTCTATTTTATTGTGTTTATTGCGTGCGCCGAGGGCACACGCTTCGATGGAAAATACAACTTTGATACAATGGCAGTGTAGAAATAGAGATAGCTGTTTAAATTGAAATTAGGGTTTTTACAAGTGACGTTGCGCAAAATGCACAGACCACCGCAGGCACGCTTGCGCTACCTTCCGCTCGCAACGGCGCGTAAGATGCCATAGGACGGCATCTAAACGCCGGCGGCTCCAGAGTGCGCTGCTTGTGGTCAGGTGCATTCTGCACAACTGTTGCGGGAAAACAATGAGTTTCATAATTATCTGGATGAGTTAGGATGCAGGGAAAGGAAAGGGTGACGGCATGGGAAAGATACTGGTATACAATAATCAGACAGGAATCGTGGAGAAGATGGAACCGCTGTTTGCCAGCGAGGGAATGGAGATGGTCGTGGCGGCAGAGGCTGAGGAGATCAGCCGGTTCTTTGAGGATAGAGACATACAGCTGATGTTGGTGGACGTGGCATTGAATGACAAGGGCTGGGATAAGGGAATTGAACTGATCGCTGCGCTGCGCCATGCCAGCACAATCCCGCTGATCGTTGTGTCAAAGCAGTCGGCGGAGACGGCAAAGATCATGGCGCTTGAGGCGGGGGCGGACGATTATGTGACGGCGGACTGCAATCCGCTGGAGCTTCTGGCGAGAGTGAAATCGCAGCTACGCCGCTATACCCAGCTTGTCAATGTCTGCAAAAACATAGACAGAATCTACCGGATCGACGGACTCGTGATTGACGATACCCAGCGCACGGTGACGGTGGATGGTAGGAATGTGCGGCTGACTCCGATCGAGTATAAGATATTGAGACTTCTGGTGCAGCAGCGAGGAAAGGTGTTTTCCAATAGCCAGATCTATGAGAGCATCTGGAAGATGCAGGCGATCGGCGCAGACAACACCATTGCCGTCCATGTAAGGCATATCCGGGAGAAGATTGAGGAGAATCCGAGAGAGCCCAGATACCTTAAGGCAGTCTGGGGGAATGGATATAAGGTGGGCTAGGAAACGGGAAGAAGGAACTATGCGGGTGGCGACGTCTGTGTGGTTCTTTTTTTTTGCACGATATTTCTGATAAAGTGCGGATAAGGGCATTGACAAATATTGTCAAATGAATTATTGTATTAATTGAATAATACAGAAAATAAGGAATAGGTAATTGTGAAATTTACGTTTTTGCAAGTGACGTTGCACAGGATGCACAGACCACCGCAGGCACGCTCTCGCTTTGCTTCCACGCAGCGGACGCATAAGTTCCCACAGTACGGGAACTAAGCGCCGGCGGCTCCAGAGTGCGCTGCTTGTGGTCAGGTGCATCCTGCACAACTGTTAGTTGAAAGTTGTGAGTTTCGCAAATGCCTAGCATGATTTTCAATCATGAGATTTGTGGCTGCGTGTACTTGACACGCAAAGAACGTTCACAGAAATGAGGAGAGAGAAATGGATAGTATGACAATGCAGAAACCCGCATATGGGGGAACATCACAGGAGAAGAAAAAAAAGGGAATTTCAGGGAGCACTATCAAGATTATCGCGGTTGTGACAATGCTGATCGATCATGTTGCGGCGGCAATCTTTACCAGAATGATTCTTTCAGGGGACTATTACAGCGTTATCTGGAGCGGAAACATGGAGCAGATTGCAGCATGGCTGTCACGGAATGCGCTTCTGTACTATGGCACGCAGCTCATGAGGTTAATTGGGCGGCTCGGCTTCCCGATCTTCTGTTTCCTGCTGGTGGAGGGCTTTCAGAAGACGCGGAACGTAAAGAAATATGCCTTCCGGCTGGCGCTGTTCTGTCTGATCTCGGAGATACCGTTTGACCTTGCTTTTTCGGGAAGCTTCGTGAATTGGGCTTACCAGAATGTTTATTTTACATTGCTGATCGGGCTTCTTGTGCTCTGGGCGATTGATTTCCTCAGCAAAAAGGATTTCTCCAAGGTTCTTCAGGCGGTTGCAGCAGTGGCGGGCTTTGGATTGGCTGTATTCTATATGGAACGCGGCGTGAGGGATTATGTGCTTTCGGTTCTGCGCGGTTTCCGCGGCGGCGTGGATCTCGTTGGTGAGACGGATATTTACACGGCGACTATTATCGGCGTAGTTATTGCTGTCGTTGCGATTCTTCTCGTTGTGCTGATCTTCTGCGTGGGCAGGAAGACAGTAACGGTCGGAAAGCTCGGCAGCTATGCGCTTGTACTGTTTGCGGGTATGCTGTTGGCGGATTTCCTGAAGACGGATTACTCGGGAATGGGTGTCCTGACGATTGCGATGATGTATGCATTCCGTAAAAATAAGGTGTTATCCATGCTGGCAGGCTGTATTACGCTGAATGTCATGAGCCTGAGCGAGATCACGGCATTCTTCGCACTGATTCCGATTGCGTTGTACAACGGCGAGCGGGGACTGAAGATGAAGTATTTCTTCTATGCATTCTATCCGGTGCATCTGCTGCTGATCTGGCTGGTGGCGCTTGCAATGGGGATGGGGTGGATACCGGCGGTGTAAAAGTAGGTAATAAGTGACGAGTGACGCTGCGCAGGATGCACAGACCACCGCAGGCACGCTCTCGCTACCTTCCGCTCGCAGCGGCACATAACATGTCAAAAGACGCCATGTAAGTGCCGGCGGCTCTAGAGTGCACTGCTTGTGGTCAGGTGCATCCTGTGCAGCTGTTATCTGAAATAGGTGAGTTTCGCAGTTATCTTAATAGAGAGGGAGAGAAAATGTTAGAGGTTATCAATCTGTCAAAGAAGTATGGTAAGACGCTGGCGGTTGACGGTGTCGGCTTCACGGTTCCCGACGGCAGAGTCGGGATTCTGTTGGGACCGAACGGTGCGGGAAAGTCAACCGTCATCAAGAGCATTGCAGGACTGCTGCGCTATGAGGGGCATATCCGCATTCAAGGGCATGATTCCAGGGAATTGGAGGCGAAGAAATGCTTCGCCTATGTGCCGGAGATACCTTATATGTATGAGGCGTTGACAGTGCGGGAGCATATCGAATTTATCAAGAGGGCCTATGGCGTCACGGCGACGGACGAGGAGATCAATGAGCTGCTCACGCAGTTTGAGCTTGCCGATAAGCAGGATAAGCTCGGGAATGAGCTGTCGAAGGGTATGATGCAGAAGGTCAGCATCTGCTGCGCACTGGTTATCAAGCCGAAGGTAATCCTGCTGGATGAGCCGATGGTCGGACTTGACCCTGCGGCGATCAAGGAGCTGAAGGCTGTTATCTTAAAGCTGCGTGAGGCAGGTTGCACCGTCCTCATCAGCACGCACATGCTGGAGATGGTGAAGGAGCTGTGGGATGTGACCTTTGTGATGGATAAGGGACATATTCTGGGAACCTATGCACGCGAGGAGCTTGCGAACGAGGATCTTGAGGAGCTGTTCTTCAAGGTGACAGGCGGACAGAAGACGGAGGACGTTGAGGAAGCTGTCGCGGAGCATGCCCCAGACAATGCCGCACGCGGCGGGAGGTAGCTTGTGGGAGCAATAGCATATCTTTATCGGACAATCATGAAGAACCGCATACGCACGGCGCTGCGTAAGCCGGTTACCTACTTATATCTTGTCATTATTCTCGTCTATCTGACGGCGGTGCCGTATTCGCTTAAGATGCTGGCAGAGCAGGTGGGAGCAGCGTCCTCCGGTGGAATGGCGGGAGTTCTGACCGCGTTTGCTTTCTGGATAATCCCGGGAAACCTGATCGCCTATGCGAAGCGGAAGGGACTGATATACGGAAACTGTGATGTGCACTTTCTGTTCCCTTCTCCGGTCAGCCCTAAGAGAGTGCTGCTCTATGCACACGTCAGGACAATACCGATGCAGATTCTGCTCAATATTTTTGTAACTGTCTGCGGCGGCGTCATTTTCGGCGTTGAGCTTTGGAAGCTGCTGGTGTATTTTCTCTTTGCAATCTTCGGTGAAAACGTTCTGGAAGCATCTGCCATGATGATGCTGTACGGGAGTGAACGCTTAAAGGAGGAGCAGAGAACGTGGATAATGCGTGCGGCATACGGGTTGCTCATCGTTCTGGCGGTGATCGGTGTTGTGTTTTATGTGCGGCAGGGGCTCAGCTTTGCCACACTGGTGAATTTCCTGCACAGTGATGCGGTGCAGCTGGTACCGGTAATCGGCTGGTACGTATCGGTGCTTCATCTTTTATTCACGGGCGCGACGACGGTGAACCTTGTCGGCACTGCGCTGTATGCGATTCTTTTCCTGACGGTTGTGGTCGCTGCTGTCCGCATGAAGTGCACAGGAACTTATTACGAGGACGCGGTGAAGTTCGCGGAAGATTATGAGGAATTGAAGGAGAGCCGCAGACAGGGCAATACGACAAAGAGGCTCGGCAGGAAGGAGAAGTTTGGAAAGGCGAGCGTGCACTGGCAGGGAAGCGGTGCAAAAGCGCTTTTCTACAGACAACTGCTGGAATATAAGAAGAGCCGGTTCTTTATCTTTGACATCAGCACGCTTTTTGCGCTGATTGCGGGTATTGCCATCGCGATTCTGTATGTGAGAGAGGGAGGCTTTGAGGAACTTACGCCTTTTGTGATACCGGGAGTATCTGCGTATCTGATTTTCATTTCTACAACGGTAAACGGAAAGTGGGCGAAGGAATTAAAGGCTCCCTATACTTACCTGATTCCCGCGTCTTCCTTTGCGAAGCTCTGGAATGCAACGGTGCTTCAGCTTCTCCAGAATTTCATCAATGGACTTCTGATCACGCTTCCCGGGGCGGTTGTTATGGAGATGTCGCCGGTCACGGCGGTTTTTTGCGTCCTGTTTTACACAGTGTTGGCATCCAACAAGCTGTACGCGCTTGCCGTTGCGGAAATTGCGGTCGGCGGTGTGCTCGGAGTGACCGGAAAGCAGCTGTTTCAGATGCTGATTCAGGGAATTGTCATAGCGGTCGCCGCACTCGGGGCTTATCTGGGAAGCCTGCTTGGCGGCATCAGCGGAGCTTATCTGATTATGGATTTTGTACTGGTTGCCTTCACCCTCGTGTTCATGATCGTGGCGGCATTGAATTTTGACAGGATGGAGACGGCTTGACGGAGAATGCGGAAACGGGTATAATCAAAATGTAAGCGCTTACATTTTGAGGGAGGAATAAAGAAATGCAGATGCCTGTTTTTGAGAGATACATTGATGAATTGATTGAGAAGAGCACGGTGGAGATACCTGCATGGAATATTGAGAAGGCAAAGGCGGGGAAAGCGGTCGGCTGGAATTACATTGACGGCTGCATGATACTCGCGCTTCTGGAAATCTATGCCGCCACAGGCGAGAAGAAGTATTATGAGTTTGCCGATGCATTTATTGACCACCGCGTGCGGGAGGATGGTTCGATCGCCGGATATTCTGTGGAGGAGTATAACCTTGACAATATCAATGCGGGAAAGACCTTGTTTCTCTTATACGGACTGAATGGGAAGGAAAAGTACCGCCGCGCGATAGAGCTGATCTACAGTCAGGTACAGAACCAGCCGCGCACGGCGGAGGGAAATTTCTGGCACAAGAAGATTTATCCGAATCAGGTATGGCTGGACGGCATGTATATGGCGCAGCCTTTCTATATGGAATATGAGACAAAACTTCATGACAGGCAGAATTATAAGGATATTTTCGGACAGTTCGCAAATGTCATCCGGCATATGCGGGATGAGAAGACGGGGCTTTACTACCACGGCTATGATGCATCCCGGGAGATCTTCTGGTGCAATAAGGAGACGGGGCTGTCGGAGAACTTCTGGCTGAGGGCGCTTGGCTGGTATTCCATGGCGCTGCTCGACACACTCGCCAAATGCGAACCGGGGGAGGAGTACCGGGCGGAGTATGATATGCTGCGCGATGCCTTCGTACAGCTGATGGAAAGTATGCTTAAGCTGCAGGATGAGAGCGGCATGTGGTATCAGCTCCCGGCGCTGGGAGAACGGAAGCCGAATTATCTTGAGACGAGCGGGAGCGCCATCATGGCATATTCGCTGTTGAAGGGAGTGCGTCTGGGATTTCTGCCGGAGAACTACCGTGAGTACGGAATCCGGGCATTCCGCGGAATCTGTGACCGCTACCTGAAGGAGACGGAGAACGGACTGAATCTCGGCGGCATCTGCCTTGTGGCAGGGCTTGGCCCTGCGGATAATCCGCGCCGCGACGGCAGCTTTGACTACTATATGTCGGAGCCAGTGGTGGAGAACGATGCGAAGGGCGTAGGCCCGCTGTTGCTTGCGTATACGGAGCTCAGAAGACTGGGATAAGAAGCATGAAAAGATGCGGGGCGTGATGCTCCGCATTTTTGTCGCCGCACTTAAAACATGACATACAGCTGACGTGATTTGTGGGGTATCATGGGGATATTACAATTATTTGGGAGGAAAAAGTCATGAGATATACATGGATCGACGAATACTTACTCAGTAAAGCGGGAGTGACAAAAGATCTCCAGAAGGACTGGAATTGGATTCGCTATCAGATAGGCGGGAAAATGTTTGCGGCAGTATGTCTGGGCGAAGACGATGAGCCGTATTATATAACACTGAAGCTGGAACCCTTAGAGGGCGATTTCCTCCGACAGCAGTACAAGGATATTATTCCCGGATATTATATGAATAAAATGCATTGGAATTCCGTCAAGCCGGACGGAGAGGTGCCGGACGATCTGTTGAAGGACTTACTGGATAAGTCGTACCAGCTTGTCCTTGAGGGATTCAGTAAGAAAAAGCAGCAGGAAATATTGGGAGCGGGTGAGTCTGCAAATAACATAAGCTGTTGTGGGACGGATTGCTCCAAGTGCAGCTTTTTCGGAAACGTCTGCAAGGGGTGCAATGCAAGTTTGGGAAGAGTATTTCATGCACCAGAAGGAAAAGCGTGTGCAATATATGAATGCTCAATAAATCAAAAAGGATTGCAGGGATGCGGAGAGTGCGAGCATGTTCCTTGCGAGATATGGAGAAGGACAAAAGATCCGTCATATACGGAGGAAGAATTTGAGCGGAGTATACAGGAGAGGGTGGAGCGATTGAAAACGGTTACCGGATCCCCGATCAAGGGATAGAAAGCAAGTGGACTGCCGAGAATCCGCTCAGTCGTATTATGGACTGAGCGGGAAAATTGTTTAGACGATAATTTGTGCTGCGGGGGAATCTTTCAACGTGTCCTCGATATATTTGTTCATAGACATCTGGTGGGCCGTTGTATAAATGAATAGTTTTTTGTGAAGGTCGGGAGAAAGTCGAATGTTGAAACTGCCTTTAAAGGCAACCTCAGGTTCTTTTCCTTCGGCCTTGCAGGTTTCCAGATAATCGTCAACAGCGCCGTGAAAATCATCCAGAAGTTCTTTGGCGTTTTCACCTTCGTAAGAAATCAGGGAGCGAATTCCCATAACCTTGCCATAAAAGATGCCATCTTCTTCAGAAAATTCAACGCTTCCGACATAGCCTTTGTATTGGATAGTGTTATTCATATGAGACCCTCCTGTTCCAAAATTTCTAGCAACTGCTTGACTTGATAGTCTTTCAATTCCTTTTGCGGATGTGGTTTATGGAGCAATATGATTCCGTGTTCATCGTTTACGAACATGACGCGGGAGCCGCTTGTTTTTCCCTTGTTTGAGCGGATGTAATCTAAATATTTGAGTAATGTTTTAGCATCATTAAAAGTAAAGTCCTTGGGTTTTGATTTAAGACGCTGAATGAGTTTTTCCTTTTGCCCCATAGCATATCCCCCCGTTACTAATATTATACACGGTAACTAAAAAAATGCAACTAAAAATAGTTGCATTTTTGCTTGCCTCAGAGGACACATTTAATTCCCTAAGCACTTGCTATGATCCTCAGAAGGACAGCCAGTTTAACAGGCCGAGGTGCTCCAGCAGGATCTTGATGCCCATGACGATCAGGATGATGCCGCCGGTAAGCTCTGCCTTGGACTTGTATTTCAGACCAAAAACATTTCCGATCTTGACGCCGACGATCGAGAGCGTGAACGTAATGACGCCGATGAAGGACACGGCGGGAACGATGCGGACTTGCAGGAAGGCATAGGTAACGCCGACGGCGAGAGCATCAATGCTGGTGGCGATGGCGAGGAGGAACATTGTCTTGAAATCGACGGCATCATTCGAGGACTCTTCCTCCTTGGAGAAGGATTCCTTTACCATATTGGCACCGATCAATGCCAGAAGCACGAAAGCGATCCAGTGGTCGATGGCGGTGACGTAGCTCTCGAAGCGCGTTCCGAGAAGATAGCCGATTGTGGGCATTAACGCCTGAAAGCCGCCGAACCAAAGTCCGATAATCAGGGCTTTTTTCCACGAGAGCTTTTTCATTGCAAGTCCCTTGCAGATCGCAACGGCGAAGGCATCCATGGACAATCCCACGGCGGTGATAAATAGTGTCAATAAACTCATAATGTCCTCCATTCTGCGGTTTTCCTGTATCCGGAATTGCTGTCAGCCGCAAAAAAAATCAGGGCAATCTACAAGGTATCCCTCATAAATTGTCCCTGAGTCTCATTATCGCAATCTGAATTGCTTCGGTAATACCAGACGGTGTACGTCATTGTGTTGATATTACCACAGCGAAAAGCTGTCAACTACTCCCTCACAGGAATTCCATATAATGTTGTAGGGTTTGCATCGCCAACCGGAAAACAGATAACTGCCGCTTTCGGCGTCGAATAGGTATATCATAGCTTAGTCGATAAAATTTGTCAACAACAAAGATGGCGTTTGCTGAATTTTTGCATCCTTTCTGAAAGCGGAGGGAGACAGATGCAGAAATTTATTGAAGGCTCTGTTGAACTGGGAGAAGCTCGAAAAGCCACAGAGGAAGGCAATGTCTGTGATGGGCTTGTCCGTGGAGAGCAGCAGGGTCTGGGCGTTGCGCACTCTGGTAAGCTGGACATAGTCGGTGAGCGTAAAGCCGGTGATCCGCTTAAACTGATGGGAGAGATAGTAGCTGCTGATGAAAAATTCCTTGGAGACGGACTCCAACGAAATATCCTCCGTAAAATGACTATGTATATACGCGGTTATGCTGTATACTTTATTTGTAATGTTGTCAAAGTCCGAGCGGTTGGAGTAGACATTTTTATCCCGGTAGAGATAGATCAGGCTTAAAAATTCGATAAACTTGTTGTGGATGGCAAGATCCGTCAGCTCGTTGGGATTCTGGGACAGATAATAAATGTCGTTGAGCTTTTCCAGAACAGCCTTTTTATAGGGATCTTCAAAGCGATAGATCGGGCAGCTTCCCTCGAAAATGCTGTAGACGGATTTCATGCAGTTCTCAAAGGCGGAGATCATCGGTGGAATCGAGAACTGGATAATCAGGCGCTTGCAGGGCTGTCCCTCGGGGTAAAAGGTCTTGTGGAGCAGGGAGGGGCGCAGGGCGACGATGTCACAGCAGCGCATGTCGAACCAGACGCCGTCAATCAGGTGTCCCGCCTTGTCGTCCAGAAAGATGCACATTTCATAGAACTGGTGGAAATGCTGGAATTCCATATTAATAGAGTAGGAACGCTCGTCATAGTCAAAAAAGTAATACAGATTTTTCCCGGGGCGTCCGATCTCAATCTTATATTCCTGCGTGTAGACCAGAGTGTTGTCAATTAACATAGGGGTTCTCCTGTCACAAATGTAAAGTTTGCGTTAATTACAAGAAAGAATTGTGTAAAATGCACAAAAATGAAACTTTGAATTAGTGTAAACTATGCAATACACAAGTAAATTATAAAATCAAAAAGCAAAAAATGCAATATGTTTGGCAAGAAAAACAATAGATGCGTGGAAATGGGGGTATTCCTTTGGTACGCTATAACCATCAAGGGAGTGAAATCCCGGTTAACAGCGCTAACTAACCAAACAAAAGAAACCAAATCATTGCGCTTCGGCGCGACAAATCAAGGAGGGTTTTATGAAAAGAAATGTAAGCAAGAAGCTCGCGGCAGTGATCCTTTCCGCAGCGATGTGCGTGACGGCGATGACCGGCTGCGGAAATAGCGGAACGCAGGAGTCTTCCGGTTCACAGGATGTAGTGGCAAGTGCAAGCGATTCCAAGACGGAGGAGAGCAGCAGCGCATCCCAGGAAACACCGGTAGATGTGAGTGCCTACAGCGAAGCGCCCATGCTGGCAGATCAGGTGGCATCCGGAGCACTTCCCGCAGTGGAAGACAGAATTCCGACAGCAGATGATGTCATGGTTGAGGTTGTTGACGAAGTTGGTCAGTACGGCGGAGCGATTTCCATGTCACTCAACGGCAAGGCAGGATGGAATACAGGAAAGCCGATCGAGCAGGGTCTGTTCCGGTTTAACAGTGCAGGCGAGGTTGAGCCCAACGTTGCAAAGGGCTATGACGTGAACGCAGATGCGACAGAGTACACCATTCATCTCCGCGAGGGAATGAAGTGGTCGGATGGCGTGGATTTCACGGCTGAGGATTGTGTATTCTTCTACGATCATATGTGTGTACCCGAGACCTTCGGAAAGTCTCTCTGGGACTGCTTTAAGGACAGCAACGGCGATCCTTGTACCTTTACTTATGTAGATGCAACTACCTTCAAGGTAAGCTTCAAGACATCCAAGCCTACCTTCATCAAGGATCTCTGCATCAACGCGAAGTGGTGTTTCGCACCGAAGCATTACATGGAGACAATCCTTCCCGAGTTCATCGGCGACGAGGCAGCACAGGCAAAGGCTGAGGAGATGGGCTTCTCCGATGTTGCGGCAATGGGCAAGGAGACAGGTTATTATTTCTGGAACGTTTCCGGCATCCCTACCCTGAATCCGTTTGTACTGTCTACGGAAGCAGGAAAGAACGATGTCACCGGCGACTACTATGAGTATGTCCGCAACCCTTATTACTGGAAGGTTGACCAGAACGGACAGCAGCTTCCTTACACGGATAAGATCGAGTATACGAAGAACTCCGACGAGAGCCAGAGCCTGACAAGAATCCTCGGCGGCGAGGATACGATTGCCGGCGGCGTATGGGCCGACATCCAGACACTCGTAGAGAACTCCGATTCCGTAGGCTATCATATCGTACAGTGGCCGAACAGCGGATGGTCTGATGCGGCATCCCAGCTCGAGCTGAACCAGACTGCTCCCGACGAGGAGTACAGAGCACTGTTCCAGACCAAGGAGTTCAGACAGGCACTCTCCATCGCGGTTGACAGAGAAGAGTTTGCAAAGCTGATGTCCGACGGCTGGCAGAGCGGCAGACAGGCATCTCCCGCAGAGGGCGCACAGGGCTACAACGAAGCATGGGCGTTGAAGTGGACAGAGTATGATGTAGAAGGCGCAAAGACTCTGCTTGAGGGTCTCGGCATGGTAAAGGGCAGCGACGGCTACTATGCCTGCCCGAGCGGCAAGGATTTTGTACTGAACCTGAACAGCTACACCGGCTCCGGCGCGGATGGGGCATATAAGGTGTTGAATACTTACTGGGAAGCAATCGGTATTAAGAGCACCTTCAAGGATATGGACAAGGATACCCTGAACAACAACATTATTGCAAACGAGTACGACGCAGTTCTGAGCCCTGTTGCTCCGGCTGAGACGGTTGGTCTTGACGTAAGACCTGATACACTGGTTCCTGTTAGAAACTACGCTGAGTGGTACGGTGAGATCGGTACCTGGTATGCATCCGGCGGAACAGAGGGCGTAGAGCCTACCGGAGATCTGCTTGAGCTCTGCAACCTGTACACCGAACTGAAGACAGAGGTAGACGAGGCAAAGCGTGCGGAGATCGTTGACAAGATGTATAAGCTCCACGAGGAGAACATTTGGGTTCTGGGCTATATGGAGTCCGCTCCCACACTGTATGTAGTGCGCAATGAGCTTCACAACTTCCCTGAGTCCGAGATCTTCTGCGACGAGTACCGCGGACTGGGAATCGCACACATCGACTGCTGCTGGTTAGAGCAGTAAGCTGTAACAGAGTAATCGGAATCAAAGAACAAGGATTTGGAAAGGCAGAGTCAAATCTGCCTTTCTTTTCAAAAAGGTACCGGAAACGTGAGCAAAATATGCAATGTTTTTCACGATAACGGAACTTTTTTACTCGAAAAAGGAGAGTATGAATTCATGTGGAAATATGTTGCTAAGAGAATATTAATGTTCATACCCACCATCATCATCATATCGTTTGTCATCTTCTTCGTGATGCAGCTGCCGAAGGGCGACTATGTATCGAGCTATGTTGCCAGAATGCAGGCGGAAGGCGAGGTGTTCACCGAGGCGGACATTCAGGCGCTGAGACATCAGTACGGACTGGATAAGAACTGGGTGCTGCGGTATTGTGACTGGGTGTGGAAGATTGTAAGCAAGGGTGACTTCGGTTATTCCTTCGCATACGGAAGACCGGTCTGGAGCGTTATCATGGATCGTCTGGGGCTGACGATAGCGGTGTCCCTGACTATCATGATTTTCACCTATCTGGTCTCCATTCCGATCGGAATCTACAGTGCGCTGCACCAGTATTCCGTCGGCGACTATGTATTTACGGCAATCGGCTTCCTCGGAATGGCAACGCCGAACTTCCTGCTGGCGATCCTGCTCATGTATCTGTCGTTCAAATGGACAGGAGACCCGCTGCTCGGACTGTTCTCCAAGGAAATGCTGCAAAACGGACTGCACTGGTATAACTTTGGTGAGTTCCTTCAGAGAATGGTCATTCCCACGATTGTTATCGGTACCTCGGGAACCTGCGGTGTCATCCGTACCGTCCGCGCCCAGATGCTTGATGAGACGGCAAAGCAGTACGCTCTGACGGCGAGGGCGAAGGGAGTGTCCGAGGCGACGATTACCTATAAATACTGTCTGCGGGCGGCTCTGAACCCTGTAGTCAGCGGTCTCTCGGGAGCGCTCTCCAGCATCTTTTCCGGTTCGACGATCTCCGCGATCGTAATGAACCTCTCCATTCAGGGACCGGTGCTCTACGAGGCACTCAAAACACAGGACACTTATCTGGCAGGTACAATCCTTATGACGCAGGCGGTTCTGGTTGTCATAGGTACATTGCTTTCGGATATTCTGCTGGCATGGCTGGATCCGAGAATCCGTTTTGAGAAGAAGAGGAGCTGACGTATGAGTATATTTAGAAAAAAGAAAAAATCAGACGAGGATTACTACCTTGCTTCCCAATGGACGCTGATGCGCAAGAAGCTGATGCATCATAAGCTGGCAAAGCTGAGCATCATCCTGCTGCTGATCCTGTATACGCTGGCATTGTTCGCACCCTTTGTCGCACCTTACGGACTGAGCGATTTCGACAGTACCTATAAGAATGCAAAGCCTACGACGATCCACTGGGTAGACGAGGACGGAAAATTTGTCGGACCTTATGTCTATAAAATGACCTACATTAACAACAAAGAGACCTTCAAGCGTGAGTGGGCGGAAGACACCAGCGAGAAGTATTTTGTCAAGTTTTTTGCAAAGGGCGGCGAATATAAGCTGTTCGGCTTCATCCCCTGCGACAGACATCTGTACGGTGTTGTCGGGGAGAACGGCGGCGAGGGAGCGAAGGTGATGCTCTTCGGCGGAGACAGCCTCGGATGTGACCTGTTCTCACGTATCCTGTTCGGAAGCCAGATTTCGCTGACAATTCCGTTCGCGGGAACCTTAATCAGCTTTGTTCTGGGCATTATTCTCGGCGGCATCTCCGGTTACTTCGGAGGCGTTGTCGACACGGTGATCCAGAGAATCATTGAGGTGCTGACTGCACTGCCTACAATTCCTCTCTGGATGGCGTTGTCCGCGGCAATCCCGGCAGACATTCCGGTACCGCGCATGTACCTGTACATAACGGTTATCATCTCCTTTATTTCATGGACGGGACTGGCGAGAACCGTAAGAGGAAAGTTCATTTCCCTGAGAAATGAGGAGTTTGTCATGGCGGCACAGGTTGCGGGAGTCAGCACATGGAAGATCATGACAAAGCATCTGGTTCCCGGATTTATGAGCTACCTGATTGTAAGCCTGACGCTGGGCATCCCGGGAATGATTATCGGCGAGACGTCTATGAGTTACCTCGGACTCGGCATGAAGGCACCGGCGACCAGCTGGGGCGTTCTCCTTCAGGAGACACAGGATATCACGAGTATTGCGCAGTATCCATGGAGACTGATCCCGCTGCTCGCAGTTATCGTTACGGTATTGGCATTCAACTTCCTCGGTGACGGTATGCGCGACGCGGCAGATCCTTATAAGTAGGCGGAAGGGAGACGGAAATGGAAGAGAATAAGCAAAATAAGACCGCTCAGGACATGGTTCTGGATGTCCGGGATCTGCGGATCAATATAGAGCTGGATGAAGGTACGCTGACTGCTGTGCGAGGCGTGAACTTTAACCTGAAAAAGGGAGAGACGCTGGGACTTGTAGGAGAGTCCGGCTGCGGAAAGAGCCTGACGAGCAAGGCGATCCTCGGGATCAACGATAAGCGGTGCAAGACGACAGGTGAAATCAAATTCGATACAAACGAGCAGGGCATGATTAACCTTCTCGATCTGAAGCCGAGAGGCAAGGAGATCAGACAGGTCAGAGGAAAGCAGATTTCCATGATCTTTCAGGAGCCCATGGTAGCTTTTTCCCCGCTGTATACGATCGGCAATCAGATTAATGAATGCACAAGGCTTCATATTACAAAGGATAAGAAGAAATCCAAGGAAATTTCCCTTGAGATGATGCGCAAGGTGGGAATTGCGAACGCGGAAAAGCGGTACGACCAGTACCCGCACGAGTTTTCCGGCGGTATGCTGCAGCGTGCGCTGATCGCCATGGCTCTGGTATGTAACCCGAAGCTGCTGATTGCAGACGAGCCGACCACCGCGCTGGATGTTACCATTCAGGCACAGATTCTCGAGTTGATGAAGGAATTACAGAAGGATATGAACACGGCGATCCTGTTCATCACGCACGATCTGGGAACGGTTGCGGCAATGTGTGACAGAGTTGCGGTTATGTATCTCGGCAAGATCGTTGAGATCGCGCCGGTCAAGGATATTTATGCGAGACCGCTGCACCCCTACACGCAGGGACTGATCGGATCGGTACATAAGATCGGAACAAGAAAGGCTGACAGACTGTTTTCCATCGAGGGAACCGTGCCGCTCGCGCTGAATCTGCCGCCCGGATGCGGTTTCTATGAGAGATGCCACCAGAGAATCGAGGGCGTCTGCAATGTGACGGAGCCGGAGCTTGTGGAGATGGGCGACGGACATATGGTTGCCTGCCACGCGTGCAGCGGAAACTGCAAGGGATGCGGACAGAACGCAGCAAAGGACGCAGCGGGTCAGAAGGGAGAGGAAAAGAATGGCTGAGAACGAAAAGACAAAGAAAATACTGGAAGTGAAGCATCTTTCCAAGGATTTCCCCTCCAAGAAGGTATGTGTCCATGCGGTATCCGACGTCAGCTTTGAGGTAAACGAGGGCGAGACGATCGGTATCGTGGGTGAGTCCGGCTGCGGAAAGACGACGATGGGACGCTGCGTTGTGAGAGCGATCGAGGCAACGAGCGGAGAGGTTCTGTATCATCCGGTTGAAGGCGACGCGGTCAACTTCCTGACGATTGACAAGAATCAGATGAAGGTGCTGCGCAAGGACATTCAGATGATTTTCCAGAATCCCTATTCCTCACTGGACCCCAGAATGACGGTTGTGGATATTATCAAGGAGCCGCTGATGGCGAATTTCCCGAAGATGCCGAAGGCGGAGATGGAAGAGAAGGTCATGGATATTGCGGCGAAGGTAGGTCTGAACGTCAGCTACCTCAAGCGTTATCCCCATGCTTTTTCCGGCGGACAGAGACAGCGTATCGGCATTGCCAGAGCGCTCGTGCTCAAGCCGAGGGTCATCGTCTGCGACGAGGCGGTTTCCGCGCTCGACGTGTCGATTCAGGCACAGGTAATCAATCTGCTGAAGGATCTGCAGAGAGAGATGAATCTGACCTATATTTTCATCTCCCATGACCTTTCGGTGGTGGAACATATATCCGACAAGGTCGGCGTTATGTATCTCGGAAAAATGGTGGAGTATGCGGAGACGGAGGCGTTGTTCTCCAGACCGAAGCATCCTTATACGGAGGCGCTGATGTCTGCGGTGCCGATCGCAGACCCGGAGATCGAGATGGACAGAATCCCTCTGACAGGCGAGATTCCGAACCCTGCGAATCCGCCCAGCGGCTGCTATTTCCATACCCGCTGCCGCTATTGTCAGGAAAAGTGCAAGGAATGTGCGCCGGAGTACCGCGAGGTGGAGCCGGGCCACTATGTTGCCTGCCATTATGCAGAGGAATTGAAGTTAAGAGGATTCAGCTACGACGAAGATGCTGTAAAAGACAAAAAGAAAGAAGATTAGGGTGCTGAGAGCATGAAGAAGAATTTAATTATTTTCACGGACAGCGGCGACACCATTATCGACGAGAGCACTCAGGTCTATGACGATCGGGAGACTGTGCTGCGGGCAGATTTTATTCCCGGGGCGGGTGAGGTCTTAAAGCAGCTTAAGGACGAGGGATACCGGATCGCACTGGTGGCGGACGGAACATGGGAATCCTTTCAGAATGTGTACCGCGAAAACGGTCTTGGGTATTGCTTTGAAGAGTGGATCGTCTCCGAGGTGGTCGGTGAGCAGAAGCCGGCGAGATCCATGTTTGATACCGCGATGGAAAAGATGGGACTTACGGATGCCGACAAACCCTTTATCGTCATGATCGGGAACAACTTAAAGAAGGATGTCGCCGGGGCAAACCGCTACGGCATTACCTCCGTCTGGCTGGACTGGTCGCCGAGATATTTTCATACAGTGGAGGAGCCGGACTGGCAGCCGGATTACACGGTTAAGACACCGGAGGAACTGAAGGCACTGATTGAGAAATTGGAGAAAAAATGCTGCGCAAAGCGTGAGCTGATCGGAGAGGTCACGGATAAGGTGGATAAGATGGTCAGCGCCTTCTCCGACATCCTTTACGAGCCGGATGACACCTTCCTGAAGAATATGAAGAGCCACAACCTTGCAGGAGATGACATTTCCCGCTACCAGTATTGGGAGTGGACGCAGGGCGTCGGACTTTACGGGCTGTGGAAACTGTTCAGCTATGAGAAGAAGGAGAGCTATCTGGAGATGCTCACACGCTTCTACGACAGACAGATCGGCATCGGCTTTCCCGCGCTGAACGTCAACACGGCGGCGCCGTATCTGGCAATGTCATTCCTCGCCGAGTACACCGGAGAGGAAAAGTATCTGCGCCCGTGTGTCGAGGCTGCGGAAAAGATCATGTCGGAGTTCCCCAGAACGGATGAGGGCGGTTTCCAGCATAAGACCTCGGATTCCGTCAACGAGCAGGAGCTTTGGGACGACACACTGTACATGACGGTTCTGTTCCTTGCAAATATGGGCAGAATCCTGAAAAATCAGGCAATGACTGAGGAAGCGCAGTATCAGTTCCTGATTCACGAGAAATATCTCTGTGACAAGGTAAGCGGGCTGTGGTATCACGGCTGGACCTTCAAGGAGAAAAATAACTTTGCCGGAGCGTTCTGGGGCAGAGGAAACTGCTGGATCACGATGGCGATACCGGAGTTCCTTGAAATCTGCGACTGCAATGAGGCGGTGAAGAGACTTCTTGTCAATACACTGCGGGAGCAGGTGCAGAGCCTGCGCGCCCTGCAGGCGGAGAACGGGATGTGGCATACGCTCGTGGATGATGCGGATTCCTATGTGGAGGCGAGCGCTACTTGCGGCTTTGCCTACGGAATCCTGAGAGCGGTGAAGGATGGACTTGTGGATAAGTCCTATCTGGAGACGGCGGCGAGAGCCGTCAGTCCCATCATGGACTGTATTTCGGAGGGCGGCGTTGTACATCAGGTTTCCTACGGTACGCCGATGGGACGTACATCGAGAGATTTTTATAAACAGATCGAACTGAAACCCATGCCTTACGGACAGGCGCTTGCAATCCTGTTCCTGATGGAGTACCGGACGATGTGTTAAGGAGAGGGGAGAGCACCATGAAGCTGGGAAGACAATGGGATGAACGTCTGAAAATATGGGATGAAGCGTTTGCAGAAAATCTTTACAGAGAGCTGGGGGAGCTTTCCCTTTCCGGGTTTACCACAAAGGCACAGCTTACGTGGCAGCAGGCGTCAAAGCAGGCTGTAAAGCCGTTCCCGGCGGGGACGGCATGGGGGACAAAATGGGAATACGGCTGGTTCAGGACACAGGTGACGGTGCCGGAGAGTGCGGCGGGAGAGAGACTGATGCTGCATCTCGGAGCCGGGCCGGAGATGCTGGTCTTTGTCAACGGGAAGGAAAGAGGCTCGATTGATAAGCAGCATAGTATGGTGGAACTGACGGCTGAGGCTGTGCCCGGGGAAAAATTTGACATTCTCGCGGAGGTTTACGCGGGACACGGGATCAGGCCGGAGAACGGCGGACTTTATGCGAGGGATACCGTTCCCGTGCCGGAACCGCCAAAATATCAATGTATTGTGGGGAAAAGTCATTTCGGAGTCTGGCGGGAGAACATTTTTCAGTGCTATGCGGATTACCACACGCTCTATGAACTGTGGAAGACCATGCCTGACCGCGAGCTCCGCACAATGAAGATCGGAGAAGCATTACAACAGTTTACCTATATAGCGGATTTTGAGGCAGAGGAGCCGGAACGGAGCAGGAGCATCCTGCGGGCGGACGAGCTGCTGAAGCCGCTGCTTGAGAGCAAAAATGGCGGCACTGTGCCGGAATATACGATTTTCGGACAGTCGCATCTTGATCTGGCATGGCTCTGGACGATGGAGGAGACGAAGCGGAAGTCTGCGAGGACTTATTCCAATCAGATCAGACTGATGGAGCGGTATCCGCAGTATAAGTTCCTCCTCTGTTCACCGCCGGTGCTGGAAAATATAAAGACCTACTACCCCGGCTTGTACGAACACGTCAGGGAGAGGGTAAAGAACGGACAGTTTGTGCCGGAAGGCGCTGTCTATGTGGAGAGCGATACGAATCTGGTGGGCGGGGAGAGCCTGATCCGCCAGTTTATCATAGGGAAAAGATGGTTCCGTGAGGAGTTCGGCACGGACAGCAGACTCGCATGGATGCCGGACACCTTCGGCTTTACCGGAGCGATGCCCCAGATCATGGCAGGCTGCGGCGTGCCCTATTTTGCGACACAGAAGCTCCTGCGCTGTGATCCAGAGTGTGAGCAGTTCCCCTACAATGTCTTCTGGTGGGAGGGCATCGACGGAACGAAGATTTTGTCCCATATCTATAAAAAGAATAATGCTGTTTTCAATTCCGGTGCGCTGAGAACGCGCTGGGAGGAGGACAGAAACCAGAAGCAGGAGATCGACAGCTTCCTGTTCCCCTTTGGGTACGGGGACGGAGGCGGCGGGCCGACCGAGATCATGATAGAGACGGCGGAGCGGTGTGCCGATCTCGAGGGAGCGCCGCGCTGTACGATGGAGAGTCCGGCTGCCTTTTTTGAGAGGCTGGAGGAGAAGGACGTCCGCAACACCTATTATGGGGAGCTTTATCTGGCATGGCACCGCGGAACCTACACGGCGCAGTCGGAGATTAAGCGGGGTGTGCGCAAGGCGGAATATGCGGTCAGGGAGGCGGAGTATCTCGCCGGACTGATGCGCCTTGCAGGCGACTATCAGAATCCATCGGATGAGAAAATCGTCTTAAAAAAGCTGGAGGAATTATGGAAGCTGCTGTTGCTGCAGGAGTTTCATGATATCCTGCCCGGAACCTCCATCCAGAGGGTCAACGAGGAGACGAGAGAGATCCTTGACCGGATCATCAGTGAGGGCAGACAGCTTGCCGGGGAGCTCCTGAGGCAGCTTGCGGGAGAGCATGCAGTCTTTAATTCCCTGAGCTGGGAGCGGGGCTGGAAGGGCTTAAGGCTGCCGGTGTGCGGCTATCTGAAGGCAGCTGTACCGGCGCAGGACGGACAACAGGCATCCTACGATCCGATTCCCGGAGACAGGATTGTGTTCAGCAATGACTTTTACCGTGCGGAGATCGACAGTCTGGGGCAGATCGTCAGCCTGACGGACCGGAAGAGCGGCTATGAGTATGCGGCGGAGCCGTTGAATGCGTGGAAGCTGTACCGGGATGTCAATGTGGACTATGATGCATGGGAGCTCGGGCGCATGTATGAGGAGATGCCGGAGAAGCTGGAGGGAACGCATGAGTTTCTCGCGGAGCGGGTGGCAGGCGGCGGTATCGTTGCCACAGTGACCCGCAGGGAGCGCCATTTTACGGCGACTCAGCGGATTCATCTCTCGGCGGAGAGCCCGAGGATTGACTTTGAGACAGAGATCGACTGGCACGAGAGACACCGGGTCTTAAAGGTGGATTTCCCGACAACCGTCTATACAAAAGAGGTTCTCGAGGAGATTCAGTTCGGGTACATAAAGCGTCCCACGCACCGGTCGAGACAGTACGAGAGAGATCTGTATGAGACGAGTCATCATAAATACGCGGCGCTGACGGACGGCGAGAACGGGCTGGCGGTGCTGAACGACTGCAAGTACGGAATTTCCGCGCAGGACAGCAGGCTTTCCTTGACGCTGCTGCGCGCGCCGGTCATTCCCGACATGACGGCGGACATGGGCGTACATAAATTTACGTATTCCATCCTGCCATTCTCCGGAGCGTTTGCGCAGAGCCGTGTCACGGAGGAGGCGTATGAATGTAATGTCGAGGTAACTGTGTCGGCGGATTCGGGGGAAGCTTTGATGCCGCAGATACCGGAGGCGGAGCGCGTGTCGTTCTTCGCGGTGGAGGGCGGTCATGTCGTGCTTGAGACATGTAAGCCCGCGTTCGACAGGGAAAAGGGAGTTGTGCTGAGACTTTACGAGTCGAAGGGCTGCGCTGGAACGACGGTGCTGACTGTGCCGGACAACGTGCAGCATGTCTATGCCTGCAACATGCTGGAGGAGACGGCGGAGGAATTAACAGTTCAGGACGGCAGGGTGGCGCTGCGGTTCAGGGCGTTTGAGATAAAGACATTGATGCTGGAAGGCTGACGGAAAGAGAAGGAAGGACAGAGTATGGAAAGACATTATCAGAAGATTCTCCGGGACAGTGAGGACAGGGTCACGAAGTCCCTGCAGATTCAGGTGCTGGATGAAAAGAGTCCGCGGTATGGCGGCTTTGCGGACGCAAACGGAATTGTACAGGCGAAATTCTCCATTTACCGTGTCGCAACGATGACGGCGACCTACTGTAACAAGGACTCGGTATGGTATCACGACGGACAGGTGCTGGAGCGGGTGCTGCTCGGGCTGGACTATATCCGCCGTGTGCAGCATGAAAACGGGCTGTTTGATTACATCACCTGCAATTTCTATTCCGCACCGGACACGGCGTTCTGCGTCAAGAAGCTGCTTCCGGTCTATCAGTATCTGGCGGAGCGCGCAAAGACGGAAGACCTGCCGGATGGGGAACAGAAGATTCTGGAGAAGATGGAAAAAATCGTCCGCGCAGGCGCCTTTGGATTGCTGGAAGGCGGCTTCCACACACCGAATCACCGCTGGGCGATCGCTTCGGTGCTGATGTGCAGCAGCAGGCTCTTCGATGAGAAGGAGCTGGAACAGGCGGCAATGCAATATCTGAACGAGGGAATTGACTGCAATGAGGACGGAGAGTTTGCGGAGAAGTCGGCGGGCAACTATAACCGTATCAACAATGACGCAATGATTATGCTCTCGGAGGCAACGGGGGATGCGGCGTATGAGCAGCATGCGATCCGCAACCTAAGAATGATGCTGACCTACTGGGAGCCGGACGGCAGCGTATTCACTGCCAATTCAACGCGCTTTGACAAGGATCGGCTTATCTATCCCAAGGATTATTACATGGAATACCTGAAGATGGGCATGAAGTATGAAATACCGGAGTTTTTGCAGATGTGCAACACGATCTTCGACATCGTTGACAGAAAGCAGATTACCTCCCCGGACTTCCTGATCTGGTTCATGCTGCATCCCGAGTACAGGAAATTCGAGTATGACGAAAAATACTGCCGTCCGGACTTCTCGCGCTTCTATCAGGAATCTGGCATTGCAAGGGCACAGCAGGGCAGATTGACCTATACGGTCATGAACGGAAAGTCCAACTTCTTTTATCTTCACAACGGCACAATGAAGCTTGAATTGAAGGTAGCGGGCAGCTTCTGCGAACACAGGGCGTTTAAGAGCGAGACCATGGAGAGACTGTCGGAGAAGGAATATCATTTAAAACAGATTATGCGGGGCTGGTACTACCTGCCTTTTTCCGAGAAGCCCGGGACGAGCGACTGGTGGAAGATGGACAATGCCTCCCGTGAGAAGAAGCTCGGCCCCGATATGGAGATCAATGTATGGGTCAAAGAGGCGGAGCATGGCGTGGATGTCCGTGTGAAGACCTCCGGCGTGGAAGGAGCGCCCTGGAGGATAGAGCTTGCGTTCTCCGGTGTCTCCTATCTGGAGAGCGATGGCATTCATATGCCGCTGAACGGAAGCGAGACGATTGTTGTGAAAAACGGCTATGCCGAGGTGGGCAATGCAAGCGATGCTTTTCTGATCGGCCCCTGCTTCGGGGAGCATCATTTCATGGAGGGAAAGGAGGACAGCGAGGCGAAAACTGCCGGAGCTGCGACACTGTACCTGACGGATTACACGGCATTTGACCACACAATCGAAATTCGGGATAAGAGGAGCCTGTTTGAAAAGAAATGACAGAGGAACTGGTAAAAAAATATGTCCCGCATCTGCGGTTTGACAGGTGTGAACCCTATGCGCTCGCAGCGGTCGGTTATACCGTCTACCGTGAGAGTGGGAAAAGCGTGTCCTGCAACCTGCAGGTCCGTGTCGAGCCTGGGGAGGCGGTGCTGGAATATGCCTTTTACTACGATTTTGACATCCAGCATCTGTATGATCTGGAGCATGTCTTTGTCACCGTCGGTGAGGACGGGGCTGTCAGGGGAGTGCTGGGGAGCTTTCATGGAAAGTTCCTGAACAATCTGATTCCCGGGGAGACGGCTTTTGAGGACGGGCATGTTGTCGAGTATGTACAGCCGGGGAAGCATGCCTTTATGCCTGCGCCGCAGTACTTCCGGCTTGCACCGGACAGGGATGCCGTCTGTAACCGCCTTGCGGGCAGTGACGGTCTGCTTATCGCGCCGATGTTTGAGGGAAGAATTGCGAAGGATGATGCCTTTGACAGAAAGGTTGCGCGCTATATCAGGGAGCATCACAGCTTCACACCCTCATGGGAATTTGTAAAGGCTCTTCCGCAGTCTGTGGACACGGAGGAGCTGCTGATGCCGTGGGAGAAGCTGGATGCGCTGATCGTGGACAGGATTGACGGATGGAAGCGCAGGATTGAGGAGGCTTTGGAAGGGTGAAAAAGAAACGAATAGACAATGTGCTTGTGCTGCTTGTATTTATGCTGATTATGGTGGCGCTTGGCATCAGCGACTCGAACAGAGGTGTCTTTTCATCGATTTTTGAGCGGGAGCTCCGGCTGACGAAGCCGCAGCTCTCGTTGATCGTGACGGTCAGCTATGTCGGGAATCTGCTCTTTATGCTGTTCGGAGGGAAAATAGCCGACCGGATGGACCGGAAGAAGGCATGTATGGGCATTCTGGGGCTCTGGACGGCAGCGCAGATCCTGTTTGCGTGCACGGATCATTATCTGTGGCTCCTTGTCGGAATGTTCATCAGCATGGGCGCATCAACGCTCATGAACACGATGATTAATATCCTGTCACCGTTTTTCTTCGGGGCGATGGCAGGGCTGTATGTCAATGTGCTGTTCTTTGTGCAGGGCATCGGCACCAGCGGAAACCAGAAGATCACAGGCACGCTGGCGGACAGCTACGCGCAGTACAGGCTGCTCTGTCTCGGCATGGCGATCGTGGGAGTGGTCAGCCTGCTCATCCTGAGCCGGACGAGGTTTGAGAAGGCGGGAGAAGGTGTAAAGCCCAGCGGAGAACGACCGGGCGGGAAAACAGTTCCGGCACAGAGTCCTGCGTCCGGGACAGAGGGAAAGTCGGGAGCACGGCGGACGGCCGCCGTGAGCGGCATGGTTCTGGCGATGGGGCTGGTCTTTGGCTTTTACTTTGTCGCAGAGCATGGGATCATGAACTGGTGGTCAATGTATTGCAGTCAGGGGCTCGGTCTGGACAATGGCATGGCAAGCACGAGCGTCTCCCTGTTTTTCGGCACGATGACGGCGGGCAGGCTTCTGATGGCGCCCGTTGTACAGAAGCTGGGAAGCAGACGGAGCATCCTGATTTTGGGCGGTGCCGGAACCCTGCTGTATCTGACGGGTGTTTTGCTTGGGGCAAAGGGGGTCTTGCTGCTGGGAATCAGCGGAATTTTCCTCTCGATCGTCTATCCGACCATGGTGCTGCTTCTTCAGGAGCTGTTCCCGAAGGAGAGGATTACGGCAATGACCGGTATGGTCATCAGTATCGGTACGCTGTTTGACATTGCCTTTAACGCCATGTTCGGCAGTCTTGTGACATCGGCGGGCTTCGGAGTGTGCCGTCTGATCTTTCCGGTGGCAATCGCGGTATTTTATGTGCTTTTCTTCATGGTGACGGGAAGACGGAAGATAAAGTAAGACGAAAAAAAGAACACCAGGCAAAGCCTGATGTTCTTTTTTGTGTTCGTCGTCAGTCAGAAGCAATTATGCTACTACAGTAACGTTGGTAGCGCGGGTCTTGCTGCTGTTCTGAGGATCGGTCTCGGTATCGAAAGTAACCTTCTGACCTTCCTCGAGAGACTTGAAGCCCTCAGCGTTGATTGCGGAGAAATGTACGAATACTTCCTCGCCGGTTGCATCGTTGGTGATGAAACCATAACCCTTCTGTGCGTTGAACCACTTAACTGTACCGTTATTCATTGTGGTACCTCCTTAAAAATATAAAAATATGTTGATTCTAAAACGTAGGACAAAAAAATCACATATTTTTGTAAACCATCATCAAAGCCGTAATGACTTACAAAAATATGTGAGTTCAATGACTTTCATTTAGAATACAGCTTGAGTATAGCATTACTTTTTATGAAATGTCAACAATTATTTTTTGACAAGAATATTTGTCGTTTCTTTGGGGAAAATAAGGGATGTTTAAGAGAGGAAATTAAGAATATGGAAATCAGCTTTTGGTGGCTGGCTGCCATTGCTCTGGCAGCGCTTGCAGCCGGAGTCTGCATCGGCAGACTGAGCAAGGAGGACGGCGTATTTCAGGAGAAGGAACATGCGGACGGGGACGATGAGAAGGAGTCCTTCCTCGTCGGAAGTCCGGTGTCCGGCGAAGTGTCGGATCTGCAGGAGGGCGGCAGACCGGTCGTTGTGATCCGTCCGAGCGAAGACAAGATCTATGCGCCTGTGGGTGGAAGGATAAGGAAGGTCTTTCCAAGAGGGAATGCGTTCCTCTTTGACACGGAATTTGGGGCGGAGCTGTATATCCGTGTGGGTGATTCCGAGGATGAACTTCTGGATGGATATTACCGGCCGCGCATCGTCCAGAACGAGATCGTCGGGAAGGGGAAGCTTCTCCTCGAATTTGACAGGCAGGGGCTCGCCTCGGAGGGTGTGTCCGACCGTGTGGAGGTCTCCGTCGAAACCGGAATCAGCGGGGCGGACATTCTGCCGGCCTCCGGCGCCCGTGTGCGGACGGGAGAGGAACTGCTGAAGCTGAAGGTGGACAATTAAAGTGTAAAGTGAGCACCAGTACTCAGCGGAGGGTGCAGGCGAGGGTATGAGAGCGAAAAAAGTAAGCCAGTACCCAGAGAAGCCAGCGGGCGAGGGTATGGAAGTGTAAAGTGTAAGCCAGTACCCAGAGAAGCCAGC